>DIGE01000013.1 GCA_002419465.1 Geobacter sp. UBA5730 | reverse complement strand
TGTCGAGCATCGCTGCGTGAGCTATGCAGCATAATTGAGCAGTTTAGTTGCCGGAGTAATAATGTTGTCAAATATTTTATTGGACTTACAATCAATTGTATTAAAACAGCGATAGTCAACACCAAGTTATATTTCAAATCACATATTCAAAATACTAATTCTTCAACGATTAAGCTGCAAGAGGCAGCTCAATAGTCAACCTCTCATGTGGAGCAGTAATATGATTACTGCTGTCCCTTTCAATCAACCCCGCCTCTTCAAGAATCTTTACATCCTGATAGACGTTTTTATAGTCCCGTTGCAGCAGTGCTGCCAAGGCTCGGATGCTTAAGCCACTATTCGCGTGAAGCGCACATAAAAGTTGATGACGTTGCTTGGTAAGCACTTTTGACAAGGCTTCTGCCGATTCAAAGTACACCCTATGCACCGGACCAGGGACCGCTTCCCCCCGGTCAATCGCCGTCCAATCTCTTTCCAGCTCATCGAAGAAGCCGTCTGTATTTTTTATTGCTATCCGTGCGGTCATATATCAGCCCCCGTATCTCTGATGGATTGCCTAAAGTCATGAAGCAACGTTGGTATATCAACAAACTGGTAGGGTTCTTCGGAACCGGCAATGTGCCGATGGTCTCCTTTGCCCTGCTCATTGTCGTAGCGAACCAGGCACTCACCCTCTTTGCCATAATACAACCTGTATTTATAGCGATGTAGTGAGCCTTTGAGAGGGATCGGCAGCAACCAAACAACAGCTTGTAATATGCTGCCGTCAGTCCGATTTTCCTTCCGGTCAATGACCAGAGTTGCACTACGTTTCATTATGGTATCCTATGCCATCACCCAAAAGAATGTCAAGCGGCCTTCTTGCCGAAGCTAATTGGGATGACTTTCCCGCCTGTACCGCTGACTATCAGCATTATACGGCGTTCCAATGTTTCAGCAGCATTCCGCCTTTCCTCGTCAAAGTCGTACTTATTATATGTCTTGTCTAGCTTCCCCAACGAATGATTAAGGACACGCTCCCGCTGTTCAAAAGGAATTTTGTCTTTGGCCAGAAGGGTAGCTGCAGTTCTCCGCAAGTCATGGGGAGTAAAATGCTCTACAACCCCCAGCCTGTTCTCCGTAGCAGGCATGCCATTTTCCAGGCTGACAGGGTTTCCATCTCCATCAACAACAGGAACAGCAACATTACGGCGCAATGCGTAGTTGAGCGCATTTCCCGTTATATGCCTTCCTCCCTTACCAACGGAAGACGGGAAAAGGTAGCCCCTGCCCTCAATGCTTCCAATTAAAGAAAGCGCAGTTTGCGACAAGTATACACGGTGAGATTTACCGTTCTTCGTTCGTGCTCCCGGAATAGTCCACCAACTCCCCTCAATCTCGCTCGCATGCATTCCCGCGACTTCGCTTGGCCTCTGAGCAGTCAGCAAGATCAGCTTCAAGGCCACCTTAATACCAGCCGTCATAGCTAAATCCTTGCGTTCAAGGGCCGCCCATAGACTTGCAATCTCATCATGCGACAAGAACCGTTCACGGTGTCGGTCTTTTTCAGCTTTAAACGGCTTCTTCAACCCCTTAAACGGATGATATTGAATGTACTGATTATCTACAGATGGCAGCATATTCAGGTTTGTTCCCACACCGGCAGTATCCACGCTGCTGTCAGGAGTGATGGATTTCATCAGTCGCCGGGTATGTTGCAGGGTTTTGCCACCCTGTTTTGCTGCCCGGCGCGACTTCTTCCAGGGGTTGGGTCTGCCTTCCCGCTCAAAGTTCTCCAGCACAGCGTCACGCATATCATGGGAAATTTCCCGCATCACCGGCCGCATGTTTTGGCCCTTGGCCAACAGCCGCGTCAGATGGATGTCTACCTCACGGTCGGAGACGTTAAGGGTTATCAGATCGCTCATATTGACTTTCTTATCTGCCGGGGGTACTGTTTATCCATAAGTAGTCTGTGGGAGAGGCAACCTTATCTGGAGCCGTTAACGAACCGATTTACTCGGCAGGATGTCCCACAGACTATTTTTTTGCGTAGAGCAATGATCCTGCCCTCTGTCTATCCAGATTACCCATATCCCCAGGTTTAAACGCAGTTGTTCAGGAGTGTTCAGGGGACGAGTGTTCAGGGGACATGATACTTAATTGCTGTAGACCCTCGCTAACTTCAACCCCTGCCGACCAATAAAACCCTATGAAAGCAGAATTACAGTGACCAGAGCAGACATCGCAGACCACATCCACTCCACCACCGGCCTGTCCAAGAAAGATTCCGTTGAGATGCTGGAATCGGTCTTTGCCGTCATGAAGGAATCGCTGGAGGCAGGCGAGTCCATCAAGGTTTCCGGCTTCGGCAACTTTGAAGTCAAACAAAAGGAGGCCCGGCAAGGCCGCAATCCCCAGACCGGCGAAGCCATTACCATCGAGGCCCGCAAGGTGCTGACCTTCAAACCCAGTAACCTGTTACGGCAGGCTATTAACAAATGATTATCCACTGCACCAAGACGCTTGCCGCCGTTTATCAACTTCATCTCCTGCTGCGTGTGGGAGAGTCAGAAGGAATACCTGCGATTGCTTGAAAGCCTTGACCGGAGCGAGCTACCGATGATTCTCCCCTGCAACGCAAGTCAGCAGCAAGCAAAGCTATCCTTTAATACGTCGCTCAACTATTAAAGGATAGCTCCATTAAGAAAAACGACCTCAGCTCGGCCAGACAGCAGCAACTCATTCCAGTACCGACACACTCAGGTGCGTTTGCTGTCATCACGCCTCCTCAGATGACAACAGGTAATCTCCTATATCCTCTATCCCAAGTGCCTTGTAGCTGATGCTGTACCCCTGAAACTCCATGCAGAGGTTGTGGGCCTTCTTTTCCAGCTCGACAAGGTTGATCCGCCCCCTGTTCTGCTTGACCTCGGCAATGACCAGCTCTTTGGTAAGGTCGTTAACTGCCACCAGGTCAATCTCATTTTTGTTGCCGCGCTCCCAATAAGAGCCGATCCGGTTATAGCGGCCGGTCTGGGCAAACAGTTCATGGAAAAACCGCTCCAATACCCTGCCTGACCAGGTGGCATAATCCCGTACGATGACCTGACGTATATAGTCATAGTTGCCGGTTTCAACCGCTGAAAGATTGCGATAGATAAACCTGAACCAGAAGCTTAAGAAGTTGTCGCTGATGTAGTATTTTTGCAGTCTGCCACCCGGCTTGGCGGTAATCGGACGATGCCGGTCAATCAGCGCATACTCGCCTTCCAGCTTGGCAAGGTAGGCACCGGTGTGAATCTCAAGCACCGACTCAATCTCGCTTCTGGCTGTTTTCCCACTGGCGATAAGCTCCAGTATCGAAAAATAGGTGCCGTAGTCTCTGCCGAACTCCTCGACCAGCAGGTTCTTACCCTCGTTCAAAAACGGTGAGAATGGCCTGAGCATAAAATCAAACATCTGTGCCCTGCCCAGGGCATTATTCTCCGCCAGCAGTTCAAGATACTTGGGCAGCCCACCAGTAACCGCATAGGTATCAAACAGCGTCTGGGGATCGGCATGGCCGTGGTCACTGATCACGTCATGGATGGATTTGATGCTGAACGGCTTGAGAAACATGATCCGGTCGGCCCTGCCGAACAGCGGTTCCTTCTGATCCTGGAATATACGATGCATCAGCGAGTGCACTGAACCGATAAAGATCACGTTCAGCTGGCAGGTGGCCTTGTTACGGTCCCAGATCCCCTGCAGCTCGGAATAGACCGCCGGGTTGATACTGAAGAACTCCTGGAACTCATCAATGATCAGGGTGATCCGTTCAACCCGGGACAGTTCGATCATCAGTAGGAAGATATCTCTGAAGTGCCGGATCTCACCAACCAGAGGCGGGGCAAACTGTCGCCTGATCTCTTCAAGGTGCTCCTGACAGAGCAGAGATTCGGCCTTTTTGGAAACAAACAGGTAGATATGCTTGTGCTGCTTGGCAGATTCAAGAGCAAGCACGGTCTTGCCAACTCGACGGCGACCAGTCAGGACGGTCATCCGGCCACTAGTAGTGGCCTGGCCATACAGGCTTGCCAGCTCTGCCAGCTCATCGGTACGGTTGTAAAATTTCATGGGCACCACCCATTCTTAAATTACAGTAACTACGGTTACTGTAATAGAGACATCAGTTATTTGCAAGCAGTCCGTTGGGCTGGGCCGATAGACTACATTTAAGCCGCTTTCTTGGCAGCGCGCACGAGACAACTTTCTTTTGTACTCATCAAGGTCTACAATCGCAAGAAAATGATCTTGAAAAGCTGCGGGACCTGGTGGCCCGGGAGCGCAAGCTGCTCGCATTCATAGGCATCACCAACCGAGGCCCGCACAGATTATGAACAACCAACAACCATCCGATATCCTGCATGGCATGACGCTGAAGACGATTTTGACCCAGCTGGTGGAGGAGTTCGGCTGGGAGGAGCTGGCCAAGCATATCGATATCCGCTGCTTCAGCTACGACCCGAGTGTCACCTCCAGCTTAGCCTTTTTGCGGCGGACGCCCTGGGCCAGAGAAAAGGTTGAGCAGCTGTATGTAAGATGGAAAAGGTGCGATTCCAGATAGCGTATCCACCTGACAACAGCCCGTATTTTGGCAAAGCAGCACAATCTCCTATCAATAACCATGACAATGGCGTACAGTTACTCTACTGACCTGCCACCAGCAATCAATTCGCCCTTGCCACCCCTGCGCGCTCACCACTCCGGCTAACTCCATCAACCTACTGCGACAATCTCCGGCGAGGGCTTATCACACCGTATCCTCAAAACTACTGGATGCTGGTAACTCAGCACGACAAGGAGAAAACATGACTATCAAACAAGGTACCGTTGTAAGCCATCCCGGTGCGATTGCGTGGGGAGTCGGCAAGGTACTGGAAGTGGCAGCACTTAAGGCCACCATTCAGTTCAGCGATGGAATCGTCAGGAAGATCGCCTCCAGCCATTACGGCACGCTACAGCCGGGCGATCCAGCCTTGTTTGTGCCGATGGCTGTCAGCATCCCCGTGGCAAAAGCCCCGGCTCTACCCAAAAAACCGAGAAAAGTAAAGCAACCTGCCGCCCTGACAACGGCTAAATAGCAGCACCAGCAACAGATCACTCGTCAATTCATTTGGAGAGTCATCAAACAAAGGCCGCCCTCCTTCTGGAAAGCGGCCTTTGTTGCACGAATCGCCCACAGGCTAATCAGGACTACCCACCAACACAAAGGCCCCCCAATAAAAGGGATGGGGGTGTTTGCGCAGCATGGCCAACTGGGCCTGCCGCAGGGCGGTGGCCTTGGGAACCCCGGCCGCCATCTGCTGATAAAAGGCGGTCATCAGTTCAGTGGTTTCCCGACTGGGTACCGACCAGAGACTTAACACCAGGCTGCGGGCACCGGCCAGGATGAAAGCCCGTTTAAGGCCAAACACCCCTTCTCCGGCCTGGAGGTCCCCAACCCCGGTTTCACAGGCCGAAAGGGTTACCAGATCGGTGCCCTGCAACCGCATGCCCAAAATTTTCTCAGCGGTCACTAACCCCTCAGTGCCACCTTGCTGCAATGAACGATTTACCCCGGCCAGAACAATACCGGAGCGCAGCATCGGGTTCGTAATGGGGATGGACGATGTCTGGGCATCACTGCGGCCGACCAGGACCGCCTTGAGCCCGCGGGTCTCGCTGCCACTGGCGCCTTTCGTCTCTTCCTGCAAAAAGAATCCATGGGTGGCCAGATGCAACAGGGCTGGCTGAGGCTTGTCAAAGAGCAGTTGTTCACAGGCCGCCGCACCGCTCAGGTTGCGAACCTGAAGGCCCATCCCCGTCCGCATCAGGCCGGCAATGGCGTCAGCCTCGCGGCGGGTATCCGGCAGACGGTTGAACCTGATCCCTTGCAACGCTGCAACCAGTTCTTGCCGAGGTTGTGTGGTTCCAATCTGTAGATCATAGTCGGGATCGGACAGGATCAGGGCATCACCACGATAACGGGCGGTCGCAGCCAGACGGGCCAGATCGCGACCGGAAGGCAGGTAGCGCAGGGCATACCGCTCAATCAGATAGTGCTGATCCGGCCCCTTGAACACCTCGAACGGCACCAGATTCAGCGCGCCATCCGGGCTGATCACCAGCTGTGAAACGTCGTTCAGGTGCGGCGTTAGCGGCATAATTACTCGTTGATACAGGCTTGTGGCCAGTTGGTGCAGCTGCTGAACACTGTGCCGGGCATCCGCGCTGGCCCGTCTGCCGATCTCCTCACGGTAGGCTGCCACCAAAGGCTCAAGCTCCTGCGCCCTGCCCAGGTCAATCAGCTCAACCTTTTCCCGATCGGGGCGGTACAAAAAGGCCAGATAACGCCACCCTTTAAACGCAAGGGGCTGGAACTGCCAATCCCTGACCAGGGCGATATCAAGATAGGCCGCCCCCTTGGGCAGCAGACGCCCCAACGCCGCACTGTCCATCTGGCCGGCGGAGCGGGCCCGGGCATAGACGGCACTGGCACGGGACAGTTGTCCTTCCAGGGTGTTTTTACGTTCCTCAAGGGTCGTAATGGTCTGCAGATGGTGCTGCAGTTCGGCGGCGGCCGGTTGGCGCAGCCGCAGCCCGGCCAGTTCCCGCCGTACTGTAGTCAGGGAGTCAAACAGCGTCTGCAGGGCGGAATCATCACTTCTCGAGAGTGCCTCCTGATAGCGGACCTGGGATTCCATCACGATCCCTTTCCAGCGCAGCCAGACCTCAAAGGCGTCACGGACAGCCGAAGGCTGGGTGGTTGCCAGCAGTCGGCTGTGCAGCAGGTAATACTGCACCTGGATCATCCGCTCCTGCAGGTAGGTGAGCTTCTGCTCCTCGGAGAGCAGCAGGAAGAGATCGTCACGGGTCCGCTCCTCGATGGCTAGAGCCCGCCCGTAGAGTTGATGCACCTCGAGATGCCGGCCCTGAGCCCCCACCGCCTCGGCCAGGTTGGTCAGCTTTGCCGACAGCTCTGGATGGTGCGGACCCAGGTTGGCCTGACTGTCGGCCAGGGTTTTACGCAGCAGCTGTTCGGCGGCAGCATGGTTTTCCATCGCAAGGTAGAGCACGGCCAGATTGTTACGCAACAAGGCGGTGCGGCCATGGGCCGGTCCCAGGGTGTCCTCGGCGATCTCCACCGCCCGCTCCGCAAAAGGCTTGGCTCGTTCGTAGGCCCCACCCTTGCGATACAGCGATGCCAGCGTGTCCAGATAGATGGCCACCTCGGGATTTCTGGGGCCATACACCTGCAGGGCCGTCGTGATGGCCTGCTGTAACAACGGCTCGGCCTGCTGGAGCCGATCGGTCTCAACGTAGAGGCTGGCCAGGTTGTGCATCCCCTGGGCCACGCGTGGATCATCATCACCCAGAATGCGACGCTGGATTGCCAGGGCATCCACCACCAGCCGCTCCGCCTCGCCCATACGTTTCATGGCGATGTACAGGTTGGCCAGGTTCATCATCTGCAGTGCCTGCTCAAGTTGCTGCCGATCCATGGAGAGGTTCATCTGCCTACTCAGACGATCAGGTTGAGCGGCCCTGGTGGTTCGCTCGACGGCAGCCTTGACCAACGGCTCGGCCTCGGCATAACGCCCCTGGTCACGATACAGCACCGCAAGGTTATCGGAGATGTCGCCGATGAATGCGGCAACATAACCATACTCCGGATGCTGCGGACTGACCCCGTTGGCGATGCGCAGCGCCTCGCGATACTGCTGCTCGGCATCACGGTAACGACCCATCCCGCGATACAGACCAGCCAGGTTCTGCAGGGCAGCCGCCACGTCCAAGGGCGCCTCCTGCTGGTGGCGGCGCACCAGCTGCAGGGCCTGCTGATAATACTGTTCCGACTGCAGATACTGACCCTGTTTGCGCAGGATCGAGGCGATCCGGTCCAGACTCAAGGCCACATCGCGGTGGTCGTTGCCAAATATCGACCGGGCAGCGGCAAGATTCTTTTGGGCCTGGGCCAGCGCCTCGTCAAAACGGCCGGATGACTCGAGGCTCTGTACCAATCGGCGGCGGGCGATCAGTTCATCACGCTGGGCAATCTGGTCGCTGCACCATGCCGTGGATGACAGCACTACCGCTATCAGCACGGACAGGCAGACAGCATGGCAGGCAGATTTGGCAGTCAATTTTTGCATACGGTTCATTCTCTTGGTATAAATACAGACAAGTGACTACTGTCCCGGAGGTATCCCATGAAATTTTCTGCACTGCTGCGTCCCACACTACTCCTCACTGCCGGCCTGCTACTGCTCCAGGTGAATACCTGGGCAGAGCCGGTCGAAGGCGTGTCCCGCGATCGCCTGGACAGCCAACGCCGGGCACGGAGGCAAGTACCATCAGCCATTACCGGCCCTGCCGTGCAAGCAGTCGCCCCGTCCAGCAGCCAGACCTACGCCGGCCAGGGCTACGGCTACAGCAAGGAAAACCCGATCAAGCTGGGTGGCGCCGACCTGTTTGAAGGTCCCACCATGTCAAAGGTCTACCTGCGGCGTCTGCGGGACCGCAATAACCAGCCGCTGCAGTTCGAACGGATCGGCAACGTTGGCCCCAACGAGGAAAATCATATCGTGGATCTGTACCGTCTGATCGACTCCACCGGCACCGAATACCGGCTCTACATCGACATGTACCATCCGGACCTGAACCCGCTGACCCTCATGGCTCCCGAGGGGTTGCAGGTTACCCCGTAAGCAGTCGTTAGCGGGCCGGTTAGTCCTTCAGCTTTTTGGCTATGGCGGCCACATGGGCGCCCTGGAAGCGCGCAATGGCCAACTCATTTTCCGATGGTTGCCGTGAGCCATCGGCAGCGGCCAGGGTGGTTGCGCCATAGGGTGTGCCGCCGGTGATCTCGGTCATAGTGACCAGCCGCTGTTCGGTATAGGGCACACCCACCACAATCATGCCATGGTGAAGCAGGGTGGTGTGAAAGCTGGTGATGGTGGTTTCCTGGCCGCCATGCTGGGTGCCGGTACTGGCAAAGACGCTGCCCACCTTACCCACCAGGGCTCCCTTTGCCCAGAGGCCGCCGGTCTGGTCCAGAAAGTTACGCATCTGGGCCGTCATATTGCCAAAGCGGGTCGGAGTGCCGAAGATGACCGCATCGGCTTCGGCCAACTGGGCCGGAACCGCGACAGGGACATGGGCGAACGCGGCCCGGGCAGCCTTGGCGCCATACTGTTCCAGCACCGCATCGGGCATCAGTTCCGCCACCTGCAGCACCTGTACTTCACACCCTTCCACACTCCGTGCGCCTTCGGCAATCGCCTCGGCCATCCGGTAAACATGGCCGTACATGCTGTAAAATACCACCTGAATCCTGGTTGCCATATGTACTCTCTCCTTTCGCTACCCCAGAAGTATTCGTTGCCTGCCAAGTATAACGCGATTGCCCCGCCTGTCCAGCTCAGTCAACCAGAAACAGTCAAGGCCGGAACGCTGCGCTGCGTGCCAGCCTCAAAACTGGTTTGCCAGCCAAAACGGCAGGGTACAAATTGCAACGTCAACGTGCCGTTACACCGGCCTCATCGCCAATGGCCCGAATGGCCTCAAACACCACGCTGTCGTACTTGTCCTGACTGATGGCCAGAGCCACCGCCGGAATCCGCAGCAAGGTCTTGACGAACCCAAAACGCAGATCGCGCGGCAGGACGTCAATATAGGCGATCAGTGCACTCTCCTGCTGTTCGTCCAACTGTGGCAGCATCTGCAGGGTGGTTTGCAGATCGTTGATGGTGGCAGCCTGGACGTCGTCACGCTGTGCAGCGGCCCGCTCGGCCACGGCCGCCCAATCATCAAGAATCTCACGGGCGGTCAGAGGCCGGCCAGACCGATCAGCCAGCCAGCGCATAAAGGTAATAGCCGCCTCCTTGCCGATGATACCGGCGTAGACCTCCATGGACAGGTCACCGGGAAAACGGCAGTGTTGCCGCAGGCTGCTGACCATCTCCCAGCCCCGCTCGGTGGGTTCCACCTGCATATCCATCGGCGCCCCCTGCCTGGCCAGCATTCCGCTGTTACCGGACAGAAAACTCCGCACCTCGCCGTCCAGTTCCCTGGCTGCGGCATAGCGGGCCCAACACTGGTAGTCGGTTTCAACATACAACATCACCATCCGGTCAATCAGGGCCCGGTCCAGGGTGGCCACCTGATAGCTGCCATCCGGTGGATTGATGGTGACCACCACCTTGTGACGGGGGTGCAGGCGATGGGTGTGCAGTGCCCGCTGCAGCCCCTCGGCCGACGGCTCCACAAACTGGAAAATGGCCTGCAGGGTATCCTCCTGCTGGGCCCGGTTCAGTTCATCACAGTGAACCAGGGTGGGTGGATCGTCATCAGCCGGCCACCAGGAAGGTCGCGACCAGCGCATAACCTCGCCCTCGCGGTACGGGATTCCCACCAGATCGCCGACCTCCATCTGCCCCAGACGCAGCGGCTGATACCGCCAGCCGATCTCCCGGCATACCTGCACAATACCGGCAGTCTTGCCGACGCCGCGGTGGCCCACCACGCAGGGAGTCAGATCGGTCTTGGTCAACATCTCCCGCAGGACCACCTTCATCTGTTCAACATGCATTCCGCCGTCTCCTTGTCTGTACCAGATAAAAATGATAGGGGAAAACCAGCCTATCTTCAAGACATAAGCACAAGCAACCTGTGACTGGCCGTAGCACGCCGATTGTGCTATAGCTGATCAATAAGCGGGTAACATTTTTGCAGCAGCTACACAGATCGAGGATACCCATGAAAAAACTCCTATCCAGCCTGCTGGTGCTGTTGTCCTGCACGGGAACTGCCGTTGCCTCACCGGTTACCCTCAGAATCCTGTACCTGAACGACTTTCACGGCCAGGCGAATCCAGTGAGTCAGGCGGGCAGCCCTGCACAGATCGGCGGCGCAGCCCGCTTGGCACGCCAGATCGAGCTGTTACGCCGTGAGCATCCCGGCTTGCTTCTGGCTACAGGAGACATGCTCCAGGGAAATTCCTGGGCCGATCGCTCCCAAGGCAGATCCGTCATTCAACTGATGAACCTGATCGGATTTGATGCCATGGCGTTGGGTATCAACGACCTCTCGCTCGGCAGACAGGTGTTGCAAAAACGGATAGCAGGAGCCGCCTTTCCGGTGGTAGCTGCCAACATGTCCGGCCTGGCAGGAACCCAGCCGCGGGTCTACTTTAATCGTGCCGGTCTGCGGGTAGCGGTAATCGGCCTGATGGGGGAAAGCGCCTCTCGGCTGCCGGCCGGCGCTGTTGCAGAGCTCAGCTTCGGCTCTGCATTGGAAGCGGCTCAAGATCAGATCAGCGAGGCAGAGCTGACCGCCGATCTGGTAATCCTGCTGACCCATCAGGGCTACAAGCGAGATCTGGCTCTGGCGCAGGAGCTGTGTGGCGGCGCCAGTCCGAGCCTGATTCCGGTCCTGATTGTCGGGGGCGATTCCCACACCAGACTGGAACAACCTGCGCAAAATGGCAACTGCACGGTGGTACAGGCAGGCAAGGGTGGGGAAGCCCTGGGTATTGTGGAGTTGACCATCAACGATGGCAAGCAGGTATCCGTCACTGGCCGTTTACAGGAGATTACACCAGCTCTGGGCCACGGCAACCCCAAGGTGGCAGCACTGGTCCGGCACTACAACCGGAGTAAAACGGCAGCCCCGTCAGCCAAACCGCCACAGCACTACCCCCACAGAAATCCTTGACTTGTCAGCATTATTGAGTGAAATTATTGCGTTTTACTAACAGGATAATCCATTTCACCATCATCAGGTGAATACCGGAAAGGAAAAATACCAGCAATGTGTGGAATCGTTGGCTATATCGGCCCCCAAGAGGCCACCCCGATTATCTTTGAAGGCCTGCGCAAACTGGAATACCGCGGTTACGACTCAGCCGGCATCGCCACCCTGCAACCTGACGGCATCGCGGTACGCCGTAGTGAAGGCAAGCTGATCAATCTGGCAAAACTGCTGCAAGAACAGCCGCTGACCGGCACCATTGGCATCGGACATACCCGCTGGGCCACCCACGGCCGCCCTTCCGAGACCAACGCCCATCCGCACAAAGCCGGTCCAATCGTGGTGGTGCACAACGGGATCATTGAGAACTACCTGTCACTGCGCGAGCAGCTGAAGGCTGCCGGACATACCTTCTCCAGCGAAACCGACACCGAGGTGATCGCCCACCTGGTAGAGGAAAAACACAAGCAGGGCGCACCGTTCGAAAGCGCTGTCCGTACGGCCCTGCAGGAACTACAGGGCGCCTTTGCGGTCTGCGTGCTCTGTCTCGACGAACCAGGCACGCTGATCGCCGCCAAGGTCGGCTCGCCGATGGTGGTGGGTCTTGGCAACAACGAGTTTTTCGTTGCCTCCGATATCCCTGCCATCCTGGCACACACCCGCGAAATGGTCTTCATGGAAGATGGTGATCTGGCCGTCTTCCGCAATGGCCTTGCCAGTTTTTCAACCATCGCTGGTCAAACGCTGGAGAAGCAGCCGCGCCATATCGATTGGTCGCCGCTGATGGCAGAGAAGGGCGGTTATAAACATTTCATGCTCAAGGAGATCCACGAGCAGCCCCGGGCGGTGCGCGACACCTTGGCTGGCCGCTTTCAGGAAGAAGCCGGGGATGTACACCTGGAAGACCTGAAGTACGACGACGCCACCCTGCAAACCATTACCCGGATGGTGATTGTGGCCTGCGGCACCTCCTGGCACGCCGCCCTGACCGGTAAGTTCCTGATCGAAGAGCACTGCCGCATCCCGGTGGAGGTGGATATCGCCTCTGAATTCCGCTACCGCAAGCCGGTGATTGACAACCGCACCCTGGTGATGGTGATCTCCCAGTCCGGCGAGACCGCCGATACCCTGGCAGCCCTGCGGGAGGCCAGACAGTTGGGGGCTCTCAACCTGGCCATCTGTAACGTGCTGGACTCCTCCATTGCCCGCGAAGCGGCCGGCGTACTGTATACCCATGCCGGCCCCGAGATCGGGGTGGCCTCCACCAAGGCCTTTGTTACCCAGTTAGCCGCCTTGCACCTTTTCACCATCCGTCTGGGCCGCGCCATCGGCAAGCTGGATGTGGCCCAGGGCCGCAGCATGATCGCCGGCCTGAAAAAACTGCCCGAGCTGCTGGAACAATGCCTGGGCATCAACAATGAAACGGAGAAAGTGGCAAAGCAGTATATGCATGCCCGCGACTTCCTCTACCTGGGAAGAGGCAAAAACTACCCGATCGCCCTGGAAGGGGCTCTCAAGCTGAAGGAGATCTCCTACATCCACGCCGAAGGCTATCCGGCCGGCGAGATGAAACACGGCCCGATCGCCCTGATTGATGAAGAGATGCCGGTGGTGGTGCTGGTGCCAAAAAACAGTGCCTATGAGAAGACACTCTCCAACATGGAGGAAGTCATCGCCCGTGGTGGCCGGGTGATTGCCATCTGCACCCAGGGAGATACCGATGTACGGGCCAAGGCCGAGGCGGTGTTGGAGCTGCCGAGCCTGGGGGAGGACCTGGACCCGATCCTGCTGTCGGTGCCGTTGCAACTGTTGGCCTACCACATCGCCGTACTCAAGGGCACGGATGTGGATCAGCCACGCAACCTGGCTAAAAGTGTGACGGTGGAGTAACCCGACCATGCGTTTCAGTCGTATGCGCTGGACCCATCGGGTCGTCTTGATAGGATTTTTCACTGTCCTGCTGGTAAGCTTCACGGTGTTGCGGACACCGGATGCCGTTGATGAGCCGGGGGCCTCGCTGCTTGACAAGGCAGATGAGGACCTGACCCGGGTTGAGTACCCCAGCCTGAAGGGGATACGCTGGCATGCCCGCTTCATCCGTCCTCAGGACAGCCTGGAATCGCTCTATGGCAAAGACTGGGTCTGGGTGGCGCGTTTCAATCGAATCGACCGCCGCCACATTTACCCTGGCATGACTATCAAAGAGCCGGAAGATATGGCTACCATCCGCGGCTACACCCCGCTGCCCCGGGAGTACGCACCGGCCAGACAACGGCGAAAATACCTGCTGCTGGATGTGAGCGAGCAGTGGATCGGCGCCTACGAGCGAGGCGTCTTGAAGTTTTCCATGCCGGCCGCCACCGGCAAGGTCGGCAGCGAAACCCCGCTCGGCATGTTCAGGATAGACGCCCGCCACCTGACCCATACCTCATCACTGTACAAGGTGGCCGAAGAGGGTGATCAATACCCGATGGATAACGCACTGCGATTTTTCATCGATGACAAAAATGTGGGCTACTGGATTCATGCCCGCGACCTGCCCGGCAGACCAGCTTCACACGGTTGCATCGGGCTGTTTGACGAAGAGATGCAACAGCGGGTTTTTGAAACCCCTAAAAAGCCGATATTGTTGGACTCCCAGAAATTGTACGCCTGGGCGGCGCCAGACAGTGAATACGGCGATGACTACGGCAGCCACCAAGAACTCAGTAACGGCCCGGTCCTGGAGGTGAGAGGGACCTTACCGCAGCTGCTGCCGCCCCGGCATTAGCAATAGACACGGCGGAACCTTGTTTTCCCCTTTACATTCCAGCATCACAGAGTAGTATTGCACCATTTGCTTTGGAGATACCTGCGTGGACAAACTCATCATAAAGGGCGGTAATCGCCTCAAAGGCACGGTCACCATCAGCGGCTCAAAGAACGCCTCACTGCCGATCTGTATCGCGGCCGTGCTGGCGCCTGGCGCCAGCACCATCTCCAACGTTCCCCAACTGCGGGACATCACCACCACGGTCAAACTGCTGGAATCACTGGGGGCGGTCATTGAACGCAATGGCTCAACCCTGCAGATCGACGCCGGACCGATCAACACCGTGGAAGCCACCTACGATCTGGTCAAAACCATGCGCGCTTCAGTGCTGGTATTGGGACCATTGCTGGCACGCTTTGGCCGGGCGCGGGTCTCGCTCCCGGGAGGCTGTGCCATCGGCGCCCGCCCGATCGACCAGCATTTAAAGGGTCTGAAGGCTCTGGGGGCAGAAATCAGGCTTGAACACGGCTACGTGGAGGCGATTTCCAAGAAGCCGCTCAAAGGTGCCCGGATTAACTTCGATATCTCGACGGTGGGCGGAACCGAACACCTGATGATGGCAGCGGCGCTTGCCAAAGGTGAATCCGTCCTGGAAAACGCCGCCCGCGAGCCTGAAATCGTGGATCTGGCCGACTACCTGAACCGGATGGGGGCCAAGATCGAAGGGGCCGGTACCGACACCATCCGGGTCCTGGGTGTCAATGAACTGAGCCCGGCTGCCTACGAGGTGATGCCGGACCGGATCGAGGCCGGCACCTTCATGATCGCTGCCGCTATTACCGGAGGCGACGTCAGGATTCAGGGCATGAAGCTGGAGCACCTGGATGCCTTATGTTTCAAGCTACAGGACGCCGGGGTTGAGATCACCAACAAAGATGGCGTGGTGCGGGTCAAGGGTCCCAAACGTCCTCAGGCGGTTAATATCAGAACCCGCCCCTATCCCGGCTTCCCCACCGACATGCAGGCCCAGTTCATGACCCTGATGTGTGTGGCGGACGGCGCCAGCGTGATCAGCGAAAACATCTTTGAAAACCGCTTCATGCACGTCTCTGAGCTGCAACGCTTTGGTGCCGACATCACGATCGAAGGCAACTCAGCCACGGTCAAAGGGGTCAGGAAACTGTCCGGCGCCCCGGTTATGGCCACCGACCTGCGGGCCTCAGCCTCGTTGGTGCTGGCCGGCCTGGTGGCCGATAACACCACCGAAATATCAAGAATCTATCATCTGGATCGTGGTTATGAGCATCTCGAGGCCAAGCTGACCGGCTTGGGAGCCAGCATTGAGCGGGTACAGGAATCATGAGTACCCTGTTAACCATCGCCATCCCCAAAGGGCGTATCCTGGAGGAATCGATCGAGCTGTTCGGCAAGATCGGCATCAACCTTGCCAGCATGTTGGACGATTCCCGCAAGCTGGTTTTCGACTATCCCGAGCAGGGACTGCGTGCACTGATCGTCAGGGCCACTGATGTACCCACCTATGTGGAATATGGCTGCGCTGACCTGGGAATCGTAGGCAAGGACACGCTCCTGGAGCAGGAAAAGGATCTCTACGAACCGCTGGACCTGCAATTCGGCTACTGCCGGATGGTGGTGGCAGAGCTGGCCGGACTGTCTAAGGGCGACGACCCGGCCCGTTGGTCCCATATCCGGGTGGCCACCAAGTACCCCACCGTGGCGGAACGACACTTCAGCGCCAAGGGAATTCAGGCCGAGATTATCAAGCTCTACGGCTCAATCGAATTGGGTCCGCTCGTTGGGCTGGCTGAACGGATCGTGGATCTGGTCTCCAGCGGTGAAACCCTGCGCCAGAACGGCCTGGTTGAGGTAGAGACCATCGCCGAGATCACCACCCGGCTGGTGGTGAACCGTGCATCGCTCAAAACCAAACAGCAAAGTATTCGGGACATCATCGACGGCCTGGAAAAGATACTGTAACGGAGCTACCACGTGCTGTTTCTCGACATCAACGACGCAACCTTTGACGATCAGTTTGCCTCCATCCTGGCCCGCGGCGAAGAAACCTCGGCCGAAGTGCTGGAGACGGTGCGCGGCATCATCAACGCCGTTCGACAGCAAGGGGATGCTGCCCTGCTGGAGTACACCAACCGTTTTGACCGACTGGGCCTCAGCAACGCCAGCGGCTTGGAAGTCACCCAGGCCGAGCTTGACGCAGCCGTCGCAGCCGTGCCGGCCGACGACCTGACGTCCCTGCAGCTGGCGGTGGAGCGGGTGGCCCGTTTTCACGAGAAGCAAAAACAGCAGACCTGGCTTTCCACCGAGGAGCCGGATATCCTGCTGGGTCAGAAGGTGACCCCCTTAAACCGGGTCGGCATTTACGTGCCGGGTGGCAAGGCCAGCTATCCCAGTAGCGTCATCATGAATGCCGTGCCGGCAAGGGTGGCCGGCGTGCGTGAAATCATCATGGTCTGCCCCACTCCGGGTGGTGAACTCAACCCGGCAGTACTGGCTGCGGCCAAGATTGCCGGCGTTGATCGCATCTTCCGGATCGGTGGGGCCCAGGCAGTGGCAGCCCTGGCCTACGGCACCGCCACCATCCCCAAGGTGGACAAGATCACCGGACCGGGCAACATCTACGTGGCCACGGCCAAACAGCTGGTCTTCGGCCAGGTCGGCATCGACATGATTGCCGGGCCCAGCGAGATTCTGGTAATCAACGACGGCAGTGGCAACCCGGCTCATATTGCCGCCGACCTGCTTTCCCAGGCTGAGCATGATGAACTGGCCTCCTCGATCCTGATCACCACCGACCGCAACTTTGGTCAACAGGTGGTGGCCGAGGTAGAACGCCAGCTCAGCCAACTTTCCCGTGAATCGATCGCCCGGGCTTCCTGGGAGCGCTTCGGCGCCGTGATGGTAGCCGGATCCCTGGCCGAGGCTGCCGCCTTCTCCAACCGGATTGCGCCTGAGCACCTGGAACTGGCCGTGACTGACCCATTTGGCCTGCTGCCGCTGATCGAAAATGCCGGGGCAATCTTCATGGGGCATTGGACCCCGGAGGCGGCTGGCGACTATCTGGCCGGCCCCAACCACACCCTGCCCACCGGCGGGACCGCTCGCTTCTTCTCGCCGCTCTCGGTGGACGATTTTGTCAAAAAATCCTCAATCATCAGCTTTTCGGAACAAGGGCTCAGACGTCTGGGCGCCGACATCGTCCGGGTGGCCGGCATGGAAGGGCTTGAAGCCCACGGGAAATCGGTCGGCATCCGCTTGGAGGCTGGCCAATGATCCCGCTACGTCCCGCCATTCAAACCATGGCCGGCTATATCCCCGGCTATCAGCCGCCGGATATCGCCTGCTGGATTAAACTGAACACCAACGAGAACCCCTACCCGCCCACACCCAAGGTCCGTGACGCGATCCTGGAAGAGCTGGGCTGCGACGGAGCCTCCTTACGGACCTATCCCAGCGCATCCAGTGAGCGGTTACGACAGGCTGCAGGCGAGTTGTATGGCTTTGACCCTTCCTGGATCATCATGGCCAACGGGTCTGACGAGGTGCTGAACAACCTGATCAGAGCCTTTGCCGGCGAGGGGGAGGAAATCGCCTATATTCATCCCTCCTATTCCTATTACGCAACCCTGGCTGAAATCCAGGGGGCCCAGGTACGCACCTTCAGCCTGACCGACGAATTTCGCATCGCCGGCTTCCCTCAGCGTTACACCGGCAAGCTGTTCTTCCTGACCTCTCCCAACTCACCGCTGGGCTTTGCCTTCCCGACCGACTATATTGAAACGTTGGCAACCCGGTGTGATGGAATGCTGGTAGTGGACGAGGCTTATGCCGATTTTGCCACCGACAATGCCCTCGACCTGGTGAGGCGCCATGAAAATGTAGTCATCACCCGCACCCTTTCCAAAAGCTATGCCTTGGCCGGGATGCGCTTGGGGCTGGCGATTGCACGCCCCACCGTGATTGCCGCCCTGGATAAGATCCGCGATCACTACAACCTTGATCGCCTGGCTCAAGCGGCCTGCTTGGCGGCCCTGCAGGATCAAACCTATTTCCGTACGCGCTGCGATCAGGTGACCAGCACTCGAGAGTTTTTCACCCAAGAGTTGCGGAAATTAAATTATACGGTAATCTCCTCGCAGGGAAACTTCGTCTTTGCTTCACCGCCTGATCGAGACGGTCGACGGGTCTACGAGGGGCTGTATGCACGAAAAATTCTGGTCCGCCATTTCAGTGCCCCCCTGCTGGTCCATGGGCTGAGAATCTCCATCGGCACCCGGCAGGAGATGGAACAAACCCTGAGCGCTCTCAGGGAGATTGGCCAAGGGCCTGACACTTAGTCCAGGCCGCAAGGAGGAGCAGCATGCAGTTGAGTGAGTTATACGAAAAGTGTCACCAATGCAGCTTCAACTACTCGCGGATCGATACAGAGGCTTGGGGACGCTTCAGTTCGCGACGGGTCATGTGCCCGATCTGTGGCTGGACCGTCTATGAAGAGCACCGTTGGGAAGAGGATGGTTCCACCACCCTGATGAAGCGCAACGAGGCTCAAGGATTCGGCGCCTACCGCCTGATTCCGCCTGGCGGCTATACCGGCTACAACGCCTTTCACTCAGAACCAACGCCAGAGGTGATCTGTAACATTAGTGAGCTCCTGAGAGAAAAGGGATGGAAAGGCTACCTTTCCTTGTGGGATGTCAAGGAGCGCAAGGCCCATCTGGTGCAGGGACATCCCCTGGAAAAGTTCGACATAAATGGCAATAATGGCAGCAAATAAGGTAACAGGAGCAGACCGATCATGACGCGTAGCGCAGAGTTGGAACGCAGCACAGCAGAAACCCGCATTAAACTCAGCCTTAATCTTGATGGCACCGGCAAGGCAGCTGTCAGCAGCTCGGTGGCCTTCCTGGATCACATGCTGAACCTGTTCGCCCGTCACGGACTGTTTGATCTTGCGGTTGAGGCCAGCGGAGACATTGATATAGACTTTCACCATACGGTAGAGGATATCGGTATTGTTCTGGGTACTGCGGTGCGTCAGGCCCTGGGAGACAAACAGGGTATCCAGCGCTACGGATTTGCCCGGGTGCCGATGGATGAAAGTCTGGCCGAGGTGTCGCTGGACATCTCAGGCAGGCCGTATCTGGTGTATAATGTCACCTTGCCCAAAACCAAGGTTGGTGATTTTGACACCGAACTGGCCCGGGAGTTCTTTCAGGCCTTCACCAACAACTGCGGCTGCAACCTGCACATCAGCCTGTTGTATGGCGACAACGTGCACCACATCATCGAAGCCTGCTTCAAGGCCTTTGCCCGGGCACTTGATGCTGCCACCTGTCAGGATGAGCGCATCAGCGGAGTGCTGTCCACCAAGGGCGTGTTGTAGCTTTCAGGCACTTCTGACTGAAGCAAGGGCGGTCCCTGCCGGGGCCGCCCTTGCTTATAAACCAACCAGTCAAACCTGGATTATTCTGTTCAGACCTGCTGCCGACCCTATTTCAACTCTTTCAACAAGACCCGCGCCTTCTTGGCCTCATCACTCTTCGGATATTCCTGCACCAGCTTGCCTAACACGTAACGGCTGCTCTTGACGTCTTTCAGCGCTTTAAAGGACAAGGCCTGTTTCAGCATGGCAGACGGGGCCTTTTCCTTTTTGGGAAATTGCTTGATCACCTCCTGAAACTCCAGGATGGCTTGCTCATAATTTTTTTGACTGTAAAAGGTTTCACCAATCCAGTAACGGGCATTGGAAACCAGTTCATGTTGCGGTTGCTGGTCAAGAAAAGCAGTCAACTGGGTGCGCGCAGCAGACATATCGCCAGCCTTGAACGACTCCAAACCCTTTTGGTAAAGAATCTCAGCCGGCGCAGTGTCCACCGGCAGCGTGCTCCCCTCGTGTAACCGCCTGTTCAATTCATCCAAGGCAGCCTGCAACTTCACGACACGGTCTTCAAGTGCTACAATCCGTCGATCGGCATCCTCACGATAACGGGCCAGTTCTTCGGCTGACCGCTTCATCGTCACACCAGCATCATCAACCTTACCGGAGAGCGCCTGCATATCTGTCCGGGTACTATCCAGCGAGGCCTGTAGATCAGCATCCGTCTTGCGCAAAGCGGCAAACTCATCCTCGAGGTCCTTTTCACCCTCCCGTGCCGCGGTCAACTCCTTTTCCAAGCTATAAATCCTGGTTTTGGTCTCGTCGACGTCACGACGCACTGCGTCCACAGAGCCGTTTGTGGCACAACCCACGAGCATCTGTAGCGCCATCAGACTACCTGCCAGAGCAAGCCGGTTCATAACCAACACCTCCCGTAACATCAGCGAACATCAGATTTGTTCCCAGCACTGCGTATATACTACAGGCCAGCAGACATGACAAGGATCGTGCGCCCCAGACTGATATTCCGGTCCGGTATAATCTGGCAGAAGCCGGGAAAACCGCGGCTACTCCCTCACAAAGGTATCCTGGTCACTTTCATGCACCATGCCCATCAGATGAGCGTATTCAGACTCAATCAGGTCGTAGTGCCCCTGCGTCTCTTTGACCACCCGCTCAAAAATCGCCTTAACCAGCGGGTCGACCACCCCGGCTGCCAGCTGGGTATATTGTCCAATGCACTCTTTTTCCTCAACTAACGCAAGCTCTAGTGCCGCTTGCTCGCCCATCCGCGCATCGATTGCCTTTTCCAGCTTCATGTAGGTAGGGTTCTTGGTATCAACCGGTGATGCCAGAAAGGACTGCAGATCACCAAAATCCGTGCCTTTGTAGTAATTGAAGAAATGCTTGACGTGGGTTGCCTCTTCGGCAGCCAGCATCTCCAACACCTTTTTGGCTCGCTCGTTCTTGGCCGCTGATGCAGCTCGGACATAGAAATCCATGCTGTCTTTTTCGGCTTTAATGGCCAGCTTAAGCGCATCTTGTACGTTGTATTCCTTACCCATGATAATCCCTCCTGTCAGGTTAATGGATGATGAGTAGGGTTATACCGGTAAATTGGAAATCTTCAACCCTTGCTCGCACAAATCTTCCCTTCTTGCTCCATAAGCAGCCTGATGGCTTCAGCTGCCATCCGCAGACCAAACATGGCCGGCAGGTAGGAAATACTGCCCAACGGCCGTCGGACGTCGCCCTCTTCAACGGAACAACGTCCAAAGCCGTGAGCCGCGAACGGCTCATCAGAATAAACCACCCGCACCCCACTGGCGATTCCTTCACGACGCAGCAGCTTGCGCAGCTTGCGAGCCAACCGGCACCCCTGGCTGTCGGCAATGTCTGCCACACGAATTCTCGCAGGATCAAGTTTACCGGCAGCACCCATGCTGGAAACAACCGGAATGCCGCGCTCCACACAACACGAAATCAAGGCCAGCTTAGCACCGAACGTATCGATGGCATCCAGCACCAGATCATACTGAGTATCGAGGATCTCAGCGATATTTTCAGGGGTGACGATCGTTTGTTG
The DNA here is from genome assembly GCA_002419465.1 of Geobacter sp. UBA5730. Taxonomy (GTDB): domain Bacteria; phylum Desulfobacterota; class Desulfuromonadia; order Geobacterales; family Pseudopelobacteraceae; genus Trichlorobacter. The sequence continues at coordinate 35,298 of DIGE01000013.1, read as the reverse complement.
GGGGCTAATTGAAAGATCGGGATTTATCTGCCGCAGCCGTTCTGCCATCGCAGACACCTTGGGCTGTCCGATCGTAGTGATCAGGGAGTGCAGCTGCCGGTTGATATTACTGGGCTGTACTACGTCACCGTCAATTAGAGTCAACCTGCCGATACCGGCCCGGGCCAGAGCCTCAGCGGCGTAACTACCCACCCCGCCGATGCCGGCCACGGCAATTCGTACCTGTGAAAACCAAGTTAAACAATCATCACCAAGCAACAGAGCCGTGCGTGAGAATGCACCAGGCAACATATCTAGTGCAACGGGACTACAGGCGTTGGCCGTTCAATCAGCATGGAGGATAGTTGCATGATCTTTCCTGGTAGGTAGTTATAAGGCGCCTGCACTGGTGCATAGGGTACCACCAGACGCTGGTCACCCATCATATCCGCCACCAGATTCAAAAGGTTTTCAGGCTGCTTCACACCCGGATCATCGTGCCAAACGACCAGCAGGTGATGAGGTGACTGATCATGGTATAGCTTTGGACCGCCGGGTACCGCAACCCGCGTCTGTGGGTACTGCAGACGTATGGTTCCCCCCAACAAGGGACTCTGGGCAAGCACCAAATCTGCTGAAGCAACCTGCGGTGCAAGCTGCGCTACAAGTTCATGGTAGGGAAGATTAAAACGGGTGAGTATACCCACAGCCGGTGCCACCTGGGCCCTTATGGCCATCCCGGTCAGCACCAGGCAGGCCACTCCGGCTCCTAACAGGCGAATCATCCTGACTTTTTGTTCTGAAAGCGCAGGGCCCACCAACGGTAAAAGAGCCAGGGGCAAAAAAAACAGAATCGGTTGCATCCAGCGATCCTTAAAGACCGTAACCTGAAACACGAGCACCATCAGCAGACAGATCGCCAAGGAAACCATGACGCAACGCAACAACAGATTAGCTGCCTGGCGAGGCCGTCGAAGCGGTACAGTCCGACGACGATACCGGTACCAGAGCAGGCCATAGACAATCAGCAAAGGCCCGGAAAAAGCCAAAACAGCCTGTAGCAGACTACCGCTACCCTCCAGTACCGAGGTGGCATAGTCTTGGTGGGCTGCCTGCTTAAACTTGCCTGAAGACGTCAACAGCGTCGACACGTGGGTTGCTGCCCAGACGGCGTGAGGCACAACGACCGCCAGCATCACACCCAGGCTATAGAATATGCGGGAGCTGAGTAGCAATGTTCGATAGTCGACAATCGACAGCGAGGCCACCAGCAAACTCACCAGAAAAATACCAAAATTGTACTTGCCCAGCAGGCCGGCTCCCCAACAAAGCCCCACCAAGAGATAATTGAAAACGCTTTGATCCCGTTTGAGTCGTAACCAGCAGACAATCGTTGCAGCAGCGAGGGTCACCACCAGCACCGAATGGGTCAAGTCGCGCTGCGACTCCCAGGCTATCTGTGGGATGAACAGCAACGACACCATCGCTGCGCTTGCCACACTACGGGTATGCCCCAGGCTACGGGCCGCCTGATAGGTCAGCAGATAGGTAGCAAACAACAACAGGTTTTTCAGAAGGGCCAGCGAAAAAATATTGACGCCGAAAAGTGCAAACAGTCCTGACAGCATCCAGGTATACAAGGGCGGCTGTGATCCGTAGCCCAGACCAAGGTGCTGGGTCAGCAACAGCTGTTCAGCCTCATCGAGTTCCAAACCGTGGGATACAAGCAGACGCACGAAAAGCTGCAGCAAAAAATAGATGCCAAGCGCAGCGATGGTGCGTTGTACGTCCTTACGCTCCATCTGTAGCCTGCATCCTCAAACGCTTTCGTTCCTTGGAGATCAGCGTGAGGTTGCGCACGTACACCACCACACCGGTGGCCTGACCGGCAATAAAAACCGGATCTTTCCGGTGAATAGCGTAAGCCAGCAAGGTAACACCACCAGCCAGACTGAAGTACCAGAAAGCGGTCGGAATGATGCTTTTACGTTTTTTTTCACTATAAATCCACTGAATCAGAAAGCGGCCGGTAAACAGCCCCTGTCCAATGAAGCCAATGGTGATCCAAATGACTTTTGAAGTGTCCACGTCTCTAGTCCTTTATCAGATCGGGATTTTTCGCACGGCGTAACAACCAGCTGACCCCGGCAATATCAACCAGCCCTACCCAAAGACGGTTGTGCAGGCCATATTTAGACACACCTCGTTCACGGGAACGATGGTTGACTGGCTCAGAAACCACGCGCAACGTTTCCCGCATGAATAAGGCAGGGAGAAAACGATGCATATGGTCGAAATAAGGTAACCGCAGGAACGCCTCACGACTGAATAACTTGAGACCACAACCGGTGTCAGGGGTGTTGTCCTGCAGCAGGCTGCTGCGCACGCCATTGGCAATTCTTGATGAAAATCTCCGCAGTGCAGTATCCTGACGTTTGGTACGCCAGCCAGCCACACACCCGATGCTGCCATCACGTGCTGCCTCTTGTTGCCAAACCTGCAGCAGCCGGGGGATATCGGCCGGATCGTTCTGTCCATCACCGTCAAGGGTGGCAACCAGTGGCGCTTGCGCTGCTCGCACACCGGACAGGACAGCCGTGCTCTGACCACAACTGGCTCTGTGACGCACGACGCGCAACTGCGGAACCGACGCCATCAACTCCTGTAGCACCGGCCAGGTTCTGTCAGTACTGCCATCATCCACATAGATGATTTCGAACTGTTTGCCTGCCAATGCCGCACAAATCTCTGCCACCAGTGGCGCGACATTCTCTTCTTCATTTTTCACAGGTACAACTACGGAAAGCTGCATATGCGACACCTCAAAAGCGTTTACAGCAAACAGAAGGGCCATGGCAGCGCCTAACTCGAAACATTTTTTTATAGATTCGTATGGCTGGCACCCAATGATTAGTCAGTACCAACTTAAATAAAAGTTGACGAAACGACATACAAGTTGCGCGCAACATCTCTTCACAGGCTTGCCGGACCTTAGCAATGACCACCGCCGAGAACGTATCACGAAGAAAGCTCAGTTTGCTAGACCTGGCCGCCGATCTTTCGAATGTCAGTCGGGCCTGCAAGATCATGGGCTACTCACGGCAGCAGTTCTATGAAATCCGTCGCAACTATCTATCAACAGTCTACAAGTCAGCAGCGCGCACTGTTTTACTTGTTTGCAGAATATATTCATAAAAATCGATAAATTCAGGAAGCACGGCGTCTTTAGTGTATTGGGACCGAAAAAGCTTCAAAGCTGCTGTTGCCTTGCTACTGCAAAGGGCTGGCTGAGCAGCGGCTTGCTGCATGGCCTCGCACAATGCTTTACTATCATCAGGCGGCACCAAAAAGGCCGTACTTTGATCAAGAAAATCGCGAGGGCCTCCAATATTTGAGGCTATAATTGCCTTCCCACGAGCCATGGCTTCAATAAGCACTATACCAAAAGGCTCATCTCGAGATGGCAAAATAAAGATATCGCCACTATCATAAAAAGATACAATATCGTCAACCCACCCAGTAAAATCTATTAAATTGGCAATTCCTAGTTGATTCGCTAATTCTCGTAATTGCTTGTTTAGTGGTCCATCGCCGGCCAAACGCAGACGAGCCGGAACAGAAGACACATTAACATACGCTTTAAAAGCTTTTAGCAATACATCAAAACCCTTTTTATGGACAAAACGCCCTAGTGCGACAAACACCAGTGGATCTTGGTTACTCGTTGTAACCAACGTGACTGGTGGTAGTAGAGAAAAATTAGGTACCTTCCTGATGTGGTTCGCCTTAAACCCTGATGATTCAAGATAAGTTTTAAGTTCTGAGGTGATTGTAGTGAAATAATCAATACGGGATATATATTTAATTTTAATTTTGTTATGAGTTGTACTAACAACAGGTACACCAAGACTATCACCTAGTAAGCCAGCCATCCATGACGCTCGTGAAAGATGGGCATGGATTATGTCTGGTTCATAGTTTCTAAGTATTTTTTGCAACTGCAACACTGACAAATAATCCCAATTGCACCGTGCGGGGATGGTTGTGTAGTTAAGTGCATTGTGTCCGCTCAAGAGCATTTCATGAGGGAACCCCGACTTACAGACAGCAAGCACATCATGACCTTTTTGGCTTAAACAGGAACAAAGTTCGACAAAGAGTCTTTCTGCGCCGCCCCAGCCATTTGAGAACATTATCTGTGCAATGCGCAATCTATTTACCCCTATAACCTACTGAGATATCGGTATAAACCTTCAGATAGCCATCCACCATCGTCTCCACCGAAAAATCGCGTTCCACCAGATTTCGCCCAGCACTCCCGTACTGCTGCCGCAACTCGGGCTGAGTGAGCAACTGACTCACGGCCTCATACAGCTGTTCTGTGTTGCCGGGATTAACAAGTCGTCCATTGACGCCATCGTGCACGATCTCAGGAATACCGCCGGCACGCGCACCGATAATCGGTACGCCAGCGGCCGCCGCCTGCAGCAACGAAACACCCAACCCCTCCATAAGCGCAGGATGAACAACCAGATCAAGGCAGGGCAGAATCTTCGGCATATCGTTGCGAAAACCGGCGAACGTGACCACGCCGACAAGCCCATGCCCGGTTACAGAGGCCTCAAGTTCGTCCCGCAAAGGTCCCTGCCCGAAAAAAACGACCTGCAACTCCGGAAATTTGGCGCGCAGACGCGGCATGATCTCAAGCAGATAGCGATGGCCTTTACGCGGTATCAATTGAGCGATCACGCCGATCAGTGGGGCCGCTGCCGGCACACCGAACTGCCCGGCAAACCAGTTGCGATCCCGAGCCTCCCGATACTGCCCGGGCTTAACCACGCTATGGATGCACTGGACTTGATCCGGCATCAGTCCCTCAGACAGCAGTACCTGCCGAATCCCCTCGGAGATACTGACCACCCGGTCATAACTACCGTATTTAAGCCGGGCAAACGGTGGCCATTCACGGTTATCCACCCGACGGGTGATCACCACGGGGACCTTCAACATGCGGGCACAGACGCCAGTCCACAGATCGGCACCTCGCCGACTATGCACATGCACGACGCCAGGCCGGTGACGACGTATCAGCCCTGCCAGCCGGAATGGAAACAGCAGGTCCAACTCGCCATGCATCGGGATGGCCTCAATGGTGGCGTTGGAAGCAGCCATCCGTGCGATCTCACTTCCCGCAGTGCAGAGCAGCACATTCTCCGTTCCTTTTTGCCGTAGCCCTTCCAACAGGTAACAGACCTGCAAAGCCCCACCATACAGGTGACGGCCTGTCTCAATGTGCAGGATTTTCACGGGTGAACCCCGCCTACCGGCAACGCCCGGGCAGCCTGCACCACCTCTTCAACTGTCAGCATCTGCATGCACTCGAAGCGGCCCTCGCACGTCGGTCTGCGACGGCAGGGGGAACAGGGCAGCTGATGGTAGAGTATTGTTGTCACCGGACTGCAGGTTTCGGAATAAGGGCAGGTGGAACCGAACAGCGCCACCGTTGGAACGGAAAAAGCAGTTGCCAGGTGGGTCAGGCCCGTATCGACACCGATCACCAGTGCCGCCTGCGCAACAATGGCCGCTGAAGTGGCAAGGCTGGTCGCCCCGGCCAGGTTCACCCCGCCCCCGGCGTTGACCAACACTTCTGCTACAGGACGGTCGTCGGGTCCGCCGAGCCAGACTACCGGTAGCGAAAACTCATGGGTAATTTCACGCGCCAGGCGTATCCAACTTTGCTCAAACCAATGTTTCTGTGGCCGCGTTGTAAACGGCGCAAAGACGACATACCCTCCGGCTACCTCTGCATCGGCAAGGACCGTTCTGGCTTCCGCGCAACTCTCAGGTGCAAGGTAGACCGCCTGCCTGAGTTCATCCGTTGCCACCCCGAGTTGCCGCAGAAGATAAAAATATTCGCTCCCCATCAGATGGGCATTATCCCCCTTGCCGAGCAGACGGGTCATCAAAAATCGACCCGGCTCACGGGATTCAAACCCGATCCGTTCCTTGGCTCCAGACAGCCAGGCCAGCAGCCTGGTTCTAAAGAGCCCTTGGGCGTCGATAGCGAGGGTTACGCGTTCGGCACGCAAACGGACCATGAACGTCCTGATCTCGCTGAACAACGTACCTAGCCGCCTCGTACGGAACAGCCGTTTCCAGCGCGCCTTCGGCCAGACCAGTACTGCATTAAGGGCTGGGTTATGCTCCAGTAGTGGAGCCACCTGCGGTTCAGCAAGCCAGCATATCCTGGCATTAGGATACTTGCTACGCATCCCTTCAGCCAGATGGGACGACATGACAATATCGCCCATGGCACTGGTACGAAGTATAAGTATGACTACGGTGCTCACTTCAGCCCTTTGCGCTCATATTGATGGAGGCGAGAGCCGCCAGAACATCAGACGGCCTTATGGCTGCAACGCTCGGCGCTTTTACCGAACAAATGGCAGGGTCATGGCACAAAGGGGGACGGTTGCCGATCAAAAGTACAACCGGAACTCCGCAAGCAGCAGCAATGTTTGCCATGCCGGTATCATTGCCGATACACACAGTACATTGGAGGGCAATGGCTGCGCTGTCCAAAACACTGGGCGGTATAAGCGTTTGTAAGTTGGTACGCAACTCAGGTGTCACATGCTGCCGTAATTGTTTAAGCAAAGTCTCTTCAGCTTTTCCTCCCAGACATATTACTGCAGAGCCTTCACGAAGAAGCTGTTCGGCAAGCGTTGCAAAGTTCTGACACCCCCAATCCTTTGCTTTGTCGGAGGCTCCTACAGCGAAAACAAATCGTTTTTTCGGCAAATCGCTCAGTTTTTCCGCCCAGCATTCCTTAATATCTTGCGGCATGTTCAGCCGAGGAACCTGCGGACCCTCGACAAAGCCATGAGCGATTGCTAAGGCAGTGCCCAACTGGTAATTACTGTTACAAGGACCTTTGTACGGCTTAATAAATGGCTTCTTATTAAGAAAAAGCCGTTGGAGCCAGCTAAAACCGAATCCTCCATAACCAATCCGAATCGGTATTCCAGCAAGAACTGCTAGCAAACCATAACGTACGCGGTCTGAAAAGATAACTATCCGCTCAAACCGCCCGTCACGAATTTCGCGGGTTAGCTGCCAGTGTCCCCAAAAACCACGATGGCGGCCTTTATTATCATCTTTACGCCATCTGTCATAATGTATAATTGTCTCTATGCAAGATTCTGCCCTTAAAAGATCGGGGGCTCGACAGGTTGGCCGGGCAATCAATGTGACCTTATCGTTCTCACTTTGCATAGCAATGGCCCGAATATAGGGCAGACGGAACACCAGATCACCGATACCAAGATCATGTTGCAACACTAACGTTTTAGGGCGTTTATCCCGGCCTGGCAGTGTCATAAATGGCTAGTTATCTCCACTTTCATCGTCAGTTTCTAGACTGCCTGTCGCCAACCCGCCGATGAAACCAAGCAGGGCACCGGTGGCATGTCCCATTATCTGGGTATCTGTGATACTGCCGACCCCGATTACAAAAAACAAAACAAGTATAATCCTGCCTGTAACTGTCGCTCGAGTCCGCCAGCCACGACGCAGTACAACATATACAAACCACCCGAAGACCAAAACTCCAACCGCACCGTAGCTTGCAGCCATATACAAGACGCTGTTATGTGGATGCGTGAAGATAGCATACTCAGGACTTACAACCTTTTTCAGGGCCTGACGATAACCACCTGTTCCCACCCCAAAAACCGGATGTGCTTTCCATATTTTCAGTGCTCCCACCCACATATGAAAACGCAGACCAACTGAAGTGGCACCATGTCCATGTTTGTATTCCTGAACATCCTGGCGAATCTCAGCCATCCTTGAGCGCACGACTGACGACGACGCCAAAGCACCGGTTGCCAAAAGGCAACTCAACACAATCCAAACAATCTGACGCCGGGAAAACATAACTGAAAGCATCCACGGCATGGCCAAGATAAACGCAAGATAGCCTGCTCGGCTTACGCCAATAGCAAGATTCCATCCCAACAAAAACATCCCTCCAAGGATAATAAGGCGAACTAGCCATTTCTTTTGTTCTCGATAAAGATAGGCTAGAAAGAGCATACCCGCTACCAGCAAAAGAGAATAGGTAATGTGGTTGAGAAATCCATATCCTGGCCCCTTGTACATGGGCAATAGCTGCAGATACTGCAGAACGGAAACCAGCACATTCACCAAAAGCCCTGCAAGAAAACCAAAGACCAACATCCGAGGAGCATAACGGCGGTAGCTTACCGTAGCAGCAGCCAATCCATATATCCAGTAGATGCTACGTTCGGCATCCTTAAGTCCGGTTGCGACGTCAGGACTCCACAACAGGCCTACCCACGGCAAGACAAACAAAAACATCGCAGGCACGAACCAATCCTGTGATAGCCAGAGGCGACGTTCGCTCCAGCAAATACCAGAGAAGAGCCAGTAGGACATCAACAACGCCACCGCCACACCTGCCGGTGCCGGAGCCAGGGGTAACGTTGCGAAGACCAAAACAAGCAACAGCAACAATATATCCTGTCGCGTTATGGATAGGCGCTGCCCATGCGCAACTTGTTCCGGCGCAGCCTGTATTTCTTGCATCATGAAAACTCACTCCAGACAGAGCAAAGCAGGTATCGGCTTCAAGACAGCGGTCAGTACATTGCTCAGGTGCGGTAATACCCCTGGTACCATTCCACAAACCTGGCAAGCCCTTTTTCAATGCTGGTCGACGGCCGGAAACCGGTATCGGCCGTCAGGTCATCGACATCAGCATAGGTGGCCGGCACATCACCTGGCTGCATCGGCAGAAAGTTTTTCTGCGCTTGGCACCCAAGGCACTGTTCAAGCACCTCGATGAAACGCAACAACTCGACTGGCTGGTTATTACCGATGTTATAAATTCGATAGGGCGCAAAACTGCTTCCTGCATCGGGATCAAACCCATCCCACTTCAAGTTGGGCTGCGCCGGCCGGTCGGCGACCCGTAGCACGCCTTCAACGATGTCGTCGATATAGGTGAAGTCCCGCTGCATCTTACCGTGATTGAAGACGTCGATCGGCCGACCTTTCAAAATTGCCCTGGTAAAGGAAAAATAAGCCATGTCCGGCCTGCCCCAAGGACCATAGACGGTGAAGAAACGCAGACCGGTACAGGGCAGTCCATAGGTCGCGGCGTAGCTGTGGGCCATCAGTTCGTTGGCCTTCTTGGTGGCGGCGTACAGGGAAACCGGATGATCTACGTTGTGGTGAACGGAGAACGGCATGGCGGTGTTAGCGCCATAGACGGAACTGGATGAGGCGTAGACCAGATGTTTAACCTGCTGACGACGGCTGCCTTCCAGAATATTGAGGAAGCCCACCAGGTTGCTGTCGACATAGGCATGGGGATTTTCCAGCGAATAGCGGACTCCGGCCTGAGCCGCCAGATGGATCACCACATCGAACGATATGCTTGCGAACAGCGCTTCTATGGCTGAGCGGTCTTCAAGTGCGGCACGGACAAAACGGAAACCGTCCCTACTGGTCAAGCCAGTCAGACGGGCCTCTTTCAGATCGACCGGGTAATAGTCGTTGAGATTGTCAAGACCGACCACCTGGTCGCCACGATCAAGCAAACGGTGGCTGACGTAGGAACCAATAAAGCCGGCTGCACCAGTCACGAGTATCATTGACATGGATGGTAGTGTCCTCTTAATCAGTAGTTTCTAATACACAAATAATTTATAACACGCCAATTCTCTGTTTCAAAGCAACATCAAGTGCGCTTCTAAGGACATTCTCCCCGGTGAACTGCAGTTCCAGATGTGCAGTAATGACTCGCGGCAGCCACGCAGCAGAGCGCCGCTGCAGCTTGACGCCATCTTTTTCCGTGGTCAGCAGCCACTCGGCACCCGTCTCCGTCAGGAGCCGTTCCAAGCGGCCCAGTGTGGCCGTGTCATATGATTCGTGATCCTCAAACGCCAGGGTGGCTGCCAACGGGATCGAACATTGGTGAAGGCTCTCAAAAAAACTGCCAGGATCAGCGATACCGGCGCAGGCGACGATTCGGGCGTCACGCATTTGAGCCAACTGCAACGCATTGCCGTTTTCAAGCAGGCTGAACGAAGCCAGCCGGTAACCGGCGCGGCACTGAGGCTGCTGCCCCCTCATGGTATCCGGCTGCTGTCCCTGCTGACAGCGGGTAAAAATCAACAGATCGGCCCGCTGTCGGGCCGCCGGAACTTCTCGCAACGGACCGGCCGGCAGCACCCGTCCGTTACCCAGCGGGTTGCTGCAGTCCATAAGCAAGATATTCAGGTCCCGGTACAGGCGCAAATGCTGAAAACCGTCATCCAGCAGGAAACAATCAGGGGCAAGTCGCTCCATGGCCAGCAGGCCGGCTCGATAACGGTCACTGCCGATCACCACCATCACGCCCGGAATGGTGCTGGCCAAGAGATACGGCTCGTCACCGCATTGATCCGGCCCGAGCAGCAGATTCCTTCCATCGGAGACAATCGCCGTTTCCCCTTCAAGGGAGCCGCCGTAGCCGCGGGAAAGCACCGCCACCCGCAGACCCTGCTCCAGCAAGTGGCGGGCGATCCAGGCGGTGACCGGCGTCTTGCCGGTACCTCCGGCGGTGATATTGCCGATGGAAATCACCGGCCGTGACAAACGGTGTACCGTGAACAATCCACGCGCATACGCCCAAGTCCGCAGGCTCATAAGCGTGGCAAAGATCGCGGCAGGGATAGCCAACAGCGCCAACGCCAAGCGGTCAAACAGACCGCCATGGCGTCCCCGCCAGAGACCTTGCAGGTACAGAATCACCCGGCTCATGCGGCCAGCACCTGTGCTACGAGATCGAGATAGCGCCGGGTGGCGCCACCGGTGTCCCGCATCAGCTTGAGCCCGTTGGCACCGATTACCTGACGCAATTCAGAACTCACCAAAAAATCGCGGACAGCCTCAAGCAGTTCCAGCTGGTCTGCCACCTGTACTCCGGCTCCATATTGTAGCACCAGCGCCGCAACCTCACGGAAATTGCTCATGTTTGGGCCAAAGAGACTTGGAATGCCGCAGGCAGCCGGTTCAAGCAGGTTGTGACCGCCGGTGGGCACCAGGCTCCCCCCCACAAAGACCAGGTCAGAAAGTTGGTAGATGGCGGTCAGTTCGCCGACCGTGTCCACCAGCAATACTTCATCTGCTGCAAGCGATGTCACCCCTGATGCAGCAAGTCTCGTACGACGACGGCAGACACAACCATGCTGTTCAACCAGCGCTGCCACTTCTGCGGCCCGTTCGGGATGCCTTGGCACCAGCACCATATGCAGATTCGGCTGATCTGCTGCCAGATCACGCCAGATTGCCAGCAGTTGCTGCTCCTCGCCGGGATGGGTACTGGCGGCGGTAAACACCAGAACATCCTGCGGCAGGGCATAACGCTCCCGCAACGCATAACGCTCTTCCTGAGTCACACTGCGGCTGGGGATGTCGTACTTGAGGTTGCCCAGTACCTGCGTCCGTTCTGCGGGAGCTCCGCAGGCGATGATCCGCTGGCGGTCTGGTTCTGATTGCATACCCAACCAGCTGAGCTGCTCCAGTATCGGCCTGAAGAACCAGTCAAAACAACGATAGCGAGGAAATGACCGTTCGGAAATACGACCGTTTACCAAGACCACCGGAATCCTCCGCTGGGCGGCCTCTTGAATAAAGATCGGCCAGATTTCGGTCTCCATGATGATAATAATGCGGGGGTGCAATCTATCCAAAAGCCGACGCACTGCCGGCAGGATATCGAACGGAAAGTAAATGACCAGGTCAGCCAGTTGATCCCGTTCAGCCACCACCCGACCAGTCTCGGTGGTAACCGAAAGCAATAACTGATAGTCGGGATGCTGCTGGCGCAATCCTTTGAGGAGTGGTCGTGCAGCGATTACCTCGCCGACAGAAACGGCATGGATCCAGATCACCGGTTGACGACTCAAGGCCTGGCGGGCCTCCTTCGGCAACCAGCCCAAACGTTCACCAAAAGCGGACCGCCGTCCCCGGCTCACGGAACGATACCAGTGATATAGCAGGGCAAATGGCAATGTGGCCCAGGTCAGCAAGCCATAGACGGCCAAAACCATCGCTTACCGGTCCGATCCGGTTTCCTGCTCCCGCAGCAACAAGGCTGCCAGCAGCAGGCCCACAAGGTGTACCATACCCCAGGCCCAGAGCGTGTCCGTCAAGAAATGCCCTCCCTGAGCGATCCGCGCGCAACTCATCAAGACGCCAAACACCAGTCCGCCGATAAGCCAGGCCCTGGCCACTAGCGGCTTGCTGCGGCGATACAGAAAGAACGGCGCTGTGAGATAAAAAGCTGCCGAGGAATGACCAGACGGAAATGACCTCCCTTTGCCGTTGACATCAGGTTGCCAGGGTTGGAGAAACTGCCGTGTGCCGTTAAATTGAATCACGTCGCGAGGCCTGGGACGTCCCCAGTGCTCTTTAAAGATGCTGTTGACCACGATACCGGGACCCAGCGCCAGCAAGAGGACCAGAAAAAATCCCGGCCTGATCCAATGACGCAACTCCGGCTTGAAAAATCCGCGCAGTGCCAGCACTAGTCCACCAAGGGCCAGCAACACCCCCGGCAGCCGGTCAATCTTGTAGAGCTGGTACCACGGAAACTGTTTGCCGATCGGCCAGCCACCATCGATATAGAACCTGGACGCTACAACCTGATCAACGCCGGTATGGGCCAGCAAACCGGTGGCGATAACCAGCAGCACGATCACCAGCCAGAGCTCAGCCCAGAAACGATCGTTCATACGTCTTCCGTCCGCTTCCAACGGCGATGAACCCAGTACCAATCGGTGGGGTGCGCGATGATCGCTTGCTCTATGGAGCGGGAATACACCTGGGCGTCAGCGGTCCAGACGTCATTTCCCCCTTCCCCGGAGAATTCGAGTTCAGGATAGATATCGATGACATGCCGATCTCCCTCGCGATGGGCAAAGGCTGGCAGCACAACAACTCCGGTCTTGCGGGCCAGCAGCGCCGGCACACGCGAGGCCCAGGCCGGGCGGCCCAAAAAGCTGATCAGACAGCCCTCTTCCGGGAATACCGCTTGATCCACCAGAAGGCCGACAACACCATCTTTTCTGATCACCGCCAGCATATTTTTGAGGGCATTATCCTTGTAGATTATACAATTGTTGTACTGCATCCGCATCCGTTCAACCATGCGGTTCAGGTAGGGATTATTCTGACGACGGGCCACCACTGACATTGGCATATTCAGCAACCGGGAAAAGGCCAAAGCGCCAAGCTCCCAATTCCCGCAATGACCAGTCAAAAAGATCATCCCCTTACCCTTGGCCCGTGCGGCTTCATAATGTTCTCTGCCACGCACCTCGACCCGGTCAATCAATGCGGCACCATGCCCGTGATAAAGCTGACAGGTTTCTACCAGCGAACGGCCGATATTACGGAACACCTCCCGGGTGATCCCTTCAGCATCGGGAATGGTACAACTCCAGCCGGGCTGTGCACGCATATGATCAAGACAGCGCCGGATGTTATCCTCTGCAACCCGTCGCCGGTTGCCCAAGACCCGGTGCATCAGCAGTCCGACGGCGACGCCCAGCTGTGCGGAGATCCGATCAGGTACCAACGCCACAAACCCGGTAAAACTGTAGAGAACAATAACCTGACCTGCCCAAATCAACCTTCTCATGCCGGCAGCCCCTGATCCAGTTGCTCCTGATCTCGGAACTGCAAAGCATGCAAGCGACTGTAAAGGCCACTACCTGCAACCAGATCGGCATGACTGCCGACCTCGACAACCTGGCCCTGTTCAAGCACCACGATCTGGTCGGCGTGCAGCACGGTGGAAAGCCGGTGGGCGATCACAAAGGTGGTTCGGTTCTGCATCAAATTATCCAGGGCCTGCTGGACCATCTTCTCGCTCTCGGTATCCAGTGCACTGGTGGCCTCGTCCAAAATCAGGATCGGCGCATCTTTCAGCAAGGCACGGGCGATACAAAGCCGCTGACGCTGGCCACCTGAGAGCCGGGTGCCCCGGTCAGCGATATTGGTCTGATACCCGTCCGGCAGTTGCAGAATAAATTCATGGGCAAAGGCAGCCGTTGCGGCAGCCACAACCTCTTCATCAGTGGCTTCGGGCCTTGCGTAACGGATATTATTGGCAATGGTGTCGTTGAACAGGGTGGTTTCCTGATCAACCAGGGCAAACTGACGATTCAGCGATGCCAGCCTGATTTCACGCAGGTCGTGGCCATCCAGCAGAATGACCCCGTGCGAGACATCATAAAAGCGCATCAAAAGTGCTGCCAGGGTAGATTTTCCGCTACCGGATGGACCCACCAAAGCCACCATCTGGCCTGGCTCAATCGTCAGATTAACCCCCTGCAACACCGGCTCATCGCCATATTGGAAGGAAACATCCCGGAGCGCCACACGACCTGATACCCGCCCCAGTTCAACCGCATCAGCATGATCAACAATGCTGCGCCGCTCATCCATGGTCTGAAAGACCCGTTCGGCCGCACCGGCAGATCGCTGAACAATATTGTAGGAACTCTGTAATTTTTTGACCGGCGTGAACAGCATGATCATGGCGGCAATAAAGGAAAACAGTTCGGCAGGAGACATCCGGCCTGACATAACCTGACTTCCGCCAACATACACCACTGCGGCAATTCCCAGCGATACGATCAACTCAGTGACCGGGGTAGCCAATGATGAATATTTGATATAGCGCCTGAACTGATGCAGGAAGTTCAGGTTCTCCTGCTTGAAACGTTGCGTGACCTGCTCTTCGACACCAAAGGCCTTGACCACCTTGATACCGGAAAAGGTTTCCTGCATGGTGGTTCCAAGCCCACCCATCACATCCAGACTACGCTTGGCCGCATGCTTGATCTTCTTACCGATCAGCTGGGCAGGATAAATCGTCAGGGGGAAGACGATAAACGAAATGGTTGCCAGCTGCCAGTTGCGGTAAAAAATTACCCCCAGCAGGGCTACCATCGAAATCAGGTCCCGGAACAAACCGGTCACCACCTGGCTCATCCCTTCCTGCATAGTGGTGATGTCGTTGGTCATTCGTGACATCAGGTCACCGGTAGCCTGGCGATTGTAAAACGCCATGTCCTGCCGGATAGTCTGCTGATAGAAATCGTTACGGATATCCTGAATCGCCTTCTGACCGGCCAGTTTGATGGTAACGTCGTAGATGTAGCGGCTGATCCCTCTGACCAAAAAAAGGATAATAATTCCCACCGGCACCAACAGGAAAATACCGGTGTCATGCCCGGCAAATATCCGCTTCAGGACCGGCTCCACAAGATAAGCAAAAGCACCATCCATGGCTCCTACCACCAGCGAGAACAATGCCGAAAGCAGCATCAGCCACCAGTAAGGCAGGAAGTACCCAAGGGTTCGTTTCAAAACCGGGCTCATGGTTGTCCCACCAACGTCAACACCAGCTCTGCCACCCGACAATCCGCACCGCCACTTCCCAGTCGCTGCTGCACCCTGGACATACTCACCTTTAAGCGATTCGCATACTCAGCGTCCGTCAAAATATGTCCTATCTCAGCCGCTATCTGCTGCGGTGAGGCATCATCCTGAATCAACTCCCTGGCGACCATCTCACCAGCCACTATATTGCACAGTCCGATAAAATCAACTTTAACCAGACGTTTCGCCAGCTGAAAGGTTAGAGGTGACAACTTGTAGATAAGTACCAGCGGGGTGCCCACCAGGGCGATCTCCAGGGTTACCGTGCCGGACACCGAAATTACGGCATCACAGGCCCGAATCAGATCATGAATCCGCTCACGGGTGATGGTCAGCGGCAACTCACCATCAACCAGATACGGCATCACATCAGCATCATGCAAGGTCGAGGCGAGAGGCAGAACGAACTGGAGCGTTGGAAACTGCCGATGCACGATCCTGGCCGCATCCAGAATAGTCGGCAGCAGTCGACTGATCTCACTTCTGCGGCTGCCTGGGAACAACCCGACTATCGGGCGAGATGGATCAAGATCAAAGGAGACGGCTGCCGCATCACGCGGCAACTCGACCTTGACCAGATCAGCCATCGGGTGCCCCACAAAAGAGACCGGCACCCCGGCTTGTTCGTAAAGGGGAGCCTCAAAGGGCAAGATCACCGCCATGTGATCCACCAGGCGCTTGATCTTGCGGACCCGCCCCTGGCGCCAGGCCCAGATTTGTGGAGAGATGTAGTACAGGACCTTGACCCCGGCCTTTTTGGCCACCTTGGCCAGCCGAAGATTAAATCCGGGATAGTCGATCAGGATCAGCAGATCTGGCGGGTCGCTCAGTAGGATACGCTTCAGCCTGACAAAGGCGGAGGCGATCACGTTAAAATGCTTAAGCACTTCTACCAGACCCACGACTGCCATTTCGGACGAGTCCACCAAGGTATCAACGCCAGCTTCGCGCATCAGTGTACCGCCAATGCCGAAAAAACTAATGGCAGGCTTGCTTGCATGCACTGCACGCACCAATCCTGCCCCGTAGATGTCACCGGAGGCCTCGCCGGCTACGATCATGACCCTCGAGGGTCGTGATGTCACCATCAGCCTGCCAGCGCCGCTCGCACAGTTGCAACCACCTGGTCAACCTGCTGATCGGTCATTTCGGGATAAATCGGCAACGACATGCAACGGGCCGCAATTGACTCGGCCACCGGCAGGGAGAGATCGCAACACCGGGCGGCAAAGACATTCTGACGGTGCAGGGGGATCGGGTAGTAGACTGCGCTGGAAATCTGCTGATCCGTCAGCCGTGCCATCACCGCATCACGCTGGTCAGTCAGCAGGGTGTACTGATGGTAAACGTGCACCCCTTTGCCATCTTCATGGGGCACCTGTACCAGATCTTTCAAGCCTGCCGAATAGCGGTGGGCCACCCGGCGACGTTCCTGATTGAAACGATCGATGTGACGCAGTTTGACCCGGAGGATAGCAGCTTGCAACTCATCCAGACGACTATTAAAGCCGATGGCATCATGATGGTAGCGCACCCGGCTGCCATGGTTCCGCAGCATCCTGAGTGTCTCAGCACCCTCCTGGGTCGAACAGGTGACCAGACCACCGTCACCGTAGCCCCCCAGGTTCTTGCTGGGGAAGAAGCTGAAGCAACCGTAAGCACCGATTGCGCCGGTCATCCTGCCCCCGAATGACGCACCGAACGACTGGGCGCAGTCCTCAATCAGGGCCAGCTTGTGACGCTCACAGATAGCGCTGATGGCCGTCATATCAGCCGGCTGTCCGAACAGGTGCACCGGAATCACCGCTTTGGTACGGGGGGTGATGGCCTTTTCAATCAGCTCTGGCACGATATTGAAGGTATGCGGGTCTACATCGACAAAAACCGGCGTCGCGCCGGCGTAGCAAATCGCCTCAGCCGTGGCGATAAAGGTGAAGGGCGTGGTAATCACTTCATCGCCAGGCTTGATGCCGGCTGCCAGCACCGCCAGATGCAGGGCATCGGTCCCTGAAGCCACACCAACCCCATGGGGACTGCCCAGATAGGTTGCGGCCTCTTTTTCCAGACTGGTGACATTGGGCCCCAGGATAAACTGGGTACTCTCCAGCGCGTCCAGCACTGCCTGGTCAATCTCCGCCTTCAGCTGGTGGTATTGGGTCTTCAGGTCAACCATCGGTATCATGACTGTATCCTATTCAGTGCTTGATTGATTTTAAGCGCCGTCTCCAGCGCCATCCGGCCGTCGCGACCACTAACCTGCGGCTGCCTGCCGGTCTTGATCGCCTCTACAAAGGAACTGATTTCACTCTTCAGCGGATCGGACTCGCCCAGCTCCCGTTCCTGCACCTGTACGTTGGGAATGCCGGGTAGCAGCTCACCCTCCCCCCGCTTGGCCACCAGCAGCTTCTTGTTCTGGAAGTCAAGGGTTAGATAGGCGTCCTGCTGAAATATACGCATCTTGCGTTCGCTTTTCAGGCTGATTCTGCTGGCGGTTACATTGGCCACGCATCCGTTCTCAAAGGCGATCCTGGCATTGGCGATATCCTCTTCGCCGGTAAAAACCGGCGCCCCAATGGCGTCAATCCTGGCCACCGGTGATTTCACCAGATGCTGGATAATATCGATGTCGTGAATCATCAAGTCGAGTACGACATTAACGTCCGTTCCGCGTGGCTTAAACGGCGCAATCCGCACCGACTCCACAAACAGCGGCGCGGTCAGCACCTCTTCGGCAGCCATCAGCACCGGGTTGAACCGTTCCAGATGCCCAACTTGGAAGACCAATCCTTTGGCATCGGCAAGCGCAATCAGTTCGTCAGCCTGTTCAATGGTGACAGTAATCGGTTTTTCGATCAGCACATGCACCCCGGCAGCCAGGAAATCCAAGGCTACCTGGTGATGGTACTGGGTCGGCACGACCACACTGACTGCGTCCACTTGGCCAATCAACTCACGGTAATCGGTGAAGGCCGTACAGCAGCCACAACTCTTGGCCACCTCTGCGCCCCTGGCAGCATCGTTATCCACCACGCCCACCAGTTGTACACCTTCTAGAGCGGCATATTTTTGGGCATGAAAATTCCCCAGATAGCCGACTCCAACCACCGCCGTCCTGAGCGCTGTCATCCCCGGCAGATCCCGCGCTCGGACTTCTCAATAAAGTCCAACAGGTTGTCTACCTCAGCGCAGCCGACGATCTCTGACCGTACCTTGGCAATGGCGTCGGCCTGTTTCAGATCGGCCATAAACAAGGTTTTATAGGCCTTCTTGAGACTACTGATCGCCCCATCGCTAAAACCTCGCCGTTTGAGGCCGATCAGGTTCAGCCCCCGCAACCTGGCATTACGCTTATCGGAGGTGGCGATCATATAGGGCGGAATGTCCAGCCCCACCAGGGTGCCGCCACCCAGCATGGTATAGGAGCCGACCGTGACAAACTGATGGATAGCCACCAGTCCGCCCAGAATAACGTTATCCTGTATCGTGACATGACCGGCCAGGGTGGCGACATTCGCCATGACGTTCCCGTTGCCCACCCGACAATCGTGGGCTACGTGGGAATAGGCCATCATCAGGTTGTTGTTACCCATGACCGTCTCGGCATGACCGGTCACGGTCCCCCGGTGGATGGTGGCGAACTCGCGAATCACGTTACCGTTGCCGAGCCGTGTCCAGCACTCCTCACCCTTATACTTCAGGTCCTGAGGAGCGGCACCCACCGAGGCCATATGAAAAATCTGATTATGTTCACCCAACTCGGTCCATTTGCCGATCACCGCGTGGGCACCAATGGTGGTTCCTGCCCCGATGCGGACATGTTCTTCGATGATCGCGTACGGTCCGATTTCCACTCCAGCTGCGACCTGGGCGGATGAGTGTACTAGTGCTGTAGGATGAATCGCCATGGTCCCCCCTTAGGACGCTGCCGGTGCAAAGGTGGCCTTGAGTGAAGCCTCTGTCACCAAGGTGCCGTCTACATATGCCTTGCCATCCACCCCCCAGATACCGCGACGGTTCAGGGTAGTTTTGATCTCAATCCGCAGTTGGTCTCCTGGCACCACCGGCTTGCGAAACTTTACGCTGTCAATGGCCATGAAATAACTGACCATCTTCCGGGTTTCTTCGTCAGAAGCCAGATAAGCCATAATACCGGCTACCTGGGCCATGGCCTCGACGATCAGCACCCCGGGCATCACCGGATGACCAGGAAAATGACCAGGAAAAAACGGCTCGTTTATGGTCACGTTCTTGATACCTACGCAGCGGGTGCCATGTTCCAGCTCCTCAATCCGGTCAACCAGCAGGAACGGATAACGATGGGGTAGAATCTTCATGATGACGTTCACATCCATCGGCAAGGTTGGTTGCATCGCTTACTCCTTCACCAGCCGGGCCTCAAGCTCGGCTATCTTTTTCTCAAGCTCGTTCAGCTTTTTGCGCATGTCGGGCAGCTTGGGCAGCACGCCCATCGCTCGCAGCCATTCTTTGTGGGGCATGGACGGAGATCCGCTGTAATAAGCGTTGGCAGCCAGTGAACCTGATACGCCACCCTGTGCCCCCACGATCACATTGTCGCCGATACTGACGTGGCCAACTACCCCTACCTGGCCTGCCAGGGTAACATGGTTGCCAATCTTGCTGCTGCCGGCGATCCCCACCTGGGAGACGATCATGCAGTCCTCACCGATCTGGCAATTGTGGGCCACCTGCACCAGGTTGTCCAGCTTGGTACCACGCTTGATCAGGGTTACCTCCAGGGCAGCCCGGTCGACCGCCGCATTGGCGCCGATCTCCACATCATCCTCCAGCACCACGATACCGATCTGGGGGATCGGGTAGTAGGAGTTGCCATCCGGTGCATAGCCGAACCCGTCGCTGCCGACCACGGCCCCCGGTTGCAGCTTGCAGCGTTTACCCAGACGGCAGTGCTCACGCACCACCGCATTTGCATGGATCACGCTTTTTTCACCGATCACCACCCCATCGTAGATCACGGCACCGGGATGGATCACCACCCGATCACCGATGGTGACGTTATTGCCGATCACCGCGCCAGGATAGATACTGATCCCCTCGCCCAGGTTCACGTTGGTACCGACCACTGCCTCGGGCAGCACGCCAAGTGGGGGATGCGCCACCGTGTAAAACAGGGTCAGCAACTTGGCAAAGCCCAGGTAGGGGTTGGCCAGTTCGATCACATTACGTCCATAGGCCTCGCCGCCCGGCGCCATCAACACGGCACCGGCCTTGGTTTCGGCCACCTTGGCAGCATACCTGGGATTCGCCAGGAAGGTGATTTTATCAGGCCCGGCCGCCTCCAGCGGTGCCAGACCGTTCACCACCAGACCGGCATCACCACGCACCGTACCACCCAGATAGTCGGCCAACTCCTGCAGGGTCTTGGTCTGGATCATGGCAGCATCGCCCCCGGCTCTATTTTTTCGGATTGCTGGCGTTAAAGGACTTAATCACCTCATCGGTCAGATCTGCCTTCTGATCGGCATACAGCATGCCAGCGCCGCGGGCATCGAAGATCATGGTATAGCTGTTTTTGCGGCCATACTCATTGACCACCTTGCTCATGGCCTCAACCAGTTTCTTGGTGAATTCGCCGTCACGGGCCTGCAGGTCCTCTTCGGCATCCTTGGCAAAACGCTGGAAATCCTTTAATTTTTGCTGATAGTCCTTTTCCTTGGCAGCCCGTGCGGTCTCACTCAGGGCCACACCCTGCTTTTCCAAGTCAGTCTTCAGCTTTTGCAACTCTTCCTGCTTGGCATTGATCTGTTCCTGATACTTCTTCAGCTTGACCTGCAGCTGATCCTTGGCCTCTTTGCCAGCCTCGGAGCTGTTCAGTGCCCGCTGCATATCGATATAGCCGATTTTCCCGTCTGCAGCCCAGGCAGAGCCACTCACCACAGCTGCCATCACGACCATCATCATCAAACGTTTCATCATATTTCTCCTTTACGCCGAGTTGTTAGAACATACTGCCCATTGCGAATTCAAATCGTCCTGACTTGCTCTCGCCAGGATTGGGGTTGATCGGGATACCGTACTCCAGACGCAACGGCCCCATCGGCGAGGCCCAGCGGATGCCGCCGCCATAACTCATCAGCAGCTTCGGCGGCTTGAAGCCGCCATCCCAGGCATTACCGTAATCAAAAAAGGCCACCCCTTTGATGCCAAATTCCGACAACAACGGGAATTTCAGTTCCACGTTACCAAACAGTTCCTTTTCACCGCCGATATAGTTGCCGAATTGGTCTCTTTCGCCAACAGTTCTAGCTTCATAGCCACGCAAGGTGCCGATGCCCCCCAGGTAGAAGCGCTCATCCAGCGGCACTTTACCACCTGCCTCCTGCACGGCCCCCAGTACCAGTTTGGTCGAGACCACAAACTTCCACCAGAGCGGGTAGTAAATGGTGTTGTCCAAGGTCTCGCGCACGTACTTGTTATCGCCCCCCAGGCCGGCGTACTCCAGCGACAAGGTATTGACCATACCGGTCGATGGATCGAAATGGTAGTCGGTGTTGTTGTGGGTGATACTGGCGTAGATCGCACTGGTGGTCGACTGGCCGATCTGGTACAGATCGTTACCATACTGGTCATGGGCCTGTTTCCACGCGTCAGTGTACTCGTACACATCCTTGATCTCGTACTTGTACATCAGGAAGGTGCCAACATAATCGCTGATCGGGTAACCGGCCTTGATGTCAAAACCGGTACGGCGCAGATAATAGTCATCCCATTCCCGTTCCGAACGGTACAGGTCAGCACCGAGGGTCCACTTTGAATCCAGGAAGTAGGGATCAGTCAGACCAACTGAATAGGTATTTGAACTGCCGCCGATCGCGGCTGAGACGTTGGCCTTGAGCCCCAGACCGAGGAAATTGGACTGAGAGACCGAGCCCTGGAAAATCAAACCATCCAGCGAACTGTAACCACCGCCGATGGTAAAGGCTCCGGTGGCCTTTTCCTTGAGATCGACATTGACATTAAGTTTATTGGCGGCACTTCCCTTTGTCGTGGCCACATTGGCCTCTTCAAAATAGCCGGTGTTCATCAGATTCTGCTTGCTGCGCTTGAAGCCGGTGGCGCTGTACAGTTCCCCCTCCAGCAGTCGCAGCTCGCGGCGGGCCACCTTGTCGCGGGTCTTGGAGTTGCCGGCGATGCTGATCCGCTCGATGTAGACCAGCTCACCTTTCTCAACATCAAAGGTCAGGTCCAGCAGTTTCTTTTCCTGATCCTGCTTGGTCTGGGGGTTAACGTTGTTGAAGGCATAGCCTTTATCGGCGGTCATATCCGTCAAGGTGCCGATATCGGCCCGCAAATTGGCCCGGCTGAACAGTTCACCGCTCTCTGATTTCAATTTTTCGCGAATTTCCTTTTCAGGATACAGGATGTCCCCCGCAAAGGCTATGGAGCCGATCCGGTATTGGTCCCCTTCAGTGATGGCGATGTTCACCACCAGGGATTCCCGATCCTCAGACAGCTTGATCTGCGGTTCGCCAACCTTGACGTTGATGTAACCGTTGTTCATGTAGTGGTCGGCAATCAGCAGGGCATCGTTTTTCAGCACCTCTTCCTTGTAGGTGCCGGCCCCGGTCAACCAGGACATGAACCACTCTTCCTTGGTTTCCATCACCCCTCGCAGCTTGCGGGGACTGAAAGCGGTGTTACCCTCGAAGTTAATGGTATCGATCCGAATCTTGTTACCTTCAACAACCTGCAAGGTGATCAGATATTCGGTGGTTGAGCGCTGCACCACCTGGGGGGTAACCTCGGCCAGGTAGTAGCCCTCGTCCTGATACTGTTTTTTGACCTTGGCCACAGCAGCGTCCAGGTCCCTCTGGGAGAAGACGGCGTTGCGGCGCAACGGCAGTCCTTCCAGCAACTTGTCCTGCTTGAGTTCCTTATTGCCCTCGAAGAGAATCTCACGAATAATCGGCTTCTCTATCACCGAGTAAACCAGCACCAGCCCCTTGCTGCCAGGTTCAGTGCTGACCTGCACATCCCGGAACTGGCCCAGCTTGAAGATGGAGCGGATATCGGCATCGGTGCGGTCGTTGTCCAGCGCATCACCGGCCTTGGTAGCAATGGCGTTCAGAATGGCAGCCGATTCGATCCTCTTGTTGCCCCGCACCACCACATCACCGATCTTGTCACCCTCGGCGCGGGCTGTCTTGCTGTTCAACAACAGCACTACCAGTGCAGCAACCTTAAAATACTGATAATTCGTCACATACCCTCCGGGGTAGCGTAGTCGATGTTTCCGTCCACAAGACGGACAACCCGTTCCATGCCGGCTGCCAGACGTTCGTTGTGGGTCACGATCACCAGGGTGATGCCAGAGTCCTGTTGCAGTCGCCGCAACAGTTCATGGATAGACTCACTGGTTTTCATATCCAGATTGCCGGTGGGTTCGTCAGCCAACAACAACTCAGGCCCCAGCACCAAGGCACGGGCGATTGCCACCCGCTGCTGTTCACCACCGGACAGCTCGCCAGGCCGATGGGTCAGACGGTGGGACAGCCCCACCTGCTCCAGCAGCTGTACGGCGCGTTCCTGTGCAGCTCGGCGGGACTGCCTGGCGATCAAGGCCGGCATCATCACATTTTCCAGCGCGGTGAACTCTGGCAACAGATGGTGAAACTGAAACACGAAACCGATGCTGCGGTTTCTGAAATCAGCCAGTTGCTGATCGGAACGGGTAAACAGCTCGTCATTGCGGTAGCGAACCACGCCGCTGCTGGGCCGGTCCAGGGCACCCAGGATATGCAGCAAGGTACTCTTACCCGCCCCGGAGGCTCCCACCAGCGCGGTGGTGGTGCCAGCCGCAATTTCCAGATGAATGCCCTGCAACACCTCAACCGTGGCGCTGCCCAAGGTGTAACGCTTACAGAGATCACAAACCGAAAGCAGACTACTCATAACGCAATGCCTCGGCCGGCAGCATCTTAGATGCCTGCCAGGCAGGATACAGGGTGGCCACAAACGAGATCAGCACCGCTGTCACCGAGATGATCAGCACATCGGAGGCCACCACCTGGGAGGGGAAGTGGTCCAGATAGTAGATATCCTTGCTGAAGAAATTCTTGCCGGTGACCTGCTGTACCAGATCGATGATCAGCTCCAGGTTGTGAGCGATCAACAAGCCAGTCAAGACCCCCAGCACCGTACCGATAAATCCGATGATCAAACCTTCCAGCACGAAAATCTTCATAATACTGAGGGAACGAGCCCCCATCGCCTTAAGGATCGCGATGTCGCGAGCCTTCTCCATCACCACCATGAACAGGGTGGAAGCGATGCCAAAGGCCGCCACCAGCACGATCAGGGTCAGAATGATGAACATGACCACTTTCTCGGTCTTGAGCGCAAACAGGATGTTCCGGTTCATCTGCATCCAATCCCGTGCGTACAGCTCAGGACCGAATTCACGGTTGATGCGCCGGGCCAATTCGGTGGTGCCATAGACATCGGCCACCCGCAACTGAATACCGGTCACGGTATCGCCCAGATCAAAAAACCGTTGGGCCTGGCCGAGGCTGATATAGGCCAGGGTCGAATCGTATTCGAACATACCGGTATTGAAGATACCCACCACCCGGAACGCCTTGAGCTTCGGCATCATCCCCAACGGCGTGATGGTGCCGATCGGCGACACCACATTCACCCGGTCTCCCACCATCAGGTTCAGGTGTCTGGACAGTTCACGTCCGATCAGTATTCCCGGTTCCGCTGCACTGCCGGCCGCCGGTTCAAGCTGTTCAGTGCCGCCCTGCACAATCGAGCGGGACAGGCGGGTTACCAGACGGTCAGTGACCGGCTCAACCCCCCGCAGCACCACGCCTGAGACATTACGGCCGGTGGAGAGCATCACCTGATTGTAGATAAACGGCGTGGCCGCCTGCACACCTGGCAGTTGCTGCAACCGCTCCATCATCGGTCGATAGTTATCCATCGGCGCACCACTGCGGATTACCACCAGGTGAGCATTGGTCCCGAGGATTTTTTCCTTCAGATCGCGCTCGAAGCCGGTCATCACCGCCAGCACCACGATCAGCGCCATCACCCCCAGGGTCACTCCGGCGGTGGAGATGAAGGTGATGATCGAGACAAAGGTGGATTTACGCTTGGCCTTCAGATAGCGCAACCCGATCAGGAGTTCGAACGGCATGGCCAACGTTTTATTTCGCCTCTTTACGTAACTGGGGGAACAGAATGACGTCCCGGATTGAAGCGGAGTCGGTCAACAGCATCACCAGACGGTCAATGCCGATCCCCTCGCCGGCCGTGGGGGGCAGGCCGTATTCCAGGGCTCTGACGTAGTCTTCATCCATATAATGGGCCTCTTCATCACCCTTGTCCTTCTCCTCAACCTGGGCCAGGAAACGCTCCTTCTGGTCTACGGGGTCGTTCAGCTCGGAAAAGGCATTGGCGATCTCACGGCCACCGATCATCAGTTCAAAGCGATCAACGATGTACGGATCATGGTCGTTTTTACGGGAGAGTGGTGAAACCTCCGTCGGGTAGGCGGTCACGAAGGTGGGCTGGATCAGCTTGTGCTCCGCCACTTCCTCGAAGATCTCCATGATCAGCTTGCCATAGCCGATCTCATCCGGCAGCCCCAAGCCGATGCTCCGGGCATAGGCCAGGGCCAGATCGCGATCCTCAAGCTGCTTCTGCTCAATGTCGCCATATTCCAGGATCGCCTCTTTCACTGTCAGGCGACGCCAGGGCCGCTGGAAGCTGATCGGCATCCCCTGATAACTGAAGTCAAGTGTTCCCAAGACCTCCTGGGCCACATGACAGAACAGCTCCTCGGTGAAGTCCATCAGGTCTTCATAGGTGGCATAGGCCTGATAGAATTCCATCATGGTAAACTCAGGGTTATGGCGGACCGAGATGCCCTCGTTGCGGAAGTTACGGTTGATCTCAAAAACCCGCTCGAAACCGCCCACCACCAACCGCTTCAGGTACAGCTCCGGGGCAATCCGCAGAAACAGCTGCATATCCAAGGCGTTGTGGTGCGTCACAAAAGGACGTGCCGTAGCGCCGCCGGGAATCGGCTGCATCATCGGCGTCTCAACCTCGAGAAACTCCCGCGAGGTCATAAAACTACGGATCAGATTGACGATCCGGGAACGCTTGACAAAAACCTCGCGCACCTCGGGATTGACGATCAGGTCCACGTAACGCTGGCGGTAACGGGTTTCTACATCAGTCAAGCCGTGAAACTTTTCCGGTAACGGCAGCAATGACTTGACCAGCAACCGCACCATGCGGGCATGGATCGAAAGCTCACCTTTCTGGGTGCGAAACGGAAAACCGGCTATGCCGATAATGTCACCGATGTCGAAAGACTCAAACTGGGCAAAGGCTTCCTCGCTGAGATCATCCTTGCGGACATACACCTGGATTCTGCCGGTGCGGTCCTGCACTTGCATAAAAGCAGCCTTGCCAAAGGAGCGACGGGCAATGATCCGGCCGGCCAGCACAAACTCGGCCTCGTGAGCGTCAATCTGTTCGATTGCACCGTATTGAGCCAGCACATCGGCAGCGGTGTGGGCAGGCTTGAAGTCGTTGGGGTAGGGGTTGATACCGGCAGTCCAGAGCGCGTTCACCTTACGACGTCGCTGCAGGAGCAGTTCACTTAATTCTTCCATCGGTTTTTTCGTACCTTTCAGACATGCGGCGTAAAGAAAGAAAGTAGCTCAGAGTACCTGACGCGTCAAGCTATTCTTCCGCTGTCTCCGCGGGCTTGGCAGCCTTGGCAGGCCGCTTGGAGGGCGCCCGTTTAGGCTTGGCAGCGGCTTTTTTGGGCTTATCTTCAGATATCGGCTCCGGCGATGTCGCCGGCATAACAGGAGGCTCAGTGACCGGTGTTTTCATCTTGGCCGTCGCTGCACGCGCCTTCCGCGGCTTTTCAGCAGTTACCTTCGCGACAGCAACCGGTTCAGGTACCGCTCCAGACGGCTCAGCATCTGGCTTGACTCGAAGCGTACGGCTACGGCTGGGTTTTTTGGAAATAGTGGCAGCCTCCGGCAACAGTTCTGCCTGCGTCGATGCGGCGACCGCCATGGCAGGCTGACCGTCGGCGTCTGACAGGATCTCTGTAGTCGCCGGCTTAGCACCTTTTTTGCGTGGTCGGGAACGACGGCGTTTTTTAGCCGGCTCATCCGAGGGAGTCGTGGCCATATCGGTAGCAGGCTCCTCCTCAACGACAACAGCTGGTTCCGAGAGGACCAGGGGTTGAACGGCATCCGTCATCCCGGCCTGCTGCTCTCCGCTGGACGACTTTTTCTTTTTCTTGCGCCGACGTTTCTTCTTGCCCGATCCATCGACAGCTGCAGCAGCCTCCACTACAGAGCCGTGCTCACCTGTAGGTGCAACGATATCCTGCGGCACCGGACGCTCGTCCTGGTCAGACTTCTCCCGTTTGAGCACTTCCAGCTCCAGCTGGTTCAGCAGGAAGGACGGCTTGCCTTTCACTGTAACCACGATCTCATAATCATTCTCAATTTGCGCCAATTCACGTTTTTTACGATTCAACAGGAAGTACGCCACTTCCAGCGGCAACCCTCCCCGCACCTCGGCCACCTGCCCCTTGGCGGCAGCGCCATGCACCTTGCGCAGGAAGGAGAGGGCCATTGCCTCCACCGACTTGACCCGGCCACGTCCCTCGCAATGGGGACATTCCAGGTGAATGGCGTCGTTGATATTCTTGGCTATCCGCTGCCGGGACATCTCCATCATGCCGAACTGGGAGATCCGCCCCAGATTGACCCTGGCCTTGTCCATCTTGAGGGCGTCCTTCAGGGTGCGCTCGACCTCCTTGTTATGCTTGTTGTCACGCATATCAATGAAGTCAATCACCACCAGGCCGCCCAGATCGCGCAACCGCAGTTGGCGGGCCACTTCGGCGGCCGCCTCCTGGTTGGTCTTGAAGGCGGTATCCTCCACGCCACGCTCGCCGCTGGACTTACCCGAGTTGACGTCAATCGAAACCAACGCCTCCGTGGGTTCGATGATCAAAGAACCGCCCGAAGGCAACGGCACACGCTTTTCGTACAGCAGATCAATCTGCTCTTCCAGCTGATACTTTGAAAAGATCGGACGCTTTTCCTTGTGCAGCTTGACCAGCTTCTCACAGCCCGGCATCAGCTCCTTGAAAAAATCTATTGCCTGCTGGTATGCGGCCTTATCATCCACCAACACTTCGTCAATATCGTCAGAGAAATAGTCCCTGATGGTCCGCAGGATCACCCCGGCATCCTGATAGATTTCAACCGCGCCCTTGGCCTGGGCTGCCTGCTGTTGAATCCGCTCATGGACCCCGACCAGATACTCCAGATCCTTCTTAAGCTCTTCAATCGACCTGCCGACCGCTTCCGTACGGACAATATAACCATAGCCCGCCGGCACCTGTAACTCGGCTACCAAGCCTTTTAACTCTTTACGGATGGCATTGTCTTCAATCTTGCGAGAGATACCCGCTGCATCATCTCCCGGCATCAGGACCATATAGCGCCCCGGCAGCGAAAGATAGGTGGTCAGAGCAGACCCTTTCATGTCGCGGGCGTCCTTCTCAACCTGCACAATCAGTTCCTGCCCGCGACGCAGCACGTCCTGGATCCGGGGACGACGTTTGCGGTCAGCCTCAGAGACGTCGTCACGCCACTGCCAGAAATCAGGATGCAGGTCACCCATCTGAATGAAGCCGGGCTTTTTATGGCCGATATCAACAAAGGCTGCCTGCAGGCCGGGCTCAACCCGCAGCACAACGCCTTTATAGATATTGCCCTTGGTCTGTTCCTTGCCACTGATCTCAATATTCAGCTCCATCAGGAGACCGTCTTGCACGATCGCCACCCGGGCTTCCTCGGGATGCATGACGTTAATCAGCATCTTTCTGCTCATAAGGGTTGTTCCTTTCATGACTACGGTGTACAAATTCAACGAATTATACCGGTTAACACTGCTAAAGCCAAGGAAAAGCATTTCCTGCCGTTCTTTTCGGTACCAGGCAAAAGGTTTGTGATTTTTCCGGTAATCGGCAAGCGGTATCCAGCATCCATCCATAACCTGCCCCACGTGCTCCACGCAGGAGACATCACTCGCCTGTCCCTTTCTGTAGCGCCTTGTTGGCACGGCATCCGGCAGGCCTCTGACAATCGAAAGTGCCCGGGTCCTGCTTTCCTCTGTCTGTCAATGGCACCACATACACCAAAGATTTCTGTTGACGGTTATAGGGCAAATCGATAGCATGCAACTAAATAGCTAGCTATATATTTTGGCTGTCAAAGGGCCCCCAATATGAACAACCAGGATGACTACCACAACATAGGTCTTGAAATCGGCATCACGATACGCCGCTGGCGGGCCCGGATGGACCAGCGCCTGGCATCCATCGACCTGACCCAGGCCAGGTGGGTGCCGCTGCGCTATCTGTCGCACGCAGGCGGCAGTCTGCCGCAGCGGCAACTGCTGGAGCGGGTGGGCATCGAGGGCCCCAGCCTTGTCAGGATACTTGACGAACTGGAACGGCAAGGCTTTATCGAACGGCAAAATTGCAATTCCGACCGGCGGACAAAGATAATTTGCCTGACCGAACGCGTCAAGCCGATGATCGAGGAGATCGAGAAGAGGTCCGCTCAACTGCGCAGTGAGATCTTTGATGGCATTTCAGATCAGGATATCGCCCTGTTCCGCAAGGTGCTCGCCCAAATGTCCCACAATCTCGGAAAGGACGCCACGCGCAAATGACGACTGTTGGTTTGAACTCCGAACAGCCTGTTGCCGATTCAGCGCCAGCAGCAGGTATCCACTGGCAGAGTTTTCTGCCGCTGCGGCGGCTGATCCCCCTTTTGCGCCGCTATCGCACGATCTCTTTTCTCTGCATGGCAATGATTGGCCTTGTCGCCATTGCGGTCTGGGGATATGCGCGTTTATGTCACGTCACCGAGAACGACGCACGGGTAAGGGCCGACATGATAACCATAAGCAGCCGCGTCGATGGCTGGGTCACAAAGCGACTGGTCACTGATGGTCAGAAAATTACCCTGGGCGATGAGCTGGTGGTGATAGATCAGAGGGGAGCCGGTTTCAAGCTGGCAGAATTGCACGCCAAGGCCGAGTCGATCCGCCTGCAAAGGGAACGGAGCAGCATCCAGTTGCGCATGGCAAAGACCACTGCCCGGGATGCGGTGCTCTCTGCCCAGGCCCGCCAGAAGTCGGCCGCCGCGCAACTGGAGCAGGCCCGGCGCGAATTCAGGCGAGCCGATGCCTTGGTGGGGCGGACAGTCTCCCACGAATTGTGGGAACAGCGGCAGACGCAACTGCAGCAGGCCGAAGCGGCCGAGCGTACGGCCTCCGCCGCCCTGGCCGATGCCCGGGCAAAGCTTGGCGACATAGAGGTGTTGCGCAAGGAGGTGGAGGGTCTTACTAAGGACGCTGCCCAGATCAATGCCCAGATACACGAACAAGAGATCGACGTCACTGACCGCCGGGTCCGCAGCCCGATTAACGGAATCGTGGACGAAAAGTTTGTCCAGCCTGGAGAATACGTCATTCCCGGCCAGCGCCTGTTCATTATCCACGACCCCAAGCGGGTCTGGATCGATGCCGATATCAAGGAAACCAAGTTAAGCCGCCTGAAGCGGGGTCAGCCGGTGAGCATCAGCGTCGATGCCTATCCGCGCCGCCCTTTTACCGGCCGCATCGAACGCATCGGCAATGCGGCAACAAGCGAATTTGCCCTGCTGCCAAGCCCCAATCCCTCCGGCAACTTTACCAAGATCACCCAGCGCGTGCCGGTTCGTATCGCAGTTGAACAACCTGATGATAACCCCCTGCGTCCCGGCATGATGGTCGAGGTGGACATTGACACCACTTACCACTGACAAGCCAAAACATGGCTGTTTTTTCAATTCCATCCGCACCTCTTTCCTCAAGTTTTTTACCGGCAGAGGCGGGGCAGCTTCCGGAGGCGGTTTTTGGCATGAACGGCTTGCCCCGGCAATTGTAACTGTCATCCCGCTGGCGCTCGCTTGCCTGCTGGCTGGCTGCACAGTCGGTCCTGACTACCTGAAACCGGACGTAACGCTCAATCCATTCCATAACGCTGAAGCCGTGACAGGTCATACGGCCGAAAAGCCGGCACCGCCTCTCGATCAGTGGTGGCTGGGATTTAACGACCCGGAGCTGACCAAAATCATTCAGCGGGCTCTTGCTCAGAATTTTGATATCAAAGCTTCCCTCGAACGGGTATTGCAGGCCCGTGCGGCAGCCAGAGCGGCAGGCGCCAGACTTCTGCCGGCCTTTGACGCGTCGGCGCAGCTGCTGGCCGAGCGCCAGTCGCTGGAAAGTCCCATCGGTTCCATTGCCCAGACTCTACCTGGCTACAACCGCAACGGTGATCTCTACGATGTTGGAGCCGCAGCCTCCTGGGAGATCGATCTGTTCGGGGGGCTCCGGCGTGGCAAAGAAGCGGCCAAAGCCGAGGCCGATGCCGCCGAAGCAATGCAATTGGGTGTCAGGGTTTCGGTTGCGGCGGATGCCGCCGACGCCTATTTACAGGTTCGCGGCGTCCAGGCCCGGCTTGGGGTTATCCAGGATCTGATCGCCACCGACACCAATCTGCTCGATCTTGTCAGGCTGCGAAAAGCCCATGGCATGGCCACAGACCGGGAGGTGGCCCAGGCCGAAGCGCTACTGGCCCAGGCCCGGGGCATGGTTCCGCTCCTGCGCATTGAGCTGGAGGCGCAGTTGAACCGCCTTGATCTGCTCATGGGAGCGCAGCCGGGAACATATGCGGAGGAACTGGCCGCTCCGGCCCCGTTGCCCAATGTGCCACCTATTTCCGTCACATCCTCCGACCTGTTGCGCCGCCGCCCGGATGTGATCGCCGCCGAGCGTGCC
This sequence comes from Geobacter sp. UBA5730, assembly GCA_002419465.1. GTDB lineage: Bacteria > Desulfobacterota > Desulfuromonadia > Geobacterales > Pseudopelobacteraceae > Trichlorobacter. The sequence continues at coordinate 2,874 of DIGE01000013.1, read as the reverse complement.
ATGGCCGCCGCAAATGCCAGGATCGGAGCGGCGCTTGCCGGCTATTATCCAAAATTGTCCCTGTCTGGCCTGCTCGGTTTTGAAAGCCTCTCCCCATCCCGTCTGTTCAAGAGCGCTACCTTTCAACCCATGGCAATCGCCGGGCTGCGCTGGCGGCTTTTTGATTTCGGAGAGATCGATGCCGAAGTCGCCATGGCCAATGCGGCGACCCGGGAGGCCCTGGCCCGCTACCGGCAGACTGTCCTGCGTGCCGCTGAGGATGTCGAGAACGCCTGCGGCGCACTCGCACAACGTGAAGTCCATGGCCAGGAGGTGGTCAATCAGATCAATGCCCTTACCAGGGCTCGCGACGAGTCACAGGAGGCGTACCGGTCCGGGTTGATCCCTTTGACCGACACCCTGGACGCCGACCGTCAGTTGCTTGTTGCCGAGGAGGATCTGCCCCGCACACGAACCGATGCGGCACGCGCCGCTGTGAGGCTTTTCAGGGCGCTCGGTGGAGGATGGTAATGTCAGCGCTCCTCTGCCATCGAGGTGGACCGTGACACACGTAGCCTACGAGACCTTGTCCGCCCGCTACGGCGCAGCCTACAAGTGGTACGTGTCAGCGACCGTCCTGGTGGGGCTTATCGCCATGGTGGCCTCGGCAACCATCGTCAATGTGGCGATGCCCGACATCATGGGAGAGTTCGGCATGGGACAGGATCAAGCCCAGTGGTTGTCCACCGCTTTTCTGGCATCGATGACTGCCGCCATGCTGGCCGCCACCTGGGCAGTTCAGTCATTCGGAAGCCGAACCGCTTATATCGCGGCCCTGGCCGCCTTTAGCGCAGGTTCCATCCTTGGGGCGATGAGCCCCAATGATACCCTGCTGATCATTGCCCGGATCATCCAGGGGGCTGCCGCCGGGGTGGCGCAACCACTGGGGATGGTCTCCATCTTCCAGGTCTTTCCGGCCAACCGTCGCGGCACAGCCATGGGGATCTACGGCATGGGGGTAATTCTGGCGCCTGCCCTCGGACCGACCCTGGGCGGCATACTCATCGACAACTACTCCTGGCGCTATGTTTTTCTCCTCGGTCCCCCCTTCTGCATCATCGGAATCCCTCTGGCCGCACTCTTTCTGCCAACCAGCCGCAAGATGAATCGACCTCCTTTTGACTGGCCAGGCTTCATCCTGCTTTCGCTTGGAATCGCCGCTTTTCTGGCCGGCTTGTCAAACGGACAGCGCATGGGCTGGGATTCAACTTTTGTCTCAGGTGCCTTCAGCCTGGCTGCGGCAAGCCTGCTTGGATTTCTGTTTCAGGAGCAGCGGACCCTTACACCGATCCTGGCCCTCGAGGTTTATCATAATTTACGTTTCGCCGCCGCCTCTGCCGTTGCCTTCATTCTCGGCATCGGACTCTATGGATCGACCTATCTGGTGCCGCTTTTTGTGCAGACCATCCAGGGGTATACTCCAACCGAGTCCGGTCTGTTACTCATGCCGGCCGGTATCGTTCTGGGATTCGTATTTCCTCTGTCAGGGCGGCTGAGCGACCGCATCCCACCCCATGTCCTGATAATCGCCGGGCTGGCCGTGTTTGGAATATCGAATTTCCTGATGAGCCATGCCGACACCTCAACCGGATTCTGGACCTTTGCCGGCTGGGTAGTGGTGGGCCGGATAGGCCTGGGCTTCATCCTCCCCTCCTTAAATGGCGGCGCACTCAGGGTTCTTGACCACCATCTGCTCAGTCACGGCGCCGGTGCCATCAACTTCATACGTCAGCTTGGCGGCGCCATCGGGGTAGACCTGCTGTCCGTCTATCTGGAACGACACACCACCTTCCATGCCGCAGAACTCAATGCCATGCAGACCGGCACCCACACCGCAGCCACCACACTGAACCGTATAGCCACGGCACTCAACCGGGCCGGACTGACCGGCCAAATCAAGGTCGACGAAGCCCATCGTTTCCTGTCCCGGATGATCGAGGCCCAGGCCAGCATCATGGGGTTCAGGGAAAGCTTTCTGTTTGTGGCAGCGATATTTTTTGCCGCTTTGGTGCCGGCCTGGTACATGCAGCCCAAGCGCCCCCCTCGTCAAAACAGACAAGAGGCCGGGTAGATTCGAACCAAGACAAACAAAAAGGAACCTTCTCATGTTCAAAACCATTCTCGTTGCCATTGACGCATCAGAACAACGACAGCGTGTCCTTGCCCAGTCAGCTGAAATTGCCGCTCGTTTCGGAGCAGCTCTCCATCTGGTATCGGTGCGTGATCTTGCGCAGCATTGGGAACTGACAGCTGCCGACCCGACCCCGGAAATTTTCGTGGCGCTGGAGCTAGAGGCTGGAAATCTTCTTGAAGATGCAATGCAGTATTTAGAAAAGCAGGGAATCGTGCCCCGCACCCATCTGCTGGATGGTGACGCAATAGAGCAGATTGCACTTCTGGCAGAACGGCTAAACGCAGACCTGATTGTCATCGGTCACCGTCATCTCTCCCGGCTTCGCCGCCTGGTGGAAAATTCCGTGGCAAAGGGGCTGGTGGCAAGGGCGCCATGCAGTGTGATGATAACCATCGACGCAAATAGCCGGCCTGATAGCCGTTGAATTGCCCCGTGCAGATCACTCAGTAAGCGCACCTCCAGCCACCTCAAAACAACGCAAAACGCCCCTGTCTCATAGCGAGCAGGGGCGTTTTGTAATTAATCCTGGCGGCGACCTACTTTCCCACACAGCTACCCGTGCAGTATCATCGGCCCTGAGGGGCTTAACTTCCGTGTTCGGGATGGGAACGGGTGTGACCCCCTCGGCATAGCCACCGAGAAACCGGTTGTAGGGACGGGTTAAGAACCCGACCGTACGATATCTATCTCTTCAATTGCAC
>DIGE01000004.1 GCA_002419465.1 Geobacter sp. UBA5730 | reverse complement strand
GGCGGGTGGCGGAAGCCCTGGAATATGGCATGGTGGGAATCAACACCGGACTGGTTTCCACCGAGGTGGCACCCTTTGGCGGCGTCAAGGAGTCGGGGGTCGGCAGAGAAGGCTCTAAGTATGGTATTGAAGAATTTGTCGAGGTAAAATACCTCTGCATGGGCGGCATTTAGCGAGGAGTTCGTATGAATAATGAACTGAGTATGGTCTCATGGGTTCATCTGCCGCAGAAGCTGCAACGGCTGAGTGGTGGAAGCTGGCAGGAACGTTGTTATCCGTTTCGCGGAGTATTGCCGGAAAAACGGGCAGCAAACGTTGTAGAGCTGAGAAGAGTGCTTGATGACTGCTGGCTGGCTCTACAGGAGATTGAACAGGAATTTGAATGCCAGGTGCCAAAGCAGGCACGTAAATCAAAGGGGGAAATAGCATGAGAGTAGCAATACCGGTAGCAGAGGGAAAACTGGCAGCCCATTTCGGCCATTGTGAAACATTCGCCCTGCTTGACATAGAACTGCAGGAACGCTCACTGCTGCATCGCCATGACGTGGCAGCACCGCCCCATGAGCCGGGACTGCTGCCCCGCTGGCTATCCGGGCAAGGGGTTGAAATGGTGATTGCCGGCGGCATGGGACAACGGGCCATGGAGCTGTTTGTCAGGAACGGCATCAAGGTCTTTACAGGAGCACCCTCGGCCGAGCCTGAACTCCTGGTCAGACATTTCATGACCGGTTCGCTGCCACTGGGAATCAATCTTTGTGATCATTGATCGCACCTGACAGGGGTCTCAATGGAAACGGAAAAGAAACTGCTGGTCATTGACGACGAACCTGCCATCCGGGAAGGGGTGCGCAGAATTCTTGAGTCTGAATCGTTTCAGGTGGAGACCTTTGGCAGTGGCCTGGCAGCGCTGGAACGGCTGAAGCAGGAAGCCTTCGACCTGGTTATCACCGACCTCAAGATGCCGGGCATCAGCGGCATCGATGTACTGCGGGCCATAAAAGAAATTCAGCCTGAACTGCCGGTGATCTTCATTACCGGCTACTCGTCAGTGGATAGTGCTGTGGAAGTCATGAAGCTTGGGGCCGTGGATTACATAGCCAAACCGTTTACCCCTGAGGATATGCTCAACACGATCAGGGTAGCATTGGAACAGCGGGTGGTGGCCCTGGAAGACCTGTATCTCTGCAAGGAACTGCGCGATACTGAAGGATTTGATCAGTTTGTAGGTAAAAGCCATGAGATGGTCAAGGTCTACCGCAGAATCATGCAGGTAGCCCCTACCGACAGCACCGTACTGATCACCGGTGACAGCGGGACCGGCAAAGAGCTGGTTGCCAGGGCCATCCATAAGCACAGTACCCGTCGTGACCATCCCTTTGTAGCGGTTGACTGTACGTCGTTGGTTGAAAACCTCCTGGAATCAGAGCTGTTCGGCCATGTCAAAGGGTCATTTACCGGTGCCATCCACACCAAGACCGGCCTGTTCAAGGTGGCTGAAGGTGGCACCCTGTTCCTGGATGAAGTTTCAAATCTCAGTCTTACGACCCAGGCCAAGTTACTGAGGGTGCTGCAAGAACGGCAGGTAACCCCGATCGGTGGCACCCAACCCACCCCGATCAACATCCGGCTGGTTGCCGCCACCAACCGTAACCTGCGCGAGATGGTGGCAGAGGGCAGTTTCAGAGAGGACCTGTTCTTCCGCCTCAATATCATCCCTGTCGATCTCCCCCCGCTGCGGGAACGTACCGGCGATATCCCGCTCCTGGTGGGAAATGCGGTCAGGCGCTGCGCAGAGGAACTTGGCAAAGACATCAAGGGGGTCACCGCCGGAGCTATGCAACTGCTGCAGAGCTACAGCTTTCCCGGCAATGTACGGGAACTTGAAAATGTGATTGAGCGTGCAGTCGTGCTGGCAGAGGACAGCCTGATTACACCGGATGATCTTGAATTGGGTGGCAGCACCCTGGAACCGCTTATGCTGGATTATGCCGCTGTGCCACTGAGCGTGGAGGAACTCAAAGAGACCAAGCGCCACCTGCGCGAACAGGCGGTGGAGGACGTGGAACGGGCCTTTGTGATCAACGCGTTGCAACGCAACCGGGGCAATGTCACCCGTGCGTCGGAAGAGACCGGCATGTTGCGCCCCAATTTCCAGGCCATGATGAAAAAACTTGGTGTTTCAGCCCGGGACTATGCTGAGCCCTAACCACCCACTGCGTCTGTTGATACCTCGTCGCTTTACGCTGATCCAGAAGCTGACCATCCTTACCGGCACGGTGGTAGTGCTGTTTATGACCTTGTTTGCCTGGGTCAACATCAACAATCTACAAAAACTGCTGGTGAACAACACCATCCGTGACCTGGACAACCTGGCTGCCACCATCATCCGGATGACCCATCATCAGATGTTGCTGGACAACCGCCCGCTGGTCTACCAGATGATCAACGAAGTGGCCAATCGGCCCGGTATTGATCGGATCAGGATGATCAACAGGGAGGGGATCATCGTCCACTCCACCGCAGCCGGCGAGATTGGAAAAACGCTTGACCATAAGGCGGTCCGTTGTACCAACTGCCACAAACCCGGTATCACCCTGACGCATCCGCAACTGGAAGAACGCGGCCGTTTTTTCAACCTGCCTGACGGCAGGCAGGTCATGGGACTGGCCAGGTCGGTCCGCAATGAAACCAGCTGTTCAACTGCAGCCTGTCACGCCCATACCGAGACGGAAAAGGTGTTGGGGGTGGTGGATATCATTGTCTCACTGGATCTGCTCCAGGCCGATCTGACCTCTTACCGCAACCGGATCATCCTGCTGACCGTGCTACTGATCATCCTGCTCGGGGCGTCCCTGACCTTTTTCACCCTGCACCTGGTCAACCGTCCAGTCAACGAACTGCTACGCCACACCGCTCGTCTTGCTCAGGGACAGCTCGACTGTGTGATGCCCCCTACCTCAAACGATGAACTGGGCGAACTGATGCGCGCCTTCCAGCTGATGACCAATAACCTGCGTCAGGCCCGCAGTGATCTTGAAGAATGGGGTCGCACCCTCGAAGAAAAGGTCAAGGAACGCAGTGAAGAACTGCAACGGATGCAGATGCAACTGGTACACACCGAAAAACTGGCCTCCCTGGGAGAATTGGTGGCCGGCATTGCACATGAGATAAATAACCCGCTATCAGGAATCCTGATCTTTAGTTCTCTGGTGGCAAAAGACAAACGGCTTGACCCTGCCCTGCTTAAGGACCTTGAAACCATAAGCAGTGAAGCTCAACGTTGCGCAGGCATTGTCAAAGGGCTGCTGGAGTTTGCCAAAGACTACCAACCAAGGATGAGCACTTGTGACATCAACCAGATTTTAATTGATTCTCTCAGACTGGTGGAATGCCAATCCGTCTTTCAAAACGTGGCGATCCTAAGACAGCTGAATAGCAATCTTCCGCAGATCATGGCTGACCAGAACCAGCTCAAACAGGTCTTTATCAATATTTTCATCAATGCCGGACAGGCCATGCAGGGCCAAAAACGGGGCGAATTACAGATCATTACACGTCAAGAGAACACAACGGACGGCGGCGTACTGATAACCATCTCGGATTCAGGCTGTGGGGTACCAGAAGATCAGCTAGGCAAACTGTTCGACCCGTTTTTTACCACCAAAGGCACCGGTGGCACCGGTCTTGGCCTGTCAGTCTCCTACGGCATCATCCAGGCCCATGGTGGCACCATCAAAGCTGAAAGTGACATCGGTATGGGAATGACATTTACCATCTGGCTACCGGGTTGTTCAGACCCGGCAGAGGCAGACACTGGATCAAAACTGCTTGCGTAATCGGCGGTTGCAAGCCTGATACATCTGATCACGAACTACAGGCGAGCAATCCTGCGTTACGTATATATCACCCCCACAGAGGAGGTACTCCATGAAGCTGCAACCGATGTTGTGCATGCTGGTCGGCCTGATAGCCTGTCTGGCACAAAGTGGTCTGGCTGCCACTGACCACAAGGATTTCATCACCGGGCCGTTCAAGGACGGTCGCGAGGTGACCAAGGTCTGCCTTGAGTGCCATGACAAGCAGGCCAGCGACTTCATCAAAACCCAGCATTGGAACCTCAAAGGGGTGCCCAACCATGTCAAGGGTCTGGAGAAGAGCACCAAGTTATACGGCAAGACCAACATGACCAACAACTACTGCACCACCATCTTCGCGGCCAAGGAAGGTCTGCCCCGTGAATCCTGCCTGCGCTGTCACGCCGGCTACGGTTGGAACCGTAACAGCTTTGACCACAACGACAAGACCCGCATCGACTGCCTGATCTGTCACGCCACCAAGAGCTACGACCGCGCTTCGGTGGGCTGCGATGTTGATGTCAAGGGCATCGGCAGTGGCAAGGTGGACCTGGTGGCGGCTGCCCGGAGCGTGGGCCAGAAGCCGACCCTGCAGAACTGCGGTTACTGCCACTTCTACGGCGGCGGCGGTGACGGGGTCAAACATGCCGGCCTCGATTCCACCATGGAATACGCCGAACGGAAGCTGGACGTGCATATGGCTAAAAAGGCCAAAGGCGGCGCCGGCCTGCTCTGTGTTGATTGCCATAAGGCGCCGGAGCACAAGATCTCAGGCGCCTCCAGCCAGATGGCCCACTATGCGGCCCGGGTACGTTGCGAAGATTGCCACAGCGGCGCCAAGGCTCCCCACAAAAATTCCAAGAACAAGGCCATCCTGGATGCCCACGCCACCTCGGTAGCCTGCCAGACCTGCCACATCCCGCTGCTAGCCCGCGGACAGGCCACCAAGACCTCCTGGTACTGGTCCGATGTAGGCAAAAACCTGCCGGTGGAAGAGCAGTTCGACCAGGAAACCTTCCAGAATCGCAAAGGCTCCTTTACCTGGGACATGAACTTCGTACCGACCTACGCCTGGTACAACGGCACCATCGAACGTTACATGGTGGGTGACAAGATCAAGGACCCCACAAAAGTGGTCAACATGACCAAGCCGGTGGGAAGCATCAAGGACAAGAACGCCAAGATTTACCCCTACAAAACCCATCTGGGCAGCCAGCCGATGGACAGCGTCTACCGGTACTTGAGCACCTTCCAGCAGTATCAGTCGCTCTGGGTACACTTCAACTGGGAAAAGGCGCTGAAAGACGGCGCCCAGGAAGAGGGGCTGCCCTACAGCGGCAAGCATCAATTTGTAAAAACCGTTTCCTACATCTCGGCCCAACATCAGGTGGCACCCAAGGAAGATGCGTTGCAGTGCGGCGACTGCCACATGGGTAGCACGCGGATGGACTGGAAAGCCCTGGGTTTCAAGGGTGATCCGATGACCGCCGGCGGTCGCTTCAGCGTTCGGAAGAAGTAACCATAGAGAGCTGTTTTAACAGTTGCGCGCCCATCGGTCTGGTATGTACCGACCCCCTTTCCCGGGAACGCCGGACCGGTGTGCGCGCATCCCTGCCCACAGAGCGGGGATGCTACGCTGCAAACGGCAACAGATGCCAACCAGAAAGGAGAAAAAACATGGCAGCTAGCGAAGGCTGCGTCAAACCGGCCGGAGGTCCACTGGCGCCAGCAACGCCACCAACCACCGCAACACCACCAGCAAGGGAGGAACAAAACATGACCGTTGCACGGGTGGGGCATCCAGCCCCTGATTTTGAGGCCAATGTTTACTTTAACGGCGGTTTTCAGACCTTGAAACTCTCTGATTACAAAGGCAAGTGGATCGTCCTCTGCTTCTATCCGGGTGATTTCACCTTTGTCTGACCGACTGAACTGACGGCGGTCGCCGTCAAACATGCAGAACTGAAAGAGCTGGGTGTTGAGAGCTTTGCAGCAAGCACTGACAGCCGCTTTGTCCATAAGATCTGGCAGGCAGAAGAGCTTTCCAAGATGGTGCCTGGCGGGGTGCCGTTCCCGATGATAGCCGATGCCAGCGGCCTGATCGGCCAGGCCTACGGCGTGTTTGAACCGGCCGCCGGGGTGGATATTCGCGGTAGATTCATAATTGACCCTGATTTCATCATCAGAGCCATGGAAGTATTGACCCCGGAAGTCGGCCGCAGCGTCACCGAGTTGATCCGCCAGGTCAAAGCATTCCAGCATGTCCGCGCCACCGGTGAAGTCACCCCGGCAGGCTGGACACCAGGCAAACCGACCCTCAAGCCAGGTCCCGATCTGGCCGGCAATGTCTGGAAAGAATGGAAACCAGATATGGCGTTTTGATATTCAGGCGCCTGTTCATGGCCGGATGGATCCCCATCCGGCCTTTTCATTCGGCCCACGCCCCACACCGCAGCTGACCATGGTTCTGGTGCATGGTTATCCCATACAGTTCGCAGAACCTTTAAACTAAATGTAATCAAATAAAAACAGATAGTTATAAATATTTACAGTTTGAGGACTAACGTGTGCCGTATAGCAAACGCATACAGGTAACGACGTATTAAAAGCAGATCCTTCATTCATAGCAAACAAAACAAAGAACAATTTTAGCATGTTAAAATTATTAACCACTCGGCACAGAAACTTGGCACTTCCCGTGCAACTATGACTTCATCGAACGACACTAACGGAGTACCTACGGGAGGAAGCCATGAAAACAAAAATCGTCAACCTTTTGATCCCCTTGCTTGGTGGCAGTGCAACATCGGCGTTTGCTGCGGAAGGTGCCATTCAGGATGGCGGAAGCCCGCTGATCTGGTTCTTTATCGGCTTCGGCGTACTGGTTGTGATGGTCCAGGCCGTTCCTGCACTGGTGATGCTCTACTCCATGATTAAGGCTGTCTTCAGCCCCTCGGAAGAGAACAAAGCTGCTGTGGCAACTGGCCGTAAATAGCAGGACAGATCACCGGCACAATTTTATACAGGAGAACGTTATTATGAAATTCGCACGTACCACCTTGACAATCCTGGCTCTGTCCGCCCTATGTCTGAACACCGCCTTTGCCTCTGCCGGCTCGGATGCGGTGGATACCAGCCTGACCTATAACAGCGGCATCCTGGTGCTGGCCTTTGCAGGGTTCCTGGCGTTGGTAGTTGTTGTGCAGACTATTCCGGCCATCATCAGCCTCTACGACATGATCAAAAAGACCGCCGAAACGAGCAAACAGCGTCAAGCAGTCCGGGCCAACACACGTGACTAGTCAGGATGAGAGGGGCGAGTCACTGGCTCGCCCCCCTGCCCCTCTACTTGAGGTTGAGCCAGTCATGGTTGAGGAGCATACCCAGCAGGCGGACCCCATCGCCTTCCAGAGGGGAATGGCGTTGGTACGTAGACGCCGCAAATATTTTTTCGCTACCATCATCGGCTATATGCCGCTGATGTGGCTGGCCAACAAGATTTCCCCCACCTTCCGCAGCATGGCAATCGCCTTTGGCATCTGGGTGGTGATCCTTTTTGTCACCGCTCTGTTATCGGCCCTTGCCCGCTGCCCCCGTTGCGGAAACTACTTTCACATGCACGGCATGTCGCTGATGTATCTGCGCCGCTGCCTGCACTGCCAGCTATCTATCAAAAGCTAAGAGAGGAACGACTATGTTTGGATTTGGCATGCCGGAATTAGTGATCATACTGGGGATTGTCGTGGTGGTATTCGGCGGAAGTCGTTTGCCGGAACTGGGTTCAGCTCTGGGCAAAAGCATCAAGAATTTCAAGAGCGCTTCAGAAGAAAAAAACGGGGTTGAACTACTCCCCAAAAACGATCAGTAACGGTTCCTTGTCATAAACTGACCAGAAAGCTTACCGCATACTCTCCGGCACGTGACTTTTCATACCCATCCTGCGCTCCAGGATAGCCAACGTCTCCTCCTCTTCCTTGATCTTTGCCATGCTCAGCGACCAGATATGGTAGCTCTCAAGGCTCAGGATAGTCATACCAGTAGCCAATACCGCCCAGAAGTTCTCCGGCAATACCCCCGAAAAATAGTAAAAGGCATAAAAACAGATCAGGTAGCCGATATGGCTGAAGGAGACCATCTTGGGGGAACCGTTGGTGATCCTGCCCAACACCAGCAGGATGGCGGAAAAGGCATAGACCACCAGCAGGGCGCTGATCATATTGCTGGAGGGGGGCGTTCCCAGCATCTTTTTGATCCCAGGAGCCAAGGGGGGGAATATCCGGTCACTGAGCATGATCGGCACGCTGGTACAGGCAAAGGCGGCAATGGCCCACAGCCCCTGATGGGAGCGGCTATGTAACCGTCGTATTGATACCAGCAGAGCTATACGCTGCTCTTCCTGCGTCTGTGCGCTGTCGGCTTCGGTGGTGGTCATGGAGCCCGTACCTTTTGTTATGCTGCCGCAATCTGACGAGAAGAGTCCAGCCTAGCTACCGCCCCCATCCTTTTCCTTGTTGCAACTGCGGCAGCGGGTCAACGCCTCACGGGTGTCGTTCAGACGCACGATCAGACTGTGGTAGTTGCGGGCCAGCAGGGAAAGTTCGCCATACCCGGATTCCAGCTGTCTTTCTGCTTCTGTTGTCTCGTCGGTACTGGTTACAGCAACAAGCTTCTTTAAGGGGATGAAAAACGAGCGGTTCAGCAAGGCGGCCACGCCCCCCACGGTCAGAACCAGCGTCATGAGGGTAAAAACTATCATACGGTAGCGCATCAAGGCGAGTGAATTTTGCAAAGGCCCCTGGTCCAGACCGATGTCCAGCATGCCGAGCACTTTATGGTTGACGGGATGATAGTGGCAACTGACGCTACAGGAATCTTCGTTATAGATCGGCTGTGACATGGCCAACACCAAAACCCCGCGCTCGTTCTTAAAACGCCGGGTCTGTTTCTCGGCTGCCAGTTGTTCAGCTGGCATTGATCCGCTGTGACAACCGCTGCAACCTTCAACCTTTTTGTTCACCTGGCGCCCGATCTCAGACTGATTGCGGGAGAAGGTGATGAAGCCATCGTGGTTAAACACCCGCAGGTGCTCAACCCCCTGATGTTGGCCGATATTGGCAATAATATTACCAAGGTGCTGGCGATCATTGTGCAACATGGCATAACGGGTGGAGAGTACGACCGTGTTGGCAATGTTGCGACCATTCTGGGCCGCATCATCAATCATGTCCTGCTTCATGATGGCGTAGAGGCTTAAGCAGCAGATTGCCACAAATCCGGTTACGGCAAGACCGACTGGAACAATTGAACGAGTGGCGATACTCTGGAACATGGTAACACCTCCTGACCAGCCCTTGGTGACCTATGGGAAAAAATGCCGGTACGGGGATGCGACTCCTCCGTACCGGCCATCACAGATCACACATCATAAACTTTTGTGACACTTCAAGCAGTCACCCTTAACTGAAAAGGCGCTCTTTCCGTCGTGGCAGGCGCCGCATGATGCGCCGCTTTCCATTTGTTTCATTGTGATGCGCTTGCCGTTACCATACGGATAAATCCTGGTGTGACAATCGTTGCACTGGTAAGCAGCAGTATGAAAATCATGACTGAAGTGGCCAATGATGGTTCCGTTTTTATTCTTGAAAGTCATTTTGGCTGGCAACTTGAAGCCGGTATGACACCTGGCGCAATCGCCCTTGACCGAGAAGGCCACCTTGCCGTCGTGGCATGCGCCACAGGACTTGCCCTGCTCCATATCGGCCATGCTGACCCGCTTGTTTTTCTTCATATCCGGCTTAACCGTAGCCGGGTGGCAATCCTTACAACGGTAAGCCGCTGTATGAAAGGCATGGCTGAAGGTAGCCTTGGGCACCGGTGGTGTTGCGTAGGTCAGCTCGGGGCTCTTGTGACACGTGCTACAGTTATCGACCCCAAAGGCTTTTTTACCGTTATGGCAGAAACCGCAGGATTTGCCCTGCTCCATCTCAGCCATGGTTACCGTGGGGTTCTTGCCGGTCTTATAGAGCTTGGTGTGACAAACTGAGCAATCGTTCAGCTTTTTCAGGTGTGCTGCATGGCTGAACGGGGTCGGTCCGGTTTCCTTGACTTGATAGAGTACCTCTTTGACCTGATGGCATTTACTGCACTCATGGGCGTCAAAGGCCTGCCTGCCATTATGGCAAGCGCCACAGGACTGTCCCTTGTACATATCCTCCATGGTATAGCGTTTCTTGCTTTTGCCGCCGGTGTGGCAACTGGCGCAACTGAAGGCCGGCGTACCACGCTGGCTCTTCTTGGCCAGATGCTTGTTGTGGCTGAAGACCACCTTGCCGGCCTCTTTGGTGTCGTAACTGATATTCTTTAATTCTATCGCAGTGGCATACGAAGCGATCAGGCCAACTGCTCCTGCCAATGCAAGTATGAAGGCGCGTTTCATGACGATCTCCTGAATCCTCCCGCCCGCACGGTGCAGGCGGAAGGACGGTCGGTTGTATTACTTGCTGCGTGCTGCTTCGGCCTCGACAATGGCTACCGGCTCAGGATCAAGCACGGCATACTCGCTGTATCTGGTCTTCCACTTGAACAGGATCGGCCAGCGGTACAGAATGGCACGGTAGGTAATGATGTAGATCGTGTAGATAGTGACCGTTATCATGATTTCCCTGAAGGGAGGGATGTGCACATGACCGTTCTGCCAGTTGAAGGTAAACATATACACATTCAGGCGGTGCAGGACGACACCTAAAATGGTGGTCCAGGCCCCCAGTCGCACCAGCGTGACACTGTTGTTGCGGACACCGGTCACCAATAATACCAGCGAGAGGATCACTCCAAAACCGATCTCGAACATCCACCAGGCACCCCAACCGGTGCCCAGGTAGGCCCACTTGTTGTCATGGGCAATACCGATCAGACGGATCGTCAGGTAGGTGATCAAGCCCAGGGAAGCCCCTTTGGCCAGAGCGATCTGCAGCTTGCTCAGGCTGTTTTTAAACGTATCGTCACAACGCCAGCCCATGGTCTTGATCGAAATGGTGCTGACCACAATCACCATACAGAGGCCGCCAGGCAGCGAGGATACGAAGAAATACAGCCACTGGAACGATGCTGAATACCAGAGCGGATGAATCTTGCCCGGCGCGTAGGTTGAGAGTGCGCCCAACGCTCCCTGATGCAAGGTGGAGAGAATGATACCTGCCACCGCCAAACCCAGCGCCATCTTTTTGATGAAGGTCTTGCCGGCCGGCCAGCCCATCCACTCAAAAAATGCAGTGGAGGTCTCGGCCGCCTGCACCGACAGATAGGTGGCAACGTGCCAGGCCACCAGGAACAATACCGCTTCTGGTCCCCATGAAACAAACATCGGGTAGATCAGCCGCCAGGGCTGACCCAGGTCACACATCAGAAAAACAACAGCAAAAAAGTAGCCAAGAATACCATTCAAAATGCCGAGACGCTCGATCGGTTCAAAATCATGCCGTCCAAACACCTCCACAGCAGAACCCAGCTGGAAACCGGATGATGACAGCGGCACCATGCCGAACAGACCAAAGCCGAGAAACAGACCCCAGGCGTTGTCATAGGGGTCACCAACGGCCCAGGAAAGGCCAAAGAAAAAACGGGCGATAATGAACGGAATACCGACCAGCAGAATCACAGCAAAAAACCAGTTCAGCGGGTTACTCATGGCCTGCGCGACATACTGCTGCGGAGTCAGGCCAAGAAATATCTTTTCCATGAGGGTCCAGGGGCGGCCCTTGTCGTTATCCTTGCGCAGACTGTCAATAATCTGCGTGCCGGGATTGCGTGCAAGAAACTGTTTCATTGGTGATCTCCCTCCTCATGGTCATGGTGGCCGTCCTTGTTTTTGGTTGCCAACAGATGTACGCCGGTGAACAGAGCCGGCCAGATGGACAGTACCATCGGTACGAATCCCAGAAAGTCTTTCACATTCGAGATAATCGGCTCGTTCTGGATATGACCGTCAAGGCCGACCTTGTCGAAATCAACACTGCTCAGGTACATCCAACTGGTACCGCCCACGGCCTTCTCACCGTACAGCTTGTCAACATACTTGCCCGGGTTGGCCTGAATCCGGTCATGACCAAGCTTGACCAGGTCTGATCTGCGCCCAAAGGTCATCACCTGTTGTGGACAGATTTCTACACAGGCCGGTGGCCGTCCGTCTTTGACCCGGGTGTCGTAACAGAAGATACACTTCTTGACCAACGGGTTTAACGGGCTGGAATAGCTGTAGGCCGGGATATTAAAGGGGCAAGCGATCATACAGTTACGACAGCCGACACAGACGCTGGCATCGTAAATTACCGCGCCTTCCTTGGTCTTGGTGTAGGCGTTGACAAAACAGGAGCTGAGGCAGGCAGGTTCTGTGCAATGATTGCACTGGATTTTGCGGAACAAGGTATCCTTATCAGCAACCTTGTATTCGTTGACAACGGTATACGCTTTCTCTGTGGTGCGGCGTTTTTCGCTGAATACCGACAGGTCGTCAAACGGCAGATCAGGCTCAGGAAGCTTCTGTTCGTTATTACAGGCAGCCTCGCAACTACGGCAGCCAACGCAACGGGTCAGGTCTACCAGTACCCCCATGGCATCCGGGTACCCTTCAAAGGAACCTGCCGCCATTGCGCTGGTACCGGCAACACTCACCGTCGCAGCGGTTACACCGCAGGCCAGACACCCTTTCAGAAAATCTCGACGTTCAATCATGGTACACGTTCTCCTTCCCGTGGATATCGGTTCAGTGGTGTGCTGCCTTTGGTTTGGCAGGTGCCTTCGGGGCGTATTTGCCGGACTTGAACAGGGCATCGCCGCCATCATTGCGCTTATGGCAATCCTGACATCCGGTCGGCCCGCTCATTTTCTGATGGCACCCCAGGCAACTTGCGTGATAGGCCGCCTTCAGGCCTGGTTTGTCACGGTGGTAGATCGGCGGTTGCTGATCCCGTTGTTGTTTGAGCGCTTCCGGGGTAAACGGATCTGCCGTGTGGCAGCCCTTGCAACTAACGGTTGCCTGAGCACCGCTGTTTTTGTGGCAGCGGGCACAGTTGGGATCGGTCACCTGGGCGCCGGTGGTGTGGTGGTGGCACAGTCCGCAATCCTTCAGGTTATTGATATGTGCAGCGTGATTAAATGAAACCGGATCATAGTACTTCTGAATTGAACTGATGCTGACCTTGTCAGGGATACCGGCGCCCAAACAGACATTGGACACCAGCATCATCAGGATGGCTGTCATTCCCAGGATCATTGTGTGTTTTACTGCATGCATAACCCTCTCCTTGTAAAAGATGGCCGGTATCTCTCGTTACAGATAGCGGTAGTAGTGCAAAAATCGGATGATCCTAGTGGGCTGCTTTCTGTGTGCTGCTCTTGCCGCTCATCAAATACCGGTAGAACATCGGAAAACCAACAAAGAATGCAATGCAGATCAGGTATTCAACCGTTTTGATGTACTGGTAAAAATCCACCAACGTGTAAACCGACTTGACCTGTCCAATTGCACTGAATAACTCCGTCATGATCCATCCTCCTTTTATCTGTGCCGGCTGTTGGCCGACTGTATTTGTTCCTTCAGATGCCCGGCCTTATGAATTCTTCATGTTTTCAAAGGCACAGGCCACAGCCTGACGCAGTTCTTCCTTATCTGCCGGATCGATCGGTTTCAGGGAGTGGTAAAAGATCCCTTCCTTACGCATCTTGCGGATGGTCGGTAGCGAGGTCTCATCTGAAACCAGAATAATGGTCAGATCCCGCTGACATTTTTTCAGCAGCGGAATAAGCTCACCTGCCGCCAACTCATCAAATTCACTACTTAACAACACCACCTGTGCTGATTTTTTCAGAATGCCGTGCAACACGTTGGCAGCCGAGGTTGTCACCATCACGTTGTATCCCGCTTCAATGCAAAGGTCGGCCAGTACCTTGCGGGATTCAACATTTTCATCTGCTATCAGGACACCTTGCATTATCGTCACCCCTGTTCCCCTGTTCCCCTGCAGCGCTACGTGCTTTTTTCATCTTCTCAGCGGAACGAACGTGATCTCGGCCGGCAGACTGGTTCATTTCCCGCTCCCCGACTGTCCTGAACCCGATAAACGCTGGTACTGCTAGAGCACGCATCGTGCCAGCGCCGCCCCTGACACCAGATACTCATTCAACCATCTATTTATATTGTTTATTTTTATTTCAACCGGACAATCACTCGTCTGAATGCATACAAAAAACTGTATACAACCTGAATACACCCCACCGGATATGACTCAGTGGCAGCCCAGCAATAACCGACCAAACAACCTGATATCATTTATATTATTTCCACCGTATAAAAGTCTTATACACGCCTTGCGAATGTATGCCGGACGGTTTGGATAAAAAATATCCCTCCCCGCTGTGCGTGGGGAGGGATATTCAAATCGGATTTTTCGGGGAATATTATTCAATTACGCAGAGTCGCCACGATCCGCTGTGGTATCAGCAGCATCCCCATGGCATCATAGATGCTGCGGGCAACGATATCGGCATGCAGAATGGCGCTGACCGCGCTCCCCTCCCCTTCCAACACGGCGATCCCCAGCCGGGCAACCTTCAACATCAGACGATCATTGGAACCGTTTCCAAGGCAGACAACCTGATCAGCCCCCAGAGAGACCACATACTGTTCCTTCTGCTCCGCTTCCCGGCCAGCCTCAATGATCTGCACCCTGCAAGGCAACCCTTCAAGCTCGCTGACCACGCTACCGCAAGTATCGGCGGTCAGCACATGAATCGTGTACTGTTGAGCGAGCTCCCCGAAGGTTTTGTCAAGGTTTGACAGCAGCTTGCCGTCACGGGCGATAGTACCGTTGAAATCCAGCACAAGATGGTTCAACTCAAGGTCGCCGCTACCCGGAATGGTGATACGCATGATTATGCCCTCCTGACCTGTGAAAACAGGCTGATGGTCTTCTGAATATCCTGCACACTGTTTGCATCGCTGAAACAGGCGGCCCCGGCATACAGGTCAAAGTTGCGCAACTGCTCAAGCAGCCGCTTGATCAGATCCTGTTGTTGCAGTGCAGCCGGATTTTCAGCCAGGCTCAGGATGCTGGCAAGCAGCTCATCAGGCAGACCCCCATCACGATGTTGCTCTCGTACAGCCTGACACAACTCCTCAAGCAATGACATGGCATTCTCCCTAAGCAGAAAACAGATACGTAGTTGTAACTGTAACAGGGGACCTGACAATCCAGGCCCCCTGTTACACTGCACTGCGACAGATCAATCAGCGAGCTGCCTTGTTGGCAACATCCTTATTCATCAGGTAGCGGTAAAACATCGGAAACCCGACAAAAAAGGCGATACAGATCAGATACTCAACAGTCTTGATGTACTGGTAAAAATCAACCTGGGTATGCACCAGATTAATGTGCCCGATGGCTGAGAACAGTTCTGACATGACAACGTACCTCCTCTCTTAACGTGCGTGGTAACTGGTGATAGTTGTGGCTGCTTCCTTGCGCTCTGCAGCGGCGGCAGCTCCCTTGATCATGCCATACAAGCCGATGATGGCCGGGATGGTCTGCACTACCACCACCAGTGCAAGAAACCCGACAAAGGCCAGCACCAGAATGCCGCTGTTATAGGTCAGGCTGGTATCAACGGCAACAGCATGGTCGCCGGAGGCAATGGCCGTACTCAAACTTGCCAGCAGAATGCAAACAGTGTTGAAGATTGTTGATGGTCTCATGGTCGTTCTCCTTTTTAGTGGTTTAACAGTAACAATGCCGGGGCTGTTTTAGTGCACAGGCGACAACCTGTTTCAACTCCTCACGCTCCTCCGGTAGCAACGGTTTCAACTGATGATAGAATATTCCCTCGATGCGCAGCTTGCGTGTTACCGGGAGTGAGATGTCGCTTGACACCACAATGATGGAAAGGTTCCGGCAACAACGCTTCAATAATGGAATCAGCTCAGTGACAGACAGTTCGTCAAAACAGCTTCCCAGCAAGATCACCCGGGCGGTTTTCTTCAACACGCCGTTCAACACGCTGGCGACATTGGTACTGACAGTAACCCGGTAACCTGCCTCGGTGCACAGGTCAGCCATGACCGTGCGGGTTTCAAGGTTTTCATCGGCAATCATGATCTCATGCATGGCTGTCACCTTCAAACCTTCGGTAAATGGCTGGTTTCATGTTGATCGGCAAACAACCCCTTCAGCAATGAGGCAAACAGGATCATGGCAGGTACTGCCTGTAGCATGATCACCATCACCCCGAATCCGATCAGAAACCAGGTCAACAAACCGCTTCCCTCACCACCAACACCGCTGGTTGCGGCAAATGCGGCTGATGCGACTGCACCACCAAGAGCGATAACTGTTTTTACGATTGTGGTTTTCATGATGTCCTTCCCTTCCTTCAGCAGTGCGCTTCACATTCCTGCCTGTGTAAGAGCACAGAAGATGCCAAACCACTCAAAGAGGAGACTTATTTATATAACTATCTAATTCTATTAGTTTGATTTTATACAGATAACCTGCTGTAGCAGGAATCGAGGGTGGGGTTTTGTATGAAATTACTATGCAGTCAGAGTGACAGAATGAATTCTGAAAAACATAACATAATGAAATTATTGCTATATATATTCTTACACCAACACTGGTGCTGTATCGGAGATTTATGCAGCACTGCGTAACGGCAGGTAAATGGCGATGGTGGTGCCGGTTCCGCTGGCCGACTCCACAGCGATAAAACCGCTATGCTGCTGCACGGTGCCAAACACCATAGATAATCCTAGACCGGTGCCCTGCCCGACATCCTTGGTGGTGAAAAATGGATCAAAGATACTCTGTTTTATCTCATCAGGTATGCCACAACCATGATCTGCTACGGTCAGACAGGCAAAGGCGCCTTGTTTTCTGCAACCATGCGCCTGTAGCAACTCCGATTCTGGCACCGTCAGGCTGGTGGCCAGCGTAATCGTACCACCGTCCGGCATTGCATCCCGCGCATTGGTCAACAGGTTGAACAACACCTGTTGCAGCAAGGTGCTGTCCGCTTCAACCGGCAACAAGTCCTGACAGGGCAAAAACTGCAAGGTGTGCGTTTTCGGGATCAACTTCTTCCCCAGCACCAGGGCTTCAGTCAGCAACTGATTCAGTTCAAGGGGACGGATCCGCATGAACTGCTTACGGCTGAAGGCCAACATGCTGCGGGTCAGGTTCGAACCTCGCTCCACCGCCGTCAGCATCTCCTCAAGGCTGCTGTAGAGCGGATCAGCCTGGTCAAAACGATCCATCACCAGCCGGGTATTATTGGAGACAATCTGTAAAATATTATTGAAATCGTGGGCGATCCCTCCGGAAAGCTGCCCCACCGCCTCCATCTTCTGGGCCTGACGCAACTGTTCCTCAATCTGTAGCTTCTCGCTGATATCGACAAAACTACAGACCATGCCGATGGCCCGGTTACCGTCACGCATCGGCAGGACGCTGTATGAGACCGGGAATGAACTACCGTCCCTGCGCCAAAACAGCTCATTTTCAACCACCCCCACCACTCCGGTTTCACTCATCCGATGGGCTGAACACTGTTCTGCCGGATAGGGAGTACCATCAGGCCTGGTATGATGCATCAGGTTATGCATTTGCTGACCAAGTAGTTGATCAGGAATATCAAAGCCCAGCATGGAGGCACAGGCCTTGTTGGCCAAAGTGCAGCGCCCTTCATGATCGGTACCGTAAATTCCCTCTTGTGTTGAATCCAGCAACAACTGAATCTTATAGAGGTGTTCTTGCTGGTTGGCATCACTGAGCTGCTGGCGTCGACGAGTAATGGCGAACAGCAGACAGACCGCCGTCATCACCACAAACAGCAGCGCGCCCACCGGCATCAATGAGCCCAACAGGTGCTCGTGTAACTGACCGAGCAAGCGATCATCGGCCTGCACGCCGATCTGGGTCAGAAAGGTGTTATGGGCTCGGTCATCCACTTGAAACAGAAACGCCATACTACTGATGTAGACTAACGCTGCGGGGATAAAACGGCTCAGAAACAAACGGAGCAGGGAGGGCTGTTTCTTCATGCGGGCCTCGTAGTGGCGAAGTTACAGGCATTCGCGTACGTTCCTGTGGTATCCTATCAGACAGTTTTTTGCAACAGCAGAACAGATGACAGAAGAAGAACGAGACAAAAAAAGGGCGGGTCCGCAGACCCGCCCTTTCTATCAAACTTACGCTGCTTTTTTAAGGTGTTCGGCAACCCACAATTTTATCAACGATTGTCGGGGCACACCAAGACGTTGGGCTTCCTTGTCCAGCTGCCTGACAATCCAGGGGGGAAAATCAACATTGAGTAATTCTGGGAATTCTGGTGACAGGATATAAAACTCTCCCCCCTACAACTCAGAAAAGTTCCATCTGTGCTACACCAGCCTGCGGCTTACGATGCTGCTTGTGCTGTTCAGGATGGGTCAGCAGTTCGGCCGGAAGCTCGTCGATAAACCGGGAGCGCGCATGCTGATCGCCATTGCCAACCCAGCCGCGGCGTCTGGCGGCGCTTAAAATCACCCGCTGACGGGCCCGGGTCAGGCCAACATAGAACAGACGCCGTTCTTCTTCGAAATCAGTTGGCCCCATCAGGGTGCAGGGGAATATCCCTTCCTCCAGGCCGGTCATGAAGACCACCGGGAACTCCAGCCCTTTGGCGCTGTGACAGGTCATCAGCGCCACCGCCTCGGCCCGAGAGTCATACACCGTGGCTGAGGCGTACTGACGCAGATGCCGGCTGAAAGCGGTCAGGTCAGTCCCGAAGCTGGCAGCCTGCAACTGCAGACGATGGGCTCCAGCATCAGCAGCATCAATCCCTAAAAATGCCAGGGCGTGGCTCAGCGCTGTCCCCAAGCCCTCTGAGGTTGCCACCTGGCAGAAACGCTCCAGACTGGCAGCCAAGCCCTGTAAAGTGGTTTTGAGAGCAGCACTCGGCATAAGCCGGTTAACTTCAATAAAAAAGTCGCCTTGCAACGGCAAGGTGGCGTCCAAACGCCGGATTGTTGCGCTCCCTACCCCTTTGAGGCCCCCCAGCAGCTCCAGCCACTCGGCCATGCTCTGACTGCCGGCCGCGGCCTGAATAAAGTAATAGGCTGCCCGCATCGCTGGTGACAGGTAGTAGGGGGTAGCACCCACCAGCTGGAACGGTATGCCGCGCCGATTGAAAGCGATCAACAACTCCTCGGCCTGCCGCCCCAGCCGGAACAGCACTGCTATATCGCCAAACCCCAGACTGCCGCCGGCCTGTTGCTCGCCCCCGCGACCCGTGGCCAGTGAAAAACTTTCGATGCCGCCCAACAGTTCTTCGATCCGACGCACGATCAGTTCCGCCTCGGCAGCTGGTGACGGCGCGCTGTGCAACTCGATAACGCCATGAGGCGGACAGCTCAGATCTGATTGAAGCGGCAGACCGCTGCGAATCAGGTTGCGGCTGATCACCTCGCTAGCCCCGCGCACAATCACCGGCCCGGAACGATAGCTGGTACTGAGTGAGAGCAGCAGGGTGCCGGGCTGTTCGGCAAAGCGGAAGAAGAAACGCAGGTCGCTGCCCCGGAAACCATAGATGGCCTGATCAGGATCGCCGATGGCAAACACCTCGGCCTGGGTTGACAGCAGTTGTACCAGATCATACTGACCCCGGTTCAAATCCTGGAACTCGTCAACAAACAGATGGCCCACCTGACTCTGCACCTTGCTACAGAGCTGCGCATCAGCGACCAGCAGCTGCACAAATACCGGAATCACACCGTCCAGATCAATGGCGTTCAAACGCAGCAGTTCATCAATATAGCGCTGTACCTGATCAGAGACCGTCCCGTTGCTGCGCAGGAAATGCGCGCCCAGCTCGGCGTTCAGGCGGGCGCGCTCGCTAACCCCCAACTCGGGGAACAAGCGGCGCAACAGACGTTCACGCTCATCAGGACCGATCACTGCCAGTGCGGGGTTGGCCTGACGCAGGTGATCCAGGCAAAAACGGTGAAAGGTACCGACAAAGACCTGTTCAGCCGCTGCGCCACACCGCTTTTTCAAACGCTCGCACAGCTCATCGGCGGCCCGATTGGTAAAGGTGATCGCCACGATCCGGCCGGGGGCGACGGCTTGCTCCAACAAGTGCGCCAGACGCGAGATCAGGGTGAAGGTCTTGCCGGTGCCCGGCCCTGCAGCCACCAGGATCCGCCGTTCTCCGGCCTGGATAGCGGCCTGTTGCTGTTGGTTGGGGCTGCTGGGCAGCGCAGACTCCGGTCGGGCAGGCTCCAAAGGCGGCAGGTCAGGGAGCTGGGCAGCGATGAGGGCTTTTCTGCGCCCCCGCCGGGGGGCAACGTCGCCGAACAGGCTGTTCTGACCAGCCAGCTGTACCAACTCGCCCTCCTCAAAGACCCTGATAACACCGAACTCGCCATCATAGCCCGGCTGCCGGATCACCCGGCCCTCCCGCATCCGGCCCACCGCCTCGGCTAAGAGCGGCTCATAGTCGCGCAGCTGGTCCAACGGAGTGTGCAACAGCAGGTTAAACTCTGAACCGAACCTGGCTATCACCTTGGCATACTGATCGTTAACCGCCCGTGAGGCCGCCCCCACCTGCAGCAGCTCCCCCAGCAATTCAGGTAGCGGAATCAGCGAATGAAAGCCGGGGGCATCTTGGCGATAAAGCGGCGTCTGACGGTCAGCCAGCTCCAGCACCCGATGATGCACACCGATGGTGAGCGGTTTGCCGCAGACCGGGCAGCGGTTGCCCAGTTTTCTGGATGCATGAGGATCAAGACAGACCTTGCAGTCACGGTGACCGTCAAAGTGGTACTTGCCCTCTTCGGGAAAGAACTCGATGGTGCCGCTGAAACTCTCGCGACGGTTCTGCTTGAGGGCGTCCCGCAACGAATAGAAATCAAAGCCGGTGTTGAACAGGTTGGCCTCGCGGCCCAGCTTGGAAGGGGAATGGCAGTCGGAGTTGGAGATCAGGGCGCAGCGGTCCAGACCGGAGATCAGCCGGTTCATGTCCGGATCGGAGGAGAGACCGGTCTCCAGGGCGAAGATATGCCGACTCAGATCGCCGAAGCACTCCTCAATGCTGTCAAAACCAGACTTGGAGCCAAACAGCGAAAACCAGGGGGTCCAGATATGGGCCGGTACCATAAAGCCATCCGGCGTACACTCCAGCAGGATCTCCAGCAGGTTGCGGCTATCCAGCCCCAGAATCGGCCGGCCGTCAGACTCGATGTTGCCGATGCCGGCCAGCTTTGCGTTCAGGCGCTGCACGGCGGCAAAATCCGGCAGGTAGAGCAGGTTGTGGACCTTGCGGGTGGCGCCACCACGCTTGTAGATTGAACTGATCTCGGCAGAAAGCAGGAAGCGGACCGGGGCATCATTGGGCGGCAGACCTGGTAATATAGCCGGAATACGGGATTCATCCTTCAACCGGAACAGGCCCGGCTCGGCCGGTTCCAACTCCTGTTGCAGACGGCTCAACCAGCCTGGATGAGTGACATCACCGGTGCCGATGATCTGGATTCCTTTGATGCGTGCCCAGGCGGCAAGACCTGCCGGACTGCTGTCAGGGCTGGTAGCCCGCGAAAAAGGCGAGTGAATATGCAGATCGGCGACATAGATCATGCCCGTTGCACCAGCGCAGCGATGATCGGTTGGTCGGCCTCGGCCCAGTCCAGTTCTGCCAGGCGGTGAGGTGGCAGCCAGCAGGAGTTCAGATGCTCGTGCAGCACGGGCTGACCGGACAGTTGATCACACCAAAAGGGGTACAGGGTGACCGAAAAGGTGGAGTAGTCGTAATCAACCGGCGCCAGTCCCTGCCCTACCTTGACGGTGACGCCCAATTCCTCCTGGAGCTCCCGCAGCAGACATTCCTGCAGGGTTTCGCCCGGCTCCAGCTTGCCGCCAGGGAACTCCCACTTGAGTGGTAGCGGCATATCGCTTGAACGCTGGGTGGCCAGAATCAGCCCGTTCTGTTCGATAATGCCGCAGACAACCTGGATATGGCGTTTGGGAACAGTCACGCAGAGGTTTCCTTATGTGCGAAGTTGGACTATACAACCACAAAACAGCCCGAGTAACAATATGCAAAAACGGCCCGTCGGGACGAGCGACGGGCCGTCTGAAGCTACAACATGCCGCTCGTGATCACTTCAAACGATCAGCATACAGGGGAAAGTTTTTCATCAGACTATTGACTCGCCCCTGGATAGCAGCCAGGGCCTCGTCGTTGCCGATGTTGGCGATGGCGTCGGCAATAAAACCAGCCACCTGATCCATCTCGGTCTCTTTCAGACCATGGGAGGTGCAGGCCGGGGTACCAATGCGGATACCGGAGGTGACAAAGGGCGAACGGGTCTCAAATGGCACGGTGTTTTTGTTGACCGTGATGCCGGCCTTGTCCAGTGCCTCTTCAGCGGCCTTACCGGTGATCTCGGTGCCGGAGAAGTTGATCAGCATCAGGTGGTTATCGGTGCCGCCGGAGGTCAGCTTGAAGCCCCTGGCCATCAACGCCTCGGCCAAGGCCTTGGCATTCTTGACGATCTGCTGTTGGTAAGCCTTAAACTCAGGCTGCAACGCCTCTTTAAAAGCCACCGCCTTGGCAGCGATCACATGCATCAACGGACCGCCCTGGATGCCGGGGAAAATCTGGGAGTTGATGGTCTTGGCAAACTCCTCGCGGCAAAGGATCATGCCACCCCGGGGACCGCGCAGGGTTTTGTGGGTGGTGGTGGTGACAAACTCGGCATACGGCACTGGACTGGGATGGACCCCGGCGGCCACCAGACCGGCGATGTGGGCCATATCCACCATCACCACCGCACCGACCTTGTCGGCGATGGCACGGAAGGCCGGGAAATCGATCACACGGGGGTAGGCACTGGCACCCACCACGATCATCTTGGGTTTATGCTCCAGCGCCAACCGCTCGACTTCTTCGTAGTCAATGGTCTCAGTTGCCTGGGAAACGCCATAGGGCACCACCTTGTAGAAACGACCGGAAAAGTTGACCGGGCTGCCGTGGGTCAGGTGACCACCGTGGGAAAGGTTCATCCCCAGGATGGTGTCACCAGGCTGACAGACGGCGTTGTAGACCGCCATGTTGGCCTGGGAACCGGCGTGGGGCTGCACATTGGCATGGTCCGCCCCAAACAGCTGCTTGGCACGGTCAATGGCCAGCTGCTCCACCACATCCACATGCTGACAGCCGCCATAGTAACGCTTGCCCGGATACCCTTCGGCGTACTTGTTGGTCATGACACTGCCCTGGGCTTCCAGCACTGCCTCGGATACAAAGTTCTCAGAGGCGATCAGCTCCAGGTTATACTCCTGGCGCTCGGTCTCGTGACGGATCGCTTCGGCGACTGCGGGGTCAAACTGTTCAAGGATTGACATACTCCTGCTCCTTTATCTATCTCTGGTCTGCTCTATGCGTGGGACAGAAATACGAAACGGGACCTTTCCAAGTCCCGCTCGCCCGTCTTTCGTTGACCCTTGTTACTGACAGCTTTTTGTTTCAAGCGCAGTGATCTTGTCCAAGCGACGCTGGTGACGGTCTCCCTCAAACGAGGCGTCCAACCAGGCCGCCACACAGGCCTCTGCAGTATCCAGAGAGAGAATACGTCCTCCCAGGGCCAGTATGTTGGCGTTATTATGCTGTTTGGCCAATGCGGCCATCTCAGGGCTGGTCACCAGGGCGGCCCTGATACCGGGCACCTTGTTGGCGGCAATCGAGATACCGATGCCGGTGCCGCAGATCACAATCCCGGCATCCGCTTCGCCATGCACCACCAACAACGCCACCGCTTCGGCATAGGTGGGATAATCCACCGAATCCGTCGAATAGGTACCGGCGTCAGACACCTCGATATCTCGCCCCTGCAGGAACGGAATCAAGGCTTGTTTCAACTCAAACCCGCCGTGGTCGGCACCGATGGCAATCTTCATATCCCTAGACCTTCTTGAACAGCAGGGTGGCGTTCGTACCGCCAAAGCCCAACGAATTACTCATGGCGTATTCTACCGCGGCTTCACGGGCCGTGTTGGGCACGTAGTCCAGATCGCACTCCGGGTCAGGTTCTTCATAATTGATGGTGGGAGGTACAATCCCCTTATCCAGCACCATGCTGCAAATAACCGCCTCAAGACCACCGGCAGCTCCCAACAGGTGACCGGTCATGGACTTGGTGGAAGACACCATCAGCTTGTAGGCATGGTCACCAAAGACCGACTTGATCGCCAGCGACTCGTTCAGATCGTTGAAGGGGGTGGAGGTGCCGTGTGCATTGATGTAGCCCACCTGCTCAGGGTTCACCCCGGCATTCTTCAGGGCCATCTTCATGCAGCGGGCAGCGCCTTCACCACCGGCAGCCGGAGCGGTCATGTGGTAGGCATCGCCGGTCAGACCGTAGCCGACTACCTCGGCGTAGATCTTGGCGCCACGCTGCTTGGCAGCCTCATACTCTTCCAGGATCACGATACCGGCACCTTCCGCCAGCACAAAACCGTCACGGGTTTTGTCAAAGGGACGGGATGCCCTTTCAGGGCAATCATTACGGCTGTCGGTCAGGGCCTTCATCACCGCAAAACCGCCAATACCCAGCGGAGTCACCGTCGATTCGGTGCCGCCGGCGATCATGGCATCGGCATCGCCGCGCTTGATCATGTGATAAGCGTCACCAATCGAGTGAGTGCCGGTGGCGCAGGCCGAAACCGAGGAGACGTTGGGGCCCTTGGCACCGTACTTGATCGAAATATGGCCCGGAGCCAGGTTAATGATCAGCATCGGGATGAAGAAGGGGGAGATCTTTTTGTAACCGCCTTCGAGCAGTGCGGTGTGATACTTCTCAATGGTGGGCAGACCGCCCAACCCGGCACCAACCAGCACCCCGACCCGCTCGGCGTTTTCTTCAGTGATCTGCAGTCCCGAATCCTCCATGGCAAACTGGGCTGCCGCCATGGCGTACTGGATAAAGAGGTCCATCTTCTTGACCTCTTTTTTGTCAATGAACTGCTCCGGATCAAAATCCTTTACCTCACCGGCCACCTTGACCGGGAAAGCGCTGGTATCGAAACGGGTGATCAGGCCGGTGCCTGAACGACCATTGACAAGGGCGTCCCAGTTTTTCTGGTTGCCGGTTCCAAGTGGAGAAACCGCACCCAGCCCAGTGATGACAACTCTTCTCATGACGTGCTCCTAAAACCTGATGATCACAACAAAGCGAAAGAGGGGAACAGTTCCCCCCTTTCAGGCACTCTATGCATCACCAGAGGTTAGGTGTGCTCGGTGATGTACTCAACGGCATCCTGGACGCTCTGGATCTTCTCAGCATCCTCATCAGGGATTTCGAGGTCAAACTCTTCTTCCAGAGCCATGACCAGCTCGACGGTGTCCAGAGAGTCAGCACCCAGGTCATCCATAAAGGAAGCCTCGGAAACCACTTGAGCCTCGTCCACACCCAGCTGCTCGGCAATAATCTCTTTTACTCTTTTTGCGACATCAGACATCTTTCACCTCCGTGTGATAAAAACCGTTGCAGGTTTTGTGTTCGCAGAACGTGTCTGCTTCTTAGCAACCGCAACTATAAAAGTCAAAGCAAAATTTCATTACTTTCAACACAGCCATACTACTCGGTTTTTCGAGCGGAAAAGTACCCGCTGGTCACATATACATGCCACCGTTGACCGCCAGAACATGACCGGTGATGTAGGCCGAGGCCTCCGACGCCAAAAAGGTTACGGCATTGGCGATGTCATCGGCCGAACCAAGACGCTCCAGCGGGATCTGGGCCGCCAGTTCTTCTCGCACCTTGTCCGACAGGGCATCGGTCATGGCGGTGGCGATGAAACCGGGAGCCACGGCGTTGACGGTAACATTGCGCTTGGCCATCTCGCGGGCGTTGGACTTGGTCAGGCCGATCAGGCCGGCCTTGCTGGCGCAGTAGTTGGCCTGACCGGCGTTACCCATCTGTCCCACCACCGAGGCGATGTTGATGATCCGGCCGTAGCGCTGTTTGCTCATCACCTTGAAGGCAGCCCGAGTACAGACAAAGGCCCCTTTCAGGTTGACATTCAGCACGGCATCCCACTCCTCATCCTTCATCCGCATAATCAGGCCGTCACGGGTGATACCGGCATTGTTCACCAGAATATCCACCCGGCCAAAGGCCTCCACAGCAGCTTCAATCATCCGCTCAACATCAGCCGTGACCGTCACGTTACCAACCACTGCCAAGGCCTTGGTACCTGCAGCCTGCAGTTCGGCAACCACGGCCTCGGTAGCAGCCGGATCCATATCCATGGCCACGATGGTGGCGCCTTGTGCTGCCAAAGCAAGGGCGATGCTCTTGCCAATTCCCCGCGATGCACCTGTAATAACTGCAACTTTTCCCTTCGGCATGGTTCTGCTCCTTTCCTCTAGCGTCTTAAGCCTGTTTTTCAGCAAAGGTTGCCTTCAGTTCCGCTTCGGTTACCACCTTGCCGTCCACAAAAGCCTTGGCGCTGAAGACCCAGATGCCACGCTTGCAACCGATGGCTTCGATCTCAAAGCACAGTTGGTCCCCCGGCATCACCGGTCGGCGGAATTTTGCATTATCGATCCCGACAAAATAAGTCACCTTGTCGCGCACACTCTCATCGGACTGGTAGGCCAGGATACCGGCCACCTGGGCCATGGCCTCAATGATCAGCACCCCCGGCATGACCGGGTGTCCCGGAAAATGCCCTGGAAAAAACGGCTCGTTAATGGTGACGTTCTTGATCGCCACAATCCGCTTGCCCACCTCCAGCTCCAGTACACGGTCCACCAGCAAAAAAGGATGGCGATGGGGCAATATTTTCATGATCTGGTTGACATCAAGCATGGTTATACTCCTTTTGTCACGATACGGCTGTGTGATCAGACAGCTGCCATCACGCCGGCGGCATCTTCGATATTAACCTGGGTCATCTCCTTGTTGATCCGCTTGACCAGACCGGTCAGCACCTTGCCTGGTCCGATCTCCACAAAACGGGTCACCCCCTGACTGATCATGGTATGCACCGACTGCTCCCAGCGTACCGCTGCACAGACCTGCTGCACCAGCAGCTCACGTACCCGGCCGCTATCCTGGTTCGGGGTCGCCTCTACATTGGTAATCACCGGCAGTGTCAAGGCATTGATCTGCACTGCATCCAGTACGGTTTTAAGCCGATCAGCGGCCGGCTGCATCAGGGCACAATGGAACGGTGCGCTGACCGGCAACAGCATCGCCTTGCGATATCCTTTGGTCTTGGCAAGCTCAATGGTACGGTTTACCGCCGTGGCATGGCCGGCAATCACGATCTGCCCCGGTGAGTTAAAGTTGGCCGGGGCCACCACCTCGCCCTGAGCCGCCTCGGCACAGATGGCCGCCAGTTCGTCGGCCTCGATGGAAAGCATGGCTGCCATGGCACCCACCCCCACCGGCACGGCCTCCTGCATGAAGGTACCCCGGCTTCGCACTGTCCGGGCAGCATCGGCCAGTGAAAGGGCGCCACTGCAGACCAGGGCCGAGTATTCGCCCAGGGAATGCCCTGCCAGAAAATCGGCCTTGAGGCCGGTTTCCTGCTGTACCACCCGCAGGGCGGCAACACTGGCGGTCAGGATAGCGGGTTGGGTATTGAAGGTCAGCTTGAGGTCTTCATCGGGGCCATTGAAGCAGAGTGTCATCAGCTTGAAGCCCAAGGCGTCATCAGCCTCTTCAAAGGTCTGACGGGCGACGGCAAAATTTTCGGCCAGATCCTTGCCCATGCCTGCATACTGGGAACCTTGTCCAGGAAATAAAAAGGCTGTTTTCGTCATAGTTTCTTCCATTGCCAATTAATTGCACAGCTACCAGCGAATAAGCGCAGAACCATAGGTGAAGCCACCGCCAAAGGCGTCCAGCAGCACCAGATCACCCGGTTTGATCCGCCCTTCCCGGTTGGCCTCATCAAGAGCGATCGGAATGGATGCCGACGAGGTATTGCCATATTTATGCAGATTCACAAAAACCTTGTCCTCGTCAATACCGATCCGCTTGCCGGTGGCCTCGATGATCCGGCGGTTGGCCTGATGGGGGATCAGCAATGCCAGATCAGCGGCAGAGACCTTGTTGTGATCGAGTGCGGCCACGGCCGCGTCACCCATAGCACGGACTGCATGCTTGAAGACCTCATTGCCTTCCATTCGCAGGTAGCAAAGCTTCTCTTCAACGGTCTGCGGATCAGCGGCAGGGTGCCGGGAACCGACCCCTGGCTGATACAGTAATTCCCAATGGTTTCCATTGCTGAAGATATGGGTTGAGAGAATCCCCTGCTCACCACTGTCGGCCTCAAGCACAACCGCTCCAGAACCATCCCCGAACAGGATACAGGTGTTGCGGTCACTGAAATCGACAATCCGGGTCAGCACCTCCGCACCCATCACCAGCACCTTTTTAGCCATACCGCTCTTGATATACGCTTCTGCCACATTCAGGCCATAGATAAAACCGGAACAGGCCGCAGAGAGGTCGAAGGCCGCAGCATTGCAGGCACCCAGCTCATGCTGGATGATGCAGGCAGTTGAGGGAAAAGGGAAATCAGGTGTGACGGTGCCAAGGATGATCAGATCAAGCTCTTCAGGAGAGAGGCCGGCCATTGCAAGGGCACGACGAGCGGCCAGAATGGCAAAAGTGGAGGTATACTCACCGGTTGCAGCGATACGACGTTCCTTGATACCGGTGCGGGAGGTGATCCACTCGTCGTTGGTGTCGACCAGTTTTTCCAGATCGAGATTGGTGAGGACTTTATCAGGAACAGCAGAGCCGGTCCCTGTAATGCGGGCACGCAGCATGTGACCTTCCTCCCCGGAAACAGAACATCCGCTTCCGTCATTCAATACCAAGAACAAAAATTACAGGGGGCTGCCGTTGCAGGGAACCAGCGCGGCGTTGTTTTCAGTCAGCTTTTCGGCAATATGCTCGGTAACGCCATGACGCGCATACTCGTGGGCAAAACGGATGGCGTTCTTGATCGCCTTGGCATTGGAACCACCATGGCAGATCATCCCGACGCCGTTGATGCCGATCAGAGGAGCACCGCCATACTCGGCATAATCAACCGTCTTTTTGAAACGGCTGAAGGCGCCCCGTACAAACAGATAACCAAGCTTGGCCACAAAATCATTGGAAATCTCACGACGCAGCATGGAACCGGCCGCCTCTGCCAGACCCTCGGAGAGCTTCAGCACCACGTTGCCCACAAAGCCATCGCACACCACCACCCCGACGGTTCCCTTGAAGATATCACGACCTTCAACATACCCGTGATAGTTCAGTGAGGTCTGACGCAGTATGGCGTTGGTCTCGCGGGTCAATTCATTGCCCTTTGAGTCCTCTTCGCCATTGGAAAGCAAACCGATGCTGGGGTTGCTAAGCCCCATGGCATGGGTGGCGTAGACCTGGCCCATGATAGCAAACTGGACCAGATGGATCGGCTTGCAATCGACATTGCCGCCCACATCCAGCACCAGGGTCTGACCGTTCAGTGTTGGAAAAACCTGGGCTATGGCAGGGCGCTCGATGCCGCTGATCCGCTTGAGTACGAACATCCCGGCCGCCATAGTGGCGCCGGAGTTGCCAGCACTGACTGCGGCACAAGCCCTGCCTGCCTTGACCAGCTCAAAGGCCACCCTGACCGATGAGTCACGTTTTTTGCGCACCGCATCAGAGGCAGAATCATGCATGCCCACCACTTCGCTGGCGTGCTGAATGGTGATATCCAGACTGGAAACGGCGTGACGGGCGAGCTCTTGACGCAGCCGTGCCTCATCACCCACCAGAATGACAGCAATACCTAACTCGCGGGCAGCAGCAACCGCACCCTCAACCTCGATGGCCGGGGCGTTATCGCCTCCCATTGCATCAACAGCAACTCTCATCTGCATAGACAATGAGAAACTATCAGGCTTTTTTTGCTGCGCCGGCTACTTCCTTCCCCTTATAGGTACCGCAGGAAGGGCAGGCACGGTGAGGCATCTTGGCGGACTTGCATGCAGGGCAAACCGACAACGAGGGGGGAGTCAAAAAATCATGGGCCCGTCGCATATTCTTGCGGGATTTGGATGTTTTCTTCTTGGGTACTGCCATGGCGGATTCTCCTTTGCGGCCGACTGGCCGGGTTTAACGTTGGACCTTGAAGTCCTTTAAAGCTGCAAACTTAAGATTAACCGGTTCACGGGAACAACCACAGGGTGCTGCATTCATATCTGCGCCACAGACCGGGCAAAGCCCTTTACAACCTACGGAACAAAGCGGCTTCAGCGGTATGGCCAGAGCAACCTGTTCACCAATCTCCGGCAGCAGATCGATCTCATCGCCACTGAAGCTGGCGGAGACCAGGTCCTGTTCGCCCAGTTCAACCTCATCATCATCTTCAACCGGTGCGGTACCCTCGCGGAAGATGATCGTAAAACGGGAAGACAATTCCTGCTCAAACGAAGCAAGACAACGGGAGCAGGACTGGCGAACCGGCACATGCACCGATCCTTCAACCCGGTAGTGGTCCATCTCACGGCCAGCGGTCAGTTGAACCCGCACTGAACCGGCAAAAACACACTCGCCGGCCTCAACCATGGCCATCAGCACCGGAAAGGATTCGATTGGCTCGACAAACAACAGTTCCCGGGTCACCTCACGGATATGGTCTAGTCTGACCTTCATGGCACGCCCTGAATAGTGAGGGTTAAGAAACGATGTAATATAGTGAAAATGGCCGGTTTGTCAAGGAATAATACGAAGGGCAGGCCCTGGCGCAAGCTAGCAGCAGATTTTATACGACGGGATGGCTTACCCGCAGATACAACGGCAAAAGCCCCGAAGCTTCCGGGGCTTTTGCGCCTGCCTGACCTTAAGCCAGATCTATTTGGTCGGTGCGACTGGATTTGAACCAGCGACCCCTACCACCCCAAGGTAGTGCGCTACCAGGCTGCGCTACGCACCGAAACTACAGTGTTGCTCGAAGGTTGATCAACTCCTGCCGGATCGACTGCAAGAGTGAGCGAAAATCCTGTTGCTCCTGCCCGGCGGATTGGGGTTCCGGGCACCGGGTCCGCTGAGGAGAAAATCGTTTGCGAACCCCTTCAATGGTATATTTTTCCTGATACAGCAGCTGCTTGATCTGCTGGATCAAGGCAATATCATGCTTGCTATACAATCGTTGTCCACTGGAACTTTTTTCAGGACGCAGAAAAGAAAACTCAGTTTCCCAAAAGCGGAGCACCGAGCTCTTCAGATCGGCCAGCTTGGCAACCTCGCCAATCTTGTAGTACGTCTTATCCGGGATTGAGGGTTGCATGACCGGCCCCGTAACCCTCCGCGGTTAGTCCTCGATATTGATGGAACTCTTCAAAACCTGGCTGGGCTTAAAGGTCAGAATACGACGGGCGCTGATGGTGATCGCCTCGCCGGTCTGCGGATTGCGGCCACGGCGATCCGACTTCTGTTTGACCACAAAGTTGCCGAATCCGGCGATCTTGATCTTATCGCCAGCTTCCAGGGTAGTTTTCATGATACCGAAGACCATTTCCACCATCTCGGCAGACTCTTTCTTGGAGAGACCGATCTTCTGATGAATCCGTTCAACAATATCAGCTTTCGTCATAATAACCCCACCTAAATAGCAAGCATTCATACAGATTATAAAACCCTGTGAACAGGAGGAAAGCTTTATAGCACGTGGTTTCTACAACCGCAACAGTTTATCGTAATGCAACACCCAATTTTTTTGTCAGGGTGGCAACTACCTTCTGGTGCAACACAGAAACCTCATCATCAGTCAAGGTACGCTCCAGAGAACGATAGCGCAGCCGCAGAGCGATGCTCTTGTGACCGGCCGGGATATTCTCTCCCTGATACAGGTCAAAGATTGCAACCGTTTTCAGCTCCTTCAAGCGCAGCCCCCTGACACAGGCGATCAGCTGTTCAGCGGCCAGCTCCAACGGCGCCAGTAAAGCCAGATCCCGGACACTCTCGGGGTAACGGGATGGTGGCACAATCGGCTGACGATTGCCGGACAGACGAACCAGCGCCTCAAAATCAAGCTCGAAACAGTAGGATGTCCGTTCAAGTTCAAAAGCAGCCTGAGTCGATGGATGGAGCTCTCCCAAGGTCCCGATGGCCGTGTTGCCGCTAAAAATATGGCAGGCCTTGCCGGGATGGTAATACACCTCAGGATTTTCGGCATCCCAATGAACATCGGCGATCTGCAGACGGCTGAACAGACTTTCCAAAACAGCCTTGGCATCGAAAAAATCAGTCTCGGTCGACTGTTGGCACCAGCCCTCAGCAAAACGGGCGCCACTGAACAGACCTGCCACCCAGATCGGTTCGTGGGGTAACTCCTCGCCAGCCTTCGGCACGTAGATGCGTCGCATCTCGAACAGACGCAGATCGAGGGAGCGAAAGCTCATATTTCGGGAGGCGGTATCCAACAACCCCGGCATCAGGGTAGTGCGCATGACCGACTGTTCCTCTGCCAGCGGATTACAGAGCCGGATGCCGGCCCGGCGCGGATCATCCGCAGCTAAGCCCAGCTTGTCAGCACCGTCTGGACCGATAAAGCTGAAGGTAACAATCTCGTTCATCCCCTCAGCCACAAAATGGTCGCGCACAAGCCGCTGTAGCTGTTGATGGCGGCTGGGGCGGTCGGAGATCACGGCAGCCACCGGCATAGTGGCCGGAATCTGGTCAAAACCGTTCAGGCGGCAGATCTCTTCAATCAGGTCGATCTCACGCTCAATGTCAATCCGCCAGCTGGGGATATCGACCTGCAGGCTGCCATCGCTGGTATGCTCAACGCCAAAGGCAAGGTTACGGAACAGTTCCGCCATCCGCTCGGCAGTCAGCTGGATGCCGATCATTTCATTACAACGTTGCGGACGGAACAGGATACTGATCGGCTGCCTGGGAGCCGGGTGGTTGTCCACCAGGCCTGCCGCTATGGTACCGCCAGCCAGTTCAGCCATCAAACGGGCCGCTCGGTCGAGAGCCATCGGCACCATGCCGATATCGGCGCCCCGCTCGAAACGGTGTGATGATTCGGTATGCAGCCCCAAACGCTTGCTGGTGCGGCGGATCGTCGGCGGATCGAAAAAAGCGCTTTCCAGCAAGATGTCACGGGTATCATCCTTGATCTCTGAGTTTTGACCCCCCATGATACCGGCCAGGGCCACGGCGCGCTGTTGATCACAGATCACCAGATCATCGGCCTTGAGTACCCGCTCCTGTCCATCCAGGGTAATGAAAAGCTCGCCCTCGGCCGCCTTGCGCACCACGATCTGACCGCCGGCCACCTGGCGGGAATCAAAGGCGTGCAGCGGATGTCCCAGCTCGATCATGATCAGGTTGGTGATATCCACCACGTTATTGATGGAACGAACACCCACCGCCTGCAGGCGGTTAGCCAGCCAGACCGGTGACGGGGCGATAGTGCAGCCGCTGATATAGCGGGCGGCATAGCGTGGGCAGCCGGTCGGGGCTGCAATGGTGACGCCGACATGATTGCCAACCGGGTCCGTCCCTTCAGACACAGTATGCTCAACCAACTTCAGCTTGGTGCCCAGCTTGGCCGCTATCTCACGGGCGATGCCGATCACACTCAAACAGTCGGCACGGTTCGGGGTCAGACCAATCTCAAAGACCGTATCCTTGATCCCCAGAGCATCAAACAACGGGACACCCAGGGGCAGATCGGCAGACAGTACCATGATCCCGGTGCTCTCAACGGCCAGAGCCAGCTCCTTCTCGGAGCAGAGCATGCCGCAGGACTCTTCACCACGGATTTTAGTGCGCTTGATCTTGAAATCACCCGGCAGCACGGCGCCAATCTGGGCCAGGGCCACTGTATCGCCCTGTTTAAAGTTCTGGGCGCCACAAACCACGTCCAGAATCTCACGGCCGTTATCAACCTTGCAGAGCGACAGTTTGTCGGCATTGGGATGCTGGGCCTTCTCCACCACCCGGGCCACCACCACCTCATCCAAGCCGCCGCCGATCTGCTCGACCCCCTCCACTTCAAGGCCCAGCATGGTCAGCAGGTCAGCCAGCGCGGTGGGGGACAGATCGAAATCAACAAACTCTTTCAGCCAGTTATAGGTAACTTTCATAGGTTCACCTGACGAAACATAGTGTCCAGCAAGAAACGAGGAAAGACCGTTTCAGAACTGTGCAAGGAAACGGACGTCGTTTTCGAACAGCAGACGCATATCGCTGATGCCATACTTGAGCATCGCAATCCGCTCAATCCCCATGCCAAAAGCAAAGCCGGAAAACTGTTCCGCGTCGTAGCCGACATGGCGGAACACCTCAGGGTCAACCATGCCGGCCCCCAGTATCTCGAGCCAGCCGGTCTGTTTACAAACCCGGCAACCAGAACCGCCACAGATCACGCAGGCGATATCCACCTCTGCCGAGGGCTCGGTAAAGGGAAAGAAGCTGGGCCGCAGCCGCACACCGGTTTTTTGCCCGAACAGCTGGTTGGTGAAGATCGTCAGGATTCCTTTCAGATCGGCAAAGGAAACCCTGGTATCCACCATCAGGCCTTCAATCTGATGAAACATCGGCGAATGGGTGGCATCAGAATCACAACGATACACCGTGCCGGGAGCGATGATCCGCACCGGTGGTTTTTGTTTCAGCATGGTGCGGATCTGGACCGGCGAGGTATGGGTTCTCAGCAGCAGCTGGTTCTCCACAAAAAAGGTATCCTGCATATCGCGGGCCGGATGTTCAGGCGGAAAATTCAGGGCCTCGAAATTGTACCAGTCATGTTCGATCTCGGGTCCTTCGGCCACTGAAAATCCCAAACCAGCAAAGATATCGCTGACTTCTTCCACCACCAGGGTCACCGGATGCTTGCTGCCCAGTCGCCGCTGACGTCCCGGCAGGGTGACATCAATCCGCTCGGTGGCCAGACGCTGGTCCGTGGCAGCCTTACGGGCCGCAGTCAGGGCCAGTTCAACCGCCTCTTCCAGCCCTTCCTTGACCACGTTGACCAGCTGTCCCACCTTGGGTCGCTCGTCGGCAGGCAAACTGCCCAACCCCTTCATCAGGCCGGTCAACTCCCCTTTACGTCCCAGAAAACGAACCCTGATTTCGTTCAGGACCTCTTCCGAGGTTGCCGCCGCGATGGCCGCAATGGCCTGTTGCCGCATCTGCTCAAGCTGCTCCCGCATAGTAAAAACCCCTACCTAGCATAACGCCTTATTAGATGGCATGTGACAAAACTGAAAAAGGAATGAGAGCACGAAGCCCCATTCCTTTTTTCTGTGGATCAGCCCGGCTTAAAGCTGTGCCTTGGCCAAGGCCGAGATCTCGGCGAACCCCTTCGGATCGGTGATGGCGATATCGGCCAGAACCTTGCGGTCGATCTGGATATCAGCCTTCTTGAGACCGAAGATGAACTTACTGTAAGGCAGCCCGTTCAAACGGGAAGCCGCGTTGATTCGCATGATCCAGAGCGCCCGGAAGTCCCGCTTCTTCACACGACGGTCGCGGAAGGCATAATTCAATGCCCGGTCCACCGCCTCGGTTGCGCTGCGGAACAGCTTGCTCCGTGCGCCCCGGTAACCTTTAGCCAGCTTGAGCACCTTGTTACGACGCTGACGCGTCTTAAAACCACCTTTTACTCTCGGCATCTTGAACTCCTTTAAATGAATTGCCCGATCCGCAAGGGGCCGTTCCTCACGGTTCTGGGTCGGCGCACCAGTGGTGCGCCTAACCTTACACGGTTACAGGTAAGGAATCAGTGCGCAGATGTTCTTCTGGTCAACTGCGGCAACCATGCCGCCCTGGCGCAGGTTGCGCTTACGCTTGCGTGACTTGCAGGTCAGAATATGGCTGGTAAAGGCACAGGCGCGCTTGACCTTGCCGGTACCGGTCTTTTTAAAGCGCTTGGCAGCGGCGCGGTTGGTCTTGATCTTGGGCATTGCAGACTCCTTTGTAATGTATAACTATACAGGTTATTTTTTCGCCTTCGGCGCAATAATCATAAACAGTTGGCGACCGTCAATCCGGGGGGCCACCTCCACCACGCCGACATCAACCAGTTCGGCCGCAAATTTTTCAATCACTGCGCGGCCAATATCCTGATGGGTGATCTCACGGCCACGGTAGACCAGGGTTACCTTGGCCTTGTTGCCCTCTTCCAGAAAACGGCGCACATGCTTGATCTTGAAGTCCAGGTCGTGGTCATCGGTCTTGGGACGGATCTTGACCTCTTTGACCTGCACCTGCACCTGTTTCTTCTTGGCTTCCTGCTGTTTCTTGCTGGTCTGATACTTGAACTTGCCGTAGTCCATGATACGACAGACCGGCGGTGTGGCGGTCGGAGAGACCTCCACCAGATCGAGGTGCCGTGCTTCGGCGGCCTCCAGGGCCTCGCGAAGGGTCAAAACCCCCAACTGTTCGCCGTCATCGGCAACTACACGCACCTCTTGTGCGCGAATGGCCTGGTTAATGTTAACCGTTGCAGTTTTAGGAGCGGCTATGACACACCTCCGTACAAGATACCAACATGTTACTTATGTGCTTTAACTTCTAACTCGACAAAGGCGATAAATTCTTCCGGTTTCATGGCATGCAGATTAGTGCCGTCGCGAAAACGTGGTGTGACAGTGCCCTGCTCCACTTCTTTGTCCCCGATCACCAGCATATACGGAATCTTCTGTAGCTGCGCCTCACGGATCTTGAAGTTCAACTTCTCGTTGCGAAGATCTTCCTGGACCCTGATCCCGGCCCCGCGGAGTTGTTTAAACACCTCCTGGGCATAGGGAATCTGGTTGTCAGTCACCGTCAGTACAACCGCCTGCACCGGAGCGAGCCAAAGCGGGAAGTTGCCGGCAAAGTGTTCGATCAGTACGCCGATAAAGCGTTCAATGGAACCGAGGATAACCCGATGCACCATGACCGGCCGTTTACGCTCACCGTCACTGGCAACATAGGTCAGATCGAACCGCTCGGGTAGGGTAAAATCGCACTGGATAGTAGCACACTGCCACCGTCTGTCAAGACAATCACGCAGTTTGATGTCAATCTTGGGGCCATAGAAGGCACCATCGCCTTCATTGATCTCAAAGGGGCGGCCGGTATCCTTCAAAGCGCCCAACAGGGCGTTGGTGGCACGTTCCCAGTCGTCGTCGCTGCCGATGGACTTCTCGGGACGGGTCGACAGTTCCATTTCGTATTCAAAACCGAAGATCCCCATCACATCGGAGACAAACTTCAGCACGCCCTTGATCTCGGCATCCAACTGCTCGGGGGTACAGAGAATATGAGCATCATCCTGGGTAAAACAGCGTACCCTCAGCAAGCCGTGCAACACGCCTGCCCGTTCATGACGGTGCACCGTACCCAATTCAAAATAGCGTTGCGGCAGGTCGCGGTAGCTGCGCAACTGCGATTTGTAGATAATCATGTGGGCAAGGCAGTTCATCGGCTTAACGCCGAAGCTTTGCTCGTCCACCTCGGTGAAGTACATATTTTCGCGGTAGTTGTCGTAGTGGCCGGAACGCTGCCAGAGCTCAGTCTTGAGAATCTGGGGCCCTACAACAATATCGTAGCCACGCTTTAAGTGCTCCTTGCGCTCGAAATCTTCCAGCAGGGTGCGCAGCATGGCCCCCTTGGGGTGCCAGATAGCAAAACCGGGGCCAACCTCATCGGAGAACGAGAACAGATCCAGTTCACGGCCCAGCTTGCGGTGATCGCGGCGCTTGGCCTCTTCAAGACGGTGCAGGTAGGCCTCCAGCTCCTTCTTGTCCACAAAGGCGGTGCCGTAGATCCGTTGCAGCATCCGGTTCTTTTCATCACCACGCCAGTAGGCGCCGGCAATCGAGAGCAGCTTGAATGCCTTGAGCTTGCCGGTATTGGGGACGTGGGGACCACGGCAAAGATCGGCAAAGCCACCCTGGGTATAGATGGAGACCGTTTCGGTGCCAAACCCCTCAATCAGTTCCTTCTTGTACGGCTCGCCCATCTGTTCAAAAAAGGCGATCGCGTCGGCACTGGACTTTACCGAACGCTCAACCACCATACCAGCCGCTGCCAGCTCGGCCATCTTTTTTTCAATCCGCTCCAGGTCCTCGGGCGTAAAGGGGGTCTCCACATCAAAATCGTAGTAAAAACCGTTTTCAACCGATGGACCGATGGTTACCTTGGCCTGGGGAAACAGCTCCTTGACCGCTTGGGCCATCAGGTGAGAGGTGGAGTGCCGGATGATATCCAGCGCCTCGGGACTTTTTTCCGTGATGATCGCGACCGTGGCGCCATCGGCAAGTGGGGCCGACAAGTCCACCAGTTCACCGTTCACTTGACCGGCCAGGGCGGCCTTGGCCAGACCGGCGCCAATCGAGGCGGCCAGGTCGGCAACGGTTGCGTCGGCAGCCAATTCCCGCTGT
Organism: Geobacter sp. UBA5730; assembly: GCA_002419465.1. GTDB lineage: Bacteria > Desulfobacterota > Desulfuromonadia > Geobacterales > Pseudopelobacteraceae > Trichlorobacter. The sequence goes on along the minus strand of DIGE01000004.1, from coordinate 44,666 downwards.
GAACCATCAGGCAAGCTTACGTTGATCATGGACATGGTCCGTTTTCTCCAAACAGAAAAGGCATCGGTACGCCGATGCCATTCTCAAGTCAAATGGTAGGCGCGGGCGGTTTCGAACCGCCGACCTCTACCGTGTCAGGGTAGCGCTCTCCCCCTGAGCTACGCGCCTCCAGCAAGGAATTGTTTACATAGCAGCTACCACAAGAACCTGTCAAGCGGTTTTTAGCTAAACAGGCTGTGGGGTGTAAGGATATCACGAGATAAACGTCACACTTCCCGCCCATGAGAGGGCTCTTAATTGTTGGATTGGCTTGCGCTAACAGGTCGTTGAAATTCGACTTACTTTGATGCCTATTCGATCTTCAGATCGATTTTCGAGTTTGTTTCGTTGTTCAAATCGTTGTGATTTCGGTTAATCTACTCTTATCAATGATTCCGAGATATTATGCGCAAAAATGTACCATAAATCAGTGTAAATAACTAGTTAAATTTCAACAGCCTGCTAATGCACCAGCTTTGAGACGGGCACCAGGGTTATCCCCTGCTGCTTCAGGCCCGGCAGTGTCTTGGCCAGCGTGGCAATAGTGGTCGGATGGGGGTGGCAGATGGCGATAGCCCGACCGGTTTTTCCCGCCCGGGCAACGGCCTTGTCCAACTGGCCCCGGATGTACGTTTCATCCTGTTCATTGTCAAGAAACACGTCCCGGCGCGCAGTCTTCAACTGCAGGTCAGCCGCTACCCGTGGTCCGACCGTGGCCGAGGTGGTAACGCTGTCTACAAAAAACATGCCCCTCTGTTTGAGCTGCCCCAACACCACCCGCATCCGTGCAACGTCTTCGGTAAAAGCCGAGCCGGTGTGATTGTTGGCCCCAACTGCCTGAGGAATCCGTTCAAAATAACCTTCCAACAGCGTCTGCAACTGACGTTCATCATGATCAAGCAACAGCCCGTTCGCTTCCAGACGACGCTGTGGATATTCCTTGGATTGCATCGGCATATGTACCAGCACCTCGCCACCCTGCCCAACGGCAAAAGCCGCAACCTCACCATCATGGCGCAGGCCGGGGATCACGGCATAGGAGAGCGGAACCCCGATGGCGGTTAGACTGCGAATCTCTTGCAGTGAGCTGCCCATGTCGTCGACAATGATGGCCAACTCGGCGCTACCCTTGGTTCGTGGCAACGGCGCGACAGGCGCGGGCACCGCATCATCGGTATAGTGTTCCCAATCAGGACCGGCCTCCTTGATTGGTCGGGGCAGATCATCAGGGGCAGTCGAGGAAAACACCTGTGCGGGACGGGGAGCGGCAGCACCTGCCGGTTGCAACTTCACCACCGGGGGCTCTTTCTGCTGCCAAGACAGGAAATAGTAGCTGCCCACCAGCACAAACAACAACAGGACAAGGAAAACGGCAAGGGCGGTTGCGCCCTTGCCGTTCTGCTGTTTGTAACGATTCGTCCGTGGTTGCCGAGGTTTCTGTGGCATCTATGGCTTGGCCGACCCCAGTGTTTTGAGAATCTCCCAGCTCTTCAGCAGGTCAACGGCCCGTAGCAGCTGATAGTCAACCTTAAGCGGATCAACGGATTTTTTATCGCCCTTGTCAGATTTTGCTTCCTTGGGCTCCTCCTGTTTCTCGGGCGTCGGTTCACCCTTGCCATCCCCTTCAAAGTGGTTCTCCAGATCCTTTTCACGGAGCAGCTGCATCTCACGCTTGGATGGCTCCTTGGGCAAATCCAGCTGATCCACCAGAATGTCGGGAGTGATGCCTTTGGCCTGAATGGAGCGCCCCAGCGGTGTATAGTAACGGGCAGTGGTCAGCCGCAAGCCTGATTCATCGGAGAGCGGGATGATGGTCTGCACTGAGCCCTTGCCAAAACTCTGGGTGCCCATCACCACACCACGCTTATGATCCTGGAGAGCGCCGGCCACAATCTCGGAAGCGCTGGCGCTGCCGCCGTTGATCAGCACCACAATAGGATAGCCAGGTTCTTTGCTGCGGTTACTGGCATTGAACTGCATGCGGGATTCCTTTTCACGGCCAGCGGTATAGACAATCAGCTTTCCGTTCTCCACAAAGTGATCAGATATCCGGACGGCCTGGTCCAACAACCCGCCGGGATCATTCCGCAGGTCCAGCACCAGCCCGGACAGTTGCTTGCCCTTGTTTTCCTCAACCAGGGTCTTCAGCGCCTTGGCAAAATCCTCATCGGTGCGCTCCTGGAACTGGGCCACCCGCACATAGCCGTAGCCACCGTCAAACAGGCGAGACCTAACGCTCTTGACCTGGATAATGTCACGGGCCAGCGGGAACTCTTTCGGACGGTCAAATCCATCCCGCATGATGGTCAGGATCACCTTGGACCCCTTGGGCCCCCGCATCCGCTTGACCGCATCGGTGATCGAGAGATCCTTGGTAAAACGCTCATCTATCTTGAGAATCTGGTCACCGGCCTTGATACCGGCCCGCTGGGCAGGGGTATCTTCAATGGGAGAAATAACCGTCAGGATGCCATCCTTGATACTGATCTCGATCCCCAGCCCACCGAAAGCCCCCTTGGTATCGATCTTCATCTCCTTGAAGGTTTCAGGGGTCATGAAGGAACTATGCGGGTCCAGGGCCGCCAGCATACCGTTGATGGCGCCATAGATCAGTTTTTTGGAGTCAACCTCTTCAACATAGTTCTTTTTAACGATGGTCATCACATCGGTAAACAGGCCGATGTACTCGTATTCCTTGCCACCCTGGGCATCACAACGTCGCTGGGTGCTGATGCCGATGAAGGTAATCAGGGCAACCGCTGCCACCAGAAATCCAAGGGCCACCTTTTTGGTTCTGCCAGGCTTCTGCATGTTTGTCTCTTCCTCCGAAAGATGGTGAATCACTATAGTATCTACTAATACAACTATTATCCCTGGGAAACGAGGATTTTTTCCAAAGGTCAACGGATCCAGCCGGCCGGGTCCTGTGGCTTACCCTGGTGCCTGACCTCAAAGTAAAGCACCGGCCCCCGCGTAGAGTCAACATCCCCCACCACCGCCAAGGTATCGCCACGGCCGATCTCACTGCCGACCTTGCGGTTAATACGGGCAGCATGGGCATACAGTGTGAAATAGCCTCCGCCATGGTCAACAATCACCATATTGCCGTAACCCTTGAAGTAGTCGGCAAATATCACCGTTCCCTCATAGACCGCTTTGATCTCACTGCCTGCCGGAGCCGCAATGAAGAGTCCCTTGGTAAACGTATAAGAGTTGAACTCGGGGTGTTTATGCTTGCCAAAGCCCTCCAGCACCTGACCACGCACCGGCATCGGCAACCGCCCTTTTTGGGAGGCAAAACCACGATCAGGCACCGGCGGCAACTCAGGGGGAACTTTGCGGGTACTACCGGGTTTTTCCTGCTTTTGGAAGGCCCGCCGCCGGCTCTCGGCTTCCAAACGGTTCAACATGTTCTGCAAACGTGCTGCGTTGGCACTCAGCTCCTTGATTGACTGTTCGTAAGATTTACGATCACCTTGCACCTTGGAGAGCAGACTGGCCTTCTTTTGCTTTTCCTCTTCAATCTCATTTTTTTTAGAAGCAATGGTACCTTTCAGCCGTTCCTTGCGGGATGCATCCTGTTCGAGCCGCACCTTCAGCTGGCTCAACTCCTCAAGTTTCTGAGTGTATTCGGCAAAAATCCGTTTATCATGTTCCAGCACCGAACGCATGTAACGAATATTCTCTGCCATCTGAGGAAAACTTTCGGCAGAAAAGAACATCCGCACCGCTCCCAGTTCTCCAGCCTTATACAGTGCTGTCAGACGACGTTCGATCTGACGCTGCTTCACCTGGGCCTCTTCGGTGACTCGGGCCACCTCTTGTCCAGTACGTGCAATGGCGCCTTCAACCGTGGACAGATCACGGTCAAGCTGTTTTAACTCGGATTCCTTGCGGGCAAGGTTTTTCAGAATATCCTGGAGTTCCTGCGATACCGCCGCCTCGACCTTTTTGGTCTTCTTCAGCAGGGTTTGCTTTGCACGAATCTCACGTCGAACCCCACGCAGTTCATCATGGGGAGAACTGGCCAGGGCACTGCCTGCCAACACCAGCAACGCAGCGACGATAAGAAGCAGCAGGGTGCGAATCATCGGCCTAGCTGTCCGCCATAAAACGTCGCAGGGAAGTAAGACTCCCCGTAACTCCCAGCAGCGCGCCGACCGCCACCAGGCCGAGCATGAATTCAACCGGAAGGAAAGCCAGACCGGAAGTGACCGGATTGAAGGTTAAAAAATTCCCGGCATTATGCAAAAACAATTGATAGATCAACACGATCAGGATCAGGGACAACAAGCCGCCGGCCAACCCCTGCACAAGTCCCTCAATCAGAAAAGGCATCTTGATAAACAGGCGGGTAGCCCCAACCAGCGACATCACTTCCAGTTCGTCACGCCGGGCGTAGATGGTCAGCCTGATGGTGTTGGAGACGATGAAGACCACCGCAATCAGCAGAAAACCACCAACCAACGCGCCCACCAACCGCATAAAGGTCAGGAAGGTGTTGAAGCGACGCACCCATTCCTCGCCGTACTGAATCTCACCGATGCCAGGCACCATTTTCAGGCGGGCCACATAGGCCTCCACCGCCTCGCTACTACGGCTGCTCTTTTTCAGGGCAATCTCAAATGAGGTCGGCAGAATCTCGGGACGCACCCCTTCGAGCAGCGTCTCCTGCCCCTTCAGCCGCCCCTTAAAACGCTTGAGCGCCTCATCACGGCCCACCCATCCTACCTTTACCGTACCGGGCAAGGCCTGAATCCTGTTTTTGAGATCAGTCTGCTCCTGCGCTGTTAATTCCTTGTCAAAGTAGACCGTAACCTGAACCCGTTCACTCCAAGACTCTGCGGCATTCTCCAAATTGACCACCAGCAGCAGAAACAGTGCCACGATCAGCAGGGCCAGAGTAATGGTGCCCACTGTGACCACATTCACAAAAACGTTTTGACGGATATTGGCCAGAGCCCGGCCAAGGAAATAACGCATACGCCCCGAGGCTCCCTGGTGGGACATGGTGGGACGCTTGACTATGTTACGCGACGACTTCATCGCTCGCCTCCCCATCCCCTGCCAACTCACCGGCCTGAAGCCTGATCGTCCGGTAGTGGGCCTGCTCTATCAGGCGACGATCATGGGTGGCCACCACCACGGTGGTCCCTTTCACGTTGGCCTCCTTGAAAATGTTCAGAATCTGCAGCTTGTTGGCTTCGTCAAGATTTCCGGTGGGCTCGTCGGCCAGCAGAATCTTGGGGCTGTTCACCAAAGCCCTGGCCAGGGCAACCCGCTGCTGTTCACCGCCGGACAGACGCTGGGGAATCAGATGGATTTTAGACTCCATTCCCATCTGCCGCAGAATATACATGACCCGCTTACTGATATCGCCCCGGTCCCAACCCAGCACCTCAAGTGTGATGGCCACGTTTTCAAACACGGTACGGTTTTGTAACAGCTTGAAATCCTGGAACACCACCCCGATGGAGCGCCGCAGAAAGGGAAATTGTGAGCGGCTGAAACGGCTGATATTCTGACCGTCAATCAACACCTGTCCACGGGTAGGGTTCAGGGCACCATAGATCAAACGCAGCAAGGTAGTCTTACCGGCCCCGGACGGGCCGGTAAGAAAAACAAACTCGCCCTTGGCAACCTTGCAGGAGATGTTCTGCAGGGCTGTGGCATCCTTCTGATAGGCAAGTGAAACAGAATGAAACTGAATCATGGATAGTCACCACGCCTTATTCATGGGGTCCTGCCGAGTTGGTCGACAACGGATCAGTTAGAGGCTCTATCATTTAAGCCGGTGAATGACAACTCAAACCTGTGTATCATACCTTCTTCATGCCTTGGACAGTCCTACGACCCAACAGAAGCCAAAGACAAGCGCCACCCCACCCCAGTAGAACGCCAGACGAACGTCATAACGCCGCCCTTTTGGGAAGGCGCGTGCTATGCCTATCCCGATCGTAGCAACCCAGCACCAGAAGGAGAGCACCGCCAGCAATGACCAGAGTACTGCCAACATGCCTAACGATTCCTGCCGAACAGACGACGCAGCAGGCTGCCCAGTTTCAGCTTCCAGACCATTATCACCGCCTCGCGTACAATCCGCTTTGACATCTTGGACTGTCCGACCCGGCGGTCAATAAAGATAATCGGCACCTCACAAATGCGGGCACCCAGTTCGGCGCAACGGAAATGCATCTCGATCTGGAAGGAATAACCGTCGGAGCGGACCCGATCAAGGTCGATCCGCTCCAGCAGGCTACGGCGGAAACATTTAAAGCCACTGGTGCAATCCATGATCTTCAGACCGGTAACCAGACGGGTGTAGACATTGGCACCGTAACTCAGCATCAAACGGCGCAGAGGCCAGTTGACCACGCTGATCCCGTCCTGGTAACGGGAACCGATCACCAGATCGCACTCAGCAATCTTTTCCAGAAACAGTGGTAATACGGCCGGGTCATGGGAAAAGTCGGCGTCCATCTCGATCAAGTAGTCAGCCCCCGAATCCAAAGCCTTGCGGAAGCCCTCACGGTAAGCAGAGCCCAAGCCCAGTTTGGCTGGGCGATGCACTACCTGAATACGGCTATCTTCGGCAGCCAACTCGTCAGCCAGTTCTCCGGTACCATCAGGCGAGTTGTCATCAACAATCAGGATACGCAGAGAGTCATGCTGGCACAGGATACGACTGGTCAACGGGCGCAGGTTGTCCCGTTCATTGTAGGTAGGTATGACGACGTAGGCTGTGTCCATATGACGCTCACAATCTGGACGGGGTAAACGAAAAAGAGGGCGCCCGACGAACGCCCTCTGAAGATTATGGCGGGGTTGACGGGGCTCGAACCCGCGACCTCCGGCGTGACAGGCCGGCACTCTAACCAACTGAGCTACAACCCCTTACAGGTACAGAACTATGGTTCTGCCTTGGCCGGTAACCACCCGGCCCCTGCTTGCTGGTTCGAGAAAAAAGGGAAAAGTCGCCTTTTCCCTCCCTGTTTCTTGGTGGGTGAAGAGGGGATCGAACCCCCGACATCCAGCTTGTAAGGCTGGCGCTCTCCCAGCTGAGCTATTCACCCGATTACTACAGGTAATGGCGGGGTTGACGGGGCTCGAACCCGCGACCTCCGGCGTGACAGGCCGGCACTCTAACCAACTGAGCTACAACCCCAATAAACGAACGACGAGAAGCTGATTATTTCTTGTTTACCGCTTCCTTCAGAGTCTTACCCGGCTTGAACTTGGGCACGGTAGCGGCAGGAATGGTGATCTTCTTGCCGGTCTGGGGGTTTTGACCCTTACGAGCAGCACGCTTGTTGGTGCTGAAGGTGCCGAAACCAACCAGGCTCAGCTTGTCGCCCTTTTTGAGAGCGGCGGTTACGGTTGCGATGAAGGCAGATACGGCCTTCTCTGCTTCGACTTTCTTCAAACCGGCTTTTTCGGCAACAGCGGTAATCAGTTCAGCTTTCGTCACGTGACACCTCCTGGAATTAGTAAAGAGAAGTTGTGAAGCGTTGTCGTCTTTACCAGATCGTGTTTGACGGTGTCAAGCACTTTTTCAGGTTTTACGCCGCTGCGGAGGCGGTTGTCTGGTCGTAGACCAGTAACGGACGCTCTCGGCGATAGATCACTTCTTCACTGATCACCACCTCACGCAGTAGCTGCTGTGACGGAATTTCGTACATGATATCAAGCATTGCGCCTTCCAGAATCGCACGCAAACCACGAGCGCCGGTGTTACGCTTGATCGCCTCCCTGGCAATGGCAACCAGTGCGCCATCGGAAAAACGCAACCGCACCCCTTCCATCTCCAACAACTTCTGGTACTGCTTGGACAGAGCGTTTTTGGGCTCGGTCAGAATTTGCACCAAGGCATCCTCATCAAGCTCAGTCAGACTGGCCAGCATGGGGAGACGCCCAATAAACTCAGGGATATAGCCGTACTTTAACAGATCCTCGGGAGTGACCTGCAACAGCAGTTCACCGGCCTTTTTCTCTTCACGCTTTCTGACATCAGCCCCGAAGCCCAGGGTCTTTTTGCCGATACGTTGCTGGATCACACCATCCAGACCGGCAAAGGCACCGCCACAGATAAACAGGATGTTGGTGGTATCCACCTTCAAAAACTCCTGCTGGGGGTGTTTACGGCCGCCCTTGGGGGGGATGCTGGCAACGGTCCCTTCGATGATCTTCAACAATGCCTGCTGCACCCCTTCGCCCGAGACATCCCGGGTTAACGATGGCGAGTCAGCCTTGCGGGCTATCTTGTCGATCTCATCGATGTAGACGATCCCCTTCTGGGCCCGCTCGACATCATAGTCAGCGGCCTGCAAAAGTGACAGGATGATATTTTCCACATCCTCGCCAACATAACCGGCCTCAGTCAGGTTGGTTGCATCGGCCATGGCAAAAGGTACCTTGAGAATCCGGGCCAGAGTCTGAGCCAGCAGGGTTTTACCTGAGCCGGTGGGGCCCAGGATCAGGATATTGCTCTTCTGCATCTCTACATCACCCGGCTTGGGCTGACTCTCAATACGTTTGTAGTGGTTGTAAACCGCTACGGAAAGCACCTTTTTGGCCATTTCCTGGCCAACCACGTACTCATCGAGGAATTCCTTTATTTCACGTGGCTTGGGAAGCTTTTTGACATCGGGCCCCAAAGCATCTTCCATCCGGATCTCTTCGGCGATGATGTCGTTGCACAGCTCGATACATTCATCGCAGATGTAGACCGCCGGACCTGCAATCAGCTTTCTGACCTCTTCCTGGGTTTTGCCGCAGAAGGAGCAGATCAAGTTTTCCTGACCGACATCCCGTTTACTCATGCCGCACCTCCGGCATCAGAACGGCGGTCCATGACACCATCAATCAAGCCATACTTTTTAGCATCCTCGGCAGACATGAAGTAGTCACGCTCCGTGTCGTTCTCAACCTTTTCAATCGCTTGACCGGAGAGATCGGCAAGAATACCGTTCAGCTCATGCTTCATCCGCAAGATTTCTTCAGCGTGAATCTTGATGTCGGTAGCCTGTCCGCTGAAACCGCCCAGCGGCTGATGGATCATAATCCGGGCATGGGGCAGTGCATAACGCTTGCCCTTCTCACCTGCGGTCAGCAACAGTGCCCCCATGGAGGCTGCCTGACCGATACAGATCGTCGAGACCGGGGCCTTGATGTAGCGCATTGTGTCAAAAATTGCCATGCCAGAGGTGACCACCCCACCGGGTGAGTTGATATACAGATGGATATCCTTGTCCGGGTCCTCGGCCTCCAGAAACAGCATCTGGGCGATAATCAGATCCGCCACCTGATCATTGATCTCGCCGCCCAGAAAGACAATCCGCTCCTTCAGCAGACGGGAATAGATATCGTAAGCCCGTTCACCACGACCGGACTGTTCCACCACCATCGGGACATACATAGGCTACTCCTCTAGGCTGCAGTTTCTTGAGCCAGCTCTGCGGCATCAACATCGGAAACCTGAGCCTGCTCCAGCAAAAAGGCGATCGCCTTCTCTTCCTTCAGTTCAGCCAGTAACGAGTTACGAGCATTGGCCTGTCCGGCATAAAATTCACGAATCCGACCCAGCATATCCTCGTTGCCTGCTGCAATTTTGGTGTAGCGGGCTTCCAGATCCTCATCGGCCACGGCGATAGCTTCCTTTTCAACCAGTGCCATTACCAGCAGACCGCCCTTAACCTTCTGGGTCGCCTCCGCCCAGTAGCGAGCCTTGAAGCTCTCTTCGTCGAGTCCCATCATTTCAAGGGAAAGACGCTGGCTCTGCAGGCGTTGCTTCATGTTTTCCAGCATAAACTCGACCTGACGACGCACCATCGAGTCAGGGACATCAAGGGGATTTTTGGCGATCAGGGCATCAATCACCCGCACCTTTAGCTCGGTATTGATTCGCTCCAGCTCCTGCTGCTCACGCATCTCTGCCAACTTAACGCGCATATCCGCCAAGGTCTCAAAGTCGCCGAACTGCTGGGCAAACTCATCATTCAGCTCAGGCAACTCTTTTTTCTTGATCTCTTTCAGGGTGACCGTAAAGATGCCCTGCTGACCGGCAAGGGCAGCATTGGCATGACCCTCCGGCAGGGTGACCGCAATCTCCTTGGTCTCGCCAATCCGCATGCCAAGCAAACCCTCAGCCAGACCGGGCAGCAAACGGCCTGTTTCCACCTCGACCTGCGTATCCTGACCGGAGGAATCCTCCTCGGGATGCCCGGCAACCTTGAAGCTGTAATCGACGCTGACCGTCTGGCCATTTTCTACCACGCCATCGTCAACCGGCGCCAACTGGGCCATATTCTCGCGCATCCGTTCAATCTCGGCCTCCACGGCCTCAGGATTGGCAGTATAGCGCTCTTTTTTTACTATCAATCCCTTGTATTCATTGAGCAGGATCTGGGGCATTATCTCCACCAGGGCTGCATACTTGAAGGGGGTTCCCTCCTCCACCTGGGGCATATCCTGGATCATGGGTGCGTCAACCGGCTCAAGCTTGTGTTCATCAAGGGCAGTGAACAGGGTCTGCTCGTACAGGCGGCGCATCACCTCGTCCTGCATAGCGCCACGATAAAGCTTCTTGATCATCGGCAGAGGAGCCTTACCCTTGCGAAAACCAGACAGGGTGGCTTTTTTCTGAATACCTGCGAACGCCTTGTCAATCTCGGCATTAACACGCTCGGCGGGAACCTCAACACTGACCTTTCGCTTGACTGCGCTGATCTCTTCTACCTGAACCTGCATCACAGTTCCTCGCTTAAATGGAATTTGAACCGATAGTAAATGGTGCGAGAGAGGGGAGTCGAACCCCTACGGTTGCCCGCCAGATCCTAAGTCTGGTGCGTCTGCCAATTCCGCCACCCTCGCACAAAAAAGAAAAATTAAAGTTATGGGAAAAGGGGTGGTACGTCAAGATAAATTCTGGTTAACCGGTATACAGTTAAGTGGTGCGGGCAGCCGGGATCGAACCGGCACAGTATCGCTACCGAGGGATTTTAAGTCCCTTGTGTCTACCAATTCCACCATGCCCGCCAATGCCAAAAAAGTCAGGGGCACGCAACGAGACGCACCCCTGACCATAGTAGCTGCTACCGGTGCAACAGAAACAACATTAACCGTTTTGAGCCTTATCCATACGGCTTTTGAGCAGATCACCCAGATTTGAAGTGGCCTGACCCTGGCTACCCAGATAGGACTCGAACTCAGCCTTCTCGGTTGCTGCCTGCAATCCCTTGACCGACAGGGAGATACGGCGTTCCTTGGGGTCGGCACTCAGCACAACCGCCTCAATGGCGTCGCCTACCTGGACAAAATCCTTGGCGCTGGGCACTTTTTCACGGGAAAGTTCGGAGACGTGGATCAGACCTTCAATCCCCTCCTCGATCTCGACAAACACACCAAAATCGGTAGTGGAGGCCACTTTACCGGTCAGACGGGTGCCGGGAGCATACTTCTGGGGCACCAGTGACCAGGGGTCCGGCAGCAGCTGCTTGATGCCCAGCGAAACACGCTCGTTCTGGGGATCAACCTTCAGCACAACTGCCTGAATCAGGTCACCCTTCGCATAAACATCGCCAGGATGCTTGATCCGCTTGGTCCAGGAGATGTCGGAGACATGCACCAGGCCGTCAATGCCGTCTTCGATTCCGATAAACATACCGAAGTCGGTCATGTTTTTGATTTGGCCCTCAAGCTTGGTGCCTACCGGGTAACGGTCGGCAATGGACTGCCAAGGGTTGTCACTGATCTGCTTAAGCCCCAGTGAGATCTTGCGGTTTTGCAGATCGACGCCGAGTACCACCACCTCGACCTGATCGCCCACATTCAACATGTCACCGGCCTTGCGAACTCGCTTGGTCCAGGACATTTCAGAAACATGCACCAGGCCTTCAATACCGGACTCCAGCTCCACAAAGGCACCGTATTCCATCAGGCTGACAACCCGGCCGACAACCCGGGTTCCAACCGGATAGCGAGCTGCCAGGTCCTGCCAGGGATCAGGCAGAGTCTGCTTGATGCCAACGGACACCTTGCCTTTTTCACGGTCAAACTTGAGTACCTTGACGGTCACTTCCTGACCGGAGGTGAGTACATCAGCCGGCTTACTGACACGACCCCAGGAGATGTCCGTCACATGCAGCAGTCCGTCCACACCGCCCAGGTCCACAAACGCGCCGTATTCAGTCAGGTTTTTAACCACACCCTGCATAACCTGACCTTCGGTCAGATGCTCCATGGTGGCCTTGCGGGATTCGGCCCGCTCCTCTTCCAGAAGACTGCGACGGGACAGAACAATATTGCCCCGCTTCTGATTGAGGCTGATCACCTTGAATTTGCAGGTAACGCCGATATAGGCATCGCCGTTACCGGAAGGACGAATATCCACCTGGGAGGCCGGTAAAAAGGCGTTTACCCCACCAATAGCTACCGTGAAGCCACCATTGGTCTTGGCAGCAATCGTCCCTTCAACAATGGCACCTTCACCGCCGGACTCATGGATGGTTTCCCAAGCGGCCATCTGATCAGCCTTGCGCTTCGAAAGGCGGTTACCCCCCTCCCGGCTGGACATAACCTTGATCTTATCGCCCACCTGGACGTTAATATTGCCTTCGGCATCCTTGAACTCATTGATCGACACAATTCCTTCGGACTTACGTCCCACGTCAACCAGCACCGTGTCCGGATCAACACGAACAACCGTACCTTCCCATATTTTGTCACGCTCAGGCCGATCCTTCTGCTCCTTCAGGCTTGCGCTAAACAGTTCAGCAAACTCGTTACTTTGGTGCTCAACATCCATCTCATCCATATCAACGTTGAGCCGTTTTACCTCAGTCATGTGCCCCATACCCCCTGGTTAATTTTGCCCCCTGCTACCGCCAACCGGTAACAGGTGCGAGTTAACTACTCTTACATACTTTACATTATAATTCAATGTGAATTATTGATATCTTCCAGCCGTGCCAACACATCATCAATAATCCATTTCGGGGTTGAAGCGCCAGCCGTGACCCCTACCCGACCAACCCCCTTAAACCAATCCGGGTTCAGCTCGTCAGCGGTCTCTATATGGTGAGTACGCGGCTGGAGTTCAGTACAAATTTCTGTCAGGCGCCGGGTATTGGCGCTATTGAACCCCCCGATCACCACCATGCAATCTACCTGCTGGGCCAGCTCGGTGGCCTCCTGCTGGCGCACCGCCGTAGCGTCGCAAATCGTATTAAAAACCCTGACTTCTCCTCCACGACGCAGACACTCGGTCACCACGCTCTTCAGGTTGTCAAATGATTGGGTAGTCTGGGCAACCACCCCCATCTTGCCCATCTTAGGCAATTTGCACACCTCATCACCGGAGGCGACCACATAGACCTTCTCGCCACCGTAGGAAACAATCCCCTGTACCTCGGGATGATCGGCATCACCAACCACCAGCACACTATACCCGTCTGCCGAGAGATATTTGACATACTCCTGGGCCTTCTTCACAAAAGGGCAGGTGGCATCCACAATTTCCAACTGCTTGTGATGGGCTTCTTCCATTTCACTGGCCAGCACGCCATGGGAACGGATAATGACGGTGCCATCCTGTACCCCGGATAGATCCTTCACCACACCAACCCCCATATCCTCAAGCTTCTGGACCACCTGGGGAGAATGAATAATCGGACCAAGGGTAAAGGTGGTTTTATGGTCCTTGCCGGCCGCCTCAAAGGCCATCTGGGTGGCCCGCTTGACACCAAAACAGAACCCGGCCCGTTTTGCCAGTATTACCTCCATGGTCAATCTTCCTTTCCGGATTTTACGGCTGCAACGGCCCGCTCCATCAACGACACGACATCATCAATAGATAGACCGGTTGAATCGATCGGCAAGGCATCATCGGCCTGCTTCATCGGAGCCAGTTCACGACCGGCATCCTGGGCATCGCGCTGCCGTACATCCTGGATGGTAGCCTGCAACGTGGCCGGATCACCCTTGCCCTGTAGCTCCAGAAAGCGTCGGCGTCCCCGCTCTTCAGCCGATGCGGTCAGAAAAAACTTCAGTTCGGCATCGGGGAACACCACGGTGCCGATATCACGCCCCTCCAGCACCACGCCGCCCTTTGCCCCCAACCGGCGTTGCAGGCGGGTCATAGCCTCACGTACCGGCGCCAGAGCCGACATCCGCGAGGTCAACATGGATATCTCCGAGGTTCGAATCTCGCCGGTCACCTCACGTCCGTTAGCAAAAACCCGGCTATGACCATTGAGCGGCTGTAGTTCGATCTCGGCCGTTGTGCAAAACGCCCGCACCGCCACCTCGTCAGTTAGGTCAAGCCCGGTCTCACGGGCCAACCAGGCCATGGCGCGGTACATGGCGCCGGTATCCAGATGCAGATACCCGAGACGCTTGGCAAGCTCCTTGGCCAGAGTACTCTTACCGGCCCCGGAAGGACCGTCAATGGCGATAATAATACCCCGATCACGCTTCATCGTATCGCAACCCGGCTTAACAGCTCAAAAAAGCAGGGGAATGAGGTGGCGACACAGGAGACATCATCCACGGTGACCGGAGCACGACAAGCCAAAGCGGCTATAGAGAGGGCCATGGCAATCCGGTGATCACCAAAGCTGGTAACGGTGCCGCCAACCAGTGATTCCACTCCCTGCATGACCATGCCATCGTCAGTTTCCTCGATAGTGCCGGCTCCGATCAACCGCAGATTGGCAACCATGGCGGCGATCCGGTCGGTCTCCTTGACCCGCAGTTCATGGGCATCGCGCAGGGTGGTCGTCCCTTCAGCAAAGGCAGCAGCCACGCAGATGGCCGGAAACTCATCAATGGCCCTGGGAACCACATCGCCACCAATTTCGATCCCTCTCAGCCGTGACGACCGCACCAGCAGGTCAGCCACCGGCTCACCGGAGATATCCCGCTGGTCTTGCAGCACAATATCGCCTCCCATGGCCTGCAATATGTCGAGTATGCCGGTCCGGGTGGGGTTTACTCCCACATTGCGTATCAGCAGTTCCGAGCCGGGCACGATCAGGGCCGCCACCAACAGGAAAGCAGCTGACGAAATGTCGCCAGGTACGCAGATTTCCTGCCCTTGCAACTCCTGCCCCCCCCACAGGGTAACGTTGGTGCCGGAGCTCGCCAGATTGGCACCAAAATGACGCAGCATCCGCTCAGAATGATCACGTGACAGGGACGGCTCAGTGATGGTGGTTTCTCCGGCGGCGTACAGACCGGCCAGCATCAGGGCCGATTTGACCTGGGCGCTGGCAATGGGGGATTGATGGTGAATGCCCGTCAACTGCGCACCGCTGATTGCCAGCGGCGCCAGGGTGCCGTTGCCACGGCCGGCAATCTGCGCCCCCATACGGGCCAGCGGCTCCGTCACCCGCTTCATGGGACGCTTGCGCAGATACTGGTCTCCTGTCAGCACCGAAAAAAAACGTTGGCCCGACAACAGGCCGGTCATCAGCCGCATGGTGGTGCCGGAGTTGCCACAATCAAGCACATCTTCTGGCTCACGCAAACCATGCAAACCAACGCCGCGTACCATGACGGTCTGGCCGTCATCCTCAATGGCCACCCCCATGGCACGAAAGGCACCCATGGTTGAAAAGTTGTCTTCACCACGCAGGAAATTGGTAATTCTGGTCGTGCCGTTGGCAAGGGAGCCCAGCATGATCGACCGGTGGGAGATGGATTTGTCGCCGGGCACGCCAAGTTCGCCCCGAATCGCTTTGGCAGGTACAATGGTCATTGGTTGCGGCTGTCCGTGCATGTTCACCCCTAGGCTATACCATCCCGCAGACGCTTGGAGGTGTGAAAAAACTCCTCCAGCCAGAGGCCGTCACCGTTGGCCACATGTTCCCGCAGGGTATTGAACTCGACGCTATACCGATCAAGCATATCCAACAACGCCCCCCGGTTCATCAAGGCGATATCCCGCCACATGGCAGGATCTGAAGAAGCAATCCGGGTAAAGTCACGGAAACCGCCGGCTGAAAAGGCTAGAATGGAATCCTCCTCCTCGGCGGAACCGGCCACTGCATGCACCAGGGCGTACGCAACCATGTGAGGCAGATGGGATACAGCGGCAAACACCCGATCGTGGGTGAGGGCATCCATACATTCAACCCGGCAGCCCGTAGCCAACCAAAGCCGATGCACCAGCTCCAGCGCTTCAGCACTGGTAGTGGCAGTGGGGGTCAGAATGCAACGCCGCCCCTGGTACAACTCAGCAAAGGCCGCCGCTGCACCGGAGTGTTCAGTACCGGCAATCGGATGGCCACCCACAAAAAAGGTACCGTCCGGCATCAACGGTTCGCAGGCCTGCACCACCTCTGCCTTGACACTGCCGCCATCGGTAACAATGCAGCCCGGCGGCAAGAAAGGCGCCACCTGGGCCACCACCGCAGCCACCGATCCGACCGGCACGGCAATGAAAACCAGATCAGCACCTTGCACCACTTCTGCCAGAGTGGAGGCGGCCGTATCAACCACACCCAGCCGTACCGCCTCGGCCAGATTCTCAGGGTCACGGTCAAAACCGGCCACCTGCCCCACGGCACCCGCAGACTTGAGGGCGCGGCTAAAGGAACCGCCGATCAAGCCAACACCGATCACGGCCATTTTTTTGATATGTGGCTGGTTCATCGGGCCTTCGGGTAGGAGCCAAGAATCTTCAAAAACTGGCAGAAGCTACGCAACTCTTCAATGGCCTCGCCCACCGGCTGTTCAGAGACGTGCCCCACCATATCCAGGAAAAAGATGTACTCCCAGGCCTTGGTTTTGACAGGCCGGGACTCGATCTTGGAAAGATTGACCCCTCGCCGTGCAAATGGTTCAAGCATCCGGTAAAGAATGCCAGGCTCATCTTTGACCGAAAAAAGGATCGAGGTCTTGTCGTTGCCTGATGGTTCGGCAAGCTTGCGGGAAACCACGATAAAGCGGGTAAAGTTATTAACCTGGTCCTCAATCCGGCTACGAACCACCTTGAGCCCATAATGTTCGGCAGCCGAGCAGCCCGCAATGGCAGCGGCGTTCAGATCCTCTGCCACGATCTGGGCAGCCAGGGCGGTGGAGGCTACATCCACCAGCGGCACGTTGGGCAGATTTTCCTCCAGCCAATGGCGACACTGGGCCAGGGCCTGAGGATGGGAATAGACCTTGCGCACATCCTCCATCCTGCCCGTGCGGGAGAGCAGATCGTGGGAGACCTCCAGCAACACCTCGGCAGTGATCTTCAGATCACTGTCAACAAACATGTCCAGGGTATGAGAGACCATCCCCTCGGTAGAATTTTCCACCGGTACGACCCCGTAGAAGGCCCTGCCCTTTTCAACCTCTTCAAAAACAGTCGGGATGGACTTTTGCGGCACCAACTGGGCCGAAAGTCCGAACTGCTGCTGGGCCGCCATATGGGTAAAGGTGGCCAAAGGACCAAGAAAAGCTACATGCACCGGCGATTCAAGGGCCAGACAGGCCGACATGATTTCACGAAAGATGCTTCGCAAGGCCTCATCAGGCAAGGGACCTTCGTTCAGACCAGCCACCCGTTCATAGACCGCGCGCTCACGGCTGGGGACATGAAAATCACGATCCTGGGAGGCCTTCAGCCGTCCCACAGCCGAGGCAATCCGGGCACGTTGATTGAGAGACTCCACAATCCTGACGTCGAGGGCATCAATCTCCGTACGGAGCTGTTCAAGAGTTGGAGGCTGGGACATGGCAGATGATCCTGAATACGCTATTTGACAGGTTTTTGAGGCCGCTCACTGTAGTGGATTGTCAACAGAAATGCAACCCTTTTACAAACAGGGTTATGCAGCGAACTCCGCCAGCCAACTGTCAAAGATAGCTACCTTGTTTGCTCCGTACCGGGCAAGCCCCTTGCGCACCTTTTCAACCGATTTTTCATGTTCCAGGTGTTCAGGGTTCTTGGAAAAAAACAGGTCACTGAAACAGATAACCCGTTCAGCCAGCGAATGGGGAGTCATGTCACGACGGGGCAACGGCAGCTTCTGGCTGTCAATATCCTCAATGGTTAACCCGACACCGGTATGTCGTTCACAGATCAGGGCATGCAACGGCAAACCTTCCGCTTCAAGAATTTCCCTGCCCAATACACCGTGCCGGATGTACGGTTCAGTGCCATTACAACCGATCTCTGCGGCTGAAGTCAGACAAACGCCGATATCATGCAGGTAGGCTGCCTCCAATACCAGTTTGCGGCTGTCAGCATCAAGATTCAGATGTCCACAGACCTCCATGGCCTTGCCAGCCACCATCTTGCCATGGACCATCAGAATTTCAACGGTTCGGGGGGTACAGTGACGCTGGAGCAGTTCACGAAGAGCAAGCATGGATTACGGACCTCCGAAAAAAAACAACCGCACCCTGCGCAGATAATCAGCAGCAGTTGATGGTGCCGTTTCAGCCCGCTCGGCACGGTTGGCCTGATGTGCCTTGATGCCGACTTCATGCCGTTCCAGCGCCTGACTCAGCTTCTCCAGCAAGCGTTCGTTCTCAGCCAGCAGACAGGCCAGGTCTTTTTTGAGTACCTCTGCCAGCCGGGCCTCGCCCCTGGCCCTCACCGTGGCACTGCGCGGTGCGCCGGTCAACAGCGACATCTCGCCGAACATCCGCCCCTTGTCCAGCTGGGCCACCTCATGGCCATCCACCTCCACCGACATCTCACCCTGCAGCACAAAATAAAGCGAGGCTCCCGGTTCTCCCTGTCGCACCGTTGTCTCGCCCGGCGCGAACACCTGCAAGCGAGCCCGCTCCGCCAGAAATTCCAGTTCGGCATCGTTTAACACCTCAAACAGATGAGAATGGCGTAAACCATCCAGCACCGCCTCACGGGGTGGCGGGAATGATGTCCGTGGCGGCACGGTCAGCAGTTGTCGGTGGGGGAACGGGAAGCTCCAGCCGGAACGGTTCACCGCATACCAGGCCTTGGTCTGGATGGCATCCAGAGCGAGATTGCGCTGCTGGGGATCGTTCAACCACAACTTGAGTTGATAAACGATGCTACTGTCATTCATGTTGAGCAGCTTGACAGAGGGCTGGGGCTCATCAAGCACCAGCGGTTCTTCCAGCAGCACCCCCAGCAGCAGTTGACGGGCCTCTTCAGGTGGCATCTCGTAGGGCAGGCCGACCGTCATGGTCAGGGCGGCCCGTTCCTGGGCAGCCTCCTGAATATTACCATGGGTGGTGACGACACTCTGCACCACCATAGTGTTGGGCACCAGCACCAGATTATTATCCAGAGTCCGCAGGGTGATGTAGCGAAAACCCACATTGTCGATCTGCCCGAACAGGTTTTTTTCCGGCAGCGCAATCCAGTTACCCCGGGCCATCTGTGGGTCAATCTGGACCGTGAACCCATAAAAGACATTGGCCAGGGTATTCTGCATGGCAAAGGCCACTGCCGCAGTGAGCACCGTGGTTGTGGTAAGCACCGCCGACAAGTCCACCTGGAATACCAGCCGCAGCGAAGCGATAGCAGCGGCCAGATAGACGACCAAACGGATGGCATCTCTCAGCAGCATCGGCACTTCACCGCGCCGCCGCAGGGAAAGCACCACATCGACGACCAGGTAGATCACCAGCTTGGCAAGGCAGATCAGGACAATCACACCCTGGATACTGGCCAGGATGGCCCGATAGTTGGGATAACCGGACAGGGATGCCTCAAAGTAGAGCAGCACCATCCCCAACAGGGAGAGCTTGAGTGCGGCGCCGGCTGCCGGCGGGATCTCACGCCCCTGACTGCGGCGCAGGATGCTGACCGTTGCAAAGAACAGCAGCACCACCACCAACACCACCAATTTGTTCACCAGAAAAAAATTAATATCCGCCAGGGATAGCAATCCCTCTGTTGCCATAGTGCCTGCTGAGGACTGCGCCATCGTGGACCTCCCCGTCTATCCCTCCAACGCCCCGATCAACGACCTGACATCTGCAATCCCCTGCTCAGCCAACCACTGCTCCATGCCTTCGGCAATCGCCTGAGCCGCACCAGGGTTGACAAAACTGGCCGTACCGACCTGCACCGCTGTGGCGCCTGCCAGGATAAACTCCAGGGCGTCGGTGGCGGACATGATCCCGCCGATGCCGATCACCGGCAGTTTGACCGCCTTGGACACCTGCCAGACCATCCGCAGGGCGATCGGCTTGATGGCCGGACCGGACAGACCACCGGTGATGTTGGCCAGCACCGGTCGCCGCCGCTCCAGATCGATGGCCATGCCGGTCAGGGTATTGATCACCGACAGCGCATCAGCCCCGGCACCTTCACAGGCCAACGCCATCTCGACGATATCGGTCACATTGGGGGATAGTTTGACGATCAGCGGCTTGCTGGTGGCTGCCCGGCAGGCCTTGACCACGCTGGCAGCACAGCCCGGATCGGTGCCGAACACGATCCCCCCCTGCTTGACGTTGGGACAGGAGATGTTCACCTCCAGGGCGGCCACCTCGGGAATGGCATCCAGCCGGGCCGCCAGTTCAGCATACTCATCCGGGGTGTAGCCAAAAAAGTTGGCAATGGCCGGGGTGTTGATCGAGCGCAGGAACGGCACCTTCTTCTGGATAAAGGCGTCAATACCTACGTTCTGAAGGCCGATGGCGTTCAGCATCCCGCCAGGGGTTTCCACGATGCGGGGCGTGGGGTTGCCGGCCCGGGGCTTCAGCGAAAGCCCCTTGGTGACAAAGGCACCGATCTTTTCGAGGTCAACATACTGACTGAACTCTTCCCCGTAGCCGAAGGTGCCGGAGGCGGTCATCACCGGATTACGCAGCTTGAGGCCGGCGATTTCGACTGACATATCGGGTTTCATCTCAGGCCACCTCCCATTTCAGTTCCGTTGCATCAAAGACCGGACCCTCGCTACAGACGCAGCGGTAATCGGGGGTCTCAGCGCTATGGCCGACTCCCTGGCAAACGCAGCCCAGACAGGCGCCCACCCCGCAGGCCATGTAGCCTTCCAGCGAAACCTGACAGGGGGCGTGACGCTTGGCTGCAATCCCGGCCACCGCCTGCAACATGCCGTGGGGACCGCAGGCAAAGATCCGGCCCTTGTTACCGGTTGCATCCAGACGTTGCTCCAGCACCTTGGTGACGAAACCCCGCTCCCCCAGCGAACCGTCCTCGGTGGCGGTGTAGCACTCCACCCCCAGCCGTTCGAACTCGGTAATGCAGAGCACGTCGGCCTTGGTGCGGCCACCGGCAAACAGGCGTACCGGTGAATCCCTGACCAGTTCCTTGACCAGCAGATAGAGCGGAGCCAACCCTACTCCACCACCAACAATCAACTTCTCCTCGCCGGCCGGGCCGTTCTCGAAACCGCTGCCCAGCGGGCCAAGGATATCCAGCAGATCGGTTTCATGCAGTGCCGAGAGCATCCCGGTGCCCTTGCCCACCACCCGGTAGAGGATTTCAAGATACGGCTGCGGCGCTGCGCCGGTGTAGGCCGGTTGATGCATCCCCACATCAAACACCCCAAAGGGGCGCCGAATCAACGGATCAAGGGACGGATTGACCCGCACCATCACAAACTGCCCCGGTCTGGCTGCAAGCATTTCAGACGGCGCAGTCATCCGCATCCGCCAGTAACCGGGGGAGACCTCGGCATTATCAAGAATCATGGCCTTAAACTGCATCTACATCCTCCTCAACGAGGTATTTATCCATTAACAGGGCATCAACACCCAGCTCGTAATATGCCTTCCTCAGACCGCTTCTGACAAACCCGAACCGTTTGTAGAGGGCAATGGCCGGAGCACTGGTGGTCCGCACCTCCAGCCGCAACAGCCCTGCCCCTTGCCGGGCCGCCTCGTCACAGGCCCAGCCCAGCAGGGCGGCCCCGATACCGCTACGCTGCAAGGCAGGATCAACCGCCAGATTCAGAACTTCCGCCTCATCCAGCAGCACGGTCAGACAGAGATAACCGGCCACCCGGCCAGAGAGCTCGGCAACCGCCGGCCTGCCACGTTCCGAACCAAGTTCTGCAAGAAAGTGTTCTCTGGTCCAGGCACGGGAAAAGCAAGCTTGCTCAATGGCCAGTACGGCAGCGAGGTCAGCCTCAATCATGGGACGGATACGAATCATCGGGTGCAGAATATCGTCAAGGACGTATGGCGTAAACAAAAAAGGCATCGAGACGACCCAACCAACCGTTTTTGTTATGGCAATCGACAGCTCACCACTTGGATGACAACTGGCAGCAGTGAATCAGGCACAAAGCAAACTGATCGACCTGGGCATCGAATTCAGCCCCGGCTGTTCGCTGCTGCGCTGATTCTTGTTGCAGGCTTTTATGATTATTGCGGTGGGTATATTGTTGGCAGGGTGTGCGGTGCCGAGCGGAGGACTTGTGAAAGGCGGCGGTTCCACACCGCCTCAGCCTGTTGGGCAATCGGCTCCGACAGGCAGCCAGCCGGCAGCACCGACAGCACGGTAATCGATTGCACTAAGCGTAGCGCTATGGAATGAAAAAAGCACCTACGGCAAAACCGCAGGTGCTTAGTTTCTATGGCAGGGGTGCCAGGATTCGAACCTAGGAATGCCGGAATCAAAATCCGGTGCCTTACCGCTTGGCGACACCCCTAAAAAAGAGATGAGTTAGATAGCAAATTGTTTTGAAGACGTCAAGCTTTTCGTGCAGAAAAAACCGCCGCAGTTCCTGCCTCGATGGCCTGGATGTTGGCAGGAATCAGCTTATGGTTGCGTTCCGGCAGGGCGTCATGCAAGGCCTCTTTCAACGAATCGAGTGTCAATGCCCCAGTGGCAGCGGCATAGGCACCGCAAGCAACCATGTTGACCATCCGCACATCACCCAGATCAATAGCGATCTGGTTCATCGGAATCGTCAACAACTCCCGGCCAGACAGTACGGCACCATCAAGCTCAACCAGTGAACTGTTGACCAGACAGATACCCTTCTCCTTCACCATGGCGGCATACTTATCCCACGAAAGCTGGTTCAGGATTACCGATGCCGATGGATGGCCTACCACCGGCGAACCGGTGTCACCATCAGCGATCACCACCGTACACATGGCGGTGCCACCACGTTTCTCCACTCCGTAGGATGGGAAAAAGGAGACGTTTTTGCCTTCACGAATGGCAGCATAGGAAAGCAGGTTGCCGGCCAGTAGCACCCCCTGACCGCCGTAACCTGCAAAAAAAACATCATAACGCATGGTTGTATGCTCCGATTACAGATTTTCGTTATTTTTAAAAACGCCCAGCGGGAAGTAGGGGATCATCTCACTGCCCACCCGCTCATTGGCCTTGAGGGCATTCATCCCCCAGTTGGTGGGACAGGCGGCCAGCACCTCGATAAACGAGAGTCCTTTTCCTTCCACCTGATACTGAAAGGCGTTCATAATCACCTTTTTGGCCTGCAAAACATTTTTGGGGCTGTTCACCGCAACCCTGGCCGCATAGGCCACGCCGTCCAGGTTGGAGAGCAGTTCCGCCATCTTGAAAGGCCGGCCGTCGTTGGCGATATCTCTGCCATAGGGCGAGGTAGAGGTCTTCTGGCCCGGCATGGTGGTGGGGGCCATCTGGCCGCCGGTCATGCCGTAGGTGGTGTTGTTGACAAAGATCACCGTAATCTTCTCACCACGGTTGGCGGCATGAATAATCTCGGAGGTGCCGATGGCAGCCAGATCGCCATCGCCCTGATAGGTGAAGACAATCCGGTCGGGCCGGGCCCGCTTCACGCCGGTAGCCACCGCCGGGGCACGCCCGTGGGGCGACTCCACCACATCGATGTTGAAGTAGCCATATAGGAACACAGAACAGCCCACCGAGGCGCAGCCGATGGTCTGCCCGGCAATGCCGAACTGATCCAGCGCCTCGGCCACCAGCCGGTGGATCGAACCATGGTGACAACCGGGGCAAAAGTGGGTCTGGACATCCTTGAGACTGACCGGTTTTGCAAATACCTGCTTCATACCAAAACCTCTAGACACGTTTCTTGATCTGTTCAAACAACTCTTCCGGAGTGGGCAGCGAACCGGCCCCCGGCGGGCGGCCGTAAAAATCCACCTCGGCATCCCGAGCCACCGACAGCCGCACATCGTCCACCATCTGGCCGGTGGACAGCTCAACCGTCAACCAGTTTTTGCAACGATCCGAGAGCTCTGCATAGGCCTTTTTCGGGAACGGGAACAGGGTGATCGGCCGCAGCAGTCCCACCTTATGCCCCTGCGCACGGGCCATCTCCACCGCAGTACGGGCGATACGGGAGGTGGCGCCAAAGGCAGTTACCACTAACTCCGCGTCAGCAGTCTGGTATTCCTCCCAGCGTGACTCCTTGTCGGCCAGCTCCTGGTAGCGGGCATGCATCTTCCAGTGAAATGTCTCCATCTCACCGTCGCCCAGATAGAGCGACTTGACCACATGCTGCTGGCCGCCACCGGTGCCCCGCACCGCCCAATCCTTATCCGGCAACGCCACCTGCGGGCGCGGGTTGGGGACGATGGATTCCTTCATCTGCCCCAGCACTGAATCGGCCAGCACCATGGCCGGCATCCGGTACTGATCCGACAGGTCAAAGGCCAGCATGGTCAGGTCGTACATCTCCTGGACCGAGTTGGGGGCCAGCACAATAATCCGATAGCCGCCATGCCCTCCTCCCTTGGTGGCCTGATGGTAGTCAGCCTGGGAAGCATCAATACCGCCCAGACCTGGGCCGGAGCGCATAATATCCACAATCACGCCGGGCAGTTCAGAGCCGGCCATGTAGGAAATGCCTTCCTGCTTGAGTGAAATACCGGGACCGGAGGAGGAGGTCATGGCACGCACACCGGTTGCCGAGGCACCCAGCACCATATTGATGGCGCCTATCTCGCTCTCTACCTGGATAAAGGTACCACCCGTCTTGGGCAGCTCACGGGACAGGTATTCGGGGATATCGCTCTGGGGAGTGATCGGATAGCCGAAGTAGCAGCGCACCCCGGCCTCGATGGCAGCCATGGCCACCGCCTCGTTCCCCTTGACGAATTTTTTCTGAAGCGTACTCATGGTTTGTCTTCCTTGAACACGGTAATGGCGACATCGGGACACATCTCGGCGCATAGACAACAACCGGTGCATTGACCAGGGTTACTGAACACCGCCACCGTGTACCCCAGGGCATTGGGCGTTTCACTTAAGGCAACCAGCTTCTTCGGGCACCCGATGGTGCACAACCCGCACCCTTTGCAACGCTCTTCGTCAATCACAATATACGGCATGGCATATCCTCAAAAATAGGCGTAAACAGCTTTGGCAAAGATTTTATGTAACAGAACGCCATCAATCAGGTCAAATATTTTTTCCAACAAACTGCACCTGACTATGAAATAACTCTTGATTTGGGCATGAGATACTGTTAGATGAACAAACATATTGAATATAACCAATCATTTTCTGGAGGAACAATGTCATCAATTCTGGTTGAGTTGACTGCCAACATTGTGTCATCCCACGCTGCTTCAGTGGAAATGACCTCTGACGAACTGCTGCAAGAAATTCAGCGCGTCTACGGCATGCTGAAACAACTTGAAGGAAATTTGCCGATTGAAGGAGATGCTGCCACCAAGGCTGCCCCTGCAATGTCGCCCAAAAAGTCCATTCAAAAGGACCAAGTTGTGTGCCTGGTCTGCAACAAAGGCGGTTTCAAAACCCTGACCCGTCACCTGAAGCAGATACACAACATGAAACCGGGTGAATACCGCAAGCAGTTTGGCCTGCCGGCCGGTACTGCCCTGGCTGCCAAGAGTTATTCCGAGTCGCGTCGCGCGGCAGCACAAAAAAACAATCTGGCCGCCAATCTGGAAAAAGCCCGCGCCACCCGCATGGCCAATCTGGCCGCCAAGAAGAAGACAGCACCGGCCAAAGTAAAAAAGGCTGTTGCCAAGACAGCCAAGAAAAAATAGCACCTGCCACTGCGCTGCAACCAAAAACCGCCTCTTTCAGGAGGCGGTTTTTTTATGCTGTCAGACTAGCCTGCAGGGTTCGGCTTAAACGGGCAAACTCCTCCAAATCCAGTGTCTCGCCACGGCGCCGACCGTCAATAGCGCAGCTTGACAACACCTGTTCCAACTGCGCCGCATCAAGTAGTTCCGCGTTCTTCAGGCAGTTCCAGAGGGTCTTGCGACGCATGGCAAAAGCAGCCTTTACCACCCGCTCAAACAGGGCCTGATCTCCCACCTGGACCCGCGCTGCAGGCAACGGCACCAAACTGATCACCACCGAATCAACCTTGGGGGCCGGATGGAAACAACCGGGCGGCACCAAAAATTCCCGTTTTACCTCAAACCACAGCCTGAACAGCACCGTCAACACGCCATACTCGCTGCAATCAGGCGGGGCAGCCAACCGCTCACCGACCTCTTTCTGCAGCATCACCACCAGCTTGGAGAACCGTTGGCGTTCTTCCAGGACGCGAAACAACACCGGAGTGGATATATTATAGGGCAGGTTGGCAACCACCTTGAAGCGATCAGCACCCAGCAGCTGTGCAAAATCTACCTTAAGGATATCCTGCTCGTGGATGGTTACCTGCTGCTCACTGCTGAACTGCTGACGCAAAATGGCGGCCAGATCACGGTCAAACTCCACCGCCACCAGCCGCTTGACCCGCTGGGCCAGTAGCTCGGTCAAAGCCCCGCGGCCCGGCCCCACCTCCAGCACACAATCATCCGGCGTTAAAGCGGCAGACGACAGGATTTTCGAGATAATGTTGCGGTCGGTCAGAAAATTCTGACCCAAGGCCTTGCGGGGACGGGGATAGTACTGGCTCATGGCAGGCACTCCCAGCGTCCCACCTGATCCAGTGGCCAGCTGGCCACGGCATCCAGGTCCAACCCACCATGGCAACCGGCTGCAAGATAGGCATCACCTGCCACTGCCAGCATGGCGGCGTTGTCACTGCACAGGGATGGCGACGGTATCTGCAATGCAATTCCCCGCCGCTCCGTCATGGCCTGCATGGCACTGCGCAGCCCACTGTTGCAGGCTACCCCGCCAGCCACCACCAGACGATCGAGTCCCTCCTGTAACAGCGCGGCCTCGGTTTTTTTCACCAGCACCTCACAGGCTGCAGCCTGAAATGAAGCGCACAGATCCGGCAATTCACGGGCATCTGCGCTGACAGGATTTTTTTTCAAATAGGTCAGCACTGCGGTCTTCAGGCCGCTGAAGCTGAAGTTAAGGGAACCGTCATGCAAGAGCGGGCGGGGAAAACGAACGCTGGCAGGATCGCCCTGTTTTGCCAGGGCATCGATCCGCGCCCCGGCAGGATAGTCCAGACCCAGCAAGGTGCCGACCTTGTCAAAGGCCTCACCAACTGCATCATCAATGGTGCGGCCCAGGGTGCGGTAGCGCCCTACACCCTCCACCCGATACAGATGGGTATGTCCCCCGGACACCACCAGGGCCAGAAACGGGAAGGCAAATGGCTGTTCCAGCAAGCCGGCCAGCAGGTGCCCCTCGATATGATGCACCCCCACCAGGGGGATAGTGCGGGCCAGAGCCAGTGATTTAGCCACCGAAACCCCCACCAGCAAAGCCCCCAGCAGGCCGGGGCCACGGGTGACCGCAATCCCCTCGATCTGTGCCAAGGTTACACCGGCCTCAGCCAGGGCCTGGCGGATCACCGGCGTGATCAGCTCCAGGTGACGGCGGGAAGCGATCTCCGGCACCACCCCGCCGTACTCCGCATGAATCGTCACTTGGGACGAGACCACGCTGGAAAGGACGGAACGGCCGTCGCGGACAACCGCGGCGGCCGTTTCATCACAGGATGTTTCAAGCGCGAGTATGAGCATCAGAGCAGGTTTGCGGCCAGTTCTGCCAACTCGGAACGTTCACCTCGGGTCAAGGTAATATGGGCCGAGATACGCTCATTTTTAAAACGCTCAACCAGGTAGGACAGACCGTTACTGGAGGAATCCACATAAGGATTATCAATCTGATAAGGGTCGCCGGTCAGGATGATTTTGGTCCCCTCCCCGGCCCGGGTCACGATGGTCTTGATCTCGTGAGGGGTCAGGTTTTGGGCCTCATCCACGATCAGATACTGATTGGGGATCGAACGACCCCTGATATAGGTCAGTGGCTCGATATCCAGCAACCCCATGGCCATCAGCTCCTTATAGCCCTTGCTGTGTCGTTTTTCGGATTCATGCCCCGATATCAGCAGCTCCACGTTATCAAAGATCGGCTGCATCCAGGGGGTCAGTTTTTCCTCGATATCACCGGGCAAAAATCCCAGATCCTTGCCCATCGGAAAGACCGGGCGGGACACCAGCAACCGGTTGTAGACATTTTCCTCAGCCACCTTCTGCAACCCGGCCGCAATGGCCAACAGGGTCTTGCCGGTGCCGGCCTTGCCCACCAGGCTGACCAGCTTGACGTTATCGTCCATCAAGGCATCCAGGGCAAACTGCTGTTCGCGGTTACGGGCATAGATGCTCCAGATCCCCTCTTTGGGAATCTTGCGCACCGGCACCACCTTGCCCTGAGCCGCATCAAAACGGCACAAGGCACTGTGGGAGGGGTTGGCACTGTCCATCAGGGTGGCAAACTCGTTGGGCAACAACCCTTCCGGCGCCTCCAGCCAACCCTGACCGTAGAAACGGTCAATGGCCTCCGGATCGATCTCCAGACTGCGGGCACCGGCATACAGTTCCTGGATATCCACCTTGTCCGATTCGTAGTCCTCGGCCACCAGTCCAATGGCGTCAGCCTTGATCCGCAGATTGGTATCCTTGGTGACAAAAATAACCGTTTCGCCGGGGTAGCGTTCCTGGGTGGCCAGCGCCACAGCCAGAATACGGTTGTCACCTTTGTCATCCCGCAGATCCTTGGGCAGACGGTTCAGGGCCTGCTCCTCGCACAACTCAACCCGCAGACTGCCGCCACCCGGCAAGCCGACTCCTGTGGAAAGCGTGCCTTTTTCACGCAGGCTGTCCAAAATACGGGAGATGGCCCGGGCATTGCGGCCGGTCTCGTTCATATCCTTCTTGAAACGGTCGATCTCCTCGATCACGGTAATCGGAACAACAATGGTGTTGTCTTGAAACCGGAACAAAGATTGGGGATCATGGAGCAACACGTTGGTGTCCAACACAAAAAATTTCATGGGCTTCCTTTCTGGATAATGGTGGCCAATGCAGTACAACAAAGATCAAGTTCAACGTTGGTTGTGAACCAGCCCGGACTAATCCGCAGCGTTCCCTGCGGATAACTGCCAATAGTGCGGTGAGCCCGTGGAGCGCAATGCAGCCCGGCCCTGACGGCAATGCCGTACTCGCGATCCAGCATAAACGACAACGCGGCCGGGTCACAGCCTGCCATAGTGAGGGAAAGCAACCCCACACGTTTTTCAGGGTTATCAGGACCATACAGGCAACAGCCGGGCAGTTGGGCCAGACGTTCCCGCAGGTAGTTGCCATGCTCCCGCTCACGCTCACCAACCGTTTCAACCCCGGTTGCAGCAAGAAAGGCGACACCGGCCTTAAGGCCGGCAATACCAGGCAGATTGTGGGTACCGGCCTCGAACCCTTCCGGAAACCCTTCCGGTTGCAAATCCTGATCGGAACTGCTGCCGGTACCACCAGCCAGCAAAGGACACAACCGGACGTGGGGAGCCACGGCCAACAGACCGGTCCCTTGGGGCCCGAGGAGTCCCTTGTGTCCCGGCGCCGCCAACAGATCGATACCCAGGGCCTGCATATCAATCGGCAGGCAACCGGCAGACTGAGCCGCATCAAGAAGCAGCAAGGCTCCTGCCTTAGAAGCGATAGCAGCTATCTCGGCCACCGGTTGAATGCCGCCGGTCACGTTGGAGACATGGGCCAGGGCTACCAGACGGGTTGAGGGACGCAGAGCCCGCCGGACATCCTCCGGATCAAGCAACCCTTCAACATTGGCCGGCACGACAGTCAGCTCAACCCCCTGTTTTTGCAACATGAACAGAGGCCGCAACAACGAGTTGTGCTCCATGGAGCTGGTGATCACATGATCACCGGACTGCAGGGTGCCCCGCACCGCCAGGTTCAGTGATTCTGTGGCGTTGTGGGTAAAGATGATGCGTGAAGAGTCGGCAGCACCAAAGAAAGAGGCCAATGCTTCACGGGTCTCAAACAACAGGCGGGAGGCCTCAAGGGCCAGACCATACCCCCCCCTGCCTGGCGATGCGCCGATATTCTGCATGACATCCAGCACCGCGGCATACACCTGGGGTGGCTTGGGATGGGAAGTGGCCGCATTATCGAGATAGATAGACATGGAGGTTGGCCGGCTTACGGTGCCAAGGCAGGGCGATTGGCCAAAAACGGCACAAACGAGACCCGTCCGATTCCGGACGCACGGGTGGCATCCTGAATTCCTTCAGCAATCCCGGCCTCATCGGCAACTCCCCACCAGTTCAGCACTGCGGCAAAACCATCAGAGCCGGCATTCACCAGGTTACCCCCGCGATTATTGCCGAAGGAACTCTGAGTCACACTACCGCGCGCGCCTTCAATCATCAGCCCCACGCCAAGGTTGTCCTGAAATGAGGAATGGATAATCCTTACCCGGCTGCCCATAAGGGAAAGCCCGGATGCACGGTTCAAACTGAAACGGCACTGCTGCAGTTGGCCATCGCCTCCCTGCAACAGTATTCCAATTCGATTGTCTGTAGCGCTACTGCCGCTGATCCTGAAACGGCACTGCTCGGCCACCAGCCCTTCCTGACTGTTGCCACGGAACTGGCTGGCGCTGATCACCAACGATGACCGGACCATCGAAGCCCCTTGCCGGTTTTCTCGCAAGGTTACCTCACGCAACTCAAGCTCGCTGTCAGAAGCTGTAAAACCTCTATCACAACGGCTGACGGTTGTTGTCTGCAGTGTTGCCAGACTATCAAACAAAGCCACGCCTTCCCGTGAACGGGCAATCTCCAGACCACGACCGACAAACTGTGAATAACGGGCCTCAATACCAACCTCGGCACCCTCGACACGACAGTACTCCAGACTATTTTTTTTCTCGCTGGACAACAGCAGCAGACCGCCCCAATCAGACACCTGAGCATCATGAAAGGCCGGACCCAAAAAAACCGGTTTTTGTGCCGTACCGGCACAAACCAGCCGTCCCTGCACCACCAGACGCGGGTTCTGCAAAGCGCCACTCTGCCGCTGGAAGCGTAGGCTGGTGCCTGCCTCTATACGCAAGGTGGCTTGAGGAGCAACCACCAGGCTGCCTTTTATCAATACCGTACCCCGCAGACTCGTATCCTCGGTAATCGTCCGCTCCACCAACACCGTATCGGCCTTGGTTACCATGCTACGGAGATACGGACTGTTGGCAACAACCGGTGCAGGCGTAGGCAGCAAAGAAGAACCCTGCTCAACGGGTGCCTGTTGGGGAAGTAAACGGGTATCCAGCGGTGGTGGGGTTTTGGCTGTAGACCGGATCGCAGGATCGGGTTGCACACTCAGTGGCCTGCTGGCCGGTGGCGGCGTTTCCGGCATGGTGAGCGCCAGATTCACGGTCTGCCCTTTTAACGGTGCGCCATCATCGTGAAACAGCAGCTGGCAACCAAGCGGGCCGAACGGCAAAAATAGAGCCAGCAGCATGAAACGACTGCACCAGCAAGAACAACCCCAACAGCGCGCAACGTTCAAAAAAGACATAGGTATCCTGATGGGCAAAGTATTGAATATACGAATAAAGCTATTATTTAACACAGAATGATCACCCTGTAAATTTCAAAAAACCCGGACAATAATCAGCAGTGCTTTCAAACGGTTAGCAATCTGTTTTTTTTGCTGTTGACACTGCATAGATGTTGTGGTTGTATCCCTCGCCACACACTAAATATTGTGGTTACAGCTATCCTGCCGTCATGACAGCCATGCTAAGCTCCACCCGATACGCCGTACTTACCTGCACCAGAAGGAGAACAAAAGCTCATGCCAAAAGAATCCTCTGCCACCCTCCAACCCGCACTTTCTGCCAACGCCCGGACAGTGCTTGAAAAACGATACCTGAAACGTGATGCCAGCGGCAAACCGCTTGAAACACCGGCCGACATGCTGCGGCGCGTGGCTGACACCATTGCCGAACCTGACCGCATATTCGACAAGAAGGCCGACATAAAAAAACTGTCCGACCGCTTCTACGAAATGATGACCAA
Source organism: Geobacter sp. UBA5730 (assembly GCA_002419465.1). Taxonomy (GTDB): domain Bacteria; phylum Desulfobacterota; class Desulfuromonadia; order Geobacterales; family Pseudopelobacteraceae; genus Trichlorobacter. The sequence continues at coordinate 12,444 of DIGE01000004.1, read as the reverse complement.
CTTTGATTTCATGCCCAACTCTCCCACCCTGATGAATGCCGGCCGTGAACTGGGCCAGCTCTCGGCCTGCTTCGTGCTGCCGGTGGGTGACTCCATCGAAGAAATTTTCGATGCGGTCAAGTTCACTGCCATGATCCATAAGTCCGGCGGCGGCACCGGTTTCTCCTTTTCCCGTCTACGCCCGGCCAATGACCTGGTGCTGACCACCACCGGCATCTCCAGCGGTCCGATCTCCTTCATGCGGGTCTTTGATACCGCCACTGAAACCATCAAGCAGGGTGGCACCCGCCGTGGCGCCAACATGGGGATCCTGCGGGTCGATCACCCCGATGTCATGAACTTTATCATGTGCAAGGCCGACCAGAAGCAGTTCAATAACTTCAACATCTCCGTCGGCCTGACCGAGAAGTTCATGCAGGCCGTGGAACGCGATGAAGAGTATGATCTGTACAACCCACGTGACAAGAAAAAATGCGGCACCCTGAACGCCCGCAAGGTGTATCAGAGGATTGTGACCCAGGCATGGGAAAACGGCGAGCCGGGCATCATCTTCCTGGACCGCCTGAACCGCGACAACCCCACCCCCCATGTGGGCGAGATCGAATCCACCAACCCCTGTGGCGAGCAGCCACTGCTGCCCTATGAATCCTGCAACCTGGGTTCCATCAACCTGGGCCGCTTCATCAAGGACGGCGCCATTGACTGGGCCCGCCTGAAAGAAGTGATCCACAGCGCAGTTCATTTCCTGGACAACGTGATCGAGGCCAACAAATACCCGCTCCAGCAGATTCATGACATGACCCATGCCAACCGCAAGATCGGCTTGGGGGTAATGGGCTGGGCCGACCTGCTGATCCTGCTGGGCATCCCCTACAACTCCGGCGAGGCGGTCAAACTGGCCACCAAGCTGATGCAGTTCATCAACGAAGAGGGCCATACCGCCTCACGTGAACTGGGCCAGCAACGGGGCGCGTTCCCCAACTTCAAAGGTTCCATTTTTGATAAAAAGGGCGCCCTGCCCCAACGCAACGCCACCGTCACCACCATCGCCCCCACCGGCACCATCTCGATCATCGCCGGCGCTTCGTCGGGGGTTGAGCCGTTGTTCGCGGTCTGCTTCCAGCGCCGCCAGATGGACATCATTATGTATGAAACCAACCCGCTGTTTGAAAAGATCGCCAAAGAGCGCGGCTTCTGGTCCGAAGAACTGCTACGCGCCATCTCTGAAAATCACGGTTCCGTGCAAGGTATTGACGAGATTCCCGCAGATGTCCAGCGAGCCTTTATCACCGCCCACGATATCAGCCCGGAAGATCACATCCAGATGCAGGCCGCCTTCCAGCACCACACCGACAACGCGGTGTCAAAAACCGTCAACTTCCCCAATACGGCCACCGTGGAAGAAGTTGAACAGGTCTACATGCTGGCCTACAAGACCGGTTGCAAGGGAGTTACCATCTACCGCGACGGCTCCCGCGACGAGCAGGTGCTTTCCACCGCCCAAAAAGAAGAAAAAGTGGCCATCGGCGCAGTGCCGGTAGAAGACGAAAAACATGCCATCAAACGCGAACGTCCCAAAGCGCTCAAAGGCTGGACCTACCAGATGCAGACCGGCTGCGGCCCGCTCTACATCACGGTTAACGAGGATAAAAACGGCCTGTTCGAGCTGTTCACCACCATGGGCAAGGCCGGCGGTTGCGCCGCCTCACAATCCGAAGCCATCGGCCGGATGGTCTCCCTGGCCTGGCGCAGCGGTGTGCAGGCCCGCCAGGTAATCAAGCAACTGCTGGGCATCTCCTGCCACTGCCCCACCGGCTTTGGCGATAACCGGATCCTCTCCTGCGCCGATGCCGTTGCCAAGGCGATCCAGGCCCACATGCTGGCCAACGGCTACGACTTAAACGCCGAGACCGCCACCCAGGAACGGGGTGCTTGCCCCGAGTGCGGCGGCGCAGTGGAACATGAAGGCGGCTGCATGGTCTGCCATTGCTGCGGCTACTCGGAATGTGCCTAAACGAGGGTTGACAAGCTGGAGCACCTTTCGCTATAAGAGGTACTCCAAATTGCGGGAATAACTCAGTGGTAGAGTGTCAGCTTCCCAAGCTGAAGGTCGCGGGTTCGAATCCCGTTTCCCGCTCCAAAAAATCAAAGGCTTGCAGATTCCTCTGCAAGCCCTTTTTTCTTTAGGGCTCCTTTGCTGACGGATCAAACAAAAAAGCCCCACTCAATACTGCACATGGCTTTTTTACCCGCGCCCCTCGGAAATTTCAGACAACATTGGGATCAATAACAGGTATGGTGGCTGTTTTGGATACCAATTTGGTAGCTAAAATACGGAACTTTTTGCCACCTTCAGTCAATGCCGCATTTTTGGGTACAAAAATGGTACCTTCAATGACGCTATTGTCGAATGAATAGGCCCGTTTGAAAGGCGGGATAACGCTGAAATCAAACAAAAGCGCTCTATACTGTATGGTCGGCCCACGTGACGGTGGGTGATGGGCTGATAATTCTGCTTGAAATGGATATTATTCGCGCTATAATGCGAACAATATAGACTTAGTTCGGAGTATCTATGTTTGAATCGGTAATCGTTGACCAGAATCCCCATTGGGATGGGACCCTCTACCAGGAAGGGGTCTCACGCGGAATTCTCGGCAAGGTAAAGGGTTATCTGGATCTGCCCCACATTGTCGCGCTGGTAGGTGTGCGTCGGTCAGGCAAAAGCACGCTGGTGCGGCAGACGATCAACCACCTGATACGCGACAAGGGGATACCTCCCCGGAACATACTCTTCCTTAATCTCGAAAACCCACAATTCAGCCGACACCGTAGCGATGTTTCCTACCTTGAGCGGGCCTATGACGATTACCTGAAGCTGGTTGCGCCGGTGGGACCGGTATACTGCTGCCTCGATGAGGTGCACTTCTTTCCTGAATGGCAGGTATTCGTCAAGGCAAAGTACGAGCAGAAGGGGATAAAGTTCATTGTCACCGGGTCCAATTCGCACCTGCTTACTTCGGAGTTCATCACGCTTCTTTCCGGGCGGGCGATGCCGGTGGAGGTGTATCCGTTTTCTTTCCCGGAGTTTATTGCTGCAAACGGGCTGAGTATCAGTGACGCAGTAGCAGTGACCAGGCAGCGTAACCGGCTGCGCAAACTTCTTGACGACTACCTTCGCTTTGGCGGGTTCCCGGAGACCGGTGCGGTAGACCTGCCGGAAACAAAAAAAGAGCTTTTGGTGATGTACGCCAGAAACATCCTCTACCAGGACATAGCGCCCCGGTTCAACATCAAGAAGGCTGTTGATCTGGAGAATCTTTTTTTCTACCTGGCGTCGAATATCTCCTCGCTCTACAGCTTCAACAAGCTGGCGGCGCTGGTTGGACTAAACGACAAAACCGTGAAGGAGTACCTGGGCTATTTCAGCGATGCCTATCTGCTGTTCACTCTCGACTCCTTTGCCTTTTCCGTGAAGGAGCAGATCAAAAGTCCGAAAAAGGTCTACGCCATTGACACCGGGATGGCCGGTGCCGTTGGCTTCAGTTTCAGCGAAAATCTTGGGCATCTCCTGGAGAATCAGGTGTATCTTGATCTGAAACGCCGAGGCCATGAACTCTACTACTACAAGACCGGCAATGGCCTTGAGGTTGATTTTGCCTGCTGTACCGGCGGCAAGATCACGCAATTGATCCAGGTCGTTCATACCTTAGGGGATGAGGGCACACGCAACCGGGAATTGCGATCACTGATCAAGGCGATGGAAGAGACTGGATTAGAGTCCGGTGAGATCATCACTTATGAGGATGAGGAAGAACTTTCAGTTGACGGTAAAATAATACGACTGATCCCAGCCTTCAAATATCTGCTCAACATAGAGCCTGTCTGAAGAGCATTTGTGAGTGAACGCCTTTCTTTGGAGGCTGCTTGAACGAATATATCGGAGAACTCAGTACTGATTTCTCCCGAACGTCTTGCAAATGATGAATTTGTCCGAACGGTCCTGCTCCCCGTTGCCAACCAGATCGGTCTTCTGGTTGTGGACGAAGCGCACTGTATCTCTGACTGGGGCCATGATTTCCGGCCTGATTATCGCCGGCTTGTGAGCGTATTGCAGCACATGCCGCCGAATATGGCGGTACTCGGTACGACTGCGACGGCCAACAACCGGGTTTTGGATGACATCACATCACAGTTGGGAAATATTGATATTCAGAGGGGTTCGCTTCTTCGCGAAACCCTCGCTCTGCAGACGGTTAAGCTTCCAGACCAGTCAGGACGCCTGGCATGGCTGGCTGAACATCTGCCGCAACTTCCCGGCACCGGAATCGTGTACACCCTTACCAAACGTGATGCCGATCAAGTCGCCGAATGGCTGACACTGAACGGTATTACTGCCAAAGCATACTACAGCGGGGTCGAAGCTGACGGCTTTGAAAGTTCCGACGCATACCGGCAATATCTTGAATCAGCGCTGCTCAACAATGAGATAAAAGCGCTTGTGGCAACGACAGCCTTGGGAATGGGGTATGATAAACCTGATCTCGGTTTTGTCATTCACTATCAGGCGCCGGGCTCCATAGTTGCATACTATCAGCAGGTAGGCCGGGCCGGGCGTGCCATAGATTATGCTGTTGGCGTGCTGCTGTCAGGGCGGGAAGATCAAGAGATTCAAGAGTTTTTCCGTGCCAGCGCCTTTCCGGACGAACGCCATGTGAACAGCATTATGGATGCGCTTGCGGACAGTGATGGATTATCGGACCGCCAACTCGAAGCTGAAGTTAATCTCCGCAAGGGACAGATTGACAAGGTACTCAAATTCCTGTCGGTTGAAAATCCTTCTCCCGTTATCAAGGACGGTTCGCGCTGGCGGCGTACTCCTGTTGCCTATCGGCTCGACCATCAGCACATTCAGCGTCTGACGCAGCAGCGTGCCGGCGAGTGGCAGGAAGTCCAGGAATATATAAACAGTCCGGATTGTCTGATGCTGTTCCTTGCCCGTTCACTTGACGACGAACAGGCGCAACCATGCGGAAGATGTGCTCGTTGTCTCGGTCAACCGGTCATTCCGGAGGAATTTTCCCATCGGCTGGCTGTCGAGGCGGCACTGTATCTGAAACATGCCGAACTGCCGTTGGAATGTAAAAAACAGGTGGCTGGTGGCGCATTTCAGCAGTACGGATTTAGCGGAAATCTTCCAGCCAATCTCCGCGCCGAGACCGGCAGGATTCTTTCCCGTTGGGGTGACGCAGGCTGGGGCCGCATAGTTGCTGAGGACAAGCACAATAACCGTTTCCGGGATGATCTGGTCAATGCCGTGGCCGAGATGGTCACGAAACGGTGGCGACCAGAACCGAGACCGACATGGGTCACCTGTGTACCTTCTCGCAACCATCTGGAGCTGGTGCCGGATTTTGCTCGCCGTTTGGCTGCAAGGCTCAATCTGCCATTTGTAGAAGCGGTTACCAAGGTACGTGACAACCAGCAACAAAAATTTCAGCAGAACCGTTATCATCAGTGCCGGAACCTTGATGGCGTCTTTTCCGTTATCCCCGGCATATCCAATGGGCCGGTGCTACTGGTAGACGACATGGTGGATTCAGCATGGACGATGACCGTGATTGCGGCATTGCTGCGCCGTGCCGGCAGCGGGATTGTCTGGCCGGTGGCATTGGCAAGTACGAGTACCGGGGATTGATATGAATATTAGTGGGCAAGCACAGGCGGTGCTGTTATTGACAGCTTATTTTTCCAAACCGGTCAAGGGTGATCCTCGCCCCCTTTCACCTACCGAGTGGGGCCGGTTCGCCCTGTGGCTCAAGGAGAAAGAAACTCTCCCGGAAGCATTATTGGGTAATAACCCGGGATTGCTGTTGTTGGGGTGGAACGACAAAACGGTAACGCTTGATCGCATCCGTTTTTTGCTTGGCCGTGGCAATGCTCTGGCTCTGGCTCTGGAAAAGTGGCAGCGTGCAGGTTTGTGGGTATTGACCCGTTCTGACGCAGAATATCCGAACCGTTTGAAGAAATTGCTCAAGATAGATTCTCCGCCAGTGCTGTTCGGGTGCGGCAACCGCAATCTGCTCAACAAGGGAGGAATCGCGGTCGTCGGCTCCCGTGATGCTACAGAGGATGATCTTCTGTTTGCGACAACTCTGGGAAAAGAAGCTGCCGCTCAAAGGTATTCAATCGTGTCCGGTGGCGCTCGCGGAATCGACGAAGCGGCAATGCAAGGATCGCTTGCCCATGAAGGGACGACCATCGGCATATTGGCAGATAGCCTGCTTCGTTCCGCAACTTCGGCCAAGTACCGCAAATCTTTGATGGCCAATAACCTGGTACTGATCTCACCGTTCAACCCAGAGGCAGGTTTCGATGTCGGCAATGCAATGTCTCGCAACAAGTATATCTATTGCCTGGCTGATGCGGCGATTGTGGTTTCCTCTACGAAAAACAAGGGAGGGACATGGAACGGAGCGGTCGAGAATTTGCGGCAGACCTGGGTGCCACTCTGGGTGAAAACTACGTCGTCATCATCATCCGGCAATGCCGAGCTTGTCCGGCAAGGTGCCAAATGGCTGCCGGGAGACAGCCTTGATCTGAAAGTGCTGATGACCGCAGTCGAACAGCAGACAACGAAAACCGAGTTGCCTGAGCCGGCCCAAATGTCCTTGCTGGAAAGGCAGGAGCATCCGCCAGTGGTATGTGAGGTGCCCTCCGATGACAACATATATAGAAAAGAAGAGGCTCCAGAACTGATTCCGGCTGCTGAAACACCGCCTGGACCTGTAAGTTTTTATGGCCTGTTCTTGCAACGTTTTCAAGAGTTGACGTATAAAACCCCCATTACCCTTGATGAAATGCTGAACCAGATCGATGTCTGCAAGACCCAGTTGAATGACTGGCTAAAACGGGCTCAAGATGAAGGTCATATCAAAAAACTCAGCAAGCCGGTTCGCTTCCAATGGCAACAGCAGAAAGCACAGCAGCCCTCAATTTTTGATCAATAATTTTGGTGAGAAAGTGTAGTAGTTGCAGGTGGTATTGCACATTGAAATACCTTGAGGGTAATTCATAACGGATAATTGCAAAAACAAACAATATCCGGGGAATTTTGCGCATGCCGATTATTGGTAGGCTCAAGTCCTTGGGGAATATTTGAAATTAAACTCTCTACGTTGCCTGTTCATATCCCAGAGTTCTGAACCCCTTCATACGCTTTTCATGCATTTTGGCCAGCATCGGCACTGACCCGTCCACATAGTCGTATACACGGACCTCTTCCTTGCCAGAACGAAGCCGGTGGAGTCGGCCCGCGTACTGTATCAGCATCCCTTTCCATGAGAAAGGCAGCGCCAGAAAAAGTGTGTCCAGTCTGGCGTCGTCGAAACCCTCACCGATATAGCGCCCCGTGGCAAGGATCAGTCGTTCTTCGTCATCGGGAATCGCTGCGAGATGCTCCACAATCTTTCGTCTCTGTTTTACCCCCATGCCGCCATGGAGTACCACCAGGTACTTCACCGAATCACGCAACTCCCCGGCAAAAAGTTCCAGATGGTCCTTTCGTTCGGTCAGGAGAATTGGCGACCTCCCGTCGGCGAGGGCTTTTCGTATGTCATCGAGAATGAAACGGTTCCGCTCCCGGTCGGAAGCCAACAGAGCATAGATTTCCTGGATGGTCGTCTCCTTATCGGAGTCTGACACAGTAAAACTTGTTTCCCGGAGGATAAGGCGCCGGGTGAATGCGTCACGTGACTCCTGCTGTTTCCGGTCCAATGAATACCTGGTCGGCCCACATTGCATGTGGATTATGGGCTGATGGCCGTCGCGTCGGTACGGGGTGGCAGTAAGTCCTACCACATATCGTGCCTTCACCGCGGCCAGCACCCGTTCGAAGGAGAATGCCGGCAGGTGATGACATTCGTCGACTATAATCTGACCGTAAGTGGCGACCAGATCGGCGACCTCATCTTTCCTGACCAGACTCTGCATCATGGCCACATCCAGAATCCCGGTTGCCTTGCTTTTACCCGAACCGATGGTGCCGATTGCTTTGGGAGGCAGATCAAGGAAGTGAGCAAGCTGAGCAACCCACTGGTCAAGAAACGGTTTGCGATGTACCAGAATCAGGGTTGAACAATTCCTGGCCGCTGTCATCCATGCGCCGACTACCGTTTTGCCTGAACCGGGAGGTGCTACAAATATCCCGATGTCGTGCTGCATGAGTTTATCGACAGCCTGCTGCTGGACATTTAACAATGTGCCGTGGAATGCAAATGTTGTTGTAACACCGGTTTGTCGTTTGTCGTCGAGATGTAACGTGATACCAAGTTCTCTGAGGAGGGTTTCGAGCGCATCACAACAGCCTCTGGGTAACGCCACATATTCCGGCAGTTCCTCAAAGCAGACGATAACCCGTGGGGTGTTGTGAGTTGAGAGCCGCATCTTCTGCTTTTTGTAGAACTCTGGATTCTGGAAGGCAGCCAGCCTTTTGATCCGGTTGAGAAGCTCCGACGAAATCGATTTCTTTTCAACAAAGATTTTTTGAGCAAGTACCGCCGTGATTGCTTTTGGCAACTTTCCCTTGATCCGCTGCTCAGGCAGCCGCCCTGAAGGTGACCGTTCCCATGGCGCCTGTTCTTCGTCGTGATCCGACGGCAACCGTAAGCCGATTACCTGTCCTTTGCGCACTGCCTTGTCGGCAATGGACTGGAGTTCCAGTGAAGATAGCCGTTTGAGCGATGCCAGATAACCCCATTGATCCGGATAGGGGGAGAATATCTCGTCAACGAAGACGCTATTCCCTTTTTTGCGGGGCTCCCATTGCAGCGGCAGGGCTATCAGGTTGCCGAAGCCGCCGCGGGGCATAATATCCTGGCTGGGGAAGAGCCGATCATATGATTCCATGCTGAGCTGGTGGCGCCGGGACATGGTTTCGGTAATGAGGTAGCACCCCACAGCCCGGGCTGTTGCTGCCATAACCGGTTCCGAGAAAAAGAACCAGGCATGGGCACCATTGCCTGAGCGAGAACGTTCTATAGCGACCGTGAGATCAAGAGATGTACAGGTTTCCCGGAAAGCTGCCACGTCCTCCTGCCAGGTTGCCTTGTCGAAATCCACCGCCAGGAACCGACAGGTGTTGTCCGGCAGGAGCGGGTAGACACCGATGGTCTGTTTCCCCTGGAGATGCTCCTTGAGTACCTCATCCGTGACCGGCAAGTACGACTGGTGCCTGCAGTCGCTGCACCTGACGCGGGGAGTCTTGCGTTTACCGCAGAGAGTATAGATTCCGTCATTGGCGCAGGCGGGCATGTATCCCTTGCGGTCGCCGTTCTTGCTGACCCACAGTTTCGGGTAGACATCCTTCCGCCCTTTGAAGAGCGAACGGAACAGGGTAATCTTATCGTCTGAGGATAATGAGGAAAGTTCTGGGGCAGGGAAAGAGGCTGCATCTATAGCTGACACCTGCTGTCGTAGATCATGAAGCGTTTCAAGGAGCGCCTGCCGTTCAGCGTCGAGCTGGGCAAGTTGTGTTTCATTCAAGGCAATAGCTTCGATGAGTGTTGCTCTGTTACGTTTCATGAAATGATCTCATGTCGAGCCACCGCATTGTATATATTCAATTTATGCGCTTCATGATGACGGCATCATCAGTTTGACGGTATCCGCAGGTCGTTCAAACGCGTTACAGCGCTCCAGAATGTGCCGGGCAGAAACAAGATCGCTGAAATCTATTCTGCTGACAAAATCCTGAGCCACATCCATGACGCGAAGGAATGCCGCAGGGTCCTTGTGGTTGGAAAGCAGTTTAAGTGATGCTATGTATTCGTTGCGGTAGACACTCGGGATGATGATCCGGCAGACACCGGCCGCAACAAGTTCAGCGTTCATCATCGCCCGCGCTGTTCTGCCGTTGCCATCGTCAAAGGGATGGACTTCAGAAACGAGATACATCATGAAAAGCGCTCGCGCAAGTGGATCTGACAGTGAATTGTAGAAGGAGAAGCCTTGGGCAAGCGTACCTTTTACCAGTTCCGGTGCGACAAAGTAGGTAGTCCCGGCCCGGTTGCCCTTCTCCTTCAGTTCCCCCGGCCGTTTGTCAGGCCTGCCTTCCAGAATCGACGTATGCCGGCTTTGCAGCAGTTCCATGAATGAGGCGATATCCGCTGGCGTCCGCTGTAATTCAACAAGATTGCCGACGATACGCCAGGTACCGAGGATGTCATGAGCATCTTCGGGTCGGGACTGAGGGATCACGCCCGAGAAGACAATCCCCAGAGCCTCGTCCACTTCAAACTCGGTCCCTTCGATGAAATTGGAGAAGTACGCGTCAAAGAAACTCTCGTTGTAAAACGCCGGCCCCGGTTCGTAGGTACGGTTCCGGCTTGGAAGAACACTGCGGGCAAGTGCGCTGCGCAGGGCTTCAAACTGTTCCAGACGGGCAGGGTCATACGGTTCACCGCTGGAATATGCCCGTGCGACCGGACTTTTCAAGTCTGCTTCCCGCGTTTGCAGCAGGCTGCCGATCAGACGGTCGAGCAGTTGAAACTCTTTCTCAAGGCCGATATCCGCTGCAATGGTGCGTGCAAGGTCACGGATCCGGTTCAACTCACTTTCGCCCTTGATCCGCAGGATGGAGGTAAGTTTCTCTTCGACAGCCTTCTGTCCAGCAGCCTTGGTTGCTCCCTCCCGTGCTTTTGTATGCGAGAGGTTTTCCAGTAGAAGACGTGAAGGCGATGCCATGTGAAGTCCTCCGATAAAAGGCATGTCGCCTTCGACCGGACCTGAACCGGGTATTCTGACAATTCGCAGACCCGGCAGTTCGGTAATCTTTTTGTAGCCGCAGGTGACAAAGACGGATCCATCCTCGGCGGGATGACTTTCCAGGGCGGTACGAAAACCGATCACGCCGCCTGGCGCCAGCATGCCGACAATCTGCCAGCGATTGCGGGCAACGATATTCTCCACCGGCTCGCTCATGTTACGGGTATAGAGCCGTGGGCCGATTTTACGCGCAGTCCCCAGCTTGACCATGTTCGAGACAGCACGCGAGGCATCGCTTTCTGAGAGGAAAACTTCCGGCAGGATATTTTCGTTTCTATTCGACATAAGAATTCCCATAATCAGCAAATATAGCTTCTATATTTAACGATAACAGCAAATTTAGCAACCATAAAAATGATATTAACATAAATAGCAGCCATAGGTTGTGTTGTAGCGACACTGAATAATCCTCTGGCTACAGAGAGTGCCCCCCATCGTGCAGAAACTACTTTTTGGGTTCTCCGGTGGAACTTTTGACGCTCTTCCTGCCACCGGTGCCTTTCGCTGCTGGTTGCTTTTTCTTGAGAAGTCTCGACAGGTGCTGTGACCATTTGGTAAGCCACAACTGCTTTTCATTATCGTACTTGTTCCGGTTGTAGATGCCACTGACACCCTTTTTGGCGTGGTTCAGTATCACATCGATGATCTCATCTGATGCACCTATCTTGGAAAGCCTCGTGGCTGCTGTACGGCGAAGATCATGAGGTGTCCAGCGGGGGAGGTCGTAATACGACCGCTTGACGGTATCCGGTATATCCTTGCGCACATGGTGGCTCAGGGCATTTTCAGTCGTGGCGCTTTTACCAGCAGGATCCGGAAAGATATATTCCTTCTCATCGCCTATGAGCGACATCGCCAATGGCGTAAGATAAATCCGGTGATCCTCCTGACGGCGCTTGCGGGTTTTGATCCGCTGCCATGGAATCGTCCACCACTTTCCCTGGATTTCTCTCCGGTGCATGCCGACCACTTCCCCCGGTCTCTGCCCAGTTACCAGAATAAGCTTCAATGCCCGTTTGGTGCTTTCGCTTCCGCCACCTTCGTCAATCGCTTTCCAGAGATGCCTTATCTCATCCTCTGAAAGTTCGCGGTCCCGGGACATGGGCTGCATCATGGGGATGGTCCTGGATATCTTGATGTCAGCGAATGGGTTGTATTCCAGCAGTTCCCGGTCGACAGCGTACGAGTACATTCCCCGTGCGGCTTTCAGGACATTCCGGGCCTGACCGGGTGCCCGCTTTACCACCAGTTCCAGAATCTCTGCTGCGTCCTTCCGTCGAATATCGACAGCCAGACGGTCACCCCAGACCGGCAATATATCTGCCTCCAGTGCTTTCCTGTTGTTGTAGTGCCATCTTTCCGAGTGATGGATTTTGGACCATTCGTCGAGATACAAATCAACCGCGAGGCGCCTTACGGTCAGTTCAACCTCTTTTTGCGCCGGCTCGGCGGTTTCCTCAACCGGTTTGGCCATGGGATCTATGCCGCTCTTTACGAGTGCAGCTGATTCGAGATACGATTTATGTGCTGTCTCCAGACTTATGTCAGGGTAGTTACCAAGATTGAGCTGTCTGCGTTTCCCGCTGATCGTATACCAGGCTGTTGAAATTTAAGTAGTAA
>DIGE01000011.1 GCA_002419465.1 Geobacter sp. UBA5730 | reverse complement strand
CGAGTCTATTTTCAACGGCCTGCTATAGCCCGGCAAAGACAGTGGCTGACTGTTTCAAATTCAGAAACAAGATCGGACTGGATGTGGCAATGGAAGCGCTTCGGGAGTGTCAAAGCAAGAAACTCTGCGGCATGGATGAGCTGTGGAAGTATGCAAATATTTGCCGAGTAAGTAACGTCATGCGCCCCTATATGGAGGCAATGACACTATGACACCTGTGACGACCGTCAATATGGCCACCTCAGTCCGCCAGAGGCTTCTTAACAAAGCGCGTGAACAACGGACAGATTTTAACCTGATGCTGACACGCTACGGACTTGAACGCTTTCTCTATCGACTGTGTAGATCAGCCTATAGCGACCGATTTGTCTTAAAAGGTGCCATGCTGTTTCCGCTGTGGGGCATTGCCGGATTCGTGCTGCCACCGCTAAGCGCACTGAGTCAAGGGATGCCATTCACTGAAACATGGCCTGCCGGAGGAACGTGGCATCGAGCAGACCGTTTATTATTGCAGCACCAGGTTAATCTCATCGTCTGACAAAGTTCGAAGTGCCTCAACCAAGGGACGCCAATCATAAAAAAAGCACCTACAGCGAATGATCTGCAGGTGCTTTTTTTATCTTCATCCTTCGGCAACAATACTGATTTTCAGGGCATCATTCAGAACCGCTTCCAGCAGGCGGCGGCTGTCTGCCTTGGTGGTGGTTAGTTGGGCCTCCAACTGGTCACAAAGCCCCATCAGCTGGTCAACCTTTGCAACGATGCGCTGCTGTTCGGCGAGGGGTGGGAGGGGGATACGTGCACCGGCAACCCGCTTTAGGGCAAGTTTAGGTTGAGCCATTTGCTTTGTCTTGTCCTGAAATTGAAGCTGAACGGCCTCTGAGCTAAGTGCCATCACAAGAAAATCAGCATTGATTTCTCGGAATACCAACTTCGCGGCATTTTCGGTAAGGTTTTGACCGTCTAATGGCGCGGGAACTATGCCGACCTGGCCAATAGTTCCTGCAATAGTAATATACAGATCTTCTTTATTGATCGTGTATCTTGCTATCGCACGCTGAACTTCTGATGTTATGTACTGAGGGTTGTCCGTGCGGATTGTTCCATCTTTCATGTCAGTGACACGAATATAAATGTGTGGGGTCTTTTCTTTTGAAAAAACTGCTCCAGCGGGCAATCGTTTCCCCCCCTGGATAAGAGCAACATCGGCAACGTGGGCCCAACACCAGTGTTCAGGTGCTATGGCTTCATCAATGGAATCTGAATATTCGACATCCTTTTCTCGTTTAATTCCCTTTTCTATCATCAAAAGAGCTTTTGCTGCCGTAGCCCGCTTCAACAACTCCCCCGCCGGTTCATCGTCGGGATCTTGCTCCACCAGTCGGCCACGCACCGCCAGGTTCAGGATGGTCTGGCGTAGTTGCTTGATATGCTCAGGCGTGGTGGTCAGGCGCGGGAGCAGGTTCAGGTGAAAATGGGCAGCATCTTTGGCTTCTTCTGCTGTTGTGGTGCTGATCCGGTTCAGGCTGGCCGCCACCAGCTTGTCGCGGTGGGCTTCACGCTGGTTACGCTCTGCCTCCAGCTGGTCGCACAACGCCATCAGTTCATCAACCTTGGCAACGATGCGCTGCTGTTCGGCGAGGGGGGGGATTGCTAAAGGCAGTACGTATGCTTCTTTTCTGCTTAACCCAGGTTTTACGCCTTTGCCAAGTGTATCCAGCCCAATGGTATGGAACAGCTTAAATGAAAAATCCATATCCAAACCTTCTGAGGGAATACAATAGTAGGCTACATCTGTTACGCAACAGCCTTCGGTCACTGATAAATTTAAAGCGCCTGCAGAGCCTTTACGACCAACAACAATGCAAGGTGACTTAACAAAGCACTCAAAGTGGCTACCAACTACACCGTTTGAGCCATATACCGGGTATTCACCAGTGTTTGTTCTCTTCTCTGCAGGCAGATTGCTGCCATATTCCAAAGAATATACGTCCCCGAAACGGACTGCACTCCAACCAGATGGCATTTTGAATTGTAGATCATCAGGCACACATGATGAAGTTACCTTTATCCGTTTCAGCAGCTCCGTCGCCGGTTCATCACTGGGGTCTTGCTCCACCAACTTGCCCCGTACTGCCAGATCAAGGATAAACCGCCTCAGGCGCGAAATGGCATCCGGCGCTTCGCTGATCCGGTGAAAATGCTGCAGCAGCAGTTCCCGATTCAAGGCGTACCCCCAGTGGCAGTAAGCGCTTGCCAGATCGGACGCTGTTGCCAGTCAGAAGGAAACCCCATATCCTTGATCAATGCCGGGGTAAGCGTTTGCATCAAACGCATCAGGCGTTGCGGCCAGTGGGTAGCTGGTTCTATCACCTGCATCAGATGGATAAGCAGCACCAGCGAGTTGTAGAGCTTGCGTTCTTTACCAGCACCATGCAGTGGATCATTACAGAAGTTAACCCAAAGGTGAGCTGGTTTTTTGCGGGGTAACTGGAAGGTTACGGCAAACTTGCGGTTCCAGAGCCGACTATGGTGCGCAGCGGTATTACGCAGCACACTAAGGTGGTGAAAGAGAGAACAGAAGGTTTTCTCATCAAGCTGATAGGTGCTGGCGATAGTCTGCCGAATATGCGGCGAGACAAGCTGGCTGACAAGGTTTGATATGGTGCCGAATGACGCCACCTCAATCGCTACCCAGACAGGGGGCCAGGGCATACCGAGCGTGGTCTGGTGATGAATGATAAAATCTTCACGGCTGCGCTTCATTTCATCGTCCAGATTGGTAATGGCACGGGCATGCAGCACCGGATTTCTGAAATTACGGCTTTCAAGATAGGCCAGCGGGTCAAGCTGATGGCCTGTTTCATACGCCCAGCGGGAGCGCACGGAGATCTCTACCCGCTTGCAGGCCTCAAGCACCAGTTGCCGCAGGGTACGATCAAAACAGTACAGATCCCATAATTGCTTGAAGGTGATGCCGGGTTTGAACTGATCGGGATTGCCGGAAACCGTAAAGGGGAAGCGATAGGCAGAGAGACGGTAATAGTTGTGGTGTTCCAGGCAGTGGAGAGCAAAGGGTTCGTCAGCAACAACCAAACCACGGCTTTTGAGGATGTTCAACTGTTCCTGATAGGACTTGGCAGGCTTACTCATGCTTCACCCGCAATCCCACCCAAAAGAGCCAGAAACGAGAAACCCCCCTGGTGCGCATTGTTAAGAGGCGTGGGGGGTATTGTTGAGATAATCCTGCCACCCACCCGATCATTCGTCAAGAAAAAACTCATCGCAGCAGTGCCTCCCCCAGTATAGCCTTTAACTGGTCACGCAGCTGTGCGGTCTTCTGCTCGCTCTCTTTCAGCAGTGTCAGCAGTTCTTCCGGGTTGCCGTGGTCATCGGCCACGGTGTGGGGATTTTTGAAATCAAGGTTGTAGCCCCGCGCCTTGATTTCATCAATGGTCACCTTCCAGGCCTGTTCGGTTTCCTGCCGTCCCTCCCTCTCTGCCCCGCCCCACCAATTCACGCAACCTTGCAGGTGTTCAACCCTGATCGGTCTGGTCATGGAGTAGGCCTTTTGCCCCTCAGGCACGCGGTGCTCGAAAAACCAGACATCCTGGGTCGGCTCCCCTTTTTCAAAGAACAGCAGGTTGGTGCCGATGCTGGCGTAGGGCTTAAAGACGCTGTTGGGCAGGCGCACGATGGTGTGCAGGTTGCATTCTTCCAGCAGGTGTTCTTTCAGGCGGGTCTTGACCCCTTCGCCGAACAGCGAACCGTCCGGCAAAACGATGGCAGCACGGCCACCCTTCTTGAGCAGGCGGATAAACAGGGCCAGAAATAGGTCGGCAGTTTCTTTGGTGCGGAAGTGGGCAGGAAAGTTGGATTCTATGCCGTCCTCTTCACGTCCACCAAAGGGGGGATTGGTGAGGATGACATCTACCCGGTCATCCTTGCCGTAGCTGATGTAGGGCCGTGCCAGGGTGTTGTCATGGCGGACAAAGCTGGGGTCTTCAATGCCGTGCAGCAGCATGTTGGTGACGCAGAGCATGTGGGGCAGCTGCTTCTTTTCCACCGCCCGCAATCCAGCCTGCATGGCCTCTTCATCCTCCACCTTTTTCACATACCGGTCCCGTATATGCCGGATTGAACAGGTAAGGAAGCCGCCGGTGCCGCAGGAGGGGTCAAACAGGATCTCGCCGGGCTTTGGATCAATCCGGTCCACCATAAATGCGGTGACCGCGCGGGGGGTGTAATACTCGCCTGCATTACCGGCGCTCTGCAGATCGTTCAGCAACTGCTCGTAGATGTCGCCAAAGTGCTTGCGCTCGGCCAGGTCGTTAAAATCAACACCGCTGATCTTGTTGATTACCTGACGCAGCAGTTGGCCGGACTTCATGTAGTTGTAGGCATCCTCAAATACGCTTTTGACCACGCGGGCGCGGTTGGCATTGCTCCCGCTGGCAGAAAGTTCCTTGAGTGCAGGGAACAGTTCTTCATTGATAAAGGCCATCAACAGCTCGCCGGTGATCCCTTCCGGGTCTGACGCCCAACTGCGCCACTGAAACTTTTCAGGGATGGGTGATTGGTAGTTATCCTGCATGACCTCCAGTTGCTGATCCTGATCGTCGATAATTTTCAGGAAGAACATCCAGCAAAGCTGGGAAAGGCGCTGGGCATCGCCATCAACGCCCACATCCTGGCGCATGATGTCTTGTATGGATTTAACGGTGTTTCGTGCTGACATGAATTACATGGCCTCCTGATACAGCGCATCCTGCAGTTCGTGGACAGCATCCTCAAAGTTGGCCTTGGTGCCAAACTGTTTGATCAGCTGCAGCGGGGTGCCCATGTTGTTGAAAGGTGGAATCTCCAAAACACGGACATTATCAAGGCCGCTTACCACGCCTTCATCCTGATATTTGGCAAGCAGGGCCTCAAGCACCGCTCTGGCCTGCGGACCGTACTTGGTAAAGATATCCCGCTTTTTGACGTTGTTGGCCCGTTCCCGGCGGGTAAGCGGGGGCTGGTCAAAGGCGATGTGGCAGATCAGATCAAATGGGTCCAGCTCTTTACCGACCTCTTCCATCAGAGGATCAAGCAGCAATCCCTCGGCAGCAAGTTCTTCAATAATCGCTTCCTTATGCTCTTCTGTTTTCCAACGACGCAGAAACTGGTCAAGGCTGGCATACTGGGCACGGATAGCCTTACGCGAATAATCGCGTAGCGATTCGGTGATCAGTTTGCCGTATTCATCCAGGTATTCAACCCGCTCCATGACAACAGAAATCGTCTCACCCTTGATATAATACTTGGGTTGAGGCGGCGGTGGATCAGGCCCCACTGGTGGCGGGTCTGAAATAATCTCTTCATCGTCACCTGGCTCTGGCGGAATGGGATCATCTTCATCAGCCACGGGCGGAACATCGTCAGGCGGTATGACCGGATCATCTTCACCCGGTTCATAGATCTGCACCGGTTCGCCGTCAAAGTCAGGGTCGGCAAAGTGGGCAGTGGCCTTGCGGAAATCAACCAGGGTAAAGAAGTACTTCTTGGTGTCTTCATGCACCCGCGTACCGCGCCCGACAATCTGCTTGAATTCGGTCATGGAACCAACAGCCCGGTCCAGCACGATCAAACGACAAGTCTGGGCATCAACCCCGGTTGAGAGTAACCGCGAGGTGGTGACAATCACCGGATAGTCACTTTCCGGGTCAATGAAGTTGCCCAGTTGCGCCTGCCCGGCAGCATCGTCGCCGGTAATCCGCATGATGTAACGCTCGTTCTTCAGCACCAGATCCTGGTTTTCAACGATCAAGGCCTGCCGTAACAGGGCCGCATGTTCGGTATCAACACAGAATACGATGGTCTTCTGAAAGCGATCACCACTCTGCTTGAGGTAGTCAGAGATCCACTTGGCAACCCGTTGGGTGCGGGTGTCGATAACGATTGCACGGTCAAAGTCCTTGAGGTTGTAGATCCGGTCATCAATGGCCAGGCCCTGCTTGTCAACCTCGCCCGGCTTGGGACGATAGCCTTCCACATCAATATCAAGATGCACCTTGATCACCTTATACGGTGCAAGAAACCCGTCGCTGATCCCCTGCTTGAGCGAGTAGCTGAAAACCGGCGGGCCAAAGTAATTGATGTTCGATACGTACTCTGTCTCTTTGGGGGTGGCGGTAAGGCCGATCTGGGTTGCGGTAGTGAAATGCTCCAGGATTTCGCGCCAGGCAGAGTCCTCGGCTGCGCTGCCACGATGACATTCGTCAATGATGATCAGATCAAAGAAGTCGCGAGAGAGTTCCTTAAAGAGTTTCTGGCGCTCTTCCGGGCCGGTCAGGGCTTGATACAGGCCTAGATAGATTTCATAGGAGGTATCAATGCGGCGTTTGCTGTCAACGGCGGTGGTCAGCTCCGTAATGGTGCCGTCTTCCCGTTCAATGGTTTTTGAGCCGGTGCTCAGCTTGGCCATGGTAGCGCCAAAGGGGCGAAAGTCGTTGACCATGGTCTGATCCACCAGCACGTTACGGTCGGCCAGGAACAGTACCCGCTTCTGTTTGCCGGTCCGCCAGTCTGACTTCCACAAGCGCCAGATGATCTGAAAGGCGGTGTAGGTCTTGCCGGTGCCGGTGGCCATGACCAGCAATACCCGATCCTGCCCTTTGGCAATGGCTTCAACCGCAGCATTTATGGCATTACGCTGGTAATAGCGCGGCTCTTTGCCGCTGCCATCATCGTAATATGGTTGCAGCACAATCTTTTCTTCAGCAGGGGTAAGGCCTTTCCATTGTCGATAGGCCTGCCACAGGGTTTCAGGCCGAGGAAATGCGTCCATAGACAGCTCAATTTCACCTTGAGCAATCAATCCGGTTTTATCATGGAGCACAAAACCTTTGCCGTTGCTGGAGAACACAAACGGCACCTGCAGTGTAGCGGCATAATCAAGAGCCTGCTGCATACCGTGGCCAGCGCTAAAGGTGCTCTTTTTGGCTTCTATGAGGGCAATGGGGAGATGTTGGTGATAGAGAACGAAGTCAGCCTTTTTGGCCTTGCCGCGACTAACCAGCCTGCCGCGCACAATGATCCGCCCTTTGGTGAAGGACACCTGGCGACGGATCTGGGTGGTTTCGTCCCAACCTGATTTGTTCAACGCGGGCGTAATGTACTTGACGCTGATGTCGTCTTCGCTGAGATTGTGCATGCGTATCCGTGGCTGATATGGCTGGAATTGTTATGATATGCAGCAAAAAGGTTTCACACAATAAGGACGCACTGTCAACGGGTAAAATCGATATAAATCCTTCATCTGCGGCCTTGATAGCGAATACCTGAAAGAATTTCATGCAATGGCTTCAAGGCGTCAACAATGCACGAAGCCCAACCAGCGCCTGAACAAAACCCAAACTGCCACTCGGCAACAGCACTAGCAACATCGTGCGGGTTGCCGTTATCGTACAGTTCTTGTACTGAATCAAGGGATTCGCAGGCAATAACAATGTCCTCAAAGGGGTTGGCATCTTGGCCCTCCAGATAACGCCCATAGCGCTCCATCATAACTTTTTGAAAATCTGATGGCATGCGCTGACATGGGTACTCGTCGAGTTCTGCTATTCTTTCCCAAAGAGCCAATCGTGAGCCATTTGCGTAAAGATCTGCAAGTAAGCTGATCAAGATCATGATCTGTTTTTCAGCATCCTGGCTGGTTTCAACATGATGCTCTAGGTAACCAGACAGGATGTAACCTCTTAACGCTGCTATGGATGCTACAAACTCGGCAATCTCCTGTCGCAACTCTCCACGCGCATCATAGATCGGACCGGCAAAATCTTCTGGCCCGGAGAACTGCATGATGTCGCCAGATTGCTCTATCCGTTCAATGATCATTTCTGCTTCATGCAACTGTTCATTGGGTACAGCGATGGTGTTCCAACAACAACCGCCACCATCATCATAGTCATACCCTTTATCTTCAACTCGCCAGTCTATATGTGGGGCAATT
Source organism: Geobacter sp. UBA5730 (assembly GCA_002419465.1). Lineage (GTDB taxonomy): Bacteria > Desulfobacterota > Desulfuromonadia > Geobacterales > Pseudopelobacteraceae > Trichlorobacter. Next base: position 279 of record DIGE01000011.1, on the reverse strand, counting down.
CTTTTAAGATGTTTGATCAGGCGTCTGTAATTTATTGTGCCCTCGCCGGAATAATCTTCGTCTGCTTCATCATCAGGATATTCTACAAACTCCCTGATGCAGTCGTCACTTTGATCTGGTTCCCATGCCGTATCCCATTCAACCAGATCATCGGTTTCTTTGTCGCCGACAGATAGTTTCATGGTAACACCCCCATTTATGCAGCTTGATTCAGGTGTATTATATTCATCAATAGACATGATCACCGCTCTTTACTGTCAATCGGCATTGAAAAATGAC
>DIGE01000015.1:2101-26152 GCA_002419465.1 Geobacter sp. UBA5730 | reverse complement strand
GGCGGGTGGCGGAAGCCCTGGAATACGGCATGGTGGGAATCAACACCGGACTGGTTTCCACCGAGGTGGCACCCTTTGGCGGCGTCAAGGAGTCGGGGGTCGGCAGAGAAGGCTCTAAGTATGGTATTGAAGAATTTGTCGAGGTAAAATACCTCTGCATGGGCGGCATTTAGCCCCACTGAAAAGAAACGCGGGCCAGCTGATGAGCCCCTGTCCCCTACGATGCACAACTGTTGATGCGAGGTTCGACGCCGAATAGCATGTTTTTTCGCCAACGTTCACTACGCGCCCGGATCGCCCTTGCCGTGTCGGCCCTGTCACTGCTGCCCGCACTGATGCTGACTATTGGTATCCTGGTCTGCGTCAAACAACCGGATCCTGCCCAACGGGCGCTGATCATGCTGGTGATGGCGCTGACCGGCGTCGCGTCTGCTACAGCGGCAGCATGGATACTCCTGCGTCTGCTGATCCGCCCCGTAAGACTCCTCACACACCATATCGAACACCTGACGGACAAGCAGGGCGCAGACCGTCTGGTTGCCTCAGAGGCAAACGGCGAGATCGGTCGTCTGGTCGCCGCCATCAACACCATGCTGACAGGACTTGACCAGCGCAGCGAGGCCATCCGGAAACAGGAACAACGCTACCGGATCGTCAGCGAATTTTCAAATGATTTCAGCTATTGGCGCCGCCCTGACAACAGCTTCGAATTCGTTTCCCCTGCCTGTATCGAAATTACCGGCTACAGCGTTGATGCCTTCTACGAACATGCCGATCTGATGGAGGAGATGGTCCACCCAGCTGACCGGCACCTGTTGGAGGCTATGGAATCCCAGCCCCGGAACGGGGTCTGCCAGGGCGGTGAGGTTGAATACCGGATTGTCACCAAGGATGGCGCAATCCGCTGGATTCGCCGCAACTGTCGGCCGATCCTTGACGAACAGGATGTCTACCTGGGGTTACGGGGCAGCCTGAGCGACATAACCGACAAAAAGATGCTGGCTGATCAGGTTTCACATCTGGTACTGCACGACCTGCTGACCGGCCTGCCAAACCGTTCGCTCTTCACCGATCGACTGGCAGTCACCACCACACACACCGTGCGGGAACAGCAATTAATGGCGGTACTGTTCTTCGGTCTGGACCGTTTCAAGATGATCAACGACACCATGGGCCATGAAACCGGCGATCAACTACTGGTAATGACTGCCGAACGGCTGCGCAAACTGATGCACTCCGAAGACACCCTGTGCCGCTTTGGTGGCGATGTATTCGCCTGTATCCTGCCAGGGCGCGAAAGCAAGCACGAAGCGGTTACCATGGCCTACCGGGTGCTGGCCAGCCTGTCTGACCCCTTTCAGCTGGCCGGCGGCCAACAGACCCTGCTGACCGGCAGCATTGGCATCGCGCTTTGCCCGAATGACGGCAAAGACCCTGAGACACTGCTCAAAAATGCCGAAACCGCCATGTATGAGGCCAAGCGGGGCGGTAAGAACACCTTCCGTTTCTATGCCCGTGAAATGAACGCCCAGGCCGCAGAAATTCTGGCCATGGACAACAGCATGCCGTCAGGACTCGTCAATGGCGACTTTTACCTGCATTACCAGCCCCAGCTGAATCTGAAAAACGATTGCATCATCGGCATGGAGGCACTGTTGCGCTGGCGGCATCCGGAGCTGGGCTTAATCAGTCCTGACCGCTTTATACCTTTGGCCGAGGAGAGCGGCTTTATCATCAAGTTGGGCGAATGGGTCCTGCGAACCGCCTGTCACCAAAATGCCGCCTGGATCAAGGGTGGCATGCCGGCCTTGCGGATTGCCGTCAACATTTCGGGCCGTCAGTTCATTGAACCTGACTTTGTTGATCAGGTGGCAGCAGCGCTTGCGGACAGTGGTTTACCGCCGGAATTGCTGGAACTGGAACTGACCGAGAGCATGCTGGTCTCTGATGAACAACAGTCGTTGCAGCGCCTGCGAATCCTGAAAAAAATGGGGATTCAACTGGCAATCGATGACTTTGGCACCGGCTACTCGTCCCTCTCATACCTGAAACACTTCCCCCTCGACCGGCTGAAGATTGACAAATCCTTTATCAACGACATCCTGAGTGACCCGGACGATGCCGCCATCACCGAGGCGATCATCGCCATGGGCCACTCTCTCAAGCTACAGGTGATTGCCGAAGGGGTTGAAACCCAGGAACAACTCGCCTTTCTACAGGATCGTGGCTGTGATGATATCCAGGGGTATCACCTGAGCAAACCGCTCTCGGAACATGATCTGGCCAGCTTTATCGCCGCACGCCCCAGCACCAGCCAGTAACGCCCTTTCCCCGCCCGCTGAACACGAAAAAGGGCGCTGAGTGATCCGGTGAATATGCTCCGTTATCTCGCCGGTGGTGGCGTCTGTTCCTCTGTCGGGGTGGCCTGTTTACCGGCCTCACCCTGGGCGAACTCCACGACGCCCGGAATACCGGCGAAAACAGCCACGACCAGAAAGGCGGCCACCAACTTGACGCGTATCCCCAGGCTTTCAAACTGTTGCAGCACAGCGGATTCCTTTGAACCTATTGTTTTTCAATCTTTTCCCAGGTGGGGGTTACACCGGGATTCTGCAGCCTGAACACCAGGTAGGCGGCTGCTTTTTTTAGTTTATCACTCGTTTTGGCTTTATCACCAAAACGCCCCAGCGCACTCAGCATAACCGTTTTGGACTGCTCAGGCACGACCTCCTGCTCAACAATCGTCCGCAGATACGCCATCACCTGTTTCTGTACCTCCACATCCTCGAGCCGCTGCGGATCCAGTAAAAAGACCAGATACCAGGCCGCAATCCGCTCATCACTCCCGCCGGCACGCCCGGCAAACTGGGCCATTACGGTAGCCAGACTGGATTGCTCGGCAGGATTGAGACTGCTCCCCTCGACATACAAACGCAGAAACCGCAGGGCCGCCAGGTGGTGCTGCTCGCCTTCAATGGAGAACAATAACAGATTGGCTGCCTGGGGCTTGAGTTGTGTCTGCTCGTCAGCTCGCAGGAAGCTGTGCAGTATCCTGGCCAGCTTGTCCAGCGCCACCGCTGAAAGGCTGCCGGATTCCAACTTGCTGCGGACCGTGGACAGCAGCTCAGCCTTGCTGGGATGACCGCTGTAGACCACAGACATGATGGCGGTGCGCACCTCGTCATCATCGCTAAACTCCCACAGCTCTTCCACCTCTTTGAGGATCTGGGTCCGAAAACGACGGACCTTGTCCATCTTGGTCATATCTTCAGGTTCCCAGCTCTCGGGCCAGGTATCGACGTAATTGTCTACGTCGTCCTCATTCCAGGTCTTTTCCAGGAGGAATGAGAAGTAGGTCAGGATCTTGAGCTGGTAGATCTTGCCGCCATCCTGCAACGGCCGCAGCAGGTCTTCCAGATAACTGACGGTCAGGCCACAGGTGCCGCTACAGAGGAAACGATAGACGCTTTCCGCCTTTTCCACCTGCCGTTCGATATACTTGGCCTTGAGGTGGGCGCCCAGCGAGGTGGTTGACACCTTCTTGAAAAAGATCGAAAGCAGGTTGGTGGCATGGTGCTTTACCGACATCTCCACTTCGTCTGACAGCACGATATCCAGAGAGGCGTTGAAGATCTTGACCTGTTCGTTCTCGTCGTTGGAGGCATCGATGTACTGTTCAAGGATGTCGATAATCTCGACAATGTGCGTGCGGTTGCGACTTGACAGCAGACTCATCAGGGTGATCCGCAGCGAGTCGGCATCCACAATGCCGAACAAAAAACGGACTGCCGCATTACGCCGGGCAACACCTTTTGAATCGGCCGAGCGAAGCAGCTGCAGGATACTGGCGGCCGGATCGGCAACCCAGCCCGGCACCAGCGCCTCAAGCAGCAACTCGGCCTTGCGCCGGATATGGGCATCAAGATCGTTGACAAAATAACGGGCGATCTCAACCTTGAACTCACGGCCGGCATTGGACTCGGCGATCAGCGAAAAGGCTGAAGCCTTATCCTTGGCCGACAACCGGGCCATGTCCTTCTTGGCCCGGGCGCTATCGTTGATCTTGATATAGAACCCGATGATATCCTTTACGCCGACTTCAGCTTCAACGTCCTTCATGGTACCCCCGTCTCACTGGGCTGGTTGCTGATTCTGCTGCTGCCGGAAAGCGGCAATCGCCTCACGGGCCAGCAGGTCACAACGTTCGTTTTCGAGGTGACCGTCATGGCCACGCACCCACTGCCAGCTGATCTGATGCGGGGCTGCCGCCCCCACCAGCTGTTCCCACAGGTCCCGGTTCAAGACCGGTTCCTTCTTGCTGTTTTTCCAGCCGTTACGCTGCCAGCCGGCCAGCCACTCGGTCATGCCCTTGACCAGATATTGCGAGTCAGTGGTCACCGTTACCCGACAGGGACGGGTCAACTGCTGCAAACCGGCCAGGGCGGCGGTTAATTCCATCCGGTTATTGGTGGTCTCGGCGGCACTGCCTGAAAGCTCCTTTTCCTGCCCACGACAGCGCAGAATGGTGCCGTACCCGCCGGGACCGGGGTTGCCGCTGCAGGCGCCGTCACAGAACAGTTCCACCTCGGTCAGTTTGTTATTCACAGCATAGATCCAGGAAACGAGGAGTTTTTCGCTCTGGGCAGGAACGTGAGCGATTGTGCGGAGGCGTACTTGAGAGTACGTCGCACAAACAATCACGATGCGTGACGCAGCCAGGGCGGAAAAGAACCGTTTCCTTACTTTTCTGCGCGCCCGACATAGGCCCCTTCCTGCTTCAGCACGTCAGCAATCCCCTCCATCACCCGCTCCACGATCAACTGGTGGGTCTCGCGCTGATCGCCCAGCGCGAACAGATCATCAAAATTAAGCGGAGGACCGAACACAATCGCCCCCTTGGCACCAAAACTGGGAAACTTCCAGTGGTTCAGACCGATCAGGGCGGTGGGGATCACCGTGGGACGGGTGTCGTAAATCACCTTGCCAACCCCGCGGTTGCCAGGCCCCAGACGGCCATCCTGATGGCGGGTGCCTTCGGGAAACAGCATCACCTTTTGATCGGCCAACAGATCGTTCAACACCTTGCCGGCCTTGACATCCCGCCCGCGCCGCACCGGAAAGGCGCCCCACGATGAATAGAGCAGGCGCGGAATGGTCTTGCGGAACAGTTCCTCTTTGGCCGGGGCCCACACCATTTGAAAGGGGTGAGAACCCAGCACCGCCCACGGCAGAAAAATAGTTTCATGGGCGGAGATATGGTTCGAGGCCAGCAGCACGCCGCCGCGGGACGGGATGTGCTGCGCCCCTTTCACCTTCAGACGGTTCAACACCGAGGCATAACAGCCGATCACGTAGGCCGAAAAGGTAATCCATAAACGACGGGCAAACGAGACTGTCACCGCTGAGACCTTTCAATAAAATTCAGTAGTACGGCACGACACAGGCCGACGGATTGTATACCACGTTTACCGACCCGCGGCAACTACCCTGCATGGCAGTCCCAATCATTGAACTTGGCAAGAAGTTCACGTATACTTCATCCAATTTCGTCAACAAACGCCTCAAATCCATCAGCATCAAACGGAACCCCATGGAAGCACAGCAGAAATACCTGGTCGGCCGTCAACCGATCCTGAACCGTGACGAGCAGGTCTACGCCTACGAACTGCTGTTCCGCTCGGCCCAATCCCTGACTGCCGCCAACGTCAGCGACGCCTCCCAGGCCACCGCCAGCGTGATACTCAACACCCTGGCCGGCTTCGGCATCCAGCAGATCCTGGGAAAGCATCTGGGATTCATCAACATGGAGCGGGACATCCTGATGAGCGACTCCCTGGAGCTATTGCCCAAAGAACTGGTGGTGTTGGAGCTGCTGGAAACCCTGGAGCTGACGCCGGAGCTGATCGAACGTTGCCGCGAGCTTAAGGAAGCCGGCTTTGTGCTTGCCCTGGACGACCACGCGTTCAGCCCGGCCTATGAAGAGTTGTATCAACTGGTGGAGATCGTCAAGGTGGACCTGATGGCCACCCCGGTGGACACCCTGGGGCCGGTTATCGAACAGTACCGGGGGTACCCATTCAAACTGCTGGCTGAAAAGGTGGAAAGCAAGCAAGAGTTCCTCAAGTGTCTGGATCTGGGCTTTGACTATTTTCAGGGCTACTACTTTGCCAAACCGTCCCTGATCGAAAAACGGAAGATTGATGAAGGCGGCGCTGCCCTGCTGCGATTGATGCGCCAGCTGATGGATGACGACGAGATCGAAGAGATCGAAAAAACCTTTCGCGCCAGCCCCGGCCTGACGTACAAACTGCTGCTGCTGGTCAACTCGGTCTCATTTGCCGGTCTGCAGAAGATCCAGACCGTTCGGCATGCCATCAGCATGCTGGGCCGGGCCCAGATTAAACGCTGGGTCCAGCTGGCCCTGTTCGCCTCCGATGACAGCCATGCCCTGGAAAACCCGCTGGTGGATATGGCCGCCGTACGGGGCGGCTTCATGGAGCAATTGGCCCAGATCTACCCGCTTTTGCGTGGCAACAAGGATGCGCCAGACCAGGCTTTCATGACCGGGATTCTGTCGCTTTTGGAATCACTCTACAACATTCCGATGGATCAGATTGCCGAGGAGCTGAACCTGTCCGATGAGGTGCAGCAGGCCCTGCTGCGGCGCGAAGGCGCCTTCGGCAGATGCCTGGCCCTGACCGAGGCCCTGGAACAGGCAGATTTCATGACGGCAGCCGCGCTGTTGGGCGAGATGTCCATCCCCTATCAGGCGGTGCTGGAAGCCCAGGTCAAGGCCTACGGCTGGCAGCAGGGCTCGGCGTGATGCAGCCCCCGGCCTTTGCTGTCAGTGAGGAAAAAAACCGCTGGCTGTTACGACGCATGGCCGAGCTGGAAGTGCGTGAAGAGGATCTTGAGGAACGTTTTGTCCGTTCATCGGGCCGGGGTGGCCAGCATGTCAACAAGACCGCCAGTTGCGCACAGGTCCGTCATCTGCCCAGCGGCATCGAGGCCCGCTGTGGCCGTGAACGCAGCCAGTCCTTAAACCGCTTCCTGGCCCGCCGGGAACTGCTGGAAAAGATCGCCCGTTCCCGCGGTTTGCCCACCGCCGAGGATGCCCGCACCACAAAACTACGCAAACAGAAAGCCCGCAGACAGCGCCGCTCCGCATCAGCAGCCCCTGCACCAGTGAACCCATGATACCTGCCGAAACCTTACGACGCCTTGAATTCGATAAGCTGCTGCGCCTGGTTGCCAGCCATGCCCGCAGCCAGAGCACCGCTGCCACGATCCTCGCCATGGCGCCCCTGTCTGACCCTGGCCGCATCCGCCTGGATTGGGGACGGGTGGAAGAGATCCGAGTGCTGGCGCGGCAGCGCATCTCCCTGCGGATTACAGCGTTTTCGGATATCCGCCCCCTGCTTGAACAGGTCCGGCCGGATGGCGCCATCCTGCCACCGCTGGCACTGCTCGAATTCATCCCGGTGCTGGCTTCCCTGACCGAGCTGGCCCAACAGTTCGCTCCCCGCCAGGATATCCCGCTGCTGAAAGACCTTGAACCGGCGGCGCTGAGTTTCAGCGACATCCTGGAACCGCTGGCCGCCACCCTCGACGATGAGGGCAACATCCTGGACAGCGCCTCACGGGAACTGGCCGAAATCCGCAAGAGCAAGCGCAGCCTGGCTGCCCGGGTTCGTAAAAAGCTGGAAGAGTTTGTCAGAAAACACGAAACCGCCATTTTCCTGCAGGATGACTTTATCACCATCCGCTCAGGCCGTTGGGTAATACCGGTGCGAATGGACTCCAAGGGAATGGTGCCGGGCGTGGTGCATGACGTTTCCTCCTCCGGCGAGACCGCCTTCATGGAGCCGCTGGAGATCATCCCGTTCGTCAACGAACTGGAAAACCTGTCGGCCGAAGAGAAAGCCGAAGAGATTCGCATCCTGCGGCGGCTTTCCGCCTGGATTCGCGAAGACGCAGAACGGATCAATGCCTGTTTCGGCACCCTGGTTGAACTGGACCGGCTGGACAGCATCGCCAGCTATGCCGAACAGTTCAACCTGGCCATGCCTGAACTGTCAGAGACCGGCGCACTGCGGTTACTGTCGGCCCGCCACCCGCTGCTGCTGGCCCTGCGTGCCAAGCAGCAGGATACAACGCCAATCGTACCGCTCGACATAGCGTTAGGCTCCGGGGAAGCGGCCCCGCAGGTACTGGCCATCAGCGGCCCCAACGCCGGCGGCAAAACCATCGCCCTGAAAACCGTCGGCCTGATCGCCGCCATGGCCCTGGCCGGAATACCGATACCGGCCTCCCCCTCCTCGGCCATTCCGCTGCTGGACTGCCTGCTGGTGGACATCGGCGACGAGCAGTCCATCGAACACAGCCTGTCCACCTTTTCGGCCCATGTGGCCGGCATCGCTCGCATTCTCGAGCAGACAGGACAACGCAGTCTGGTGCTGCTGGATGAACTGGGCACCGGCACCGAACCGCTGCAGGGGGCGGCCATCGGTTGCGCCGTGCTGCATGAGTTGCAGAGCCGGGGGGCTGTGGTGATGGCCACCACCCACCTGACCGAAATCGTCGGCTTTGTGCAGCGCTCAGCCGGCATGCAGAACGCCGGCATGGAGTTTGACAGCGCCACCTGGACCCCTCGCTACCGCCTGGTGATGGGCGAACCGGGCCAATCCCACGCCCTGGAGACCGCCCGGCGCTATGGCCTGCCGGAGCCGGTGCTGGCCTTTGCCCGCGAGCTGCTGGGGGATGCCGGCACCGCCTTTGCCGGGGTGATCGAGGAGTTGCGCCAGAAACGCAACGCCCTGGCAACCGAGCTTGCCGACCAGCAACGTGGACGGCTGCTGCTGGAGCAACAGGCTCAGGCACTGGAACAGCAGAAACATGAACTGGAAGAACTGCGCCGCAGAATTGTCGAACAGGGACGCGAAGAGGCCCGCGGGGTGGTGACTGCAGCCCGCCGCGAACTGAACAGCCTGCTGGATGAGTATCGCAAGGAGCAACGCAAGCAGACGGCCGAAAAGCTGCGGGAGCGCACCAGGGAACTGGAGGCGGCCTTTGCCCCCTCAGGGCAGACACTGCCTGGTGAGGCGCTGCTGCCCGGCCAATTGATCCATGTCCGCTCGCTGGGGCGTGACGCAACCATTGTGGCGGTGGATCAGGCCCGGCAAAAGGCACGGGTCCGGGCTGGCAGCATCGAGCTGGAGGTGCCGCTGCACGGGCTGGCGCCGCGGCAGCAGACGGCGGCAACGCCCCAGTCACGTCCGGCCAGATTTCAGCACACCCCCACGCTGCCCTCGGAAGCCTGCCCTGCCGAACTCAAACTGATCGGCAAGCGGGTAGATGAGGCGCTGTCAGAGCTGGAAGTCTCTATTGATCAGGCTGTACTGGCCGGCCAGAGGGAGCTGCGCATCGTGCATGGCCTTGGCAGCGGCGTGCTGCAGCAGGCGGTACGGGAATTTTTGGGCCGTCACCCCCAGGTCTCCTCATTCCGGCCCGGTGGCCCCCATGAAGGGCGCGATGGCGCCACCATTGCAGAACTGGAATAGCCGATGAGCGATTTTATCATCGAGGTTACTGAGGAAGAGATCAAGCGAGAGCGGGATAAATCCCGGGAACTGCGTCGCAGCCGTTGGTGGAAAAACCGGGTGGCCCAGGGCAAATGCCACTGGTGCGGCAACAGCTTTCCACCCGAGGAACTGACCATGGATCACATCGTACCGGTGACCCGTGGCGGCAAGGCCAGCCGCAACAACGTGGTGCCCTCCTGCCGGGAGTGCAACAGCCGCAAGAAGTACCTGTTGCCGATGGAATGGGAAGAATTTTTGGCAAAGGCACAGCAAAGGGAAGAGGAAGGCCAATGACGGCACGTTATAAAGTGGTGATCTACGACTGCGATGGGGTAATCCTGGATTCCATCGAGTCCAATTATGTTTTCTACAACCGGATCATGGAGGGTCTGGGACGGCCTGCCATCAACCGCCACTGCACCGAATCGGAGCGGGTGCTGCACACCTTCTCGTATCTGGATGTGATGGAGCACTTCTTTGGCACTGATCCCCAGAAGGAACAGGCCCTGGCCATCGGCAAAACCATCCGCTACAAAGAGCTGATGCCCTACATGCGGCGGGAAGCGGAACTGCTGGAGACCCTCACCGCCCTCAAAGGTCACGTTGACCTGGCGATCTGCACCAACCGCGCCTCGTCCATGGAGATGATCATTGAAGATTTCGGCCTGGAGGGGTTCTTCGGCTGCATCATGACGGCCGGCAAGGTCAAACACCCCAAACCGCACCCGGAACCGCTGCTGAAGGTACTGGAACACTACGCCATTGCGCCGCAGCAGGCGCTGTTCGTGGGGGACAGCGATGTGGACCGCCGGGCCGCCGAGGCGGCCGGGGTGCCGTTCATCGCCTACAAATCGGATTTAGCGGCCCTGGCCGTGATTGAACGGCACAGCCAGGTACTGAAATACGTGTTTGACTAACAAAAAAGGGGCCGGTTCCGGCCCCCTGGTAAGTACATTCTAGCTTCAGATCAAGGATGATATCAAGGCAGCAAGGAGGAGGCGACGCAGGCGTATATGCCAATACGTCGAGGAGCCGACGACGATGCTAACGCAGAGAGCGCCTTGAGGTGAAGCTGGAATCAATCCTTCTTGATCTGTATCCCCAGTTCGCTGATCTTCTTGCGCAGGGTATTGCGGTTGATCCCCAGGATATCTGCCGCCCGCACCTGATTGCCACGGGTTTTTTCCAGGGTATAGCGGATCAGGGGGCGTTCCACCTGCTCCAGCACCCGGTCGTAGATATCCCCCCTGTCCAGTTTTTCAATCCCGTTCATCGAGCTGCGCAGCTTGGCCTCCACAATCGCCTCCAGCGATTGTTCCTGCGGCATGGCGTGGATGGTCTCATGACGATCAGCCAAGCCACCGAAATCGACCGGGGTGAGCAGCGTATCGCCGGACAAAATCACGGCCCGCTTGATGGTATTCTCCAGCTCCCGCACGTTGCCGGGCCAGGAGTGATTACACAGCAGCTCCATCGCGTCGCTGGAGCACTGCTTGGCCGGGGTCTCCAGCTCAGTGCAGGCGCGGGTTAAAAAGTATTCCACCAGCGGCTTGATATCGTCACGCCGCTCCCGCAAGGGTACCAGGTTGATCGGCACCACATTCAGACGGTAAAACAGATCCTCACGGAACTCACGATTACGCACCTTCTCCAGCAATTCCTGATTGGTGGCCGCAACCACCCGCACATCCACCGGGATGTTCTGGGAGCCGCCGATCCGGGTGATCTCCTGCTCCTGGAGCACCCGCAGGATCTTGGCCTGCAAATCCAGCGGCATATCGCCGATCTCATCCAAAAAAATGGTGCCATGGTGGGCTTGCTCAAACTTGCCTATTTTCCGTTCAGTGGCTCCGGTAAAGGCCCCTCGCTCACTGCCGAACAGTTCACTCTCCAGCAGATCCTTGGGAATGGCGGCACAGTTGATCGCCACAAACGGCTTGCCCAAACGGGATGAATTGAAGTGGATTGCCCGGGCTATCAACTCCTTGCCGGTGCCGGATTCGCCTTGAATCAGCACGGTCACATCGCTGACCGCCACCTTGCCGATGGTCTTATAGACCTCCTGCATGGCCGGTGAATTGCCGACAATGTTCTTCTCAACCTGGTAGCGGTCTTTCAGCTCCTGCTTGAGCAACGAAACCTGACTGCTGACATCCCGGGCCCGGCTGACCTTTTCGATAATCGCATCCACCACCTCCAGGTCAAACGGCTTGGTGATGTAATCATAGGCGCCACGCTTCATCGCCTCCACGGCATTCTTCATGCTGGCCTCGGCGGTCATCACCACCACCAGCAGGTCGGAGCGCACCTCACGGGCCTTTTCAAGGAAATCCAGACCGGTCATGCCGGGCATCTTGATATCCACGATGGCCAGGTCGTAGGACTGTTCCCGCACCTGGCGCAACGCCTCGTTGCCATCGGCGGCCAGATCTACGGTATAGCCTTTTTTACGCAGCGCCTTGGAAAGGACCCAACGCATGCTCTCTTCGTCGTCAGCCACCAGGATACGATGCAATCCCATCGAGTCAGCCTTTCACGGGTGATTGAATCAGCGGCAACAAGACGCTGATCCGGGTACCCTCGCCCGGTAGTGAATCAATTTTCATCATCCCGCGGTGATCAGCCACAATCTTCTGGCAGATAGCCAGTCCCAGTCCGGTGCCGCCCTCTTTGGTGCTGAAGAACGGCGTGCCCACCTTGGAAATATTTTCAACGGAGATACCGGGGCCGGTGTCAGCCACCTCCACGCAAACCATCCGGTTGCGCCCCTCAGTGCTGCCCAGATGGTACTCTGACAGCACCCGGCTGGTGACCGTCAGGCGTCCGCCTTCAGTCATCGCCTCCAGGGCGTTGCGGATCAGGTTGAGAAAAACCTGCGTCAACTGGGCCTCATCAGCCATCAGCGGCGGAATGCTGGGATCGAACCCGGTTACGATGGAAACCTCCCGCGACCCGGCCGCCTCCCGCTGCAGCAAAATGATATCACCCAGCACCATATGCAGGTTGACCGGTGTGTAGCGAGGCCCCCGGGGAGAGGCCAGCTCCAGCAACTGACGGATGATCCGGTCAATCCGCTCTGCCTCACGGATCATTACCCGGGGATACTCCTGCAGATCGCTCTCCGGGTCCAGTTCCCGCTCCAGCAGCTGGGCCGCCCCCTTGACGCCCCCCAGGGGGTTCTTGATCTCATGGGCCAGACCGGCCGCCAGGGTTCCCAGCGTGGAAAGCCGGTCGGCCTGCCGCACCGCCGCTTCAAGCTCACGGATCGAGGTCATATCCCGCAGGGTCAGGATCACGCCGATCGTCTCGCCATCGGCCTGCATCAGTGGAACAGTGGTGGCATTGACCGGAATCAGACGGCCAGAACTTTTCAGCACGACATTATCCTGATCCGAGCGCGAAACGCCGCTGCTGGCGGTACGCTCCACCATCTCCACCAGGGTCGGTTCAGTGCTGAAGGCGGTGCTGAACGCAACCTCGAGCGTCTGGCGACGGGAACGCCCGGTCAGTTCCTCGGCAGCCGGGTTCATCAGCGTCACCAGACCGGCACGGTTGACCACGATCACCCCGTCACCCACGCTATCCAGCACCGTGAGATAATATCCGTTCGATTCGCTAGGCACCGCTCTGATCTGCTCCATTCTGCGCAAGGTGACTCAACAGCGACCGCAACTGATCGGCGGTCTGGGCTGTGTTGACCGTCCGCCGCAGGGTGGCGGCGCCGGGCACCCCATGGATGTACCACCCCAGATGTTTTTTGATCTCACGCACAGCCAACGCCTCACCCATGATCTCGATCTGCAACTGCAGGTGCTGTTCGGCCAGCTCTGACCGCTCGGCCGGGGTCACCGGCTGCGCTGCCAGGCCGCTTAACAGCTCCCGGGCCTGCCGGAAAATCCAGGGATTGCCCAGGGCGCCCCGGGCGATCATCAGGCCGTCACAACCTGTCTCCGCCAACATCCGGTAACAGTCATCAGCGCTGAACAGATCGCCGCTGCCGATCACCGGAATGGCAACCGTCTCCTTCAACCGCGCCAAGAGCGACCAGTCTGCCTGGCCGGAAAACATCTGGTTGCGGCTGCGGGGATGCAGGGTAATGGCGTCACAGCCCTCCGCTTCGGCAATCCGCCCTACTTCCTGATAGACATAGTCACCACACTGCCAGCCACTGCGGATCTTGATGGTCAACGGCAGCTGCGTCACCCCGCGCACGGCCCGGATGATCTCAGCAATACGTGCCGTATCTTTCAGCAGCGCCGATCCGGCGCCGCCTGAAACCACCTTGCGGACCGGACAGCCCATATTGATATCCAGCAGGTCGGCCTGATCGGCCACCATCCGTGCAGCCTGGGCCAGGGTGCGGGGATCGTCGCCGAACAGCTGCACCCCCAGGGGCCGATCTTCAGGGCTGCTGGCCAGGAGCGCCTTGGTCTTCTCACCTTCACGAACCATGCCGTTCACACTGACCATCTCGGTAAAGGCCAGCGCCGCCCCCTGGCGGCGGCAGACCAGGCGGAACGGCAGGTTGGTGATACCGGCCAACGGGGCCAGCATGATATTGTGGGGCAACAACAAACGCCCAATTTTTAATGGTTGAAGAAGTGGCACTGCGGAACCCTCTGCATACTTTATGATCACCAGTGCATATTTTATAGGCAACAGTAGCATAGACAGCCTGACGACAGGCAGTGATTTTTTTGTTGCCAGCCACTGGCCGGAAAGGGTTTAATGTCACTCAGCCTGAACGGTCCTGCGCCACGCATTACAACCACGGAGAGAAGCCTATGTTTGGAATCGGCATGCCCGAAATGATCATTATCCTGGTAATCGCCCTGATCGTAATTGGGCCCCACAAGCTACCGGAAATCGCCAAGTCCCTGGGCAAGGGGTTGGCGGAGTTCAAAAAAGCCTCGGAAGACTTCCAGCGCAACATCCAGGAAGAGGTCCGCAAGACCGAGGTGCTTGATGCGCAAAAGCAAGAAGCCCAACAAGCCGAAACCACCACCGAGCAGACCAAAGAGCACGACCAGCAGCAGGATGACAGCAAGAAGCCTGCCTAATAGAGCGGCAACCATACAATAAACAAGGGCCGGAGGAGGTATCCCCCGGCCCTTTTGTTTCGCTACCCACTATCCATTTCAGCACCGAAACAAAAACTTTCTGCACAGAAACGAAGTTTTTTCCTTACTTCACTTCGATGTTGATCTGCTTCGGCTTCACCTCTTCCCTTTTCGGCAACGTGACCGTCAGCACCCCTTTTTCACAGTTGGCGCTGACACCCTCCTGATTCACCGTGCCGGGCAGCTTGAAACTACGCTGGAAGCTGCCGAAATAACGCTCAATCCGGTGGTAGTTCTCCTTTTTGACCTCACTCTCGTGCTTGCGCTCTCCCTTGATGGTCAGGGTATTGTCCTCGATCCGCACATCAATATCCTTCTGTTCCACATCGGGCAACTCGGCCTTGATCACGATGGAGTCGGCGGTTTCATAGATATCAACCGCCGGTTGCCAGACCCCTTCCTTGATATCTTCACCAGGAAAATCGGGATTCCCCCAGGAAAGGTTCAGCAAACGATCCATCTGGTCCTGCATGGTACGCAGCTCGCGCAACGGGTTGTACTTGACGATTGCCATGGTTGTTTCCTCCCTCCTTTGTGTTGGTGAAAAACCAGCTTTTGTATATAAAGATAAACTCGAATCAGGCAATGTCAAGGGGGTGGCGCAATCCCCTTTCAACTTGCCGGGAACCGGCCGTTGGGCTACTATCACAGCTCACCAAAGAGAGGAAACATTATGCTGCAGTACAAGGTTGTCGAGCTGCCCAACGTCACCGAGGAGAGCATCGAGGAAACGCTCAACCAGTGGACCGCCAAGGGCTGGCAGTACGACGGCCTGCAGTTCGCCATGCGGGAGAGCAGCAAACGCCCGGCCATGGCCTTTATGCTGTTTACGCGGGAAGAGCAACACTGATACCGAGCCGCCTATCAAGGAGTTACGCCATGCCGATCACCAAAACCAGCATCCTCTCAACCATTGCCGGAGTCTTCATCCTGATCATCGCCCTGGCCGCCCTGTATACCTGGGCCAGCCTCACCTGGAGCTACTCCAAGGGTGATCGTACCGGATATGTACAGAAGTTTTCAAGCAAGGGTTGGCTCTGCAAGACCTGGGAAGGTGAGTTGACCATGCTGCCGGTGCAGGGGATGGTTCCTGAGAAATTCGTTTTTTCGGTCAGAGATGACGCTGTTGCCGACAGCATCAACCGTTCAATGGCAAAAAAACTGGCCCTGACCTATGAACAGCACAAAGGGGTTCCCACCAGTTGCTTCGGCGAATCGGAACACTTTGTTACCGCTGTCAAGGTCATTGAATGACCGAGCAACTCACAAACCACAACCCCTCTCCGGCAGATACAAGCCATGCTGCCTGACCAGACCGCTCGAAAATCCGGGTGAGCAGATTTGCCCTATGGCACTTCCTGACATCAGGAGTTTACGCATGGAGCTGACCGTAAAACAGCAACAGTTCAACAGAGCCATGGAGCTGTACACCTCCAAGGCCGGCTACAAACTGTTTGGCCACCTGATCTCAACCGCAAACATCACCCTGCAGCTGTATCTGCTGTACCTGGTCTGGCCGCTGTCGATCGGCCCGGTCTGGCAACTGCTCGCCCTGGTGGCAGCCTACCTGCTGACCGATTTCATCAACGGTCTGGTGCATATGTACATGGACAACAACGACCGCTATCAATCCATCGACGGTCCGCTGATCGCCAACTTCCACCTGCACCACAAGACGCCGATGTACAAGAAACGCAACCTGCTGGTGGTCTATTATCTGGAAACCGGCTCAAAGGTCTGGCTGGTGGGCTATCTGCTGCTGGTTGTGGCGCTTGCGTCCCTGCTTGAGCTTAACAGTACGGTGCTCTACACCCTGGTCTATATCGGCATCCTCTCTTCCGTGGCCGAGGTGTCCCACTACCTCTGCCACAGCTCACTATCACCGGTTGCACTGTTTCTGGCCAGGAGCGGCCTGCTGCTGACCAAACGCCACCACGCCCCGCACCACCTGCGGGACAACAACGGCTATGCCTTCTTAAACGGCTTTACCGACCCGCTGCTCGACCTGATTGCAACCGCCTGCTGCACAGGGTATAAACAGCACACCGATCTGCATTACGCGCAGTACACCGCAGCAGATACCGAATCCCGCTGAAACGCAAAACGCCTGGCAAGGGAAAGAAAATGACAGTACAAGCCAGCACCATACAGATCTATCAGGATACTAATGGCAAAACCGCCCTGGAGGTTAAGCTTGACCAGGAAACGGTCTGGCTGACACAACAACAGTTGGCCCAACTCTTTGGTGTCAACGTGCCTGCCATTTCAAAGCATGTCAGCAATATCTTTGCGACAGGTGAACTCGACCCTTCGTCAGCTGTTTCCAAAATGGAAAGAGTTCAATCCGAGGGGAAACGCCCTGTCAAACGGCTCTATACTTTCTACAATCTGGATATGATCATATCAGTCGGCTATCGGGTGAATTCCTCAATGGCCACAAAATTTCGGGTATGGGCCACCCAGACACTGAAGGACCACCTGGTCAAGGGCTACACCGTTAACCAGCAACGCCTGAAGGAACAGGCCGAAAAGCTGGAGGACCTGCGCAAGACGATCACCCTGTTGGAGCAGACCGTTGCCCGGCAGGAGATCGGGCTGGACGAGGCCAAGGGGCTGCTGTCAGTCATCACCGATTACGCCTATGCCCTGACCACGCTGGACCGTTACGATCACGGCACCCTCGCCATCGGTTCCACCACACAGGCCACCGACTACCTGCTTGGGTATTCTGAGGCGATCAGCATTGTGGCTTCCATGAAGGGGGAGTTCGGCGGCCTGTTCGGACTGGAGAAGGATGACGGGTTCAAGAGCGCCCTGGCCACCATCTACCAGACCTTTGGCGGCAAGGAGCTGTACCCCAGTGTTGAGGAAAAGGCTGCCAACCTGCTGTACTTTGTGGTCAAAAACCACGCCTTTTCCGATGGCAACAAACGGATCGCCGCCGCTCTGTTCGTCTACTTCCTGGGAGGTTGCGGCACCCTCTACCGGCCGGATGGCGGCAAGCGGCTGGCCGATAACGCTCTGGTAGCGCTGACCCTGCTGATCGCCGAGAGCAGGCCGGAGGAGAAGGATACGATTGTGAAAGTTGTGGTGAACCTGATCAACCGGGACAATTAAGGAGAATCTGATGGATTTCAGTAACATCTGTACAAAAGACCTACTCAAACTTCAAGCTTCTGTGATTGAAGAACTGAAAGTCCGAAAAGTAGTCTGCACCAAGAATAATCCCATAGGTGATTACACTGAATGGTTAGTAGCGAATACTTTGGGACTTGAACTACAAAATAACTCAAAATTAGGGTACGACGGCATAGATTCATCAGGGCTAAAAGTCCAAATTAAGGGCCGAAAAATTACTCCTGAAAATAAATCACGTCAGCTAAGCGCTATTAGAAAATATAATGATATAGATTTTGACGAGTTAGCTGCAATTATATATGATGAAAATTTCAATGTCATAGATGCTGTTTTAATTCCGCATGAGGTTGTAGGAGAATATGCATCATATCGGGAGCATGTAAACGCTCATATACTAATTCTTAATGGTTCTATCCTCAAAGACCCTAGACTAAAAAACATTAAATCGCTAGTTGCTCAAACATCCGCAATTTCTGATGTTCCACCATGTCAGCCTAAAACGACGGAAGTAGCCTAATGAACAACACCCTGTACCTGATCGACGGCTCCTCCTACCTCTACCGGGCCTACTTCGCCATCAAGCGGCTGTCGTCCCCCAGCGGTTTTCCCACCAACACCATCTACGGCTTTACCCAGATGCTACTGAAGCTGCTCAAAGATTACCAGCCCCAGCACCTGGCGATGGTGTTCGATGTGGGACGGGTGACCTTCCGCACCGAGCTGTACCCGGCCTACAAGGCCAACCGCGAGGAGATGCCGGCCGACCTGCGCCAGCAGCTGGGGCCGATCCGCGATCTGGTGCGGGCCTTCAACATCCCGGTGGTGGAACTGGCAGGCTACGAGGCCGACGACCTGATCGGCACCCTGGCGGCCCGTTGGGAGGCCCAGGGCGGCAAGGTGGTGGTGGTGACGGGTGACAAGGACCTGATGCAGATCGTGTCCGAGCGGACCACGCTTTTGGACACCATGAAAAACACAGCTTCTGCCATTCCCCAGGTGCATGAACGGTTCGGCGTGGGACCGGAGGGGGTGATCGACATCCTGGGACTGGCCGGCGACAGCTCCGACAACATCCCCGGCGTGCCGGGCATCGGCGAGAAGACCGCCATCAAACTGATCCAGGAGTTCGGTTCGCTGGACAGCCTGCTGGAACGGGCCGACCAGGTGCCGGGCAAGACCGGCGAAAAGCTGCGGGAGTTTGCTGACCAGGCCCGGCTTTCCCGCGTGCTTGCCACCATCATCAAGGATGTGCCCTATGAACTGCACCCGGATGAGCTGGTGGCAAAGGAACCCAATACCCCGCAACTGAACGAGCTGTTCAAGGAGTACGGCTTCCACACCCTGATCAAGGAGATGACCGCCCAGCCCACCCTGCAGAGCGACCAGTACCACTGCGTGCTGACCATGGAAGACCTAGAGGCCCTGGCCAGCAGATTGGAGGCGGCCGAAGCCTTTGCCTTTGACACTGAAACCACCGGGCTTGATCCCCGCAACGCCGCGCTGGTGGGGATCTCGATCTCGCTGGAGCCACATCAGGCGTACTACATCCCGGTGGGGCACCACTACCTGGGTATGCCGGATCAACTGCCCCGTGCAACGGTGCTGGACCGCCTGCGCCCGGCCTTCAGTAACCCGGCCATCCGCAAGGTGGGCCAAAACCTGAAATTTGACCTGCAGGTGCTGGCCACGGCCGGCTTAGCGGTGCAGGGGGCCTGGTGCGACACCATGCTCTGCTCGTACCTGCTGAACCCTTCCCGGGGTGGTCATGGTCTGGACGCCCTGGCCCAGGAGCACCTGAATCACAAGATGATCTCCTACGATGAGATAACCGGCAGCGGCAAAAACCGGATCTGCTTCAGCGAGGTGGAGGTTGAAAAGGCCACCCGCTACGCGGCGGAGGATGCCGACGCCACCTGGCTGCTGCATGAAAAACTGCTGCCGATGGTGCGGGAGCAGGGGCTGGAAAAACTGTTGTTTGAGCTGGAGATGCCGTTGATGGAGATATTGACCGCCATGGAACAGCATGGCGTGCTGCTTGATCTGCACTATCTGGCCAGCCTGGGGGATGGTTTCGGCAAACGGATGCAAGAGCTGGAAAAACAGATTATCGAGCTGGCAGGCGGGCCGTTCAATCTCAACTCCCCCAAACAGCTGGAAGAGGTGCTATTTGACCGGCTGGGGCTGCAGGCCGGCAAGAAGACCAAAGGCAAGACCGGCCGCTCCACCGACAACGAGGTGTTGACCGGCCTGGCCGAGGAGCATGAGATTGTCCGGCTGCTGCTGGTCTATCGCGGCCTGGCCAAGCTGAAATCCACCTATACCGACGCCCTGGCCAAGCTGACCGACAAAAACGGCCGGGTGCATACCTCCTACAACCAGGCGGTGACCGCCACCGGACGGCTCTCCTCCTCGGACCCCAACCTGCAGAACATTCCGGTGCGGACCGAGGATGGCCGCCGGATTCGCGAGGCCTTTGTGGCGCCTCCGGGTTGCCTGATCCTGTCGGCCGACTACTCCCAGATCGAACTGCGGGTGCTGGCCCATCTCTCCGAAGATCCGGTCTTCTGCGACGCCTTCAAGCACGACGAGGATATCCACACCCGCACCGCCAGCGAGGTATTCGGCCTGTTCCCGGAACTGGTCACCCCGGAGATGCGGCGTCAGGCCAAGACCATCAACTTTGGCATCATCTACGGCCAGGGGGCCTTTTCGCTGGCCAAACAGCTGGGGGTGGCCCGCAACGTGGCCGAAAAGTTCATCACTGCCTATAAAGAGCGCCACAGCGGCGCGATCGCCTTTCTGGACAGCTGCATCGCCCAGGCACGGGAACAGGGTGCCGTCACCACCATTCTGGGCCGTAAACTGCCGATCAGCGACATCACCAGCTCCAACGGCAACCTGCGTTCCTTTGCGGAGCGCAACGCCATCAACTACCCGATCCAGGGCTCGGCGGCCGACATCATCAAGCAGGCCATGCTGGGGGTGGACCGGGCCATCCGGGGGGCCGGGCTCAAAAGCCGCCTGATCATGCAGGTGCATGACGAACTGGTCTTCGAGGTGCCTGAGCTGGAACTGGCAGCGATGCGGGAGCTGGTTGAGCGGGAGATGTCACAGGCGGTCAGCCTGAAGGTGCCGCTGAAGGTTGATATCAATGCTGGACAGAACTGGAGTGAAGCCCACTAGCCATGCAGACCGAGCAGTGTCAGGCCATCATTCTCTCCACCCTGGACTATGGCGAGAGCGACCGGATCATCTCGCTGTTCAGCCTCGAGCAGGGCCGTATCAGGGCTTTTGCCAAGGCTGCCCGCGCCAGCCGCAAACGGTTTGGCGGCATGCTGGAGCCGGGCAACCGGCTGGAACTGACGCTGCAGGTTAAGGATCAGGGGTTGAGCCGATTGGAACGGGTTGAATCAGCCGTCTGCCATCCCGGTTTGCGAGACAGTCTGGAAAACCTGGCCCTGGCGCTGTACGGCTGTGAGCTGGTGGAGGCGCTGACCCCGGAGGGACATGCCCTGCCCCGCTTGTATCGTCTGTTGGTGGCCCTGCTGGAGCATTTGGATAGCGGGGAAGCCACCCAGGCCGACCGGCGTTTCTTCGAGATCAACCTGTTGAACATTCTGGGCTATCGTCCTCCCCTGGAAAAGAGTGGCCTGCGCCCCTTGCACAACTGCCTGCTGACTGGTACATTTGGTCTGGTCAGCTTCAGCGAAGCAGAAATGGCAGCGGCTGCCCAAGTAGTCGACAGATCCATCAGCAGCCATACAACACGCCCCTTGCACAGTCTTGCCTTTTTGCAGGACGTGACTGAAACGAGAAAGTGATCCCCATGCAGCTGCCGCGCTTGGCCAGCTATGTTGTAGCGGTGACCATCAGCCTGTCTGCACCGGCTTTGATGTCCCCCAAGGTTCTTGCCGCACCTCCCGGTTTTGAACTGGATCTGAAGGACCTGAACAAACCGGCCGCGCCCCCCGTCACGCCAAAGAAAACGGCGTCGGCACAGAAAGCACAGAAAAAACCAGCCGTTGCCACGGCAGCAGCGAAAAAACCGGTTGGCATAAAAAAACCGGCCCGCGTGGCTGTCAGCACCACAAAGCCGGTAGTTAGCGCTGTCAACCCGAAACCGGCCAACGACGCTGCACAGCAGGTATTTCTCGATGGCGCCAGCGCCTGCCCCCTGGCACGCCAGCTGCTGGAGGCGGTGGCCGAACCGGTTCCTGCTGAAGAACTACTCCAGCTGATCAGCCTGCCGGTGGCTGCAGCGGCCCGCTATCAGGGGCTGACAGCCATACTGGTCTGCGGCCTGCCTACGGCCGAGGCCTATACCTTCCAGCGCCTGATAACGGCGCATCAGGCCCAGCTGATCGTCCTGGCGGGCGACGAGCAACCGGCTCAGGTTATCCAGGCGGTTGCCCTGGGGCTGGGCCTCAGCTACCGGCTCCAGCAGGACAGCCCTGTAAGCTGCCTGACCAGCGATGCGCAGGGCCGCCCACTTCGTCTGACCGTGAACAGCGGAACGGCCCCCTGAATACCCGCCAACAGTAGCCAAACAACCAGCCTTCCGTCATTCCCACCGCTCAGCGCAACCGTCCACGGGCGTTACCGTACTGGAAAAAGGCGATCAGGTGAAACTCATCCTTGGGATAGTTTTTGGGCAGACTGCCCATCGGGCCGATCAGCCGCAGGGTGCGTAGCACCTCGTCATCAAGCAGCTTGCTGCCGGAACTCTCCAACAGCTGCACCTTCACGATCTCACCGTTGCGGTTAAAGGTGATCCTGACCGGCGTAACCCCCTCGATCCCTTTGAGGGCCGCCTCCTGGGGATAACGCCAGACCCCGTAGACCGAGGTCTCAAAGCGACGCAAAAATGAGCCGAACTGAATGCTGTCGGTATTCAGAAAGCTGGTATCACCTTCAGCCAGATCGTCGGCAAAGCGACGCCGGTAGCCCTCCTCCAGGGTGGCCATCCGGCTGGCGCTGGGCATCAGACGTGCCGGCAGGGCGTTGATTCCGCCTCCGCTGCCACCGGGCGCTGTCCGTGGCTGCGCCGGCTGGCGTTGAACCAGCTCACGGGCAGACGAACCGGGAACCACCGGCCTGGACGGACCAGTGGCTGCTGTGGAACGGCTTGGCCGGGCCGCAGGGCCGGGAGGAAGCGTTTGACGGGGACGCGCCGCAGCGGTTGGCGGACGGGTGGTCCGCATATCTCCCTTGGGAGCGGTCTCGCGGGCGACACGACGGCGCTGATCGGATGGACGTGCTTTGTCCTGCCTCTGAATGGGCAGCTGGGTCATGTCCTGAAGGTCAATAAAGGTCGGTTCAGTCAGCTTTTGCGGTTCTCTGGGCCAGAGATATACCACGGCAAAACCGGCCAGATGCAGCACCAGTGAGAGCGCCAGCAGGTACAGGAAGCCTTTTTCTACATACTGGTCTGACAAAACCCCTCTGGCCAGCTTGGTACCCTCCTGAAGCTATAAAAAAAGGGATGCCTGGTCCGCATCCCCTTCTCCAAAAGTCTCTCCGCCCTGTCGTTGGCCTCAAAGGTCCTCTGGCGAGTTCCTCTACAGATGGGTCTCAATGTGCCGTTTCAGGCAATTCCCACGTACTGCGGGCAGCTCAACCACGGCAGGGAACGATCCCCGTTCAACAAGTATTCCGCCCGGGCGCTACAGACCGACACGGGCAGGGCAGAGAGCACGGTGTAGACGGTTTTATCGTAGACCTGCCCGTGGTTTTTTTCAAGCGGATTATGCAGCGCACTGCTGTAGACAGTTTTGCAACCGGCGAATGTCAGTCATCAACGCCTCAAAGCCGGGGAAGGTCAGGGATTGCGGTCCGTCGGACAAAGCCTTTTCCGGCTCCGGGTGCACCTCCACCAGCACTCCATGGGCGCCGGCCACCAGGGCCGCCTTGGACATGGGGGTTACCAGGCTGCGTTTGCCGGTGGCATGGGACGGGTCCACCATGATCGGCAGGTGGGTCAACTCCTTGACCAGCGGCACCATGGCCAGATCCAGGGTGTTACGGGTGGCGGTTTCAAAGGTGCGGATACCTCGTTCACACAGGATCACCTGGCCATTGCCTTCTGCCAAAATATATTCGGCAGCAGCCAAAAACTCCTCAATCGTGGCGCTCATACCGCGCTTCAGCAGCACCGGTTTCTTAATCTTGCCCAGTTCCCGCAGCAGGTCGAAGTTCTGCATATTGCGGGCTCC
>DIGE01000015.1:0-2057 GCA_002419465.1 Geobacter sp. UBA5730 | reverse complement strand
ATCGGCAGTCCGGTGGCCTCGCGGGCCTTGGCCAGCAGCTTTAAGCCCTCTTCCCGCAAACCCTGGAAGGTATGGGGGCCGGTACGGGGCTTGAAGGCTCCGCCCCGCAGCAGGTCGGCGCCAGCCTGTTTGACAAAACGGGCCGTTGTCAGGATCTGTTCTTCACTCTCCACGGCACAGGGACCGGCCACCACCACCGCCCGTTGCCCTTCGCCGATCTTGACCCCGGCCACATCTACGATGGTGTTTTCGGGATGAAAATCGCGCGAGACCAGCTTGTAGGGCTTGGAGACGTGGATGGTCTGGCGCACACCGGGCAGATCCAGAATGGTGGAATCATCCACATAGCCCTTGTTGCCCAGCACGCCGATGGCGGTCCGCTCACTGCCGGGGATCGGCGCGGCGGTAAATCCCATCAGGCTGACGGTCTGGATAACCTTGTCAATATCGGCCTGAGTGGCGGTATGGCTCATCACGATCAACATGCAACACTCCTTTCAACAAAACCAATAACGCGCAACGAAGCAGACGGCCCCGCAGCCGTTTTACTGCTGCCGGTTGGCGAGCTGCTGGAGACGATCCATCTGAAGAATCGTCACCTTGCGTCCCTCCAGCTCGATGATCCCCTCCTCCTTCAACTTGCGGAAGGTGCGGGAGATGGTCTCGCCGGCGGTGCCCAGCTGGGCTGCCAGCTCACCCTTTTTGATGCCCAGCTCAAGATAGGTAATCCCACCGTAGCTGGTGGACTGTTCACCGACCCGCTTGATCAGGAACGAGGCCAGCCGGGACGTCACGTCGGCAAAGGTCAGTTCCTCAATCTGGCGTGCGAAACGCCGCAGGGAGAGCGACAACGACACCACCAGGTTCAAGGCGAATTGCGGTTTCGATCCCATCAGCTCCATGAATCCCTGACGCGGCAGGAACAGCACCTCGCCCGGCTCCAGAGCGCGGGCCTCGGCTGGATAGCGTCCGTCACCGAAGAAGGCCGCCTCGGCAAAGGTCTCGCCGGGATGCACAAAGTGCAGCACCTTCTCACGCCCTTCCGGTGAAACCCGGCAGAGCTTGAGATGCCCCTCCACCAACAGAAAGAAGCCGGTGGCCTCCTCCCCTTCACTGAACAGGGTCTCCCCTTTACCCACGGTACGTCGCACCGTGATGGCAGCCAGAGACTCCAGGTCGTCACCGTTCAGACCTGAGAACAACAGCGATCGTTTGAGCAGTTCAACCAGTTCCATTTAAGCCTTCAGAAAAGCGGCCACACGATCGGCCACCTTGGACGGGGTCAGGCCAAACTGCTCAGCCAGCACGTCGGCCG
Organism: Geobacter sp. UBA5730; assembly: GCA_002419465.1. GTDB lineage: Bacteria > Desulfobacterota > Desulfuromonadia > Geobacterales > Pseudopelobacteraceae > Trichlorobacter. The sequence goes on along the minus strand of DIGE01000015.1, from coordinate 742 downwards.
GAGCCGAGGCGCCGAACTGCTCCCAACCGATGAACAGACCTTCCTCACCCAAGAGCCGGCCCCATGACTCGCCACGACCGGCCTCGATAGCCACCCGCTTGACCCCGGCCGGCAGCACCGAACGGCGGTACTCCAGCGGTTGGGCCATGAAGGTGCCCAGATCAGGCACCGAAACCACCCGGGCGGCCAGCCCCTTGCCAGCCAGCAGCTTGGCGGCTTCCAGGGCCAGCGAAACTTCGGAGCCGGAGGCCATCAGCACCACGGCCGGGTTGGCAGCATCCGTCAGGATATAGCCACCCTGCAACGGCAGGGTCTGATCGGCGCCCTCAGCATGGGGCAACACCGGCAGTGCCTGACGGGTCAGAATCAGGGCGGTGGGGCCGTTGTGATATTTGAGCGCAGCATACCAGGCCAGCGCAGTTTCCACCCCATCGGCCGGGCGGATCACCTGCAGGCCGGGGATCATCCGCAGGCTGGCGGTATGTTCAATCGGCTGATGGGTGGGGCCATCCTCGCCCACCGCGTAGGAGTCGTGGGTAAAGATGTAGATCACCTGTTGCTGCATCAAGGCTGACAGGCGCACCGCCGGACGACAGTAATCGGAGAACACCAGGAAGGTGGCGCCGTAGGGAATAAAGCAACCGTAGAGCGCCATGCCGTTACAGACCGCTCCCATGGCATGCTCACGGATACCGAAGTGCAGGTTGCGGCCGCCAAAGGCACCGGGCTGCACCGAACCGCC
>DIGE01000005.1 GCA_002419465.1 Geobacter sp. UBA5730 | reverse complement strand
TATATTTATTTGCCGTGGTAATAACCTGCATAGCCAGGTAGGGCGGCAGGGCATTCTGCCCGCCACATGCTCAACGGCCAGTGTGCAGTACACATCACACAGCCCACCCACCTGAGCGCTGCGAGAGATCTGTTCCTTCTTAAGCCCCCTGGGATATCCGGTTCAATGCCTCTCAATGCCTACCGACACATAATACTCAGCCATGGCGTCTCTCCCAGGATGATCTCTCTGGTTCAGATATAGCGCAGCTCAGCCTGTTTGCAAAGTATCGCCACAAAAAGATATCCGTCCTGTTCTGTTATGCTGGCACAGGATTCAGCCAAACAACCCCATTTCCAACAAGACCTGTTCTGCCATCATCTGCACCGGCTGCTCCGCGTCAAGCCTGATCAAGCCACCTTCAGCAGGATCAGGAGGTTCAAAACCGGCTATCTGCCGCTGATAAACCTGCCAGGTGCCATCAGAAACGCTGACTGCTGTCTGCTCACGCTGTTCCAGACGCTGACGCACCAGCTCCGGGGGGCAGTCCATCTGCAGGATGATCAGGCGAGCACCGTTTGCGGCCGCCAGCTGAGCGAAATGCTCCCGATCGGCCCGGCGGCGAAAGGTGGCATCAACCAGAACACTGCGGCCGCTGGACAATTCCAGCCCGGCCAGCTCAGCCAGCCGCTGATAGGTGGCTTTGTTCCACTGCCTGGTATAAATCCGGGCGTTACGCTCCGTCGGCTGCAGACCAGCCAGCTGCTTGCGCTCGCGGTCAGCCTGCAGATGCGCAAGGCCCAACTGGAAAGAAAGCTCCGTTGCCAGGGCACTCTTGCCACACCCGGTGGGGCCGCAGGTCAGTAGCAGCGTGAGGGGCAGACAATGGCGCAGTACATAGCCCCGGGCCAGCCGGAAAAAGCGCCCTGCTCGCACCGCTGCAGCCTGTTTCTCTGCGTCTGGAATCTGTACATCATCCAGACGAAAACTTTCAACCTTGCCTCGAATAAAGGCCCGGTTCACCAAATAGACCGGCAGAACCGATCTCAGACCATTATCACCGCTCTCCTGACAGTAGACGTCGACAAACTGTTCCGCCAGATCTCGACGGCCATGATTTTCCAGATCCATGGCCAAAAAGGCCACATCAGCTGCCGTGTCGCTATTACGGAAGGTCTCATTGAACTCAATGCAATCGAAAATATGCACCTGCTGGTCGAGACAGATATTTTCGCTGTGCAGATCACCGTCACATTCACGGATAAAGCCGCCTTGCAGCCGCGCTTCAAAGCGCTCCGCCCTGCGATCCAGCATACTCAGAGCCCAATCTCCGATCAGCCGGTGGTCGGCGTCCGAGAGGGTACGACCGCAATAGGGAAGGGTCTGGCGCAGATTCTCCAGCCAGTTGGCCCGCAGCGCATCTAGAGAGCCAAATGAAGAAATCCGCTGACCGGTTGCCGCCTCAGCATGGAAACGGGCTACTACCCGGGCAATCGCTTCAATATCGTCCCCGGAGACCTGTCCGTCATCCAGCAGACGGCCCATCATCCGCTCCTCCGGCAAACGGCGCATCTTGACGGCATACTCCAGCACGGCACCATCGCCACCAAAACAGAGTCCACCCGTTCCATCATCCCGAAGTTCCACCACGTCCAGATAGATATCAGGGGAAAATCGACGGTTCAGTCGTAGCTCCTCGTGGCAGAAATGACGGCGCTTTTCCAGGGTAGTAAAATCCAGGAAACCAAAATCCACCGCCTTCTTCAGCTTGTAGACAAAGCCGTCTGTCAGAAACAGATGGGAAATATGGGTCTGCAGATGGTGGACCGTACGGGTAGGCTCAGGGTATATCTGCGGTTGCAGGAGTGTCTCAAGTCGATACGGACTCATCGTTACCTCCGTACAAAACTATAGCAGCCAGATTCTTTATTATTTTAGTCTCAGTAGTAAAAGAACTCAAGGCCACAAACGAGTTGCACACGGCACTCAGCAGGAGCATCCGGCACGCATGGAGCTATTATCAACAAAAGCCCCGGCTAGCTGGCCGGGGCTTTTGTTGGAGAACACAGACACGACACCGATCAGGCGCGTGTTTTTTCAATCGCATCCCAGTTACGTGGTGCACGGACCTGAGGTTCCTCGAAGCCAAGGAACACCCTGAGGCCCAATGAAAACTCGCCCCAGAACTCCTGCCAGCGGGATGGTGCTTCTTCCCCGGCCACTGCCTTCTTCTTGTCAGCCAAGAAGATGCTCAGGGCCGCACCACAGGCCAGCAGAACCCCTGCTGCAATAAAAGCGTTGGTGGCACCGCCCGGCATTGCCTTGATCTTGTCTGCTGCTTGTACCAGTACGAAGCCACCCATGCCCCAGGCTGTGAACAATGCCCCGTAGTTCAGGCCATAGTTTTTCAGCCCCCAATAATCCTTTGCAAAAGAGGGGAACAGGGCCAGGTTCGAGCCGTAATTGAAACCCATCAGGCTTGCCAACAGCACCAGCATAATCGCGTTCGGTTTTGCAGTGATCGGGATGGCTGCAAACATCAATGCGGCCTGGAAGGCCAGCATAATGAACAGTGTTGCCCGACGGCCAATCCGGTCTGACAACACCCCGGCTATGATCCGGCCAGCAGCGTTACCGACAGCAGCAATGGCAACTGCGACAAAGGCCATATCGCCCATGCTCGCCTTGGCCATGCCGGCCACACTGCCGATTACCATCAGGCCGGCACCGGCACCAATAAAGAAGCAGACCCACAGCACGTAAAATTTGGGAGAACGCAACACCTCGTTGACCGTTGCATTGACCTCCTGCTTTTTCTCGGCAGCCAGAGCCGGATAATAGCCCCGCAGCACCTCACGTGGCACATAGCCCTTGGGGGGGTTCACCAGCAAGAAAGAAAGACCGCAAACCACCACCAAAAAGCCGATCCCTAAAAACAGCATGGAGTTCTGAATACCAAAATGCCCCAACAAAAATTTGGCCAAAGGGGCAATATAAACCGGCGCAAGCCCGAAACCGGCCACCACGATACCGGCCACCAGGCCGGTCTTGGCCGAGGAGAACCACTTAACGGCCGGAGGGGTTGCAGCGGAATAGCCAAAACCAAAACCGGCGCCGGCCAGCACACCAAAACCGATGATCCAGCCGAGATAACTGGTAGTAAAGCCCAACAAGACAAAGCCGGCTCCCACCAGTAAACCACCGATCAGAGCAGTACGAGCCGGGCCGATCTTATCCTGAAGCTTGCCGGCCAGAATCATGGCAAAGGCGAACACCAGGCAACTGACTGCGTAAGGGGTACCTACCGAGGCGAGTTCCCACTGAAAAGCGCCAGGCCCCCCCGCCTTGATGGAGCCGACAATGGCCTCCTTAAAGACACTCCAGGCATAGAGCACGCCCAATGCCAGGTTGATGCCGGTACCGGCAATAACAACCTGCCAGCCTTTACTCTCGTGCGGATTCGTCATACAAACCCTCCTTGCAGGGATATGGTGCCAGTGGTGCTACCCCTTCTGCAAGGCAACTGACGTGCCAAACCCGCAGTAACGCCAAAAATAGATTTTTATCTTTGTTATCAGATGATTAGCAGATGCCTTACAGAAGGACGCAGCGCATGTATTGCAAGAATGCAAACATCATGTCCTGCACCTTTTTCATATTTGCAGTTTTGCAAAAACATCACATGGCTGGTCTGCCAGGTTAACTGCTCCGGCTCCTCCACCCCAGGAGCATCGTCCGCACCATGCAACAGCACAGCCCTGCGCACGACTAGTGGCATTAATCAGTTTTTCACGCTACAATAAATCATATGAAAACCTCAAAAGAAGATTTTCAGCTTTGTGCCCGCTGCGGCGGTCACTGTTGTCTTACCAGACCGGGCATCGAAGCCCCGGACCGATTCCAGAGCAGCGGAGATATGACCGCCAGCTTGCGAGAGGCCCTGAGCTCAGGTAATTGGGTCTTGGAAGAGCACCTGGGCATTCCGTATGAACCAGGCACAACCTCACCTGACCCGGCTCTGGTCATCAGGTATCCACGCCCTGCCACCCTGCAGGAGCGGCAGCACCCTGGTTTTTCCCCCCTCCCGGAGAGCGGGCCCTGCGTCTTTCTGGCTGAAAGCGGCTGTCAGTTGCCGTTCGAACAACGTCCCCGCCTCTGCCGTGAACTGGTGCCGGATATCTGTTTTGAATGTGAAAGCCCCTGGGGACGTCGAGAGGCCGCCCTGGCCTGGCTGCCTTGGCAGGGCACGCTCAGCGCAGCCCTCGACCGCCTGCTCAACCCGGCAAGGACTGCCCGATGAGCGCGCCCACCCTGATCCTGGTCGCCCGCAGCAACACCCGCATCCAGACCTATTGCGAGGCTTTGGAGCTGCGCGGGTTTGCCTGCTGCCCGGTGACGGAGCTGAAGGAGGTTGCCTCCCAGACCTGCCGCCATCTGTTCAACGGGGTTCTGCTGGACATGCCGATCATTGCCAAGGCCAGCCAGTCGGATAAGAAACTGTTGGAGGACATTCTCAAGGCCCTGCCCAGCGCCTACCTGAATATCGCCCCGGCCACCGACAGCATCAAACTCCTGACTGCCGACAACCACCACGGGACTGCCCGTTCAATGGAGGAGTTCCTGACCATCTGTAACGGCTTCACTCCGCGGCTGGTCAGGCCCAACGATCGGGTGCCCCTGCACCTGAACGCCCTGGTAACCCATCGGGGATACGAATCTGAACCAGAGCAGACGGTCACCCTGAACGTCTCGGGGCAAGGTTGTTTTCTGTTCAGCACTCACCCGGAAAACCAGGCGGAACACCAGGTCAGCATCAGCTTCGTCGGACTGGATGACCAGACCCCGATCATCAGCACCATCCGCTGGGTCCGCCACTGGGGCGAAGTCCACCAGATGCCGGGTATCGGCGTCACCTTCGAACAGATCAACGATAACCAGAGACATCAGCTGAACGAACTGATGAGTTCCTTAAAACCTCTTTAAGCTGCCTTTCCATGCAAGGCCAGCGCTGCCAGCAACCGCTGCATCTGGCGCCGTCCCGGCATGGCTGGCAGCAGCGTTTCCCCCAGCCGCAACCCCACCGGTCGCTGCAGGGACCAATGATGCACCATCCAGGCGGCACAGGACACCCGTTCCTCCAGCCCCCCTGCCAGAGCGTCCAGATCGATCACCAGCGGTTCAGCCGCAGCGGTTTGATATTTCTTGACCTTGAACTGCCCGGAACGGGCTGACAACTTCCAGTGGATCTGCCGCAGCGACTCCCGGCCGCCATAGTCGACAATCCGCTCCAACTCACCATCATAGCCACGCTGCTCCCGCTGGCCTTCGGCCGGGTGCGCCCCCTCATCACCGCTGCCCAGCCCCAGACAGGGCACCAGCCGCGGATACACCAGCAACTCACAGGCGACCGGCAACCGCCAGGAACGGACAAAAAAATTCACGGGAAAGGGAGAACTGACTTGGACTGCTGAGATGCGCGCCCTGCCCCGCTCCAAAAAGTTGCACTCGAGCGGCAGGCTGACGGTGGTAGCAGAACGAAGCTGGGCAACTGCAGCACTGGCATCACCACAGGAAAATACCAGCAGGAATGAAGGGAAACGACGTTTGCGGTTGGTGACGCGCAGGGTGCAGGGGGCCGACTGACCGGCGTATGCCTCGTCCGGGGCGATCAACTCTACGGTCAGCCGTTGCAGGTTCACCATCCCCGCATAGCCGGTGACCGACATGAAGGCCAACATGCCGGAAACCACCAGAAACAGCAGGTTGTTGCCGGTATTGACCGCGGCAAAACCCAGTAGAATCGTGACCAGAATGTACAGTCCCCCGGACAGGGTCAGCTTCAGGCCAAAGGCAGCGGTATCTCGGCGAGAATGGTCCGTATCAGTTCCCTTCTGTCCCGGCCTTCAAATTCGGGCCGTAGCAGCAGCCGGTGGGCACCGCAGGCCACTCCCAGATCGCGCACATCCTCCGGTGCCACATAGTCACGGCCTGCCAGATAGGCGGCTGCGCGGGCTGCCTGGGCCAGACCGATGCCGGCCCGGGTGGAAAGACCGGTCAGTACGACTGAATGACTGCGGGTGACGGCGATAAAGCGGTGCAAATAGTCAACCACCTTATCCCCCAGATAAACCTGTGCGACCGCTTGCCGGGCAGCCAGCAACGCTTCCACATCCAGTAACCGGGGCAGTCCCGCCAGGCGGTCGCGAATCCCCCCTCCGGCAATAATCGCCTTTTCGAGCGCTTCCGGAGGATAACCGATCCCGGTGCACAGTAAAAAACGATCCAGCTGTGATTCAGGCAAGGGGTAGGTGCCGGTCTGTTCGGACGGGTTTTGGGTGGCGATCACCAAAAACGGATCCGGCAACGGGTGGGTAGTGCCCTCCACCGTCACCCGCCGTTCCTCCATCGCCTCAAGCAGTGCGCTCTGGGTGCGGGGCATGGCCCGGTTGATCTCATCCACCAGCACAATATGATTAAAGATCGGGCCGGGCAAAAAAACAAAACGTCCCTCTTCACGGTGGAAAATTGACAGGCCGGTAATATCGGAAGGCAACAGGTCGCTGGTACATTGGACCCTGCCCAGGCTCAACCCGGTGCTGCCTGCCAACGCCAGCGCCAGGGTGGTTTTGCCGAGGCCGGGCAGATCTTCGATCAGCAGATGGCCACCGGTCAACATCGCCACCATGGCCAGCCGCAACGCTTCCTGCTTGCCCTGCAGCACGTTATGGTTCAGATACTGCAGGGTTTCATCAATCCGGGTAGCTGTCTGAGCGTTCATGGGTTGAAATATACCAGAAAAGTCCTGGTTGCGCACCCCCAAACTGGCAGCATCCTTGATTCCGCAGGCTGTTTCAGGCTATATCTGTCAAACCATGTCCACTCCCTTTTTCGACAGACTGAAACTGCGCAGCAAACTGCTGCTGCTGGTACTGCCACTGGTGATCATTCCGATCCTGGTGGTTGCGCTGGTGACCGGCTTTATCGCCAATCAGCAAGCCTACCTGGGTGTCACCCAAACCAGCAAGGACGATCTGCAGCACATGGCCGAGTTCACCATCGACCTGCTGCGTTCCTATGACAAACAGTTTCAGGACTACCGTTACGACATCACCGGCGATCTCGAGACTGAGCTGGCCTCCGCCTCCTTTGCCGCGCTGAAGGAGAAGATCAAGAACAAACAGGTCGGCACCACCGGCTACATCTACTGCATTGACCGCAAAGGCGTTTTGCGGATCCATCCCGAATCGGAAGGCAAGAGCATTATCGACTCCAGGGACTCCAACGGGCACCCCTTCATCCGCGAGATGATCGAAAAAAAGAGCGGCTGGATTCGTTACCCCTGGCAGAATGTGCTGGACAGCAAGCCCCGGATGAAGATCGTCCGTTATGAATACTTCAAGGTCTGGGATTGGATCGTGGCGGTAGGCTCCTACGAGGATGAATTTTACAAAGAAGCCAACGCCATCAAGAGCCGCATCTTTTTGAGCACCATCGTCCTGATTTCGATTGTGGGCTGTTTTGCTACGTTGCTGGTGCTGTATGCCTCGAGTGTGGCCACCAGCCCGATCATGCATATGATCGAGACTATCCGCAAGGTTCGCAAGGGGGACATGGAGGCCCGCATGGAGGTGACCGGCAACGACGAGCTGGCCGAGATGGCAACGGCCTTCAACCGGATGACCGACATCATCAAACGCAATCAGGAGATGGAGGCCTCGCTGGCCCAGCAAGGCAAGATGGCCTCCCTGGGGGTGCTCTCGTCCGGTGTGGCCCACGAGATCAACAATCCCCTGGGGGTGATCCTGGGCTATGCCGGCTACCTGGAAGGCAAGCTTGCCGAAGACGATCCCAACTACAAATACATCCACGAGATAAAGCGGGAGAGCAAACGTTGCAAAAAGATCGTTCAGGATCTGCTGTCCTACGCCCGCACCCCTCGCCCGACCCTGGCGTTGACCAATTTGAACAAACTTTTGACGGAGATTGTCGAGTTTTCCTCCAACCACACCGATATGCGCGGCGTCACCATCCGTACCAGCTTTGACCGGCATCTTCCCAAGGTCCTGCTGGATGGCGATCAGCTGCGGCAGGTGGCCATCAACCTGATTCTGAATGCCGGCGGCGCCATGCCGGATGGCGGCGAACTGTTGATTACCACCACACCGGGGCCTGACCATACGGTGCGGACCATCTTCCGGGATACCGGTTCCGGCATCCCGGCTGAAAACCTGGAAAAGATCTTCGAACCGTTCTATACCACCAAGATGCGTGGCACCGGCCTCGGGCTGGCCATCACCCGGCAAATCATCGAGATGCATCATGGCGAGATCACGATAGAAAGCGAACCAGGCCACGGTACCACCGTTACCGTGACACTGCCGATCGACTATGAGGAAAACTGGCATGACCGACAAGCAACGGATACTACTGATTGATAATGAGGAAGGACTTTGCCGGATGATGGAGCAGGTGCTGCTGGACAGCGGCTACCTGATCCGGGCCTACACCAATCCTGTCAAGGCGATGGAAGAGTTTACCCCCAGCAACTGGGACCTGGTGATCACCGACATCAAAATGCCCGGCATGACCGGCCTGGAGGTGTTGCAGAAGGTCAAGGAGCAGGCCCGCGAACTGCCGGTGATCATCATCACCGCCTATGCCACGGTGGAGATGTCGATTCAGGCCTTGCGCAGAGGTGCCTATGACATGCTGACCAAGCCGTTTGAGCCGGCAGAGCTGGTGTATCGGGTCAAAAACGCCTTGCAGCAGGCGCAGTTGCAGGAAGAAAACCGCGAACTGCGGCGTGAAATCGAGGAAAAGCTCCAGTTCGACAACATCATCGGCGCCTCGGGAGCCCTGCGCAACGTGCTGGACAAGGTAGGCAAGGTGGCGGGCCGGGACACCTCGGTGCTGATCACCGGTGAATCCGGCACCGGCAAGGAGCTGATCGCCCAGGCGGTTCATTACCATTCGGCCCGCAAGGACATAAAATTCATCGCCATCAACTGCGGCGGCCTGCCGGAAAGCATCCTGGAAAGCGAACTGTTCGGCTACCGCAAAGGGGCCTTTACCGGCGCCACCGAAAATCGTCAGGGTCTGCTGGATGCTGCCAACGGCGGCACCCTGTTTCTGGATGAGGTGGGCAACCTGCCGATGAATGTCCAGAAGACCCTGCTGCGCTTCCTACAGGAACAGGAATTCACCAGGGTGGGCGAGACCACGCCGACCAGGGTGGATGTGCGGGTGATTTCCGCCACCAACGCCGATCTGAAGGAGGCGGTTAAAAAAGGGGAGTTCCGGGAAGATCTCTACTACCGGCTGAACGTGGTCAATCTGCATCTGCCGCCGCTGCGTGAGCGGGTCGAGGACATCCCCCTGCTGGCGGCCCACTTCATCCATCTGCAAAACATCAAATTCGGCACCACCATCAAGGGGTTTGAGAAGGACGCCATGCAGATACTCTGCTCCTTCCAGTGGCCCGGCAACATCCGTCAGTTAAAAAATGTGATCGAGGCCTGCATGGCCATGGAGGGGAGCGATTATATCACCCTGGAGACCCTGGGGCAGGTGATCGAACTCCCGGAAGGCCCACTGCCGGTTACGTCGCAGGCAGGGCCGGTGCTCAGCGACGAGATTCCCTTCACCGCCGCTCTGGAACGTTTTGAGCGGGACCTGCTGAGGGATCTGCTGAAAAAACATGGCGGCGCCGTGGACAGCGCCGCCAGCGAGGCCGGCATGAATATGGCCACTCTCTATCGCAAGATCAAGAAGTACGGCCTCAAGAAAGAAGAATACGCCGACTAGTTCACCTCACCGTCCGAACCGCCCCAGGTGTCCTGCCATTGCTGCTGGGGGGTACGGCTGTCGCCATACTGTACGATCACGCCATCTTCCCGTTGGTATGAGCAAGACCAGCCGGGCCAGTCGGACTTGTAAAAGGTCGGATAGTCATTGGGATGTTCCAGGGGATTATACGGCTCTGAATACCTGCTCCAGTCCGCAGGTTTCGGACAGCGCTCGTCCCCCCGGTAGTCACCGGCGGCAGCTGCGGTTGAAATGGTTAGTGCCAGCAAAGCTATGATCATCAGCATTTTTGATTTCATGGTACACCTCCTGTGTTTGATAAAAATATTCTAACACTTTCCCCTCTCAAAATACTCAAGAAAAAGCAACGGCGAGCCTGCCATTTTGCTGACAAAAAACGCCGCTGCAACGCGACAGGGGCAACAACCGTCGGTTGTTGCCCCTATGTACAAAGTGTCATAGCGTGATCAAAAATCCGCCTGGTCCACTTAAACGAAGCTGAGCCAGCCGAATTCATCCGGTACCTGGCCGGTCTGAATACCGGTCAGCGTATCGTACAGTTTCTGGGTCAGACTGCCCACTTCGCCGTCGCCCAACAGCACCGTTTCATCCTTGTAGTGCAGCTTGCCCACCGGGGTAATCACCGCAGCAGTGCCGCTACCGAAGGCCTCCGTCACCTTGCCGGCCTTGATGTCGGCCATCAACTCAATGACGTCGATTTTTTTCTCTTCAACCGTACAGCCGAGCTTCTGAGCCAGCGTCAGCACAGAATCACGGGTAACTCCAGCCAGAATAGAGCCGTTCAAGGCGGAAGTAACAATCTTGTTGCCATAGACAAAGAACATGTTCATGGCGCCCACCTCTTCAATGTAGCGCTGCTCACGGCCATCCAGCCAAAGCACCTGATCGTAGCCTTTTTTCTTAGCTTCCAGACCGGCCTTGAGGGAGGAAGCATAGTTGCCGCCGGTCTTGGCCTCGCCAGTGCCTCCGGGTACGGCGCGGACGTAATGATCCTCCACCATGATGCTGACCGGTTTGAAGCCGGCTGCATAGTAGGCCCCCACCGGCGAAAGGATGACGAAGAAATAAAAATGATCAGACGGGTTAACCCCCAGGACCGGCTGAACGCCGATCATGGCGGGACGAATATAGAGCGAGGTGCCCGGCGCAGTGGGAATCCAGTCCTTTTCCTGGGCGACCAGCTGTTTGATCCCTTTGATGAACAGCTCTTCCGGCAGCTCGGGCATACAGAGTCGCTCGGCTGAAAGGTTGAAGCGCCGGGCATTCTTTTCCGGCCTGAACAGTGCAATCCGGCCATCGGCCCACTTATATGCCTTCAGACCCTCGAAGATCTCCTGGGCGTAGTGGAATACCTGGGCTGACGGGTCCAACACAAACGGTTCATAGGGCTTGATGCGGGCATCGTGCCAGCCTTTCTCCGGGGTCCACTCAATCAGCAGCATCCGGTCGCTAAAGACACGGCCAAAGCCCAGTTTCGATTCGTCAGCTACCTTTTCCTTCATCTGCCCTGCTGCCAGGGGGAGTACTGAAATTTCCATCTGCAACCTCCCATATAGTCGATCTTGACCACGGCATAAAAACAAGGCGGCCGCAGGCCGCCATACCGTGAATCAGGCTGTTACACCGGGCTTCCGCCGGTGTTTTAAAAGTACTGCCAGGCCAGTGCGCCTGTCAACAGTTTCCTGTCCGGCCCGGGCACCGCCTTAAAAAGAGATTAAAAGCAGAAAGAACACTCGCTATAGAAAAAAAAGTGTGTTAGAAGCAAAAAAACGCTTGACCACTTGCATAAGCTCAATCCAGTGCTAAGATCATAGGCCAGATTCAACGCTGTCGGAGACGTCCCGGCAGCGAAAAAAACCCAAGGGGGACCCGAATGAAGAAGGCAGATCTCGTTGCAAAGATGGCAGCAGGCGCAGGCATCACCAAGACCCAGGCCGAGAAGGCCCTCAGCGCTTTTATGGCAGCAACCGAAGCAGCCATGAAAGCTGGCGACAAGCTGACCCTGGTCGGCTTCGGCACCTTCAACACCGTGACCCGCAAGGCCCGTACCGGCCGCAATCCTCAAACCGGCAAAGAGATCAAGATTCCGGCCAAAACCTCGGCCAAGTTCTCCCCGGGTAAAAACCTCAAGGACCTCAAGGTCAAGGCTGCCAAAAAAAAGTAATTCCTCCCGTTTCACTGTACACGGAAGGCCCGCGGATTGCCGCAGGCCTTCCGTCGTCTTTGCAAAAATGCAAACCTGTCAGCCCCCCCTCAGCGACTGCAACCGTTCCACCCGTTTTTGCAGAAGATAACCGGCACGCTTGGCTGGCGCCAGCGCTGCCAGCCGCAATGGATCAATCCCGAGTTGCACGGTTGACAAGGCAGCGACAGCCACAGCCTGGCTCCACAACCCGTGATCCATCTGCGCCTGCTTATCAGCCGCCGATACCAGTGGCAAGATCTCAATAATGCCGGCTTTGCGCGCCTGCGCCACCATCGTCAGCAGCGTAGCCGGCCGCAATGTTGCCATCAGGTTGGCCTTGGTGTGCAGACGGCTGGTCCAGGCAGCAGCGTCACGCCAGCGCGACGGCAGCCGCAGACGCTCGCACAGCGCCTGTACCGGTTGGAAGCCGGCCTTATCATGTCCGTGATGCTGCGGATAGCGGGACGGAGCCGTACTCAGCTTGCCGAGATCATGGCAGAAGGCACAGAAACGGGCCAACGGATCTCCAGACCGGACTGCCACCCGTTGCAGAACCTGTAGCGTGTGGGTCAACAGATCTCCCTCGGGATGATAGTTGAGCGGGCCGGCCGGAACCTGCGGCATCTGGAACAGTTCAGGCAGCCAGTGCCGGCCGACGTTATACCGCACCAGCCGCTGAAAGAACCGGGCGGGATCGCCGGCCGCCAGCGCCTTCTGCAACTCCCGGCTGAACCGCTCCACCGGGATGTCCTGCAAGGCATCATCCCACTGCCGGGCAGCGATCAGACCTTCACTCTCCGTTGTAAGCCGCCACCCCTGAGACTCAAAACGAAAGGCTCGCACCACTCGCAAGGGGTCCTCAACGAAGCTGCGCGCGCTACAAGGCACCAAAGCGCCCAGGTCCAGGCCCTGCTGACCTGCCAAGGGATCGATCAACCGGGTATCCAGGGTAAGCGCCAGGGCGTTGATGGTGAAATCCCGCCGCCGCAGATCGTCCTCAAGCCGCTCCATGCTCTCCAACGCAACCGCCTCGACCGTGCCGATCGATTCATCGTGGTAAAACCAGACCGGCAGGGTGCTGCGACCGGTCACCAGCCGAAAACCGCAGGATTCGAACTCCGACGGAGTCAAGGCCGCAGCCAGGTCCAGATCGTGCCAGCGCACCCCGCGCAGCAGATCCCGCACACAGCCACCCACCAGCAGTATCCGGTCATGCAGACGAACCGGGAACAGTCTGCGCAACGGATCAAGCAACTCATGCAGTACGGCTTGCTCACAGCAGTGAGAACGGTTCATGGCATTGCCTTAAGGGAAACCGGTTTTATACAGGCACACACACGTCAGGATTGCCCGCTACAATCCGCCTCAGTGAAGCACAACACTGCTTTCTCCCGCCGTGTAGACCTGAATCGAAAACCTGTCCTGCCGGACCAGCACATCGTTCAGACTGACGGTGGTGACATTGCCGCTCAGATACAGCTTGTCCGCCAGCTTAACCCGCGTCAGGGCCTTGCTGGCCATATCCCTGACCTGCAGCAAACGCTGGGTCAGGTCCAGATTGAGTTTTTCCTGGATGGAGTCCCGAATGGTGCCGTGCAGGAACCATTCAGCCGTTTTCAGCAACATGTTCCGGGTTTGCAGATCAAAGTCCAGATCCTCCACCGAAACGACGTTGGTCCGAGGATTCAAGACCGGCCTGCAGGTCAGGTAGATAACCCCGTCAAGGTCGCCGGTGGTCTCAAGCTTGACCACCAGCCGGTCACCGTTGCCGTACAGGTCGAGACTCTTCACCACAACAGTCCTGCCATCGCCTTTAAACTCCTTATTGATCAGCAGCGGCGCAACGACCTTGAGAAAATCCTGATAGACGATATCAATGTTGAGGGCGACCTGGAAGCTGCGCTCCCCGACGGCAACCTGCCGGAGCCTGGGAAGTGCAGTGGCTGGACGGGCTACAGGTTCCGGCCCCACTACCAGTTCGGCATAAGTCTTGAGCCCCACCCCCAACCGAATCTGACGATGTTGGGCGTACAACGGATAAATCGATGCCTCCTGTGGTGTAAGCAGCAGCCAGGCAGCATACCTGGCATCCACCAGCATCGGCTTTTGAGCCGCTTGCCAAACCTTGGCCATTTCTGAACGCAGCTGGAATTTTTCATTCAGTCGCTTGGTAATCAGGCCGGAGAGCGTCCGTTGCAGCGGCTGGGTGACCCCCTCCACGATGCTGCGCAGCTTGATGGAGACCAGGCCGACCCCGACCTCATCAGCAAGCTGCTCGCTCAAACCGGTGTAGTACACCTCCGTGATGATCATCCAGTCAGGGCTCACGCTGGCGGTCAGCTTGAAGGTAAGCTTTGTTGCAAGCGGCAAGGATTCAAAGACGCCGTAGCCCATGGTGAAGGAAACCGGAACGGTGAGGTGGATAAAATTGTCTGCTGCGCGGACCTGGATCGGACCGTTCCTGACCACATGGGTTGTGACTCCCCCGGCCCTGCCGGCTCCCTTGTACAGCTCACGGGGAGTCACCCGGTTCAGAAAATCACCCAACTCCAACTCCGAGGTCTCAAGGGTAACACTCAGACTTGAGAGCTCCTTTTTCAACTCCCTACGGGAGGCCACCTCCCTGGGTGGCTCGACATCCATCGGCATGACATCGGCATTCGCCCGCGCGCTGACGGTTAACAACATGACAGCCAGTGCCATACCTGACAGATAGGTAGTTTTTCTGATAAACAGCATGCCGCGCCCCTTGTGACGTCTGGATATATGCAAAAGGGCCTACAGGTTTTTCCCGTAGGCCCTGCATTTTTATGGCGGGGTAGGGATTGTTATCAGCTGATAACATAACGTAATTTATGAATAAAATCATCAGCCGCCCACCGTACACCGCAAAAAGGACCGTAAAATTTTAAAGCCTTTACGCATTTTAAACAAAATAGAAATAAAATTAAAATGGAAAAGGGTTACTCATAAGTATCATCTTCTTAACATATTGACAGTAACATCATTAAACTTTCAGGCCAGAAAAACCCCAATCCAACCCCTTCACCAGCTCGCAGCAGTGGTCTGTTTTGACTGCCCCCAGTCCGGCTGTTTTTAAATTATTCCTGCCAGCATGACAGAATACTTCCGTTATCCATGATTAGGGGCCTATTTTGCTTGATCAATGATTGCAATCGCCCCCAACAAAACGTAAAATCCCCGCCAATTCAATCTCCACAAGGACCCCCATGTTTGAACAGGCCTTCAAGAATATCGACGATGTACTCTGGAAAGAAGCAGGTTGTGGCAGTGAACTGGATTACACCGAGCAGACCTCATGGCTGCTGTTCCTGAAATACCTGGATGGCCTGGAGCAGGACAAGTCCATGGAGGCGGAGCTGGAGGGGAAGAGCTATACCTTCATCCTGGATCAGCCGTACCGTTGGGAGAGCTGGGCAGCCCCCAAGGCTGCAGACGGCACGCTGGATCACAACAAGGCCCTGACCGGCGATGATCTGCGGGATTTTGTGGACCGCAGACTGTTTCCTTATCTGCACGGCTTCAAACAGCGAGCAACCGGCCCCAACACCATTGAATACAAGATTGGTGAAATATTCGGCGAGATCAAGAACAAGATCCACAGCGGCTACAACCTGCGGGAGATCATCGACCATATCGACGAGCTGCGCTTCCGCTCTCAAACCGAGAAGCACGAACTCTCCCACCTCTACGAAGCCAAGATCAAGAACATGGGCAACGCCGGACGCAACGGCGGCGAGTACTACACCCCCCGTCCGCTGATCCGTGCCATCGTGCAGGTGGTGGCACCCAACGTAGGCCAACGCATTTATGACGGTGCCGTCGGTTCAGCAGGCTTCTTGTGTGAGGCGTTTGACTATCTAAAGGCCCAGGGCAACCTGACCACCGATCAGGTAAAGACCCTGCAGGAGCGTACCTTCTACGGCAAAGAAAAGAAGTCGCTGGCCTATGTGATCGCCATCATGAACATGATCCTGCATGGCATCGAGGCCCCCAACATCATCCACACCAACACCCTGGCCGAGAACCTGGCCGATGTGCAGGAAAAGGACCGTTTTGACATCATCCTTGCCAATCCCCCCTTTGGCGGCAAAGAGCGCAAAGAGGTGCAGCAGAACTTTCCGATCCGCACCGGTGAGACCGCCTTCCTGTTCCTGCAGCACTTCATCAAGATGCTCCGTGCCGGCGGCAGGGCTGGCGTGGTGATCAAAAACACCTTCCTCTCCAACACCGACAACGCCTCAGTCAGCCTGCGCAAGCTGCTGCTGGAATCCTGCAACCTGCATACGGTGCTGGATTGTCCCGGTGGTACGTTCCAAGGTGCAGGTGTCAAGACCGTGGTGCTGTTCTTTGAGAAAGGAGCTCCCACCCGCAAGGTCTGGTACTACTCACTTGATCCCGGTCGCAACCTGGGCAAGACCAACCCGCTGAATGACGATGACCTGCAGGAGTTTATCGAACTGCAGCAGACCAAGGCCGACTCTCCCAAAAGCTGGAGCGTGGATGTCAGCGGCATTGATACCGCTACCTATGATCTTTCTGTAAAGAACCCCAACGGTGGCGAAGCCATCACCCACCGCTCCCCGCAGGAGATCATGGATGAGATAGCTGCACTGGATGCCGAGAGTGCGGAAGTGCTGCGGAATATCAGGAGGCTCCTGTGACTGCCATTATTGTGAACACAGTGTGTGCAGAATCGGAGGCGATTCATGGCAAAAATTGAGGTACTCAAGCGAGAGGTGCAGATACTTTCCGTCAAAGACGATGACTATATCTGCATTACCGATATTGCTCGGTATAAGGATGCGGAGCGAACAGATTACCTTATATCCAACTGGATGCGCAATAGGAATACCATTGAATTTCTTGGTATCTGGGAGCAGATAAATAATCCGGAGTTTAATCCCATCGAATTCGATGGGATTAAAAAAGATTCCGGCCTCAACAGCTTCATTCTCACTGCAAAGCAGTGGATCGAACGTACCGGAGCCATTGGCATTATTTCCAAGGCAGGCCGCTATGGCGGTACATATGCCCACAAGGATATTGCCTTTGAATTTGCTTCGTGGATTTCAGTTGAGTTCAAGCTCTACCTTATCAAGGAGTTTCAGCGTCTCAAGGAAGAAGAACACAAGACCCTTGGCTGGGATATCCGCCGCAATCTGGCAAAACTCAATTACCGCATCCATACCGATGCCATTCGTGAGCACCTGATTCCGCCTGAATTAACCCCGGCGCAGATGACGCTGGTCTATGCCAGCGAGGCGGATTTGCTCAATATGGCGTTATTTGGCAAAACCGCCGCCCAGTGGCGCAGCGAGAATCCGGGTGAAAAGGGGAATATCCGCGATCAGGCCGAAAGCGCGCAACTGCTCTGCCTGGCCAATATGGAAAACCTCAATGCCCACTTTATCGCCGAAGGGATTGCTCAGCCGGAACGTTTGCAGCGGCTGAACCAGCTCGCCATTCAACAGATGCGAATACTGACGGCAGATGACCAGCGAAAAAGATTAGAGGCGGGGTCACGCGGAGACGCGGAGGGCGCGGAGAAAAGCGGTGTGGAGGGATGAAGGCCGGGTGGGAATACAAACACATTGGCGATTTGTGCGAGGTAATCGCTGGTCAGTCGCCAGAGGGCAAATTTTATAACTCTGAAGGTAACGGGTTGCCATTCTATCAGGGCAAAAAAGACTTCGGAGAGAAGTTCATTGAGGCCCCCACATCTTGGACCACTCAGACCACCAAGGTTGCGCGAGAAGGTGACATTTTGATGTCAGTACGTGCTCCTGTGGGGCCAGTAAATTTTGCTGCTGAGGAAATCTGTATAGGACGAGGATTAGCTGCCATACGCAGCAAAGGCGAACTGGATAGGGAGTTTTTGTATTACCAACTGCTTCACTTGCAGCCAAAAATAGCTGGCAAGGAAGGGGCTGTTTTCGCTTCAATCAATAAATCCGAAATTTCGGCGTTACCTATAGTGTTTGCCCCTCTCCCCGAACAGCAACGCATCGTCGGCATCCTTGATGAAGCGTTTGAAGGTATCGCCATTGCCAAGGTCAACGCCGAGAAGAACCTGCAAAATGCCCGTGCGCTGTTTGAAAGTCACCTCAATGGTATAGATGCAGCGAAGGTGCCTCTTGGAGATTTGGTTAAAATCACTACCGGAAAATTAGATTCTAATGCAGCAGTTGAAGGTGGAGTATATCCGTTTTTTACTTGTTCACGTGGGATATACGCTATTGATACTTTTGCCTTTGACTGTGAAGCTATTCTCCTTGCAGGCAACAACGCAGTCGGTGACTTCAACGTGAAGCACTACAATGGTAAATTTAATGCTTATCAGCGAACCTACGTGATCACGGTGAACGAACATCAGCGTGTGTTATATAGATTCCTGTATTACCAGATGTTGAAAAGCCTGAAAAAATTTAAGGAACAGTCCGTGGGTGCAGGGACTAAGTTTCTGAAGCTTGGAATGATAAAGGACATGGAGATTGCTTTGCCAAGCCTAGAAGAACAGGAGCAAATAGTTTCAACAACGGACTCACTTCTTGAGGAAACCAAAAATCTTGAATCCATCTACCAGCAGAAGCTGGCCGCACTGGATGCGCTGAAGAAATCCCTGCTGGATCAGGCCTTCAGAGGGGAGTTGTGAGTTTATGCGTCATGTTTGCATGATCGACACGTCCCGGATATATGTCGACAAAAACAAAAATAATCGACACATTTTGTTGACATGTCGATTGCGTCGACATAGAGTGCGGTCGTGTCTAAAAGTCGGAGAAAGTTAAACATGACCGCTGCAAACTGGAATCCTGAGCGTGCCTACAATGCTCTTCCTCTATTGCCACCTGCCATCGAGGTGGAAACCCGTGCGGTGCTGAAGCAGTGCATCACCGCCCGTGCGGCGCTGGCCGAACTGAAGCAGGCGGCCGAGTTGATTCCGAACCAGGCCATGCTGATCAATACGCTGCCGCTTCTCGAAGCACGCGCCAGTTCTGAAATCGAGAATATCGTGACGACCACGGACGAACTGTTCCGGCATGTGGGCAACGAGGCTCAGGCCAACTCGGCGACCAAAGAAGCGCTGCGTTACAGCCGTGCGCTGTTCGAGGGCTTCAGGGCACTCAAGCAAACTCCACTCAATACCCGCACGGCGGAACAGGTGTGCACCACGATCAAGGGCGTGGAGATGTCGATACGCCGCACGCCGGGCACAACGCTCATCAACGACAAAACGGGCGAGACCATCTATACCCCGCCCGAAGGTGAAGGCTTGTTACGGGATCTGTTGGCGAACTGGGAACGCTATCTGCACAACGAGACGGAGCTCGATCCCCTGATTCGCATGGCGGTCGGTCATTACCAGTTCGAAGCAATCCACCCGTTTACCGATGGCAACGGACGCACGGGGCGGGTACTGAACAGCCTGTTCCTGATCCAGGAGGGATTGCTGACCCTGCCGATTCTGTATCTGAGCCGCTACATCATCCAGAACAAAACGGATTATTACCGCCTGTTGTTGCAGGTTACACGGGAACAGGATTGGGAACCGTGGCTGCTTTACCTTATCAAGGGCGTTGAGCAAACGGCCAGTTGGACGACGGGCAAGATTGCGACGATTCGCGCCTTGTCCGACCACACAGCCGAACATATCCGTGCCAGCCTGCCAAAAGTCTATAGCCACGAACTGGTCACTCTTTTGTTTCAGCTACCGTATTGCCGCATCAGCAACCTGACCGAGGCAGGCATCGCCAAACGTCAGACAGCCTCGCTGTATCTGAAACAGTTGGTCCGGATCGGCGTACTGACCGAACTGGATGCGGGGAAGGAAAAGCTGTTCATTCACCCCAAGTTGCTACAACTGCTGACGCGCGACAGCAATGCATTTGTTCCCTACGGGAAAGCCGCCTGATGAACGAAGCCGAAACCAGAGCTGAACATATTGACCCCGCCCTGCAGACCGCTGGCTGGGGTGTGGTGGCAGGTAGCCGCATCCGGCGGGAGTATCCGATTACCTTGGGCCGGATCGAAGGCCACGGCAAACGGGGCAAGGCTCTGACGGCTGACTATGTTCTGGAGTACCGCAACACCAAGCTGGCGGTGGTGGAGGCCAAGGCGTGGGACAAGCCTTGTACCTCCGGGGTTGCCCAAGCCAAGGAGTATGCCGGTAAGCTGGAGATTCGTTTCACCTACGCCACCAACGGCCAGGGTATCTATGGCATCGACAGGGCAACCGGCGCAGAAGGTGAGTTGCCACACTACCCCACTCCGGATGAGCTGTGGAACCTGACCTTTGCTACCCGTAACGGATGGCGTGACCGCTTTGCTGCGGTGCCGTTTGAAGATCGGGGCGGGTACTTTCAAGGCCGTTATTATCAGGATATCGCCATTGAACGGGTGCTGCAGGCAGTTGCTGATCATCAAGACCGTATCCTGCTGACCCTGGCCACCGGCACCGGCAAGACCTTTATCGCCTTTCAGCTTGCCTGGAAGCTGTTCCAGAGTCGCTGGAACCTGACTGACTGGAAAAAGGAAGGCGGCCCTACCCGCCGTCCCCGCATCCTGTTCCTGGCTGACCGCAACATCCTGGCCGATCAGGCCTACAACGCCTTTTCCGCCTTTCCTGAAGATGCCCTGGTACGGATCGAACCGGATGAGATCAGAAAAAAGGGAAAGGTTCCCAAGAACGGCAGCATCTTCTTCACCATCTTCCAGACCTTTATGAGCGGGTACAACGACACCCCCTACTTTGGCGAGTATCCGCCGGATTTCTTTGACTGTATCATTATTGATGAGTGCCACCGCGGCGGAGCCAATGATGAAAGCAACTGGCGGGGGATTCTGGAGTACTTCAGCCCTGCGGTGCAGCTTGGCCTGACCGCCACACCCAAACGCAAGGACAACGTGGATACCTATGCCTACTTTGGTGAGCCGGTCTACATCTACTCGCTGAAGGACGGCATCAATGACGGCTACCTGACCCCCTTCCGGGTAAAACAGATCTCCACCACCCTGGACGAGTACATCTACATCCCCGATGATACGGTGGTAGAAGGGCAGATCGAAGCGGGCAGGGTCTACGAGGAATCGGACTTTAACAAGATCATCGAGATCAAGGAGCGGGAAAAGAAGCGGGTTGAGCTGTTCCTGTCCATGATCAACCAGCAGGAAAAGAGCCTGGTGTTCTGCGCCACCCAGGATCATGCCCTGGCGGTGCGTGACCTGATCAACCAGCTGAAGACCAGCCCTGATCCCAACTACTGCCAGCGGGTGACCGCCAATGACGGCGTATTGGGTGAACAGCACCTGCGGGATTTTCAGGATAACGAGAAGACGATTCCCACGGTCCTGACCACCTCGCAAAAGCTCTCCACCGGTGTCGATGCCCGTAACATCCGCAACATCGTGTTGATGCGGCCGGTTAACTCCATGATCGAGTTCAAGCAGATCATCGGGCGTGGTACCCGGCTGTATGACGGCAAGGACTACTTCACCATCTACGACTTTGTGAAGGCCCACCACCATTTCTGTGATCCTGAGTGGGACGGCGAGCCGATGGAAGAAGTTGAAAAAGCGATAGGTCGTCAACGCCCCATAGAGCCTGGAGAAGTCACAAAAGAGAAGCAGCCGCCAAAACAGAAGGCAAAGGTTAAACTGGCTGACGGCAAAGAGCGCAGCATCCAGCACATGACCGTTACCAGCTTTTGGCATCCTGACGGTACGCCGATGTCGGCCCAGCAGTTTATGGAGCTGCTGTTCGGCAGGCTGCCGGAGTTCTTCAAGAATGAGGATGAGCTGCGGGGACTCTGGAGCCGACCGGACACCCGCAGGAAACTACTGGAAGGGCTGGCAGAAAAGGGATTCGGCCATGACCAGCTGGCTGAGATGCAGCGGATTATCGACGCTGAAAAAAGCGATCTGTTCGATGTGCTGGCCCATGTGGCCTACGCCATGCCGCCCTTAACCAGAGAAGAACGGGCAGGCAAGGCCCGCACCCTGATCACCCAGCACTTTAACAACAAACTGCAACTGTTTCTGGATTTTGTGCTGGCCCATTACGTGGAGGTCGGCGTGGAGGAGCTGGATCAGGCCAAATTGACACCGCTTCTAAAGCTGAAATACCGCGATTCCATCCCCGATGCGGTGGCCGACCTGGGACAGACCCCGGCGGAGATCGGACAGGCCTTTGCCGGGTTCCAGCAGTATCTGTATCAACATCAGATTGACCGATGGCAGGGCTTGTAACATGTAAACTTTGAGTGGCTCTTGCTTTGAATTATAAGTTAAATCATTTGCGGCTTTGATTCGATCTCTTTTCTCGTAACAGCCAATTATTACCTGCAAAACATCCTTTTATGAATTAAAGAGAAATATCCTGCGCCCCTTTTTGCCTTACCTGTTTTGAGCGGTTGATTCGCTTGTTTTGTTTCATAAATTCAGACATTCCTGGTTTTAATTCAACCGTCCTTCTCGCGGCACTCCACACAGCCTGCATCCTGTCCCTGGCGGCGGTTCCAACCTTTTCAACGGTCTGCTTTTGATTATTTTCAAGGGTTTCTAATTCCTTTAACTGGATGGACACATTATTTAAGTACTTAATAAATGCGGCATACTGCTTTCTTGCGGCGACTTGCCAGATCGGTGGGGGAGTGTTCGTCCTCCAGCCCTTTTTCTTGGCATCTTCCAGCAGCTTGGTTTTGTTGGCCTGCAGGGCAACCCGCTTCAGGCTTGCGCTTCTAAAACCACTCACCGGCTACAACCTCAAAAAAGGATGCAGTAGCTGTTTCTGCGGCCTCTATGGCAGCTTTTTTCTCTTGGTTGGGGTCAGTGCCGGTTGCAATCTGTCGCCTGGCTTCATCGCGTCGCTGACGCGCTTCTGATAGTGTTATTTCAGGGTAGGACTTCAGGAAAAGGGTTTTGCGCTTGTCTTCAAAGGCGTAATCAAAGCGCCAGAGCTTGCCGCCGCTGGGGGTGATCAGGACATAGAGGCCGCCACCGTCTGTCAGTTTATACGGTTTATCCTTCGGCTTGGCGTTTTTCACTTGAAGGTCGGTAAGTGGTAAAACCCGCTTTGGCATTGGCCTCTCCTTTTTACGGTGTTTTTAATGCGGTGTTTTGCAAACACCGTAACCTACACCGTAAAAACTTCCAGAGAGAAGCATATCAATACATAGTTTGCCATACAGCAAAAAAGAAAAAGCCCCTGAATTTCAGGGGCTTTACATACTACGCCGGACTAAACCGGATTATTCTATGGCGGAGGGGTAGGGATTCGAACCCTAGGTACCTTGCGGTACAACAGATTTCGAGTCTGTCACCTTCGACCTCTCGGACACCCCTCCAGTAAAAAAACGGCCTGATCGCTCAGGCCGTTCATGCTATACACCATGCCGGAAAAAAACTCAACCTCGACCTTTTGACTGCAGCGCCACCCGGGCGCTAGTAGGCGTTACCTCAACAGTTTGCCACAACGTTGATATCATAACCGTTCTGCTGAAAAGCCAGCTTGAGGGATGTGCGCTGTTCTTTGGTCATCCCTTCCAGCGTTGCCATCAACCGTTCCTTGACCTTGTTTGAGGCGCAGATGCCGTCCTTCAGGTCCTTCTGTAGCGGATCAGGCAACCGTGAATCCCTGGTGATCCGATCCATATCGCCAGAGTCGCATAAAATCCTTTTCAGTTCAGGCCCGCTGCTCGTGACATAAAAATGCTTGGCATCCTTGTAGACCATAAAATTACCGGAACTGCAACCTCCCACCATAAGTGCCATGACCAAACAGGCTGCATAGGTCAACATCCGTTGCATATCACTACCGTCCTTTCAGATAGGATTGAATCCTGGTTTTCATCTGGGGAGACGTCCACTCAATCCCGCCGATGATCTTTTCACGCACCACGCCGTTACGGTCCACAATCAGACTGACCGGCTGCCCGAACAGGCCATAGCTGTCGAAGTAAACATCCTTCTCACTGTCCATCAGATTGGGGTACTCCACCTTCAGTTTGCCGGTCAGCTCCCGTACCGGTTTTTCGCTGGGGTCAAGGGCGATGCCCAGCACCACCAATCCCTGTCCCCTGAACTCATGATACAGATCGTTGAGCGAGGGGATCTCCACCACACAAGGGGCGCAGGTAGTGGACCAGAAGTTGAGCAGCACCACCTTGCCTCGCAGGCTCGACAGACTGACCTTTGTGCCGTGCAGATCCGTAAGAGTGAAGTCAGGGGCCGGTGTATTGATTTTCACTGCCAGTGCCGGGGTCACCGAGAGTCCGACAACCAGACACAGCAGACAGAGCAGGATGCTACAGCAACGACGCATACCATCTCCTTACGGTTACAGAGTATATTTTTTTACCATTACTCAATCGATTGATGCAACTTAAAATTATTTATTTATATATATTGAAACTAAGATATTGCGCGATGGCGCTGCCGCAACGCGGCAAAAAACCCGGAGAGCAGACGGGAGCATTCCTCGCCACAGATGCCACTGAAAAGTTTCAGACGATGATTCAAACGAGGATCGTTGGAAAGATCAAACAGGGAACCGGCCGCACCGGCCTTGGGATCGAAACAGCCGAAGACCACAGTGGGGATGCGGGCCAGAATGATGGCCCCCATACACATCAGGCAGGGTTCCAGGGTCACATAGAGGGTGGTGCCCAAAAGCCGCCAGGAATCGAGTTTCCTGGCGGCCTTGCGAATGGCAAGCAGTTCAGCGTGGGCAGCCGGGTCCTGCGTGAATTCCCGCAGATTATGGGCACGGGCGATGATCCGATTGTCACGGACGATGACACAACCGATCGGCACCTCGGCCTTGGCTTGCGCCTTACGGGCCTCGGCAATCGCCTTGCCCATCCAGTACTCATGGGAGCGTTGCACCTACCCCTTCCCCATGATCCCCCGGATGGCGGCCGGCAGATCGGCCGGCAGCATGACCATCTTGGAGTTCTGTGAGGTTGCCATATGCTGAAGAGCGCTGACATAACGGTCACCCAGCAGGAAGACCGCCGGCAGATCCCGGTCCTGGATGGCGGCGCTGATATTTGTGATGGCCTGGGCCGACGCTTCGGCCAACCGGATCTGGGCATCAGCCTCACGCTTGGCAGCCTCCAGCTTGCCGTCGGCCTCGCGGATCATCGCTTCACGGCGTCCTTCGGCCTCCAGAATGGCGGCCTGTTTGAAACGATCGGCGCTGGCCTGCTGCTCCATGGCCTTCTGCATCGACTCGGACGGTTTGATGTCCTGAATCTCCACCGACTGCACGTAGATGCCCCAGTTGGCGACCTCCTTGGAGATATTCTCCTGCAGCCGGGCCTTGATATGTTCCCGCTCGGACAGGGCGCTGTTCAGCTCCATCTGACCGATGATCGCCCGCAGGGTGGTCATCACCAGATTCTGGATGGCGTATTCATAGTTCTGGATCTCGTAGACCGCGCGGGTCGGTTCGGTCACCTTGATAAAAGCCACCGCGTTGGTGATAATCACCGCATTATCCCTGGTGATCACCTCCTGGGAGCCGATCGACAGCACGTCACCTTTGGTGGAAACACGGTAGGAAACGTTATCGATATAGGGAATAATAAAATTCAAACCCGGCTTAAGGGTGCAGCTGTACTTTCCCAACCGCTCAACCACCCACTCCTGCCCCTGAGGCACGGTTTTGATCCCGGCAAAAATGGTGGCTGCCACCACCACGAACAAGACGCCAACTACGATCATTCCTGGCATGTATTCCTCCTGGTTATAGTTTACGTACCTTTAACATCTGTCCCTCAATATCCTCAACCTGTACGGTCTCACCGACCGTCAACGGCTGATCGGCATAACAGGTCCACTCATCGGCGCCCAGGATAGCGATGCGAAAACGAACCTTGCCCTTGGCGTAGCTGTCGGCGGTACCGCGGATGATAATGCCGGTTTCACCAACAATCGCCTCTTTGGATTGGCCTGCATGGGTACGGTCGGTTCTGGGTTTCAGGTATTTAAACCACATCAGCGTGAAAGCGACTGAAGCCGCCGCCCAGAGCAGCACCTGCAACCAGAGCGGCAACACCGGCACCAGCAGCACCAGCAGCCCAACCACCACCGCACCCAGGCCAAACCAGATAATGGTAAACGAAGGGACCAACAGTTCCATTCCGATCAGACAGAACCCCAGCACTAACCAGTGCCACCACACAATAGTCATGATCAGACCTCCCTTTTGCCTGACAGATTGTTTGCTGAGACTATACCAGAGATCGGCGTGCTGCGAAAGCCACAGCGCTGAAGAAAAATAGTTTTGCATTCCTACTTAAATGGTGGGATACTTCAGCAACACCATGAAGGAGGTAAACCATGGACGTCAGTTCAGTTGCAGGTGCCAGTCAATTAATGAAATCGGCCGAGACGCAACAGGCCATGTCAACGGCGATGATCAAGAAAGCAGCCGAGGCACAGGATCAGGTAGCCAATATGCTGGCCCAAAACGCCAAGCAGTCTCCCCAACCGGTCAAGAGTCAGGATTACGGTTTCTCAACCTTCGCCTGATTGACCAGTAACGATATGCCGCACCGGGCCGCCCTGCAAGGGGCGGCTTTTTTACTGGTAGTTGGCCGCATGAAACGAGCTGCGGGTGTACGGGCTGCTCTCCACGTGGCGAAAGCCCATCTCCAAGGCCTGCTGCCGCAGCTCCTCAAATCGCTCGGGCACAATATACTCAACCACCGGCTGATGTCGCTTGCCCGGCGCCAGATACTGACCGATCGACAGATAGCTGCAGCCCACACCCCGCAGATCCTGCAACACTGCCAGCACTTCTTCTTCCGTTTCACCCAACCCCAGCATGATCCCTGATTTGGTCGGCACAGCGCCTGCCGCTGCCGCGGCCCGCTCCAGCAAACAGAGTGAGCGCCGGTAGTCGGCCCCTTGACGCACCGCATACAAACGCGGCACCGTCTCCAGATTATGGGCAAGAATGGCAGGCCTGGCTGACAGCACCGTCTGCAGGGCCTGCTGATCACCGCAAAAATCGGGCACCAGCAGTTCCACCGCCGTTGTTGGCGACCGTTCCCGAATTGCTGCCACCGTGGCGGCATACTGACCAGCGCCGCCATCCGCCAGGTCATCGCGGGTGGGGCTGGTTACCACGACGTGAGAGAGCTTCAGGCGCACCACCGCCTCAGCCACCCGGCGCGGCTCGTCGCTGTCCGGCGGCAACGGAGCCGCCCCCTTTTCCACATTGCAAAAGCTGCACTGACGGGTGCAATCGCGCCCGAGAATCAGAAAGGTGGCCTGGCCGCAGCTGAAGCATTCGGCAATGTTGGGGCAGAGCGCCTGCTGACAGACGGTGTTCAGCTTCAGTTCGGACAACAGTCCCCGCATGGCAGCCTGTTCCCCTTGCGGCACCTTTTTTCGCAGCCATTCCGGCTTGCGTTGGATTTTCATGGTTCTTCACCTTCCAGATTCCAGCAATCAGCACGGTATTTTTCACGCATCAAGGTCTCTGACAAAACCTGCTCCTGCCGGGTCAACCCGCCAGGCAGCAGCTCTGCCGACAACTGTCCGCTAAACTGCTGCACAAGAATCTGTTTCAGTTGATCACAGCCAACAGCAAGTCCCTCATCAGCCAGACAGGTGGTGGCCTGCTCGATCCCCTGCGGTCTGACGGTCAGATAGTTCAAGCCCTGTTGTACCCGATTCTGCAACGGGATTGAACCGTGCTGAAAGATGATCTCCCGCGAGCGGCGCTGGGCATTGCCCCCCAGTTTTCGATTGTTGACCAGGATGTCGTAGCTCTCCCTGCCGGCAAAACAGAGCGGGGTGCGCCCCCCCAACCTGCTGCCGGCCGGCGCCAGATCAACCGCATAGTCGGCCTGCAGCCCCAAGACGCTGTAAAAGCCCAATAAAAATGAGGTCAAGATCCGGAAGGAATCCTTTATCGAGGTTGCCGCAGGAATCTGCGACGGCGAGCAGACCAGGCTGTAGGTCAGCTCATCGGCATGAAAGATCGCCCCGCCGCCGGTGATCCGGCGCACGACAGCCAGATTATCGGCAGCGCAACGAGCAAGGTCAAGATCATCTCCCGCCTTCTGGAACCTGCCCAGCGATAACGCAGGCGGTTGCCAGCCGTACAGCCGCAGAATCGGCCGGGATGAAGCGGGATCAAAACAGCGAAACAACGCCTCGTCGATCGCCATGTTCTCTCTGCCGGATAAGGGGCCGGTATCAATCAGCCGCCAGACCGCAGTATGGTCGCCCTGTCTGTTCATCAGTCCTGTCCAACCCCCGCCGAACGTGCTGCCCGCAACAACGCCCTGATGATAGCACAGCCTGCAGGCGGAAGGAACGCTGGACCATGCAACCGTGAAAACTGATGGTTTACCAACGGGCAGAGCATGGTATAACAAGCCGACACACGCTTGATGAAAGGTGGAGCCGATGAAACTTACCTTCAATGGCGCAGCCCGTACCGTCACCGGCTCGCAGCACCTGCTCGAGGTCAACGGCAAGACCATCATGCTGGACTGCGGCCTGATTCAGGGCAAACGCAAAGAGTCCTTTGAAAAGAACCGCAGCGATGACTGCCGGGGCGCGCAGATCGACTGTCTGATCCTGTCCCACGCCCACATCGATCACTCGGGCCGCATCCCCTGTCTGGTCAAAAACGGCTTCAAGGGCGATATCTTCTGCACCTCGGCCACCCGCGACCTGTGCGCGGTGATGCTGCAGGACAGCGCCTCGATCCAGGAAAAGGATGTGGAATATGTCAACCGCCGCCGCCAGAAGCAGGGCCAGCGACCGTTCGAGCCGCTCTACACCAAGGCCGATGCGGCCAGGGCCATGGACCAGTTTGTGGGCGTCAGCTATAACCGGCCCCGCCAGATCCTTCCCGGCATTACCCTCACCCTGCTGGATGCCGGCCATATGCTGGGCAGCGCCCATGTCATTCTCGATATCGATGAAAAGGGTACTGGCCAGCAACGCCGCCTGGTGTTCAGCGGCGATATCGGCCGGCCGGACATCCCGATCATTCGCGACCCGCAACCGATCAGCGACGGGACCGACATCCTGATCATGGAGAGCACCTACGGCGACCGGCTGCACCCCGACGGTTCAGCATCCGAAAAAGAGCTGGAGCGGATCGTCAACCAGACCGTCAGCCGTGGCGGCTCACTCCTGATTCCAGCCTTTGCCGTGGGCCGCACCCAGCAGCTGGTGTATGCCCTGCACAGGCTGCACAGTGCCGGCGCCATCCCCGACCTGCCGGTCTTCATCGACAGCCCGCTGGCCACCCGCACCACCGAGGTCTTCCGGCTGCACCCCGAGGTCTACGATGACGAGATCCGCGAGTTTCTGCTGACCGACGACGACAACAACCCGTTCGGTTTCGGCCGTCTGCAGTACACCCAGTCGGTGGAGCAATCAAAGGCGCTCAATCACCTGAAGACCCCGGCCATCATCATCAGCTCCGGCGGCATGCTGGAGGGAGGCCGGATACTGCATCACCTGCGCAACCGGATTGCTGACCCGCGCAACACCATCCTCTTCACCAGCTGGCAGGCGCCCAACACCCTGGGGCGCCGGTTGGTGGAACAGGAGAAGCGGGTGCGTATCTTCGGGGAGGAGTTTCAGGTAGAGGCCCAGGTAGAGGTACTGCCCGGCTTCTCCGGCCATGCCGATAAAAAGGGGCTGCTTGACTTTGTGCGGGTGATGGAGAAAAAACCGCAACGCACCTTTATCGTCCATGGTGAAGACGAGGCCTCCAACAGCCTGGCCGAGGCCCTGCGGAGTGAGTTGGGACTCAAGCAGGTGGTGATTCCCGATGCCCGGCAGTCCTTTGAGGTTTGATCGGAATCGACTTGTTGGACAAACCAAGGGGACAATCAATCAAGCCAATTGACAACCTGAAGGGCGGGAATACGTGCGAATCCTCGTGCGTTGTTGGTAACCAGGGGCAGCCCTAACGAAACGGCATGGGCGGCAATCAGCATATCCATGGCGCCGATTGGCGTACCGGCTTTTTCAAGGGCAGCCCGAATATCACCATAGGCACAGGCTGCCTGTTCATCGAACACAACCACTTCCAGAGGCGTAATAAACTCATCAAGAGCCTTGGCATTTTTTGCGTGCTGTGCGCTCTTGGCCACTCCGTAGCGCAGCTCTGAAAGCGTAATGGCAGAAATGCCGATATCGCCGACTTGATAGTCAAGAAAACGCCTGAGCACAGCAGCTGGTTGCTGTTTGATCAGGTAAATGCAGATATTGGTGTCAAGCATCAGCTTCATCAGAAACTCTCACGCGTATCAAGCTCTGGCTGTACGCGATCAACCATGAAATCGCTGGAAAACTTTTTAAGACTTTTAAACAGGCAATCCCATGATTCGCTCCGAGGAATCAACTGAACAACATTGCCGGTCTTTTTTATGAAGACCTCGCTGTCATCAAAACGAAACTCTTTGGGTAGCCTGACCGCCTGGCTTTGCCCGTTTTGAAATAGTTTTGCCGTTTTCATGATTTCACCTCCCATGAAAATATATATTTTTAATATATATTTCGATCCTGTGATTAGCAAGCGCTCTTTTGAAAACCACCGCCCCATTACTAAAAAAGCCGGCCGGGACCCCCCGGTCGGCTTTTCAGTTGCGGCACCACAAACCGTACTACCCCACGCAGCAGACGTTCTGCTCCCGGGCCGCCTTGGTCTCGTCCAGCCGGGTGACCGGCATGCTGACCGGCATGGCAGCAAAGGCCGTTGGATCGCTCTCGGCCAGCTTGGCCGCCTCGATCATCACCTCGATAAAGGCATCCAGGGTCTGCTTGCTCTCGGTCTCGGTGGGCTCGATCATGATCGCCTCTTTGACGATCAGCGGAAAGTAGACCGTGGGCGGATGGTAGCCCTTGTCGATCAGGAATTTGGCGATGTCGATGGCGTGCACGCCATGCTCCAGCTGCCGAGAGGCCGAGAAGACCACCTCATGCATGCAGGTCTGCTGATAGGGCAACTCGAAGTAGTCTTTCAGCCTTTCCTTGATGTAGTTGGCGTTCAGCACTGCCTGCTCAGACACCTCAATCAGCCCTTCGCGGCCCAGCATGATCATGTAGGCATAGGCCTTGACCATCACCCCGAAGTTGCCGAAGAAGTTGGCGGTGCGGCCGATGGTTTGCGGGCTGTCGGTCTGCACCCGCAACTGCCCTGAATCATCGTCATGCACGATGCGCGGCATCGGCAGGAACGGCACCAGCGCCTTCTTGACCCCCACCGGGCCGGAACCGGGACCGCCACCACCGTGGGGGGTGCCGAAGGTCTTGTGCAGGTTGACGTGAATCACATCAAAACCCACATCACCGGGCCGCACCTTGCCCATGATGGCGTTCAGGTTGGCGCCGTCGTAATACATCAAGGCGTCATGGCTGTGGGCGATATCGGCGATCTCCTTGATGTGGGGGTTGAACAGCCCCAGGGTGTTGGGGCAGGTCATCATCACCGCCGCCACCTCGTTGTTCATGGCCTGCCTGAACAGTTCCAGATCCATATCGCCGTAGAGGGCAGTGGGGATGGTGATGATCTCGTAGCCCACCATGGCGGCCGAGGCCGGGTTGGTGCCGTGGGAGGAGTCGGGCACCACCACGTACTTCTTCTTATTCCCCTTGGCCTTGTGGTAGGCGGCGATCAGCAGCATGCCGGTCATCTCGCCGTGGGCGCCGGCCAACGGCTGGGTGGTCACCTCATCCATGCCGGTCACATCGGCCAGCATCTGCCCCAGGTCGTACAACATGCCCAGCGCCCCCTGGCAGAGGTCGCTGCCGCCCGGCAGCAGGGCGGTCAACGGGTGCAGCGGGCTAAACAGCCCAGCAGCGTTCTCCAGCACCTTGGCGTTGTACTTCATGGTGCAGGAGCCCAAGGGGTAGAAATGGGTATCCACCGAAAAGTTACGGCGGGACAGGTTGGTGAAGTGCCGCACCAGGTCCAGTTCGGACAGTTCCGGCAGGGCGGCCGGCTCAGCCCGGCGCAGACCTTCCGGCAGGGCAGCGGCCCGTGGCACGTCGGAGGCCGGCAGCATCACCCCTTTGCGTCCAGGGACCGATTGCTCAAAGATCAGTTGCATAGCGCCACCTCCAGCTCCTTCACCAGCAGATCGATCTCTTTTCTGCTGCGCTTCTCGGTCACGGTCACCACCATCAGGTTCTGCGAGCCCTCAAAGTACTGACCCAACGGCAAACCGGCCACGATCCCCTTGGCCAACAGCGCCCCTACAACCTGATCGGCCGCTTTCGGCAGGCTGACCGTGAATTCGTTGAAGGTGGGGGCGCTCTGCAACACGGTCACACCAGGGATGCGGGCAAGGCATGACTTGGCGTATTCGGCCTTGTCGCGATTGAGCTGCGCCAGCTCCGCCAGCCCCCCCTTCCCCAGCGCCGACAGAAAGATCAGCCCTCGCAGGGCGCACAACGACTGGTTGCTACAGATGTTGGAGGTGGCCTTGTGGCGCTTGATGTGCTGCTCACGGGCCTGCAGGGTCAGCACGAAGCCGCGCTGGCCGTTTTTGTCAACGGTCTCGCCCACGATCCGGCCCGGCATATTGCGGATGCAGGCCTTTTTTGCCGCTATGAAACCAAATGACGGACCGCCGAAGGAGAGCGGATTGCCCAGCGACTGGCCATCCCCCACCGCGATGTCGGCACCGATCTCGGCCGGCGACGTGAGCATCCCCAAGGCCACCGGGTAGACCGCCGTCACCAGCAGGCCACCCGCGGCATGGACCTGCTCGGCCACAGGGCTGAAATCCTCCACACAGCCGAAAACGTTGGGGTACTGCACCAGCAGGGCGGCGGTGTCGCCATCCAGCTGCGCAGCCAGCTCCTGCCGGTTCAGCAGCCCATCCAGCGGCGGCAGAGCGACGATCTCCACCTCCAGGTTGGAGAGGTAGGTGGCCAGCACCTGCCGGGCGATGGGTGATATGCAGCCATCAACCAACAGCTTGCTGCGGTTGGTGGCACGCAACGCCATCAAGGCCCCTTCCGCCAGGGCGGTGGCGCCGTCGTACAGCGAGGCGTTGCTGACCTCCAGACCGGTCAGGCGGCAGATGGCGGTCTGGTACTCGAACAGGGCCTGCAGGGTGCCTTGCGAACACTCCGGCTGGTAGGGGGTATAGGCGGTGTAGAACTCGGCCCGGCCGGCCAGGTGGTCCACCGCGGCCGGAATCAGGTGGTCGTAGAAACCACCGCCGATGAACAGGGACAGCTGGCTGCAGTTATCAGCTGCCAGCTCCTGCATCCGGGCATAGGTCTCGAATTCCGACCTGCCAGGGGGCAGGTTGAAGGTCTTAGCCAGCAGTTCAGGGGGGATCGGGACGAACAGCTCCTCGATGCTGGCCACGCCGATGGCGTCCAGCATCTCCCGGATCTCCTGCGGGGTATGGGGACAGTAGTGGCTGGTCATGGAACGCTCCTACAGGGTCTTCAGATAGGCGTCGTACTGTTCCTTGCTCATCAGACTACCCGTCTCGGCCGGATCGCCCAGCTCGATCTCCAGCATCCAGGCGGCCTGTTCCGGGCTTTCGTTAACCTGCTCCGGGGCCTCGTCCAGCACACTGTTGACGCGCACCACCTTCCCGGACAGCGGGGCGTAGATATCGCTGGCCGCCTTGACCGATTCGATGGCCGCCACCACCTCGCCCTGCTTGACCTGCTTGCCTACTGGCGGCAGTTCCACAAAGGTCACGTCCCCCAGCTCGTGGGCGGCATGCTCGCTGATCCCCACCAGCGCCAGGTTGCCGCTGACCTTGGCCCACTCATGTTCCTTGGTGAAATAGATGCTCATCGCTGCGTTCCTCCTTGTATGTACTAGATTCAAATCGTGCATCAATCTCAGCTGCGCAGCGAACCTCCGGTATAAAACGGCAACCCGCAGACCGTGGCCGCCAGGCTGACGCGATCCTGACAGACGGTCAGCACCGTGCCCGACGCGGCATACGCGGAATCCACATACCCCAGGCCGATGCCGCAGCCCAGCATCGGTGAAAAGACACCGCTGGTCACCTCGCCGATCGTGCATCCCCCGGCCTGAATCTGGTACCCATGCCGGGGAGCGCGGCGGGAGTTGACCGTAAAGGCGATCTTGCGCTTTGCTACACCTGCGGCCTGTTGTTGCAGCAAGGCTTCTTTACCCACAAACCTCTTGCCGAAGTTGACAAACCCTTCCAGACCGGCCTCCAGCGGCGTGGTCTCCTCATCAATATCACTGCCGTAGAGCGAGTAGCCAACCTCCAGCCGCAGCAGGTCACGGGCCCCCAGCCCGGCCGGTTTCACCCGCTGGTCGGACAGCAGACGCTCCCAGAGTTCGACCACCTTGCCGGTCGGCAGAAAGATCTCGTAGCCCAGCTCACCGGTGTAACCGGTGCGGCTGACGATCGTCGGCACCCCCAGCAGATCGAGGGAGATGAACCTGAAATAGGGCAACCGGGCGGCCTGTTCGCCGCAGATGGCGGTCAGCACTGCGCGGGACTCAGGGCCCTGCAGGTCCAGCTTGGCCGTGGCGGCGGAAATGTTGACCAGCTCGCCCCCGCTCAAACGACTGCGGATCACCTGGAAATCATGGGGAGCAGTGGCGGCATTCACCACGATCATCGCCTCCTGCTCGGCAAAGCGGAAGACGATCAGGTCATCAATAATGCCGCCCTGTTCGTTCAGCAGAAAACCGTATTTGGAACGGCCCACCGGAATGGCAGCCACCGAGAAGGTAAACAGATCCTCCAGACCACTGGCCCGGATATCCCCTTTGAACAGAAACTCGCCCATGTGGCAGATATCGAACAGGGCCGCCTGCTCACGACACCAGCGGTGTTCGGCGATGATGCCCTCGTACTGGATCGGCATATCCCAGCCGCCAAAGGGAGCCATCAGTGCCCCCAAAGCCCGATGCTGCTGATTGAGCGGGGAGACCAACAGGGTATCACACGGTTCTGCCATAACGGCTCCTTTGACGGACGGCTAGTTTTTCTTCGTAGATTTGATACCGGCCAGCGCCTTCAGATCATTCAACCGCATCTTCCAGCTCCCTTCCTCATGGTCAAGGGTAAACTCGCGGCTCTTGGCTCCGTCCGTGCCAGGGACGCCCTCCATGCCGATCCGCGCGTAGACCTTGGCGGTGGTCCGGTTTTCAGTAATCAGACGGAAATCACGCAGCTTGGTAAAGCAGCAGGCCGGTCGCAGGTCAGTATCCTGCATGGCCTGGACAAACCGCTCCCTGGTCAGGGCGCTTCTGTGGGAAAGCGTCCCATACAACTGCTCATAGCGCCCCTCGCGCCAGAGGTCGAGGGAATCGGAAAGGGCCTGTTCACGGGGGTCATTACGCGGATCGGCCAGGGCCGGCGCAGCACAGCACAGCAGACCCAGGCAGCAGGAGAGAAAAAGGATGCGGAGCATAACGTACTCCTCAAGGTGGAATGGTGCTCCATCCTAATGCATCAGGCCAGGTGCTGCAACGGGAAAGTGTACACGGATAATCGGTTGCACAACGGCGCGGTTCGGTTACAATAACTGCGTATACGGCAAGAGCCGGGAGGCGACCATGAAAAGCTACAACGACACACTGAAACAACTGCTGAACTTCGGCCTTGAGATCTCCCAGATCAAGGATATTGACTTTCTGCTGGAAAAAATCCTCTCGGAAGCCCGCACCTTTACCAACTGCGATGCCGGCACCATCTACGTCAAGGAAGGCAGCTGGCTGTATGCCCGCTACTCCCAGAACGATACCGTCCACACCCTGCTGGAATCACACCGCAAATCGGTTTACACCAACATCACCATTCCGGTCGATAACAGCTCCATTGCCGGCTATGTGGCTGCCACCGGCAGCATGCTGAACATACCGGACGTCTACCTGCTGGACGAGGACGCCCCCTACTCCTTCAACCGCTCCTTTGACGCCATGACCAGCTACCGCACCTGCTCGCAACTGGTCTTCCCGCTTACCAGCATGCGGGGTGAAACGGTAGGGGTCTTGCAACTGATCAACGCCAAAGGGCCTGACGGGCCAACCGTTGCCTTTCAGGGTGATGATGAAAGCGGTATTCATTACTTTGCCGTCACGGCCGCCAACGCCATCGAGCGAGCCAAGATGACCCGTGAGATCATCCTGCGGATGAACCGGATGGCGGAGTTGCGGGACCCCAAGGAAACCGGCCCCCACGTCAACCGGGTAGCGGCCTACTCGGTGGCGCTCTACGAAAGCTGGGCCGCCAGCAAGGGAATACCGGGCGATGAGGTGGACCGCACCAAAGACATCCTGCGGATGGCGGCCATGCTGCACGATGTGGGCAAGGTGGCCATCTCCGACACCATCCTGAAAAAGCCGGGCCGCTTCACCCCGGATGAATACGACGTCATGAAACTGCATACGGTCTTCGGCGCCCGGCTGTTTCCCGACCTGTACTCCGAGCTCGATGAGGCAGCTGCCTCAGTCGCCTTGAACCATCATGAGCACTGGGACGGCAACGGCTATCCCGGACATGTCAGCCTGGCCACCCTGAAACCGCTGCCCGGCTACGAGCAGGAGGACGGCCGCGCCCGCGGCAAAAAGGGGGAAGAAATCCCCCTTTTTGGCCGGATTGTGGCGATTGCCGATGTCTATGACGCCCTCTCCAACCGCCGCTGTTACAAAGAGGCCTGGGATGAGTCCGCTGTGCTGGAAGAGTTACGAAAAGACAGCGGCTGCGTCTTCGATCCAGAGCTGATGGAGGTCTTTCTACGAGAGATCGAGACCTTCCGCCAGATTGCCATCCAATTCCCGGACGCCCATAGTTAACCCCTGCTACAGGGTCCGCTCCGCTGCCTCGGCAAACAGCCGCAGCCGGGCCATCATGGCATCAAACTTCTTTGGCTTCAGCGATTGAGGACCATCACTGGAGGCGTGCTCAGGATCGGGATGCACCTCCACGATCAGACCATCGGCCCCGGCGGCCACTGCGGCATAGCACATCGGCGCAACATAGTGGTAGTTGCCGGTGCCGTGGGAGGGATCAATCACTACCGGCAGATGGGTCTTGCTCTTCAGCACCGGTATGGCCGAAAGATCAAGGGTGTTGCGGGTGGCGGTCTCAAAGGTTCGGATCCCCCGTTCGCACAGGATCACCCCCTGATTCCCCTCGCTCATGATGTACTCGGCGCTCATCAGAAACTCCTGAATGGTCATGGCCATGCCGCGCTTCAACAGTACCGGCTTGCCACACTGGCCCACCTTTTTCAGCAAGGCGAAGTTCTGGGAGTTGCGGGCGCCGATCTGCAGGATATCAGCGTAGGAGGCCACCAGTTCCACGGTCTCGGGGTTGATCACCTCGGTCACCACCGGCAGACCGGTCTCGGCACGGGCCTGGGCCAGCAGCTTCAAGCCTTCCTCCTCCATCCCCTGAAATGAATAGGGCGAGGTGCGGGGCTTGAAGGCGCCGCCACGCAGTACATGGGCGCCACCCGCCTTGACCTGGCGGGCGCTTTCCATAATCTGCTGCTCGCTCTCCACCGAACAGGGCCCGGCCATCACAATCACCTGCTTGCCGCCAATCACCACCGTATCGCTGATCTTCACCTGACTCGCCTCCCTTTTCACCTCGCTGGAAGCCAGCTTGTAGGGTTGCAGGATCGGCACCACGTTTTCCACACCGTGGATGCTCTCCAGCGACTGCAGCACCAGCTTGCCCCGTTCGTCGCCGATGGCCCCGATCACATCCCGGGTAGTGCCATGGATCACGTGGGGCTTGTAGCCCAGCTCCTTAATCCGCTTCAATACCTCATCACGATCCTTCTTTGCTGCGCCAGCCTTCATCACAATAATCATCGCCGTTCTCCTTTGCGCCAAAAGCACAAGGCCGGGAAGAGCTCCCCGGCCTTGTGTGATTTCCTGTGCTGCTAAAACGGAAAAAAGCCGGGGCGACTCTGTGTGCGTCTGCCCCGGCTTTTGACTGTGTAGTTGGTGTTGGTTACACTGCGTACACGCGCTCCCGGGCAGACGGCCCAAAATAAAAGCCGTACCAAAAAAACCCGAAAAAAGAGCTGGTGTACTGTGTCGTTGCCATAGTGTCCTTAAAGCACAAGCCCGCGGGCCTTGTCAAGACCAAACATCCGGCCCGTTGGTTCACGGACCGTTGCGCGTCGTTCATGACACGGCCTGGGCAACCAGTTCAGCCGCATGTTTACGGGCGGCATCGGAAATGGTCTCGCCGGCCAGCATCCGGGCCAGCTCATCAATCACCCCGGCCTGATCAAGCTCGGCCACCGCTGTCACGGTCCGTCCGTTCAGCACCTGCTTCTCCACCTTGAAATGCCGTGTTGCCCAGGCAGCCACCTGAGGCAGGTGGGTGATACAGAATACCTGCTGGCCCTTGGCCAC
This sequence comes from Geobacter sp. UBA5730, assembly GCA_002419465.1. Taxonomy (GTDB): domain Bacteria; phylum Desulfobacterota; class Desulfuromonadia; order Geobacterales; family Pseudopelobacteraceae; genus Trichlorobacter. The sequence goes on along the minus strand of DIGE01000005.1, from coordinate 15,703 downwards.
GTGCTTCAGTTTGCGACCGATCATGTCGGCCACAGCGCCACCGACCCCGGTATCCACCTCGTCAAAGACAAGACTGGGAGCCTCCCCTTCCGGCAGAATCTGTTTGAAGGCCAGCATCAAGCGGGACAACTCGCCTCCCGAGGCCACCCGCGCCAGTGAGCGCGGCGTTTCGCCGGGGTTGGGGGAAAACAGGAACTCAACCCGCTCACAGCCGCTGCTGCGCGGTTCCGCCAGCGGCTCAAAGGATACCTGCACCACCGCGTGGGGCATGGCCAGCTGATGCACCTCCGCTGACAGCGCCTGAGCCAGCTTGTCCGCGGCCGCACGGCGGCCGGCTGACAGATTGCGGCCCAGCGTATCCAGCTGCTCCCGCAACTCCGCCAACTCCTGCTCCAGCGCTTCACGGGACCGGCTACGCCCTTCCAGCTCGGCCAGTTCCTCAACCAGCGAGCCCTGTAGCGTAATCGCCTCTTCCACCGTGCGGGCATACTTCTTCTTGATCCGTCCGATCAGGTCCAGGCGGTCGTCGATCTGGCGCAGCTCATCGGGGTCCGCCTCGATCCGCGCGGCATAATCGCGCAGTTGCAGGGCCACATCCTCCAACTGCAGGTAGGCCCCGTCAAGGGTCTCAACCAGCAGGAGTAGCTTCTGATCGATCACGGCGGCATCCCTGACCAGCGTAATCATACGCCGCAGCTCTCCCAGCAAGGCGGCATCCCCGCCATAGAGCCCCTCGAAGGCCCCGCCAGTAGCACTGGCCAAACGCTCGGCATGGGCCAGCAGCTGACGCCGCTCCAGCAGCTCATCCTCCTCACCACTGCGCAAGGCAGCGGTAACGAGCTCATCCAGCTGGTAGCGCAGCAGGTCCAGCCGCCGGGCGGCATCCCGTTCCTGCTCGTCAAACTGCGCCAGTCGGCTTGACAACGTGTGCCAGGCGTTGAAACAATCCGCAAACTCCTGACGTAAGCTGTCGCAAGCAGCATAACTGTCCAGCAGTTGGAGGTGCTGTTCCGGCCTCAGCAGCGCCTGCGATTCATGCTGGCCGTGGATCGTCACCAGCTTCCGCCCCAGCTCGCCCAACTGCACCAGGGTAGCCAGCGAACCGTTCACAAACACCCGGTTGCGGCCGCTGCGAGTCAGACAACGTTTGACGATCAGCTCATCACCAGCCTCAAAACCGGCAGTGCTGAGCTGCTCGCGGACCCCGGCCAGCCCGGTGATGTCAAAGACCGCCTCCACCACCGCCTCTTCCTCACCGGTGCGGATCAGGTCAGCCGAGGCCCGCCCCCCCGAGGCCAGGGTCAGGGCATCGATGATGATCGACTTGCCGGCGCCGGTCTCCCCGGTCAACAGGTTCAACCCTGGCCCGAAGCTGAGATGCAGCTGTTCAATGATGGCCACATTGCGGATGGAAAGGTAGGTCAGCATGGGTGACTAGCGTTCCCCCCACTTGAGCTTGGCGCGCAGGATTGCGAAGTAATCCTTGTCGGGAGAACTCACCAGGGCAGTGGTCTTCTGGGCGCTACGCACCTCTACCGTATCACCCTCCAGCAGATCGACCCCTACCTGACCATCCAGGGTCAGGTAGACCTTCTCATCGAAAGCGGCCTTGACCACGATCGTCACCACCGACTCATCAGCCACCATGACCGGGCGGTTGGTCAGGGTATGGGGACAGATCGGCGTAATCAGGATACAGCGCATCAGGGGGTGGACAATCGGACCGCCGGCCGACAGCGAATAGCCGGTGGAACCGGTGGGGGTTGAGATAATCAGGCCATCGGCCTTGAAGGTGGTCAGGCTGTAGTTGTTCACGCGGGTTTCCAGATCGATGATCCGGGCGATGGCCCCCTTGTTGATCACCGCGTCGTTTAAGACATGGCAGCGGGTCAACTCGGTGCTGCCCCGGGTCACGATCACCTCCAGCATCATCCGCTCGGAAATGCGCAGCTCCCCCCGCAGACAGCGCTCCAGGGCCGGATACAGCTCCTCGACCGTGATCTCGGTCAAAAACCCCAGACTGCCCAGATTAACCCCCAGGATCGGCACCTGACGGCCGCTGAACAACCGCGCCACCGAGATCAGGGTGCCGTCGCCACCCAACACCACCACCAGTTCGGCCTGATCACGAATCTGCTCATCGGTCAGGCCGTTGGCAGACCGCATATGGCGGGCCAGGTGACCCTCCACCAGCGGCACACAGCCGCGCTCCTCCAACCAGGCGATCAGCTCACTGGCCACCCCTTGACAACGGGGATCATGCACCTTGGCAAAAATGGCAACCTGTTTCATGGTTTCCTGTCCGGCTAGCGGGAATGTGCTCTTAGTATCACAGGAACTGACGGTTGTCCAACCGGCAGAACGGGCAAGCTGTTTTCACTACCGGCCCTGCATTACAGGTATGCTGTCCGCATTTCGGCGGTCCGCTCAACGACTACTCCGGCTTGCCGGAAAGTTGATAGCCGGTTAGTTTGCAGGTACCGTACCAGGCGGTTTCACAGCGGCTGTAGTTGTGCCATTGCTCCAGCTCACCCTTGACACCGAAACTGGCATCCTTCAAAGGTCCAAGATTCAGCTCGGTGCAGCGGGCCTTCAACTGCTTTTCCGTTACCTTCATGGGTGCTCCCTGTTGATAGCCTGCTTCAAGACAGTGCTCGGCTTAAAGGAAAGCACCCGGCGTGGTCCGATCGTAATCGCCTCGCCGGTCTGCGGGTTGCGCCCCTTGCGGGCAGCCTTCTGGCTGACCACAAAACTGCCGAAACCGGCCAGCTTGATGATCTCTCCTGTTTCAAGGGATTCCTTCATGATGGCGAAAACCGACTGCATCATCTCTGATGAGTCCTTCTTGGATAGCCCGGTGCTGGTATGAATCTTTTCGGCCAGATCTGCCTTGGTCATCTGTTTCTCCTTCTGTAATGTCATTGCATGGTCCTCCCCTGGCTATCTTTTCAGGGGAGCATGATCGTCAATACCGGTAGCATCCCAAATGCGGGACATACAAAGTATCCTGCCTGCGAAAATCACGTCCTCACGGCTCCAGCAGCCTGCCTCTGTTCAGCGGCAAACCGGCAAAGATCCGGCGTGAAGGCACAAAAATCGGCCTGTAACGCCTCATGATGACGGCTGAGTTCCACTTCGCAGCCATTCAGGGGATTCGGCCTGGAAAGCCGGCGAGACATGCGGCAGAAGGCCTGGCCGATCCCTGCAATGCTTGCATAGGACGGCAACAGCTCTTCAAAAATCACCGTTACCAACGGCTGCATCTCCTGTGGCAACGTGGCACGATTACCTTCGACCACGCCTCGCGTCCGGTCAAGAAAACAGTCAAACGGCTCAGCAGACCACTCCTGCCAGCTGTTGACCAGAAAATAGTCGTAAAAGAGATCCACCATCACCCCGCGATACAGGCCGTACTCCGCTGCCAGACGGTGGCGGCTCTGACGGAAGAGCGGGTGCTGCTCGGCATAGGAATCAATCCGACGGTGCAACAGCACCCCTTTACGAACCTGGGGCGCAAAGCGGTCCTGCAGGCTACCCTTGACAAAATCACCCATGAAGTTGCCGAGCAAAAGCTGATCGTCATCTCCGGAAAGCAGCATGTGGAACAAAAAATTCATGCCGCTACCTGAGATAATGGCAGGTATACCCGCCGGGGTTTTTCAGCAAATAATCCTGGTGATGGTCTTCTGCGCGATAAAAGGTGCCGGCCTTGACAATTTCGGTGACCAGCGGCGCCTTCCAGCTACCGGATGCATCCACGGCCTTCTTGACCCGCTCCGCAACCTGCTGCTGCACACTCGTGGTAAAGAAGATTGCTGAACGATATTGACTGCCGCGATCATTACCCTGACGATCCTTGGTGGTTGGGTCGTGCATCCTGAAAAACCAGCCCTGCAGCAGCTCTTCATAACTCAGCTTACGGGGGTTGAAGAGCACCTCAACACTCTCGGCATGGCCGCTTTTTGAATCGTGGGTGTCCTCATAGCGCGGGTTTTTCAGATGTCCGCCAGTATAGCCGACCTGGGTTGAGATCACACCGGGTATTTTACGCAGGATATCCTGCATCCCCCAGAAACAGCCCCCTGCCAGCAGCGTTGTCTCCTGCTCAGGGGCATCGGTCTTGACTCCGGCCGCCTCAAATTGTGGCACGTACCGGCCATACCCCTCGCTCCACAGCTGCTGGGCAGGGATAAAACGCAGGGCTGCCGAATTAATGCAAAAGCGCTGCCCGGTCTCCCCCGGACCATCCTCAAACAGATGTCCCAGATGGGAATCGGCATGCCTGGAACGGACCTCGGTACGCTGCACGCCATGGCTGGCATCAGGTTTTTTGGTGATATGATCCGCTTCCAGAGGCCGGGTAAAGCTGGGCCAACCGCTACCGGAATCGAATTTATGCTGGGAGCTGAACAGTGCCTCACCGGAAACCACATCCACATAGATACCCGGAGCATGGTTGTTCCAGTAGGCATTGTTGAAGGGGGGCTCGGTACCGCACTGCTGCGTGACCTTGAACTGTTCCGCGGTAAGACTTTTCTTCAGCTGATCGGTAGATGCTTTGGGATACACCGCCGCTTTTCCGTTCATGGGGGTCACCGTGTTGGAACTGTTGTCGCAGGATGCCAGACAGGTGTTAAAAACAGATGCCATCACCAACAGGATCAGTACGTACCAGTGTCGTTTCATGCCGCCCCTCCTTGCCATCAGGTTACAGCTTGGCTTTTTATCCTCCGTTGGCAACAAAGCCTGCAAAACGCCGGCTGGCAGTTCTGTAATCAGTTTACAAGAGATCAGCGGAGCCGGCAGACGGGCACAGAAGTAATCAATGGAGCAGCAGGATGCAACGCGCAGTGACACACCCGGCGATTCAGTATAGCAGCACGCAGGTCTGTAGCAAATCTTAAATTAAGACCAGCAGAGCCGTCATTGCCGGGCAAAGACTTCAAACTCATCAAGGGGAAGCGGACGACTAAAGAAATACCCCTGGTAGGCATCGCAACCTGAATCGGCCAGAAAATCCCGTTGCATTTCCGTCTCAACACCCTCGGCGATCACCCCCAAACCAAGGCTTTGAGCCAGCGCGATGATCGTTTTAGCGATGGCAGCATCGTTGGGGTCAATCAACACGTCACGCACGAAAGACTGGTCGATTTTAAACTGATCCAACGGCATTCGTTTCAGGTAGGCGAGCGAGGAATAACCGGTGCCGAAATCATCCAGCGAGAAGGCGACCCCTCTGTCCTTTAATGCAACCATCTTCTCGATAATCTCCTCCACATTGGACACCAGCAGGCTCTCGGTCAGTTCCAGCTTCAGATATTGCGGATTGGCGCCGGTTTTTTGAAACACGGCCAGCACCTGTTCTACGAAGTCCGGCTGATGAAACTGGTGGGCACTGATGTTGACTGCAACCGAGAGATGAGCCAGCTCCGGCCGGGGATCCGGGTCAAAGAATCGCAAGGTATTACGCCCCGTATCCTTCGCCCTGTACATGGCAAGATCGGCCTGCTTCAGCAAAATCTCCCGATCAGCGTGATGCCCCATGAACAAGGTCGCACCGATGCTCGGCGTGATGTGGTACGTAATATCCTTGAGCTGATACGTCTGGTTGAGTGCCGCAATAATTTTTTCGCCGACAAACTCCGTCTGGGCAGCGGCCTCTCCCTCAGCGGTACTCAGGTTCGCAAGTATCGCCACAAACTCATCCCCGCCCAGCCGCGCCGTGGTATCACCGGCACGAACAGAGGCAACCAGACGCTGCCCTGCCTGCTTCAGCAGCAAATCGCCCATATCATGGCCAAGTGTATCGTTGAGCGAATTGAAATTATCCAGATCGATGAACAGCAATGCGCCATGGCTACAGCTCCGGGAGCTTGTGGACATGCTCTGTTCCAGACGATCCGCCATGAGGGTTCTGTTGGGGAGGCCGGTCAGCTGATCATAGAAAGCCAGCTCATTGATCTTTTCTTCGGCCTGTTTGCGCTCGGAAATATCATGTTGCGCGCCGTTATAATGGGTAATAACACCCGCGTCGTCCTTTACCGCCGAGATTATCAGCCATTTTTGGTACTCTTCACCATTTTACGCCGGTCCCAGATCTCTCCCTGCCAGCCCCGGCACGCTGACGGCTCATCATGCCGATTGTATCGCCGGAGCATGCCGGGCTGGCAGCCTGATGAACTGGGCCAGGATCAGGGAGATAACCCCCAGTGCCGCGCCCATGATGAAAGGGATCCGATAATCAATCATCCAGAGGTATCCCCCCAGCGCAGGCAGGAACACAGCGGCAATATGGTTGATGGTGAAACCGACGGCCGAGGTGGGGGCGATATCTGCAGGATCGGCAATCTTTTGGAAATAGGTGCGGATCGCCACGGCAAAGTTGAACAGGATATAATCGAGAATATACATCCCCGCCACCACCCACCGTGATGACGCGTAGGCGTAGGTCAGAAAGACCGCAATTACGCCAAGGTATTCCAGGGTGCAGAGGGTCCGCTCGCCATAGGCATTGATGGCCCTGCCGATCATCGGGTTGATGATCCAGTTGATCAAGTTGTTGATGATGAACAGCAGGGTGATGGCCTGAATGGAAAAGTGAAACACCTTGACCATCAGGAACATGGAAAACACCATGTAGATCTGACGTCGGGCCCCTGACATGAAGGTCAGGGCATAGTACAGCCAGTAGCGGCGCTTCAAGACCATCCGCAGCTTCTGGGGAGGAATCGCTGCATGGGTGGGGTCCTGAAAAACCGCCCAGAGACCGGCCAGCATCACCACCACCCCCACCACCAGAAAGATGCCGGTGTACCCCATCACAAACCCCAGGCACCAGATCACGGCAGCCGAGATGATGCTGGTGATGGCAGCCAGACTTCGCAGCTTGCCCATCACCAGCGGTGACTGATGGGTGGAGAAGTATTGCAGGGTCAGGGATTGATTAACCGTCTCGTAGTAGTGAAACCCGAAACTCATCAGCAGCGTGGTAAACGCCACACCGGCAAACGAGGGGAACAGACCGGTCAGCCCTACCCCCACCCCCAAAAGGACGATTGAAAAGGCTGCCAGACGATGTTCCCTGATGATCAGCATAACGTAAATGGCCGTAAGCGCCAGAAAACCTGGAATTTCGCGGATCGACTGGGTCAGGCCGACATGAAAGCCTTCCAGATGCACTGTTTCAACGGCAAAGTTGTTAAACAGGATCGTGTAGCCTTGCATCCCCACCATGGAGGCGGCGGTCAGTACGGCCAGAAAACGGAACATCGGCTGGTTGGTTGCGGTGAGCATAAAACCTTTCGCTACCTCCTGATCAGAGCGGTTACCCCCGGGATCAACGCTCCAGCCCAGCAGCGCCGGAAAACCTTCACCAGTTTCCGTTTCTGTTGATCTTTTCGAGCTTTGACATTTTCCCCATCCAGAGCCAGAGGTCAAGATTATTTAGCAGGCAGGATGCAATGTCGTTATCAGGTAGGGTCAATTGAATATACGTGCTCCGCAGCGCCCCGGATTCCTCAAACCGGCTGCCTGGGTCAACCGGGTCACCCCGGAATACTTCTCGTTGGGCTTTCGTTCAATATCCTGCCCCCCAAGTAATCAAAGGCAGGAGAGCGACGGATATCCGGGAGTTGGCAAATAACTGTTGCTATCAGCAAGAGGCTTTTGCTATGGTGCGCTGCAGCAACACGAATTGCGACAGCAGGTACACGATAATACTAAACCATCCGCGAGGATGGGGCGGAAAGCCTACAGGGTCTCACTGAGACAGCCGGGTTGCCGAAATATCTTTCACGAGATTCGGCAGCTCGGCTTTTTTTGTGCCTGCTGCACCGAAGAACCGTCAGCTGCACGACAACTAGATGCCTTGAAAGGTCACGTTACAAGCCATGTTCAGGATCATCAGACAGCTCTCCCTGCCCGCTACGCTTCACCGTATGGCTTTCTTTGCTGTGATTGCGACACTCCAGGGGTGTGCGACACTGACGGCGGTCTATGAGGAGGTTCCCTCTGTTACCCGCGCGCAGGAAGAAACCTTTGAGCAGAACGAGTTTTCGGTTGCCAAGGGGGAGGATCTCATCGGCCGGTTGCGCTCCGTCCGTCTTGAAAAAGGGGATACGCTGCCGGACATTGCCAGGCACTACGGCCTGGGCCTGAATGGCCTGACTGCCGCCAATCCCGGGGTGGATATCTGGCTGCCCGAAGCCGGAGAACGGCTGCTCCTGCCCCATTCTTTCATTCTGCCGGATGCGCCCAGAAAAGGGGTCGTGATCAATCTGGCCACCATGCGGCTGTTTGCCTTCAAGGGTAGTGGGGATTCGCTGACGGTGGTCACCTACCCGGTTGGTGTGGGCACCGAGGATCGTCCCTCCCCCACCGGGCAGATGCGGGTGGAGCGCAAGATGTACCGGCCCAGCTGGTATGTGCCGGTTTCAATCGCCAAGGCCCATCTGAAGAAGGGGGACGTGCTGCCTGCGGTGGTTCCACCGGGGCCCGACAATCCCCTGGGGGAGTATGCACTCTATCTGACCGCCCCGAGCTACCTGATCCACGGCACCAACAAACCGGCCAGCATCGGATTGCGGGCCAGCAACGGCTGTTTCAGACTGTATCCGGAGGATGTCAAACGGCTCTATGGGATCACCCCGGCCAAAACGCCGGTCAACATCATTAACCAACCGTATCTGGTGGGCTTGCGCGACGGGGTGGTCTACCTGGAGGTGCATGGGCCGACCGAGGAACTGGACCAGGGCGAACTTGACAAGGTCTACCGCAAGCTGAAGGCGCTTGAAAGCGCGTCAGGACGGCCGCTGGACTGGAGCAAGGTCAAAACAGTGCTGGCCGAAGCGCGTGGGATTCCTGTGCCTGTCTTTGAGATCAGGCCGGAAAGCGCCAACCAGATTGCAGAACCGACCGAGGTACGGCATCCGGCAGAACTGAGGTTCAAGCCGAAGCTGGCGGAGCTTACAGCGGATGCATGGTCGGTGCTGGTGGCCGAGCTGCAGAACGAAACCGATGCGGCGCGGCTTGCCGCCATTATCAACCATCAGGGACCCCATATCCCTGCACGGATGGTCTCAAAGGGCTCCGGCCATCAGGTGATAGCCGGCCCGTTTACCGACCAGAAAGAGGCCAGAGAGATCATCAGACGTCTGAAGATGGATCTGGAGCTGGATGCCAGACTGGTTGAACCAGCGCGGCGTTAAACAACAAGAAAAAGGAGGTAGCACCGTATGAAAAGGTTTTTAGTGGTTTCGATGATGTGTATGCTTGCCGCTGCTCTGGGAGGTTGTGCAACAACAGGTGACCTGGAGAAGGTTCAATCCCAGCAGATGGCGACCGGCGCAAAGGCTGATCAGGCAGCGCAGGATGCGCAGGCTGCCAAGGCAGCTGCTGATGCGGCCACCTTAAAGGCGGAAGCTGCCGCCACCAGAGCAGAAAATGCCCTGAAGCTGGCAGAAGAGCGGGCGAAGATGGCCGATGAAAAAGCGAAACTCGCCGATGAGAAGGCCAGGATCGCCGATGAAAAGGCACAAAGCGCTGATCAAAAGGCAAAACAGGCTGAATCTGTTTTCCACCGATCAATGCAGAAGTAAGCTGTTCTGCAGCTACAGCTGGTGAACGTGTAACAGCGGATACGGAGGTGGCAGGGTAGCGATACTCTGCCACTTCCGTATGTTTTATCCAGTTATCAAAGTCTGACGCCCGGATAAAGGAAGATGCGATGCGTGAACGGAACTGGTTCCTGAAAACTACGGGCACACGACAGCGCAGGTTCGGTGGCCTGACTCCCCTTGCCCGTGTCTGCAGCATCGTGGTGCCGATTCTGCTCTGGGGTTGCAGCGGCCTGCATAACGGCTTTCAATCCAAGGATGCCTACAGGGAAGCCAACGATCATTTCAACCGCGGCGAGTACAGCGCGTCGCTGAACAGCTATCAGCAGATTATCGAAAAAGAGCCAAAGGCGGGAGACCGGGCGCTTTTCGAGATGGGGATCATCCATGCCCACCCCGGCAACCGGCAGAAAGATTATCAGAAGGCCCAGGACTCGTTTCAGACGCTGATCAGGGATTATCCAGAGAGCGCCTACCGCAAAGACAGCCAGTTGATGCTCTTCAACATCAGCACGGTGATGGCCAAGGACAGCACCATCGCCACCCAACAGGCCCAGATCGAGGCGCTGCGGCAGGAGCTGCACGGCAGAAGCAACGAACGTGCGACCCTGCAAAAGAAGATCACGGCGCTGGAGCAGGAGCTGAAACGTAACGAGGAGACGATCAACAGTCTGAAGGCGGAGCTTGTCGCCAACCCCAAGGGGCCGGCAGACCGGATTCTGATCGAAAAGAACGCGCGCCGACTGACGCTGTTCTCAAAGGGGAAGCAGCTAAAAAGCTACCCGATCGCCCTGGGCGGCAACCCGGATGGCCCCAAGGAACGGCAGGGGGATAACAAAACCCCGGAGGGGATCTACCGTATCGAATCACGCAACCGAAACAGCAGCTATCACCTGGCCCTGCGCATCTCCTATCCCAACGAACAGGACAAAAAGCGGGCAAAACAACTTGGTGTCTCTCCGGGAAACGATATCATGATCCATGGCATCAAAAACGGCTTCTCGTGGGTCGGTGGTCTGCACACCGAGGTTGACTGGACCAAGGGCTGTATTGCCGTCACCGATGAAGAGATAGAAGAGATTGAGAAACTGGTGCCAAACGGCACAACCGTTGAGATCCGCCCCTGACCTGATCAGCCTGCGCCAGTAGCCTCCCACCACAAGCTATTCCCCACCCGCTCGGGTTTAGCCACACTTAAGGCTTGGCATTCATTTTCCGAAGCTCAATCACAGATCAAGAATCTCTTGCTGCACTCATGCATGTCCCCGGGAATACACAAAACCCATCTCACTCATCAGCGTGCCAATTGCATAATCTGATTCAGCCGGGCGCAACATTCAGCAAACAGCTGGTCATCAAGGCGTTTAAGAGGGTGCGGTGCTCCATTGCGGATGCGCCAGTCAAAGGACTTGGACTGGTGACAAAGAACATAGCTTGTTTTACCGGTTTTTTTCCCCTTGGCAGTACCTACGGCAACGGCAAAGGGGTTGTCAGCGTTATAGTCAGCAGTGGTCATGGGAAGACCGATCACCAGAGACGTCCGTTCATTGAAAGCCTTGGGGGAGATAACCAGAAAGGGGTGAATGTCCCGCATTTCGTTGCCTGCCTGCGGGTTACAGTTGATCCAGATAATATCCTGCCGATCCGGAATCCATGGCTGCTTGCCGCCCGGCACCACCTTGAGCGGCCTTACCATTTTTCCGCCCCCAGCGGTTCAACAGTCATTGCCTCGCCGCCATGTTTTGTTGGATCAAACAGGGCCAGCCGCTGCTCAAGAGTCAGTTCCAATCCATCAACCGGGGTGATGGTGACGCTGCCGTCATCAACGGAAACACGCACCATCTGATCTGGATGCAGGCGCGCGGCCTTTGCCACATTGGCCGGCAAGCGCACCCCCAGGTTGTTGCCCCATTTTTTTATGCCAAGAACGGCTTCAACATGTGCCATATATGTAATCCTCCTGCCTAAGTTTAAACACAGTATAAACACATGATGGTCGTCCGTCAATGGTTCTTCGGTTACGCCACCAACGCCCTATTCTTCCAAGCCATCACCCCACCCAACCTTGTTTTGGTTGTTTGTGAAGAATGTAGACCTGACCCCGCCGACTTATAGAAAATCACCTAGGAATTGACCAGGATTACAATGGGCAAAATTTGTGGTATACGGAGCGATATCTTTTCAAGCCTCCGTGTTACTGAAACGGGGGGCAGCTTTGACAGTCAGATCGAGAGGAATAAGCATCGTATATAGGTGTCCAGCCGGTTACTTATATAGGCAACAAGCGCCCTATATAGGTAACAAGTTACCTATATAGGGAAACCGTAGATTAACGAGTTAGGCATATTTAGGCTACAACGAAATAGACCAGTAACAGAATTGGAGTGATACACATGAAAATTGATGTTCATATCCACACCAAGGCCATAAAGTCGGGTGACGCCCCAACGAGGCAAATTGACCCAAAATCATTTTGCGACATTGTCAAGTCAACTGATGTAAAAATATGCGCAATCACAAACCACAATCATTTTGATATTGCACAGTACAAGAAAATAGTAGAACACGCAAATGGTGAGCTTCTTGTTTGGCCAGGGATTGAAGTAGACGTTTTGGAGGACGGTCGACATGGGCATTTGATAGTCATTGCGAATCCGAATGACGTGAAATCTTTCGATAAAAAAATAACAGAACTTCTGGGCAGTATCGCGCCAGATAACTTTGCGACAGACATAACTAGTATTGGACGTGCCTTTGACGAATTTGATCCAATATTCATTCCACACTACTACAACAAAACACCAAGTATTTCTAATGAAGACATTGAACTGCTTGCTTCTTCTGTAAGCAACCGTAAAAGAATTCTAAAAGAAGCAAACAATTCAATTTCTGCAGGGATTTTTATTGGTCATGGTCACAAAACTATCTATGGATCTGACGTAACGGACTGGAATGACTATCCGAGCATATCACAAAGATTGCCGGACCTAAGACTGCCGGTCGAAAGCTTTGAGCAGTTCTGTCTATTGATAGAAAGAGATGACGCAACAATTGACACAATCAGAAACAAGAAATTTCACCAGACGATTAATATTAAACCTTTTAAGGAGGATTCTCCGTTCGACATCGAAATTTGGGACGACATAAACGTCATATTCGGGTCAAAAGGTACAGGAAAAACCGACATACTTAAAGCGCTCTCAAAGTACTACAGTGATAATGGTCATAGGACGACCGTATTTGAGTCAAATCAGATTGATCTTTCAAAAAGGTACGATATTGCCGGAAATAATTACCAAGTTGATGTTGGCGACCTACCTATTGAGTCGTGTCAGAAAGAGATCGAAAGAGTTCGATCTGCAACTGAGAAAAGTGTCACGAGCATGAGAAAGTACCTTGAATATTTCTCCGTCGAAGAGACAAGCAAGATTTCTCGGAAGATAAAATTGAAATTGATGCAAAAGGTTGATTGTGAGGTGTCGAGAATTCAGCTAGGAGATACTAAAGATCTTCTTGAAGGAACACGGACTTTTTTAGATCTACTTGGCCAGAAAGACTGGCACATAAGCGCAATAGGTGAAGAACTCTATAACGAGTTGATTGCTCTATTGAAGAAGGTCGAAGACCGGATCGTCAATAGTTTGGAGGATGAGTTTCGAAGCTATCAGGTTGCTTATCTATTCAACAACATTGTTGAGGTTTTTACGTCCGAAATAGCTCGAAAAACCGGCCAACCGGAGAAACCTTTGGCGACCGGTTTTGCGGAATATTCCGCCAATCGCATCGAAATCGAAATGGCACTAAATAAGATTACGATGAACATAGACACCAAGATAAATCCAAGCGTGGAATTCGTCGGAGATTTGGGTAAGAAAGGTAAGCTCTTCTGCAAAACGGTCTTGCTTATTCAAAACGGAGATATTTCAAATAGCGACTACAAGCACTTGAAGAGTACGACAAAGAATCCAGAAAAGAACGTGGCACGAGCACTCAGGGATGTTTACAGTTCGGTCTATTCCGCGAACCTCTTTGAAAAAATCACTGAACTCAACAACACCGAAAGTGGCGATCAAGTCAAGTCAATTAAAGATTTGCTCCTGTTCAGACGATTTTTCGAACTTGATCACCGTGAATACAAGCCTTCAAACGGAGAGTCAGCCATGATACTCCTGACACAGGAACTCTCTTCTGATAAAGACATTTTCATCATCGACGAACCAGAAAAAAGCCTCGGAAATGACTACATCAGCGATTTTATTGTCCCGTTGCTGAAGGAGCATGCTTACAGTGGCAAACGGATAATTATCGCAACACACGATGCCAATATTGCTGTCAGAACACTTCCGTACAATAGTATCTACAGGGAACATGAACACGACTGCTATAGGACGTATTTTGGCAATCCTTTCTCGAATCGTCTTGTATGCAAAGAAACAGGGAATACTCACGACTGGAAGGATGTAAGCATGAAAACTTTGGAAGGCGGCAGGGCTGCATTCGGAGAAAGGGGTAAGATATATGGTAATGTATGATGCCAATATTTTAAGGAGCGAAGAGAAAGTAGAATTAGTTTTTAACGTTCGCGAGACCAAGCATTCAATTTGCCTAACCGATGACAGTCCAAACGAGGTAAAGGCTGTTTTCAACGAACTCATCAAGGAACTGAAACTAGCGAAGTTCAACTTCAAATTGGTCGAACCTGGCGCGGATCTGTATGGGAATATCTGTATAGAATACATAAAACAGTTAAATTCAGAATTGTCGAGCGTCTACGGGCAAATGCGTGCTCATGGCTTGGTAGCGGAGGCATCCGGGTCAGGCCTGAAAGAATGAAAGATGCAGAAAGAGACCTTCCAACCAGGAAGTAAGACCGGGTCAAAAAAGGCCGCCCGGTCAACTCCCACCCCGTTGGAGACAAACATATGAGGGACAGCAAATGATTCATGATCTTTCATACCTCCCCCAGGTGCTGGTATTGATCTCCTTTCTTATAGGTATGTTTTGTATCATTTACATACGCTCTTTTGATCTTCATGAGAAAGAACCCTTTCTCTCTATGGTGGCTGTAACATGCTGGGGCGGTGTTTGGTCAGTAATCCTGTCACTGTTGATCTACAGAACATTTCATGCTTTTGGTATAGAGAACCTCAAAAACGCCACAGGTGCATTACTTGTAATAGGTCCTACAGAGGAACTCGCTAAGTTGCTAGCGTTGATGTCTTGTTATTGGTTTGTCAGAAAAGAAATAAATGAACCTGTTGATGGCATTTTGTACATGTCATGTGTTGCCCTTGGCTTCTCACTCATCGAAAACTATTTCTATGTTCTTAAGGCAGACCAGCCGTTACAGGTCATGGTTCTGCGTCTAACCATATCGACACCTATGCACATTTGTTTTAGCGCCTTCATGGGACTTGCTTATTACTTGTACTTGCAGAGAAGATCGGCTTGCCTTCTGTTATTAATGGCATATGGTTACGCCAGCTTGGCTCATGGGGTCTATGATCTTATTATTTTCTCAGGTTGGGCTTTTATATTTATCGCGCTTGTAGTTAAATTGACCCATTATTGGACATTGTCATTAATGAGGTATGCGACTGCACGCTCGTCTTACCGGAAGTCACTGGAAGGGTTCATATCAGAATATAAGCCAATGCTCGAGCCTGGAATTGAATGTCTAAACTGTGGGGACAAAGAGCCCAAATTAACCTACCGACTCGGCAAAGAACTTATCCAAAAATGTGGTCACTGCAACCACTTTGTTACGACGAAATTAGGCCTATTTAAGATATTTGCCTTCTTTGCAGCTACATTTTCAGGATTCCCAAATGAGTACTATTGGCGAGCTTCCATTACAAAGAAGAAGTACTCAACTCTTTACAAGAAAAATTGGCTGTCTGAGGAGAAAGAAATTGCATATTTCGCCTTAGGACCTTTAAATGCGGCAATTGAGAACTTAAATCAGGAAGTAGTAAGAATGATGGAAACCCAATGGTGGTTCCCAAAGAATGCATTCACACCCGCAGATGAATCTATTGATTAAGAAGAAAAGATCATGAAGTGAGTCTAACAGGCCGTTGAAAATAGAC
>DIGE01000017.1 GCA_002419465.1 Geobacter sp. UBA5730 | reverse complement strand
GTCTATTTTCAACGGCCTGTTAGACCTGCAAAGTTTCTCGTTACAGGAACTGAGCAACTGCACCAACGGTTGGATGGCACAATGGCTGACCGCGCCGGAACAGTTTGTCCAGTGGAGCAAAAGTGGCAGCTATGCCGCCATCGATCTGAAAGACTGGCTCTGGCGCGGTGCTATGCCAGCTGTGCAGACATTGCCCGATGATCTGGTCATGGACTTCTGGGCCGGGTATCATCGCACCTACGTCGAGCGGGATGCGCGACTGGTTGGCGAGGTGCAGGATTGGCACGAATTCGGTCGCTTCATCGGCTTAATGACTGCCCTGACCGGGCAGGAGATCAACTACAGCCAACTGGGTCGCGAGATCGGCATTACTCCACAGACCTCCAGACGTTGGCTACAGATACTGGAGGCCACCTACCAGTGGCACTCACTGTCGGCTTTCTCCGGCAACCCGGTCAAACGGGTGTCGTCAAAGTCAAAAGGACACCTGACCGATACCGGCCTGGCCTGTTACCATGCCCGACTTTCAACGCCACACATGCTGGCCTCCCATCCGCTTTTCGGGGCACTGTTTGAAACCGCCGTAGTGCAAGAGCTACGGAAACAGGTGGCTGCTACGGGTTCGACAACATCCTGGTATCACTGGCGGTCTGCCGGCGGCGCCGAAGTTGATCTGCTACTTGAAAAGGACGATACGCTCTATCCATTCGAATGCAAATTGACCAGCAATCCGTCAAAACGCGACGCATCGGGCATCAACGCCTTCAGGGCAGCCTACCCGAACCGGCGCATTGGCAAGGGCGCAGTCATCTGTGCCGTTGAGCGGCCACGCTGGATCAGCGAAGAAGTACTGGCAGTGCCCTGGAACCTGCTATAAACGCTTTCTAAAGAGAACATAATGGCACTCCCATCAACCATATATCGTGTAACCATACAACTCTCAGACCTTGATCGCAGTATATTTGAGACGCTGCAAACCACCGTAGCCCGTCATCCCTCGGAGACCGAAGAACGTCTGGTGGCCAGGCTGCTGGCCTACACCCTGTTCTATGAAGAAGGGATCAGTTTCACCAAAGGGATCTGCGATGGGGATCAACCGGACCTCTGGACAAAGGCGATGGATGGACGGGTAAGCTCCTGGATCGAGGTCGGCCTGCCGGACCCGGACCGCCTGATCAAGGCAGCCAAGCATGCCGACCAAGTTTGGCTTTTGGCCTGCGGCAACGGTCTGCCGGTCTGGGAACGCCAACATCTCGGTAAACTGGCCCGCAGTCGCAACCTGACCATCGTCAGCATCGATCAGGCATGTATCAGTAAGCTGGTGGCAGCGCTGGAACGGTCCATCACCTGGTCCGTCACCATCACCGAAGGCACCCTTTACCTGCAGCTTGCCGATCAGTCTCTGGAAATTGTGCCGCAGATCATTCTGCAGGATGGACGCTTGGCACTTAACCGCTGACAAAAAACGTCACCGTCAATTGACAAAGGAACGACTTGGACCACCGTCCCCCCTCGTCGCAGTCAACATACCACCATTATTTAAACAACTTACAACAAAAATTACCCTTGGCTCGGTGCTTGCATACATCCTACTCATCTGTACAACCACGTATCTAGGTAAATAATCCCTCGTACCTCTGAAAACAAACCCCGCCCTGCACCAAAGCACGGCACAACCGAAAGGAGAAGTGACTATGTTGAACAAGATTCGCAATCGTCAAGGCTTCACCCTGATCGAGCTTTTGATCGTCGTCGCGATCATCGGCATCCTGGCCGCTGTGGCCATCCCGCAGTTCGCCGCCTACCGGATGAGAGGCTTCAACTCTGCTGGCCTGTCCGACCTCAAAAATGCAAAAGCTGCTCAGGAAGCCCTTTTCACCGACAACCAAGTTTATGGTAAAACCGCTGCTGCTCCAGGCAACCTGACCACTGCTGCCGGCGGCTTCGGTGCAGGTGGTGTAATGCGGGGAGCACTTACTGCTGCGACCGACACGGTTGATGGTGCATTTTTTGAAGGTACCGATGCAGCAACCAACGTTCGTGCGGTTGGTTTTGGTCTTTCCAACAACGTCACCCTGCAGGCTGATAGCGGCACTGCAGATCCGGCATCCACCTACAACATGATTGCCAAGCACAGTGCCGGCAACCGGCTTTTCTTCTCCGAGGCTGAATCCACCGCGATCCTGGTTTGCGAAAACCAACTGTTCGCCGGTGAGCCGATGGATACTGGCACAAACTCAGCAGCTGCTTACGGTGCCGTATCTGCAACCATTACTACTGGCCAGGACGTAATTCCTGGCGCTGGCGGCACCGCATGTGGTGGTGCACCGGTAGCTGAATGGAACGCCATGTAAAACTGTGCTGTTCGCCTAAACAACTAGAAAAGCCGGGACATCCCCCGGCTTTTCTAGTTGAAGGCCTCAAAAACATCAGACACAAATGCATTATTCAATAAAATTAAACGTTTGAGGTTATGTATGATCGAGTTCAATGATGTCCACAAGACGTACCGACTCGACCGGCAAAAAAAAGTGACGGCGCTGACTAGCCTAACACTTTCTGTTTCCTCTCAAGAAGTATTCGGCTGCATCGGCCCCAACGGTGCCGGCAAATCTACCACCATCAAGCTGCTACTTGATCTGATCCGTCCCGACAGCGGCAGCATCACCATCAATGGACACCCTGCCAACAACGAGGCATCCCGAGCACGGGTTGGCTACCTCCCTGAGAACCCCTATATCTACGACTTTTTAACCGCCTCTGAGTATCTGGCCTACTCCGGCCGGTTGTCGGGCATGTCGCCAGCAGCAATCAAATTGCGGAGCGAAGAACTGTTGACTAAACTCAAGCTAGATCAGGCTGCCAAACGACGGATCAGCGGTTACTCCAAAGGGATGCAACAGCGCACGGCCATTGCAGCAGCACTAATCCACGACCCTGAACTGGTGGTACTGGATGAGCCGATGAGTGGCCTGGACCCGCTGGGGCGCAAGCTGATCTTTGACCTGATCGCCGAACTGAAGGCAGGGGGCAAGACGGTCTTTATTTCCTCCCACGTGCTGACCGACATTGAGCGGCTCTGCGACCGAGTCGGCATCATTGTGCAGGGCAGCCTGCGTTACCAGGGGGGCGTCAGCGAGCTGACGTTGCCGCTGGAAGAACTGTTTCTGCAGGTGGTTGCAGAAGCAGGCCTGAGTGAGGTGAAGTAATATGCTGCGTGCAATCGCCTGGATAACTTTTCTGGAAGGACTACGCAACAAAGCAGTCTATGGCATTTCCTTGTTAGCCGGCCTGATGATGACCTTTACCGTTGCAATCAGTTCCATGATCATGCGAGATGTGGGCAAGGTGGCCACTGATTTTGCCCTCTCCAGCGCCACCTTTGCGGCACTGCTGGTCGTGCTGTTTGTTGGCATCACCATTTTGGCTCGCGACATGGAGCGCAAAACAGTCTATCTGGCGTTATCTCGCGCCGTACCCCGTTCACGGTATCTGGTGGGCCGTTTTTTAGGCTTGGCCCTGCTGCAATCAGCTCTCATACTGTTGCTGCTGGTCGCCTCCTCGGCCACTTTGCTGCTGGTAAAGCAGCTATACCCCAGTTTTTTTGGAAGTGTTTCGCTCTGGTTGGTCTGTCTGGCCCACCTGTTCATATTGCAGCAGATGTTCTTGCTGACCGCCCTCAGCATGCTGTTTTCACTGGTGGCCTCCAGCTCATTCGTTACCTTCCTGCTGACCACCCTGACCTGGCTGATCGGTTCCAGCACCCAGGAGGTCAAGCTACTGATTGAATCGGCTGGTACGGACAATATATCACCGGCGGTAAAATTGCTGGTACAACTGGCCTACTACCTGTTTCCCAACTTTGCCCTGTTTGATCTGAAGGCCACCGCTGCCCACGGCCTTGCCATTAACACCACCAGCCTGGGCTTCTCCCTTCTGTACGGGCTGGGTTACAGCATAGCGGTGCTTTCAGTGGCGGTTGTGCTGTTTCGTCGCAGGGAGCTGACCTGATGCGTTGGCGCACTCACCTTATCCCTTGGTTTTCCGCCCTGTGCGGAGTGGTACTCTACCTGTATGCCCTACCGCTGGCAACGGTTTCCAAGCCACGCCATGAACAACTGTTTGCCCTACCGGCCAACCTGTTGCGGGTGGTAACCGGCCAGTTCAAGGAAATTTCGGCGGATATTTCTTTCCTGAATGCTCTCACATGGCTGGGGGGAACGCGCCCCCACCCCGAAACTGGCCGCTATCAGCCTTATCAATATGAGTGGCTGTATCAAACGCTAAAAAACTCAACCACCTTGGATCCTTATTTCCTTGATCCCTACCATCTCTTAAACTCTGCCCTGATGTGGGATCGCTACAAAGAAGCTGAAGTTAATATGATGATTGCGGCAGGTGCAGACACCCGCACCTGGGATTACATTTTGCCCTTTTTTGCCGGCTTCAACTATTATTACTTCTTGAATGATGGCGACCGAAGCTTTAAGTATCTAAAAATCGCCTCTAAACGTATCGGAGGACACCCCTTTTATGATAGCCTTGCAGCTCGCGTCGCTTATAAGGCAAACAAAACTGATTTAGCTATAGCTTACCTTGAGGAACAAGTAAGACAAGCGACCTTGGAGGGGCAAAAATTCAGACAGGAGTCATTAGAGAATCGTCTAAAAACTTTAAAAGAAATACGCCAGATCGAAGGTGCGGTTGAGGCCTACCAAAAACTGTTCAGCCGCCCCCCAGTAAGCCTGGACGAGCTAACTAAACTAGGGCTTCTGGCTACCATCCCCAAGGAGCCCAACGGTGGCAGTTTTTATCTTGATCCCGATGGCAGGGTCCGATCCACCAAAGACTTAAAGTAGCCAGAAATGAAAGGGCTGTACTTATGCGAGGACAGCCCTTTTTGACAATCAAGCCACTGAAGCATTTACAAAGCTGGCATCACCCCGCCCTGCCCGTTCCATGTCCGCTGCATGCGAGAGATCACACCTGTAGAGGTGTTTGACGCTGCCATGCAGTTTTTTTCAGCAACTAATCCCTGTCGTCAAAAAAACTTAGCAGGGTGACACCACCGATGGCTCTATTATCACACCGATTTATGATTTTGTTGCTCATTCTCTGGCTGAGCCAGCTGCTGGCTACCACAGCCTTGGCCGTTGACTGCCCTCGCTTGGACGTGAACGCAGCCAATGCGCGCATCCTGAAGCTGAGCAACGAGATCAAACACCACAACGTTTTGTATTACGAAAAAAACGCTCCTGAGATCAGCGACGCCCAGTATGACCGGTTGTTTGCGGAGCTGCTCCTGCTTGAGAACTGCTTCCCCGCGCTGGCAGCTACTGATTCACCGACCCGTACCGTGGGCACGGCTGTCAGCGAAGTAAAGCCAAAGATCCGGCATGAGACGCCAATGCTGAGCCTGGCATCAGCGACCGGACCGATGGCGGTGGAAAAGCTACTGCGAAGGGTCGGCAGCGAGAACGGCAAGCCCACTCTGCTGGTGCAGCCAAAGGTGGACGGCCTGCCGGTGGAGCTGGTGTATCTGGAGGGACGGCTGGTTTCGGCTGCCACCCGTGGTGACGGTCATTTCGGCCAAGCGGTGACGGAGCGGGCAAGGTCGATTCAGGGGATCCCTCATCAGTTGACCGACTCTTTTCCGACCCGGGTGGTGGTACGGGGCGAAGTGTATGTTGACATAACGTTGACAACTGCGGTTGGCAGCGGAAAAATAACTGTTTATGCCACACCGCGCCATCAGGCCGCCGGAACGCTGTTGACCGGCAATCCGACCCCCGAATCAGTGGCAGCGTTACGCTTTTTCCCCTTTGAGCTGGTGAACACCCGGGAATGTTGCGATGTCCGCACAGATAGTGAGGCGCTGCGACTAATGCAGGGGTGGGGATTTCCGGTAAGGCTTGAGCAGACGGCTACAGTGGAGAATCTGGATGGAGTGCGGGCCATATACCAAGCGACCCTGGCGGAGCGGCAAAAGCTGCCCTTCGCCGTGGACGGGATCGTTGTGAAGGTGGATGACCTTGCCCTACGCCTACTGATGGGCGCAGGGAATAGGGAGCCGCACTGGGCCGCTGCCTGGAAGTTTCCTCCGGCAACCGCTGTCACGACTGTGCGCGAGATCCGCTGGCAGACCGGGCGCACCGGCAGCCGCACCCCGGTGGCCCTGCTGACTCCGGTAAAACTGGGCGGTATCCAGGTCAGCAAGGCATCACTGTATGCACGATCAGAATTGGAACGGCTGGGTATTGCCGCCGGTGATCAGGTGGTGGTTGCCTTGGTGGGCGATGTGATTCCGCGCATTATTGCGGTGGTCAAGCATAACGCCGCAAACTGACCCCGCTTACAGGGTCAGTTCGGCATGGCCATGATAGAGTGCATCCCGCTCACGGCTGACATCCTCGCTTTCCAGATACTCGTCAAATTGCATCACCCGGTCAATCACGCCGCCGGGGGTGATCTCAACGATCCGACTGGCAATGGTGGAGACGAACTCATGGTCATGGGAGGCGAACAGCACCACCTCAGGAAAGGCGATCAAGCCGTCGTTTAAGGCGGTGATCGACTCCAGATCAAGGTGGTTGGTCGGTTCATCCAGTACCAGGGCGTTGGCACCGGAAAGCATCATGCGGGACAGCATGCAGCGCACCTTTTCGCCACCGGAAAGCACCGAGCATTTTTTGGTGGCCTCATCACCGGAAAAAAGCATCCGCCCCAGGAAGCCGCGGGCAAAGGTTTCTCCTTCGGTAGGGGGCGAATACTGTCCGAGCCATTCGATCAGGTTCATATCCTTTTCAAAGTAGCTGCTGTGCTCTTTGGGGAAATAGGCGTGGGTGATGGTGACTCCCCAACGGAACGAACCACTGTCCGGCTCCAACTCGCCGGCCAGGATCTGGAAAAGGGTCGTGCGGGCCAGGGTGTTGCCGCCGACAAAGGCTATTTTATCGTTCTTGTTCACAATCAGGTCCAGATTGTCCAGCACCTTGACCCCATCGATCTCCTTGGTAAGCCCCTGCATCTCCAGAATGATATCGCCACAGGCCCGCTCCGGCTTGAACATGACGTGCGGGTACTTGCGCGATGAGACCGGCATCTCTTCTATGGTCAGCTTGTCCAACAGCTTTTTACGGGAGGTGGCCTGCTTGGCCTTGGAAGCGTTGGAGCTGAACCGCTGGATGAAGGCCTTCAGTTCTTCAGCCTTTTCGGAAACCTTGCGGTTCTCGTTCTGTTTTTGGCGCAGGGTCAGCTGGCTGGCGTGATACCAGAAATCGTAATTGCCCACGTAGACCTTGATCATGCCGAAGTCAATATCGGCGGTGTGGGTGCAGACCTGGTTCAGGAAGTGACGGTCGTGGGAGACCACGATCACCGTATTGGGAAAACGGAACAGAAAATCCTCCAGCCAGGCGATGGACTTCAGATCCAGGTTGTTGGTCGGCTCGTCCAGCAACAACACGTCGGGGCTGCCAAACAGGGCCTGGGCCAGCAGCACCCGCACCTTGTCGCCACCTTCCAGCTCCTTCATCCGCTTATGGCGCAACTCCTCGGGGATTCCCAGGCCATTCAGCAGCACGGCGGCTTCGGATTCAGCCTCGTAACCGTTCATCTCCGCAAAATCTGATTCCAGTTCAGCGGACCGGATGCCATCCTGCTCGCTGAAATCGCCCTTACTGTAGATCGTCTCACGGGCCACCATCACATCATACAGTCGTTTATGCCCCATGATGACCGTATTGAAGACCGTCTCCTCATCAAAGGCGAATTGATCTTGACGCAACATCGCAATCCGCTCACGACTGCCTATGGTGATCTCTCCCTTATCCGGCGTAATCTCGCCGGAAAGGATTTTAAGGAAGGTGGATTTACCCGCTCCGTTGGCGCCGATCAAACCGTAGCAGTTGCCGGGGGTGAACTTGATAGTGACGTCTTTGAAAAGCACCCGCTTGCCATAGGCCAGGGTGACATTTGATGCAGTGATCATGGAGACGATTCCTTTCAGCCAAATCTCGTTACAACGAACGCCATTACGAAGAAAAAGAGCTTACCGATGAAATCGATAAGCCCTTTGGTTTATTGGTTGGAGCGACACGAATTGAACGTGCGAACCCCTGTTCCCAAGGAAAAACCTTTCTTTTTATCACGATGTTTCAGGTTGTATCAAATCGCTTGATAATAAGGACGTTAAGCTATTTTTAGTAATGAGTTTGTGTCATTAAAATCCGTGTATGTCAAACCAAAAGTGTCCCCGGAGTGTCCCTGCATATGCTGACGATCGCCGAAGTCAAAAATGCAAAACCGAAAAGCTCGGAATATTTATTAGCCGACGGAGCAGGTCAGGACAGGCCCGCTTGCCTTCCCAGATGGCCATGCCGGTTTTGACCCCGAAGGCTCGGGCTTAGTTAGTAGAAGGCGGCGGTGATGACGGTGCGGTGGCTGGCGCCCACCACGGCGATCGGCTTGCCCTTGAGCTCAGGGCTGGCCTGCTGCTCCACCGAGGCGAAGAAGGCGTTCATATCGAGGTGGATAATGGAACGGTGCATAGGTGCGATTGTTTGGTCGGTTTACTCCGCCTGCAGATTCAACAGTTCCCAGTTTTGCCTGGTCGTGCTGTAGACCAGCTCAAACAGCGCTTTGCCGTCAGTAACGGAGAAGTGCAGGCGTGTGTCATCCCCTACCCTGTCCGACCAGCTGTAGGTGGTCTGGGTAATGGTGTGCTTACGCCGCCTCCACTCGAACCAGACCGGCTTGACAGCTCGACCTGGCCCGAAGACCACTGCCACCCGTATCGGTTCACGGATCCGCTCCATTGTCAGGCCATGCTGCGGAAGATGCCCACCACCTTGCCGACGATGGTGACCTCTGCTGAGCCTTCCTTGACGATGATCGGGTCCATGTTGGGGTTCTTGGGCTGCAGGCGGATCTGCCCTTGTTCGCGGTGGAACTCCTTGAGGGTGGCCTCGCCCTCCACCATGGCCACCACGATGTCGCGGTTCTCAGCGGTCGGCTGGGGTCGTACCAGGGCCAGGTCGCCGTCGCAGATGGCGGCGTTGATCATGGAGTCACCCTTGACCCGCAGCAGGAACTTACCGCCATGCAGGTGGAGACGATCCAGGGAGAGGTAGCCCTGGATATCCTCCACCGCTGGTGTCAGCTGTCCAGCCCGGACCGTGCCGATGATCGGCAACGAGGCGGTCTCGGTGGTGGGGGTGGTGAGGGCGATGGCGCGGGAGGTTGATTCCCGCTTGAGGTAGCCCTTCTTCTCAAGGGCATCCAGGTGTTTCATCACCGCAAGGGTGCTACTGACGCTGATATGCCCCGCGATCTCGCGCTGTGATGGCGGATAGCCGTTGTTATCGATGTATGAGGTGATAAAGGACAGCACCTGCTGCTGGCGGTCGGTGAGGGACTGCATACAAGGCTCCAGATGGTATTCAAACGAATATGGTTATCAGGCGAATACCATATCGGGAGTCCGGGAGGATGTCAAGTGGCGGCGCTACTGCCATTCCCCCATCAGCAGAGCAACTACCATCACTCGACAAAACTGAGGACCTCCTCAAGGGGCACCCGTTCCGGCCTGGGCGGCATTTCATCGGGGGCATCAGCGGCATATCCCAGCGAGAACCCCAACAGGATGCGGGTTGTGGCGGGAAGCTTGAAGAATTCCTTTATCTGTTGCGCGTAGTCGGTAAGAAAGGCTTGGGGAACCGTTGCCAGGCCCCTGGCATGTGCTGCCAGCATGAGGCTCTGGGCAAACATACCGGCATCGAGTATCGACCAAGGCCCGAGGGAGGCATCATGCATGAGGAACAGACCGCAGGGCGCGCCATAGAACCTGAAGTTTGCCTTTTTTGAGCGAAGGACCGATTCAGGGGCGTTGAGGTCAATGCCGGCGAGCACGGAACGCTTGGTCATCATGTCCTTGATGCGTGAGTTCTGAGGCTCAGGCCACTCCCGAGGAGTCGGCAGGTCAGGCGTTGGTGCCACGTTCTGATCCAGAAAGCCAAACAGCATCGTCGTGAGTTCTTCTTTACGACTGCCGGAAACCGCCAGTACCTGCCATGGCTGACAGTTCTTGAATGACGGGCTCCACTGTGCAGCCCTGACTATTTCACGAATTTCTTCAGCCGGTACGGGATCAGTTCTGAATTTGCGTACGCTCGCACGTGTCACAATGCATTCAATCGCGTCCATGGTTTGCTCCTTTACCTTCCAGCAGCTTCAGTTTGTTGTAGAACTTCTGGTTTACCGGTGTGGGAATGCCCTGTTCTTTACCCACTCGTACTATGGTTCCAGCCAGCATCTCGACTTCAGTTATCCGTCCGGCTTCAATATCCTGCAGCATGGATGTCTTGCTGTCTACTCCTAATGTGGCAAGTACCTTATACCATGCATCCAGATCCGTTTCAGAGAGGTTGATCTGTAGCGCCTGGGCAATGCTGATCTACTGGCATAGTATGTTCATCGTTACCAACCGTCAGACTTCATGCAAACCCCATACTCCATACAACATAAACCACAAATAAACCCTATCGAATATATTTTGACATTATATCCTTAAGGGTATATTTTGTTGCTGCAGATTGCTATTCCCAAGTGTAGCAGGAGCTCGTAATGGTTCATAAAATCAGCTCACCAGAAACCCTTGGCCAAGCGTTGCGAGCTGAACGCAAAAACAAGGGAATGTCACAGAACGTCGTCGGTCATTCTGTAGGCATGGAGCAACACACTATTTCCAAAATCGAAGCAGGAAACCCCGGCACTGAACTAAACACACTTTTTCGACTGCTCGCCGCTTTAGACCTTGAATTAACTATTCAACCTCGTCAGAAGCCTGCCTTGGAAAATACGGGAGACCAGTGGTAAATGGCCCGACCAAAAATAACAGCTGATCTGCACCTCTTTATGAACGGCAAAAAGGTAGGCTGCCTGACCCGGACCGCAGTTGGACAGCTTCGTTTTGAGTACGGTGACGAATGGCTGCATTCTGCATTCAGGCGACCGTTATCACTCTCGATGCCGCTCAGTCAAAAGGTTTTCAGCGGTGATGTGGTAGAAAACTTTTTTGACAACCTGTTGCCGGACAGCCAATCAATACGCAGCAGGATTCAGACTCGATTCGGAGCAAAGAGTAGTCGCTGTTTTGATCTTCTCTGGCACGTTGGACGGGATTGCGTCGGAGCGCTCCAGCTTCTTCCAGAAGATGCTGCTGAGGTTGATGTGCGCCGGATTGAATCCGAGGTGCTTACAGATACAGAGATTGCGGGGTTGTTGCGCAACTACGCAACCCTGCCACTCGGCATGCAGGGCGATAATGATTTTCGCATCTCGATTGCCGGAGCGCAGGAGAAGACTGCGCTGCTGCGCTTGAATGACAAGTGGCATCGCCCCCTGGGTGTCACCCCGACCAGCCACATCTTCAAGCTTCCCATCGGCAAGATTGCTCATAGCGGCATGGACCTGACTGACAGCGTGGAGAACGAATGGCTTTGTCATCTTATTCTCAAGGCATACGGTATCCCAGTCGCCAATGCTGATATAGCAGAGTTCGAGGATGTAAAGGTTCTGGTCGTGGAACGATTTGATCGCAGGTGGGCCGATGACCGTACTTGGATGATTCGTTTGCCACAAGAAGATATGTGTCAGGCGCTGAACATATCACCGGCCTTGAAATACGAAAGCGATGGCGGCCCTGGCATTCAGCGGATCATGACCCTGCTTCTGGGGTCGGTGAACGCGCTGGCGGATCGCAGCCTGTTTCTCAAGACCCAGGTGCTGTTCTGGCTACTTGGC
This sequence comes from Geobacter sp. UBA5730, assembly GCA_002419465.1. Classification (GTDB taxonomy): domain Bacteria; phylum Desulfobacterota; class Desulfuromonadia; order Geobacterales; family Pseudopelobacteraceae; genus Trichlorobacter. Next base: position 3,771 of record DIGE01000017.1, on the reverse strand, counting down.
GCCATCGATGGTCATGCAAAGAACTTCAGCATCTTTCTGCTGCCGGAGGGTAGTTTTCAACTTGCCCCATTCTATGATGTCATGTCTGCCTATCCGCTCGTGGAGAAAAGATTGGTGGAACCACAAAAAATGAAAATGGCAATGGCTGTCAGAGGGAAAAGTACCCATTACCAGTGGCAAAAAATACAACTCCGGCATTGGCTGTCTACTGCAAAAGCCTGCGGTTTTCCTGCGGATGAGATGGAGTCAATTATCAAGAATTTGTTTGGCCAGATGGATGCTGTTATTGAGCATGTGCAAGACATTTTGCCACAGGGTTTTCCCGAAGAAGTTGCCAACTCCGTATTCAATGGAATGAAAGGCGTACGAAACCGCCTTAATACAGGTCTCTAACTAGAATACAAAGGGCCAAACAATTCCGTTATTTAAGATTAGTTGAATAACTGCGGACACAACGCATCTTAGCCCCGTCGACCAACGTCCATTTAAGTCCATCAAAATATGGTGAAAGTCATCCAGTTAGTGAAAGAGCTGGGTGAAAGTTTTTCAGGCTACCTCTACCCCATGTTCACGTATCTCATGAATCAGGGGAACCCATGTATCATTCTTGTATGAGTCAGCTGATACAGGCACCGGATGAAGTCTGGCATCAATCCGCCAGGCAAGCTGCATCAGCATTTTGCCCTCGTTAAACCTGTCCCTGCCAAAGTCGTTGGAGATAATGGCTATATCAAGGTCACTGTCAGCTGTCTGTTTGCCGGTGGCAAATGAGCCGTACAAAAGGGCTTTGTCAACGTGGACACCCTTTGTTGATACGGCATCTACCAGCCTGATGACTATATCTCTGATTTCTTTCGTAACCATTTGTAAACCTTCTTTATCTCTTTGTACTTCTCGGCAGCAAACTCCTTGGTGCATTTCTGGTAAAAGTCCATCTTCACATCAGGATACCGCGCTTCAGTGTGAAACTCCATGAACTCTGCCAACTGGTCAAACATTTCATCCGGTATGTCAAAGCCGGTTTTCTTTGCCAGCATAACCAGAGAATGAGAGTAGGGGGCATGAGTACCGGTATGCTTCACCACCAATGCTTTCAGAATCTTTTCAATGGCAAGGTGACCAAAGAACAGGGCATACGGGTATTTCTTGGAACGCAGCAGTGTTGCACCGGTCTCCAGATCGTATGCGGAATTTTCAGCCCAATAGGCTATGGTTTTGTCTGATTCAAACGTCATATTGAAAAAATACAGCAAAGTTAGAAAGATAGCAACTGAATGCACAATCATTCGTTTGCGGCACATAAACGGCACATATACCACTTACTTCAACATCAAGAGAAAACGGGCCGGACATTTGTTCCAAGGGAGATGCAAGGCAATCCTCATGGAAGCGGATACCTGACGGAGACGTAACAGAGCAAACAGCAGAACCGGTTGATATGGAGATGGATTTCTTTGCCAGAATGCAGAATATGTAACCATTTCTCACAGCAGTTTTACGCTTGACGTAAAACATAAGAAGATTTAGGATAAGATCATGATCCGCTCCTTCTCGTGCAAGCATACGGAAAAACTCTATCACGGTGGACGTGTTCCTCGTTTTCAAGCGTTTACCCAACAGGCAGAGAAGCGATTACAGATTCTTGAAAGCGCCACCTGCATTGAAGACCTGATGAATCTTCCCAGCAACCGTTTTGAAGCGTTGGGTGGTGACAGAACCGGTCAGCAAAGCATACGTATTAACCAGCAATGGAGAATTTGCTTTGAGTGGCGAGAGGACGGGCCGTACAACGTAGAAATTGTTGATTATCACTGAAAGGGAATTGCCATGAACGCCATGCGCCCCATCCATCCAGGAGAAATTCTGAAAGACGAACTTGTCGAAGTCGGCATCTCGGCCAATGCATTTGCTCAGGCTCTCCATGTACCGGCTAACCGCATTACAGCAATCTTAAACGGTAGCCGCTCTATTACCGCTGATACGGCACTGCGTATTTCCCGTTTTTTTGGCACAACACCGGAATTCTGGCTTAATCTTCAAATCGCATATGACCTTAAGATTACCAGGCAAGCTGTAGGCAACAAGATAGAACGCGAGGTACATTTCTTTCCGCCAACCATCTCACCCCTGTCACATGCGTAAAACTGAAGTGGTAGCGTTTTTTGAGACAAGTGTATAAGCAATGAACCGATCCATTTCGAAAGGAGAGGTTCCATGCAACACCGAACTCGTTACAGTGCAGAATTTAAGGCAAAGGTTGCTCTGACCGCCCTGTCGGAGTCAAAGACTCTTGCAGAGCTTGCCAGTGAGTACAAGATCCACCCCAGTCAGATCAGCAACTGGAAGCAGGAGCTGATCGAAAATCAACACTGACCAGGGGAGCCAGTTTACCAGCGAGAAGTTCACAACCGTTTTCAATGCCTGGAATGTGAAGTCTGCACGATGAACTTGTCAAACACAAGAAGCTCACGCTCATGCTGTTATGGCAGGAGTACAAGGAGGGCGAACCCTCCGGTTACCAGTACAGCCAGTTCTGCGAACTGTACCGTCAATGGAGAAAGAAGCTCGACCGCTCCATGCGCCAGGAGCACCGTGCCGGCGAGAAGTTCTTTGTCGACTACAGTGGCCAGACGGTACCGGTTGTGGACGCCACCACCGGCGAAGTCCGAGACGCCCGGATGTTCGTGGGTGTCATGGGCGGCAGCAACCAGACCTATGCCGAAGAGGACATTCTGAAATACTTCGGCTCGGACTTTAATGGCTTCAACACCGTTTCAACAAACTATATCCCCACTTCAAGCCTAAAGTGGGTAGCCTTGACCTGGGGTATTAACTCACGGGCACTTTTTTTTACCAGTTCAACAATACCATAACCAGCCAAAGTATGCAGTGTTCGTGAAAGGTTACTTTTATTGCGTCCGGTCAACGTTCCCAGCTCACTGATGGATTTGGGTTTTTGTTCTTCTATGATGTGCAGCAGCATCCGGTTATCGTCACTCAGCACCTGGGCAAAGGATTGCAGTGACTCAAAACAGATTTTTGGCTCATCCTTACGGGGTTTGTATTCCCCCTTGGCAATGGCGATAGTCCGCTTCTTAAACTCTTCCCGCGACATAATCCCGACATTCATACTTTTCTTCATTTGTTGCCTCCATCAATAAACAGTTCAACCTCATTCCAGAAATCTTCAAGTAACTGTGCTGCCGATTCATACTCATACGGGACAATCTTCTCCTGATGATGCTGGTGATCCCACGCCAAGAGGCGTCCCCCGAACTTCTTTCTTTTTAGCCATGGGCATTATCAAAGCCGATCACCCGCGTATTGTTGCGGTCATGCAGGGTCAGAGAATAGGAAATACCGTGGGGTATCTGCTCACTGGCAGCTGTTACCATATAGGCCTCAAACTTGACCCAGTAGCCCTTCTCCAGACGGTAAGTAATCCCATGCAGGTCCAGCAGAGTGTCGAGTCCTGTTTCCCGTGTTTGCTTCATACACCTGCCTTCAGAGCAAAAAGGTTGTGAGCTGATAACAACTATACGCGGTCATCATTGCTAAATCAAACAGGATTCATTCTTTTTAGAATCAACAAAGTATGACATCACCCGGCAGCCCGCCGAAGGCGGGCCGCAGATATTTTTGAAACTGGCAGGGCGGGATTGCTCCCGCCCGTTTCGCTTTGGTGTATCCAGCTTACAGCAGTCCTGACTCGACAAATGAAAATGAACTGCCGGAATCAGTATCCACTAACAGGCCGTTGAAAATAGACTC
>DIGE01000019.1:114780-228744 GCA_002419465.1 Geobacter sp. UBA5730 | reverse complement strand
GTGCAATTGAAGAGATAGATATCGTACGGTCGGGTTCTTAACCCGTCCCTACAACCGGTTTCTCGGTGGCTATGCCGAGGGGGTCACACCCGTTCCCATCCCGAACACGGAAGTTAAGCCCCTCAGGGCCGATGATACTGCACGGGTAGCTGTGTGGGAAAGTAGGTCGCCGCCAGGATTAATTACAAAACGCCCCTGCTCGCTATGAGACAGGGGCGTTTTGCGTTGGAAAATGAATAAAGCTAAATCTGCAGAATATAATTACAACAGTGCTCGGCACGGCTTTCAAAACCAGTGACCCGTTTGTAGTTCTTCGAGTGAAGCTACAATCTGATCGGCTTGTTGCAGGTACTCAACGGGATAGCTGTTACTCACGGCAATAACTTTCAGTTCAGCTCCTTTTGCCGAGCTGATGCCAGCCGGCGTATCCTCGATGGCAATAATCAGATCTTTTGATGTCAGCTCATCAGGGAAAGCAGCCATCAACTGTTCTGCTGCAATGCGGTAGCAGGTGGGATCGGGTTTGCTGCGGGGGACATCATCTGCGGTGACTATACGCGAAAAACAGCTGGCGATGTCAAACTGTCCAAGGATCGGCAAGATGTCGCTACGTAGCGCACCGCTACAGATGGCAAGCGGCGTTTTCTGTTGATGGAGCTGCCGTATCAAGTCAATCACACCCGGATAAGGAGTTACGCCGATTTTAATGACCTCTTGAAAGACAATCGCTTTTTCAGCAACTAACTGTTCGAGTTCCTTTTCAGATAAGTCCTTTCCACCTCTGCGGTATGCCTCGCTAAAAGCGTCACGGTCATCGAATCCCATGTAGGTTTTTACATAGGCATCCCAGCTGAATCCCAGGTTAAGGGGGTTGAGTAGTTTTTGGAAGGCCTGGTAGTGTAGTGGTTCGGTATCAACAATAACCCCGTCAAAATCGAAGATAACGGCAGATGGATACATAAAAGTGGTTTCCTTCAGACAACGGGGGCAGATTTTGCATAAATCTGCCCCCGTTATGCATATGATGAATAAGTTGTTTGCTATCTGCGGGGTTTTTTCGGCACTGGCGATGCAATGGCTGCTGCAACATCGATGGCGCGGCTCGGATCACCGGATTTGTTGGTGCCGTTTGCGATCTTGGTGCGGATACGGTTGTTGACTTGTGCCAAGTCAACGCCGGTGGTGACAACGACCTCCGCTAGGGTCTCCTCAGTGGCGATCAGATGATAGGCCATGTTTTCCACCTTTTGCACCAGCACGTCAAGGGTTTCACTGATGGTGCGAACAAGGGAGGAAAGCGTGGCAAGATTTTCAACAACCAGTTGTTCACCTGAAAGCTGTGCAACCTTTGTAACGTTTGGTGCCTTCTTGGCAGTTAACTTCGGCGCTGCTGTTTTAGGGGCCGCTTTTGCTTTTGCTGGCGTTTTCTTTACAGCAGGCTTCTTGGCAGCTTTGGGTTTTGGTGCAGCTTTTACTGCTGTTACTTTTTTGGTGGGCTTTTTGAGTGCCATTGGATACGAGCCTCCCTTTAGTTACGGCCTGCGCCGTGATTACTACAGATGCATGGTAGCAATCGTACCATCACCTTTGAATGGGTCAAGTGGTAAAAGTATAAAAAAAGTTGACCCAGGGCAATTTTGAGGGTCGTGACCACTGGATTCCACCCAAATCTCCCCGCCATGCATTTCAACCACACCGCGTGCAATGGAAAGCCCAAGTCCGGCACCGCGGGATTTGAATGCCACTTTTCCTGAACTGTGCTCTTCAATGTTACCAGATTCATAAAACTTGTCGAAGATGCGTAACTGCTCATCCGTATCAATGCCGATGCCAGTATCACGTATGGCAATTTCTACGTAGTGCTGCGGCTCACGACAAATATGCAGCAGTGCAGAGTTGCTCGTGTCCGAAGAGGTGGGCTCTTTGCTGCGTAGCAGGTCTCTCGATCTGCTCGTTATCGTTATTTCACCACCATCAGGAGTGAATTTTATGGCGTTGTTGATCAGGTTTGCCATCAACTGTATCAGCCGTGTTCTGTCGCCACTGATCACGGGCAGTGCAGGATCGAGATTGAAGGTAAGTTTCTGTTTGCGCACGACAAAAAAGAGTTGTTGCTCTCGTGCCGCCTGTTCAAGCAGTGGATTCATTTCGATCTGTTCTACCCGGAGCGCAAGTTGCTTGCGATCAATCATTGAGACGTCGATCATGTCTTTAATGATGTAGTTGAGACGCAACGCCGCTGTAGATATGTTCTGAGTCATGTCATGCACGGTAGGTGTAAGCTCTGCGCGCATGTCATGCAACAGCAGTTCTGTGTAGCCCATAATGACAGTGAGGGGGGTCTTCAATTCATGAGATGCCAGGCCCAGGAATGAATCCTTCATCTTGTTGAGGCGGCTCAATTCGGCGGCACTGGTCTCCAGGTTGATCATCAACGCTCGTTCACGAGTGACGTCACGGATGATTACCTGCAGCAGCGTCTGGCTACCAGTCTGGATGCAACCGATATGCAGTTGTCCAATCACCTGTACCTCTTTTTTGGTGGTGAATGTGATCTCTTCTGCCACCGGGGTACCGGTTTTTGCGTTGTTGATGATCTGAAGGATGTGAGGGATGTTTTCGGCACGTAATAGTAAAAGTATAGCAGAAATGTGTTTTTCAAGGAGCTCGTCGGCAGCGTAGCCGAGAAATTCCTCGACCTTTTTGTTGGCGATGGCGACAGTTGCATTCTGATCAAGCACGATAATGGCGTCGCCGGCGTCCTCCAGGAGTGTTTTGTAGAGTTCCTCAGACTTTTCAAGCTGTGAGCTGAGACTTTCAAGCTTCTGAAATGATATCTGCAGCTGGTCGTGAGTTGCTGCCAGCTCTTCAAAGTTCTGCCGCAGGGCAGCATCCCGACTGGCCAACGCTAAGGCCATAATCTCTATTTTGTCAGCGAGTTCCTTAAACTCATTGGTGCTCATTCGCGGCAGAGAAATCTTGAAGTTGCCATCAGCAACGGTTTTAACCCCGGAGAGCAGTGTGTCAATCGGGGTGCTGATGTACCGTTTAACAAAAAAGATTACACAGCCAAATGAAATCAGAAAGAAGAAAATAAATACCACCCCTGATTTGAGTGCCATGCCGTATACTTTACTATTTACGTTGTTCGTTGGAAAGCCGACATGGATATAGCCGACAAGGGCACCGTCATAGGAGTTGAGCCCGATTACCGTATCATAAAAGGTTTGTGAACCCAGCTCCAGCTGGACGGTAAGGGTTCTATTGGCATGAAGATTGGTTTGTAAGGGGATATTTTTTAAGGCAGGGTCGCTACTATAGAGCACATGGCCTTCGAGGGAGGTGATCAGTGCGTAGGTAATGTCAGGGGTTGAAAGGACAACATCGCGGCATTTTTCACTCAGACCCGGGATATCGTGCAGGACGATGCCCAGGATCAGGACCTTTTCGACCGAAGATTTTATGGCCTGTCCGATACTCTGGGAACGCAGGATCTGAGCCTGGATGTAGTCACGACGAAAGCCGGCAATATTCACCGCTGCTGTGGCCAGCGTGGTCAGCGAGAGGATGATGAAGGCAAACAGGATGATTTTATGTTCAAGAGAGTTGCGCACAGTTCCTACCGGGAGTTTAGTCCAAATATACTAGCATGGATTAACGATATTTCAATCACTGAAACTGTTGCCGAGCCCGTGGATGCTGCTTTTAGAGATACTTTACGGTTGACGATTCAGGATTATGCTTTATTATATGCACGGCATGGAGCAGTTGCCGTTAGGCCTGTAACCATCGATTATACTTTACTTCCAGGAGGATACGGTAATGGCATTGCGCGTTGCGATCAACGGATTCGGACGTATCGGCAGAATGGTGCTGAGGGCTGCTTGCAAGGATAAGAGCTTTGAGTTTGTGGCAATCAACGACCTGACAGATGCCAAAACCCTGGCCCATCTGTTTAAGTATGACTCGGTACACGGGATTTTCCCCGGCAAGGTGGAGGCCAAAGACAATCAGCTGATCATTAACGGCAAGGCCATTCAGATCCTTGCGATCAGAAACCCTGAGGAGCTGCCCTGGAAAAAAGAAAAGATTGATCTGGTGCTGGAATCGACCGGTCTGTTTACCAACCGTGACAAGGCTGAACTGCACCTGAAGGCCGGCGCTAAAAAGGTGATCATCTCGGCTCCTGCCACCAACGAAGATATTACTATCGTAATGGGAGTGAACCATCACCTGTATGATTCCAAGAAGCATGCTATCATTTCGAACGCTTCCTGTACCACCAACTGTCTGGCGCCAGTGGCCAAGGTACTGCACGACACCTTTGGTATTGAACGTGGTCTGGTGACGACGGTGCATTCCTACACCAACGACCAGAACATTCTTGATCTGCCTCACAAAGACCTGCGTCGCGCTCGTGCTGCTGCCATGTCCATGATTCCCACCACTACCGGTGCGGCAAAAGCCGTAGCGTTGGTGCTGCCTGAGCTCAAGGGCAAGCTTGACGGTATGGCTATCCGGGTGCCAACCCCGAATGTCTCGGTGGTTGACCTGGTGGTCAATCTCAGGAAGAAGGCCGACGTTGACAAGATCAATGCAGCTCTTAGGAAAGCCTCCAAAGGGGCTCTCAAGGGGGTGCTCGGTTACGAGGAATCACCGCTGGTCTCCATCGATTATAACGGCAATCCGCTCTCTTCAATTGTAGATGCCTCCTGTACCAAGGTGCTGGATGGCAATATGGCAAAGGTGCTTTCCTGGTATGATAACGAGTGTGGCTTTTCCAATCGGGTGGTCGATCTGATGCAGCTGATTGCTGGCAAGAAATAACGTGGTCCGGTGAACAACGGGAGGGGGATTATGCAATCCCCCTCTTTTTTGTTACGCATTCTTTACTCTGTGAAGGGGGTTTCATGCCGATTCGCTATATTGATCAACTCAAAGACCTCAAAGGGAAGAAGGTTTTCATCCGGGTGGATTTCAATGTGCCACAGGATGAAAAAGGGGCTATTACCGAGGATACCCGGATTGTTGGCGCTGTTCCTACGATCAAGTATGCAGTGGAGCAGGGAGCTAAGGTTGTTTTAGCGTCGCATCTCGGGCGGCCCAAGGGAGAGAAGAAGGCTAAATACACCATGACACCGGCCGCCAAACGGCTGTCTCAGCTGCTGGGCAAGAAGGTCACCCAGGCCCCGGACTGTTTTGGTCCCGAGGTGGATAAGCTGCTTGACGCTATGAAGCCGGGTGATGTCATCATGCTGGAGAACGTTCGCTTTTATCCAGGCGAGGAAAAGAATGATCCGGCCTTTGCCCGGCAGTTGGTTAACGGTTGCGAGATTTATGTCAATGATGCCTTTGCCGTTTCACACCGAGCCCATGCTTCGGTGGAGGCGATCACCAAGATTATTCCCACCATTGCCGCCGGTTTTCTGATGAAGAATGAGATGACCTTTTTCGATAAGGCGATGAGCAACCCGGTGCGCCCGTTGGTGGCAATCCTGGGGGGCGCCAAGGTGTCTGGCAAGCTGGAGGTGCTGGAGACGTTGGTCAATAAGGTGGATAAGATTGTGATTGGCGGCGGCATGGCTTTTACCTTTTTGAAAGCCATGGGCTACGGTGTCGGTAAATCTTTGGTGGAAGACGAACTGATCCCCACCGCTAAAAAGATCATGGACAAGGCCAGGAAAAAAGGAGTTACCTTTTATCTGCCGGTAGACTGCGTGATTGCCAATGCCTTCGAGGCCACTGCCACCAACTTTGTGACTACCGTGCAAGAGATTCCCGAAGGCTGGATGGCGCTGGATATCGGTCCGGCCTCAGCCACCCTGTTTGCGGAGACCTTGCGTGATGCCAAGACCGTAATCTGGAACGGGCCGATGGGTGTCTTTGAGATGGATGCCTTCTCACGGGGAACCTTTGAAGTGGCAGAGGCGGTAGGTAACTGCTTCGCTACTACCGTTATCGGCGGTGGCGATACTGATGCGGCTGTCAACAAGGCTGGAGTGGCCAGTAAGGTCAGCTATATCTCCACTGGTGGCGGAGCCTTCCTTGAATTGCTGGAAGGAAAAATCTTGCCCGGAGTCAAGGCTCTGGACGTAAAAAAATAGGGGGCGCCTGTGAGGACACCACTGATAGCGGGAAATTGGAAGCTTTTCAAGACGCGGGCTGAGGCGGTGGCTCTGATTGAGAGTCTTAAGCCATTAGTAACTAATGTGCAGGGCGTCGAGATCGTGGTGGCCCCCGTATTTACCGCCATCAGCTGTGTTGCAACAGCAGTGGCGGGCAGCCGGATCAAGGTGGCGGCTCAGGATTGCTATTGGGAAGAGGAGGGGGCCTTTACGGGTGAGGTTTCCCCCGCGCTGCTCAAGGATGCCGGCTGTAGTCACGTGATCATTGGACACTCCGAGCGTCGTCAATACTTCGGCGAAACCGATGAAACCGTCAATCGTAAGACCAGGGCAGCATTGGCTGCTGGTTTGACGGTATTGTTGTGCATTGGTGAGACCCTGGCCGAGCGGGAAGCAGGTTTTACTTTCAGGATCATTGAAACTCAACTGGTCGGCGGTTTAAGGGATGTCTCTCGTGCAGCATTAGGGCAAGTGGTGATCGCTTATGAACCGGTTTGGGCCATCGGCACCGGTAAGACTGCCAGCGACGAGCAGGCTCAGGAGGTACATGCCTTCATCCGGGGGTTGGTGACAAAACTCTACAGTCAGGCAGATGCTGAAGCCATCCGCATTCTTTACGGCGGCAGCGTTAAGCCCGGAAACGTAAGGGGCTTGATGGCGCAAGCCGATATCGATGGGGCGTTGGTGGGGGGGGCTAGCCTCAAGGCCGACTCTTTTGCGGCAATTATCCGCTTCGATGCCTAACTTGTATCTTTACAAAATGTATGCAGGTGTGCTAAATAATCTATCTTTTGACAACCCAAGGGGGATTCAATGGCAACCCTGATAGCAATCCTGCATGTGTTAATCTGTCTTTTTATAATTGGTGTGGTGCTGCTGCAATCCGGCAAGGGTGCAGAGATGGGCGCTTCGTTTGGTGGTGGTGGCAGCCAGTCGGTGTTTGGCGCCAGCGGCGGCGGTAACTTTATGACCAGATTGACTACCTCTGCAGCGGTGATCTTTATGCTCACCTCGCTGACGCTGGCATATATGTCCGGTCATGCGCCGGGTTCCTCGATCATGACCGGCAAGGCCGCGCAGAAGTCTGTTCCGGTGGCTCCTCAGCAGGCTCCTGCTCAGGCACCCGTACCGGCCAATAAGTAAAGGTTCTGCTTGATATCAGACTTTGTGTCTGGTACAAGATCAATCCCTGTGCCGAAGTGGTGGAATTGGTAGACACACCATCTTGAGGGGGTGGCGGGCGACAGCCTGTACGAGTTCGAGTCTCGTCTTCGGCACCAAGTAATTGTAATGAGCCTCTTTCTTTGTGAAAGGGGCTTTTTTCGTGGCATTACAGCCTGTTTCTGCTTTACTTCCATGTGGTTGTCCATTATTCTTTTAAATTCCATTCGTATCTACTAAGACGGGCGAGAGTTCATGAATATCAGCAGGATTCGCAATTTTTCGATCATTGCCCACATTGACCACGGTAAGTCAACTCTGGCTGACCGTCTCTTGGAGTACACCGGTGCCTTGACCGCACGTGAGATGCAGAGTCAGTTTTTAGACAAAATGGACCTTGAACGGGAGCGGGGTATCACCATCAAGGCCCAGACGGTTCGGTTGAACTATACGGCTGACGATGGCAATCAGTATATTCTGAACCTGATCGACACCCCGGGTCACGTGGACTTTACCTACGAGGTTTCACGCTCGTTGGCTGCCTGTGAAGGCGGTTTGTTGGTGGTGGATGCCTCCCAGGGTGTCGAGGCACAGACTCTGGCCAATGTCTACCTGGCGTTGGATATCAATCTGGAAGTTTTTCCGGTTTTGAACAAGATCGACTTGCCGGCGGCTGAACCGGAGCGGGTCAAGCATGAGATCGAGGAGATCATCGGGATTGATGCCCATGATGCGGTGTTGGCCTCAGCTAAAGAGGGGATCGGCACCCATGAGGTGCTGGAGGCGATAGTCAAGAAGATTCCCGCACCCAAGGGGGATGCCGCTGCTCCTTTAAAGGCGTTGCTGTTTGACTCCTGGTACGACCAGTATCAGGGGGTGATCATCCTGGTGCGCCTGTTTGATGGCACGCTGAAAAAAGGTGACAAAATCCAGTTGATGTCGACCAACAAGGCCTATGAGGCGCTTAAGGTCGGGGTGTTTGCGCCGGTAATGGTTGAGGTGCCACAATTGACTGCCGGTGAGGTAGGATTTGTGATCGCCGGCATCAAGGATGTGGCAGATGCCAAGGTTGGTGATACGGTTACGCTGCTAAACCGGCAATGCCCGGAGATGCTGGGTGGTTTTAAAGAGGTCAAGCCGATGGTTTTTTCCGGCCTGTACCCGATCGACACCGCCCAATACGAACAGCTTCGGGATGCTCTGGCCAAGCTTAAGCTGAACGATTCTTCGTTCTCCTTTGAGCCGGAGACCTCGGTTGCCCTGGGTTTCGGCTTCCGTTGTGGCTTTTTGGGGCTGCTGCATATGGAGATTATCCAGGAGCGGCTGGAGCGTGAGTTCGGCCTTGAGCTGATTACCACCGCCCCGACGGTTGTCTATCGGGTGCACCGAATGAGTGGCGAGGTCTACTCGATTCAGAGCGCCAACCAGATGCCTGAGCTGCAAAGTACTGAGTATCTGGAAGAGCCCTTTATTCTGGCGCACATCCATGTGCCCAATGATTATGTGGGCGGAGTGCTGGCTCTTTGCGAGGATAAGCGTGGCGTCCAGCGCGAGATCAAGTATCTGACCCCCACACGGGTGATGATCATTTATGAATTGCCGTTAAACGAGATCGTGCTGGATTTTTATGATCGTCTGAAATCAATTACCAAAGGGTATGCTTCCCTTGATTATGAGCACCTTGAGTATCGCCGTAGCGATCTGGTTCGGATGAATGTCATGATCAACGGTGAGATTGTCGATGCACTGTCCTTGATCCTGCATCGTGACAAAGCGTACTTCCGTGGCCGGGACCTGGTTTCCAAGATGAAGGAACTGATTTCACGGCAGATGTTTGAGGTGGCGATTCAGGCCGCCATCGGCAGCAAGATCATCGCCCGTGAGACGGTCAAGGCCATGCGCAAGGATGTGCTGGCAAAATGTTATGGCGGTGACATCACCCGTAAGCGTAAGTTGTTGGAGAAACAGAAGGAAGGCAAAAAACGGATGAAAAATGTTGGCAACGTGGAGCTGCCCCAGGAGGCATTCCTGGCAATCCTCAAGGTTGACGACAAATAGGGAAGGAAACCATGGCAGAGCAGACTGAAAAACAGCCAAACATGTCAGGCGGTCAGGAAACACCGGCTGCCCAGGCGGGCCAGCCGCCTCAGAAGAAGAGTCTTTTTCGTGAGTATACCGAATCGATCATTATTGCCGTTGTTCTGGCACTGTTCATTCGGGCCTTTATTGTGCAGGCCTTCAAGATCCCCTCCGGTTCCATGGAGGATACGCTGCTGATCGGCGATCACCTGTTGGTCAGCAAGTTTATCTACGGTACTGATCTGCCTTTCACCGACAAGCGGATATTCAAGATCCGCGACCCAAGGCGTGGTGATGTGATCGTTTTTATCTATCCTGAAGACCCTCGCAAGGATTTCATCAAGCGGGTGATCGGCGTGCCGGGTGATGTGGTGGAGGGAAAGGCCAAGCAGGTCTTTGTGAATGGTCAGCTGTACCAAAATCCCCATGAGGTTCACAAGGAAACACAGATAATTCCCAAGGAGCAGAACCCGCGGGACACCTTCGGTCCGGTTACGGTGCCAGCTGATTCCTATTTTGTGATGGGCGATAACCGTGACCGTTCCTATGACAGCCGCTTCTGGAATTTTGTGCCCCGCGACCAGATCAAGGGGTTGGCCTTTATCAAGTACTGGTCCATTGACGGTCCATGGTACAAGTTCAATATCCGCTGGCGCAACATCGGTCGGCTGATTGATTAATTATTACAAACCGGAGGGTTGCTATATGGATACATTGGGCAATTGGAAGCGTTCAGATTACTGCGGTCAGCTGACTGCCAGGGATATCGGTCGCGAGGTGGTGCTGATGGGCTGGGCGCTGCGTCGACGTGACCATGGCGGGTTGATCTTCATTGATTTGCGGGATCGTGAAGGGATTGCCCAAATTGTTTTTGACCCGGAAGTGAACCCTGCCGCCCATCAAGTAGCTGAGGGGGTGCGCAGTGAATTCGTGCTGGCCATCAAAGGCAAGGTAATTCCGCGCCCCGAGGGTACTGTCAACCCCAACATGAAGACCGGTGAGGTGGAGATTCAGGTGGCGGAATGCAAGCTGCTGAACCGCTCCAAACCGTTGCCGTTCATGCTGGATGAGCATAGTGATGTAAATGAGAATATCCGCCTCAAGTACCGCTATCTGGATATGCGGCGTCCTCAGTTAGCCCAGAACTTGATCCTGCGCCATCAGGTGGCTCAGGTAACCCGTCAGTACCTGACCGAAAACGGATTTCTTGAGCTGGAAACCCCTTTTCTTACCAAGTCAACCCCGGAAGGTGCACGTGATTTTTTGGTTCCGTCCCGGATCAATCAGGGGCAGTTCTATGCCTTGCCACAGTCCCCCCAGATATTTAAGCAGATTCTGATGATCTCCGGTTTTGACCGCTATTTCCAGATTGTACGCTGTTTCCGCGACGAGGACCTGCGGGCCGATCGTCAGCCGGAATTCACCCAGATCGATTGTGAAATGTCCTTTATCGACCGTGAAGATATCATCACCGTGATGGAAGGGTTGATGGCCCGGGTCTTTAAGGAGGCCAAAGGGGTTGAGGTGCAGCTGCCGGTACAGCGGATGACTTATCAGGAGGCGATCCGCCGTTTTGGTGTTGATAACCCTGACCTGCGCTTTGGTCTGGAGTTGGTGGCGCTGACCGATATTGTCAAAAACTCCGGCTTCAAGGTGTTTGCCGAGGTGGCTGCAGGCGGCGGCATCATCAAGGGGATTAACGCCAAGGGCTGTGCCGGGTTCTCCCGTAAGGAGATCGACGAACTGACCAACTTTGTCTCCATCTACGGGGCTAAAGGTCTGGCTTACGTCAAGGTCACCGCCGAGGGCTGGCAGTCGCCTATCACCAAGTTCTTCACCGAGGCCGAGATTGCCTCCATGGCGGAGGCCTTTGGCGCAGAAGAGGGCGATCTGCTGCTGTTCGTGGCCGACAAACCCAAGGTGGTCAACGACTCTCTGGGCAAGCTGCGTAACCAGTTGGCCTCGCTGCTTAAGCTGACCGATCCCAGCGAGTTCCGGTTTGTCTGGATCACCGATTTCCCGTTGTTTGAGTGGGACGAAGACGACAAACGCTGGTGCGCCGTGCACCATCCGTTCACTGCGCCGATGGATGAAGATGTGGATTTTGTCGAGTCAGATCCGGGTCGTTGTCGGGCCAAGGCTTACGACCTGGTGTTGAACGGCAACGAGATCGGCGGCGGTTCGATCCGTATCCACCAGGAGCAGGTCCAGTCGCTGATGTTCAAGATGCTGGGTCATTCCGAGGAAGACAAACGGGCCAAGTTCGGCTTCCTGCTGGATGCGCTGGAATACGGTACACCGCCACACGGCGGCATCGCCTTCGGTCTGGATCGTCTGATTATGCTGTTGACCGGTTCTGACTCGATCCGGGATGTGATCGCCTTCCCCAAGACCCAGAGAGGCACTTGTCTGATGTCTGAAGCACCGTCTGCTGTGGATACTAAGCAACTGCGTGAACTGGGAATTCGTCTGGCCGCCAGTGCACGCGGGACCGCCAGCTAGCGTGCTCCGCCTGCTTGGTAGTATATACCTGATTGCCGTGCTGGCACTGGCGTCAGGTTGTGCCACGGCGGAACCGGTCTGGCGAGCCAGGACTATTCTGTCACTGCAACAGCTTGAGGCCGAAAAGGCTCCTGTCTTGGCGCCTGAGGCCTTTCGCAATATGCAGGAGACCTTCGAACATGGCGAAGCGATCTACCGGGTTAGGAAAAACGACGAGCAGGCCGACCAGGAGTACCGCTTAGCCTTTCAGAAGGGCGAGCTGCTGAAGCTGGAACTGGATGGCATTCGGGTCAGGCAGGCTGAGGAAGCACGTATCAAGGCGGAAGCAGAGCTGCTTCGGGCTGAAGAACAGCGTAAACAGCGCGAGGCGGCTGCCGAAGAACAGCGGCGGCGCGAGTTGGCCGCGGTGGCAGCACGCGACGCTGCGAGAGCGGTACAGGTGGAACAAAACGGTACTGTAACCCGCGAGCGACCGGTTAGTTATTCGGTTCGACGTGGTGAAACCTTGCCTCAGATTGCCGCACGGCCTGAAATTTATAATGAACCTGGCCTCTGGCCCTTGATCTATCGGGCAAATCGGGATCAGGTTCGAGATCCCTACCAGCTCTGGCCGGGGCAGGTGCTGAAGATACCACGTTCTTATTCCCGCGATGAAGCTGTTGAGGCCCGTCGGCAGGCTAGCCGTCGCTGATGGTAACCATCGGGAAGCAAGGGGTTTTGCCCTGATTTTCATCGAAGAGCGGTAACGATTTTTCCTTGACAGCCCATACCCTTTTGCATACTGTATACAAGATTTTATAGGCGTTAAAAGCGCCTGTAATTGTAAGATATTGCATTTTATATGTTTTTCCATATATTTGGAAACGGTGTATCGAGATTGCTCACAGCCGTAAGGGAAAGAAACTTAACAAGGAGAGAACATGACAGCACAAACCGCAAAAATTATCTGGTCAAAGATTGATGAAGCACCTGCACTGGCAACATACTCTCTACTTCCTATCGTAAATGCCTTTACTAAAGCAGCCGGTGTCGTGGTTGAAACGCGAGACATTTCTGTTGCCGGTAGGATTATTGCAAACTTTCCCGATTATTTGACTCCGGAACAGCGGATGCCTGATTATCTGGCCGAGCTGGGCGAGCTTACCCAGAAGCCCGAGGCCAATATCATCAAGTTGCCGAACGTCAGTGCCTCGATTCCCCAGTTGAAAGCCGCTATCAAGGAGCTGCAAGAGCAAGGTTACAAGCTGCCCGATTATCCGGAAGAGCCTAAGACCGATGCAGAGAAAGAACTGCATGCTCGCTATGCCAAGTGTCTGGGCAGTGCCGTTAACCCCGTGCTGCGTGAGGGTAACTCTGACCGTCGTTCAGCTCGTGCAGTCAAGGAGTATGCCAAGAAGCATCCGCACAAGATGGGCGCATGGACTGCTGATTCAAAGACCCATGTTTCAAATATGAAGGCCGGCGATTTCTACCACAGCGAGAAGTCGATCACCATGGAGAAGGCCGGTAATGTCCGGTTTGAGTTTGTCGATCAGACCGGCAAGGTCACGGTGATGAAGGAGAAGTTGGCTCTACAGGCTGGCGAAGTGCTTGATGGTGCCTTTATGAGTGTCAAGGCTCTGCGCAAGTTTATTGAAGAACAAATCGCAGACGCAAAGGCAAAGGGTGTGCTGTTCTCGGTTCACCTGAAGGCCACCATGATGAAGATCTCCGATCCGATCATGTTCGGTCATTTCGTTTCTGTGTTCTATAAGGATGTATTTGAGAAGCATGCGGCTACCTTTAAAGAGCTGGGTATTAACCCTGACCTGGGCATGGGCGATCTGTATCTGAAGATCGCAAAGCTGCCGGAGGCCAAGAAGGCCGAGATCGAGGCCGATATCCAGGAAGTCTACAAGAAGCAGCCCCCTTTGGCGATGGTGGACTCCGACAAAGGGATTACCAACCTGCACGCCAGCAACGACATCATCATCGACGCCTCCATGCCGGTGGTTATCCGTGACTCCGGCGGCATGTGGGGGCCTGATGGCAAACTGCACGACGTTAAGTGCGTGATTCCCGACACCAGCTACGCAGAATGGTATCAGGTTTGTATTGACTTCTGCAAAAAGAACGGCCAGTTCGATCCTACCACCATGGGTTCCGTCGCCAACGTCGGTCTGATGGCACAAAAGGCTGAAGAGTACGGTTCTCATGATAAGACCTTTAAAGTACCTGGCAACGGGACCATGCGTGTTGTTGATGAGTCAGGTGCCGTACTGATTCAGCATGAAGTAGAAGAAGGTGACATCTGGCGTGGTTGCCAGGCCAAAGATCTGCCGATTCAGGATTGGGTCAAGCTGGCTGTACGTCGTGCCCGTGCCACCGGCACACCGGCAATCTTCTGGCTGGACAAGAACCGCGGCCACGATGCCCAGATGATTGAAAAGGTCACCAAGTACCTGAAAGATCACGATACCAACGGTCTTGATATTCAGATCATGGCCCCGGTTGACGCGATGCTGTTTGCGTGCCAGCGGGCAAAAGAGGGTAAAGATACCATCACCGTAACCGGCAACGCCCTGCGGGACTATTTGACCGACCTGTTCCCGATTCTTGAGCTGGGTACCAGCGCCAAGATGCTTTCCATCGTGCCGCTCTTGGCTGGTGGCGGTCTGTTTGAGACCGGTGCGGGCGGGTCTGCTCCCAAGCACGTTCAACAGTTTGTTCAGGAAGGCTATCTGCGTTGGGACTCATTGGGAGAGTTCCTGGCCCTGGGGGTTTCCCTTGAGCACCTGGCAGCAACCTTCAAAAACGAGAAGGCTCAACTGTTGGCGGACACCCTGGACCAGGCCAACACCAAGTTTCTGGAGCAAAACAAGAACCCGGCCCGTAAGGTTGGTCAGATCGATAACCGCGGCAGCCACTTCTATCTGGCCATGTACTGGGCCGAGGCATTGGCAGCTCAGAGCAAGGATGCCGATCTCGCAGCACGTTTCACCAAGGTGGCCAAGCAGCTTCAGGAGAACGAGTCAAAGATCAACGAAGAGTTGATCGGTGCTCAGGGCAAGCCGGTAGATATGGGCGGCTACTACAACCCGGATCCCGCCAAGGTTGAAAAAGCAATGCGTCCAAGCGGCACACTGAACGCCATCATTGACGCGATCTAGTAGAGCCAGCGCGGGGAGCTGGCCTGACTGGCTCCCCGTTACATCTATGTTGTAAGAAGCAGACGTTCGTTGCAAAACACATTCTCGAAGAGGAGGAAGAACAAATGGGACGTAAGAAGATTTCTCTGATTGGCGGCGGTCAAATTGGTGGCGTTCTGGCTCAACTTTGCGCCTTGCGTGAACTGGGCGACGTGGTTCTGTTTGACATCGTGGAAGGTATGCCCCAGGGCAAGATGTTGGATATCGCCGAAGCTTCCCCGGTTGACGGTTTTGACGTCTGCCTGAAGGGTACTCAGGATTACAAGGACATCGCCGGTTCCGATGTGGTTATCGTTACCGCCGGTCTGCCCCGCAAGCCGGGCATGAGCCGTGACGACCTGATTGCCACTAACTCCAAGATCATGACCTCCGTTGCCGAGGGGATTAAGCAGTACGCCTCCAGCGCCTTCGTGATTATTATTTCTAACCCGCTGGACGCCATGGTTACCCTGTGCCAGAAGGTTACCGGCATGCCTTCTAACCGCGTGGTTGGTCAGGCCGGTGTGCTGGACTCCGCTCGTTTTAAGGCCTTCATTGCTTGGGAACTGGGTGTGTCCGTGAAGGATGTTTCCGCCATGACTCTGGGTGGTCACGGCGACGACATGGTTCCCCTGGTCCGTTATGCCAGTGTAAACGGCATTCCGGTTATGGAACTGCTGGAGCAAAAATACGGTGCAGACAAGGCCAAGGAAGTAATGGAAGCAATGGTTAACCGTACCCGTCTGGCTGGCGGCGAAGTTGTTGCCCTGCTGAAAACCGGTTCTGCCTTCTATTCACCGGCTTCTTCCGCCATCGCCATGGCTGAATCCGTATTGAAGGACCAGAAGCGTGTTCTGCCTACCTGCTGCCTGCTGAACGGTGAGTTCGGCGTAAAAGGCTACTATGTTGGTGTACCTGCAGTGCTGGGTGCCAACGGCGTGGAAAACATCCTGCAGTTCAAGTTGGATGCCACCGAGCAGGCCATGATGGACAAGTCTGTTGCCGCCGTTAAGGGTCTGGTCGACAGCCTGGACAGTATCCTCAAATAATTCCCTCACAAGGGATTCATGCCTTGATGACAAAGAAGGGCGGTGTATGCCGCCCTTCTTTTGCACCATTTTAAGGTATCATTTTACACCTCCGAATACGGATAAAAGGAGCTTTCCCGATGTCAGATGAAAAGAAGCTGCCAAGAATTGAGATCATTGAGAAGTATTGCAAGGGTTGCCACATCTGTGTGGAATTTTGCCCGACCAAGGTCCTGGAAATGAAAGGTTTTGTTGCCTCTGTCAAGGATCTGGAGAAGTGTATCAAGTGCATGCAGTGCGAACTGCGTTGCCCTGACTTTGCCATCAAAGTTCACGCTGAATAACGAGACGGGAGGAATTCAAAGTGTCAAAAAAAGTTGCTTTTTTGCAAGGTAACGAGGCGGCTGCATACGGTGCGCTGTATGCCGGCTGCACATTTTTCGCCGGTTACCCCATTACCCCCTCAACTGAAGTGTCGGAAGTCCTGTCGGCTGAACTTCCCAAGATTGGTGGCAAGTTCATCCAGATGGAAGACGAAATCGGCGCCATGGCTGCCCTGTTGGGCGGTGCTCTGGCCGGTAAGAAAGCCCTGACCTCCACCTCCGGCCCTGGTCTGTCCCTGAAGCAGGAGCTGATCGGTTACGGCTGCATCGCCGAGATCCCTTGCGTTGTGTATAACGTCATGCGCGGTGGTCCTTCGACCGGTATGCCGACTGGTCCTTCCCAGTCCGACGTGATGTGCGCCAAGTGGGGTACCCACGGCGATCACGCTACCATCGCTCTGATGCCTGCCTCGGTGCAGGAAACCTATGAGATGATCGTACGGGCCTTTAACCTGGCAGAGAAGTACCGCATGCCGGTACACGTGCTGCCGGATGAGATCGTTGCCCACATGCGTGAGCGGGTGGTCTTCCCCGAGCCGGGTGAGTTGGAAGTGATCAACCGCACCGCACCTTCGGTTCCGCCGGCTGAGTACAAGCCGTATGACACCAAGTTCGGTGATGTGCCTCCTTTGGCTGCCTTCGGTTCCGGCTACAAGTTCCATGTAACCGGACTGAACAAGTTGCCCGACGGCTTCCCCACCACCAAAGCCGAGTATGTGCAGGCCGAGGAAGAGCGCCAGATCCGCAAGGTCACGGCTAACATTGATGAAATCGTCGAATTTGAAGAGTTTATGCTGGACGACGCTGAAATCTGCGTGGTCGCCTACGGCTCCACCTCGCGTTCCGCTCGTTATGCGGTGAACGCAGCACGCGAGCAAGGGATCAAGGTTGGCATGTTCCGGATAAAGACCTTCTGGCCGTTCCCTGACAAGCAGATCAAGGCCCTGGCCGGTAAGGTTAAAGGCTTCATCGTACCTGAGATGAACCTGGGTATGTGTAGTCTTGAAGTTGAGCGTTGCGCACAAGGCAAGGCTCAGATCCTCGGCATCAATCGTGTTGACGGTGAACCGATCAACCCCGAGCAGATCATTGAGAAGATCAAGGAGGTAAAGTAACCATGGCTTTTGATTACGAAAAATATATCCGTCCGGGCAAGTTGCCCCACATCTGGTGCCCTGGTTGCGGCCACGGCATTGTTATGAAGGGTCTGATCCGCGCCATGGACAGCCTCAACCTTGTGAAGGAAGAGACCGCCATTGTTTCCGGCATCGGTTGCGCCTCCCGTCTGCCCGGCTACATCGATTGTTGCACCCTGCACACCGCTCACGGTCGTGCTGCTGCCTTCGCAACCGGTGTTAAGCTTGCCAAGCCGGAGATGAACGTGATCCTGGTCGGTGGTGATGGCGACGGCACTGCCATTGGCGGTAACCACTTCATCCATGCCTGCCGTCGTAACATCAACATGACCTACATCATCATGAACAACTATATCTACGGCATGACCGGTGGTCAGTTCTCACCTGCCACCCCCACCGGCCACAAGGCATCCACCACGCCGTACGGCAACCCTGATCCCAACTTTGATATCGCCAAGCTGGCCATCGGAGCCGGCGCTTCGTTTGTTGCCCGTGGTACCGCCTTTCATGCCAACCAGATTGATAAACTGATTGCTGAGGCTATTCAGCACAAAGGTTTCTCGGTTGTCGAGATTCTGGATGACTGCCCCACTACCTACGGCCGTCGCAACAAGTACAAGTCGGTCATCGAAATGATGAACCGTCTGAAGGAAGTTGCTGTGCCGGTGAAGGCTGCTGAGAAGATGACTGCCGAGCAGTTGGAAGGCAAGATTCTGACCGGTGTGCTGCACAAGGTTGAGCGCCCTGAGTACTGCGAGGAGTACGCCAAGGTTATCGAGCGGGCTGGCGGCGCAAAATAATTCATTACGTTGATAAAGGAGAAGATAGATGGCCAGGTATGAATTACGTTTTTCCGGCGCCGGCGGCCAAGGTCTGATCACTGCGGGGATCATCCTTGCCGAGGCAGCTTCCATCCATGAAGGCAAGCAGGCTGTCCAGTCCCAGAGCTACGGCCCTGAGGCTCGTGGTGGTGCTTCCAAGTCAGAGGTCATCATTGACGATGTGCCGGTTGACTATCCCAAGGCAACCAAGGTTGATGCACTGCTGGCCCTTACTCAGGAAGCCTGTGACAAGTACAGTGCCGACCTGAAGGATGGCGGTATCCTGCTGTATGACACCGATCTGGTAACCCGTTTGCCGGAAGGTAACTTCAAGAAAATTGGTTTTAACATCATCAACACTGCCAAGAATGAAGTGGGCCGTGAGATCGTTGCCAACATCGTTGCCCTGGGAGCCATGATTGCCCTGACCGGCGTGGTTTCCCGTGAGAATGGTGAGAAGGCTGTGCTTTCCCGTGTGCCCGAGGCATTCCTGGAACTGAACAAGAAGGCCTATGCTGCCGGCTTTGAGAAGGCTCTGGCTGCTTCCAAGTAATTTTTTTATTTTGCTGTTATCAGGCCCGGTGCGCATGCATCGGGCCATTTTTATGGTATATAGTGAGCATGCGGTGCTGCTGCCAAACCGAAATGATAGCGAGGTGTCGGCCACGCTCCTGATGGTGAACTGTGCGTGAAAGGAACAAGGGATGAGCGGAAAGGTTATTTTGATCACCGGTGCCTCGGCGGGTTTTGGCGCGGCTTGTGCCCGCGCCTTTGCTGAAGGGGACAACCGCCTGGTGCTGGCTGCCCGCCGCCTGGAGCCGTTACTGGCCCTGCAGCGTGAGTTCGGCGACAAACTGCCGGTGCAGGCCGTTCAACTTGACGTCCGTGACCGGACCGCCGTCGAGGCTGCCCTGACAGCCTTGCCGGCAGGTTTCCGCGATATCGATCTGCTGATCAATAATGCTGGTCTGGCACTGGGATTGGAACCAGCACATCAAGCATCCTTGGACGATTGGGATACCATGGTGGATACCAATATCAAGGGGCTGATGTACTGCACCCACGCACTGCTGCCCGGCATGGTGGCACGCAATCGCGGCCATATCATCAACATCGGCTCCACTGCCGGGGCCTGGCCGTATCCTGGCGGTAACGTCTACGGCGGCACCAAGGCCTTTGTTGAGCAGTTTACCCGTAACTTGCGATCGGATCTGCTGGGCAGCCGTGTGCGGGCGACCTGTATCGCTCCCGGCATGGCTGAAACCGAATTTTCCCAGGTTCGTTTCAAGGGTGATCAGCAGAAGGCCGACAAGGTCTATGCGAGCTGTCAGCCGCTGACGGCCGAGGATGTTGCCGGCATCATCAAGTGGATCAGCGATCAACCGGCACATGTCAATGTCAACCATCTGGAAGTAATGTCTATAGATCAATCCTGGGGGCCGCTGGCAGTACATCGCAGCACGTGCGTATAGCGAACAGCGTTCATAATAAGGTGATCATCATGAATACACGCAGATTCGTCGTTGCCGTCTGGAGCGTTGTCATGCTCCTGGTGCTTGGTGCTATAGTTTGGCCTGTTCACAGGCAGGCCAGGTGAAAACCGTTGCAATCGTAACAGACCTGATTAACTTCTGGCGGTGTTTTATTCGAATGATTGTTCTGCAATCCCGATGAAAAAATTTTTCTCGTTGCCAATTCGTTCGCAGCTGTTGCTGACCACGCTGGTCATCGCCCTGCCTGCAATTGTGATCATTATCTTTGCTGGTATCCAAGAGCGTGAGCATGCCGTCAAAGAGGCCTATACCCTTACCCGGCTGCTGGCTGAGCGGATAGCTTCAGAGCAAAAAAGCACCGCTTACGGGGCTGAGCAACTGCTCGTCACCCTTGCCCAGATGTCGATCGTGCGACAACATGACCGTGGCCAGGTTCAGCCGTTGCTGCAACAACTTCAAAAGCTGAATCCGCATTATGCCAATATTCTTGTTGCTGACCGGGTCGGCAGGATCTGGGCTGCCGTGCATATGCCGCCACCGCCAGCCAACGTGGCAGACCGGCGGTACTTTAAGGATGCCATTGCAACTGGTCGGCTCTCTTCCGGCGAATATGTCGTCAGCAAAAGTATTGCAAAGCCGGTTTTCCATTTTGCCTACCCCTACCGCGATACTTCGGGTGCCATCCGTGGCGTTATCATCGTAGCGTTTAGCCTTGATCGTTATGTTGACGTGTTGCATCTCAACCCGTTCCCTGTTGGCACCAACTTCCTGCTGCTTGATCATGCCGGCACGATCCTTACCCGTGCCATCATGCCGGAGAAGGTCATCGGTACAAAGTACAATCTTGATGACTTCATCAAGATGCAAGCCGGGCCGGATGAACACTCCTATAAGGGAGCCGCTTCACTCAGGGATATTCGTTTTATCACCTACCGCAAGGTGCGGTTTGCCGGTGATACAACCCCGTATATGTACGTGCGGGTCGGCATGCCGGTGAAGTCCGCGCTGGCTCCGGCCAACCGTTCGATCGCCCGGAATCTGGCGTTCTTTGCCGCGTTCCTTGCAGGCGCCTTTGCCCTGTCGTACCTGATTGGCAAGCGCTCCATTGCGGATCGGATCACGCGGCTGCAAGAGGTTTCCCATCAACTTGCCCAGGGTGACCTGCAGGTCAGGGTAGCCGACGAGGTACAGGGCGGAGAACTGGGTGATCTGGCACAAAGCTTCGACGTCATGGCTCACAATCTGGCTGAACGGGAACAACATCTGAGTGAAAGTGAAGCACGGTTGCGCAGTATTACCGGCTCAGCCCAGGATGCCATTTTGATGATGGACCCCCAGGGGGCTGTTTCCTTCTGGAATCCGGCAGCAGAGAAGATACTTGGCTATCGGGCTGAAGAGGCCCTGGGGCGCAATCTGCACGAACTGCTGGCACACCCACGCTACAAGGAGGCACATGGTGCTGCTGTGCCGCTGTTTTACCGCGCCGGTTTTGGCCCCATGATCGGGAAAACGATCGAGCTGGAGGCTCTACGCAAGGATGGGCAAGAGATCCAGGTTGCGCTTTCGCTTTCGTCGGTCTTTCTGCATGGAGGCTGGCATGCTGTCGGCATTCTTCGTGATATTACCGATCTCAAGCAATACCAGCAAGAACTTGTGCAGGCGCGTCATGCTGCGGATGCCGCGAATCGTGCAAAGAGCGAATTTCTTGCCAATATGAGTCACGAGATTCGCACGCCGATGAACGGCGTATTCGGCATGACGCAACTGTTGCGTTTCACCCAACCGACACAAGAACAAACAGAGTATTTGGAAAGCTTGGAACTCTCCTGTGAGAACCTGCTGGCACTGATCAATGACATCCTCGACCTGTCCAAGATAGAATCGGGTAAACTTGAACTCGAGAATAACGATTTCTCGCTGCGTCGCAGTATTCATGAGGTGGTCGCCAACCAGTCCTCCCGGATCAAGCAAAAAGGACTGCAGATCAACATAGAGGTTCAGGATCAGGTCCCCGAATTGATACGGGGTGACTGTCTGCGCTTTAAGCAGGTGCTGCTGAATCTGTTGGGCAACGCCATCAAGTTTACAGAGTCCGGCGACATTACGATAGCTGCTACGGTCAATGCAGATCAAGACGCATGTGGCACCCTGCAGCTGATGGTGCGTGACACCGGTATCGGAATACCGGCAGAGATATTGGAGAAAATTTTTAACCCCTTTGAGCAGGCTGATAACTCCACCACACGCGTCCATGGCGGCAGTGGTCTGGGGCTGGCGATCTGCCGCCGTCTGGCCGGGCTGATGGGGGGGCGGATCTGGGCTGAGTCTGTTGCCGGACAGGGGGCTACCTTTTTTGTCGAGTTGCCGTGTTGTGCGGGAAGCGCAGTTTCTGCCGCTACGTCCGGGCAATCGGAAGAATCTGTTGCGCAGATTCCCAGTAGGTCGCTTACAGTGTTGGTTGCTGAGGATAACCGGTTGAATGCAGCAACCATATTAGCCATGCTTAAACGGATGGGGCATCAGGCCGTTATCGTCTATAATGGACGTGAAGCCCTTGATAGCTGGCACGCCTCGGCATACAACGTTGTCCTGATGGATATCTCCATGCCGGTGATGGATGGTCACCAGGCATTGGCAACGATGCGTGAGCAGGAGCAAAAAAAAGGTGGGCGGATACCGATCATTGCCGTGACGGCCCATGCCTTGCGGGGTGACCGTGAGCGCCTGCTGGCAGAAGGTTTTGACGGGTATCTTGCAAAGCCTATTGAGATGCAGGAGCTGGCCCATGAGTTAGCACGAGTGACTGCTCCGTAATTATGAGGTGGAATGTGGTGTCAGGTGGCCTGCTGATCTCACGTAAAATAATACAAACGATTGGTTGAGACTGTTATGTTGCTGATGATCGATAATTATGACTCCTTTACCTTTAACATCGTGCAGTACCTGGGACAGTTGGGCGAAGAGGTGCGGGTGGTACGCAATGATGAGATTGCCGTGGCGGATATTGCTTCCTTGCGGCCTGACCGGATTGTGGTGTCTCCCGGCCCCTGCTCGCCTGAGGAGGCCGGGATCTCGGTGGCGGCCATTCGGGAGTATGCCGGCAAGATCCCACTGCTGGGAGTCTGCCTGGGGCACCAGTCTATCGGGGCAGCCTTTGGCGGGCGGGTGGTGCGTAGTGTCTCGCTGATGCATGGCAAAACCTCACCGATTCTCCATAATGGCAAGGAGTTGTTTGCGGGGTTGCCCAACCCGTTCAACGCCACCCGCTATCACTCGCTGGTGGTGGAACGCGCCACCCTGCCTGATTGCCTGGAAGTGACCGCCTGGGTGGAGAACGGCGAGATCATGGGGATGCGCCATCGGGAA
This sequence comes from Geobacter sp. UBA5730, assembly GCA_002419465.1. Classification (GTDB taxonomy): domain Bacteria; phylum Desulfobacterota; class Desulfuromonadia; order Geobacterales; family Pseudopelobacteraceae; genus Trichlorobacter. Next base: position 205,483 of record DIGE01000019.1, on the reverse strand, counting down.
CTGCCGGTCTGGGGGGTGCAGTTTCATCCCGAATCGATCCTGACCGAGGGGGGGATGTTGTTGCTGAACAACTTCCTGAAGCTTTCCCGGCAGCATCCGGTAAACCTGTGAGTCAGCAACTGCGTGCTGAGTACCTGATCATCGGGGCCGGAATTATCGGTCTGGCCCTGGCCCGTGAGTTGCGCACCCGCTATCCCCAGGCTGATATTCTGGTGATCGAGAAGGAGGCCGATGTGGCCTTTCATGGCAGCGGTCGCAACAGTGGCGTGCTGCATGCCGGCTTTTATTACAGTGCCGATTCCCTGAAGGCTCGTTTTACCCGTGACGGTAACCGGATGATGAAGGAATACGTTACGGGGCGTTGTCTGGCGATCAACGAGTGCCACAAGGTGGTGGTGGCTTCAGATGAGAGCGAGATTGAAGGTGTCCGTGAGTTGCAGCGCCGGGGTGAGCGTAACGGGGTGGAGGTGCGGGTCATTGACGAGCAGGAACTGGCCGCCATCGATCCCAACGCGAAAACCACCCAGATTGCTCTCTACTCGCCTACGACCGCCACGGTTGACCCGACCCAGGTCTGTCATGCCCTGAGAGCAGATCTCGAGGCAGCCGGGGTGCGCTTTCTGTTTGGGCAGGGCTACCTGCGGCGGTTGGACGACAGCAGTATCGTCACCACCTGTGGTCTGAACATAACCGCCGGCCTGACCATCAACGCTGCCGGTCTGTATGCCGACCGGATCGCCCGTGATTACGGTTTTTCAAAGCACTACACCATTATCCCGTTCAAGGGGGTCTATCTGAAGTACACCGGCCCGGACAAGCCGGTCCGTACCAACATCTATCCGGTTCCCAATCTTAAAAACCCGTTCCTGGGTGTCCATTACACCGTGACGGTGGATGGCACCATCAAGATCGGCCCAACAGCCATCCCTGCTTTTTGGCGGCAGAATTATGCAGGGCTGGACAATTTCAGCCTTACTGAGCTGTTGGAGATCATCGGTTGGGAATCGCGACTTTTTGTGTCAGACAGTTTTGGTTTCCGTTCGCTGGCCTTGGGGGAGCTGAAGAAGTACGACCGGGCTTTTTTCACCGGCCTGGCAACCAAGATGGTCAAGCAGATTGATACCGCCCGTTTTAACCAGTGGAGCACGCCCGGCATCCGGGCGCAGTTGTTAAATACCGACACAAAAGAGTTGGTGCAGGACTTCGTGGTGGAGGGGGATGGCCGTAGTATCCACGTGCTGAATGCGGTTTCACCAGCCTTTACCTGCAGTTTTCCGTTCGCGGCCTGGGTGGTGGAACAGCATATCAATAAGGAGCAGCAGGCATGATTATTGTTACCGGAGGGGCCGGTCTGATCGGCAGTGCCGTGGTTTGGCGTCTCAATCAGCTGGGCCATGAAAATATCGTGATCGTTGACCATTTGGGCACCAGTGACAAATGGGCCAACCTGGCACCGCTCAAATTCAAGGATTATCTGGAAAAGGAAGACCTGTTGCCACTGCTGGCAAAGGGTACCTCTTCGCCGGTCGGCACCCAGCGGATTCAGGCCATACTTCATCTGGGGGCCTGTTCCTCCACCACCGAGCGGGATGCCAGCTACCTGATTCACAACAACTTCGAGTATTCCAAACAGCTGGCCCGCTTTGCTTTGGAAAATGACGCACGCTTCATCTATGCCTCCAGTGCTGCCACCTACGGCGATGGTGCCCTGGGGTTCAACGACGATGAAGCCCGATTGTCAAGCCTGCGGCCATTGAATGGCTATGGCTATTCCAAGCAGCTTTTCGATCTCTGGCTGCAACAACACCTCCTGTTGGACAAGGTGGTGGGGTTGAAGTATTTCAATGTCTATGGTCCCAATGAACAGCACAAAGGGGAGATGCGCTCGGTGGTGTTGAAGGCCTTTGAGCAGGTGCAGGCCACTGGCGGGATGACCCTGTTCCGCTCTCACCGGCCTGAGTATGCTGATGGTGAACAGTTGCGGGATTTTGTCTATGTGAAAGATGCTGTAGCCATGACCCTGTTTTTTCTCAACCGCCCCGAGGCCAACGGCATCTTCAACGTCGGCACCGGCCAGGCCCGTTCCTGGAACGATCTGGCCCAGGCCTTGTTCGCTGCGTTAGGCAAACCGGCTGATATAAGCTACATCGACATGCCTGAGCATATCCGGCATCGTTATCAGTACTATACCTGCGCTGAAAATGCCAAGCTGGCAGCTATCGGCTATAACGCGCCGGCAACCCCATTGGAGGATGCGGTGGCTGATTACGTCAAAGGCTATTTAGTGCCGGGCTTGCACCTGGGGGATGAATCTGCCGACTGAGGGTTGTTTTGATCGGCGGCGGAAGCATGCCCCGGTATCCGGTCATTGTCCTTACTGGTGGTTGGCGTTACGGCTGCCTGGTTCTGCAGGTCGAGTTCAAAGGGCAGCTCCAGGTAAAAGCTGCTTCCGCTCCCGACACTGCTTTCAACCCGCACCTCACCGCCCATGGCGATGGCCAGACGGCGACAGATGGAAAGCCCCAGCCCGGTGCCGCCGTGGCGCCGGGTGTGTGACATATCGGCCTGTTTGAATGGAGTAAAGATCTGTTCGTGCAGCTCTGCCGGAATGCCGATTCCCGTGTCGGTGACCCGCACTGACAGGCCGATCCGCTCTCCCTCCCGTTTTGTTGGCTGAACCGTTATCGTAATTTTCCCCTGGTCAGTAAACTTGATGGCGTTGTTCACCAGAATGTCCAGGGCCTGTTTGAAGCGACGGCTGTCCCCCAGCAGTGCTTCAGGGGAGTCCTGCGTCACCTCCAGGGCAAGCTGTAGCCCTTTTGCCGCGCAGATATCCTGGCGCTGCATGATCAAGTCGCCGAGCATGCTACGCAGCAGGAAGGGGTTCTTTTCAATCTGCACGCCTCCTGCCTCGATCACGGTCAGGTCAAGCAGGTCGCTCACCAGGGCCAGTTCCTGAATAACTCCTGCGTTGACCATGTCAAGGTATTCCCGTTGTTCCGGATTCAGGTTGGTCAGGTCCAGTAGCTGGGCACCACCCATGACCGCATTCAAGGGAGTGCGCAACTCATGGCTGATGTTAGCCAGAAACTCACTCTTGGCCCGGTTGGCATCTTCTGCCAGCTCTTTGGCTGCCTGCAGCGTCTGTTCGACCTCTTTGTGCTCACTGATATCGGTAACCGTGCCTACATAGCCGATTACGGCCCCCTTTACATCCTTCATTACGCTGCTCTGAATGTAGACCCAGATCACCTTGCCATCGGGCCGCATGAAGCGGAATTCAGACCTGAAGGGGCGTTGTTCCTTGACTGACTGTAGCCACACGTTGGGGATACGTTCACGGTCGTCAGGGTGCAGAACTTGGGCCCAGCCGCTACCCGAGGCCTGTTCCGGGGTGAGCCCCGTCATAATACACCACTGCTCGTTGACAAAGATGACGGAGCCAGTTGGGTCGGTCTGGAACACCCCGGTGGGAGAGGCTTGGGTCAGGGCGGCAAAGCGCACCTGACTGCTGGCAAGGGCCCCCTCCGTGACTTTTATGGTGGACTGCTGGCGTTGGTAGAGGACGTTGCCTCCTGCCATCAGTGATAGTCCCAACAGCCAGATGCCGACGTGGGCCAATCGCAGCCCTTTCAGCGAATCTGCCGCAACCAATTCGTGACGCAGCAAGGGGACGGCGGCACTGATGCCTCCGCGAACGTCCCCCACCGGGATGCCGGTGTCGGCGTGGCACGTCAGGCAGCCCTGTTCCATGAACATTGGCAGTATCAGGCGTAAATATGGTTTGTCGTCAATCAGGGTTTTCTGGCTGACGCTCTGCACTCCTTGCTGAAATTGCTGCAGGGCGTCACGCTCCCAGGCATCCGGGATGTTGACAGGATTTTTTAGCTTGAGGCTGGTGATATGCCCCTTGACGCCATACTGTTCGCTGAACATTGCCATCATCTGGCGGGTCATATAGGCCGGGTTCATCAGGGTCAGCCGGTCTCCATCCGTGGTCACCACATCCCGTTTAGGGTGGTTTAACCAAGGGTTGGGCGGGGTCTTGGTGGTGGGATGCACATACACGCCACCGTGCATGGTGGCCCAGCGGCGGTAGGCCAGATCTTTGTTGATGATTGTATCGGCCTCAAGACGGGCGTCTCCCAGTATTTTCTGCTGCACCAGCCGTTGGTTCCAAAGCAGTGAACCGCCTACCACCAATGACCAGGTCAGCGCCATCATCAGCAACGGCCACCATCTCGAATCAGTTGCCTGTATCGCTGAAGCTCGGCGAGCCATCGTGGTTATTTGATACCTTTTTTATGCATGGCAGGACCGTATTTTTTGTCCAGGCCCTGGATGTGGTTGATCAACCAGTTTTTGAGGAAGTTCATGATCTCCTGCCCCAGGGCGGTGCCGTTGTGGTATTTGACCAGGATTTCGTTGAGCTGGGCCACCAGGGCCTCGTGACTACGTTTTTGCTCTGCCAATCCTTCGTAATTGGCCTGTTGCATTAACTGTTCTTCGTGGCTGAAGTGGGTCTTGGTGTAGGCTACCAGTTCATCCAGGATGCTGCCGATGGCTTCAGTGCTGCGTCCGGAGCGCATGGCAACATAGAGATTGTTGATGATGTCGATCAGCCGCTGGTGCTCCTGGTCCATCTGGCTGACCTTGACGCTGTAACTGTTACTCCAGACGATCAGCTTGCCTGATTCGGACAGTTTGAATTGGCCGACCACCTTCTGCAACTCGTCCGAAAGGCGGGTGAGTTTCTGGGCGGTGCCCACGGTGGCGCGGGAGTGTTCCATGGTTTGCCGGGCGATCTCGGTGATCTGGTGGATATTGGTGCTGATCTCACTGGTGGTGGCGGTCTGTTCCTCGGCAGCGGTAGCGATCTGCTGGACCTGCAGGTGAACCGCGTTGATCTCATCCTGAATCCGGCGCAGAGCTTCACCGGAGCGGGCAGCTTCCTCGGTGCCCTGTTCCACCTCGGCCACTCCCTCTTCCATGGCGGTGACAGCGGTCCTGGTCTCCTGCTGGATCGCCTTGATCATCTGGTCAATCTCGCGGGTGGCCTTGGTGGTGCGCTCGGCCAGGGCCCGTACCTCATCGGCAACCACCGCAAATCCCCGGCCCTGTTCACCGGCCCAGGCTGCTTCAATGGCCGCATTCAGGGCCAGCAGGTTGGTCTGGTCGGCGATATCCTGGATAGTGCCGATGATAGAGCCGATCTGGTCGCTGCGGGAGCCAAGGCCCTCGACGGTCTTGGCTGAGGATTGGACCCGCTCGGCGATCCGTTGCATCACATTGATTGATTTTTCTACTACCGCAGCGCCGTGGGCAGCTGCTTCATTGGCCCGGTCGGCCCCTTCTGCGGCCATCAGGCAGTTCTGGGCGATATCACCGCTGGTGGCTGACATCTCTTCACTGGCGGTGGCTACGGTGATGGCCTGGGAGGCCACCTCCTCGGCACCGCTGGCCATTTCCTGGGCGCCTTGCTGCATCTCGCTTGAAGAGCTTGCCACGTGGGTGGCTGAGTCGGATAACGTGCCGATCAACTCCCGCAGCGCATTGACCATGTTCTGGAACGAGATCGACAGTTGGCCGACTTCGTCACCGGTATCAATCTCAACCTGTACCCCCAGGTCTCCGGTGGCAACCTTTTCGGCTCCGGCGGCCAATTCTTTGAGGGGCTTGGTCATTGTGCGGGCAAAGGCGATGATGACAAACAGGCCGATCATAAAATTGGCAATGATGATCAGGATGATCCAGAGCCGGGTGGTTTTGGAGATATCGAGCGCCTTGCTGCTCTCTTTCTGTGATTGTTCAATATTGAATTTTTCGAGTTTTTCAAGGGTCGCCAGCGCCTGGTTGAAGGTCTTGCTGGACTGGCCCATGATCAGGCCGGCTGTCACCTCCGGGGGAGCACCCTGCTGGGCCGCTTCTTTGATGGCTGGATAGGCTGACAGATAGGCTTCCCAGGCCAGTTTGAACTCATTATAGTCCGTTTTTTCCTCAGGTGAGTCGATCAGTTTTTCGTAGGTGGCCTGCTCCACTTTGAACTTTTCCATCATCGCGTCATTGCGCTTGATGTACTTTTCTTTGTCTTCCGGTATGAGAGCGATCACCATCAGCAATTCACCGCGCCGGTGGCTGCCCAGCAGTGCGTTCATCGCCGTAATGGCATGTATTGACGGAATCTGGGCGGTGGCGATCTGGTTGGACGAACTGCCGATCCGGCCATTCTGAATGATAGCGAAGACACCCATGGCCGTGGCAAGTACGGTAATGATCAGAAAGGTGACGATCATCTTGGTGGCGATGGTCAGGTTGTTCAGCATGCAAGGGCCTCCCGGGTTATGAAAAAGTAGCTCTAAGTGTAGCGCTGGTTGGGCAAAGGTCAAGTTAATGGCTGTGAAGTTTGTTTTACGCAGTAGGGGTCCCTGTTGGTGAGCGGGTCGAGTCCGAGGCTGGCGGTCACGGCCAGGCAACCTCCGCAGACGGCCCGCAGGTTGCAGTCGTTGCAGGCACTGGAGCCGGCCCGGTAGCGAGCTGCCAGTCTGGAATCGTAGATATCCTCCAGTGATTGCTGCAGGATGGTTCCAAGAGGGGAGGGCAGCTTGCGGCAGGCGTGTACCTCTCCGTCGGAAAGTACGGCAAGAAAGTTGAAGGCTGCGCCGCAGCCGAAACCGGCGCAACCCCCGAACAGCGTCCGGTCCTGCTCCTCAAAGATGCAATTCAGCAGGCTGTCCTTCAGGGCCAACACCGGATGGGTCGGCAGTGCAGCAACATACTGTCTCAGAAAGGTTTGATACTCGTCAGAGGCAGGAAGTACCAGGTTTGCGCCTTCGCCAAACAGCGCCAGCCGGTTAAAGGCGAGACCTCCGGTGATGCCTTCCAGTTGCTCGGCCAACGGAATGACCTGATCCAAATTTGCCCTGGTCAGGGTCAGCATCACCAGGTTGGGAATGCCCAGTTTGGTCAGCATTCGTAGAAATGCAATGGTCCGGCGATAGTTGCCAGCCCCCCGGATTGCATCGTTATGTTGTTCCAGCCCCTCCAGGCTGACCTGATAGTAAACCGGCCGCTGGATCGCCAGTATCCGTTCCAGGGTCGGCCGGTCACTGGCATTGCCCAGAATGGCGATCATCAGACCATGATCGGCAGCTGCCTGGTACAGGTCGAAAAATCTGGGGTGCAGCAACGGGTTGCCGCCGCTGAAAGAGACCTGTGGTCGCACAAAGCGTTTTCGACAGAAATTGCGCAGTTCCTGCATCAAGGTGAGGGCACGTTCAAAGGGGAAATCGGCCCGTTGGCTGCGGTCGTAGCAATGTTTGCATGCCAGATCGCAGGTCTGGGTCAGGTGCCACTGCAGGGTGAAAACCTGAGCTGCATGCTGATCGGTTTGCCGTTGCAGGCGGGAGGGCGGTGACAGCAGGATACCGTTCTGGATACAGTCCGACAGTAGGGCGTCAATCACGGCAACCGTTACGCCCGCCTGATCGGCGGCCTCTTCCGCTGAAATGTCTTCTGCCATCAGCTTGATTGCCAGCAGGTGCTCCGGCAAGGCCCGCTCGCCATGGACGACACCGTCGTCGGGATTTCGCCAGAAGAGAATCAGCTCTTCTCCGGAAGTAACCTGCGTCATGGTCTGTTCTGCTGCAGAGGTTAGCAGCGGGAGTAGATTGCACCAGTTAGTGGGGAACAGTTGCAGGGACGGATTCAGGCAAATGTTGGTTCGTTCCAGCGGGGCAGGGATGACCGTGGTGCCAGCATGGTGCCGAAATAGCTCCAAGCGTGCCAACTCCGGCAACCATTCAGGATGAAGTTGGTCAGTCCGATTGCTTAATCGCTCCAGCACTGTTTCAGGGCTGGGTTCAGCCTGCGTGCTGCCAATAACTTGGTCCCAGGCTGCCTGGCCCATAAGTTTGCGGGTGGTGGCAAAAATGTTTGATACCCCTTTCTGTCCGGAGCCAGCACAAAAAACGGGCGGCAGCTGTGTAAGTATAGCCTGCCGCCCGGGTTCTGCAAGAAACTACTTTTCCTGAGTGCCTCCGGCACCCTTGGCGCCACCTCAGCCAGATGTGCCTCAACCGGATCCACCCGGCTTGGGTTGGGGTTTTTCTGCCGGCTTTTGCTCTGCCGGCTGCTGCTCTGCCGGTGGTTGTTGTGCTTCTTGCGGTGTGACGACCTTTTCCTCGGCGCTCCCGGCGCCAGTCTTGCCGCCTCAGCCACTACCAGAACCTTGTTGCTGGGTGCTCCCGGCACCCTGCTTGCCACCTCAACCACTGGCCCCCTGGACCTGCGTCGGCAGTGCCACCCCAGCTACCAGGCTGGCGATGCCAAACCCTGCCACCACGTTTTTGATTTTGTCCTTGTCCATCTGCTCACCCCTCTCCAGACAGAGATACGATTGCAGATTGATTTTACCACTCTGGTGCAGATGTCAAATCGAAAAAAACAATAGCAGGCTTACTTTGTTTCCGGAACTGGTTTTGTTGCTCCGCCAAAGCCTGATGCTCCGCCACAACCGCTGGAACCGGGTTTTGCCGGGGAGGTTTGCTCGGTGATCGGTTGTTTCATGGCGCCGCCGCAACCACTGGCTGCTTTGTCTGATTTCATCTTTTGACACTTGGGGCATTTTTCCATGCCGCCGCAGCCGCTGGGGCCAGCCTCTGTCGCAGGTTTGTCGTTGTCTGTAGCAGGTGCCTGATGCACATGCTCGGCTGCTCCGGCCAGCGAGGTCGTGCCTGCCACCAAGCCGGCAATGCCGATGCCGGCAACCAGTTGTTTGATTGAGTGGTTATCCATCTTTTGCCTCCTTATGGGGGTGCTGAATTAAGTTTACCTGTTTAGTAGGGTTACACGGGTGATTAGCAAAAAGCAAGCGGAATTTTTAATGAGAACGGATGGCAACCTTAAGCTGACAGCTACAGCTGAGCCTTGACCAGTCAGGCTGCCAGGGTGTATAAAAAACAACTTTTGCATCAATCACTTGAGTCTGCAGGGATGGAGTCATATGGAAACCAGAGAGCTTGCCAAAGGGTATGAACCCCACGATGTTGAAAAACGTTGGTATGGAGAATGGCTGAACAAGGGGTATTTTCATGCTGCTGCTGATGCGGCGAAGCAGCCGTACAGTATCGTCATCCCTCCCCCCAATGTGACCGGCGCCCTCCATATGGGGCATGCCCTCAACAATACCCTGCAGGATATCCTCTGTCGCTGGAAGCGGATGACCGGCCATAATGTGCTCTGGATGCCTGGCACGGATCACGCTGGTATTGCGACGCAAAATGTGGTGGAACGCCAGTTGGTGGCAGAGGGCACTGACCGTCACGAACTGGGGCGTGAGGCGTTCATCGAGCGGGTCTGGAAGTGGAAGGGTGAATCCGGCGGTCAGATCATTGGCCAGTTGAAGCGTCTGGGCGCCTCTTGCGACTGGGAGCGGGAACGCTTTACGATGGACGAAGGTCTGTCCAAGGCGGTGCGCACCGTATTTGTCAAGCTCTACCAGGATGGTTTGATTTACCGTGATAACCGTCTGATCAACTGGTGTCCCCGCTGTCACACCGCCCTGTCGGATATCGAGGTTGAACACGAGGAAAAGAAGGGGCATCTCTGGCATATCCGCTACCCGGTCGTGGGGCAGCCTGGTCGCTTTGTGACTGTTGCCACCACCCGTCCTGAAACCATGCTGGGGGATACCGCCTGCGCGGTGCATCCCGAGGATGAGCGTTATGCTGATTTGCATGGGGCCAAGGTGCTGCTGCCGTTGGTGAATCGCGAGATACCGGTGGTGGCTGATGACTATGTGGACCGGGAGTTTGGTACCGGTGTGGTCAAGATTACCCCGGCCCACGACTTTAACGATTTTGAGGTGGGGGTGCGGCACGGCCTGGACCGGATCAACGTGTTCGACGAGTCGGGCATCATCAATGCTGCCGGACATCAGTATGAAGGGATGGACCGTTTTGCTGCCCGCAAGAAGATCGTTGAGGATCTGGAGGCAGCCGGGCTGTTGGATAAAATTGATGACCATGCCCTGTCAGTGGGGGGCTGCTACCGCTGCAAGACAGTGGTGGAGCCCTATTTGTCGCTACAGTGGTATGTCAAGGTGGGGCCGTTGGCCGAGCCGGCCCTGCAGGCGGTAAAGGATGGCCGCACCCGTATCCTGCCCAAACAGTGGGAAAACACCTACTACGACTGGATGGAAAACATCCGTGACTGGTGCATCTCTCGTCAGATTTGGTGGGGTCATCGCATCCCGGCCTGGTTCTGCGATCACTGTGGCAAGATCACCGTTGCCATGGAAGATCCGACCCAGTGTGCTCACTGTCAGAGCGACGAGATCCGTCAGGAAACCGACGTGCTGGACACCTGGTTTTCCTCGGCCCTCTGGCCGTTTTCCACCATGGGCTGGCCTGAGCAGACCGCCGAACTGAAGACCTTCTATCCCACCGCCTGCCTGGTGACCGGGTTTGATATCCTCTTCTTCTGGGTGGCTCGGATGATGATGATGGGACTGCACTTCATGGGCGAGGTGCCGTTCAAGGATGTCTATATCCATGCCCTGGTGCGGGACGCTCAGGGACAGAAAATGTCCAAGTCCAAGGGCAATGTGATCGATCCGTTGACCGTGATCGATCAGTATGGCACCGATGCCTTCCGCTTTACCCTGGCCGCCTTTGCAGCCCAGGGCAGGGATATCAAACTGGCCGAAGAGCGGATCTCCGGCTACCGCAACTTCTGCAACAAGGTCTGGAATGCGGCCCGTTTTACCCTGATGAATCTGGAAGGGTTCGAGCCGGACAAGATCGATTGCGACAAGCTGCAACTGGCCGAGACTGAAGAGTGGATTCTGCATCGCCTGAACGAAACCGCCCGGGAGACCAACCGTGCCCTGGAGGAGTACCGTTTCAACGAGGCGGCCATGACCCTCTACCAGTTTACCTGGAGCGAGTTCTGCGATTGGTACCTGGAGCTGTCCAAGCAGGATCTGTACGGTAATGACCAAAAACAGCGCCAGACCACGCAGTATGTGCTGTGGGTGGTCCTGGAAAATCTGCTGCGGCTGCTGCACCCGATCATGCCGTTCATCACTGAAGAGATCTGGCAGGTGCTGCCCAAGGGTGACCGTTGTGGCGTGCGCGGTTCCGGCGGTGATTGGGCCCCCTCCATCATGCTGACCCCCTATCCGACTCCTCGTGAGGACTGGCAATTTGCCGACGATGCCACTCGGATGGAGCAGGTGATGGAGATTATCTCCGCCATCCGTACCATTCGTGGCGAGATGGAGGTGCCACCCTCGCGGGAGATAGCGGTGACCCTTTCCTGTGCCACAGATACCGCCCTGCTGCTGGTGCAACGTTTTGAATCCCAGATCAAGGCTCTGGCCCGGGTGGGTGAGCTGTCCTGTGGTATTAATCTGCCCAAGCCGGAGGATGCCGCCATTCAGGTGGCCGGTCAGGTACAGGTGTATGTCCCGCTGAAAGGGTTGGTGGATGTCGCCGAGGAGGAAAAGCGGCTCTTGAAGGAGATTGCCAAGCTGGAGAAGGAGATCGAGCTGTTCTCGAAAAAGCTTGAGAAGCCCAGCTTTGTGGACCGGGCCCCGGCCGACATCGTTGAAAAGGAACGGGCCAAGCTGGCAGAGGTAACCGGCAAAAAGGCTGTTCTGGAGGAGAGTCTGGAAAAGATCCGGAGCCTCATGTAGTCAGTGGTGGTTTTGAGATGCTGTGACAACGCAAGGTGTAGCCAATGGGTGAGTTGGATCGGATATTACGGGAAGGGGCGGCACTCCATGATGCCGGGCGCTATGACGACGCCCTGGTGTTATACGACGATGCTGCCTACCGTTGGCCCAGCCTGGCCCTGCTCTGGAACAACCGGGGCAACACCCTGCTGGAGTTGGGCCGTTACGCAGAAGCGGCTGAAAGTTATAACCATGCGCTGAAATTGGCTCCGGAACTGCACGATGCCCGGGTGGCCCTGGCCAGTTGCCTGCAGGCGATCGGTTATCATCATGAAGCGTTGGCTGCCTGCGACGCTGTGCTGCGGGCTTTGCCGGACCATGCCGAGGCCCACTGGAACCGGGCGCTGTTGTTGTTGCTGCATGGCCAGTATGCCGAGGGGTGGCAGGAGTATGAGTGGCGCTGGAAAAAACGGCGCTTTACCTCGCCATTGCGCTGGTTCAGCCAGCCGCAGTGGCAGGGAGAACCGCTGACCGGCAAGACGATTCTGATCCATGCTGAACAGGGCTTTGGCGATACCCTGCAGTTCTGCCGTTACGTACCGTTGGTAGCCGCCAGCGCCAGTCAGGTGGTGTTTGAGTGCCACCCGCCGCTGGCTGCCCTGATGGCAACGCTGGATCCCGGCGTGGCGGTTGTTTCCATGGGGCAACCATTGCCACCCTTCGATTGCCATCTGCCGCTCTTGTCGCTTCCCCGCCTGCTGGGCACCACCCTGGAAACGATTCCCTGTTCGATCCCCTATCTGCAGGCACCCCCTGATCGGATGCCGTTCTGGGGGAGTGTCATGTCGCAGGATGGCCTGCGCAAGGTCGGTCTCTGCTGGGCCGGCAAGGCTTACCCCGACCCCGGTCGCAGCATCCCTGCTGCCGCACTGGCGCCGCTTGCTGCCTGCGCGGGCGTTTCTTTTGTTTCTTTGCAACTGGGGGAAGGGAGCCTGCACCCCCCCCTGCAGATGGTGGATCTGACCATGCTGGTACGGGATTTTGCCGATACCGCCGCCCTGATGGCTCAACTTGATCTGGTGATCACCATTGATACTGCGGTGGCGCACCTGGCCGGGGCTCTGGGGAAGCAGGTCTGGGTGCTGCTGCCCGCTGCGCCTGATTGGCGTTGGGGACTGGGGCGGGATGACTGTCCCTGGTATCCCACCCTGCGCCTGTTCCGCCAGCATCACCCCGGCAATTGGGCCGAGGTGCTGGAGCGGGTGGCTGCTGCATTGCAAGAGCGGTAATCAGTCGAACCTCACATTCGGATTCAATTCCGCCGGTGTGCGCCAGTCAATCGTGTACTTATATTTGAGTATCCTTTGTTTGGTTTGCCAGACCAGATGTACAAACCCCATGCTGCCCTTTTTCGGGTCGTTCGCCAGGGCCTGCTTCACCTCGTCATCAATCTTTGTAAACACCTCGGCATATCGCGGGTCATCCTCCACCGGATCGTAATACAATCCTGTCGAGGCCCGTTTTTTCGGTTCCGGCCGACCCTCTTCGCAGAGTTGCTGACAGTCTTCAAGGGTATCGAACGGCACCACCGGTCCACAGCCGTCGTAGAAGTATGGTGTGCATTTCCCTGGCTTCACCTTGAAATAAAATTTTTCGATCATCGCCTTGCAGGGGCCGTTGACCGGTTTCTCGAGGCAACGTTCGGGGAGTTCGGCTGCAGTAACCGAGGCCGCCATAAGAACTGTTATGATGTAAGGGCTTAGCTGTCGCATTGGTAACCTCTCCGTGTTAAAATTATTCCCGGCTTTTAACCATTCTGCCTGACATTGCTGTCTGCTCCAGTTGATAGTATACCGCAGATGGGTGAACTGGCGAGCCATAACGATAGTAAGGTCGGGTTGATATAGCAAACATCAGGACTCGTCTCTGCTTGTATACATCTGCTGGGGGTACTATGAAAAAGGTTGTCTTGATGGCTGCTGGTCTGCTCGCGAGCTTGTTAATTGCTGCTCTTTCTTCTGGGGCTGCACTGGAAAAGCCGGAGATTTTCGTCCAGACCGGGCATATTGAGAGCGTTAAAATAGCTGCAATTAATCAGGCCGGTACCCATCTGATAACGATGGACGATGCTTTTCCAACGAATTTGAAAATTTGGGATACCTCAACGGGCAGGGAGTTCAGAACGGTAAAATTGAAAATTAACGTCCAGAGAATTCTATTTATCGATAACAATAGTTTTATGGTTTATTACCCTGATTCTGTAGAAACCCTGGATATCTATGGAAATGCCATTGAAAAACTCGTTTTCCCCAAGCTAAAATACATTTTTGAGCCGGTAATAAGTAAAAATGGGCAGTATTTATTTGATTATCTAATTACTGATGGGACTAAGATTTATAGCATGGCAGATGGTTCAGAGGTCTTCCTGTCTGAATTGAAAAAAAACGAGAGATACAATCTCTATCATTATGGTGTTGCTGATTTGGGATACGGTTACTATGGAATATTTCTTAAAGGTCGAACTCCTAACGGGAATGTTGATTATCTGATTTATGACGACAGCCTGAATCTCCGCTTGAGTGGATCACTTACTATACCGGGCATTTCCTTCAACAATACCTTCAGAATATCGCCCGACTTAAAGCAGATAGCATGTCAGGGAGTGACCCCCTCCGGGGCTCCCATACAGGTTTACAACTTGGCGACCAAAGAACAACTACTAGTATATACACCCAGACCACTCGCAAAAAAAGGCCCAGGTTTTCTGGCTGATGAAAATCTGTATTTCGGTTTTGCTCCAGATGGCAGAATCTGGGTGGAATTTGTTCAGTGGAAGGATAATCCTCAGCACTCAATTCAGATTAAAACCTCTGCCACCATGGAGTTGATGCTCATCACTCCTGTCAACAACGGCATCTATACTGAAAAAAGGTTGCTGCTTGATAATCTTAGTTCTGATCTGCAATTCGGTAAATTCAGGCCCTATGTGATAACCGGCAACCGGGCACTGATCGCCGGATTTAGCAACGGCAATGTGAGGATGCTGGATTTAAAGACAGGCGCAGAGATTAAACGGTTTGGCGTCAAGCCAACCTCACTGTTTTACAGTTCACGCATTACTGATAATCATCTTTTACTTTATTATGAAGATGCATCATCAACAAAGCCAAGCTATGAGTTAACCTTTACCCTGTGGAATTTGGCTGACGCAAGCCTAAAAATGATGAACGTAGAAACTAAAACAAGAGCTTATCAAAAGCAGAAATACTTGAGATCTATTAATTATACGCAATCAATCACCTGTTCTTCTGACCCTGAGACACTTTATAGTAAAATTCCACCTGTTTTTTTTCAGAACGATTATAAAAAAATAGAACAGTATGGCTGCAACCAAAGTTTGATTTTCATTGCAAAGGACTCTGGGGATTTCTCTGTCAATAAGGAACAAAACAGGCAGGCCATCATACACAAAAAAACAAAGCAAAAATTGGCTGACCTGTATGCCTTTGAAGACGGCGAATGGATCATCATCACCCCGGATGGCTACTACAATGCTTCTCCTAACGGTGACAAGAATCTGAATGTTCGGGTTGGAGCTAACGTCTATGGTATCGAAAACTATCGTGAAACCTTCTTCCGGCCTGATCTGGTCAAACTGGCTCTGGCGGGCGGTTCCCTACAGGGTTATCGTACCTTGGCTGATGTCAAGCAGCCGCCCAAGGTCAGCATCGTCCAGACACCCGTTACCGCAACGGCCGAAACCTTCAAGCTGACCTTGAAGCTGGAGGAACAGGGTGGCGGGGTCGGCGATGTGCGGCTGTTCCTGAACGGTTCGGCTGTCATGCTGGACAGCGCCCGCTCGTTGAAGGCGGTGCAGAAGGAGGGCGGCGGCGCCACCTATCGCAACTACACCCTCAAGCTTTCCCCCGGAAGCAACAGTATCCGAGCCATAGCCTTCAATGCCGACAACTCCATGCAGAGCAACGAGGCTGCCCATCAGGTGACGGCTTCATTTGCTGCCACCCGCAAGCCGACCCTGCATGCTCTGGTGATCGGGATCAATGATTATAAAAACCCGAAACTTGCCCTTAAGTACGCAGTCGCTGATGCGACCCTGTTTGCCGAGACCCTTAGAAAGACCGCATCCGGTCTGTTCGGGCAGGTGGTGATTACCTCCCTGATAACCCGTGAAACCACCACCTCCGCCAACATTATCAATCAGCTGACACAGCTGCGGAATCTCCATCCCGATGACCTGTTTGTGCTGTATGTGGCCAGCCACGGCGTGGTAGACGATGGTGACTACTACCTGATCACCTCCAATGTAGGCCTCACCCGCACAGAAAAACTCAAAACCGATGCCTTGACCCAGGCCAGCTTAACGGGGTTAATCGCCAACATCCCCACCACCAAGAAGCTGATCGTGCTGGATACCTGCAATGCCGGCGCAGCCGGTGATGCCATCCAGACCGCCATGTTGACCAGGGGTATGAGCGAGGACACCGCCATGAAGATACTCAGCCGCGCAGTTGGGTCCACCATTCTGGCGGCAGCCACCTCGTCTCAGGAAGCGTTGGAAGGCTACCAGGGCCACGGCCTGTTCACCTGGGTGCTTGCAGAAGGGATGAAGGGCAAGGCTGACAAGGGAAAGAGTGGCTACATCAAGACAACTGACATTGCGGATTATGTTGGCGAAGAGGTACCCAGTCTGGCGGAAAAAATATTCAAACGGGCACAGTATCCGACCATATCCATGAGTGGTCAGCCGTTTCCGGTGGGGCGGGTGCGGTGATGGTGTTGTCTTGATGTAATGGGTGACTACTGTAAGCTGGCAGGAGTATGGAGCAATGAACATGAAAAATATGCTTGTTATACGTTTATTGGTCTTTGTCTTGATGCTGTTTGGTTATGTTGCCGGTCCGTTTTCAGCCCTGGCTTCAGAGCGTGCATCGCTGGGAATCATGGTAAAGCCTGTTACTGCAGAGTACGCCCGGTTCATCGGCCTTGAAAACGCAGAAGGGGCCTATGTCGTTTCAACTCCAGCCAGAGGTGGGTTGCGAGCTGGAGATGTGATTTTGATGGTGGGTGATCAGCAGATAAGGACACCGATTGATCTGCGTGGAGCCACTGGTGCTTATAAACCTGGAGATCAGGTGCTTCTGCAGGTTGCCCGTGGGAAGGAACGGATCAGAATCAACTATACGTTGTTTGGTTTTGCAGGCTCTGGTGTCGTTGCCAGACCTGCACAAACATCTGCGACAACAGGGATAGGTTCGTTGCCGACCGTTGCTTCTGAAGCATTTGACCAGGAGGTGCTGCAATCCAGACAGCCGGTACTGGTCTATTTTTATGCCAACTGGTGTGTTCCCTGTAAAACCTACCTGCCGATCATACAGGAGGTAAAACAGGAACATGCCGACCTGAAGGTTGTTGGCATTGATGTTGATAAAAGCCGTGATATTGTGAATCGCTATGGCATTTCCGGTATTTTGCCGGCGGCCATCCTGTTCAACAACGGACATGAAATAGACAAGGTCATGCGTCCGTCGCGTAAGGAACTGCTTGATGGGCTGCTGAAAAAGATTCGTCCCGACAGTGACGAGGTAGAAGTGTTTGCTTCCATCGGCAAAGGTAACTGGATTAACCAGGTGGCCTATATCAAAAACAGTCCGCTTTTTAGTGCCAGAAATGCCGATCAAACGATTTTTATCTGGAATTATCAGCAGGGGGCTTTGGTTCGTTCCTATCGTTCAGCTGTCTCCGGGCTTTCGCCGAATGGTGCGTACGCCGTGCTTGCGGATAAGGATCGTACGAGCGCCAGCATTGTTGATTTGGTACTGAACCAGCAGAAACTGATCCGGACGGATCAGTTTCTTGAAAAACTGGCAGTATCTCCCTCTGGCAGTACGGTTGCCAGTTTCGGAGCAGACCGGAGCGGTCAGTTTAGCGTTACCGTATGGAATACTGATAACCGTTTAATCAAGACGATACCGATTGATCGTACAACAGCTCCGGCATCGGTTATGATGGCATTCTCTCCGGATGGCTACAGTTTTGCCCTCTCTACGATGAATAAGCTTCAACTGTTTGATGCAGCGAGCTGGGCTGGAGAAACCGTTGTGCAGATGCACGGTACGGCGCGTGTACTGCAGTTCACCTCAGACAGCAGGACTGTGTTGCTATCGGGACTACAGGAAGAACTGGTGGATCTGCAGGGGCGTCGGCACCGGAGTCCTGGCGGAAGGTCGGTTGTGGGACGGACTGATGATCGTCTGTTGGTAGTGGATAATGGTGATAACTCATTTCGCCTGGTCAGTAAAAACTCTGTTGTAAAAGACCTTTCTTTTGTTGGCCACCGGGCACCGGTCAATGCAGGCGCTGTCAGTGAAACGGTAAAATGGCTCGCAAGCGGCAGTTCAGACGGCACGGTTCGGCTGTGGGATCAGACATCCGGCAAGGAGGTAGGGGAGTTTCTGGCTTTTAGTGATGGTGAGTGGATTGTGATTACCCCGGAAGGCTATTACAACTCGTCACCCCGTGGTCATGAGCAGTTAACTATCAGGCGTGGCAGCAGTGTCTATGGTATTGACCAGTTTTATGATGTTTTTTATCGTCCGGATATTGTTGCTACAAAGCTGCAGGGTGAGTCTATTGCAGGGCTGATCACCATTACCGTTGAAGACGCGCTTAAAAATCCGCCCCCAGTGGTGAAATTTGCCGGTATTCCCCAAACAACCGCGGATAAAAAGGTACAGATCTGCTATTCAGCACAAAGTAGTGGCGGCGGCATCGGAGAGGTGCGGCTGTTTCAGAATGGTAAGTTGATCAAATCTGATGGATTCTACCGCGAAGTGGCAGCCTACAATGCCACAGGACCACTCAAACTGGCAGCATTGAACAGTCGCGCCATTCATCAGGAGATGCGTTCATTGGTTGCGAAGGAAAAACAGGCACCTGGAGCGTTACTGGTGCGCCCCAAGGGGGATCAGTTTGATGAATGTGTTGAGCTGGAACCGGTTGCTGGTGAAAACGAGATCAGTATTGCCGCATTCAATGCCCCCAATACCGTACAGAGCCGCATGGCAACAACCCGCTTTAATTCTACACGCCCAGTGGCAGAGCCGCACCTCTACATACTTGCGGTCGGCATTGACCGCTATGGTGATCCTGGCATCAACCTGAAGTATGCAGCAAAGGACGCCAAGGATTTTCTCGGACTACTGGCAGCAAAGGCCGAAACAGTCTACAAACCATCCAATATCCATCTGACCAGTTTGTTGAATGAGCAGGCTGGCAAGCAACAGATACTGGCTGCCATTGATCATCTGGCTACACAGGTCCGCTATGGCGACAGCTTTGTCTTTTTCAACGCCTCACATGGACTGCTGCTCCAAAATCAGTACTACACCGTTACCAGCAACTTCAATGGCCGTCTGGACAGTGCCGACGGGTTGATCAGTTCTAACGAGATTGTTGAGATGTCGAAAAAAATCAAATCGCTGTCCCAACTGTTTATCTTCGATACCTGCCATGCCGGTGGCGTGGACAGCATCGTGAGCGGTCTCTATGATGCCCGCATGTCAGTACTTGCCAAAAAAATGGGGCTGCATATCTATGCCTCGGCCGGTAGCCTGCAGTCGGCCCTGGACGGGTATCAGGGCAATGGTCTGTATACCCATACCTTGTTGGATGGGCTGAGGAATGGCAGGGGTGTGGACCGCGGGCAGTCCGGCAAGGTGACGGTCAAAACCCTGGGGCTCTATTCAAAGGAACAGACAACTCTGCTTTCTACACAATTGGGTCATCCTCAGACACCGCGTATCATTGATTTTGGCAAAGACAGTACCCTGTTTTTGGTGCAATAACTGGTTGTCAGTTCTAAACGGGAAGGTGCCCCATGATCCGTATGGTCACAGCAATGCTGGTTGCATTGATGCTTTCAACCCTGTTTTCGTGCCCTGTCTGGGCTGGTAAAAACGAAGCGGAGAACCTCTGGGAAGCGGGGAGTAAGGCGGCTGATGCCAAACAGTATCAGCAGGCCATCCGGCTCTTTGAACGTTCTTTAACCCTCTGCAGGGATGATCTTGACTGCCGCTGGGCCAATCTGAACGGCCTGGGGGTGGTCTATGACGCCCTGGACCAGAACGAGCGGGCCCGCAGCTACTACGAACAGGCCCTGCAGTTGAGTCGACAGCGCAACGTGCCGGAAGATTTGACGAACGATCTGCTGAACCTCGCTGCAGTGCTGTATAAGGGGTTGGAGCAACATCAAAAGGCGTTGCCTTTACTGGAGGAGGCACTCAGTTTGTCTCGCAGGTCAGCGACGAACGAGATGAGCGCCTTGCTGCTTTCACATAGTGCCAGCGTGAAAGGGGCCTTGGGACGGTATCAGGAGGCGATCCGTGATTTGCAGGAGTCTTTGGGATTAAGCCGACAGTTGCGTAACGATCTGGCGGTGTCGGGTGCCCTTTCCAATCTGGGCTGGATCAATAACCTGTCAGGTAATTACCGGCAGGCCGCCGGTTACTATGATGAAGCTATCGCCATTCAGCGGCGCATCAAGGTTGATGAAGAGCTCTGCTCGACCCTGAATCGCAAGGGATTGAACGAGTATGATCTGAAAAAGATACCGACAGCTTTGAGCGCCTTTGATGAGGCGCTGGTCATTGCGCGCAGGGTGGGTAACCGACAGGTGGAGACCAGCATCCTCAACAACCTTGGGGTTGTTCAGATGGCTCTCGGTCAGTACGAACAGGCCCGG
Organism: Geobacter sp. UBA5730; assembly: GCA_002419465.1. Classification (GTDB taxonomy): domain Bacteria; phylum Desulfobacterota; class Desulfuromonadia; order Geobacterales; family Pseudopelobacteraceae; genus Trichlorobacter. The sequence goes on along the minus strand of DIGE01000019.1, from coordinate 185,048 downwards.
GATTATTACCAGCAATCCTTACAACTGGCGAAACAGACCGGCCGCAAAGGACTACAGGCATCGGCCAGCAATAACCTCGGGCAGGTTCACACCGCATTAGGCCAGCAGGATCAAGCGATGCACTGGTATCAGGAGGCCCTGGCACTTAATCGAGCATTGGGCGACAAACAGCAGATGGCCGTTATCCTGAACAACATTGCCATGGTTCATTATCATGCCAAACGTTACGATGAGGCGATCACGTGGCAGCGCCAGGCCCTTGAGTTGAAGCGCAGCCTGGGCAATCAGCTTGATGTCGCCCTGGCCCTGACGAATCTGGCTGCAGCCCACCTGTTTAAAGGCGATGCAGCCATGGCTGAACAGCTCCTGGAGGAACGTCGCCGCCTGCCGATTGCGAAGAGTGGTGTTAAGTTGCGGCACCCTGGTCTGGTGGAGGTCTACCTGCAGACCAGTCGCTACGATCAGGCCTTGTCACTGCTGGAGCGGCAGAAACCGGAAACGATGGCTGGTGATCAGGTGGTGGCTGAATTTGAGATGCAGACCGGCCGTGCCTTGATGGGGCGCGGTGAGTATGCCGGGGCAACTCGTCACCTTTTGAGGTCCTATGAGGTGCTGGAGCAGTTACGGACCGCCGTTGGCGAGCGTGGTTCGTTTTTGACCGCCGGTGGCGGCGGTGGACGGTTTCGTACCTATCGGGCACTGACCGCCAGTGTGGCAGAGCAGGCCCTGCGTGGCGGTCCGTTCATGCCGGAGCTGCACCCCTATGGTACGAGCAACGCAGCAGCAGCTTTCTATTTCAGCGAGGCGATCAAGGCGCGTAGCCTGATAGAGCGTGTGGGGGAGAGCGGTCGCGGATTGGTGGCATCTTCCTCCTTGTCTGCGAGTCAACGGCATGAAGAACAGTCCCTTCGTCTGCGTTTCAGCGCCCTGCATGCCGGCCGTGAGCAGGCATTGCGTGGCGGTGCCGCCCAATATGCCCAGTTTCAGCAGCAGCGCCGTGAACTGGATCAACAGCTGGAACGGCTGGTGGCCCGTTTGCAGCGTGACAATCCATTGTACGCGGCCATCAATTATCCACGGCCGGTGGCAGCCGACCAACTGCCGCTGGCTGATGATGAGTTGCTGCTGGCCTATGCCCTGGGAGAGGATGCAAGTTACCTGTTTATTGTGAGAAAAGGCGGCGTGCAGCGGGTACTGCGGATTCCTATCAAGCAGGCTGTGTTAGAGGAAAAGATCAAGGGCTTCCTGGAGCCGCTCACCAACCGCCATCCGCAGGATTTTTCGCTACAGCGGGCAGGCGAGCTCTATCAGCTGCTGCTGGCTGAAGGTCTAGCCGCGGCACGGCCAACGGACCGGCTGATCATCGTACCGGACGGCATTCTGGGGACCTTGCCGTTCGAGATACTGGCCAGCCGCACCGGTTCGTCCGTCAGCGACAGCGCCTATCTGGGAGAGCGCTTTGCCGTCGCCTATTACCAGTCGGCCAGCCTGCTGTCGTTGAAGCGCACCCTGCCGTCAGGTCAACCGTCCCGTACACTGTTTGCACTGGGAAACCCGGATTTTGGTTCGTCAGGTGGGGTTGCGCAGGGGTTCCGCGGCTTGGCCATCACCCCCAAGCAGCACGGCCAGCAGATCCTGTTTCCGCCGCTGCCGGAGACCGAGACCGAGGTGCGCCGGGTTGCGGCCTTGCTGGACACGGCCGTGCAGCCGCCTGATGTGCTGCTGCGTCAACAGGCCAGCGAAGCGATGCTGAAACGGTCGCCGCTGGGGGACTATCGTTACCTGCACTTTGCCACCCACGCCTCGCTGCCAGGTCTGATCCGCGAGGTGAACGAGCCGTTTATCCTGCTTAGCCAGCAGGGCAAACAGGGCGGCAACGACGGGTTCCTGACCTTAAGCGAGGTGCTGGAGTTGCGGCTCAGTGCCCGCCTGGTGATGCTTTCGGCCTGTGTGACCGGTGTTGGCAAAGAGGTGGAAGGGGAGGGAGTGGTCAATTTCGCCCGGGCCTTCCAGTCGGCCGGCGCCGGCAGTGTGGTGGTAAGTCTGTGGGAGGTGGCCTCGGAACCGGCGGTGGAGTATGTGTCCTATTTCTACGGCTACCTGAAGCAGGGGTTGCCCCACGCCCAGGCCCTCAAGCTGGCCCGTGAGCAGATGCGCAGCAGGTACGCCAATCCGTTCTACTGGGGTGTGTTTGTGTTGCATGGCGAGGGATAAGTGGCTGCTGGCTGGTGGCGCAGCAGCATAAAGGCGGCGTAGCCTGCCGCCAGGCAGAGCAGGCCGGCCATCAGGTAGACCGGCCGCAGGCCGATGGCAGTGCCGGCGAAACCGCCGGCCAGCACGGCCAGGGTGGTGATGCCCGACAGCAGCACGCTGTACAGGGCCAAGACCTTGCCGCGCATCTCGTCGGTTGCGCTCAGCTGCAGCAGGCTGGTGGCCGGAACATTCACCAAGCTGAAGGCACAGCCGGAGAGTAGCGTGGCTGCCAAGAGCAGCGACAGATCACTTGCAACGCTGAAGCAGAACAGCTCGATGCTGGCACAGACGGCACCGAGCACGATCATTTTCCAGACCGCCTGGTGCCGCGTCAGTTTCGGCAGCAGCGCCGCACCGAGCAAGCCCCCCAGACCACTGGCAGTACTGAGATAACCCAACACGCTGGTGGCATCAAAGCCCTGCCCGGCGATAAACTGATCCGCAAAGACGATCTTCAGGCTCATCGGCAGGAACATGGCGCTCAAGAGCAGGCTGGTGGTGATCGCAATCCCGACGATTTGCGGTTGTCTCACAAAGTAGCGGTAGCCGTCTGCCAGCTCTTTGAATATGCCGTCTTTAATGCGGACGATGCGCGCCTGCCGGTCCTTGAGCGGCATGATCAGCAGGCCGGCCAGCAGAAAGCTGCCACCGTCCAGCAGGAACGCCGCGGTGGTGCCGTAGTTGACCACCACCGCAGCGGCCAGCAGCGGGCCAGCAATCATGACGATGGTGGTTGCCGCCTGCAACAGCGAGTTGGCCTGCACCAGCTGCTGTTCACCCTGTAGCAGGTCGGGCAGCAGCGAGGCGCGGGCCAGGTTGTAGAACGATTCGGCACAGGCCATGGAAAACAGCAGCAGGAACAGCAGGCCGGTTGAGGGGAGCACGAACGGGATGGCGATGACGGCGGCGGCACGGTAGGCATCGCAGGCGATCATGGTCCATTTGCGGTTCCAGCGGTCGGCGGCTATTCCTGAAAAAAGGTCAAAGATGATCTGAGACGACTGGATGGTGACCAGTGCCCCGCCCAGCAGCAGGGGGGAGCGGGTCTGTTGGTAGATCAGGGACATCAGGGCGATGTAGTGGATCGTATCACCCAACAGCGAGATGGTGCGGGAGCTGAAATAGCAGAGGAAGCTGGGACTGCCTAAGGGATGGCGCTGGTTGGCGGTCATGGGATCGGCTTGGCGCGATAGCGCTTAGCGGGTGATCTGGCGATTGATCGGGATCGGATGGCATGGGGTCAGGGGGGAAAGCTCGTTTGCCATCCGTTCCAGCAGGCCGTGTCGGTTGTCAAAATCAAGCCAGGCCCACTCACCGTTGGCATTGACCTCCAAAAACCGGTAGCCCTCCGTGGTCAGCAACAGGTCCAGCCGTCCATAATGCAGCCCTAAGTCCTGCATGAAGCCTTGTATGGCGCCCTGCAGCTCACTCGGCAGCTGGTGCGGTTGCCACCCGTCCACCGCGATCTCCGGCGCCACCTCGCGCCAGTCGGCGGTTTGTCCGACAAACGGGCTGCGGTCCAGCTCGAAGGCGAACAGGTCGCCCCTGATGTAGACCACGGTGATGTCATGGGAGGCCGGGACATACTCCTGGATAAACCAGGGGGTCTGCGGGTCAAGCTCCCGCTGGTCGACCTGGGTGGTAAAGAGGGTCTTTTCCCGGTTGACCCGTTCCGAGGAGAGGCTCTTGACGATTACCGCAGCGCTGGTCTCGGTGAGAAAGTCGGCGCTGCCAAGCACAAAGCGGTAGTCCGGCACGGTGAAATATTTGCGCGCCAGTGATAATTGGACCAGCTTGCCGATCCGTGAGTCGGCCATCGGTTCGGTCAGCACCACCTTGCCGTCGGCCCAGAGCAGGTTCAGCGTATCGCGCAAGGCATAGCTGATCTCCTCCTCAATGTAGCTGATCTCTTTGGGTATCTCCCGCTGCGGATAGAGACGTGCCGTGGTATGGGGGCGACGCCAGTAGAATTTGGCGATCTCTGACTGGTGTACGGAGCGTCCGGCCGGGTTTCGGATGAAAAGACCGTCTGCATCGACCTTGATCTGATAGTCGCGCCAGAGGTCGATGTTGAAGCGGAAGATATGTTCTGAGCCGAGCCGTGAGATCAGCAGATCGGCGGTCAGGTCGAGGGAGTTGGTGTAGATGAAGGTGACAGGAGGCATAGGGTTACCGCTCGACAATGGTGTTGGCGTGGTGATTGTCGCAGATCGGTCGTTTGCTGCTGTTCGCCGGTTGTAATGCCATACGGCCGGCTGACCGACTAGCGGTCAGCCTCGTTGGAGCCCTCTCCGTCGAACATGGTGCTGCTCTTGTAGCAATGGGTAATTTCCTGCGCAGTCAGATCAAGGTTACGACGCTGCAGGCCATGGTCATAGTGCGCCTGCTCAACGTCACCGGTTACACTCAACTTGGTACGTGCCAGATCAGCCAGGGTTTTCATAGTCTCACCTCGCGCCATTGGAATCGTTACAGATCGACAATCACCACGCCAAGGTAAGTATAGCATAGTTTGCAAGAAAAACAGGGTTTCGTTTTTATGCTCAGCTGGGCAACGCGTCGCTGGTGGCCTGGAATTCGGCGGGGGTGTTCAGGTTGAGGCTGCGCAACGGCATGTCGCAGGCCACGACGAATACCAGCTCAGTGATGGCATGGATGGCGCCGGTGATGGCGGGAAACAAAACGGGGATGCCGGCCTTGCCAGTATCCCCGTTTTGTTGCAGGTTGGACGCGGGTGTGCTTACCCGGCCAGACCGAACTCCTCGTGCAGCACCCGTACGGCCAGTTCGGTGTATTTTTCATCAATCACCACCGAGATCTTGATTTCAGAGGTTGAAATCATGCCGATGTTGATGCTGTTTTTTGCCAGCACGGCAAACATCCGGGTAGCAACACCGGCGTGGCTGCGCATCCCCAGGCCGACGATGGATATCTTGCTGATGTTCTCGTCGGACTGCACTTCCTTGGCCTGGATCTCTTTGGCGGCTTCGTTGGTGATCAGCAGGGCTTTCTTCAGATCGGCCTTGGTGACGGTGAAGGTGAAATCGGTCAGGCCTTCGTGGCTGACGTTCTGTACGATCATATCCACCGAAATGGCGGCATCGGAGAGCGGAGTCAACAGTTTGGCGGCAATGCCGGGCTTGTCGGGCACCCCCAGAACGGCGATCTTGGCTTCGTTCTTGTCGTAGGCGACCCCTGAAACGAGAATCCCTTCCATATCTTTATCCTCCCTGGTAACCATGGTACCGGTGTTGTCGTTCAGGCTGGAGCGGACATGCACGTCCACGTCGTATTTCTTGGCAAACTCAACGGAGCGGATCTGCAGCACCTTGGCACCCAGGCTGGCCAGCTCCAGCATCTCGTCGTAGGATATTTTTTCAACCTTGCGGGCATCCTTGCAGACATTGGGATCGGTGGTGTAGACACCATCCACGTCGGTGTAGATCTCGCAGACATCCGCCTTGAGAGCGGCCGCCAGAGCCACTGCCGAGGTGTCGGAACCGCCGCGGCCCAGGGTGGTGACGTTGCCGTCTTTGTCCATGCCCTGGAAACCAGCCACGATTACAATGTTGCCGGCCTTTAAGTCGGCGCGCATCTTGGTGTCATCGATCCGCTCAATGCGAGCCTTGGAATGGGTGCTGTCAGTGATGATCGGTACCTGCCAGCCCTGGTAGGATTTGGCCTTGTAGCCCACCGACTTGAGGTGCATGGCCAGCAGGCCGATGGTGACCTGTTCGCCGGTGGCAACCACCACATCGTACTCCCGGTTGTCCGGGATGTCGCACATTTCGTTGGCCAGAGCTACCAGCTTGTTGGTTTCGCCGGACATGGCGGAAACCACAACGACGACCTCATTACCTGCTTCGTAGGTTTTGATGATCCGCTTGGCAACGTTTTTGATCCGGTCAGTCGTGCCGACCGAGGTGCCGCCGTATTTCTGGACTACCAGTGCCATACCGCACTCCTTCATAGAAATGTCGAGAATGAAAGGTTTTTATAGATAGCAGAACCTGCATGGAGTGACAAGGCTTTTTTACGAGGTTTGCTGGAGCTGAACAGCCAGTTCATGGGCTCGAACGCCGTGGGGGATGAAGCTGATCAGGCGGCTCGTCCCGTCGGTATGTTCAAAGCGGATTTCAAGACGATCCTGGAGCAGTTCGGTGCTGATTCGTTCAGGCCATTCCACCAGACAGATCCCGTCAGCGGTTAATTGGTCAGTCAGGCCAATTTCCAGCGCATCATCAGCCCCCCGCAGCCGGTAACAATCAAAGTGGTAGATCGGTGGTTGGCTACCATACTGGTGCATCAGCGCGTAGGTGGGCGAGGCGACCTGGCCGGCATTTTCAGGGGACAGCCCCTGCACAACTCCGCGTACAAAGCAGGTTTTGCCGCCCCCCAGTTCGCCGGACAGGGTGACCATGTCTCCTGAGCGAAGCCGGGAGCCCAGGCGGGCTCCCCAGGCTTCCGTTTCGTCAGATGATCGGGTTTTGATCGTCAGCATCGCTGTCTTTATACCATCAGGGTGCGGATAATGTCTATGCGGGCCACGATACCGATCAGCTTGCCGTTTTCCAGCACCGGCACGGCGTTGATATGGTGATTACTCATCAGATCGGCAGCGGCGCTGATGGTGGCATCCGGTGCGATGGAGATCAGTTCCTGCTGGAAGATATCGCCCACGGTGCGGCCCCCCATTTTTTTCAGCTCCCGCTCCAGGCTTTTCTCAGTTTCCAGGTAGATCACCCAATCGAACAGTGTAATTACCGTGGGCAGGTGAACGTTCTTGCCCTGCTCCACCAGATCCGATTCGGTGACGATGCCGATCACAGAGCCATGTTCGTCAACCACCGGCAAGGACCCGATCCGTTTGGTGACGAACAGTTCGGCAAGGTCGCGGACGCTGGTCTCTTTGGTGACGGTGATCACTTCGCGGGTCATGATATCGGCAACGGTTTTCATGGTTGATACCTCGTTTCTGGGATGATGGTTCAGGTTCGGGCCGGTGCAGGTCGTACAATGCCCGGCAGATGCAACAGTCGATTGAAGGCCAGCGGCAGTACGGCAATGAGGTCGCTGGCCCTTATGCCAATTTCCCCTTTTTCAGTGGCCACAATATCGCCGGCCAGGCCATGTACAAAGACACCCAGTTGACAGGCCTGCCAGGGGGAGTAGCCCTGGCATACCAGGGCGGTGATCACCCCGGTCAGCACATCCCCCATGCCGCCGCTGGCCATGCCGGGATTACCGCTGCCGTTGATGGCAGCCTGACCGTCGGGGGAGGCGATGATGGTCCGGGCCCCCTTGAGTACCACATAGACCCCGTAGCTGCGGGCAAAATCCTGGGCCACGGAAATGCGGATGACAGCCATGTCAGGCAGCGCTGTCCCCAGCAGGCGCGCCATTTCTCCGGGGTGGGGAGTTAGTATAATATTGGCAGATTTTTTATGCTGCAATATCGTGATGTCGTCCGCCAAGGCATTCAATCCATCGGCGTCAATCACCATCGGCAGGGTGACGGTCTCCACTAGGCGTTGCACCAGACTGACGGTGTCTGGCCGACGATCAATGCCGGGGCCGAGCGCCAGCGCGGTTTTGCCCACCAGTAGCTTCTCGATCAGCGGGAGCCCAAAACTGGTCAGGTAGCCACTGCCGGCATCCGGCAGTGGCACGGTCATAGCCTCAGTGGTCTTTATCTCCAGGACCGGATGGATCGTTTCGGGAGTGGCCAGGGTCACCAGGCCGGCGCCAGAGCAAACGGCACTGTTGGCAACCAGGGCCGCGGCACCGCTCTTGCCGGTGGAACCGGCGATGATCAGGCAATGGCCGAAGTTGCCTTTGTGAGCCTGACGATCGCGGGGGTGCAACAGGGGGGCCACAGCTTTTTCGTTCAGATAGTCATAGTCCGCAGCCGCAGCCATTAATTGAGGGGGGATGCCGATGTCAATCACTACCAGGCGGCCGGTTTGCTCGGCACCGGGGTAGAGCAGATGCCCCAGCTTGGCAAAGGCAAAGCTGACGGTCAGATCAGCCTTGACCGCTTGCCCCAGAATCCTGCCGGTGGTCCCGTGGACCCCGGAGGGAATGTCAACCGCCACCACCTTGCCCGGCGCGGCGTTGATCAGTACTACCGCCTCCAGGTAGACCCCCTGCAGGTCGTTTTTGAGACCGGTCCCCAGCAGGGCATCCACCACCACTGTTGCCTGCTGCAGATCATCACTATGGTTTTCGGTGAGTTCACCTTCAGCGGGGCAGAAACTTACTGACTCATCCGGTAGCAGTACCAGGTTGGTCAGGGCGTCGCCGGTAATCTCCTCACGCCGGGCCAACACGATCACCAGGACGCGCCAGTCCTTTTCCAGCAAATGGCGGGCAATCACATAGCCATCGCCGCCGTTATTGCCTTTACCGGCCAGAATCACCGCATGATTGCCATGCCGGCCACCATAGGCTGCAAGTATATGCTCGGCGCAGCCACGTCCGGCACTTTCCATCAGCTCACGGCCCGGAATGCCGTATTCAAAAATGGCGCGGCGGTCCAACTCCTGCATGGTGTGCGCGGTGACGACTTTCATGGCCTACTCCAGAATGACCACCGCTACGGCGTGGCCTCCATCGTGGGAGAGCGAGAGATGGAGCCGTGTGCCCCCCCGTTGTTCGAACAGTTGCCGGGCTGTACCGGTCAGACACAACTCAGGCTTGCCCAAGGTGTCATTGACTACTTCGATCTCGATCCAATTGATACCATTCCGCAGTCCGGTGCCCAGCGCTTTGAGAAAAGCTTCCTTTGCAGCAAAACGGGCGGCAAGGCAGGCGGCTGATTGTTTCTTGGGCCGGCAATAGTCCTGCTCCAACGGGCTGAACAGCCGGTCCAGCAGTGCTTGATTTCCCTCATCCAGAAAGCGCTGAAAGCGGGAGACCTCCACCGTATCGATGCCGGTGCCAATGATCATTGCCGGACCAGCGCCACCATCTCCCGCACGGCCCGGTCCAGACCCACCAGCACGGCCCGTGCGATGATGCTGTGGCCGATGTTGAACTCCTCGATCCCCGGCATCCCCGCCAGGGGGCCGATGTTCACGTAATTCAGGCCATGGCCGGCGTGGACGGTCATCCCCAACTCGTTCCCCAGCTCAACGGCGTTTCTGATGGCTGCCAGCTCTCTGGTGACGCTGGCTTGGTCCCTCGCCTCGGCATAGGCGCCGGTATGGATTTCAACAGCATCGGCCCCGGTTTGTTTTGCGGCCCTGATTTGATCCGGGTTTGGATCAACAAACAGGCTGACGATGATGCCGGCCTTCTTGAGTGAGTGTACCGCAGAACTGACCGATTGAAAGGCACTGAGTACATCAAGCCCACCCTCGGTGGTCAGTTCCTGGCGTTTTTCCGGCACCAGTGTGCATTGCTCCGGTTTGATCCTGGCGGCAATGGATACCATTTCCCCTGTAGCGGCCATCTCCAGGTTCAGTCGAGTCTTGATGGTCTGGCGCAACAGCTCCAGGTCCCGATCCTGTATATGGCGGCGGTCCTCCCGCAGGTGGACCGTGATCCCTTCAGCGCCAGCCAGCTCACCAATGGCGGCAGCAGTTACCGGATCAGGTTCCATGCCGCCACGTGCCTGACGTACCGTGGCCACATGATCAACGTTCAATCCCAGCTTCGGCATCGCTAGTGCACTCCGATCTGTTTTTTCACCAGGTCAGCGATCTCGTTGGCCCAGCTGCTGATTTCATACTTGTCCTGACCTTCCAGCATGATCCGCAGCAGCGGCTCGGTGCCGGAATAGCGGATCAACACACGGCCTTCGTCGCCCAGTTTCTGTTCCACAGCGCCTATAGCGTTGGCCACGCCCGGCAGGGTCATGATGTCCTTGCGTTCTCGCACCCGCACGTTCACCAGCACCTGAGGCAGAGGAATCATCACCTCGGCCAGCTCGGACAGAGGTTTGTTGCGTCGCCGCATCACCGCCAACAGTTGCAGGGCCGCCAGTACACCGTCACCGGTGGTGTTGTGATCCAGGAAGATCAGATGGCCCGACTGTTCACCCCCCAGGTTGTAGCCACCCTTGCGCATCTCTTCGACCACATAGCGGTCGCCCACCGCGGTTTTGATGATCTTGCCGCCCGCCTTGCGCAGGGCGATATCCAGTCCCATGTTGCTCATCACCGTGGCCACCAGGGTCTTCTTTTTCAGGGTCTTGCGTGCCAGCATGTCAGTGGCGCAGATCGCCATGATCTGATCGCCGTTCACCTCGTTGCCAAATTCGTCGCAGACAATCACCCGGTCGGCGTCGCCATCCAGCGCAATGCCGATATCGGCCCGGTGTTGTTTGACCGCTTCGCTGATCACCTCAGGATGTAGTGAGCCGCAGCCGGCGTTGATGTTGCTGCCGTTGGGTTTCACTCCCAGTGTAATAACCTCGGCACCCAGCTCCTCAAATACCGCCGGGGCCACCTTGTAGGCGGCGCCGTTAGCGCAGTCCAGCACGATCTTCAGGCCGGTCAGATCCAGGTCTCCAGGAAAGGTGTTTTTCAGATACACGATGTAACGTCCGCCAGCGTCATCGATCCGGAAGGCCTTGCCGACCTCGGTGGCGGTGGGGCGCAGGGCGTTGATCTTCTCGGAATCCAGCAGTTTCTCGATCTTCAGTTCGATATCGTCAGGCAGCTTGAAGCCATCGGCCGAGAAGAACTTGATACCGTTGTCCTGAAAGGCGTTGTGGGAGGCGGAGATGACCACGCCGGCGTCAGCTCGCATCGACTTGGTGATGTTGGCAATCCCCGGAGTGGGCAACGGCCCTACCAGCAGTACATCCACGCCCATGGAACAGATGCCTGCCACCAGGGCGCTTTCCAGCATATAGCCGGACAGACGGGTATCCTTACCGATCACGATCCGGTGACGGCGGGGACCGGAGCTTTTAAATATGTAGGCCGAAGCCCGCCCGAGTTGCATGGCCAGCTCGGTGGTCATTGGGTGCACGTTGGCGACCCCGCGGACGCCGTCGGTGCCGAACAGTTTTTTCATGCAGATGCTCCTTCAGTGGTGGCGTTTTTACTGGAACGCCGGGGATCCAGGGATTTTTTCAACAGTCGTTTCAGATCAGCCGTTTCGATGTCATAGGTGATCTTGCTGTCATGGACAGCCGAAATCTTGCCGGTCTCCTCGGAAATCACCAATACCAGCGCATCGGAAAGTTCAGAAAGACCCAGGGCGGCCCGGTGACGGGTGCCGAAGCTTTTGGCGATATCCGGATTGTGGGAGAGGGGCAGCAGGCAGCCGGCCCGGGTGATCTTGCCCTTGTGGATGATGACCGCGCCATCATGGATCGGGGAATAGGGTAGAAAGATCGAGTTCAAGAGCTCGCTGGTCACCTTTGCATCGAGGTCGGTGCCAACTTGCAACAGGTGGTCGATCGGTTGGTGTCGTACCACCACCATCAGTGCCCCGATCCGGCGACCGGCCATGTCGGCAAGGGCTCGCAGGATTTCGTCGACCGTGCCGTCGGCATCTTGTGGAGCAGTGGTTGTCTGGCGCTTGCCGATGGCCAGCAGGGTGCGGCGCAAGTCATTCTGGAAAATCACTGCCAGGACAATCGGCATTGAGGCGATGACCATGTCAAGGGTGCGTACCAGCGGCAGGAGCGCCCCCAGACGGGCCAGGAACGAGACGAGGCTCAACAGACACATCAGCGCCAGCAGACGGAATGCCACATCACGCTTGATAATCAGCGAAAAACCGAATACCAGCAGGGAGAGGACCAGGTTGTCAAGGCTGCCGATGATGCCGAGGGGAGTGTTCATAGCGGTGCCGTTACCGGGGATGCTGCTGAAATGATGCTGTAAGCCATATCGGCCACATCCCGCATGGCCAGTACGTCGTGTACTCGCAGGACCGAGGCCCCCTCCGCCACCGCCAGGGCCACCGTGGCGGCAGTACCGAACAGACGGTCGCCGGTCTTGTCGCGTCCCAGGGTTGTGCCGATGAAACCTTTGCGGGAACTGCCTATCAGCAACGGCTGACCAAGCCCGGCCAGTTCTCGCAGACGCTGTAGAATCTGCAGGTTGCCGACACGGTCCTTGCCGAAACCGATGCCGGGGTCCAGGACGATCCGTTCACGGGGAATACCGGCAGAGAGGGCTGTGTGCAGGGAGCGCTGCAGAAATTCGGCAACCTCGCCCAGCAGATCACTGTAGCCGGTATCCTGTTGCATGGTCTCCGGGGTGCCCCGGGTGTGCATCAGTACCAGGCCTGCCTGCCGCTGTGCTGCAACGTCTGCTAAAGCCGTGTCGAAGGTCAACCCGCTGATATCATTAATGATCTCTGCCCCGGCAGCCAGTGTCTCCTCGGCAACCGACGCCTTCCAAGTGTCGATCGAGATCGGTATGGTGAGGCGATCGGCAAGCTGTTCAACCACCGGCAGCAGACGGCTAAGCTCTTCAGCGGCTGTAACAGGTGGTGCGCCGGGCCGGGTGCTTTCTGCACCGATATCAATGATGTCGGCGCCTTGATCCGCCATCTGCAGGGCATGCTCGACGGCTTTTTCTATCGTTGCAAAGCGTCCACCATCGGAGAATGAGTCGGGGGTCACATTCAAAATTCCCATGATCAGCGGCCGCTGCAGGGAGAGTTCCCGCCGGGCCAACTGCCAGGTAGGGAGTGGTCTGCCCAAGGTGTGCAGCAACTCCTGGAGCTGTGTCCCCAGCGCAGGCAGGCTGAACGGCTGGCCCGCCAGCTTTCCGCACAGGTCGTGCAACTGCCTGCGAGTGCCGATCAGCATGACGTCGGTGGTTGCGACACTGCAAGACACCGTGCCACGGGCAACAGCGGCATCGCCCCCCAGGGAGAGCAGCTCCTGTTTGAGGATGTTGGCTGCTGCCGCCCTGAGCTGTGGCACCAGGACCGGTAGCAGTTCCAGTTTTGGCAGCATGCGGACGATGCCGGCCGGATCAACCCCGATCCGCTCCAGTTCACGGCGCGCCTCCGCCGTGCTGTGCAGGACCAGGGGACGGATCACGCCTGGATGTCCACCGGTTTTGACGGCTCTTCGGCTTGCTGCTGTTGATCAACCGGCTCGGGCTTCTTGCCGGTGCAAGGTGGGGCAATGCCAGCGATGATGTCGTCCACCTCTGCGCCGGTCAGGTTTTCCTTTTCGATCAGACAGGCTGACAGGTTATGCAGATTCTGTTCATTTTCCCGCAGAATAGTCAGGGCGCGTACGTAACTTTCGTCAACGATCCGTTTGATCTCATCGTCAATCTTTTCAGCGGTTTCTTCGCTGAAGTTCTTATGCATGGCCATCTCGCGGCCCAGGAAGATCGACTCATCCTTCTTGCCAAAGGAAACCGGTCCCAGGCGGTCACTCATACCCCATTCGCAGACCATCTTGCGGGCCATTTCGGTGGCACGTTCGATGTCATTGCCGGCGCCGGTGGTAAAGGTGTTGAAGATCAGCTCTTCAGCGGCACGCCCGCCCATCAGCACGGCGATGCGGCCTAACAGTGATTCACGGTTGTAGCTGTGTTTGTCCTCGATCGGCAGTTGCATGGTGACCCCCAGGGCGCGGCCCCGCGGGATGATGGAAACCTTGTGGACCGGGTCGCTTCCAGGGGTCATCTTAGCCACCAGGGTGTGGCCGGCCTCATGGTAGGCGGTGCTCTTTTTCTCTTCGTCGGAGATGACCATGCTGCGACGCTCCGCACCCATCAGGACCTTATCCTTGGCAGCGTCAAAATCCTGCATGTCAACCGACACCTTGTCAAGACGTGCTGCCAGGAGCGCCGCTTCGTTCACCAGGTTCGCCAGATCAGCGCCGGAGAAACCGGGGGTGCCGCGGGCGATCACGGCAAGATCCACTTCGGGGGTCAACGGTACCTTTTTGGCGTGGACGGACAGAATCTTTTCACGTCCCTTGACGTCAGGCCGGGGCACCACCACCTGACGGTCAAAACGGCCGGGGCGCAATAAAGCTGGGTCCAGCACGTCAGGACGGTTGGTGGCGGCGATCAGGATCACCCCTTCATTGGACTCGAAGCCATCCATTTCAACCAACAGCTGGTTGAGGGTCTGTTCACGCTCGTCGTGACCGCCTCCCATGCCGGCGCCGCGATGACGGCCTACGGCGTCAATTTCGTCAATAAAAATGATGCAGGGAGCGCTCTTCTTGCCCTGTAGAAACAGGTCGCGGACCCGGCTGGCACCGACGCCCACGAACATCTCCACAAAGTCGGAGCCGGAGATGGAGAAGAATGGTACTCCGGCTTCACCAGCCACCGCACGGGCCAGCAGGGTCTTGCCGGTGCCAGGAGGGCCCACCAGTAGCACCCCTTTGGGGATCTTGCCGCCCAGCTTGGTGAATTTTTTTGGGTCCTTCAGGAAAGCGATGATCTCTTCCAGCTCTTCCTTGGCCTCTTCGATGCCGGCCACGTCCTCGAAGGTCACCTTGCCCGAGGACTCGGTCAGCAGCTTGGCGCGGCTTTTGCCAAAGGACATGGCCTTGCCGCCTCCCACCTGCATCTGCCGCATGAAGAAGATCCAGATACCCACCAACAATAGCAACGGAAACCAGGAGATGAACAGCGAAAACCAGGAGAAGCGCTCTTCTTCCGGCTTGGCCTGGATGGTGATCTTTTTCTCCAGCAGTTTTTCGGTCAGGCCGGCATCAGTGGTCGGCTTGTAGGAGCGATACTGTTTTTCCTTGCCGTCCTTGGCTGCATATTTGCCGGTAACGTCGTTGCCCTGCAGAATAACGCTGTTGACCTTGCCTTCATCCACCAGGGACATGAATTCGCTGAAGCTGAGCTTGTCCTCAACCTGGCGCGGTTTCTGAAACATGTTGAACAGCATGATCATCATCAGACTGATGACCAACCAGAGGGCGAGATTTTTGTAAAATTGGTTCAATTGGGAGCCTCCGATAACGGTACGGTGGTAGTAAGTTGGCTGCTAGAAATTAGTGAAAAGTAACATACCTTGGTGCTTTGGGACAAGGGTTTTCGGCCGATGTATACCATGAGAAGCCTAAGGGAAGAGGGGCAGTTGGTCCCTGCCGAGCAGGGTTAGTCTGATGCCGCTGGGCTGGCCGTGAGGCATCAGGGCCAACCGGGTGCGGCGCAACGGCGGTAGCCAGAGCGGCCGGCCGTTGTGCAGCAGTAGCGGCAGGCTTGGGCGAAGGTGGCGAGGCAGTTTTGTATCCACCAGGATATCCCGCACCAGCCGGCTGCCGGTCATGCCGAGCAGTTCCAGCCGGTCGTCAGGACGGGCCGGACGGAGTTCCCAGGGAAAGGGGGCTTGTCGGTTGTCAACGTAGCTGACGTAGGGCGGCAGTTCCTGCCACGCTGCTGGAGCAGCAGCCGGCTCCACCAGCAGTTGCAGGCCATTGCCGAGCTGGTAACAACCTGGACCGTTGATGGTGGTGCTAATCGGGATGCGGGGCTGTAGTAACGTGCGGCGTGCCAGCAGCAGGTGATCGCTGGTGATTACGGCCGTCAGGCCTTTTGGCAGGGCAACCCGCGCACCGGTCTGCCCCCCCTGTAGCAGGTGGTCTATGGCTTGGCAGTGTTTGCGTTCGATCTTGCGCAGGTCACCTGCCACTTCGACAATGGCAGTCCGGTACAGCCGCAGGCGCATGCCCGTAGCCTGCTCTTGTAACGGGCCGCGGGGCAGGGCAACCCAGCCAGCCCCTTTGGTCGCCAGTTGTTGCCAGACCTGCCGGGAGATCTGCTCCAGTAGCTGTTCATCATCATGCAGCAGTGTTGCGGTGGCTGTCAGACGTTCGGTAATGGCGGGATTGTAACGTGACAAAAGCGGCAGTAGTTCGTGGCGGACCCGGTTGCGCAGGAAGGAGCGGTCCAGGTTGCTGGCATCATCGTGGAACGGGATATTCCGCTGGGCCAGATGATTACGGAGTTCTTCGCGCCGAACTCCCAGGAGTGGCCGGATTACGGTGGCTGCGGTGCCATGGGTCATGGAGGCTAAACCGGCAGTGCCAGCCCCGCGCAACAGGCGTAACAACAGGGTTTCGGCCTGGTCGTCGGCATGGTGCGCCACTGCAACAGCCACAGCATGATGGCGTTGGCGCAACTTTTCAAAAAAAGCGTAGCGGGCCAGCCGTCCGGCCTCTTCCAGGGACAGGCGTTGGGTCTGGGCCAGTTTGTTGACCTCTACCCGGGCCACCTCGCAAGGCAGGCCGTAGCGCTCGGCTAACGCTTTCACAAACTGCTCGTCACTATTACTGGCCTCTTTGCGTAATAAGTGGTTCAGGTGGGCCACAATCAGCCGAAAAGAATAACAGGTGGACGATGCCAACAGATCCAGCAGGGCCACAGAATCAGCCCCGCCCGAAACGGCCACGATCAGGCAATCGCCCGGAACGCACAGATGGTACTCCCTGAGGGCGGTTTCGATGCGGGTATGCAGGTTGGCTTGGGACATGGGTCGGTCAGATCGTCAGTTGGTTGAATTTATACTGCATGAATTGGTGAGCTATGGAAACCGCAGCCCTGATACGCACTGAACCGTTAACTGTCCTGCAGCAGGTGGGGCAGAAGGAGGAGGATGCTCCTTCCCGCAAACGCCAGCAGCCCGGTAGTAGTGGCAGGTTGATCAACCTGCCCAAGGATCTGGTAACTCTCTCGGACTCAGCACGTCCGGAGCAACAGACGCAACCCTCCCAGCCCGTCACTCCCCGAGAAAAAGCCGCCCTGCTCGCTCTGCAGACCGTACCACGCTTTTCAGTTTACGGCTAGTCGCTAAAGCCAACGTTTATGTCGAAAATAGGCGATCATTCCCAGGGTAATCAGCAGCATCAGCCCCAGCACGGCATAGTAGCCATACTGCCATTCCAGTTCAGGCATATGTTTGAAGTTCATGCCGTACAGACCGACGATGAAGGTCAGTGGTATGAAGATGGTGCCGACGACGGTCAGGAACTTCATGATCTCGTTGGTGCGGTTGCTGATGCTTGAAAGGTACAGGTCCAGCATCCCGGCCAACAGATCCCGGTAGGTCTCCACCGTGTCGATCACCTGCACCGTATGGTCATGGACATCCCGCAGGTAGATCCGGGTGGTATCGTTTATCAGGTCGGTGTCGTCCCGTTCCAGGAATGAGAGTACCTCCCGCAGGGGCCAGATGGTCTTCCGCAGGAAGATCACCTCTTTTTTGAGTTCGTTCAGCTGGACCAGCACCCTGGGGTGCGGATGCAGTGAGACTTCTTCTTCAATGGCGGTCAGCCGCTCGCCAAAACCTTCCAACACGGTGAAGTAGCGGTCAATGATGGCATCCAGCAGGGTGTAGGCCAGGTAATCGGCCCCCAGGCTTCTGAGCTTGCCTTTGCCGCTCCTGATCCGCTCCCGGATGGTCTCGAAGGCATCGCCCCGGATGCCTTCCTGGAAGGTGAACAGATAGCCCTTGCCCAGCACCATGCTGACCTGTTCGGTGCTAAAATCACCCTGTTCCAGGGGCAGCAACATTTTCACCACTACAAACAGATAGTCGTCGTAGTCCTCCACCTTGGGGCGCTGCACGGTGCTGACGATGTCCTCCAGTACCAGGGGATGCAGGTTGTGGCATTCGCCCAGTCTGCGAATGGTCTCCACCTGATGAACCCCCTCCACATCCACCCAGGTGATGGCATCCTTTCGGTGGGGTGGGAGATCGGATCTGGTTGTGTCAATATTCTGTTCGCAAAAACCCCATTCTCCGTACTCGAACTGCGTGACCTCTGCAGCGTCCGGGCGGGTCTCGCCGATATGGACCAGAGTGCCGGGTGGCAGACCTTCCTTGACGGCTCGTCCACGGAAAATGTGTTTGGCGTGTCGCATGGTCAGATTCCCAACACTTCAGCCATTTTCAGAATCTCATCCTGGGGTCGCTTTTCACCCTTGAGCACCATCTCCAGTAACGTGGTTACGATAACGTGGCAGGAAAGACCGACCATCACCCCCTTGCTGCCGGTCAGCAGCAGCTCTACGGATTTTTTGCCGAAGCGGCTGCCCAGCAGCCGGTCGAAGACCGTTGGGGCTCCCCCGCGCTGGTAGTGCCCCAGCACCGTCACCCGCACCTCGAAACCGATGGCGTCCTTGATGCTGGCAGCCAGTTCATGGGCCTGCCCGGCCCCTTCGGCCATGATGATCAAGGCGTTGCTGCGCCCTTCCTGGTGGCGTTGGCGCAGTTGGTCGCACATCTCCGAGAGATCAAAGTCGACTTCCGGTACAATGGCATACTCGGCCCCGGTGGCGATGGCCGAGATGGAGGCCAGATACCCGGAATTACGTCCCATTACCTCCACAATAAAGGCCCGGTCGTGGGATGAGGCGGTGTCCTTGATGCAGTCCACGGCGTAGATAATGTTGTTGAGGGCGGTATCAACCCCCAGCGCCATGTCGGTGAACGGGATGTCGTTGTCGATGCTGGCCGGGATGCCTATCACCGGAAACCCCATCCGGTCAAGGGCCAGGGCACCGTTCAGGGAACCGTCGCCACCGGTCACGATCAGTCCTTCGACCCCTTCACTTATCAGGTTTTTTAAGGCCTTTTCACGCCCTTCTTCGGTGCGAAACTCCTGGCAACGGGCCGATTGCAGAAAGGTGCCGCCCCGCTGCAGGGTGCCGGCCACCGACCGGCTGTCCAGCGGGATAAAGTCATTTTTGAGCAGCCCCAGATAGCCTTTGCGGTAGCCGATCATCTCAACGTTGTTCGAGATGGCGGTCCGTGCCGCGGCCCGGATGGCAGCGTTCATGCCGGAACAGTCGCCACCACTGGTCAGGATGCCGATTTTTTTCATAGAAACTCCCGTGTAGTACTGTAATTAAATTACCGTTGCAGTGATACCAGCTCATCCCCATCCTTGCCCATCATCACCGGCTGTTGCTCATTGCCCGTCAGACGCCGAGCCATGTAGGGTACCTGGTCGTTCAACCAGGCCTTCATTTCACCCATGGTAATGCGTCCATCTTTGTTGGTGTCAGCATCGCCTTGAATCCCTTTCAGAAAGAAGTAGGTAAAGAGTGAATGCCCTTTTTCTGGATACCAGCCGGCCACCTGGTTCATACCGGCGCTGGTCAGCAGCAGGTCTGCTGCAACCGCTGCCTTGGGTTCTGATTTTAGTCTTGCAGTCAGACCACTGACCCCTTTCAGTAGTTGGCCGTTGGCAGAGCTGCCGGAGAAACAGGCATCAATCACTACGGTCTTCTTAGCTGCCGGGATCTTGGAGAGATTTTCATAGAAGGTGGAGAGTTTATAACCACTGGTACTGATGTATTGTGGATTGGCGTCTACCGGCACAAAATAACCTTCACCGCTCTGTTGATCGGGTGCGCCATGACCCACGTAGTAGATAAAGATCTGACTTTTTCCAGGTTTAACCCATTTGTAAAGCTTGCCCTGGAAGTCGTTTTCTGTGCCGAAGACCTCATACATCTTTGCTAACGTGGCATTTTCGATATAGATGATATTGCTTGGATTATAGCCAAACGCCTTGATGAGATATTCTTTCATAGCCTGTGCATCATGAATGGCAAAATCTACATTGGGTGTGCCGGTACTTGAGTAGTTGGTGTTACCAATCACGACGGCAACATCGTATTTGCCAGCAGGTTTACCGGAGGGGATGGACGTGTCAATGTCAGAATGTACGACAGGCTTTTGGGGTTTATCAGGTGTAGCTATATTGTCAGGTTTAGCTGCATCTGATCGCTTGTGTTGGCTGCTTATCAATGATGCGAGATTGATTGGTTCTTCGCTTTCATAAATTAATTTGTAGTTAGCCAATGCTTTCCGTGCCTTTTCCGCATCGACAAAAAATGTATCTGGTGGCATCGCTGATGTTTTGACGTAATATGTTTTGCCTGGCTCAGCATTTATGGGGAGCATTTCACCGCTGTTAATTCGGTGTTTGCCCGGTTCTAACAGTACCGTTAAGTATGTATTTTCAGCAAGTTTGCCTACAGGGTATTCGTCTATGGTAATTTCAAAAAGAACCGCTGAGCCTACGAATACAGCATCTCGGTAAACATATAGTAGTGCTTTGTCAGCAGGTGACTGCATTGTCTTTGCTTTCATATCCATTTCAAGAGAGGCAAGAGGTACTGAAACGCATCCACTCATCAGTGAGCCAAACATGAGCAGCAATGTGGCGATATTCATTAATTTCTTCATGGTCACTCTCTTGTCTTTACCTATAGTGTGAAGATCTCTGGCACCTGTTTTACCATAGGCTGAATGCCCCCCTGATTGCTGAGGAGTCCGGGCTGATTGCCGGAGTCTGCTCCACATTCATCCGCTTGGCCTCATCTTCAACCCTGGAGCGGAGGTAGTCATACACGCTCGCCAGATCTCGGTTGTTGTCCTGCAGTGCCTTGAGCAGATAGTAGGTGAAGAGGCCATGCTGTTTTTCCGACGATGAGGTGCTGATCTGGTTTCCCTGGGTTGAGGTCAGGACGGCAATCCGGCTGCCTTTTGGGGTGACCTTCTCAACCCTGACCAGTGACCTGGCACCGGTAGCCAGTACACCACGGCCGCCAGCGCCTGAGAAACAGGCATCGATCATGACCACTACCTGTTTGGCTGGCAGCCTTTCAAGCCGTTCGTAGAGACGTTTCAAGGGATAACCGGTATCCGGCAGGTAATTCGGGTCACCATCATACGGTACGATGTATGCGTCTCCACTTTGTGGATCAGGCGCCCCATGTCCGGCATAGTAAACAATAACTCTGCTCTTTGCGTTGATTCTATTGGGCAGCCAGGTTTCAACAGCTTTGCGGATGCTGGAAAAGGTTGCTCGATCATCAATCAGAAACTCTATGTTTCTATCCTGATAGCCCATCGCCTTCAGGTAGTCACGCATCAGGCCGGCATCACTGCGCACAAATCCTGCAGTAGGCAAGGTCTGATACTTTTCAATGCCGATCACAATGGCAACGGCATTTTGATCGGGAGCCGCTTTAAAATTAGGGGTGGTGATCGCACCAGTTTTGTCAGCTGGCACTGCTGTAGGTGCGGTAATGGGAGAAGAAGCACCACTGGAAGCCATATCAAGAGATTTATATGGCAAGGTTTTGGTTGATAGGGGGGGGGCATTATGGGGGGGCGGCCCATTGCTTCCCGAAAAGTTTTGAGATCTGGCCTCTACAGCTTCAGTCAGCATACGTGCAATTATTGTGTGCCCATTTTCATTTGCCAGCTTAAGTGGAGTATAGCTATGACCTTCAGTCGTTGTGACCTCAGGGTTTGCTCCGTGCTCCAAAAGTATTTTGACAATCTCGGTCTCGCCAAATTTTGCAGCCCAGTGGAGTGCTCTATAGCCGCCATAACCCGCTTTGTCCGGGTTTGCTCCACGATCAAGCAGTAGCTTGACAATGGCAGGTGAGGGGTTTGGCCGTATGGCGGCCATAAGAGGAGGGTAGTAGCTGTCTTGTGATGAGTTGGGGTCTGCGCCTTGATCGAGCAGCGTTTTGACTTGATTGACATCTCCTGACTCTGCAGAGAGGGTCAATTGCGAAGCGCATCCGGCGAAGGACAGGCATGTCGTTAGAATAATTGCCGTCAGTATGTGCTGAGTTTTTCTGCTTATCTTGTTTTGCATTAGATTGGCCCCTCGAATTAGCGCGTAAGGTTTACCAACTCATCGCCATCCATACCCATCATCACCGGTTGTTGCTGATTACCAGTGATGCGTCTCGCCATGTACGGCACCTGGTCGTTCAGCCAGGCCTTCATCTCACCCATGGTGATTTTACCATCTTTGTTGGTGTCGGCATCGCCCTGAATACCCTTCAAGAAAAAATAGGTAAACAGTGAATGTCCCTTTTCGGGGTACCAGCTGGATACCTGATTCATATCAGCACTGGTCAGCAGGATATCTGCGGCTGATGCCTTGGGTTCTGCTTTAAGCCGGGCTGTCAGGCCGCTGACCCCTTTGAGGAGTTGGCCATTGGCAGAGCTGCCGGAGAAACAGGCATCGATCACCACGGTCTTTTTGAGCGCAGGAATCCTGGAAAGGTTCTCATAAAAGGTTGAGAGCTTGTAGCCGCTGGTGCTGATGTACTGCGGGTTGGCATCCACCGGTACGAAATAACCTTCACCGCTCTGCTGGTCTGGGGCGCCGTGGCCGACGTAGTAGATGAAAACCCTGCTCTGGCCAGGCTTAACCCATTTGTACAGTTTGCCACGATAGTCATCTGAGGTGCCAAAAACTTCGTTTAATT
Organism: Geobacter sp. UBA5730; assembly: GCA_002419465.1. Taxonomy (GTDB): domain Bacteria; phylum Desulfobacterota; class Desulfuromonadia; order Geobacterales; family Pseudopelobacteraceae; genus Trichlorobacter. Next base: position 162,591 of record DIGE01000019.1, on the reverse strand, counting down.
TTGTCAGGGTGGCATTTTCAATATAAATAATGTTGGATGGATCATAGCCAAAGGCCTTGATCAGGTACTGCCGCATGACCTGGGCATCCTGAATGGCAAAGTCTACATTGGGGGTGCCGGTGGAGGAATAGTTTGCGTTGCCGATCACCACGGCAACATCATACTTCCCGGCTGGTTTGCCTGGTTTGGTCTTAATGTTCAGAAGCTCGTCCGCAACCGGTTTGATAGTGATTTCTTCCTGGGTGCGAACGGATAGACTGTTGTTGTTGACCGGCTTTACTTGTTGTAATTTGAGCTGATTGAGTCTTTCTATGGCGGAATTGGCTTTGTCATACATAATTCTGTTTCTTGAATAACTTAAATACGGAACCTGCATGGATGCTATTTTATTTAAATCTTGTATCGATGCATCAATGTCGGCGCCTTTATTCAGTAACATGGTCACCGTTAAAGGCTGATTTTCAAGTGCAGCGATGCTTAATGGATATATGTTCCATGTTTCATTCAATTTTTCTCTTGTATTGAGATTGTAGTCTTTTTCGAGAGCATTTCTGTTTATATCAGCCAAGACAGATGCCAAGGATCGCTCTTGGTGTGTGCTGATACAACCCGATAAGGATAGTTGTGCCAGTAGTGCCAGAAGCGAAAAAGAGCTGATGCAGATCGCTTTCGTTATAAGTCGGCTATACAAGCGGTTGATAAAAAACATACTGTATTCCTTCATTCGGTTGTTTTTTTGTTCCCCAGCCTCTTCAGCCACTCCATCCGCTCGACGATGTTCTTCTCATAGCCGTGCCCCTTGGGCTGGTAGAACTTCCTGCCGTGCAGCTTTTCCGGCAGGTACTCCTGCTGGGTATAGCCCCCCTCGAAGTCGTGGGTGTACTTGTAGCCCTGGTGGTAGCCCAGCTCTTTCATCAGCTTGGTGGGGGCGTTGCGGATATGCAGCGGTACTTCAAGTGCGCCGGATTTGCGTACTTCTGACAAAGCTGCATCAATGCCAAGATACGAGGCGTTGGATTTGGGGGCGGTGGCCAGGTAGGTGACCGCCTGGCCCAGGATGATTCTTCCCTCCGGCATCCCCACCATCTGAAAGGCTTGCAGGGCGGAAACGGCGATCTGCAAGGCGCGGGGGTCGGCGTTGCCGATATCTTCTGAGGCCAGGATAATCATTCGGCGCAGCAGGAAGAGCGGGTCTTCACCGGCCTCCAGCATCCGGGCCAGCCAATACAGGGCGGCGTCCGGGTCGCTGCCGCGCATCGATTTGATAAAGGCCGAGATGACGTTGTAATGCTCCTCGCCTCCCTTGTCGTACAGCAGCGCTTTCTGCTGCAGCGCTTCCTGCATCAATTCCAGAGTGATCTGCGGCTCTGCAGCCAGTCCTGCGGCGACTTCAAGGGTGTTGAGGGCTTTACGTCCATCCCCTTGGGCTGCTTCTGCCAGAAAGGAGATGGCGCTGTCGTCGATGGTCAGCCCTTGCCCGCCCAGACCACGTTCTTCGTCCTCCAGTGCCCGGCGCAGCAGCAGGATCAGCTCTTCTGTCTGCAGTTGCTGTAGCTTCAATACCCGGCAGCGGGAGAGCAGGGGGGCGATCACCTCAAAGGAGGGGTTTTCAGTCGTGGCGCCGATGACGGTCACCAGTCCCTTTTCCACGGCCGGCAGAAAGGCGTCCTGCTGGGCCTTGTTGAAACGGTGGATCTCATCCACAAACAGGATGGTGCGCACCCCCCGGCTGGCCCGTTCCTCAGCCTCCTTGAAGATTTCACGCACCTCTTTCACGCCGGCCATGATGGCAGAGAAGAAGACGAAGCGGGCCTTGGTTTCGTTGGCCAGGATATGGGCCAGGGTGGTTTTGCCGCAGCCCGGCGGCCCCCACAGGATCAGGGAAGGCACCTGGTCGGATTCGATCATCTTCAGGAGCGCCTTGCCGGGACCCAGCAGGTGGCCCTGGCCGCAGAATTCCGCCAGGGTGCGGGGGCGCATCCGCTCGGCCAACGGCGCGTTGCGGGCGATTGCCGCCTGGCTGGCGGCATCAAACAGAGGGGTGCTGTGTATGGTCACCAGTTATACGCTCCCTGACGTTTGATCGCCTGGGGCTCGACCTTCCAGATTTCGTTTGCGTATTCGGCAATGGTACGATCACTGGAAAATTTGCCCATCCCGGCGGTGTTGAGGATGGATTTGCGGGCCCACTGTTCCGGGTTCATGTACAGCCGGTCCACCTCTGCCTGCGCATCCAGGTAGGCATCGAAATCAGCCAGCAGTAAATAATAGTCGGAGTTGAGCAGCCGGTCCACCAGGGGGCGAAACAGCCCTTGATCACCGGGGGAAAACATGCCGGAGCCGATCTGGTCCAGTACCTGCTTCAGCTGGGGGGTTCGATAGTAGTAGTCCTGGGGGCGATAGCCTTCGTTGCGCAGTGTGGTGGCCCCCTCGGTGGTCAGGCCGAAGATGAAGATGTTGTCTCTGCCGACTTCCTCCATAATCTCGATATTGGCACCGTCCAGGGTGCCGATGGTGAGCGCACCGTTCAAGGCGTACTTCATGTTTCCAGTGCCGGATGCTTCAGTGCCGGCAGTGGAGATCTGCTCGGACAGGTCCGCAGCCGGGAAGATCAGTTCAGCCAGGGAAACGCTGTAGTTGGCCAGGAAGGCCACCTTGAGCTGCTGGTTGGTGGCCGGATCGTTATTGACCACATTGGCCACGCCGTTGATCAGTCTGATAATCAGCTTGGCAATGGCATAGGAGGGGGCAGCCTTACCGCTGAACAGTACGGTGCGGGGGGGCAACCCCAGGCCAGGAAATTCCTTCAGACGGTTGTACTGGGCGATCACCTGCATAATATTCAGTAATTGTCGTTTGTATTCGTGGATCCGCTTGGTCTGGCAGTCAAACAGCGAATCAGGCGAAACCTGGATACAGTTGCGCTGGTAGATGTGGTCAGCCAGCCGCTGTTTGTTGAGTCGCTTGATCTCCATCCAGCGCTTGCGGAATTCACTGTCCTCGGCAAGCGGGGTCAGTTTGCGCAGTTCATTCAGGTTACGGGTCCAGCCATCGCCGATCGCCTGGCTGATCAGATCTGACAGCCAGGGGTTGCAGTGGCGTAGCCAACGACGTTGGGTAATGCCGTTGGTCTTGTTGTTGAAACGCTCCGGCCACAGTTGATAAAAGTCCTTGAACAGGTCGTTTTTCAGTATTTCGCTGTGCAGGGCCGAGACGCCGTTCACCGAATGGCTGGCTACAATGGCCAGATGGGCCATCCTGATCCGCTTTTCTCCGAACTCTTCGAAGATCGACATCCGTTGCAAGCGCCCGTCGTCGGTGGGAAAATGTGCCGCCACCTCGGCCATTAAATAGGCGTTGATGTCGTAGATCAGCATCAAATGACGGGGCAACAGGCGTTCAAACATGGTCACCGGCCAGGTCTCCAGGGCCTCCTGCAGAACCGTGTGGTTGGTGTAGGCAAAGGTCTGGGTGGTGATGTGCCAGGCATGTTCCCAGCTGAGGTGTTTCTCGTCGATCAATATCCGCATCAGTTCAGGGATGGCCAGCACCGGGTGGGTGTCGTTCAGCTGGATGGCGACTTTGTCCGGCAATTTGTTCAGGTCGTCGTGCTTTTTGGCAAAGCGGTAGAAGATGTCCTGTACCGTGGCCGAGGCCAGGAAATATTCCTGGCGCAGACGCAATTCCTTGCCTTCGGCCATATGGTCGGCCGGGTAGAGCACCTTGGAGATGTTTTCAGTCTTCATCTTCGACTCAACAGAGCCGATATAGTTGCCTTCGTTGAAGAAGCGCAGATCAAAATCCCGGCTGGACTTGGCGCTCCAGAGCCGCATGGTGTTGACTGTGTCATTCTGGTAGCCTGGTACCGGGAAATCATAGGCCAGGGCCATGACTTCATCGCAATCCATCCAGGAATAGCGTTTGGTGCCATCCTGATCGGTAAATTCAACCACCCGGCCGCCAAACCTGACCGGATGCAGGTGTTCCTGGCGGTCAAACTCCCAGGGGTTCGGATAGCGCAGCCAGTTGTCAGGCACCTCCACTTGGCTGCCATCGATGATTTTCTGGTAGAACATGCCATATTCATAGCGGATGCCATAGCCGTACGCCGGCATCTGCAAGGTGGCCAAAGAATCCAGGAAACAGGCTGCCAAGCGGCCCAGGCCGCCGTTGCCCAGACCGGCATCCCACTCCACTTCCTGTAACTCCTCGATATTCAAACCCAGTTGCTTGAGCATCGAATCCCACTCTTCCATCAGCCCCAGATTGATCAGGGCGTTGCTTAAGGTCCTGCCCATCAGGAATTCCATTGAGAGGTAGTAAATCCGTTTGGCATCATTCTGGTAGTAGGATTGCTGGGTATCCAGCCAGCGCTCGGCCAGCAGGTCCCGTACGGCATAGGCCAGGGCCATGTACAGGTCTGATTTGGTGGCGGAGTATTTGTCTTTTACCAGGGTGTGATGCAGATGATACAGGAATGCGCGTTGCAGGTCGGCAATGGTTGGAGCCGGGCAGGAGCTGGTCGCTGGCTGAACTGGTGGCATGGCTGAACCTTCATGGATGAGGTGTATGACAATGTGGGAGTATACCTGCAAACCGGGTTGCCTTCAAGGTGAGCTCTTTTATAAAAACGCAAGGGGAAGCGGTGTACCCCACTTCCCCTTGCGTCGAGCGTCACAGCTCGGCCGTTCTACAGTTTGAACCAGCTCACCATCTGTTGCAGTTCATGGGCCAGGCGGTCAAAGCTGTCGGAGGTCTGCTTGATCCGCTCCACCGAGCCCGAGAGCTGACCGGTGATCCCGTGGATGGCCTGCATCGAACGGTTGACGTCTTCAGCCGTCGCGGATTGCTCTTCTGTGGCGGTGGCAATGGTCTGGACCATCTCGAATACCTGCTCCACGTTGCCAACGATCTCCTGCATGGAGTTCTGGGTGGTTTCAACGGTGGCCACGATCTTTTCGATTGCCCGGCGTTCCTTTTGCATACTGGCCACTGATGCTCCTACCTCGGTCTGCATCCCCTTGACCGTGGTGGCAATCTCGTCGGCGGATTCGGTGGTGCGGTGGGCCAGTTGACGTACGCTGTCGGCCACCACGTCAAAGCCGCGGCCCATGTCACCAGCCCGGGCAGCCTCAATTGAGGCGTTGAGGGCCAGTAGATTGGTCTGGTCGGCGATGTCCTTGATCATGTTGACAATTTCATTGATGGCTGCTGATCGCGCTCCCAGCGCCTCCACCCGCTCCACTGACTCCCGTACGACCTCGGCAAAGGTGAACAGTTCCTGGGAGGTCTGATCCAGAGACTGCTTGCCTTCCAGTGCCAGTCCCTTCATTCGTCCGGCGGCATCGGAGGTGGCCAGTACATTCTGGGAGATGTCCTGAATGGTCTGGACCATCTCGGTCATGGCGGTGACCGACTGTTCAATCTGGGCCGTCTGGGTGACGGAGTTGGCTTCCAGTTCGCCGGCAGTGGCTGCCAGCTCACCGGCACTGTTGGCCACCGTGGCGGTGGAGCCGGTGATCTTGCCGGCCATCTCCCGCAGGTTGGTGACCATGCTGGCCATGGAGGAGAGCACGCGGCCGAATTCGTCCCTGGTCGAGCGGAGGGCCACATCCTTCAGGTCACCTGCAGCAACGTGGTCGGAAACGGTGATCAGCTGCGCCAGGGGGGAGCTGACCGATTTGAAGACCCAGCTGCCGATGGCGATGCCGGCCACGGCAGCCCCGATGCTGATAATAACCAACAGGCTGATGCTGGTCTTGACGACCTTATTGACCGAGGCGATGGCTTTTTCCTGCTCACCCCGGGCAGCAGTGACGGTCTCCTTGCCTTTTTCTGCCTGCTTCAAAACCAGTTCGCGCAACTTTTGGGTGGTCTGCAGGGCCTGTTGTTCCATCTCAAACCGTTTTTTCAGGGTAGCCACGATGCCGCTGGCGTCAAACAGAGTTCCCTGGATGCCGCTCAGGGAGCCGGCGGCCCCCTTCAGAATCCGAAGTTCTTCCTTGACCCCCAGTTTGGTCAGATTTTTCTCCAGACCTGCTGCGGTCTGGCCAGCCTTGGCAAATTTTGCCTTGATTGACGGCGTGGCCTTATCAATGTCGGCCGCAGACTTGAGGGTGAAAAGCTGAACGGCTGAGGACTCTATGTCCATGCCCAGGCTGACCAGTTCAGAGTTTGCCACCAACACGGCATTAGCCTGGTTGGATTGGCCGAACATGGTGCCCTGTTTGGCAGATTCAGCGGCATAGCGCTCGTTGGCCTGCACGGCATCCTGCTCGACGCTCAGGAACAGTGCGCTCAACCTCTCGTTGACATCACGGGCGGCACTTTCGACCTTGGCCTTGGTGGGATCGTCCTTCAGAGTCAGCCAGGTTCCTTGCAGTTTTTGCAGCTCATCCAACCGTTCAGCCAACCACTTGACCTCGGCCAGACCACCTTTGGTGCTTTTCAGGTGTTCGTTCTGGAGCAGCTTGGATGTTGCGGCATTTACCTTGCCGCGGGCGATCAGCAGGGTCGGACGTTTCTGGGCATTTTGTATTTCATAGAAGCCCAGTTGCAGATCCTTCAACTGCAGGCGTGCTGCCTCAACGCCCCGCAGGCTGCTGGTGATCCGGCCGGATTCATCCAGCGCCTCGCTGAAAGCGCCGGTCCGCTTGCCTTGCAATGATCTGATCTTGGAGTCCAGCGTCCTAAGGCGGGCAGTGGATTCCGCCATGCGTTTGCCCAGGAATGCTGAAGCGTTTTCTGCCTCACTCTGTGCCTGAAGTTTGTTTGAGACGATGCCGTATAGTTCGTTGGCAACTCCCTGCAGCTCCTCAAAGGCCCCCAGTTTGGCGCCCCCGTTCAATGCTTCCAGTTGTTCCTGTGCAAGTTTGACCTCGTTGACGGCTTTTTCTGCTTCCGTCTTGAAGGTTTGCAACTCTTGCGGCGTAAGCGACGCACTTACCTTGGCCAGGCTGGCGGTGGCACCCTGGATTTCACGTTGGAACTCCAGGGTGCGCATCTGGTAGGGGGTACTCTTCTGGGTCAGATAGGAGAGCTTTCCGCTGATGAAACGCATACCAAAGATGCTGGTAGCCACCACCACTGCCACGATGGTCAGCACGATGACAATATTGAGCATCAGTTTCGTTTTAATCGTCATGGCGGCGCGTTGCTCCTTTTGTCGTGGTTACTTGACCAGCTTGGCGCCATCGCCCCTGAGGTAGTCCAAAAACTTCTGAACGTTGGCCGATGGCGCTCCCTTGGTCAGGATAGTGATGTCACGGGCGACCTCAGGGCTTTGGGGCGAATGCACACTGGCATCCACCACAGCGGCCGGACCGATCCCTACCGCTTCAGGGTTGGCTTTGATTTTTTCCTTGACGTCATCAGCCGTGGTGGCGTCCAGCACCTCTTTGGTAACGGCAGCGCCGCCCAGGGCTACCTTGGTGAACATGGAGTTGGTGCCGGGAATCAGGCTGCCCCAGACGATCAGCACCGGCATATCCTTGCCGCCCACCTCTTTCCAGTTTTGAATCTTACCACTGAAGATACCCACCAGCTGCTCCTTGGAAAGGCTGGCAATCTGGTTGTCTTTGTGGGTCAATACCACAACCCGGTCCTTGCCGATCACCTGGCTCTTGTATGCGGCCTCGTTCGCCACCGCCACCCCTTCTTTTTTCAGCAGAGCCCACCAGTCGTTGATGGCAAGGCCGGCTGCTGCTGCGTCTACCGTGCCTTTTTCCAACTCGATGAAGGCTTGTTTGGGGCCATTGGAAAGAACGTTAAGGGTAAGTCCCGACGCTTTTTCAAAGCTGGCCTTGAGCGGTTTGAGGATGTTTTCGGTGGGGGCTGCGCCGGCTCCGATCTTTAACTCCTCGGCACCGGCTGTCAGTGAACCGGCAATGACAAGCCCCGTGGCAAGCAACAGCAGACGGCCAAACAGTGATCTCTTCTGCATGGTGTACCTCCATTTTTTGGGTGGTTCATTAAAATTTCCGTTGTTGCTGGTCTGTTCTTTATGAAAATGAATAAGTTCTTCTAGTGTAGCAGATACCGAACAGTTTGCAAGTTACGGCCTCTTCATGAGTTGATTCCAAGGTATGTCAGACAAAGCAAGCGGTATCCCGATTGACACCAGCCCGCTGATTGTATTAAAGTGACTATTCACTTTGGGGCTGGCAACCGCTTAATTTGACAGCAACAAACTATTTTTAGCTACTGTCGGGAGTCGGTTTATGCGGAGTGATATGATCAAGAAAGGCCTGGAGCGGACACCGCACCGGGCATTACTCAAAGCCACCGGTATACCGCAGAGTCAGATGGATCGGCCGTTCATCGGCGTGGCTACCAGCTTTACCGATCTGATCCCCGGCCATGTGGGAATGCGTGATCTGGAGCGGTTTATCGAAAAGGGTATCCATAGTGGCGGCGGCTATGCCCAGTTTTTTGGTATTCCCGGCGTCTGTGACGGTATTGCCATGGGCCACAAGGGGATGCATTACAGCCTGCCGACCCGCGAACTGATCGCCGACATGGTGGAGTCCGTGGCCGAGGCCCATCGCCTGGACGGTCTGGTGCTGCTGACCAACTGTGACAAGATCACCCCCGGCATGCTGATGGCTGCCGCCCGTCTGAATATTCCCTGTATCATCGTGACCGCCGGTCCGATGATGAGCGGGAGAGGCCGCGAGGGCCGGGCCTATTCCTTTGTCACCGATACCTTTGAGGCCATGGCCCGTTATAAGGCCGGGGTGATCGATGCCAAGGAGCTGCAGGCCTGCGAGGATAACGCCTGTCCCGGCATGGGGTCGTGCCAGGGCCTGTTTACCGCCAATACCATGGCGATCCTGACCGAGACCCTGGGGATGAGCCTGCCCCGCTGCGGCACTGCCCTGGCGGTCTCTGCCATGAAGCGGCGGATCGCCTTTGCCTCCGGCGAGAAGATTGTTGAACTGGTGCACAACGACGTGAAGCCGCGTGACATTATGACCCGGGCTGCTTTCGAGAACGCCATCCGGGTGGACCTGGCTCTGGGCGGTTCATCCAATACCGTGTTGCACCTGCTGGCCATTGCCCGTGAGGCAGGGGTAGATCTGCCGCTGGAGACCTTTGACCTGTTGGCCAAGCAAACCCCGCAGCTGGCTTCCATGAACCCGGCCGGCGAGCACTTTATGGAAGATCTGGATATTGCCGGTGGTGTCTGTGGCGTACTGAAGCAGTTGGGTGACAAGATCATTGATACCCAGACCCTGTTTGGTTTGACCACCCGCCAGCTGGCGGCAAGTATTGAGAATGTTGATGAAGAGGTGATTCGCCCCCTATCGGCGCCGGTTAAGAAGGAGGGCGGCATTGCGGTGCTGTTCGGCTCCATCGCGCCGAAGGGGGCGGTTGTCAAGCAATCGGGTGTGTCTGACAAGATGATGCTGTTTGAAGGCACGGCGCGTTGTTTCAATTCTGAGGAACTGGCCATGGCCGCTTTGATGGATGGCACGATCAAGGCTGGCGATGTGGTGGTAATACGTTATGAAGGCCCCAAGGGCGGACCGGGCATGCGTGAGATGCTGGCCCCCACTGCAGCCCTGATGGGGTTGGGCCTGGGAGATTCGGTGGCCCTGATCACCGACGGCCGTTTTTCCGGGGGCACCCGTGGTCCCTGTATCGGCCATGTCTCGCCGGAGGCAGCGGAAGGTGGACCGATCGCCCTGATCGAGGATGGTGACCGGGTGCTGCTGGATATCCCCAACCGCACGTTGAACCTGTTGGTGGACGAAGCCGTGCTGATCGGCCGCCGTGCTGCCTGGAAGGCCCCTGAACCCAAGATCAAGACCGGCTGGCTGGCGCGGTATGCCAAGGTGGTAACCTCAGCCTATACAGGCGCAGTGACAACTGCGGACTAACTCTCATCAACGGAGGTATTTTGCCATGAAAAAACTACTCGTGCTGTGTGTCGTTGCGCTGATGGCCTTTGGTGTCGTGGCCTGCACGACCGATGAACAGGCTCTGCGCGATTCCAGCTCGCTGCTGCTGTCCGCAAAAGAGGTCAAGGACATCTTTGTCGGCAACACGGTGACCTCCGCCGATGGCAAAACCTATTACTTTGACCGTGGCGGCGTGGTGGTCGGCAAGGGGGCCTATGGTGACAAAAACAAGGGCAACTGGAACATCACCCCTGAGGGCCAGTTCTGCTTCAGTAACTGGAACGCCAATTTTGCTCCCAGTGCCTGCTACAAGGTGTTTTTTGATACGGTCAGCCAACAGCGCAAGCTGGTGGATGCCAATGGTGACGTGCGGTACACGGTTATCAATATCCTGACCGGCAACCCTAATAGTTTCTAACGCTTACTTATACCCTGAGGTCCTGTATGAAAATGAATGGCGCACGTATCCTCCTTGAGTCCTTGAAGCGCGAGGGGGTGGATCTGGTGTTCGGCTACCCCGGCGGCACCGTGATCAATCTGTATGATGAACTGATGAATGTGCGGGAGATCCGTCATATCCTGCCCCGCCATGAACAGGGCGGGACCCATGCGGCCGATGGCTATGCCCGTGCCACCGGCAAGGTGGGGGTCGCCATCGCCACGTCCGGTCCTGGCGCCACCAATACGGTGACCGGTATCGCCACCGCCTACATGGATTCGATTCCGATGGTGGTGATCTGCGGTCAGGTGCCCACCCCGCTGATCGGCAACGATGCCTTTCAGGAAGTGGACATGATCGGCATCACCAGGCCGATCACCAAGCACAGTTTCCTGATCCGCAACCCCAAGGATATCCCGACCATTGTCCGCAAGGCGTTTTACATCGCCCGTTCCGGTCGTCCTGGTCCGGTATTGATCGATTTTCCCAAGGATGTCCAGATTGCTCAGGCCGAGTTCAAGTGGCCGGAAACAATCGATATCCGTGGGTATAAGCCGAATCTTGAGGGGCATCCCCGTCAGGTTGAGAAGGCGATCACCATGATGATGGCTGCCCGGCGGCCGGTGATGTACGTCGGTGGCGGCGTGATCCTGGCAAATGCCGCCGAGGAACTGACCCAGCTTGCCCGCAGGCTGCAGTTCCCGGTTACCACCACCCTGATGGGGTTGGGCTCCTTCCCGGAAAATGACCCGTTGGCCCTGAAGATGCTGGGGATGCATGGTGCCTATGCCGCCAACATGGCCATGACCAACTCCGATCTGATCCTGGCCGTGGGAGCCCGTTTTGATGACCGGGTGACCGGCAAGATCGCCACCTTTGCCCCCCACGCCAAGATCATTCATATTGATGTCGATCCCACCTCAATCCGCAAGAACGTGCGGGTGGATCTGCCGATTGTGGGTGACACCAGGGATGTGCTGATCAAGATGTTGGCCGAACTGGACAAACAGGCGGACGGTATCAAGCAGCTGCATAAAAACCTGACCGCCTGGCACGAGGATGTTACCGGTTGGAAAACAAAGCACCCGATCGGCTACAAGCAGAGCACTACGACCATCAAGCCCCAGTATGTGATCCAGAAACTGCGTGAGCTCTCAAACGACGATGCCATCATGGCCACCGACGTGGGACAGCATCAGATGTGGGCTGCCCAGTTTTTCGAGTTTCATCAACCCCGCACCCTGCTGACCTCCGGGGGGCTTGGCACAATGGGATTCGGCTTGCCGGCAGCCATGGGGGCACAGGCGGCCTTTCCCAAACGACAGGTACTCTGCGTCTGTGGTGACGGCGGAGTGCAGATGAACATCCAGGAACTGGCCACCATGGTTCAGAACCGGTTGCCGGTAAAGATCGTGATCCTGAACAATAACTTTTTGGGGATGGTGCGGCAGTGGCAGGAGCTGTTTTTTGATAAACGCTACTCCCAGACCTGCATGGAGCTGCCGATTGATTTCGTCAAGCTGGCTGAGGCCTATGGCGCCAAAGGTTTGCGGACCGAGAAGCCGGGCGAGGTGGAGCAGGTTATCAAGGAAGCTCTGGCATATAATGGGCCGGTGGTGATGGAATTCAAGATTGCCCGTGAGGAAAAGGTACTGCCGATGGTTCCGGCTGGTGCATCCCTGAACGAAATGGTTCTGAACGCATAGGTTAGCGGAGGAAATAAGCGCATGCACCATAGTCATACCATATCAGTGCTGGTGGAAAACGAATTTGGGGTGTTGGCCCGGGTTTCCGGCCTCTTTTCCGGACGGGGGTTCAATATTGATTCCCTGACGGTTGCCCCCACCAATGAAGAAAGCCTTTCACGGATGACCATTGTCACCCGGGGCGATGAAAATGTCCTGGAGCAGATTACCAAGCAGCTGAACAAGCTGGTGGATGTGATCAAGGTGATTGATTTCAGCGACGACAGCGCCATTGAACGTGAAATGGCTCTGATCAAGGTGACGGCTGAGGACGAGAGTCGGGCCGAGGTGCTGCGGATTGTCGACATCTTCAGGGCCAAGATCATTGACGTCACGCCCAAGTCTTACACCATTGAGGCCACCGGCGCACCGCTCAAGATCGATGCTATTCTGGAGCTTTTACGTCCGTTGGGGCTAAAAGAGCTGGTGCGGACCGGTGCCGTGGCCATCGGACGGGGAGCGAGGGGTTGGAAGGGCTAGCCTGCGTCAGGCGCCGATTGACAGGAACGTCGTTCCTGTAGTAACGTGCGCAGTGTTTTGGGGACAGGAAAACCTGTACTTGCAAGGTTCAAACATACGAGGAGGTAGTAATGAACGTGTATTATGACCGGGATTGTGATCTCGCATTGATCAAGTCGAAGAAGGTAACCATCGTCGGTTACGGTTCTCAAGGCCATGCCCATGCCTGTAATCTGATGGATTCAGGTGTTGATGTGACCGTGGCGCTGCGTGAAGGCTCTGCTTCCGCCGTCAAGGCCAAGAATGCCGGGCTCAAGGTGTCAACCGTTGCCGAGGCCGTGGCGAGCGCCGATGTGATCATGATCCTCACCCCGGACGAGTTCCAGTCGCAGTTGTACCGTGACGAGATTGAGCCGAAGCTGAAAAAAGGCGCTACGCTGGCCTTTGCTCACGGTTTTGCCATCCACTACAATCAAGTCGTGCCGCGCGCCGATCTTGACGTAATCATGATCGCCCCCAAGGCGCCTGGTCACACGGTCCGCTCCGAGTTTGTCAAGGGGGGCGGTATCCCTGACCTGATCGCAATATTCCAGGATGCCTCAGGCAAGGCCCGCGAAGTGGCTCTTTCCTACGCCAGCGCCATCGGCGGTGGTCGTACCGGTATTATTGAGACCACCTTCAAGGACGAAACCGAAACCGATCTGTTCGGAGAGCAGGCCGTACTGTGCGGCGGCGCGGTTGAGTTGGTCAAGGCTGGTTTTGAGACCCTGGTGGAAGCCGGCTATGCCCCTGAAATGGCCTACTTCGAGTGTCTGCACGAGTTGAAGTTGATCGTTGACCTGATGTTTGAGGGGGGTATTGCCAACATGAACTACTCCATCTCCAACAACGCTGAGTACGGCGAGTACGTCACCGGTCCACAGGTAATCAACGATCAGAGCCGCGCTGCCATGAAGGAGTGTCTGAAGAACATCCAAAACGGTGACTACGCTAAGCGTTTCATTCTGGAAGGTATGTCCAATTACCCTGAAATGACCGCGCGTCGCCGTCTGAACGCCGTCCATCCGATCGAAGTGGTCGGGGGGAATCTGCGCGCCATGATGCCTTGGATCGGTAAGAATAAAATTGTCGATAAGGACAAGAACTAACGGCTGCTCAATGGTATGCCTGAACCCCGTTCCCGCAGGAACGGGGTTTTCTACATTTTACCTCTATCCGAGTTCACGGGAATCCCATGCGCCCATCTGATGCCCTGATAACACCTGAAGGCTACCCGTTCATCGCGTATAGCGCCGGTTTGTTTTTGTTTCTGCTGGCCGGTGCTTTGCTGCTTAAATCGGTGGCACTGGCAGTGCCTGCAGTGATTGCCCTGCTGCTGCTCCTGTTTGTGGTGTCGTTCTTCCGCAACCCCGAGCGGACACCACCGGCTGACACAACCCTGGTGGTAGCACCGGCCGATGGCACGGTGGTCTACGTCGGCCCCGCAAATCAGGAGCACCTCGGCGCCTGCCTGAAGATCAGCATCTTTATGTCGGTCTTTAACGTGCATGTTAACCGGGCTCCGGTGACCGGTGCCGTGGTGGATCGTTTTTACCGGCAGGGCAAGTTTTATGATGCCCGGCACGCCAAGGCATCCTGCGAGAACGAACAGGCCGGTCTGGTAATGGAGACGGGAACCGGTGTCAAGGTGGCCTTTGTGCAGATTGCCGGACTGATCGCGCGGCGGATTCTCTGCTATGCCGAAATCGGTGATCGTCTGGAACGAGGTCAGCGTTATGGTATGATCCGTTTTGGTTCGCGGGTGGATGTCTATCTACCGGAGGGGTGTGAGCCGCTGGTGCAGGTGGGGCAAACCACTACTGCAGGCTTGACGGCGCTGACGAGGCTGGCGTGAGTCTTGACAAGGAGCATGGGCAGATGGACGTATCCGAACAGCATGCACACGAGCCGGTAAAAAAACACGAAAACATCAGGCGTGGTATCTACATCCTGCCCAACCTGATCACGGCTGGCAGCCTGTTCGCCGGCTTCTACAGCATGATTTCAACCCTGAATGGTGACTACGGTGCTGCTGCCATCTGGATTTTTATTGCGGCGATCTGTGACGGTCTGGATGGCAAGGTGGCCCGCTTGACCGGCACCACCAGTCAGTTTGGGGTTGAGTTTGACTCCCTTGCGGATATGGTGGCCTTCGGCGTGACACCGGGGTTGATGATGTTTGCCTGGGCACTCAAGCCGTTCGGCCGGCTGGGATGGTTGGCTGCCTTCCTGTTTGTGGCCTGCGGGGCTTTGCGTCTGGCACGTTTCAACGTGCAGGTTGCCACGGTGGAAAGCAAGCGTTTTGTCGGTCTGCCGATTCCTGCAGCTGCCAGCATGGTTGCCTCAACAGTGCTGTTGTTCAATCATTTCGGTTGGCCCAGTTCTTACAAACGGCTGGCTATCCTGGCCCTGATCTACCTGCTGGCTTTCCTGATGGTCTCCAGCGTGAAGTATTACTCCTTCAAGGATCCCGAACTGATCAAGCGTCAGCCGTTTGGTTTTTTAGTGCTGGCAGTGGTGCTGCTGATCATTGTGGCTGCCGAACCGGCGGTGATGGTTTTTGTGATCATGCTTTGTTATGTTCTTTCCGGACCGATCGGCCTGCTGGTCGGGTTGCCAAGACGTTTGCGGCTTGAACGGGCAGTCCATAAAGGGCATGAGGATCACCACTCACCCTAGCCGGTGGATGGTGCCCACCATCTGTGGCGGGGTGATTTCAAGGATGGCGTAGGAGAGGAAGGGAGCCCGTCCCCAAAGGGTGCCGGGGTTGAGCAACAACAGGTCATCGCGCTGTTCAACAAGGGCTCTGTGGGTGTGGCCGAACAGAATGGCATCTGCTCCTGACGCCTTGCCCTGCGCCACCAGTGCCTCAAGGCCGTTTTTTACGGTATAGCGGTCACCGTGTACGATCAACAGGCGTTTCCCTGCCAGGGTAATCAGCAGCTCCCGCGGGGCTGTGGAACCATGATCGCAGTTGCCTGCCACACGCAGCACGGTTCCGCCCAAGGTTTCCTCAAGCATTTGAGCGTCCAGCTCACCATCACCAGTGTGTATTACCGCATCGATCTTGCCAGCCTGTTGGTGGGCCTTAAAAAGCATACTCTCGTTGCCGTGGGTGTCTGAAACGACCAAAATACGCATCCCAACTACTCCTTGTTACTGTTGTACGGTCCGGAGGCTGCTGCCATGTCGTTCAAAAAAATACTGCTGATTATCGTTAGTCTGTTTGCCGGTCTAGTAGTGCTGTTCATCGGCTCGCTGCTGCTGGGGCGGCTACTTTTTAAAGGTGAAGAACCCGGTTTTTCCACCTCCCAGGGGGTTGGTCTGGTAGAGGTAAAGGGGATGATCGTTGATTCTCATGAGCCGATCCGTCAGTTGCGTTATTTTCTGAAAAAAGACAACGTCAAGGCGGTCGTACTGCGGGTTGACTCCCCTGGTGGCGTGGTGGGGCCTTCCCAGGAGATCTATCAGGAGGTCAAGCGGCTGGCTGCCAAAAAGAAGGTGGTGGTTTCCATGGGCAGTCTGGCAGCCTCCGGTGGTTATTATATTGCTGCACCGGCTACGCTGATTTACGCCAATCCCGGCACTATTACCGCCAGTATCGGGGTGCTGATCAAATTTTCCAACATCGAAGGACTGCTGGATAAGGTCGGTATCAAGTCCTCCACCATCAAGACCGGCGCCTTCAAGGATGCTGGCTCACCGGATCGTCCGCTGTCTCCTGAGGACCGGGCCATGTTCCAGGCGGTGATCGATAGTACCCATGAACAATTTGTGCGTGCTGTGGCCGAGGGGCGCAAGCTGCCGGTTGAGGAAGTCCGCAGGATTGCCGATGGTCGAGTGCTTTCCGGTGAGCAGGCCAAAGCGGTCAAGCTGGTGGATAAGCTGGGTAATCTACAGGACGCCCTTGATGAGGCTGGCCGTTTGGCTGGCATCAGCGGTGAACCTGTCGTGATCCTGCCGCCGAAAAAGAAGGTTAACTACCTGGATCTCCTGGCCGAAGGGGCTGAAGGAAAGTTCAGCGGAGTTTTGAATAAGGTCGGCGGACACGGGCTGCAGGTGACCTACGAATAGGAGCGATACTTTTATCGAGCGGCAATGAAATTGATGCTGTTGCGATCACTTCCGTTTTTGTAACCGGTGGTGGGCCTCCAACAGAATTTTTTCGGTAGTCTCCCAGCTGATGCAGGCGTCGGTGATGGAAACGCCATATTTGAGTTTGCTCAGGTCAGCGCTGATCTTCTGGCTGCCTTCTTCCAGGCAGCTTTCGATCATCAGGCCTGAGATGGATTGATTGCCAGCCACCACCTGGTTGATAACCGCTTCCAATACCTCGGGTTGACGGCGATAGTCCTTGTTCGAGTTGCCGTGGCTGCAGTCCACCATGATGGTGGGGGTAAGGCTGTTTTTGTTGAGTATCTCCTCGGTGTGGAGGATGTCTTCTGGGTGATAGTTCGGTTTCCTTGAACCGCCGCGCAGGACGATATGCACATCAGGGTTTCCGGCGGTCTCAATGATGGAGGTTCGCCCTTCGCGGTTGATCCCCAAAAAGTTGTGGGAGGCGCGGGCAGCGATCATGGCATCAATGGCAATTTGCAGATTGCCGTCGGTGCCGTTTTTAAAGCCGATCGGAAAGGAAAGGCCGCTGGCCAGTTCACGATGGGTTTGTGATTCGGTGGTGCGAGCGCCGATGGCTCCCCACGAGATCAGGTCGGCTACATACTCCGGCGTGATCGGATCCAGCATTTCATTGGCCACCGGGATTTCAAGATCGGTCAATTGACAGAGCAGGCTGCGGGCAATCCCCAACCCCTTCGATATCTGGTGGGTACCGTTCATATCAGGATCGTTGATCAACCCTTTCCAACCGACAGTGGTACGCGGTTTTTCAAAATAGACCCGCATTACCAGCAGAAGTTGGTCGTCAACCTGGCGGGCCAGGGTGTTCAGGTGTCGGGCATACTCAACAGCCACGGCCGGGTCATGGATAGAGCAGGGTCCCACCACCACCATCAGTCGTCGGTCCCGGCGCTGGATGATGTCCTTGACTCTTTCCCTGCTGCGGGCTACGAACTCTCGGGCCCCTTCGGACATCGGAAAGACCTGGCGCAGGTCTGCAGGAGCGATGATAGGGGTGATGCTGGTAACCTTCAGGTTGTTCGTCTTGATCATAAGCGCTGGCCTCGTTGGGCAATGGTAGTCAACAATGAGTATTTGTACTGGATCGGAGCGGTCATTGTCAAATTCAAACAGGTTTCATGGGATCAAACGGGCCGTGTTCATTGACCGGGACGGTACCTTGAATGTGGAAAAAGAGTACCTGCACCGGGCCGAGGAGTGTGAACTGATTCCCGGAGCGGGGCAGGCGATCCGGCTGCTGAATCAGGCTGGCTGGCTGGTGGTGGTGGTAACCAATCAGTCCGGTGTGGCCCGTGGCTACTATAGAGAGCAGGACGTTGTGGCGTTGCATCGTCACATTGACGCAGAGCTGTCCCGTAATGGCGCGCAGGTGGCTGGCTGGTATTACTGTCCTCATCACCCCTCCGGTGTTGAGCCGTACAACCAGTCTTGCACGTGTCGCAAACCGTTGCCGGGGATGCTGCTGCAGGCGGCAGGCGAGCTTGCTATCGATCTGTCCAGTTCCTGGATGGTGGGTGATAAGCTGGCCGACGTCGAGGCCGGAATGGCTGCCGGTTGTCGACCGATCATGGTGCGGACCGGCTACGGCCAGCTGGCGTCTGCACAACTGCCGGATGGCGTGCCGGTCTGTGACGATCTGGCTGCGGCGGCACGCCTTATTCTGGCGGTTTGACAGCATCTGTCCGGTGTGTTACTGCATAAAAGATTTATTCATCTATGAAAGGTGACAACGCCATGTCTTCAATAACCAAAGGAATTGTGCTGGCCGGCGGAGCCGGCAGCCGGCTCTATCCCTTGACGCTGGTGGCCAGCAAGCAGTTGCAACCGGTCTATGACAAGCCGATGATCTACTATCCACTGGCCACCCTGATGGCGGCCGGGATTCGTGATATTCTGCTGATCTCAACCCCTCATGATATTCCCCGTTTTCAATCCCTGTTGGGTGATGGTACTCGCTGGGGGATCAAGCTCACCTACGCGGTACAGCCGGAGCCGAAGGGGATTGCTCAGGCCTTTTTGATCGGTGAACAGTTTATTAACCGTGAGCCGGTCTGTCTGGTTCTGGGCGATAATATTTTTTACGGCAAGATGCAGTTGGACAAGCTGGTGGCCGGGTTCCAGGGGGGCGCACGGGTATTCGGCTACTATGTTCACGATCCCGAACGTTACGGCGTGGTGGAGTTCGACCCGGCCGGCCGGGTGCTCTCCATTGAGGAAAAACCACAACGGCCCAAGTCCAATTATGCCGTACCCGGCCTGTACCTGTATGACGGTAATGTGGTGGAAACGACCCGCTCGATCAAGCCGTCGGCACGAGGTGAACTGGAGATTACCGACGTGAATCTGGCCTATCTGCAACGTGGTGAACTCCTGGTGGAACGTCTGGGGCGCGGAATCGCCTGGCTGGACACCGGCACCCACAAGTCTTTGTTGGAAGCCAGTAACTTCATTGAAACGCTGGAGGCCCGTCAGGGCCTGAAAATCGCCTGCTTAGAGGAAATTGCCCTGTACCGTGGCTTCATCGACTGTGCCGGCATGGAGGCGGCAATTACCGCTACGCCGGCTTCGTCCTATCGGGACTATCTGCAACGGGTCATGCAGGAGGCCCGCTGTGGCCTGCCAACATGATCTGCACACAATAAACCATGTTTGAGTTATTTCGTAAATATGCGCTGTCGCTGCTGGTGGGGGCCTGTTTGCTGGTTGCCCTGATCTTCTATTCGCTTAATCTGCCACGTGCCAAACAAGCCAATCTGTTGGAACAGGGAGTCGGTTCTGCTCTCGAGCCGGTGCAGGCTGCTGCGGCACACCTGGGTGCGATGCCGGACCGGGTCTGGCACAATTACCTCAATCTTGTGCAGGTCCGTCGTGAGAATGTTCGGTTACGTGAGGAGATCAAGACACTCAATCAGTCACTGGCCGCTGCCGGTGAGGCACTGCATGAAAATGAGCGTTTATCGAGACTGCTGGAGATGCGTAAGACGGTGCGGGAGCCGACCGTACCTGCTGCAGTCATCGGCGAAGATGTTACTCCCTGGTTTCGGACCCTGACCATTGATCAAGGTTCATCACGTGGTGTTCGCGAAGGTATGCCGGTGCTGGCTGCCGGCGGGGTGGTTGGGCAGACCATCAAGGTGACGCCGAACAGCAGCCGGGTGCTCTTGTTGACCGACCACGCCAGCGGTATTGCCGCTTTGATACAGCGATCACGCGCCCGCGGAGTTGTCAAGGGCAGCGGTGAGTCACTTTGTTCTCTGGAATTCACCATGCGGGAAGAGGATGTGACTGTCGGCGATCTGGTGGTTACGTCCGGTGTCGGCGGCGTTTTTGAAAAGGGGCTGCCGATCGGTACGGTGACAATGGTTAAAAAGGGGCAGTATGGCATTTTTCAGACGGTTACCATCAAACCGGTGGTGAGCACTGCTCACCTGGAAGAGGTTCTGGTGGTGCTGCGGGTTCCCCGGGAGTAGGTTTAAGCTCATTATGCGTGCATTTGTCAGAGGGCTCCTGGTGTTATTAACGGTGGTGGCTTTACAGGCCAGCGTGCTGCCCTGTTATCTGGATTCTGCCTTTAAACCCGATTTGCTGCTGGTGTTGATGGTCTATCTGGCATTACGGATGCCGACCGGTGTCAGCCTGCCAGCCGCTTATGGCCTCGGGCTTTTGAAAGACTGTCTGAGCAGCGTTTATCTGGGGCTGAACGGATTTTCGTTTTTGGTGGTTTACCTGACGATCAGGTCTGTTTCCGAACGGCTCTACGTGCAGAGTTGCCTGTTGTTCGTATTGACCGTTGCGGCAGCAACGGTTGGCTCACTAGCCATAAATCTGGTGCTGCTGCTGATCTTCTCGCAGGCCTCGACCTTTTTCCCCTCGTTGTTGCATCAGTTTGTGCCGCATCTGCTGATGAACGCCTTTGTGGCCTCGCTGGTGGCGATCACGCCTGATTGTATGACACCCCGGACCACCTCATGATCAAACAACAGCGTTATGTCCGCGAGACGGCGCATCCCAAACGGCGAACGATACCGCTGGCCTTCGGGGTCACGATCATCTTCTGTCTTTTGATTCTGCGGCTCTGGTATCTGCAGATTCTGTATGTTGACGAGTATCGTGCACTCTCCGAGAATAATCGTTTGCGGTTTCTTCCGGTGGCGGCCTCGCGGGGTGCCCTGATGGACCGCAACGGCACGGTTATTGTGCGTAACCGGCCTTCCTTCAGCCTGGCTCTGATCCCGCAGGAAATTACGGATGTCGAGGCGATGCTGGACCGCTTGGCCTCTTTGTTGGGACTTGATCGGGCGGAGCTTGAAGAGCGTTGGCAGAAGACCCGGGGGCGTGCCCGCTACTACCCTGTGGTTGTGGCCACCAACATCACCCGTGATCAGGTCGAGATTGTCGAAGAAAACCGTTTGCGGTTGGCTGGCGTTGAGATCAGCATGAAGCCGGTCCGTGAATATAATTTCAAACAGTCAGCGGCTCATCTGCTGGGTTACATCGGCGAGGTATCGGAAAAAGAGCTGGATAGTGAAGCGTATCTTGACTACAACCCAGGCGACTATGTCGGTAAAAACGGTATTGAAAAGGCCTGGGAAGCGGAACTGCATGGTGAGGACGGGGGCCGTCAGCTGGAGGTTGATTCCCGCGGGCGGGTGCTGCGGGTTTTGAACGAAAGCCAGCCGACCGTCGGTAACAGTCTGGTTTTAACCATTGACCAGCGCTTGCAGCAAGCAGCAGAGCGGGCCTTTGGCAGTCATGCTGGTGCAGCGGTGGTGATGGATGTCACCAACGGTGAGATATTGGCCTTCGTCAGCAGTCCCACCTTCGACCCAGCCTTGTTCGCCGGCAAGATTCCGACGGATATCTGGGAAAAATACCTGAATGACAAACGTCACCCCTTGCAGAACAAAGCCTTGTCCGGGCAGTATCCACCCGGTTCCACCTTCAAGATGATTACCGCCTTGGCCGGCTTGGAGGCCGGGGTAATCAATGAGTCAACCACGGTGCACTGTGATGGTACCTATGAGATGGGTAGTGGCAAGTTCCGTTGCTGGAGCAGAGCCGGTCATGGCAGCGTGAATCTGCGCCGTTCCCTCAAGGAATCCTGCGATGTGTACTACTATCACCTGGGTGAACGGCTGGGTATCGACCGGCTGGCCGCAATGTGTCGGCGGTTCGGGTTGGGTGAAACCATGGGAATCGGTCTGCCGGGTGAGAAAAAGGGGCTCATCCCCACTACCGAGTGGAAACTGAAACGTTTTGGCAGGCGTTGGGTCCCTGGTGATACGCCGCCAGCAGCCATTGGTCAGGGATATGTGTTGATGACGCCGATCCAGATGGTTTCCATGGTAGCCACCATCGCCAACGAGGGGACCGTTTTTCGTCCGCGTCTGGTAAAGCAGCTTGTTGATGCCGATGGTAAGGTTTTGAAGGAGTTTGTTCCTGAAATCCTGGGCCGCGTGGGGGCCAGTGTTGCCAACTTCAAAAAGGTTAAGCAGGGGTTATATGCGGTGGTTAATGATGCCGGGGGAACCGGTGCAGCCGCGCGGGTGAGCGACCTGAAGGTGGCCGGCAAGACCGGGACCTCCCAGGTGGTCAAGCTGAGAGAAGACCGCAAGCGTCGCATGGCTTATGAGTATCAGGATCATGCCCTGTTTACCGCCTTTGCTCCCTATGACAAACCAGAGGTGGCGGTGGCGGTGGTGGTGGAGCATGGCGGTGGTGGCGGAGCCGTGGCAGCACCGATTGCAGGCCAGATTCTGCGGGCCTGGTCTGACCTGAAAAAACCGCCACAACGTTCCGCCAGTCCCCTCGAAGAGGAGATCGATATTCAGCCGCAGTCCGGCATTGCATCGCCTGTCGATGCTGGTGCCGTTTCCACGGAGAAGGAGCCGAGTGAATGATTGACCGGCGTCTGGTGACCAATTTTGACTGGACCCTGCTGGGGCTCGTAGTGGCGATCTGTTTGTTGGGGATACTGAACATTTACAGCGCCTCGGCAGCCTATAAAATGGTCGGGGCCCCTTACTATATCAAGCAGTTAAACTGGATGGCCGTTGGGTTGATTATCACGCTGGTGATTTGCAGTGTTGATTACCATCTGCTTGAAGACTTCGCCTACTGGTTTTACGGCATTTTGATCTGTTTGTTGCTGGCGGTTCTGCTGGTAGGTAAAACAAGCCTGGGGGCAACCCGGTGGCTGGACCTGGGGCTGTTTACGATTCAGCCGTCGGAGCTGTTGAAGATCGGCATCATTCTTACCTTTGCCCGTTTTTTTAATAATTACCATGTGGTGGGTGGTCTGACCATAAAGGATATGCTGTACCCGTTGGCTTTGCTGGGGGTGCCGGCCCTGTTGATTATGAAGCAGCCCGACCTGGGCACCGCCATCCTGGTGATCCTGATTGCTCTTTCCATGGCGCTGTTTGTAGGGCTGCGCTGGACTACCATGGTGGGTTTTGTGCTGGTGACCCTGCCGATGGTCTGGCTCGGCTGGACCTTTTTTCTCAGGACGTACCAGAAAAACCGGGTGCTGGATTTCCTGAACCCGGAGCGCTCACGACTAGGCAGCGGGTATCATATTATCCAGAGCAAGATCGCCGTTGGGTCAGGTGGCCTGTGGGGCAAGGGATATGTCAAGGGAACCCAGGCCCAGTTGCGCTTCCTGCCGGAACAGCATACCGATTTTGCCTTCTCGGTGTATGCGGAGGAATGGGGTTTTATCGGTACGCTGCTCTTACTCGTGCTGTACCTGTGTCTGATTATGTGGGGGCTCACCATTGCCCGGCGCTGCAACGATCGGCTGGGTGCCTTGCTGGCGGTCGGAGTTACCGCCATGCTGTTTTGGCATACGGTGATTAATATCGGCATGGTGATCGGCCTGTTTCCGGTGGTGGGGGTGCCGCTGCCGTTTTTTTCCTATGGAGGCACCTCCATGATCACCTCCATGGTGGGCGTGGGCATCCTGCAGAATATCAGCATGCGCAGGTTCATGTTCTGATTTGCGGCAGTAATTGCCCTAAAAGATACGTTGACTTTTTGGAAGGCCGGATGATATTTTTATAACAATTATTGAATGTATTACGGCCACCTCATGCCGCCACACTAACCGGGGCCGAGGGTCCCACACTCAGAAAGGGGTTAACCGTACCATGAAGAAGATCGTATCCGTAATCTCCGCTGTTGTCGTACTTGCAGTTGCTTCCCTGTCCTTTGCTGCCGCCATTAAGGGCCCCGTGACCAAAATCACTAAAAATGCAGACGGCTCCTACGTGGTCGTTGTCAAGGATGCTTCAGGTAAGGCTGTTGAACTGCAGGTGAGCGACGAAATCACCGTTGGCAAGCTGAACAGCAAGAAGATCGTGGTTGACGACGATGTAAAGGTGAAGTTTGACGAAAAGGGCGGCAAGAACGTAGCCACCAAGATGCTGAAGTCTGCCGGCTGCTAAGTAAAATTTGAGCTGATTTTTTGCAGCGTGCCCTGTAAGGGTACGCTGCTTTTTTTTATCTGCAGATCATTCTGAACCTATGCCTGGTTTACTCGCGTCACAGCACCCTTTTCGGTTGAGCAGTAGCTGCTTTCATGGTATCTTTTGCTGCTTTTTATTTCAGATTGGAGAAGCAGATGATCAGTTCCCTTGTCAAGATGGTGATTGGTAGCAAAAATGAGCGGGAGCTCAAGCGGCTTTGGCCGATCGTCGAGAAGATCAACGCGATAGAGCCGGCCTTGCAGGCCCTGTCCGATGACCAGTTGTCTGCCAAGACCGCCGAGTTTAAAGAGCGTCACCAAAAGGGAGAATCTCTGGACGCGTTGCTGCCCGAGGCGTTTGCTGTCTGTCGCGAAGCTGGACGGCGTGTTCTGGGAATGCGGCATTTTGATGTGCAGTTAATCGGCGGCATGGTGCTGCACGGTGGCAAGATATCGGAGATGAAGACCGGTGAAGGTAAAACCCTGGTGGCCACTCTGCCGGCCTACCTGAACGCGATCTCCGGCCTTGGCGTGCATGTGGTCACGGTCAACGATTATCTGGCCAGGCGGGATTCGGACTGGATGGGGCGGCTGTATCGTTTTCTGGGCCTCACGGTAGGGGTGATCGTGCATGGTTTGGATGATGCGCAACGGCGAGAAAACTACGCTGCAGATATCACCTACGGCACCAACAATGAGTTCGGTTTCGACTATCTGCGGGACAATATGAAGTTCTCTCTGGATGACTACGTCCAGCGTGGCTTCAACTACGCCATCGTCGATGAGGTGGACTCGATCCTGATTGACGAGGCCCGTACCCCGCTGATTATCTCCGGTCCCACCGAGGAGTCCACTGACAAGTATTATGTGATCAACCGGATTATTCCGCTCCTGGAAAAGGGTGAGATCCAGGAGGTGGAGGCCAACACCCTCTCCGGTAAGCGCAAAACCTATACCGGCGATTACACCATTGATGAGAAGGCCAAGAGCGCCACCTTGACCGAGCAGGGCGTTTCCAAGGTTGAGAAGCTGCTGAAGGTCGAGAACCTCTACGATCCCCGCAACATTGAGACCCTGCACCATGTCAACCAGGCCTTGCGGGCCCATGCCATGTACCGTCGGGATGTGGAATATGTGGTCAAGGATGGCGAAGTGTTGATCGTGGACGAGTTTACCGGCCGTCTGATGCCTGGCCGGCGCTGGTCCGATGGTCTTCATCAGGCCGTGGAGGCCAAGGAAGGGGTGCGGATCGAGAGTGAGAACCAGACCCTGGCCACCATCACCTTCCAGAACTACTTCCGGATGTACAAAAAACTGTCCGGCATGACCGGTACCGCCGATACCGAGGCCGAGGAGTTCCACAAGATTTACAAGCTGGATGTGGTGGTGATCCCCACCAACCGGCCCCTGTTGCGTCCTGATTATCCTGACGTGATCTACAAGACCGAGCGGGAAAAATTTGACGCTGTTATCAAGGATATCAAGGAACACTATGAACTGGGGCAACCCTGCCTGGTGGGCACCATCTCCATCGAAAAATCCGAGGTGCTGTCGGAGCTGTTACGCAAACAAGGGGTGCCCCATTTTGTATTGAACGCCAAGCAACATGAAAAAGAGGCCGAGATCGTTGCCCAGGCTGGCCGTAAGGCAGCCATCACCATCGCCACCAACATGGCCGGCCGTGGTACCGACATCGTGCTGGGGGGTAATCCTGACGGACTGTTGAAGCAGTGGAAGCTGACCAACCCCGATGCCAGTGAAGAGCAGGTTGCCGCTCAACTGGAGCAGTTCAAGGCCCAGTGCGCTCAGGAGCATGACGAGGTGGTGGCTTTGGGAGGACTGCATATCATCGGCACCGAGCGTCATGAGTCCCGTCGGATCGACAACCAGCTGCGGGGGCGTTCCGGCCGTCAGGGTGACCCCGGTTCCTCACGGTTCTACCTTTCGCTACAGGATGACCTGCTGCGGATATTCGGTTCAGAACGGGTGGCAAAAATCATGGATTTCCTCAAGATTGAGGAAGGGGAGGCCATTACCCATGGCATGATCTCCAAATCCATTGAGAATGCCCAGAAAAAGGTCGAAGCCCACAACTTCGAGATTCGTAAGCACCTGATCGATTATGACGATGTCATGAACAAGCAACGCGAGGTGATCTACACCCAGCGGCGTGAAATTCTGGCTGGTCAGGATATCCGCGAGAGTTTTATGGAGATGCTGGACGAGACCATCGGCGATATCGTCAATGCCTATGCCTTTGAAAAAACCGCACCATTGGAGTGGGACTGGGAGTCGTTGACCGAGGCTGCCGGGCGTTGTTTTTCTCTGCAACTGGAGCTGTCACGTGAGATGATCGCGCGGCTTAACGCCGAAAGTTTACGGAATTTATTACAGGAACAGGCCCATGCCATCATCGCCCGCAAGGCCGAGGAGCTGAGCGATGAGGTGATGGATCAACTGATCCGGGTGGTGATGCTGCAGGCCATTGATACCCACTGGAAGGATCACCTGCTGAACATCGATCACCTGAAAGAGGGGATCGGTCTGCGTGGTTACGGTCAGAAAGACCCCAAGCAAGAGTACAAAAAAGAGGCCTATCATCTGTTCATGGAGATGATCATCCGGATCCGCGAGGAGACGGTTGAAAAGGTCTTTTGGGTCCAGCTTGAGCGGGAAGAGGACCTCGAAGAGCTGGAAGAGGAGCAGCTTGAGAAAGGGCGCAAGCTGTTCCAGAACATCATCAGCAACGAGGACCACAGTCAGGAACCGGCAAAAAGCTCCAAGGCGGCGGGGCGTAACGAGACCTGTCCTTGTGGGAGCGGCAAAAAATACAAGAAGTGTTGCGGTAAGTAATGGAACGGATGGTTTGAAGAGGCTTTGCTATGTCCCTGAAAGGTTTTCAATTTTCTGTCGTTGAGGCAGCCATCAAGAAGCCGGGCCGCAAGGACTTGGCCCTGATCTGGTCCGAGGTGCCTGCCACGGCGGTGGCTGTTTTTACCACCAATGCCGTCAAGGCTGCTCCGGTGCTGCTTTCCATGGAGCGGATCACCTGCGGACAGGCTCAAGCCTTGGTGGTGAACAGCGGTAATGCCAACGCCTGTACCGGCAGCCAGGGAATGGTTGACGCCCGGGAGACTACCCGCCTGTTGGCTGAAGGATTGGGTGTCGACGAGCAGTTGGTGCAGGTTTGCTCCACCGGTGTGATCGGCGTACCGTTGCCGATGGATCGCTTGCGGGCCGCATTGCCGGCACTGGTAGAGGGACGTGGCGCTGCCACCCTGGATACCTTGGCCGCCGCCATTATGACCACCGACACCTTTCCCAAAACAGCTGTCCGCCAGGGTTCGGCCAACGGGTCCAGCTATACGGTGGCTGGTACCGCCAAGGGCGCCGGCATGATCATGCCCAATATGGCCACCATGCTGGCCTTTGTGCTGACCGATGCTGCGGTGGAGCCAGGTCTGCTGAACCGTCTGTTCCGTGCGGCAGTCGATCGTTCATTCAACGCCATCACCATTGACGGTGATACTTCCACCAATGATACCTGCCTGCTGATGGCCAATGGCGCTGCCGGTAACCAGCAGATTACCGGCGACACTCCTGAGGCGATTGCTTTTGCCGCATTGCTGGATGAGGTGCTGTTGGACCTGGCAAAGCAGATCGTCAAGGATGGGGAGGGGGCTACCAAGTTTGTAGAGATCCGCCTGACCGGTGCCGTTAATGATGCCGATGCCAAGCGGGCCGCCTTGGCGGTGGCCAACTCCAGCCTGGTAAAAACCGCCTTTTTTGGCCAGGATGCCAACTGGGGGCGGATCTTTGCCGCAGTGGGGTATTCCGGTGCCCAGGTGGACCCTGACCGGCTGGCGCTCTGGTTTGATGATGTCTGTATGGCCAAAGCCGGTATTTTTGCCGGCGCTGATGCTGAGGCGCGCGGTACGGCGGTGCTCCGGCAAAAAGAACTCTGCGTGACAGTTGATCTTGGTTTAGGAGCCGGGCAGGCCACGGTATATACCTCCGACCTCTCCCATGACTATGTTTCCATCAACGCTGACTATAGAACCTGAGGAGCCCTCCATGAAGGCCGTCTTTCCGGTTGTTGTCGCATTGTTCCTCCTGTCTCTGGTTTCTTTCTCCGAGGCTGCCCCGCTCAGGGTAACAGAGTTGGCAGTTACCACCAAGGTATCCAAAGGGAAGCCGATAGATGCGGTGCACCGTATCTACAATCGCTCGGTACGCGCCCTCTATGGGTTTACCCGCACCCAGTCCGACCCTCCGCAAGAGACGACAGTCACGCATATCTGGCTGCGGGGGGGGCACAAAGTAAAGGAGGTCACCATGCCGGTCAAGGGGCGCCGTTGGCGTCTCTACAGCACCCTGGCCGTGGATGCCTCCAGTATCGGGAGTTGGCGCCTTGAGGT
Organism: Geobacter sp. UBA5730; assembly: GCA_002419465.1. GTDB lineage: Bacteria > Desulfobacterota > Desulfuromonadia > Geobacterales > Pseudopelobacteraceae > Trichlorobacter. The sequence continues at coordinate 133,984 of DIGE01000019.1, read as the reverse complement.
TCGTGATGCCGCCGGGCAGCTTCTCAAGGCTGCTGACTTCCAGATCCATTGATGACGTTACCCCGCATGCTGCATACCTGTTTGCAGCGCAGCCTTGTTCAGCTGTGCGGGTGTCTCTGCGTTTTGGTGACCGGGCTCAGCCTGGTCCCAGCCGTTCGAGCTGAAACCGATCCGATCGGCGAGGCTGGCCGGGTTGCGGTGATCGAATTCATGCTGCAGCAGGCCATCAGCCGTGGTCTGATCAGCGGTGCCGTGGTGGTGGTCGGAGACCATCAGGGCATTCTCTATGAAGGCGCTGTTGGTGTATCCGGTTTCAATGCCGCTGCTCCACCGCTGACCACTGCCGCTGTCTTCGATATTGCCTCCCTGACCAAGGTCTTTGCCACTACCCCTGCGATTGTCAAGCTGCTGGACGACGGCAAGCTGTCCCTGCTGGATCCGGTATCGCGTTGGTTTCCAGAATTCGAAGGCAGTGATATTACCATCCTCAATCTGTTGACCCATACCTCGGGACTCCATGACGTGGGGCTGAATCGCGCTGCACCCATGCAGAGCGCCATTGAACGAGCTGCTGCCCAGAATGGGCGGGTTGCGGCCGGCAGTCGTTTCCGTTATGCCGACATCAATTTTATCCTGTTGGGTGAGCTGGTGCGCCGTATCAGCGGATTGCCGCTCGACCACTATGCCCGTCAGATGTTCTATGCGCCCCTGGGGATGCAGACCGCCAATTTTTTGCCCCCCCAGAGTGCGAACCATGCTCCCACCCTTGGCGGCGGACGAGGGGTGGTGCAGGATGAGAATGCCCGGATGCTGGGTGGGGTAGCCGGCCATGCCGGCCTGTTCAGTTCGATTCACGACCTGGCACGTTTTGCTGGTATGCTGCTGAGCGGGGGACAGCTGAACGGTACCAGAGTGCTTTCGTCGCGGGCTGTGGACCAGATGACCGCACCGTATTTTTTCAGTGGCGGCAAGATTGTGCGTGGTCTGGGATGGGATCACGAATCACCTTTTTCAGCTCCCAAGGGTACTATTTTTTCTGAATTATCCTATGGTCATACCGGGTATAGCGGTACCTCGGTCTGGATTGATCCCGATGTCGACCTGTATGTGCTGCTTCTAACAACCCGTCTTGATTATCAGCGTCTGCGCAGTTTCAGTAAGCTGCGCGGTGATATTTCGACCCTCGCGGCGGCTCTGTTTGTGGGGCGTGAGCGCCGGGTTGGCCTTGAAGTGCCCATACATACGGGTCCTTGACACCTCATAACCGGTATGCTAGTGTTTTCCAACTTTTAAGGCATCATCAGCAATCCTGCACAGGGAGGAACCGATGGGTAACATCTCTATACTTCTGGCTGACGATAGCATTACCATCCAGAAAGTGGTCGGCATCATTTTTGCCGGTGAAGGCTACACCCTGACTGTGGTTGACAATGGCGCGGCTGCTGTCCAGAAGGCCCAGGAACTGCTCCCTGATGTATTGCTGATTGATGTGTTGATGCCCGGCATGAGCGGCTACGAGGTTTGTGAATCGCTGCGAGCAAATCCCGCGTTGACTGACAAGCCGATACTGCTGCTGACCGGTTCCTTCGAGGCTTTTGATGAAGCTAAGGCCAAGAGTTGTGGCGCTGATGATCACATCACCAAACCGTTTGAGTCACAGCAGATCATTGCCAAGGTCAAAGAACTGTACGCATTGGGCCAGCGTCGTGCTGCCGGTGCACCTCCTGCCGCAGTGCCGGAGCCGGAAGCGTTTGTCGTGCCTGCGCCAGCCTTTGAACCGGCTGATCAGCCTGCGCAGGCTGCAGTCTCTCCTGACGACCCCTGGGGGGCCTTTACCCAACAGCCAGCCGCGGCACCGGCATTTGAACCTGACACCCTTGAGGTGAATATGGAGCAGCCTGATGTGCTGGCCATGGTGAGTGAAGAGCCGCCGGCGTTTGCCGTGGAGCGGGCCGATGATGCCAATATCGGCGCTTCCTGGGTGCCGGTTGAGGAGCAAACCTTCGAGTTTGAGGAGCAGGTTGCAGAACCGCCAGCTGCTGTCCTGGAAGTGGAGCAGCCGGTTGTGGCGCCGGAAGAACCGCCAGTGGCGGCGATTGCACCGGTTGCGATGGCTGCCGGTGCAGTGGCACTCTCCGAAGATCAATTGCGGCAGGCCCTGATGTCCGCTTCCAAAGAGACCATCGAGCGGATCGTCTGGGAAGTGGTGCCCGACCTGGCCGAGGCCCTGATCAAGGAGACCATCCGCAGGATTACCGACGGCAAGTAACCATTGCCACATAGCGATTGAGATGGGGATGGCAACATCCCCATTTCCTTTTTGAGGAGGAACAGATGATCAGACAAGCCATTGCCAAGGCGGTCGAATGCCAGGACTTAAGCGAAGGCGAGATGATCGAGGTCATGAACCAGATCATGTCCGGTGAATGCACCCCGGCCCAGGTCGGTTCGTTCATCACCGCCCTGCGGATGAAGGGGGAGACCATTGCGGAGATCACCGGTGCTGCCCGGGTAATGCGGGAGCGGGCCACCCCGATCCGGGTGGGCAGAGGGGTGCTGGATATCGATCGTGACGATATCAATCTTGATCAGGAGACCATCCTGGACGTGGTCGGCACCGGTGGCGACGGCACCAATACCTTCAATATCTCCACCACAGTATCCTTCGTTGTCTCGGCCTGTGGCGTCAAGGTTGCCAAACATGGCAACCGTTCCGTTTCTTCGGCCTGCGGCAGCGCCGATGTGATTGAAAAGCTGGGGGTCAACCTGGATGTTACCCCAGACATCGTTGAACGTTGCATCAGCGAGATCGGCATCGGCTTCCTGTTCGCCCCGGCCCTGCATGGCGCCATGAAACACGCCATCGGGCCCCGGCGTGAGATCGGCATCCGCACCATCTTCAACATCCTGGGGCCACTGACCAACCCGGCCGGTGCTGACCGTCAGGTGATGGGGGTCTACCGCGAGGATCTGGTTGAGAAGCTGGCCGGTGTGCTGCACCGCTTGGGCTGCAAGCACGGTTATGTCGTGCATGGCAAAGACGGCATGGATGAGATCACCCTGACCAACGAAACCGCTGCCGCCGAGGTAACCCCTGACGGTGTCCGGCTGTTTACCATCACCCCTGAAGAGTTCGGTCTTTCCCGCTGCAGCATGCAGGAACTGAAAGGTGGCGATGCCGCTGCCAACGCTATCATTGTCCGGGATATCCTGAATGGCGCCCAAGGTCCCAAGCGCGATGTGGTGCTGCTGAATGCGGCCTATGCCCTGGTGGCCGCAGGCCGCTGCGCAACCGTGCCGGAAGGGATCACCCTGGCTGCGAATTCCATCGACAGCGGTGCCGCCCGTGGTCAGATTGAAAAACTGGCAGCCCTTACGAGTCAGCTGTAATTAGTCAGAGGGGGGGATATGATCAAGGATCTCAAAGAACAGTATTCACCACTTTACTTTCTGGCAGCGCTCGGGGCTGGCGGAATGGCGGTTTCTTTTTACATCTACCTGTTCTTCATGGTAAAGCACCCCGATACGCCGATGGCAACGGCTGATTTCATTTTCCCCCTGATTGCACAAAACAACCTTGTGTCAGTCTTGGTACTACTGGATCTGGGAATGATTATCGGTCTCGCCCTGCTTCATTTCAGGCTCTTGTTCTGGAACATCCGGGAGTACGGGCTTTTCAAGCAGACCGAGGCCTTTGAACAGCTTAAAACCTCAAACAACGAAGTTGGCCTGATGGCCATTCCCCTGACCTACGCCATGACGATCAACGTCTGTTTTGTCCTGGGGGCGATCCTGGTTCCTGGTCTGTGGAACGTTGTCGAATATCTGTTCCCCTTTGCCCTGCTTGGATTCCTGCTGGTCGGCATCTACGCCCTTAAACTCTTTCTCGCCTATGCCACCCGGATCATCACCTCCAAGAGCTTCGATTTTGTCAACAACAACAACCTGAGCCAGATGATGGCCATTTTTGCCTTCAGCATGATTGCCGTCGGTCTTGCGGCTCCCGGAGCCATGAGCCATCACAAGGAAGTGTCGGCCATCGGCATCTTTTTTTCGGTATTTTTCAGCTCCATTTCAATTTTACTGATTGTTCTCAAAGGCACTCTCGGCTTCAAATCCATCCTTGAGCAGGGGATCTCGCGCGAGGCCAGCGTCAGTCTCTGGATCATGATCCCGATCCTGACCTTGCTGGGCATCACTTTTGTCCGTTACACCTTCGGCTTTGCCCATAACTTTGACCATACTGAGGCAGTTTCGCGCTCATGGCTTTTTCTACTTACCTCGGCAGTGATCTCCCTACAACTGATGTTCGGCCTGCTCGGCTATTACACACTTAAAAAACTGGACTACTTTGCTGAATATATCTACGGCCCGACTCGCAGCGTCGGCAGTTACGCCATGGTCTGCCCCGGCGTGGCTTTTATGGTCTACGGCTTCTTCTTTGTACACCTGGGACTGGTGTTGAATGATGTGCTGCAGCAGTTCTCCGTGGCATATTTCATCATCCTGGCGCCGTTTGTCTATGTGCAGTTCAAGACCCTGCTTTTGATCTTCCGTCTGAACAAGAAGATGCTGGGCACACCGGTCTAAGTTAGGTTTCAGCCTTTCGTGCTACTACAACCTGAAAGACATCACTGATGACAACTCCAGATATTTTAAAGACAATCCTGGCCCATAAACGGGAAGAAGTGGCTGCTGCCAAACGCCAGACCACCATTCAGGAGCTGGCAGGCCGTATCTCCGACCTCGAAGATACCGTGCGCGGTTTTGAACGGCACCTGCGTGAGGCCGTTGCCACCGGTTGGACCGCCGTAATCGCCGAGGTCAAGAAGGGCTCTCCCAGCAAGGGTCTGATCCGCGAGGACTTTGATCCGCTGGAGATCGCCGAGATCTACCAGAATAACGGCGCCACCTGCCTGTCCGTGCTGACCGAAGAAAAATTCTTTATGGGCTCATTGCGCTATCTGGCCTTGATCCGTGAACAGGTCGGCCTGCCGCTCCTGCGCAAGGATTTTATCTTTGATCCGTTTCAGGTCTACGAGGCCCGTGCCGCCGGTGCCGACGCCATTTTGTTGATCGCCGCCATGCTCGAGCCGCAGCAGATTACTGATCTGGCCGGTCTGGCCCGTCAGCTGCACCTTGATGTTCTACTGGAGGTGCATGACGAGGGGGAGATGGAGGTTGCCTGCGGCACTGACATCGGCCTGATCGGGGTTAATAATCGTAACCTGCGCACCTTTGTCACTGATCTGGGCACCACCGCCCGCCTGGCGAAGATGCTGCCGGCAGAACGTCTGCTGGTGTCGGAAAGCGGGATCAGCAGCCGGGCTGATATCGAACGGCTACAGGCCGATGGCGCTGCAGCCTTTTTGATCGGTGAAGCCATGATGCGGGAAACGGATATCGGGGCCAAGCTTCAGGAATTGCTGGGGTAGGGGATGCAGCAGTATGATTTACAACGAAAGCCTGTCGACAGTGTGTCGGCAGGCTTTTTTGTGTCTATTTGGTTTGTATGCGACATATTCGGTCAGAGCCGTATGGTAAGGTGTAACAATGCATAGAATTGTAGTCGTAGATACAGAAACCACCGGGCTGTCGGTCAAAAACGGCGGTCGCGTGATTGAAATCGGTGCCGTTGCCGTGGAGAATGGGCAGGTTGTGGCTGAACTGGCAACCCTGATTAACACAGGTGCAGTGATCAACTACGGCGCCTTTCGGGTACATGGCATCTCCCAACATATGCTGACAGATAAGCCAACCCCGGAAAACGTCTGGCCCGGATTTGTCGAGTTTGTGGGCGATAGTCCACTGGTGGCTCATAACGCTCCCTTTGATCGTGCTTTTGTACAGTATGAACTGCACCTGCTGGGAATGCCGTATGCCAACCCGTGGCACTGCACCCTACAGCTTTGCCGCAGGAAACTGCCTCGTCTGTTCGACCACCGCCTGGAAACCGTTTATCGGCATCTGTTTGGTGGGCTACCGGAAGATGTACAACGCCACCGGGCGCTGGATGATGCCCGGATGGCAGCGCGAGTTTGGATGGAGCTGGGAGGGGTGAGAGGTTGAACAGGAGATTATATGGCTAATCCGTGGTTGATTCTTGGTGGCCTGTATGCGTGGGACCGACTTAACCGAAATTCTCAGGAGGCACGGGAAAACGTCCGACGACTTGCAGAATTGGAACAGGCGGTACATGGCGAACAACAAGAGGAACAGTCCCTGTCTGTTGTAGGCGGTGGAGATGAACCGGGTGGCTGTCTTGGGTGCCTGGGCTGTCTGGCAAGTCTGGCCTTTCTTGTGGGGTTGGTACTGTTTTTGTGTTGGTTGGTATTTGGGTAGGGTGGAGGGAAAAAAGCGAACCGGGCGATTGCTCGCCCGGTTCGCTCATCCCCGCGTTTGCGGGGAACAAGAGATAACCAGCTTGCTCAAAAACCTGGAACACGGTCCATCCCTCAGCAAAGGGAACGTGAGAGGTAGTATAGCAAATTTGAGTACGGTTTCAATAAAAACCTTGAACACTTGTTGAAATGTATATTTTTAGTGGTACCCTCTCCCTATGTGCCCATGGAGAGAGAATACCGTGTTGAGTATTTTGGCCTTGGCCGCTCTTGTGCTTGTAATTAACGTGTCAAGTAAAAACCCTCTTGAGACGTTTGCACTGCTTGTGGCGCTTGTAGGTGTTGTCTGGAAAAAGTAGAAGGGAGCAGGGGTGCACGACTATTACCGTTATTGGGGCAAAGTCGAAAAGGATGGGCTACGGTATCACCTACTGCCCTATCACTGTTTGGATGTGGCGGCGGTGGCGGCAGCGTGGTGGGATGTCAGCCCGGCAATTCGCCATGGCTTCAAACTGCATAGAGACTTGCCTGAAGAGCAGCTCCGGGCGTGGGTTTTGTTCTTCATTTCTTTGCATGATTACGGAAAGTTTGATGTGCGTTTTCAATTACGGGTGATGCCACTTTGGAGATTACTCTATCAGGATGCGAATACATACGAATCACTTCCAAGTATTCAAATATGTAAGAGCTATTACCATGGTGAAGGCGGCCTTTCCTGGTTCATACAGGATCATGCTGCAAAGCTTAGTGGCACGATTTCGCAGCAAAATGTTGGTTGGGATTTCCTTGACCAGATGGAACCCCCTTCAAATAAATGGGATTTGTGGAGACCGTGGATTGAAGCAGTAACCGGTCATCACGGTCACATCAGGTCTGCCGATTATGTTGCAGAAACTTCCTTACCCTTAATATGCGACAAGCGCTTGGCAGATTTTGACCGCTCGGCCCGGCGTGAATGGCTGCAAGCGGTAGAATCTTTATTCCTCAGACCTGTCGGGCTTACCTTGACCGACTCTCCACCGGTCTTTTCGCCGCTCATGGCCGGTTTTTGTTCTGTTGCCGACTGGCTTGGTTCCCGTTGCGATAGTGAAAACTTCTGTTATTGCGGGGCAGAGCGGGATCTACAGGCATATTTCGAGGAGCACTTTACTGCTGATGCACAAAGGATATTGCAGCTTGCCGGTGTCATTGGACAACCCAAGTCCTATGCAGGAGTCAGCGCGTTATTAGGCACAGAGGACAAACCACGGTCACTGCAAACGCTAGTGGATGAATTACCTCTGAGTACAGGCCTTACGCTGGTGGAAGCTCCCACCGGTAGCGGTAAAACTGAAACTGCACTGGCCTATGCTTGGCGGTTTGTCGATGCAGGACTCGCCGATTCTATTGTTTTTGCCCTGCCAACGCAGGCCACGGCAAATGCCATGCTTGGACGCTTGGAAAGAATCACGCCTCTTCTGTTCGTAGATAAGCCGAATCTTTTGCTGGCCCACGGTTTAGCCCGTTTCAATGATGCCTTTACAAAAATAAAACATAGCGCAATCGATGGGTATGACTCCCAAGAGGATGGTTGGGTACAGTGCAGCCAGTGGCTGGCGGAAAGCCGCAAGCGGGTCTTTCTCGGGCAAATTGGTGTCTGCACTGTGGATCAGGTGCTGGTGTCGGTGTTACCGGTGAAACACCGCTTTATACGCGGCTTCGGGGTTGGGCGAAGCGTACTGATTGTCGATGAGGTCCATGCCTATGACGCTTACATGTATGGCTTGCTGGAAGAGGTTCTGCGGCAGCAGAAAGCCTCGGGAGGCTCGGCAATCCTCCTGTCGGCAACCCTGCCAGAGTGTCAGCGTAGGCAACTTTGCTCTGCTTGGGGGGCAAAACTCGGAGAACAATACAAGGAGAAGACGCCATATCCGCTGATTACCTGGACTAACGGAGCAGAGCCACTGTTTCATGAGCTTGACCCTGGGCAGTTGCCGAAAAACGTAACGGTCAAAGTGGAGCCAATCCGTATCGACAGGCTACTCCCTGATGAATTCTTGCTCCGCCGGATTGTTACCGCTGCCGAGGCTGGGGCGCAGGTGGCAATTGTCTGCAATCTCGTGAACGTGGCGCAAGGGCTTGTCCGCATATTGCGGAGTATGACTGGTTTGCCGGTAGATCTGTTTCATGCTCGCTATTGCTATAGCCATCGTCAGGAAAAAGAGCTGGAGGTCATTGACCGTTTTGGCTTAGGCGGAGATCGTAAGTGCGGAAGAATCCTGGTGGCGACACAAGTTGTTGAGCAGTCGCTGGATATTGATTTTGACTGGATCATCACCCAGCTTTGCCCAGTGGACCTACTGTTCCAGCGGATGGGGCGATTGCACCGACATCATCGACCGGGCAAGCGCCCGGCAGGTTTTACAGAGCCGCTTTGTACGGTGTTGTTGCCCGAAGGGGATGATTTTGGCTTACACGGGGTTATCTATGCCAATACCCGAGTTCTTTGGCGCACAGCTGAAAAACTGGTTGTCGCTCCGGAGGGGATGATTGTTTTTCCCAAGGCGTATCGTGACTGGATCGAGTTGGTATATCAGGATGACGTATGGGGAGATGAACCGTTGTCAGTGACCGAAGGTTACGAGAAATTTAAATGCGAAATTGAAGAGATTAAGCGGTACAAGGCACGGTACATGGTTGATTCGGCTATAAATCCGTTTATTGACACCGATGACAAGGTTCTTGCTGTCACGAGGGACGGAGACATGAATCTTTCAATTGTGCCGTTCTGTAATACGGCACAGGGGCGGATGCTAATGGATGGAACAGTTTTCGAGACGCTGGATGAACTCAGGCAACTTGAAGCATTGTCTTTGAATAGTGTCGGTGTTCCGAAATCATGGCAGTACGATTTTGGAAATCCTGTTGAAGGGAGGTTCTGGATTGAGATGCAGCGGGAGGGGGAAGGTTACCGGGGAGTGTCTAAAGGGGTGACTTTTCGCTATCACAAGGACATGGGACTGGAGAGAGAAAAATGAATCTTCTTATTGATCAGTGGATACCGGTCCGACCGCTGGAGAGCGGCGGAGCGGTCAAAATCTCTCTGCGCGAACTGCTGTGCGGGGATGGGGCGTGGGTGCTATGCCTGCCACGAGATGACATGGAGCTTGCGGCGATGCAGTTGTTGATCTGCATCACCCAGGCCATATTTACACCGAAAGACGGCAAGGAGTTAATGACCCGTATTGCCAGGCCGATTACGGTCGAAGAGTACGAATCAAGTATTCGAAGTTTTGCCGACTGGTTTTGCGTTGATCATCCGAAACAGCCATTCATGCAGGTTCGCGGGGTGAAGGCAGATAAACCGACACCGATGGATAAGCTGTTGGCCGGGGTGACGGGCGCGACCAACAGTTGTTTTGTGAATCAGGCCGGATTGGCAGATGGTTTGTGTGGTGGTTGCGCGGCGATTGTCCTGTTTAACCAGGCATCATGCGCACCGAGCTTTGGTGGTGGTTTCAAGGCCGGATTGCGTGGTAGCGCACCTATTACAACATTGGCTCAAGGTGATCATTTGCGGCGGACTGTCTGGCTCAATCTGTTGCATGACGAAGAGCTGGTTTCGAATTTCCCTTGGCATAGGGATACCGCACAACAAAAACCTACCTGGATAGAACCGCTGAAAGCCGGCGAAACAATTCCTGTACAGAGAATAGGCGTTGTCCGTGGTTTGTTATGGCAACCGGCGCATATTGAGTTACTGCCGCCGGTGGCGGCAGAGACATGTTCATGCTGCGGCTGCCATACTGACAAAGCATACGTCGCATTCAATAAGGCAAAGTTCAGTTACACGGTTTCCGGGACTTGGCCTCATCCCCATTCACCCCGCATTATGACCAGCAAGAAAGGTGAGATTGAAGAAAAGTTTGCTTCCTTTACGACCTCGGCGCCTGCCTGGACACAGCTAAGTCGGTTTATAGTTCAGCAGCAGATTGATAATACTAATACCGGTGGTCAACAACCGGCTGCGGTCATTATGCAAGCGCGAAAGATTCTTCCAGCACAACTGCAGAAGTTCCATCTTTTGATTGGTGGGTATCGAAACAATCAGGCATCGGTTCTTGAACGACGCCATGAAGTATTTACCTTGAATCATGGGTGGGACAAGCATTCGGGAGTTATCGGTGAACTGGTAACACTGGGGCGAGGCTATCGGGAGGCACTTTACAAAGGGATTTCAGTGTTCGTTGGCGGCATCAAGAGCGATAAAACAGTGAAAGGCGCAGGCGTGAAAATCAATCAAGCTGCGGAAGCCCAATTCTACCGGCGCTCCGAGCCGACTATTGAAGATACTTTGGCGAGGATAGATTTTGCCGATCCGGCTCCGGAATTAGCGAGGATGCGGACTTCCCTAAAGGAAGTGGTTGCCGATCTTTTTGCCGAGGCGACGCGACCTTATCTAAACGATCCACAGTTGATCAAGACACTAGCTGTTGCAAAACTGGCATTGAAAAAACACTTGAATAATCTGGAACCACAAATAAATGCAGGAGGGGACAATGGAACAGCAGAAATTCCCTGATTTCATGGCGCTCTATCACGCCTGGGAACAGTTGGCGAATGGGCCGAAAGCTGAATTGCGACGAGTCGCCAAGCCTGAAGAGTTGCTTGAGGTGCCGACCTTTTATCGTCTGTTCAGCGGGAAAGCCCACGCAGAATGGGAAAAACAGGCATATCAGCGGATGATTTTCTGTTTGCCATACATCAGGCACACTAATGATGCTGTCGGGCTGGGCAAGGCACTGACTCGAAGGAAAAATGTCAGTGAAAAACGACTGTTTCAGGTTGTTCGTTCGGATGCGCCTAACGACATGATTCAACTGCGTCGCATTATACAGATGGTTGAACCGTCCGCAAACTGGACCATGGCGGCAAAAACTCTCTGGTACTGGAACGACCGGAGCAAACGCGATCTTCTGGAAGACTATTTTCTCAATCAACCCAAGTAATCAAAACTCATATACGAAAGGAATCAGCCATGAAGAATTTCATCAACTTTCACATTCTCATTTCCCACAGCCCGTCCTGTCTCAATCGTGACGATATGAACATGCAGAAGTCGGCCATCTTTGGCGGTAAGCGGCGGGTGCGTGTTTCCAGCCAGAGTTTGAAGCGGACCATGCGTAAGAGCAAGTATTATGCTGATAATCTTGGCGAGGCGACCATTCGGACCAAGCATCTTGGTGATTTGAAAACTTGTCTTGTCGAGCGTCTTGCCGGTCGGTTTGATGAGGAGTTGATTGTTAAAACAATGGCGCTGCTGACGGTAAAAGATTTGAAGGCAGAGGTTGCAGTTGAGGGGGATGCGGTGGCTCCATGGGCGGTTGAAGAATTTGCGTGGTTCTGTGAACAGGTTAAGAAAGGGCTCGAACAAGGGCTTGATGAGAAAGGGCTTTCCAGGCAGATCAAGGATCAAGCCGAGGCCATGCGGCAAGCACTGGCAAAAGGGCTTGATATCGCGCTTTCCGGGCGGATGGCAACATCAGGGCTATTGAGCGAACTTGGCAAGGTTGACGGCGCTCTTGCCGTCGCTCATGCCATTACCACCCACACTGTTGACGCAGATATTGACTGGTTTACCGCTGTTGACGATCTTCAGGAACTCGGTTCTGGTCACCTTGATACCCAAGAGTTTTCCAGCGGGGTGTTTTATCGTTATGCCAGTCTAAATATTGATCAGTTGCAAAAGAATCTGGGCAATGCCCCGCGTGAAAAGGCATTGGAGATCGCCGCCCATGTGTTGCATCTGATGGCGACGGAGGTCCCTTCCGCCAAACAGCAGAGTTTTGCCGCCCACAATCTGGCTGATCTGGCAATTGTATCGTTTTCCGACATGCCGATTTCTCTTGCCAATGCTTTTGAAGAGCCAGTCAAGCCTGTACGGGGTTTCCTGAAACCATCAATCGAGGAGCTACACAAGTACTGGCAATCTGTTCACGTCGGATATGGTTTGGATGAACGGTGCGCACAGTTTGCACTTTCTGCTGGAGTTCCAGAGGGGGTAAAAGTGGCAAAGACACTGAATGAGTTGGAGACATGGGTGAAATCCAATGGAAAGGGGTAAGCCATGGGAAATTATCTCATTTTAAAACTGCATGGCCCCATGCAGGCGTGGGGTGAGCATACCTTTGAGGGATTGCGCCCGTCGGCAAACTTTCCGACACGGAGTGCTCTGCTCGGACTTCTCGGGGCATGCCTCGGTATTGGCCGCAATGAACGGGATCGTTTGCAGGCATTGGCGGATAGCGTCGGCATGGCGGTTAGGGTCAATGAGCGCCGCATTCCCCGTAATAACGGATCAGTGCAAACGGTTCGCATGGTGAAAATGACCGATTATCACACGGTCAAAGATGCTCGTGAGGATTACACCGGCCTGAAGAGCCATGAAACCATCCAGACGTGGCGCGAATATCTCTACGATGCCGATTTTTCCGTGGCCGTTTGGTGCCGCGCCAATGCCGAAGTGTCTCTTGCTGAGCTGGAAAAGGCAGTTCGACAACCACTTTTTACGCCATATTTAGGGCGGCGCAGCTGCCCCCTTGCCAGGCCATTATTTCATGCCCGTATAACGGCAAACGGGGTGGTAGAGGCACTGCAAACGGTTGCCCCGCAAGGTGGTACGATTTACAGCGAGGAAAAGGTCAGCGATACGATGAAGCGGGTTCGCGATGTGCCGTTAATCCAGCAACCGCGCCAGTTTGCTGGGCGTAACCTCTATGTTTTGGGAGGTGGCCATGTATTTGAGTAAGGTCATGATTAGCGGCGCTGCCTGCAATAACCCCTATGAAACACATCGCGCATTGTGGAAGCTGTTTCCTGAAGATGCGGAGGCAGAGCGGGATTTTCTATTTCGAGTCGGGCAGTCGGACCGCAACAAAGCAGAGGTTTTGCTACAGTCACTGCGCAAGCCGGAGCAATATATAGAAACGGCGCGAATATTGGGGTGCAAGGAGTATCCGCTGACATTGCACGAAGGGCGTCAATTACGCTTTTTTCTGGTCGCTAATCCCATCAAAATGATCAACGATGAAGGCGGCAGGAAGAATATATCTGGCGAACCCAAAAAGTGCCGAGTGCCACTTGTAAATGAAGATGACCAGCGAGCATGGATCGAACGGAAGTTTCAAGAAGTTGCTCAGCTGGAAAATCTTGTCATCGACCCGGTATTTCCGCTTCGCTTCAGGAAGAGTAAAGAAAATCGTACCGGAAAGATTCAGCAGGTCAGTTATCAGGGGGTTCTTTCCATTCAAGATTCGGTAGGCATGATGTCCTTGATACGAACCGGCATTGGCCCGGCTAAGGCCTTTGGCTGCGGGTTGTTGTCGTTGGCGCGGGTCTGAACTATCCAAAAAAATTCGGATAGTTGATGAGTCGCTGTAACGGGAGAAGTAGAATGTATAACAAGCTGATAGTTTTTCAGGATAAACAAATACGGCGAACGTTGCATAAAGGGGAATGGTGGTTTTCTGTTATTGACATAGTCGAAATGCTGACCCGTAATGAGCGTCCGCGTAAGTACTGGAGCGATTTGAAAAAAAAGTTGTTGTCTGAAGGTTACGAGCAGTTGTCCGAAAAAATCGGACAACTGAAATTGCCTTCCAGCGATGGTAAGTCATATGTTACTGACTGCGCCAATACCGAAACTGTTTTTCGCATAATCCAAGCTATCCCGTCGCCCAAGGCCGAACCGTTCAAGCGCTGGCTGGCGAAGGTTGGCTACGAGCGGGTGCAAGAGATCGAAGACCCGGAACTGGCCACCGCCCGGACGCGGGAATTGTACCGGGCCAAAGGCTATTCAGAAGCCTGGATTGAGAAGCGGATGCGCGGCATTGCCGTGCGGGCAGAGCTGACTGAGGAGTGGCAGCAGCGCGGCGTGGGAGAGGCACCGGAGTACGCCATCCTGACCGCCGAGATCAGCAAGGCAGCCTTCGGTATGACGCCTACGGAATATAAGGCGTTCAAGGGGCTGGAGCGGGAAAATCTGCGGGATCATATGACGGATCTTGAGTTGATTTTCTCCATGCTGGGTGAGGCGGCTACGACGGAAATCGCACGCAAGCAGGATGCGCAAGGTTTTACAGAAAATAAGGTGGCTGCGCGTAAAGGCGGTGGGATCGCCGGTGAGGCGCGGGAGAAGCTGGAGATTGAGACCGGGGAAAACGTTTTTAATGCGGAAAATTTTTTTACTGAACCTGAAAGCAGGAAGCGATTGAAAGGCAAATAGTGACCATCCCGATCCTCCCCCCCTTAAAGCCGTTGCCCATCAAAGACCGTCTTTCCGTGGTCTATGTGGAACGGGGCAACCTTGATGTTATCGACGGCTCCTTTGTGGTAGTGGATGCAACTGGCGTCCGCACCCATATTCCCATTGGTATGGTGGCCTGTCTGATGCTTGAACCAGGTGCGCGGGTCTCCCATGCTGCCGTGGTGCTGGCAGCGCGGGTAGGGTGTCTGCTGGTCTGGATCGGTGAGGCCGGGGTGCGGTTGTATGCTGCCGGACAACCGGGCGGTGCGCGGTCAGATCGGCTGCTGTATCAGGCCAAGCTGGCTTTGGATGATTCAGCCCGTCTGAAGGTGGTGCGTAAGATGTACGCCCTGCGGTTTAAGGAAGAACCGCCGGAGCGGCGTAGTGTGGAGCAACTGCGCGGCATTGAAGGGGTGCGGGTGCGTAAGACCTACGAGCTGCTGGCCCAACAGTACGGGGTAGAGTGGAAACGCCGTAACTATGATCATGCTGAATGGGAGAGCGGTGATCTGCCCAATCGCTGTCTTTCCTCGGCCACTGCCTGTATCTACGGTATTTGCGAGGCAGCTATTCTGGCCGCAGGCTATGCCCCGGCAGTTGGTTTTATCCATACCGGCAAGCCGCAATCGTTTGTGTACGATATCGCTGATATCTTCAAGTTTGAAACCGTGGTGCCGGTGGCCTTCCGCGTTGCTGGCCAAAAGCCTCGTGACCCGGAACGTGAGGTGCGCTTAGCCTGTCGTGATGCCTTCCGGCAGAGCAAGTTGCTGGACAAGATTATCCCCACTATCGAAGATGTCTTGGCGGCTGGTGAGTTGGAACGTCCCAGGTCCCACGAAGAAGCGGTGGAGATCGCAATTCCCAATAAGGAAGGGCTGGGCGATGCTGGTCATCGTAACTGAAAATGTACCGCACCGTTTGCGGGGCAGGCTGGGGCTGTGGCTGGTAGAAGTGCGAGCCGGAGTTTACGTGGGCGATGTCTCCCGCCGGGTACGGGAGATGATCTGGGAAAATCTGGAAAAAGGGATTGAAGACGGTAACGCCGTGATGGCCTGGACATCCAACAACGAGTCAGGCTTTGATTTTCTGACTCTGGGTACAAACCGACGGATACCGGTTGAGATGGATGGTATCAAGCTGGTCTCGCTTTTGCCGGAGGGGGCGCAAGAGAAGGCTAAAGAATATCCATTTTGATAGCATGAAAAATCGGTAGAAATTTGGTCTTTGAAAATTGACTGTGATTCCGTATGAGTACAAGAAGTCCGTTCCCCGCACCCGCGGGGATGAACCGTCGGTCTTGTCGGTACTGGTATCATCAACAAACCGTTCCCCGCACCCGCGGGGATGAACCGAACAAGCTCTCTGTCTCCTTCGTGCCTCTGGTCCGTTCCCCGCACCCGCGGGGATGAACCGCAATCCCAGTCGGACGCCTGCCGTTTTCCCCTCCGTTCCCCGCACCCGCGGGGATGAACCGTCTCCGACTGATTTTGTCCGCGAGACCGCACTCCGTTCCCCGCACCCGCGGGGATGAACCGTTCCACTGGACCGGCGAAGATGAAAAAGCCGTCCGTTCCCCGCACCCGCGGGGATGAACCGTTGCAATCGGTGCTTGATCGTGGGGGCGATGCCCGTTCCCCGCACCCGCGGGGATGAACCGGCGCTCCTCGCCAGTCGATGAGCATTGTTGATCCGTTCCCCGCACCCGCGGGGATGAACCGTAAATGGTACTTGACCCTGCCCAATTCCAGCTCCGTTCCCCGCACCCGCGGGGATGAACCGGCGGTTTGGGGGTTGTCGTTAGAGGGAATGAGCCGTTCCCCGCACCCGCGGGGATGAACCGCACGCTTCCCATCGGTGCGCTCTACTTCTGCCCCGTTCCCCGCACCCGCGGGGATGAACCGCCCGTTAGGGCTATACTTAAAAAGGAGTTTACCCGTTCCCCGCACCCGCGGGGATGAACCTGAATCGCTGCGGCAGGAGAAGTTGGATGCGTTCCGTTCCCCGCACCCGCGGGGATGAACCGTGGCATCAGCACCAGTGATCCCAGCCTGGATACCGTTCCCCGCACCCGCGGGGATGAACCGTCACTTTGTAACCGGAACGTATTTGACCAGATCCGTTCCCCGCACCCGCGGGGATGAACCGCTGATTGTAAAAACAGGCGTTTGAGGTGTAGACCGTTCCCCGCACCCGCGGGGATGAACCGGGTTCGCTGCAACCGCTCATGCTGCAATCGCTCCGTTCCCCGCACCCGCGGGGATGAACCGGGAAGAGTGTTTGAGTCTCATGTATGAGACTACCGTTCCCCGCACCCGCGGGGATGAACCGGGGCTTTAATATGAATGGATTACTACTTGAAACCGTTCCCCGCACCCGCGGGGATGAACCGACCAGCGTATCGGAACACTATAGCGAAGCATGCCGTTCCCCGCACCCGCGGGGATGAACCGACCGGTGGCTTTTTTGGCCTGTTCTTCCTGGACCGTTCCCCGCACCCGCGGGGATGAACCCATACACGATAAATTTAGTGGTGGTCAGATCCTCCGTTCCCCGCACCCGCGGGGATGAACCGCCCAGATTGAGCCCACAACCGACCAAGAAGCACCGTTCCCCGCACCCGCGGGGATGAACCGCAAAGAACCTACTGGATGTTCCAGTACCCCGCCCGTTCCCCGCACCCGCGGGGATGAACCGCCCTTGCCCCTCCTGATATTTCCCCTCAACAGCCGTTCCCCGCACCCGCGGGGATGAACCGGGAACCTTGGAGAACAGTTATCATGGGACTACCCGTTCCCCGCACCCGCGGGGATGAACCGTACACCCACAATCTCAACCGCCGTAAGCACGTCCGTTCCCCGCACCCGCGGGGATGAACCGGTGATCTTGGCAACCGAGAATAACATCAACGCCCGTTCCCCGCACCCGCGGGGATGAACCGGGTAGAGGATGAAAACAGGAATGCCAACAGTACCGTTCCCCGCACCCGCGGGGATGAACCGTATCAAAAGCCCTTGCCCCTCCTGATATTTCCCTGTTCCCCGCACGGGCGGGGATGAACCGAAGACCAGATAACGCCCCGCTGACCGGCTCTGCTGTTCCCCGCACGGGCGGGGATGAACCGACCAGCGTATCGGTACACTATAGCGAAGCATGCTGTTCCCCGCACGGGCGGGGATGAACCGCTGATTGTAAAAACAGGCGTTTGAGGTGTAGACTGTTCCCCGCACGGGCGGGGATGAACCGCACTCGGTTCTGTTCAGAAAACCCAGAAGGGCCTGTTCCCCGCACGGGCGGGGATGAACCGCGGGGTGGTGTCGTCGCTTCCAACTTCAAGCTCTGTTCCCCGCACGGGCGGGGATGAACCGGTTTCGGAGTATACCGGATCAAAAGAAATTGACTGTTCCCCGCACGGGCGGGGATGAACCGCCCTTGACCCTCCCGATATTTCCCCTCAACAGCTGTTCCCCGCACGGGCGGGGATGAACCGCTATTACACTGTTATTTCTGTAACTCCGGTAACTGTTCCCCGCACGGGCGGGGATGAACCGGGCGTTTTCATGGCGGAGGTCTGGGAAGAACACTGTTCCCCGCACGGGCGGGGATGAACCGCATCTGAAGCAGAATCTGACGCTTTTGGTGGTCTGTTCCCCGCACGGGCGGGGATGAACCGGTTATCCCAACGTTCAAGGGATATATTCCAATCTGTTCCCCGCACGGGCGGGGATGAACCGGACCCAGATAACAAGACCAGCGGAGAGGTGCACTGTTCCCCGCACGGGCGGGGATGAACCGCGACGACACCACCTTTTTTGAGGTGGTCAAGACTGTTCCCCGCACGGGCGGGGATGAACCGTCGCGGATAAATCCACCTTTTTGCGTTTTCATCTGTTCCCCGCACGGGCGGGGATGAACCGGTCCTACTGGTTTCCCCTGCTCTGCATAAATTCTGTTCCCCGCACGGGCGGGGATGAACCGGACAACGGGCGGGAATACGGGGGGAAACTGCTCTGTTCCCCGCACGGGCGGGGATGAACCTTATCACCCGCCGTCTGACTCCCGAGATGTACGCTGTTCCCCGCACGGGCGGGGATGAACCAAGTTAATGCAGTCACTGAACAAGAACTATCGCCTGTTCCCCGCACGGGCGGGGATGAACCGAAAAGCCCCCCACCCCGCCGGGCGGGGCGGGCCTGTTCCCCGCACGGGCGGGGATGAACCGGCAGCACTATTCACCATGACCGGCACCGGCAACTGTTCCCCGCACGGGCGGGGATGAACCGCTGGTAGCGCGTAAGATTGCAGCGGTTGAATCCTGTTCCCCGCACGGGCGGGGATGAACCGACATGGGGCCGGGCGGAAACCCGGCTCCAACACTGTTCCCCGCACGGGCGGGGATGAACCGGCCGCGACGGTCGCAGGCCACCGGGAATTGCTCTGTTCCCCGCACGGGCGGGGATGAACCGACCTGAATAGCTCTAACCAGTATAACCTTGCCCTGTTCCCCGCACGGGCGGGGATGAACCGGCCGGACTGCGGGACAAAGTGGTTGCCACCGGCTGTTCCCCGCACGGGCGGGGAT
>DIGE01000019.1:0-114699 GCA_002419465.1 Geobacter sp. UBA5730 | reverse complement strand
CCGCACGGGCGGGGATGAACCGCTCAATTTGGGTCAGGCCTTTGCGCTTGCGAGCTGTTCCCCGCACGGGCGGGGATGAACCGGTTGCGGTAACGAATCAACAGCACCGGCAGGGCTGTTCCCCGCACGGGCGGGGATGAACCGAGCAAAGAGATGAAGCTGGCGGCACGCATCCCCTGTTCCCCGCACGGGCGGGGATGAACCGCATACTCATTCGACGCAGAGAAACATCAACACCTGTTCCCCGCACGGGCGGGGATGAACCGCCGCTGAACAGGGTTTTGGCGATATAGCCACACTGTTCCCCGCACGGGCGGGGATGAACCGCGATGGGCACAGCAGCCAGTAGCAAAGAAGTCCTGTTCCCCGCACGGGCGGGGATGAACCCAAAGCTTCCGAAGTGCTGCCCTAACCCTGCTCCTGTTCCCCGCACGGGCGGGGATGAACCGACTCCCTCGGCGAAGAGGGAGCGGTGACTTTGCTGTTCCCCGCACGGGCGGGGATGAACCGGCCGATCCCCGTTCCGGCAAAACTCAACTGATCTGTTCCCCGCACGGGCGGGGATGAACCGAGGGAGATTCAAAACATCGTCGACAAACTATCCTGTTCCCCGCACCCGCGGGGATGAACCGTCAGGCCACGACTACTACATAACCGACAGCCCCCGTTCCCCGCACCCGCGGGGATGAACCGGCTTGTAATCACGCATGGCTCGACCTCCTCGACCGTTCCCCGCACGGGCGGGGATGAACCGAACAGACCGGCAGCAGGCCGGATCTTCCAGTTCTGTTCCCCGCACGGGCGGGGATGAACCGCCGTTTATCACCGCAGAGGAGACTTTGAATCCCTGTTCCCCGCACGGGCGGGGATGAACCGGTAGCCCCTTCAGGGATATTAGCCAGGTCATCCTGTTCCCCGCACGGGCGGGGATGAACCGCTCTGTCAGCCATCATCTCCAACTTTTTACGACTGTTCCCCGCACGGGCGGGGATGAACCGAGTTGGGAACGCCCAGAAACAGTGAAAAAAATCTGTTCCCCGCACGGGCGGGGATGAACCGTATGATATACGGCTATAGTCGAGTTTTTGCATCTGTTCCCCGCACGGGCGGGGATGAACCGTCTGAGGTGCTGATTGAGGGTAACAGGCATCGCTGTTCCCCGCACGGGCGGGGATGAACCGTTGATTGGCAAGAGGATGGATTATTTCACCGTCCGTTCCCCGCACCCGCGGGGATGAACCGGCCGTCCGGTGGAATGACTTGTTATGCCGATTCCGTTCCCCGCACCCGCGGGGATGAACCGTTGTACGGTTGCGGCAAGCAGGCTCTCTACAACCGTTCCCCGCACCCGCGGGGATGAACCGTACGCCAGCCTCGCATCTGTACGTGACACCATCCGTTCCCCGCACCCGCGGGGATGAACCGTAGACATTGACGGTGCGGCCTTTGCTGCCGGCCCGTTCCCCGCACCCGCGGGGATGAACCGTTGTCCTCCGTGGCAAATACCTTGATGACACTCTGTTCCCCGCACCCGCGGGGATGAACCTAGTGTACAAGAGATAGAGGGGAGCCCATGAAATGCGAGAAATGCGGATCAATGTTGAAATTGAGAGAAAGGCTGAGCGGAGATAAAGAAGGACACCGGTACTGGGTCTGTTCAAGGTTTCCTGAATGCGATTTTAGGAAATTATATGCTGAATAAGGAAAACCATTAGGTGCCTGGCAAAAAATAGGAAGGTTGTTTGTTAAAGTAGAACCGCTTGTCGGCTGAATACGAGACTGTGGTCTTGGGTAGCGGGCGGAAGACTTGTCAGGTAACCGTCCTGATGGTTGCAATAGGCAAGAACAGTTGTAAAGGCTGCTCGGTAAGGGAAAGAAAACCGTAGCGGAGATAAAACTGTCGTGCTGAATCATCTTTTGCATCAACAAAAAGGCCGATCAAGCCAGCCTGTTCGGCAATCAGCTGTGTGCGGTGCAATGCTTCAGTCAAGAGCAACTCGCCAAAGCGTTTACCTTGTTCTTTACGTGAAACAGCCAGCCGGGCAAGCCTGACTGCCGGGAGCTGATGTAGGGGATAGTGCCGGGAAGCAGTTGCTGGAAGTCCAACAGGCTGCACTTCGCACAACGTAAGGGTAAAGAAACCAAGAATAGTCGCACTGCCGTTATCAGTGAGCACAAAAGTCCGGGAAATGCCTTTTTGTGCGTGCTGTCGGGCGGTAACCTTCAAAAATGCGTTCAACTCCGGTACGCCGCAATCAAATCCGGCCCGGTCATGCTTCCGATCAAGCAGGGTTATTTCAGGCACAATGCATCTTTCCGGCGCTGCACGGCACTTTTCAGGTACTCGTTTGCTTCAGGTGGGTTTTCCATGATTTTGAAAAGTTCTTCAGAGGCAGTAGCGGAAAGTTTGATTATCCGCTCCTGTTCCAGGATTGCATCAGCCCTTTCCAGGGCAGATTGCACTAAAAACTGGTTGAGCGTAGCACCAACAGCTTGAGCAGCAGCGGAAATTTTTTCATACACAGCTGTTGGCATGCGGGCGGGAACCCGTTCTTCCGCAATTGTCTGAGCCATAACACACCTCCTGTTTGATAATAAATAAGTGGCGCCAAAATGGCAACATTTATTAGCGGGGGTATGTTGGAAATGTGCCGGTGAATTTTGTTACGGCTGTTCTTACGCCCGCCTTACATTTTTGATCTACCTCAAGTAAATGAAAATGATTATCAAAATTATCTTGACGGGCAACGGTACGGTCTGATATTGCTAAAAAAACCAGTGGGGGGTGTGAGATGATTCTGGAAAAGAAAAAGGTATTTCTCCAGTTTGCTACCAAACGAGGGCTACGCTCGACCCGTCAGCGTGATCTGATTCTGGATGTTTTTCTTTCCAGCCATGAGCACTTGAGTGTTGAGGAGTTGTACCTCAAGGTAAAGGCTTCACATCCTGGCGTGGGTCAGGCCACGGTCTACCGCACGCTCAAGCTGTTTGTGGAGGCAGGTCTGGCTCGCGAGATGACCCTGTCCGACGGTCAGACCCGCTATGAGCATCTGCTGGCTGGTGAACATCATGACCACTTGATCTGTACCGGTTGCGGAACCATTGTTGAGTTTGAGGATGAGACCATTGAGAGGGTGCAGGATGAGATAGCGGTGCGGCATGGGTATACCATCAGCAGTCACCGGCTCGAACTGTATGGTCTGTGTCCGGCTTGTAAGGGGCATCAACGCTAGTTTTAATGATCCTTTGAAAATGACTATCAACAGTAAAGGCGAGATGATGAGTACCACAGGTAGTGAGCAGCAGCAAAGTGGAACCGTGCGCAGGGTTGCCTTGGTGGGCAATCCCAATGTAGGTAAAAGCGTCTTGTTTAACGCCCTGACCGGCAGTTATGTGACGGTATCCAATTATCCCGGTACCTCGGTGGAGGTGTCACGCGGCACCGTCAGGATCGATGGACAGAGCTGGGAGGTGATTGACACCCCCGGCATGTATGCCATTCATACCATCACTGAAGAGGAGCGGGTGGCCCGCGAGATTCTGCTGAATGAGCGGCCGGATGTGGTGCTGCATGTGCTGGATGCCCGCAACCTTGAGCGGATGTTGACCATGACACTGCAGTTGGTGGAGGCCGGGCTGCCGGTGGTGCTGGTGGTAAATATCATGGATGAAGCCGAGCGGATGGGGTTGCAGTTTGATCTTGAGCTGCTGCGGCAACGCTTGAATATACCAGTGATCGGGGCTGCCATGGCCCGCAAGCGGGGGCTTGCCGAGATTCAGCAGGCCATTGCCGGGTATCAACCGCCGCAGACACCGCGGGTCATCAGCTACAGCCGTCTGCTGGAAGGTGACATCCACGCCGTTACGAGCCTGATGACTGGATCGTATCAGCTTTCTCACCGTGCGCTGGCGTTGCTGCTGCTGCAGGGGGATGAAGAGGTGGCGGAGCTGGTGCGGGGATGTGAAGGGGCGGGTGCCGTTGCCATTGAACAGGCGGTGCGCGGGATTGCCTTTGAACGGCGCGAATCGTTCCATCTGGATCTTTCGATGGAACGCAAGGAGATCATACGCAAGGCGGTTCAGGGGGTTGTGCAGGTACCGGCCAATCGCCGTGAAACAATGGGTGAACGGCTGTCACGTCTGACGGTGAATCCGTTGACCGGCGTGCCGCTGTTGCTGCTGACGCTGTATTTCGGACTTTACCGGTTTGTGGGCGATTTCGGCGCCGGAACTCTGGTCGATTTTATGGAAGGCACGTTGTTTGAAAAGTACTTTAATCCATGGATCACCGATCTGGTGAAAGGGATCACCTCTTGGTGGCCGTTGCAGGAGCTGCTGGTGGGCGAGTACGGTGTGATTACCCTGGGGGTGCGGTATGCCGTGGGGATCATCCTGCCGATAGTGGCGACCTTTTTCCTGTTTTTTTCATTGCTGGAGGATACCGGCTATTTCCCGCGTCTGGCGCTGCTGGTGGACCGGATATTTAAACGGTTTGGTCTGACCGGACGGGCGGTCATTCCGATGGTGCTGGGGTTTGGCTGTAGTACCATGGCCACCATGGTTACCCGAACCCTTGAAACGGTGCGGGAGCGGATCCTGGCCACCCTGTTGCTGGCCCTGGCGATTCCCTGTTCGGCCCAACTGGGGGTGATCATCGCCCTGTTGTCGAAGGTGCCGGGCGGTTTGGCCATCTGGGCCGGGATGATGACTTTGTTGTTTCTGGTGGTGGGGTTTGTGGCAGCCAAGCTGTTGCCGGGTGAGACGCCGATGTTCTACATGGAGCTGCCGCCGATGCGTCTGCCTCAGCTTTCCAATGTGCTGACCAAGACCTATACCCGGATGCAGTGGTATTTTTTGGAGATTCTGCCGTTGTTTGTTGTGGCGTCAGTGTTGCTCTGGTTGGGTAAAATCACCAACTTTTTCGAGACCTTGGTAAGCGCGATGAACCCGGTGATGCAGTTTATCGGATTACCCAGGGAAGCGGCGGTGGCCTTCATTTTCGGTTTTTTCCGCCGGGATTATGGCGCTGCCGGTCTGTATGATCTACAGACCAAGGGTCTCCTGGATGGCCGCCAACTGACCGTGGCCGCCGTGACCCTGACCCTGTTTATTCCGTGCGTAGCCCAGTTTTTGATGATGAAAAAAGAGCGTGGCTGGCAGGTTTCCCTGGGCATCTTCGGGTTGGTCAGCCTGTTGGCCTTTGGCACCGGGTATCTGCTGAATCAGTTCTTAGTGGCGACGCGGTGGTTGGGGTAGCGTGATGCGTTGTGAACTCTGCGGACATGAGTTTGACCCGTCGGAAGGTTCCAGTGGCTGTGGTGCTTGTCCTGGTGGTTGTCATGGTATTCACTGTCCCCGCTGCGGGTACAAAAATATTCAGGAACCTGATTTTTTGAAACGGCTCAAACGGATGCTAAGAAAGCAGGATAAGGAGCATGAATCATGAAACTGTCAGAGCTGGCAGAGGATATCATCGAACGTCTGTGGATAGAGGTTGAGGAGGAGGGCGGTGCTTTTCTCGATCCTGAAGCAGCCATGGGGCTGAAATCAGATGCTGAGGCTGTCAGGGAGCTGGCCCGTAACGCGTTGGTGGAGTTGCGCAATGGGATGCTCTATATTCGTCCTGAAGGGCGTGAGGCAGGCAGGATGACCGTCCGGCGACACCGGCTGGCCGAGCGTTTGATGATGGATGTCCTGAATTTGCGGGGTGAGGCAGGTGAACAGAAGGTCTGCCAGTTTGAGCATCTGTTGACAGAAGGGGTGGACATCAAAATCTGCACCATGTTAAATCACCCCACCACCTGTCCCCACGGTAAGCCGATACCGCCGGGAGAGTGCTGCTATCAGGCCCGTCAGTCGGGTGACCTGGGGGTGGTGCCACTGACCGAGTTCAAGTCAGGTCAGGAGGGTGAGATCGCCTATATCCAGACCGACGACAGCAAAAAAATGCAGAAGCTGATGGCGATGGGGGTGCTGCCGGGCAACCGGATTCTGCTGACCCAGGCCTTTCCGTCATACATTTTCAAGGTGGGCTTTTCTGAATTTGCCATTGATACGGCCCTGGCGCGGGAGATATTCGTCCGTAAACGGTGAAAAGCAGGTGCTGAACTGATCCCGGATGAGGTGATGAGCCAACTCGGTAGATTGACAAGAGCTGCATGTCAGGGCTAATATAATTATTTCATTTTATCAGTCAGGAAAGGTTGTTATGAAGGTCATTATCCTCCTGGGCGACGGCATGTCAGATGAGCCAAACGCCGATTTAGGCGGCAAGACGCCGTTGCAGGTTGCAGCTACCCCGAATATGGACAAAATGGCGCAGTCCGGTCAGGTCGGTCTGGCCAGAACGGTGCCGGACGGCCTGCCCCCCGGCAGCGACGTGGCCAATCTCTCGGTGTTTGGGTACGACCCTCGTGATTGCTATACCGGTCGCTCACCTTTGGAGGCGATCAGTATGGGGGTGTCGCTGGGGCCTGACGATGTGGCCTTCCGGATGAACCTGGTGACCCTGCGGCCCCACGGCGGCAAACTCTTCATGGAGGATTTTTCTGCCGGGCATATCGGCAGTGAAGAGTCCCATCAACTGCTTGCCACGTTGCAGGCCGAACTGGGGGACCATCGCTTCGAGTTTCATCCCGGCGTGGGGTACCGTCATCTGGTGGTCTGGCGAGGCGGCAAGGATACCATGACCGCCACCCCTCCCCACGATATCACCGGCAAGCAGGTGATTGACTATCTGCCCACCGGGGAGGGTGCCAATGAGTTGATTAACCTGATGAACGCCGCACAGATGGTGCTGCACACCCATCCGGTCAATCGGCAGCGGATTGAGCGGGATGAGTGTGCTGCCAATTCGATCTGGCTCTGGGGCCATGGCAAGACGCCCAAGTTGGTGCCCTATCAAAAGAAATTCGGGCTTTCCGGCGCGGTGATTTCCGCTGTGGATCTGATCAAGGGGATCGGACGTTGCGCTGGTCTGGATATTGTCAACGTGCCCGGTGTTACCGGTTACATTGACACCAATTATCAAGGCAAGGCCGAGGCTGCACTGGCTGCCCTGCAGGACCATGATTTTGTCTACGTGCATGTAGAGGCGCCTGACGAGGCTTCCCATAGTGGTAATCTGCAGCACAAGCTACAGGCCATCGAGGATTTTGATCGTCTGGTGGTGGGAACGGTGCTGGCAGGGCTTGATCGCTTTGAGGATGTGAGGGTGCTGTGTTGCCCTGATCATCCGACGCCGGTCAAGCTGATGACCCATACCAGCGATGCGGTGCCATTTGTGATCTACCGCCCAGATCAGAGGGCCGGTAATGGCGCACAATGCTATGATGAGGGTGCAGCCAAGGGGACTGGTTTGATCGTGGAAGGAAGCCATCTCATGGAGTTACTCACCGCCTGATCGGTTACGCTATGCATCTGGCTGGGCGCTGTTGTCCAGCCCCTTTTTTGCAAATTTGTCAGCGTACATTGCTTGATCGGCTTGTATCAATGCATCGGTAAGCTGCCCTGAGTCATTGGCCAGCGCCATTCCCAGTGAGAGAGAGAGCGTCGGGTTGTCGGGCAGCTGGTTGTGCAATGCAATCCGCTGGCGCAGTCTCTCAAGCTTCATGCTGGCAACGGTTTGGTCCATGCCGGGCAGCAGCATGGCAAACTCATCGCCACCAATCCGGGCCACAATATCCTGGGCACGGAAAGGAGCAACCAGCAGGCTGGCTGCTGCAATGATCAGGCGGTCTCCGGCCTCGTGGCCCAGATTGTCATTTACGATCTTCAGGTCATCCAGATCGGCTATAATCACAGAGATCGGAAAGGGACCTTCCAGATCCAGCCGGTCGCGGTGATACTCAAAGGCTGCCCGGTTATGCAGACCGGTCAGCGCATCGTGTGAACTGGTATATTCCAACCGTTTTTCAGTCATTTTCCGTTCGGTGATGTCCCGTGCCAAAAGTACGGTGATGCCGCCCCCCTCCAGATTGTGTACGTATGAGAGTGAAAGCTCCAGCATGAGCGCCGCTCCGGTTGCTGTACGCCCCAGCTGCTCCAGTCGCAGTCCTTCGGCGGGTATATTCCCGGCCTGAGCTAACGCATCGACAATCCCTGGTATGAAGGTTGACAACGGCATGGCACGCGTTGCCTCGGCTGACATACCGAACAGCCGTTCAGCAGACGGGTTCCAGAGGGTAATCAACTGCTGCTGATCGGTCATGATGATGGCATCGTGCGCGACGTTCGCGATCAGCCGGAACCGTTCTTCGCTCTCCAGCAGCGTCAACAGGACCTCTTTGCGGTCGGTGATGTCGTCGTTGCTGCCCCTCACGCCAATCAGAGCGCCCTCGGCATCAAGAAACGGCATGCAGCAGTGACGTAGCCAACGGACCTCTCCCCGTCTGGTGATTATCCGAAATTCGATGCTCTCGGCTGATGTTGCTGAGTCGGCCTGACAGAGATGTTCATCCCAGATGGAGCGATCATCAGGATGCACCATGCTGGTGGTGAGTAAGGGGTCCGCCAGGAGTTCCTCCACCGAGTAGCCGGTAATTTTCTCTGCCGCCGGCGATATGTAGAGCATTTCACCACTGGGTACCCGCCAGAAGATCCAATCTCTGGAAAAATCGGAGATAAACTGGTACAGCTCGCGACTGGTCTGCAGGTCGCGTTCCCTGGTGTTTAACTGCATCAACAGGCTGTTAAAACTTGAACTCAATCTGCCGATTTCGTCATTGGTTGTCACAGGTAGCAGGGCCATTTGTTCTGTAGCACTGATCTGGGCTATCCGGGCTGACAGATGTTGCAGGGGCGCCAGCAGGCGCGAGGCAGACACGGTAATCAGTATCCCGAGGAACAGCAGGGCGAACAGGGCGATGCCCCAGCCTGCCTGTTCGGCCAGAACGACCGGGGCATAGGCTTCATTACTGGGTAGCTGGGCCGCCAGTATCCAACCCGTGCTGGCTAACCGCTTGTAGGCGATCAACATCTTGATGCCCTGTGTGTCTACCGTTTCACCGGCCCCTTCAAGGCCGGCGATGGCACGGTCATAGAGTTTGTTGACCCCAGGCGGTGCCGTGATCTTGAGAATGCGTTCCCGATCGTGGTGCATGATCATGGTGCGCTGCTGGTCGGTCAGATAGAAGTACCCGGTTTTGCCGATTTTGGTGGTGGCCAGTTTGCCCAGCAGGTTGGGACGGTACAGGTCGATGCTGCCCCCCACAATGGCCACCGGTCTTCCGGCCGTGTCAAAGACCGGTGCGGTGAACATAACCACGGGTGGCGCATGGGGCAATTGGCTGCGGAACGGGGCAGAGATGGCTGGCTTCCAGCTGGAGCGGGTTTTGGCGATGTAATCGCGGTAGGAGAAGTCATGACCGGTGCGGCTGGGGCGCTGAGCGGTCTCGGCCAGCATTACTCCTTCAGGGGTGAAGATCACCACATTGTTGTCAAAGATTTCGCGTAGCGCAGGGCGGGAATCCAGGAAATGTTCGAGTGCTGCGGGGTTGTTCAGGGAGCTGACCGGCACAGTTTTGGCGAGTGATACTATTACCTTGCGGTAACT
This sequence comes from Geobacter sp. UBA5730, assembly GCA_002419465.1. Classification (GTDB taxonomy): domain Bacteria; phylum Desulfobacterota; class Desulfuromonadia; order Geobacterales; family Pseudopelobacteraceae; genus Trichlorobacter. The sequence goes on along the minus strand of DIGE01000019.1, from coordinate 105,146 downwards.
GTCGAACTGGTCGTCCAGTTTGCTGGCCATCAGGGCGACCAGGGTGAGTTGCTGCTGTTCCAGAGCTGCCTTGGTGGACTCTTTGAAATAGGCTGTTACCAGCAGCACCGTGATAATTGCCAGTATTGTTAGCAGTGGTAATACGGTCAGTATCAGTTTTGCTCTGATGGTATGAGGGACCAACTTCATGGTAACACCTTAATCACAGTCGTGTGCCACAACGTTGACAGAACTATGCGTACCTACATTCAGGGGGTAGAGCCATACCGGTCAATCAAATAACGTGCAATGCTGCGTTGGGCGGGCAGCGCCGGCAGCGAGCCGATGGTGAACCAGCGGGCGTCCTCTAGCTCTTTGTCGTCCAGGCGGATGGTGCCGCCGGCATAGTCTGCCACAAAGCCGGCCATCATCTGGGAGGGAAAGGGCCAGCATTGGCTGGTGACGTAGCGCAGGTTTTCGATCTCAACGCCCGTCTCTTCCTTTGCCTCGCGGATGGCACACTCTTCCAGTGATTCCCCCAGATCAAGAAAGCCTGCCACCAGTCCGTAGCGCCCTGGTGCCCACTCGGGCTTGCGGACCAGCAGCAGTTGATCGCCACGTCGGATCAGCACGATAGCACAGGGGTGGATGTGGGGAAAGTGTTCGGTGCGGCAGCCGGGGCACTGTTTCCCCCAGCTTTCCGGTAATTGGCTGGTCTGACCGCCGCAACAGGAACAAAAACGACTCATCCTTTGCCAGTGCAGCAACTGTTTGCCGGTGGCGGCAATGCTCAGCAGACCGGGGGGAATCCGTTCACGAAAGGCGTTGAACGGTTCAGCCACCATGCCGGCCGGCAGTGGAGTTGTAACAGGAACGGTTACGGCTCGCACCTGACGTCCATGCCAGACTGCAAAGGCCAGTGGCTGGTCTGTCAAGGCCAGCCCAGGCGGCAGCTCCCCTTCCGGCAGCTGCAGGCCTTGATCCTTTTCGTTTAGCAGCAGGTTCCCGCCCTGTAGCAGCACCCAATGCGCTGCCAGGGCATCCTGGGGCAGCGGTGAAGCGTGCAGCATGAAGCCGGTCGGCAGAGACGAGCGGTTAAAGGGCAGGTTCACGATATCGGGGTAGGGCATGGTTAGTTCCCGTGCCTGAGTCGTCAGATGGCGTCTCACGGCAGCATTCGGGCCGTATTGCTTACATTTCTGCCAGAACCTTGTCGTCATACATGGTCTCAAGGTAATACTTGTGTTTCTTTTCTTCTGTTGCCATTAACCGCAGAACGCCTTTGATCTCAGGATCATCAGACAGGTTTTCGGCTGCTGTGTAGAGCTGATAGGCCGCTTCTTCGCTCTTCATGGCAAACACCAGCACATCCCTGAAACTCATGTCTTCTGTGACATCCACATCCAGCAGGTAGTTGCCGATCTTCAGATCGGGAACCCTGGTGAAGTCATAACTGGCAAGTTTCTCTTTGGTCATGGCCTCCATCATCCGTTTGTGGCCCAGTTCCTGGCTGGCCATCTCCTCCAGCATCTTGCGTGCAGCAGGGGATTGGACCCGCTGGGCTGTTGTACTGTAGAGCTGGTAGGCCGCCTCTTCTTTGCCAATGGCAAAGGTGATCACATCCTGGAGCGTCTTGAAGCTGTCCATGTAATAGTCCTCACAATAAAAGTGTATACAGTTGACGTATCTAGCAGTCACCGGAGCCAGTGTCAAGCTGCAGCAACAGAAAATATCATGCTTACTACTTGACGTGCGGGACAAAGCCCGTACAATTCCTGCCATGTCTCTTGCAAACTCAAGTCTCCGTACCTATCTGCGCCGTTTCTGGTTTCTTCTGGTGTGTCTGCCGCTGGTGATCGCCGTGGTATGGTATGTTTACCTGTTACAACCATGCGGAAACGGTAAACGGGTCTATGGGTTGACGGTCCCCAAGGGGGCCGGTTTTGCCCAGATTGCCCAGGAGCTCGAACGGCAGGGGATTGTTCGCAGTGCACTGCATCTGCGTATTATCGGCCGATTGCGTGGATTTGACCTGCGGATGCAGCCCGGTGATTATCGACTGAGCGATGCCATGGCGCCGGCGGATATTCTTGAAAAGATGGCCAGTGGTCTGACTGATGCCTGTAAGTTTGCGGTGCCGGAAGGCTATTCCATCTTTCAAGTGGCTGAGCTGCTGGAAAAACAAGGTATCTTTGATCGCGATGATTTTTTGGCCGCCTGTCGCGATAAACAGTTGTTGGCAACGTTGGGTGTTACTGCCAGGAGCGTTGAGGGGTATCTCTTTCCAGGGACCTATCTGGTCGGCTTTCATGTCGATGAGCGGGGCTTGCTGGCCGAGATGGTGCGTGAGTTCCACCATCGGACCAGTATGCTGGAACAAGAGCTGTCTGCTGCGGGACTTAGTCTGCACCAGGTGGTTACCCTGGCCTCCATGGTTGAAAAGGAAGCGGTGATTGCGGAAGAAAAACCGTTGATTGCTTCGGTGTTTCGCAACCGGCTGAAGATCGGCATGCCATTGCAGAGTGATCCTACGGCCATCTATGGAGTCCGCGCCTTTGGAGGAACGGTCACCAAGCAGGATCTGCGCCGTCAATCACCCTACAATACCTATCGGTTTAAGGGGTTGCCTGCAGGACCCATCGGTAGCCCCGGTTTGGAAGCTATCAAGGCGGTGCTGCAACCGGCTCGTACCGACTATCTTTATTTTGTGGCCCGCAAGGATGGCACCCACCAGTTTTCCCGTACTCTGCAGGAACATAATCAGGGCGTGCATCAGTTTTTGAAAAAGGGCAGGAAAAAGAACGTTGGCTCAAACAGGTTACGACATGGTAATGCCGTCAGCATCCTCAATCACTATCTCCAGCTCAGCCAGGGCGATCTCCTTCAAACCTAAAAACTGTGCTTCCGGTGCGGAAAAGATCGCGATGGCTGGGTCGGCCGGCCCAACCCCCCGACCCAGCTTGGAACAGGCCAGGTTTGCCAGTCGTACCGAAACCAGCAGTATGTTTGACTGATCGAAATTGGATTTGTGGTGACCGTTGGCAATGTCGCAGTAAAAGTCCGGGAAGTTCCACCCCTTCATCAAATTATAGCCCACCTCTTCATGCATGGCCCCCATGATTTCGCAGATCAGTTGATCAGAGATATGGGCAGAGGTTTCCTTGTTTCTCAGGATATCATCCAGTACCTTCAACAGCGCCAGTTTGCCAATGTCATGCAGTAACCCCCCCATGAAGGCTTCGGAGGCCATGCCGGGATAACCGGCCTTGCGGGCGGTCCACTTGGCCCCCACAGCGCAGGCCAGGGAGTGGCTCCAGAGGCCTTGCATCATCCGGTTCAGGGTTTCGTTGGAAGACTGGTAGAACTCGAACTGGGAGGCCAGCATGGCCATATTGGCGATTTCCTGAGCCCCCAGGCGGATAATGGCGTCCTTGATGGTGGCGATTTTGGTCAAGCCCGCATAGTAGGAGGAGTTGGCCACCTTCAGCACCCGGCTGGAGAGGGATTGATCCTCGCCGATCAGTTCGATGATGTCGTCAATCTCAAAAGAGCGGGTGCTTAACAGCTGTTGCAGCTTGACCGCCACCGTGTGGAAGACCGGCAGGTCCTGTAATCCGCTGCTGATGTGATCCTGGATTAGCTGGACCAACGGTTTCTCTTCGGTCATCGTGATACCCCCAGAATTCTGCGTAGTTCATGGAGTGAGCGGGGTTTCCCCAGCCGTGGCAGATCGGTGATGATTTCCTGCATTGAAACCAGCCCCCGGGCACCCTTGACGATGCCATCCTCCATCAGGGTGACCATGCCGGAGGTCTCGACGCTGATCTTTCGAATTTCATAGGAACTTTTGTGCTCCAGGATAGCATTTTTGACCATTTCGTTCATCACCAGCAGTTCAAAAATTGCCAACCGGCCCCGGTAGCCGCTGAAACGGCAGTTTTTGCAGCCACGACCGTGTTTGAATTCAGCGCCTGCAAGGTCGGTTGTCAACACGCCAAGCCGGGAAAGATCCAGCGGGGTGGGGGTGTAGGGCTCGGCGCAGTCGGGGCAGACCCGGCGCAGCAAGCGCTGGGCCACAATGCAGACCACCGTGGAGGAGATCAGAAAAGCCTCGATCTGCATGTTCATCAGGCGGATCAGTCCGCCGATGGAATCCTCGGTGTGGAAGGTGGTTAATACCTTGTGTCCGGTCAGTGCTGCCTGTATGGCGGTCTCTGCGGAAAACTGGTCACGGATCTCGCCCAGCACGATCACATCCGGATCCTGACGAACGATATGCCGCAAGGTCTCCTCGAAGGTCACCCCGATCTTGGGGTTGATTGAGCACTGGCCGATGCCTTCGATCACATATTCAACCGGGTCCTCGGCGGTGATAATACTGGTATTGATATTGTTCAGGTAGTTGACGCAGCTGTAGAGGGTGGTGGTCTTGCCGGACCCGGTGGGGCCGGTAACGATCATAACCCCGGTGGGGACCTCAATGGCGTCGTAGATGAAATGTTCCAGCATTCGCGGTGCCATGCCGATTTCTTTAATGTCCAACAGGGTGCCCTTGTTGTTTAAAAGCCGTAGCACCACTTTTTCGCCGTAGATGGTGATGAAAAAAGAGACCCGCATATCCAGATTCAAGCCGTGCTTGCGGCTGACAAACAGGATCCGGCCATCCTGGTGGCGGCGTTTTTCGGCAATATCAGCTTTGGCCAGCACCTTGATACGGGTGATCAACTGGGGCGCTATCTCCTTGGGGAACTCTTTGTGGTGTCCCATAACGCCGTCGCGGCGGAAACGTACTCGTAGCCGGTCTTTGAGTGGCTCGATATGGATGTCGCTGGCTCCCTCTTCGATCGCTTCCTCAAAGAGCAGGTTAATCATGCCGATGATGGTGTTGTCATCGGTGGCCACGGTCTGACCGGCATGGTCCAGCGCCGCAAAGGCTTCTTTGAGGGATATCTTCGAACAGATCGCCGGCAGGAAGTTGGGGATGTGGGTTCTGACAACCTCGCGGCTGCGCTGATCCAGCGGGTCGGCAAAGGTGACCACCACCTGTTCGCCTGAGCGGTAGAGTGGCAGGGCAGAGATCTGTTTGCAGATGTTTAAGGGGATTTGTGCCTGAAGTGCCTTGTCGATCCGTACAAAATCTGGATTAATCAGGGGATAGCCAAGTTGATAGGAAAGGGTTTCAAGCAACTTGCGTTCTTCGATAAAACCGCCGTCTACCAGTACTTCCCCCAGCCGTTTTTGCCCCTGCGAATCCTTCTGGATAGCCAGGGCCTGTTGCAGGTCGCTGGCCCTCAGATAACCGAGTTCGACCAACAGATCTCCCAGCCGAATGTTTAACTGGTGTTTTCTAAGGGTGGCCTGGAGTTGCTCCTGAGTAACCAGGCCCAGCTCCAAAAGACTGTCCAGCATGGTCTGCGGGGTGGTCAGCTTGGTGTGGACACGGATCGCATAGGCCAACTGCTCGTCGGTCAGGATCCCTTCCTTTTTGAGCAGCGTGGGTATGATGCCCGCGTCAAGCTTATGGTCAGACATGCCGGAGGTTGTCATGGGCAGTATGTATCAGGCTTTAGGAGAAAATGCAAACAGATGGATCACCTGTGACCAGTTCACGGACTCCTCTGAAGCTGGCTCGGTGGATTGGACAGGGTCCGTGTTGACGTAATGCAGCAAGATGGGCTGCGCTGCCGTATCCTTTGTGACGTGCAAAACCGTACAGGGGATACTGCCGGTCAAATTCGTGCATCAAGCGGTCACGGGTCACCTTGGCGATGATTGAGGCAGCGGCAATGGAGGCGCTCCGGCCGTCGCCCTGTTTGATGGTCTGTTGTTGCAGTGGCGAGGAGATGGTGTTGATACCGTCGATCAGCAGAATATCGGGGCAGGGTGCCAGCTGGTTAACCGCTTCCAGCATGGCCTGACGGGTGGCCTGCAGGATGTTGATGCGATCGATCTGTTCGGGGGGGCTGCTGCCGATACCGATGGTCAGAGCCTCAGCCGTGATCCGGTCAAAAAGCAGCTCACGCTGGTGTTCGGTCAATTTTTTCGAGTCGTTGACCCCCTCTATCGGTCTGTCTGGATGCAGAATCACCGCCGCTGCCACGACCGGGCCGGCTAAGGGACCGCGTCCTGCCTCGTCAACGCCGGCAACCAGCAGGTAACCCTGTGACCGGGCATGGCGCTCGAACCAGTATAGATCGTGGTCTGGCGATTCAAAGAGGGATGCTTGCATGGGGTCGGGATGGCATAACGCGGAAAAGCCCCGTCGAATGACGGGGCTTTCCGAATGTATCGCCACGCGAGGGTTAACCTTTGGCGACGGGGACGTACTTGCGCTCGCGGATACGAGCAGCCTTGCCCCGCAGCTTGCGCAGGTAGTACAGCTTGGCCCGGCGGACATGGCCACGGGTGACTACCTCGATCTGCTCGATAATCGGGGAGTGGATCGGGAAGACCCGCTCAACGCCGATGTTGTTGGAAATCTTGCGGACCGTGAATGATTCACTGATGCCGCCGTTTTGACGGGCGATCACCACGCCTTGGTAGGCCTGGATACGCTGCTTGTCGCCTTCAACAATCTTGACGTGCACCTTGACTGTGTCGCCCACCTTGAAGGCTGGGGTGTTCTTCTTCATCTGCTCGAATTCAAGTAAATCAATGGTGTTCATAGTACTGTTCCTCCTTGCTGGAACCATTCGTCATGGTTTGTGGCTGTAATGTTAGTGTTCTACCTGCGTCAATTCAGTTTGTCTGTGCACCCAACAGTCGGTCAAGCATGATGGCCGCTGCTGACCTGACCGACAGGTGATTGTAGCTTTCTGCTCCCTGAATCGGCTCCAGGGTGAGATTAACCTGTTCAAACAGTTCGTCGGTGAGACCCCATCCGGTACCCAGGGTGAGCAAGTGCGGCGCATCTGGCTGCTGTAGCCGTTCACGCAGGGCACCAAAAGGGATGGCTGTATCTCGTTGCCGAGCGCCAGTGCCCACGGTGACGACCGGAGTGCTAAAGCCCTGCTGCATGTCGTTGCGGGCCTCTTCCAGTGAAGCCACTACCCGGATGATGCTCAGGGCCTCGCGACGGTCCGGATTGTAACTGGCTCCCCAGCCATCCTGCCAATGCCCGACGATCCGTCTGATCATCGCCTGCTGATCTGCTGACGGTGTAACCAGATAGTAACGGGCAAGGCCAAAGGTTCGCGCTGCCCGGGCGATATCGTGGATATCCAGATTGGTGACGGCGGTCGTGACCACCTCGCGGTGCTTGTTATAGACCGGGTGATGCACCAAAGCCAAGGCCAGGTTGCGGACTGCGTGTCTGTCAGAGAGCATGAGCCAACTGCGCCAGATAGCTGCGATCGTGTTTCGTGAGCGGTGCCGTATGCAACAGATCTGGCCGTTGTTCAGCCGTTCGCTGCAAGGCCTGTTGTCGCCGCCATTTGGCTATTACCGCATGGTTGCCGGATAACAGCACATCCGGCACTGCCAGGTTACGAAATTCCGGAGGCCTGGTGTACTGCGGATATTCAAGCAGGCCGTCGCTGAAGGAGTCGGTTGCCGCAGATTCTTCCGAACCGAGTACTCCCGGCACCAATCTGGTAACGGCATCAACCACCACCATGGCTGCCAGCTCGCCACCTGAGAGCACATAGTCGCCGATGGATACTTCCAGGTCCACGAACAACTCGCGAACCCGTTCATCAATCCCTTCATAACGACCGCAGATGATAATCAGCCCCGGTTTTTCTGCAAGCTCAAGCGCCAGTTGGTGATGCAGAGGCACCCCCCGGGGGGAGGTCAGTAGCACCGTGGCTTCCGGATTCTGACAACGAGCCGCTTCAATGCAGGCTGCCAGCGGCTCCGGTTTCATGACCATGCCGGCGCCGCCGCCGTAGGGGCTGTCATCCACCGTGTGATGCCGGTCGGTAGCATAATCCCTGATCTGGTGCAGGCCGATCTGGATCAGCCCTTTGTCCTGGCCCCTGCGGATGATGCTCTCGTCGAAAGGCCCCCGGAACATCTCCGGGAAAAGGGTCAGGATGTCAAACTTCATAAATCCAGTAACCCCTCCAAGGGGGTAATCGTCATGGTTTTGGATGTCAAATCAACCTTGGCGACAACGCTGGCCACGGCTGGAATCAAGTATTCACGCCCCTGACCGGTGACCACGTAAACATCGTTGGCGCCGGTCTCCAGAATCTCGCTGATCGTACCCAGTAGCGTCGTATCATCGGTGATAACCGTCATGCCCAGCAGATCTTGCCAGTAGTATTCGCCCTCGGCCGGGGTTGGCAACTGCTGACGCAGCAGGCAGAGTTCACTGCCCACCAGACTCAGCACCTGATTGATATTGTTAAACTCGGCCAGGGTTAATAAAAATGCGCCGCCGTGGTGCGCTGCCCTGATAAGACCGAATTCACGGTAGCTACCGTCAGGAAGCCGCAGGGTTATGTGTTGCGCAGCGTTGAGGCTGTCCAGATTGCCCGAGTAGGACTGCAGGCGTAACTGTCCTTTGATGCCATGGGTACCGGTGATGCGGCCAACGGCTATCAGTTTTTCATGCTCAGGAGGCATCACTCGATTATCTTGAGAATTGCCTTCTTGTTGTCCCTGGTCGCAACGGCATTTAACAGGGTGCGGATCGCCTTGGCGGTGCGCCCTTCTTTGCCGATGATCCGTCCCATATCTTCTTTGGCAACGGACAGTTTGATAACCAGGGTGTCATCCTCCATCTCCTCGGTGGTCTGAACCTGGGACGGATCGTCAACAAGGGCCTGTGCGATGGTTTCGACGAGTGCCTTCATCTGGCGTACCTCTGCGCGTTTGGGTAACCGGTCTGGCCGGAATGGGAACGCCGTACAGAAGTGAAACTATGCTGCCTGAGCAGACTGTTCCAGAATCCCCTGGTTTTTCAGGATCTGACGGACCGTATCGGTGGGCTGGGCGCCCTTGCTCAGCCAGTCAACGATCTTTTCCACGTTCAGTTTGCAGACTGCCGGGCTTTTGCAAGGGTCGTAGTAGCCGAGGTTTTCAATAAAACGACCGTCGCGGCGTGAACGCTCGTCGGCGATCACTACTTGGTAAAAGGGGCGCTTCTTGGCGCCGCCGCGTTGCAGTCTGATCTTGGTTGACATGGTGTTTCCTCCTGCGTGTGTCTCGCGTTGTGTGTAGTGTACGTAAAGCGTACGGTGTCAGGTCATACAATTAACGGCCGAAAGGGAACATCCCCTTGCTCAGGCCGCCTAAGCCAGGTAATCCGCCCAACCCCTTCATCAGGTTTTTGGGGCCCAGCTTCTGAAGTTGTTTCATCATCTTTTGCGCCTCGCTGAAGCGCTTGATCAACAGGTTGATCTCCTGCACGGTGGTGCCGCTGCCTTTGGCGATCCGCAGACGGCGACTGCCGTTGATGATGCCGTGGTCTGCCCGTTCAGCCGGAGTCATGGAGCGGATGATCGCTTCGATCCGTTTGATCTCCTTCTCACTGGGCTGCGCACCCTGCATCTGTTTCATCATCTTGCCCATACCGGGGATCATCCCCATCACGGACTCCAGCGACCCCATTTTTTTCAACTGCTGCATCTGGTTGAGAAAATCGTCAAGGTCGAACTGGTTCTTTTTGAGCTTGCTACGGAGCTGTTCAGCCCCCTGCACATCGAAGGCCGCCTGGGCTTTCTCAACCAGGGTCAGCACATCGCCCATGCCCAGAATGCGTGAAACCAGCCGGTCGGGGTGAAACACCTCCAGCGCGTCCAGCTTTTCACCAATACCAACGAATTTGACCGGTGTGCCGGTGACTGCCTTGATGGAAAGGGCTGCGCCACCCTTGGCGTCGCCGTCCAGCTTGGTCAAGATGGCACCGGTCAGGCCCAGCCGTTCGTTAAAACCGCTGGCCACGTTGACCGCTTCCTGACCAGTCATGGCATCAGCTACAAACAGAATCTCACGGGGTTGCACCGCTTCCTTGATCCGTTCAAGCTCAGCCATCAGAAAATCATCAATCTGGTGCCGGCCAGCCGTATCCAGGATCACGGTATCGTAGCCGTTCAGCTCTGCATACTTCAGGGCAGCGCTACAAATGGCAACCGGATCCTGATCAGTCGTGCTCTCAAAGACCTCAAGGGATAGCTGGCGTCCTACGGTCTTGAGCTGTTCAATCGCTGCCGGACGGTAGACATCGGCCGGAACCAGCAGGGGACGACGTTTCTGTTTGCGCAGCCAGTTGCCCAGCTTGCCGCAGCTGGTGGTCTTACCGGCGCCCTGCAGGCCAACCATCATCAGAACTACCGGCGGTTTTGCTGCCAAGTCGAGATCGTTGCTGCCGTGGCCACCCATCAGGGTTACCAGCTCATCGTGAACAATTTTAACCACTTGCTGGCCAGGTGAAAGGCTCTGCAATACTTCGCTGCCGACCGCCTTGACTCTGACTGCTTCTACAAACTCTTTGACAACCTTGAAGTTGACATCAGCCTCAAGGAGGGCCAGCCGGACTTCGCGCAGGGCTTCCTTGATGTTGTCCTCGGTCATCACCCCCTGGCCGCGAAGTTTCTTAAAGACCGATTCCAGCTTATCCGAGAGGGTTTCAAACATTCGTATAGATCACTGACGCAGAGTAGGTATTCTAAAAGAAAGTAACTATAGGAAAAGCTCCCAGCCCTGTCAAGAAGTATTTGTTTTTGCTACAGCCTGACAACTGAGGCTGCCCCCAGTAGTTGTTCGGCTGTGCTGAACATGTTGGTGGTCTTGCCGACCGCCAGTTGATCTTTTTTCTTGTAAAAATCGAGGCATACCCCGCAGGAAGCCAGGTCGACTCCCAGATCGGCCAAGGCGGACAACGCCTCGATGGTTTCAGCTCCCTGGACAGTCAGCAGTACGCCGCTGTTCAGGAACAGGATCCGGTCTGGTCGTTCAACCGTCTCAAGCAGGGTGTGGATAAAATTCCGCATCAGCAGGCGCCCTAATTCGTCGTCACCCTCGCCCAGCCGGTCGCTGGTGACGAGCAGTATCCGTTCGCCGGTTGTTTGCACGGGGAGGGTGGGGGATGCTACTGTCTGTCTGCCACTCCCATGAATAACCAGGGACCAGCCGGAACCGTCAGCTGTTTCCGTTACCTGAAGGCCCCTGGTCTGGGCAAAACGAGTCACATTTTCCCGGGGCGCGCCATTGTCCACCAGTACACAGACCCCGGAAGGAGAGGTCTCAAGGGCGCGTTTGGTGGCAATGACCGGAGCAGGGCAGGCCTGGCCGCGACAGTTAATGGTTATCATCTGGGCACTCCTCACAGGTGGTATACTGGCCGTCCTGCAGGCAGCTGATATAGGCTGGCAGCAGGTCGTGATTTTTTAGTAAGGTCTGAACTGCTTTCAGCAACTCGACGTTGAAGCGCAGGGCTAGTCCGCAGTCGGCTTGCAGGGACCGGGGGGCGGGAATCAAAAGGATGTCGAACGCCAGGCCCTTGAGAAGTCCTTCCGCTTTAAGCACCCGGTGGGTTGAATTGAAGACCGCCAGACAGTGGCCTTCCTTAACCAGGTAGTGGTCTGACATCGGTATACCTTCCGTCATTTCTGTACGCTTAATTGACAATTTCGGTCCGGTTTTTTACTATGCCCCAAAAGGGGAGCCTCGTGCAAGACTCATTTCTGTTGGCCGGCCTGCTGGTGCTGGCGTTTTTGATAAGTATTCCCTGCGGTTATCTGCGCGAGTCATTCCGCAAATATTCCTTGATGTGGTTTGTGCTGATTCATTTGCCGATTCCGCTGGTGGTGCATATGCGGATGATTGCCGGGTTCAGCTGGCGGATTGTGCCGCTGACCCTGGGTAGCGCCGTGGCCGGGCAAATTGTGGGAGGCTGGTATAAACGGAGGATTCGACGTGGCGGGAAAACGACCAAAAGGACGCCCTGAACCTTTGGGGAGTGTGCTGCGTAGCAGCTTTGCCGGAACAACGCTGGGTGAACGGCTGAAGGATCTGGCCATCTGGCAGCACTGGGAACAGGTAGTGGGGGCGGCTATTGCCCGGCGGGCCCGGCCGGTGCGATTGGCAGGCGGGGTGTTGACGGTGGCGGTGGGGAGCGCACCCTGGATGCAGCAGTTGTCTTTTATGAAGGCTGACCTGGTAACCAGGCTGAATAGTTGTTTAGGGGAGGAGCGGGTCCGGGAGATTGTGCTGAAGTCTGCCCGGGTAGTTGAGGAGGATGGGGCAGGTGAGGAGGTCGCTTCGCCGGTTTCCCGGCCGTTAAGCCAGGAAGACCAAGCCTGGATCGAACAGCAGACCAGCGAGGTGGCTGACAGCGACCTGCAGCGTCAGCTCCGAGCCTTGATGGAGAGTCATTATCGGTTTGGTAAGACAGACTGATGGTTAGTGCTTCGCCTGCTCGTCGGCCTGGGCTGACATCATTTTGTCCAGCAAATCCCAGTTGTCCTTGATCCGCCCGCCACTACCGGTTCCCACCTTGTTTATGAAAGCAGATAGCCGTATCTGATCTTCCTTCAGTATCTCCAAAAAGCGGTGTCCGCAGGCTAACATGCCATCCTCCTGGCGGGTTTTTTGCCATACCAGTTCCACGACGGCACAGATCGGCGGGGCACCATCCTGTAAATCGATCACTACCATGGCCAGAGGGGTCGGGGCGGTCGCAAGGTCGAAGCGGATGCCGCCAACGCTTAAGTTTAAAGATGTTTCCGATAGTTTCAAGCGAGGTGGCGCTGGCTGGTGCAGGTCGGCAACTACCCGGTGCCACTCCCGCTTGAAGGCGGCCAGGGATGATTTTTGGAGTACGTGCAAAAAAGGCAGGTTTACGTCAACGCGGGGCATTTGACGGCGTTGGTAAATTTCCATCCCCCCGAGTGGTTTCACCTCGAGGGTTTCCTCCGCCGGGGTTGCGGTCAGTTCAGCCCGCAGTTGTACCCCCACACCAAACGACTCGGTGGATAGTTTAAACTGCATGCCGGGTGTCAGGCTGGATTCATTTGAAAAAAGCCGGTACGGAGCCTTAAGAGTAATGCAGTTCTCACTGCTGCTGACTATCGTTGCAGAAAATGACTCATAGATCGACTCGTCCCTGGTCTGGGAGATATTGATCAGGTAAACCTTCTGCCCGCGGCTAAAATAACGGTCGTAGTTCATAATGGTAGTGTTCGCTCAGGCCAGCCCGTTCAATGCTCACGGAACATGCAATCCAACAGTTCCCAGTTGTTTTTCTGGTGTTTCAGTTTTTTTCCCTGTTTTTTGAGCTGCTGCTCGATATGGTGCTGGATACGGGTCTGGTCTTGTTTGCGGATGAGCACAAAGCGCCGGCCAATGGCAATCCCCTCGTCATCCGGCAAGGTGCGCCGCCAGAGTTGCTCGGTAACGGCGCAAACCGGTGGTTTTCCCGGCTCCAGCTCAATAAAGACCATCGACAGGTCGTATTGTCGTTCTGAAATATCCACCACCGAGCGCAAGCCGCCAACTCCCAAGTTCAGCTGGCAGGGTTCCAGTTCCAGATTTGCAGCTTTGCCGGCAGTCATGCCATCTATCAGGCGTTGCCATTCATGCCGGAAAATCATCAGCGGAGCTGAACGGGTAAAGGCGCGGAAACCCAGGATGATGTCCATGCGGGGAACCTGGCTGCGTTGGTACATCTCAATAGGACTCAACGGCATAAGCACAAACCCGGTATTGGAGATTGCACTGATCTCACCGCTGAACTGCACCCCCGAGCCGAAGCTTTCCGCCGTGACCTTGAATTGCATGCCCGGCTTGAGCAGGCCTTCCTCGCCGTGATGCAGGGGGTAGCGAGGCCGCAACTCAAGCTGCCGGTTATCGCAAGCGGAAATCGTTGCCGAGAATGCCTCGAAGAGTGACTCGTCGCGGCCAGGGGTGATGTTGATCAGAAACACCTTCTGCCCACGGTTGTAGTAGGTGGTGTAGTTCATGTCTCGCTACCTCGGTGGTTTCACGTCAGCGGGTCAGTTTGCGGTAGGTAATCCGGTGGGGCCGGTCCGCCTCGGCACCCAGCCGTTTATGCCGGTCCTCTTCGTATTCTGAATAGTTGCCCTCAAACCAGACAACCCGTGAATCTCCTTCAAAGGCCAGCATATGGGTGGCGACCCGGTCCAGGAACCAGCGGTCGTGAGAGATCACCACGGCACAACCGCCAAAGTTTTCCAAGGCCTCCTCAAGCGCACGCATGGTGTTCACGTCCAGATCGTTGGTCGGCTCGTCCAAAAGCAGCACGTTGGCTCCGCTTTTCAGTACCTTGGCCAGATGGACCCGGTTACGCTCACCGCCGGAGAGCATGCCCACCTTTTTTTGCTGATCGCCACCGGTGAAGTTGAAGCGGGCCACATAGGTGCGGGCATTCACGGTCTGTTTGCCCAGCTGGATCATCTCCTGGCCGTCACTGATCTCTTCCCACAGCAGACGGTCGGGGTTCAGTGAATCCCGGCTTTGGTCCACGTAGGCAACCTGCACGGTCTCCCCCACCCGGATGGTGCCGCTGTCAGGTTGCTCTGTGCCGGTGATCATCCGGAACAGGGTGGTCTTGCCGGCGCCGTTGGGGCCGATCACACCGACAATGCCGCCACGGGGCAGCTTGAAGGTCATGCCTTCAAACAGCAGGCGGTCGCCGAACCCTTTGCCGACATTATCCGCCTCAATCACGATATCACCGAGACGTGGGCCGGGGGGGATATAGATTTCCAGCTCCTTGGCCCGTTTGTCACCGGTGTCCGCAGCCAGGTCTTCATAGGCGCTGATTCGGGCCTGGGACTTGGCGTGACGCCCCTTGGGCGACATCCTGATCCATTCCAACTCGCGTTGCAGCGTTTTCTGCCGATCGCTCTCCTGTTTTTCCTCGACGGCCAGACGGTCCTTTTTCTGCTCCAGCCAGGAGGAGTAGTTGCCCTTCCAGGGAATCCCTTCACCCCGGTCCAGTTCCAGGATCCAGCCAGCTACGTTGTCCAGGAAATAGCGGTCGTGGGTCACGGCAATTACGGTGCCGGGATAGCTGTGGAGGTGCTTTTCCAGCCAGGCCACGGTCTCGGCGTCAAGGTGGTTGGTGGGTTCGTCCAGCAACAGGATGTCAGGTTTTTGCAACAGGAGCCGGCAGAGCGCCACCCGCCGCTTTTCGCCGCCTGACAGGACCTTGACCGGTGTGTCGCCCACCGGACAACGCAGCGCATCCATGGCCAGCTCCAGGCGAGAATCCAGATCCCATGCCTCTGCATGGTCAAGTTTCTCCTGCAACACGGCCTGACGGTCGCAGAGTTTTTCAAAGTCAGCATCCGGCTCGGAGAATTTATCGGTAATACCGTTAAATTCGGCCAACAGGTCGACAATCTCCTGTACGCCCTGTTCCACAATCTGCCGCACCGTTTTGTCTTCATCCAGTTTTGGTTCCTGCTCCAGATAACCTACGCTGTAGCCGGGGGAGAGCACGGCCTGACCGTTGAATTCAGTGTCCACACCGGCCATGATGTTCAGCAGGGTGGATTTGCCGGAGCCGTTCAGACCCAGCACACCTATCTTGGCACCATAAAAATAGGAAAGTGAGATGTCCTTGATGATCGGTTTTTTGTCGTAGAATTTTGATACCCGCATCATGCTATAAATAACTTTTTTGTCGTCAACACTCATTGCAGCAAACCTCCTTGGAATGAATGGGTTTTATGGCATGGTCAGTGGCTGCTGTCAATCCGTATCAGGGCTTAACCAGCATGGCTGCATTGTAAAGTCTGCACAAATCGGTATACTTCACTCTCTTGATTACTTGTGCCTGAAAGGAATCCAACCATGCTGCGAACCATTAGATTGATTGCCTGCAGTCTGCTGATCTCCCTGCCTGTTGGTGTGCTGGCTGCTGACCAGGGTGGACTGTTCAACAAGCTTGATGCTGATAAAAGCGGCAGCATCACCCGTGAGGAGTTCACCTCGTGCCCGCTGGTGCGTGGCAAGGATGGCCGTATTCAGCATCAGGAGTTGTGTGCCGACCCGGGAACTGCCTTGAGTGTGGAGGAAAAAAGCCGACTGTACGATAAAATTGATGTGAATAGGCACGGTGCCATAACGCGTAAAAAGCTGAACAGATTTGCCACACCGGATGGCTTTGCGCCGATCAGGTTTTAGCTGGTGCCGGCCTAAAAACAAACCAGGTTGTAAGCACACCAGCTCAGCGAGCCGTTGCCGGGGAGGCTTCGATAACCCACTCACCACAGCACTACGACAAGCCGTTGCATCAGAATTGTACCCTGGCGCCACAGTTAATAATCTTGTTCAATAAGCCGATAAGAAAATAATTCCATGACGTTTGCAGCAGGTATGGACTATTGAGGACGTCACGTCGGCCCCTGGCTGGCGTTGCCGGTACATTCGTAGTAGTCTAATGAATAGTGATAAACTGTAGGGACGGCTGCACCAGCACCGCAGCAGGAGGTAAGCCATGCCTGATAAAACCAGTGACCGCACCGCCGTTGAGCTATCGAACGGCCCGGAATATCGTGTGCTCGCCAATTTTTTCGGGGTGCTGCTGGCCTGCTCGGGCCTTTTGGCCGGCACCATGGTCCATGAACGCAGCCTTGATTATTGGCAGAGTGATCTGGTGCCGCTTTTGATTTTGCTCATTACCGGGCGGGGGTTGCTGAAGAGTTCCATGGATTTGATGCGGGACAGCATGATCTACAGTGAGAAGAAGCAGGTGCTGGATGCCTTCCTGGCCAAGCAGAGCGAGGTGCTTACGCCGGAGCCGGGAGAGATGCCCAAGCTGTCATCCAAACCGCACTATTCCGAGGAAGAGGTGCTGGAGGCGGTCAGCAAGCGGATTGAACAGCAGCGGGACAAGGCAGTAAAGACCAATAAATTTTCGCACTGATAAGGTGTCATGACCAATCCAAAAACCTTGACGATTGAGTATCTGGCCGCTGTATTACGCGACCAGCAGTTGCTGTCTCAAGAACAGCAGGCCACACTTTCTGCACAGGCCCGGCAGCAAGAGTCCCGGTTGATTGCCGGCCATCAGGGAGCCGGCCGCAGGCTGCACAAGAGTGGCGAACGTCCATCACCAGCCCAGGTGATCGCCTCCTTTGCCTTTGAAATTCCAGGCGGTAACGGGCGGGTGCTGACCGAGGACACGATCACCGAAAGCCTGGCCGGATTCCTCAAGCTGCCGTATCTCAAGATCGATCCGTTGAAGCTTGATCTGGATGTGGTTACCTCGCACATCCCCCGTCCCTTTGCCCTTAAATATCTGATCGTGCCGGTGGCGGCCAAAGCTGGTGAACTGACCATCGCCGTGGCTGATCCCTTCAACGAGGTGGTATTGGATGAGCTGGCCACCGCCCACCGTTTGCAGATTCAGCGGGTGGTCAGTTCCTGTACCGATATCCAGAAGATTCTGCGTGAATTTTACGGCTTTCGGGCCTCGGTTATGGCTGCCGAGGCGGAGGAAAACGCTGGCGTTGATCTGGGCAACCTGGAACAGTTTTTCAAGATGCGCGGTGAGAAGGAACTGGAGGGAAACGACAAGCATGTCATTTCCGCCGTTGATTTTCTACTCTCGTATGCCTTTGACCAGCGGGCCAGCGACATTCATATTGAGCCTAAACGTGAAAAAGTGCTGATCCGATTTCGTCTGGACGGTATCCTGCACAATATCCATCTGCTTCCCAAGCCGCTGCATGCTCCGATCGTTTCACGGATCAAGCTGCTGGCCCGGATGGATCTGGCAGAGAAGCGCCGCCCCCAGGATGGTCGCATCAAGACCGCCCATAATGGCAAAGAGGTAGAGCTGCGGGTTTCTACCGTACCGGTGGCTTTTGGTGAAAAAGTGGTGATCCGGATATTCGACCCGGAAATTCTGTTGCAGGAGCTTGACACCATCGGGTTTTATCCGCGGGAATACGCCCTGTTCAACAGCTTCATTCATCGTCCCAACGGGATCGTGCTGGTGACCGGCCCCACCGGTTCCGGCAAGACCACCACGCTGTATTCCTCACTGAGGACCCTTTCCTCGCCGGAAATCAATATCATCACCATCGAAGACCCGATCGAAATGGTGATGGAGCAGTTTAACCAGATCGGGGTGCAGCAGGCCATCGGGGTGACGTTCGGGAATATTCTGCGCACCGTATTGCGCCAGGACCCGGACATTGTCATGGTGGGTGAGATCCGGGATCAGGATACGGCTGACAATGCTGTCCAGGCGGCGCTTACCGGTCACCTGGTACTCTCAACCCTGCACACCAATGACGCCCCTTCATCGATTGCCCGTCTGCTTGATCTGGAGGTGCCACCCTATCTGATCTCGGCTACGGTGATGGGGATTGTGGCCCAGCGTCTGCTGCGCAAGGTCTGTTCTGATTGCAAGACGGTCCGGGAGCTGAGCAAGGAAGAACGTGAATATCTTCAGATTCATCGCAGCAAGGTCAGGGTGGTGCAAGGGGCCGGTTGCAAGGAGTGCCGCGGCACCGGCTACAAGGGGCGTACCGGCATTTTTGAGGTGTTGGAAATTACGGATCGGATCAAACAGTTGATCAGTGTAAAGGCCGATCCAACGGATATTGTCCGGGCTGCCGAGGAGGATGGGTTCGCCAGCTTGCGGCAACTTGCCATCCGCAAGATGTTGGAGGGACTCACCACCTATGACGAGGTGGTCAGTATTACCGGTTGATTGATCTCGTCGAGGTTGCTGTCAGAAACGGGCACTCAGGCCCAGGTGGAAGGTCACATCCGGCGCGGTCGCCACGGCCAGGTCTTCGGACAGCCCGATATCCAGCAGGTAGTCGCCAGATAACCGCACGGTGCCGCCCAAGGTAACCATCAGGGCGGTCTTGCTGAGTTCGTCAAGGTTGCTGTCACGGTAACAGGCAGTGTTAAGATCCATCTGAACCTTGAAGGCAATCACGTCTGCTGGAGACCAGCCGATGCCGGCCGCGCCGAACCCGATCAGGTTTTCGCGTTGCTTGCTGAGCAGGTCGCCATCACTGCTGACCATTCCTCCGGCCGAGCCATAGACTCCCAACGTTCCCCATTCGGTGGCCCGGTTCATGGCGCCGGTCAGAAAGAGTGCCAGATCGGTGCTGCCGGTGCCGTGCAGCGAACTGCTCTTACCAGTAGGAAGTTTGAGCTGCGCTCGGACCACTACTGCGTCGTGATCGTCCCCCTGGCGTTGGTCGAAGAGGCGATAGCCTGCCAGCAGACTGATATCCCCTATTCCTGTCGACGAGTCAGTCACATTGAGCCGTTGGCGGCCGTCCTTGCTGTAACGGTAGGTCAGGCGGTTTTTAGGTGCGCTGTCTCGCCCCCCCTGTGGTAATCCCCACAAGCTGTGCCAATCCGTGATCAAGCCGTCAAGAAAACCTCCTGTTTGCATGACGACAGGAAGCTCCAGACCAAGTTCAAGGCGGTCAGTCAGTGCGTACTTGCCGGTCAGGGCCCAGCGGTATTGTTCACCGTCGAGGGTAAGCTGTTCGGTGCTTGTGTTGCTGCTGGTATAGATGCTGGCGACGTCCTGGGTCAGGATCGCTGTCCAGGAGTGGGCAGGCAGCAGGTGTGGCGTCCTTTCAGAGGGCAGACCGTAGCCCTGTACCAGCGGATTCCGATTGGCTGTCCGGAACGGTTCGATCTCGAGGGCCACTGCTGAAACGGCTGACAGCAGGAGTATGGCGGAGAGCAGCGGGGGCAGGAATAGTATGATGCAGTGGCGCATGGTCTGATCAGTGTTCCGGTTTGATTCTGACTACCTGGTGAACATCGGGTAGCCGGGCAATCGTTGCGTCATCCAGGGATTGTGTGTTGCCGATCACTCCGATGATGGTGCGATTGGCTCCAGTGGACTGATGAATGTCGAAGTTGCGGCTGATCAGGTACTCCTTGACAAAGTCCAGGGATTCGTCAGGGGCATTTTTTTTCATGATAACGATCATTGGTGTGGTCCATCCTCTGTTTCTTCCGTTGTCATAATCCGCTCCAGACGGCGGGATTCATCTATAACCCGTTCAAAAAGCCTGACAATGGCACCATCATCCAGAGGACCGGGGTTGTCCGCCTTCATGCGAGCAAATATTCGCTTCTCACGGCCGGGATCAAAGACCGGCAGGTCCAGTCCCTTTTTGAGGTGGCCGATCTCAAGGGCCAGACGAGCCCGTTCGTTGAATATTCTCAGCAGTACATCGTCCAGCAGATCAATCCGTTGTCGCAGTGCTGCAATATCCATGGAAACCTCAGGGGAACTGCTTCTTGATGATGGTATCCCGTTGCCAGTTCGTGCCGTTCTGGTCCGGGTAGTCGATGGTATAGTGCAGGCCGCGTGATTCCTTGCGCATCTGGGCACAGGTAACGATCAGCTCCGCCACCGTGGCGATGTTGCGTAGTTCGATCAGGTCTGAGGTGATCGTGAAGTTCCAGTAGTACTCATGGATCTCCTCCTGGATCAGTCTGATCCGCCGCATGGCCCGTTCCAGCCGCTTGGTGGAACGCACAATCCCGACATAGTTCCACATGAAGCGTCGGATCTCATCCCAGTTTTGGGAGACCACCACCATTTCATCGCTGTTTGTGGCAGTGCCGGAATCCCATTCCGGGATGGTTTCACGCTTGTTGGCGGCAGCGCGCTGCGAGAGTGTTGTCGTGGCATGCCGGGCGGCGCGGCCGGCATAGACCGCAGCCTCCAGCAGCGAGTTGCTGGCCAGACGGTTGGCCCCATGCAGGCCGGTGAAGGCCACCTCGCCAATGGCATAGAGACCTGGCAGGTCGGTTTCGCCATCGGTATTGACCTTGACGCCTCCGCAGAGATAGTGGGCAGCCGGTACCACCGGCAGCCATTCGCGGGTCATGTCCAGGCCAAATTCCATGCAGGTCTGATAAATGTTGGGAAAACGGCTGCGGACAAAATCGGCAGGTTCGTGGGTGATGTCCAGGTAGACACAGTCATCACCATGGGTCTTCATCTCGTTGTCAATGGCCCGAGCCACAATGTCACGTGGTGCCAGGTCCTTCAAGGGATGGTACTTCTCCATGAAGGCGGTGCCGTCCCGGCGGCGCAGGATTGCACCCTCGCCCCGGACCGCCTCGGAGATCAGGAACGACTTGGCATGGGGATGGAACAGGGTGGTGGGGTGAAACTGCATGAACTCCATGTTGGCAACGGTGGCACCGGCCCGGTAAGCCATGGCCACACCATCGCCGGAGGCCACATCAGGGTTGCAGGTGTACAGGTAGACCTTGCCGGCGCCGCCGCTGGCCAGCAGGGTGGTGCGGGAGGCAAAGGTCAACACCTTGTCCCCCTTGATGTCGAGCACGTGGGCACCGACACAGCAGTTATCAGTCACCGGCTGGCGGGCAATTTTGGCACAGGTGATCAGGTCGATGGCGATATGATACTCAAATACCTGGATGTTGGGATGCAGGCGGGCTGCCTCTACCAGTGCCCGTTCGATTTCGCGGCCGGTGATGTCTTCCGCGTGCAGAATCCGGCGGGCGCTGTGGCCACCCTCGCGGGTCAGGTCGTATTCGCCCCCTGTGGTACTGGTGGTAAACTTGACCCCCCATTCGATCAGGTTACGGATGGTGTGCGGGCCTTCCTCCACGACCATCCGCACCACATCCTCGTGGCAGATGCCGGCACCAGCCACCATGGTATCTTGGATGTGGGCGTCAAAGGAGTCTTCGGTTGAAAAGACCGAGGCGATGCCGCCTTGGGCATATCTGGTGGCGGATTCGGCAATCTCCCGTTTGGTGACAATGGCGACCCGGCCGTGGTCTGCAGCCTGCAAGGCAAAGGAAAGTCCGGCAATACCGCTGCCGATGACCAGAAAATCACTTTCGATGATCATGGGTGACTCCAGTGAAAAATTGTGTATACGCGCAGGTGGTGATTATTGAACCCAGGAGGCTGGTTTGTCAAGGGATCAAGGGTTGTCTGGTCCATGAAAGTATGCCATAACCATGGCGCCATGCGAATCATAACCACTGCCGATTTCAGTCGTCCGTTTGCCGAGCGCTCTGTCGTGAGCATCGGCAATTTCGACGGGGTCCATCGGGGCCACCGTGAGATATTTCGTCGTATCCACCAGTATGCCCATGCCGAAGCAGCTACCTCTGTGGCGGTAACTTTTGACCCCCATCCGCTGCAGATCATTCATCCCTCCCGCGCACCTCTGCTGATTACCTCTGCGGCCCAGAAACGGGCGCTGATTGCGGAAAGTGATCTGGATCTGTTGGTAGTGATCCCCTTTACGAGTAGCTTTGCGTCCGTTAGCGCTGAACGATTCGTGCGCGAAATTTTAGTGGCGGGGCTGGGTATGCGTCACCTGGTGATTGGCCATGATTACGCCTTTGGCCGTGGCAG
Organism: Geobacter sp. UBA5730; assembly: GCA_002419465.1. Taxonomy (GTDB): domain Bacteria; phylum Desulfobacterota; class Desulfuromonadia; order Geobacterales; family Pseudopelobacteraceae; genus Trichlorobacter. The sequence continues at coordinate 82,852 of DIGE01000019.1, read as the reverse complement.
GGAGGGCAATGAACGGTTATTGTCCCGGTTGGCTGATGAGTTGGGTTTTGTGTTGGAGGTTCTGGAACCGGTAGGGGAGGGGGAGCTGATTTTTAGTAGCAGCGAGGTGCGCCGGTTAGTACAGGCTGGCGAGGTGGCGGCGGTGGTGCCGATGCTGGGACGTTGCCACCGGATCAGCGGCCGGGTGATCCATGGGCGTGAGATCGGTCGTTCGTTGGGATTTCCTACGGCCAATATCATTACTGACAACCTGTTAATCCCTGCTGACGGGGTCTATGCGGTCTGGGTCGAAGCGTTGGGTGAGCTGCATATGGGGGCCTGTAGTATCGGCAGCAACCCCACCTTTGATGGCGGGGGCCGGACCATCGAGGCTTTCTTGTTTGACTTCAATGCCCCGTTGTACGGACAGGAGATTGCTCTTCAGTTCGTCGCACGGCTGCGGGGGGTGACCCGTTTTCCCGATGTTGGGGCGCTCAAGGAACAGATCAGCCGTGACGTGACGGCAGCCAGGGCGTTGCTTGCTGCCGGCCTGCCATTGAGGCAGACGCCATGAAACGTTCCACCCTGATGTTGTGGCTCGGTGCCGGCGTAAGCATGCTGTTTTTAGGGCTGTTACTGCGTAAAATCGATGGCCGGCAGCTGGTGGATGCTTTGCAGCGCCTTGATTGGCGCTATCTGGCGGCTGCTGTTGCGGCAACCTTTGTCAGTTATTGGCTGCGGGCGGTACGGTGGCGGTTACTGTTGCTCCACGAACGTCCACTGCCTCTTGGTTCACTGTATCCGGCTGTCGTTATCGGCTATATGGCAAATAATCTCTTTCCGGCCCGTTTGGGAGAGTTTGTACGGGCCTGGGTGCTGGCTGAACGGGAGCAGCTGAAGGTGGGATCGGTGTTCGCATCCCTGGTGATTGACCGGATGCTGGACGGCCTGTCGGTGATGGTGATGCTGCTGTTGGTGCTGGTGAACCTGCAGCTTCCCCCCGGCATGGATCAGGCAGCGGTCATGCTGCGGGCTGCCGGTGTCACCACCCTGTCGGTGTACCTCTGCGTCGTGCTCGTGCTTCTGCTGCTCAAGGCGCGCCCGATGCAGACGTTGAGGTTGCTGGCACTGTTGATGCGGCCCTTTCCGCAACGGCTTGGGGACCGTCTGATTCCACTGGCCGGTTCTTTCCTGTCAGGACTGCGTCTGACCTTCTCTGTCGGCAACCTGCTGTTGATGGTGGTTTCATCAGCCTTGATCTGGCTGACCGCCACTCTGTCGATTGATCTGGTTTTGAGGGGGTTCAGTATCCAGTTACCCTTGACCGCCTCCTTTTTTATCATGGTGTTGCTGGTTTTTGCCGTGATGGTGCCGGCCGCACCGGGGTACATTGGTACCTTCCATGTCGCCTGCTATACCGGTTTGGTGGCCTTCCGGCTACCGGATGCCCAGGCGGTCAGCATCGCCCTGGTCGTGCATGGTGTCGGATTTTTCCCTGTGATTCTAGTCGGATGCTATTACCTCTGGTCGGGCGGCATCTCTTTGAGCCGTTTGCGCACTCAGGCCACAGTTCAGGGAACCGGACAGTGAAACGACCCGTCAATAGCTGGATTAGCCCCTGGCTTTTGGCAGCCTGGCTGCTTCCTTTCGGGCTTTACCTGACCACCCTGGCGCCTTCTGTCACCTTCTACGACAGCGGTGAGTTTCTCACCGCCATTCACGGTCTGGGTTCGGCCCATTCGCCAGGTTATCCCCTGTTTTTACTGTTTGCCAAGCCGTTTACCTGGTTACCGTTTGGCTCAATCGCCTTTCGAGTAAATCTGGCCACCGCCTTTAGTGCTGCCCTGGCCTGTGTAGGAGCGTTTCTGCTGGTCAGGCGGCTGGTGGCCCACCTTTCCTGTGCTGGTGATGCCCGCTTTGTTACGGTTGCCCGCAATGGAGCTGCCCTGGCCGGTGCGTTACTGTTTGCAACATCGCCACGACTTTGGCTGCAGACCAATCACGACAAGCCTTATCCCCTGCTGGCCTTTCTGGTGGCACTTACCTTCCTGTTTTTGCTGCGCTGGCGGGAGGATTTGCAGGCCGGTGACGAACAGCCTGCCTGGTGGTACGGCGTTGGATTTCTGGCCGGCCTGGCCAGTGGCGCCCATCAGACTATTGTCCTGCTGGTACCGGCCTGGCTGGTGTTTATCCTGTTTACCAAACCGCGGATGCTGCTGCGGATACGGGAGCTGCTGCTGACCATGGCCTGTGCCGTAACAGGTGGCGCGGTGCAGCTCTACCTGCCACTGCGGGCGGCTGCAGCCACGCAGCAGAATTGGGGTGATCCCAGCAGCTTATCCCGTTTTTTGTGGCACGTGCTCCGGCAAGGCTATCCTGAGGAATCCCACGGGCGTGATCTGGCCCTGCTGCTGAAACAGTTGTCCGCCTTTTCGATTCCCCATGAATTTGGCTGGACCGGCCTGTTGTTTCTGGCGATCGGTCTGGTGGCCTGCTGGCAGAGCCAGCGTCCCTTTATCCTGTCCGCGGGTGCGGCGCTACTCAGTTTTTTGGTGGTAATCGCAGGTTTTTTCAACCCGCAGCCGGAATCAATTTTTTTAACCGAGGAGTTTTACACCCCACTCTATCTGTTGGCGGCTGTGTTGATCGGCGTTGGGCTGTTTACTGCGATTGCCCGGGGTGTTTCGGCAGCGGAGTGTCCAGAGCAGTATGGTTGTTTGCACATGGTGCTGCTGACGCTGTTTTCCCTGCTGATCCCGGCCTTTCAGATGGTTGTAAACTACCGTGCCAATGATCAGCAGCGGAATTATAGTGCCCAGGATTATGCGGTAAATTCTCTGCGGACGTTGCCGGAACAGGCGGTCCTGTTTACCTGGGGGGATAGTGGCGCCTTTCCGCTCTGGTATCTGCAACGAGTGGAGCGGATGCGGGAGGATCTGGATCTGCCCCACATCCCCCACTTGGTCTTTGGCTGGTACCAACAGGAACTGCCGCGGCTGAAGCCGGTGTTTGCTGCTGTTCGTCCGGAAGGGATGCCGGCCGAGCTGGCCTTTGCCCGGCTTGCAAGCCGGTTACAAGTCGAACGGCCGGTGCTGATGGATTATTCCACCCGGCAATCACTGTCCTGGCCAGCAGAACAACCAGCTCCGCTGGGTATGGTGTTCAGGTTGCCCGGAGGAAAGGGTGCTGCGATGCTGGAGGATGGTGGAGCGATCTGGGATACTCAGGTGCTGCATCGTTTCGTTATGAATCCTGGCTGGCACATTGACCAGGACTCGGAAAAGGCGGTGATGATTGTGGCCCACTCCCTGCTACAAGCTGCTGAGGTTGCAGCAGGTAAGGGACAACAGGGGCGGGCGGCAGTGATGCTGACCCAGGTTCAGCAGATGGTGCCGGCCTGGCAGGAACATCTTGCACAGCTTCGATCACGATATAAGCTGGCAGGACAGACAGAGGGAGAGGGGCAATGAAGGAGTTGATTCGTGGTACCACCAAGGTCTATGGGATCATCGGCTGGCCGGTGGACCACTCCCGGTCACCGCTGATGCAGAACGCCGCCTTCCGGTCCCTTGGCCTGGATAGTGTCTATGTGCCTTTTGCCGTGCCGCCGGAACGCCTGGTCCAGGCAGTGCAGGGTATGCGAGCCTTGGGAGTGGACGGCTGGAATGTGACCATCCCCCACAAGATCGCTGTGATGCCGCTTTTGGATGAATTATCGCCTGAGGCGTTTCAGGCTGGCGCGGTTAATACCGTGCTCAACCGGGCAGGACGTCTGATCGGTTACAATACCGATGGTGCCGGACTCGTGGTTGCGTTGGAACGGGAGCTGGACTGCCGGGTAGCGGGGGTGAAGATTGTGGTGCTGGGGGCGGGCGGGGCTGCCCGAGGGGCCGTGGCAGCGCTTGCAACAGCTGGTGTGGCACGGATTACGGTCGTGAGCCGGATCCAGGCTACGGCGCAGTCGCTGGTGGAAGAGTTGCAGGCGCATGGTTCGGGGCAACTGCTGAAAGCTGCCGGGTTTGATGCGTTGGTTGATCTGTTGCCTGAGACGGACCTGCTGATCAATGCCACCTCTCTTGGTCTGCACGGCGAAGAAATTGACGGGCTTGAGCTTGCACTCCTGCCTGATACTGCTAAAGTCTACGACATGGTCTACGGGCCGGTCATCTCACCCTTGGTGCAGCAGGCCCGTCAGCGTGGCCTGCTGGTCTGTGATGGCCAGGGGATGCTGGTGGCCCAGGGGGAGCTGGCGTTTCAACTTTGGACAGGCGTTATGCCACCGCCAGATTTGATGTATGCTGCCCTGAGAAAACTACACAGGCCACCAATTTCTTGACAGCAGGGTGGTGAGGCCAGTACTATTATTGGCCGCGTGTCAGACAAACACCATTTATTGCAGGGTTGAACGGGAGTGTTATGCAGACAAGCCGCCTGGGCGAAATTCTGGTTAAAAACAGCCTGATTACGCGGGAACAGTTGACCGGCGCCCTGCAAGAACAGAAAATGTCTGGTGGCCAGAGCAAGTTAGGTTCGATCCTGATCAAGCAGGGCTTGATCAGTGAGCATGACCTTGTTTCCTTCCTTTCACGTCAATACGGTGTCCCCACCATCAGTCTGAACGAATACGAGATTGACCCGGCCGTGGTCAAGATCATCCCCCCCGAAGTGGTTCAGAAGTACAACCTGGTGCCGGTTAACCGGGCCGGGTCCACCCTGATTGTTGCAGTCAGCGATCCCTCCAACCTGTTTGCCATCGAAGACATCAAGTTCATGACCAGCTATAACGTGGAGATGGTCGTGGCTTCGGAGTCCGACATCAGGGGGGCGATCGACAAGTATTACGACCAGTCCGCCTCTCTGGCAGATGTGATGGACAATCTGGATATGGAGGACCTGGAGCTGGTGGATACCGAGGAGACGGTTGATGTCTCCTCATTGGAAAAAGCCACTGAAGATGCTCCGGTGGTCAAACTGGTCAACCTGATCCTGATGGATGCGATCCGTAAAAAAGCCAGTGATATCCATGTGGAACCCTATGAAAAAACCTTCCGGGTGCGCTACCGGATCGATGGTGTGCTGTATGAAGTGATGAAGCCGCCCATGAAGCTCAAGAACGCAATTACCTCGCGGATCAAGATCATGGCGGAACTGGATATTGCCGAACGGCGTCTGCCCCAGGATGGCCGGATCAAGATCAAGCTGGGTGGGGGCAAGGATATGGACTACCGGGTTTCAGTCCTGCCTACCCTGTTTGGCGAAAAGATCGTCATGCGGCTGCTGGACAAGAGCAATCTGCAGCTGGACATGACCAAGCTGGGCTATGAGCCTGAGGCGCTGGCCCACTTTAAGCGGGAGATTCATAAACCGTTCGGCATGGTGCTGGTGACCGGGCCCACCGGCTCTGGCAAGACGGTTTCACTTTATTCGGCTTTGTCGGAGCTGAACAAGGTAACTGAAAATATTTCCACCGCCGAGGACCCGGTGGAGTTCAACTTTGCCGGTATCAACCAGGTGCAGATGCATGAGGATATCGGCCTCAACTTTGCCGCTGCCCTGCGTTCCTTCCTGCGGCAGGACCCGGACATTATCATGATCGGTGAGATCCGGGATTTTGAAACCGCCGAGATCGCCGTCAAGGCGGCCTTGACCGGCCACATGGTGCTCTCCACGCTGCACACCAACGATGCCCCGGCCACCATCAACCGTCTGCTGAACATGGGCATCGAGCCGTTTCTGGTGGCCTCGGCCGTTAACCTGATCACTGCCCAGCGTCTGGCCCGTCGGGTTTGCAGTGAGTGCAAGGAGAAGGAAGATATCCCGGTGCAGGCCTTGATAGAGGCCGGTGTACCGGCTGAGCAAGCGAACGACTTTGTCTGCTACCGGGGCAAGGGGTGCTCGGTTTGCAGCAACACCGGCTACAAGGGACGGGTCGGTTTTTACCAGGTCATGCCAATGCTGGATCCGATTCGGGAGTTGATCCTCAACGGTGCCAACACTGCCGAGATCAAACGCGAGTCGATGCGGCTCGGTGTCAAGACCATGCGCCAGTCCGGCCTTACCAAGCTGAAGGAGGGGGTTACCTCTCTGGAAGAGGTGTTGCGGGTCACGGTGGCAGACGACTGACAAAACTACTGCGGAGCCTGTCTACTGCGTTGCGCGGTGCTCGCTCCTTCGCCTAACTAAATGTTATGTCTCAGTCGCTGTGCTCCGTGCGTCTTGTAGCCATGCTTCCTCGTAACGTTTTTCAACAATCTGGTTAAGGAGAACGAATCATGGCAAACCTGCACGACCTCCTGAAAATACTGGTGGAAGCTGGCGGTTCAGACCTGCATATCACCACGAACACCCCGCCCCAGATTCGGGTGGATGGTAAATTGAAGCCGCTCGAAGATATCCCCCCCCTGAATGCGGTGGAGACCAAGCAGCTGTGTTACTCGGTTCTGACTGATTCTCAAAAACACAAGTTTGAAGAGGACAATGAGCTTGACCTCTCCTTCGGGGTTAAGGGGCTGTCCCGCTTTCGTGGTAATGTCTTTGTGCAGCGCGGCGCGGTGGCAGGTGTCTTTCGGGTGATCCCCTACAAGATTCTTACGTTTGAGGATCTGGGGCTGCCCCCGGTGGTCAGGGAGTTGGCTGAAAAACCGCGGGGTCTGATCCTGGTGACCGGCCCCACCGGTTCCGGTAAATCCACCACCCTGGCCTCAATTATTGATTTCATCAATATTAACCGTCATGAGCATATTGTCACCATTGAGGACCCGATCGAGTATCTGCACCCACACAAAGGCTGTCTCGTAAACCAGCGCGAGGTGGGGGCCGACACCAAGGGCTTCAAAAACGCGCTTAAATATGTGCTGCGTCAGGATCCGGATATTGTCCTGGTGGGCGAATTGCGGGATCTGGAAACCATCGAGGCGGCCTTGACCCTCTCGGAAACCGGTCACCTGTGTCTGGCCACCCTGCACACCAACTCCTGCGCCCAGACCATTAACCGGATTGTGGATGTTTTTCCCCCCTACCAGCAGGCCCAGATCCGTGCCCAGCTTTCATTTGTGCTGGAGGGGGTCATGTCACAGACCCTGATACCCAAGATCGGCGGCGGGCGCTGTCTGTCGCTGGAGATCATGGTGCCCAATCCGGCCATCCGTAACCTGATCCGCGAGGACAAGGTTCATCAGATCTACTCTCAGATGCAGGTCGGTCAGGATAAATACGGCATGCAGACCATGAACCAATCCTTGTATGCGCTCTACTCACGGCGCCAGATCAGCCTGGATGATGCCGTGGGCCGTTCGTCCGATCCTGATGAACTGAAACAGATGATCAATAACCCGACCATGGGGATGCGCGGACCGCAGCGCCGCTAGAAACCCGACTCTGAAGGAGGAGTTTCATGCCACAGTTTGCCTGGGAAGGTAAAACCCGTACCGGTGCCGTTCAAAAAGGGGTTACCGATGCGCAGGATGCCGCATCGGTGGAGGCCCAGCTTAAACGGGCCGGACTGCTGAATATTTCGGTCAAGCAGCAGGGAGGCGGGCTGAAGTTTAAACTGCCTTCTTTCGGCGGCGGTAGTATTGAGACCAAGGATCTGGTGGTTTTTACCCGCCAGTTTGCCACCATGATCGATTCCGGTCTGCCGTTGGTGCAGTGTCTGGATATCCTTTCTTCGCAACAGGAAAAACCGGTCTTCAAGCAGATTCTGCTGAAGGTCAAGGAGAGTGTGGAGAGCGGTTCCACCTTTGCCGATGCCCTGGCCAAGCATCCCAAGGCCTTTGACGAACTGTTTGTCAACCTGGTGGCGGCTGGTGAGATCGGCGGTATCCTGGATACCATCCTGAACCGCTTGGCGGCCTACATTGAAAAGGCGATGAAGTTGAAGAAGCAGATCAAGGGGGCCATGGTTTATCCGGTCACCATCATGTCGATCGCCGTGATCGTGGTCGGCGTGATCCTGGTGTTCGTTATCCCGACCTTTGCCAAGATGTTTGCCGACTTCGGTGGCGAGTTACCCGCCCCTACTAAGTTCGTGATTGCTCTTTCCGATTTTTTATTGAAATACATTATCGTGATCATTGCCGCCTTTTTCGCCAGTGTCTGGGGCTTTAAGAAGTTTTACGCCACGCCGGTGGGCCGCAAGAAGGTTGACGCCTTTGCCCTTAAGGCCCCCATCGCCGGGCCGTTGATCCGTAAGGTGGCGGTGGCCAAGTTTACCCGTACCCTGGGTACCATGGTCAGTTCCGGGGTGCCGATCATGGACGGTCTGGAGATCGTGGCCAAGACCGCCGGCAACAAGATCATCGAGGAGGCGATCTTCGGGGTGCGTCAGGCTATTTCCGAAGGTAAGACCATGGCAGAGCCATTGCAGTCCTGCGGCATCTTCCCGCCGATGGTGGTGCAGATGATCTCGGTGGGTGAAGCCACCGGCGCCATGGATGCCATGCTGAACAAGATCGCTGATTTTTACGATGACGAGGTGGATGACGCGGTCTCGGCCATGACCGCCATGATGGAGCCGATGTTGATGGTCTTTCTGGGTACCACGGTGGGTGGTCTGGTTGTGGCCATGTACCTGCCGATCTTTAAACTTGCGGGAGCGGTTGGCGGCTAGTTGATGAAAACCGAGCGCCGCCTGCGGCTCTTTATCGTTGCCAGGATCGTTGTCACGCTGCTGTTTCTGGTATCGGTTCTTGTGTTGAAGGTGCAGGATCCCGAGGCTATTGAGAACACTGCCTTTCGTGGCATTGTGCTGTTGATGGCCTCGTCCTGTTTCTTCTCGGCAGCCTCACTGGCGGCGCTGCGCCGTAAGCGCTGGCAGCTGTCTCTGACCTATCTGCAGATTTTCTGGGACCTGCTGTTTGTCACCCTGCTGCTGTTATTCACCGACGGGATCGCCAGTCCCTATTCCTTCCTCTATCTTCTGGCAATTATGAACGCCGCTCTCCTGCTTTCCCGCCGGGAGGCCCTCTATACTGCGGCCCTGTCTGGCATCCTGTTCGGTGCCATGGTGGATTTGCAGTATTACGGGTTGCTGGACAAGGTTGGATTAAGTCCCTTGTCTGCACTGCAACGGGGCAGTGTGGTGATTTTTTATACCATTTTTCTGCATCTGACCGGTTTTATCGTGACCGCCTTCATCACCGGCTATCTTACGGAACGGGCCCGCAGCAGTGAAGATGCTTTGCGGGTCAGCCAGGTCAATTATGAGGAGCTGCAGCGTTTGCACAGCAGCATCGTGCAGCATCTGACAAACGGTCTGATGACAGTGACCCGTGACGGCAGTATCAGGGTGTTTAACCCGTATCTGGAGCGGCTTACCGGCATCAGTCAGGAAGATGCCTATGACAAGGCCTGTCACATCATCTTTCCCCATGTGCCTTGGGGAGAACAGTCTCTGTCACAGCCCCAACAGGGGGAATTCTGTTATCGTACCGCCAGTGTCGAGCCGCTGATTATCGGGTACCGTACCATGCCGTTCTGTGATGTGCTTGGTGAACCGGCCGGCATGATTGTGACCATCCGTAATCTGACCGACAGCAAGCAGCTGGAACTTGCCCTCAAGCGTCAGGACCGGCTGGCCGCACTGGGTGAGCTGGCTGCGCGCATGGCCCATGAAATCCGCAATCCCCTGGCCGCCATCAGCGGTTCGGTGCAACTGCTGGCCGTTAATGGCTGTCTGCAAGAGCATGAATCGAAGTTGCTCGCGATTGTCCTGCGTGAATCAGATCGATTAAACGGTCTGATTACCGATTTTTTGGCCTATGCCCGTCCGGCAGCACCCCGGTTTGAGCGGTTTGAGTTGATCAACCTGGCGGACGATCTGCTGACCCTCCTGGCGGCTGATGCTCGTTTCGAGCAGATATGCCTTAACGCTGAGGTGCCGGCCGGCATTGAGCTGTTTGCTGATCGGGCTCAACTACACCAGACGCTGCTGAATCTGTTGCAAAACGGCGCAGAATCCATGCCGGGCGGCGGTGAGTTGACCTTGTCTGCAGCCGTCCAGGAAGGCCGTGATGACGCCGGTCACGTTTTTTCATTGGTGCGGTTGATGGTTGCTGATCGTGGCTCAGGACTGGACGATGAGACCAGCCGGCACCTGTTTGAGCCGTTTTGGACAACCAAACCAGCCGGCACCGGTTTGGGGCTGGCCACGGTCTATCGTATTGTTGAAGCACATGGTGGCACCATCCAGGCTCAGCCACGAGAGGGGGGCGGCACGGTCTTTACCATTTTGCTGCCGATAGTGGAGGGAATCGCATGAAGACCAGAATACTGGTGGTCGATGACGAACTGAGTATGCGCGAGTTTATTTCGATCTTGCTGGAGCGGGAAGGATATGAGGTGCTGACCGCTGCTGATGCCGCCACGGCCTTGGAGCGGCTGGCCGCATCCCCGGTTGATCTGGTGATCTCTGACGTTCAGATGCCGGGCCTGAACGGTCTGGAATTGTTGGCTAAAATACGATCATCCTGTCCTGACACGGCCGTACTGCTGGTTACCGCCTATTCAACTGCCGAGCAGGCGGTAGAGGCGATGAAGCTGGGAGCTTACGATTATCTGGCCAAGCCGTTCAAGGTGGAAGAGATCAAGGTGCTGGTGCGCAATGCCCTTGAAAAACGTGATCTGCAGCGTGAAAACCTGGTGCTGCGCGAAAAGGCCAAGGCCTGTGAAGGGTTTGGCAGTCTGATCGGCAGTTCGTCACGGATGCGAGAGATGTTCAGTCTGCTGCGTAAGGTGGCAGACAGTCCCAGCACGGTCCTGATTCTGGGTGAAAGCGGCACCGGCAAGGAGTTGGCGGCCCGGGCGGTGCATGATAACAGCCAGCGTAAGGGCAGGCCATTTGTGGCGGTCAATTGTGGCGCCATCCCGGAAACCCTGATCGAGAGTGAGTTGTTTGGACATGCCAAAGGGGCCTTCACCGGTGCGGTGGGGGAACGGGCCGGTTTGTTCGAGCAGGCCCAGGGAGGCACGCTGTTTCTGGATGAAATCGGCGAGCTGCCCTTGGCGATGCAAACCAGACTGCTGCGGGTGTTGCAGGAACGCGAGGTGCGCCGGGTGGGCGGTTCTGCCACCAAAAAGGTCGATGTACGGGTGTTGGCAGCCTCCAACCGTGACCTGGCCGCCCAGATCAAGGAAGGCAGCTTACGGGAAGATCTCTACTACCGGATTAACGTGGTGCAGGTCACGATGCCGCCGCTCAGGGAAAGGATCGAGGATATTCCGCTGCTGATTGAACATTTTTCCCGCAAGCACGGCACGACCGGCAGCAGCGGCGGTATCATCACCAGTGATGCCCTTCAAACCTTGATGCTGTACCAGTTTCCCGGCAATGTCCGTGAGTTGGAAAACATTGTCGAGCGCAGTCTGGTGTTAAATAGTGACAGGATCACACTCGAAAGCCTCCCGCCCCATGTCCGCGGCAGTGGAAAACGTTTTGATCTGCACGCCGCAGTGGCCATTCCTGATGAAGGCATATCGTTGGAACCGGCCCTGGAAAATCTCGAAAAACAGTATCTGCTGAAGGCGCTTGAAAAGAGTAACGGTGTCAAGAAAAAAGCGGCGGAACTGCTCGGGATGTCCTTTCGCTCTTTCCGTTATAAACTGGCTAAATACGGATTTGCCGGGGAGTCGGAAGAAGCCTGACACGATCCTGTCGAGCAGCTTTTTGTTCAAAGACAGCACCTTGCTGTGCTATAAAAAACCGTTCAATTGATTTCACGTTTGGAGAAAACATCCCATGCCTCCCGTTATATTTCAGCCCTCTACCCTGCTGGTGACTGGTGGCGCCGGTTTTATCGGCTCCAACTTCATCAACCGCTTTTTGCCGGGCAACCCCGGCTGCCGGGTGATCAACCTCGACCTGTTGACCTATGCCGGCAATCTCAAAAATCTGACCGCGGTTGAGCACAACCCGAACTATCGCTTCGTTAAGGGTGATATCGGTGACGCCGCCCTGGTCCGACGCCTGCTGGCAGAGGAGCAGGTGGATGCCGTCGTGCATTTTGCTGCTGAGTCTCACGTTGATCGCTCGATCAGCGGGCCGGAACTGTTTGTCCGCACCAACGTAGTGGGCACCCAGGTGCTGCTGGAGGAAAGCCGCAAGCATTGGCAGTCCGGTGCCGTGGCTGGTTTCCGTTACTATCAGATATCCACCGATGAGGTCTACGGGAGCCTGGGGGAGACTGGTTACTTTACCGAAACAACGCCGTTGGCTGCCAATTCGCCCTATTCAGCAAGCAAGGCCGGGGCTGACCTGCTGGTGCGGGCTTACCACGAAACCTTCGGGATGCCGACCCTGATCACCCGCTGTTCCAATAATTATGGTCCGTTTCACTTCCCGGAAAAGCTGATCCCACTCTTGATCGCCAACATCATCGCCCGCAAACCGCTGCCGGTTTATGGTGATGGCACCAACGTGCGCGACTGGTTGCACGTGCAGGACCATGCTGCCGCCATCGAATGTGTGCTTAAAGGGGCTGTGCCAGGCTCGGTTTATAACATCGGTGGCAACAATGAATGGCAGAATATCAACATTGTCAACCTGGTTTGTGACCTGCTGGATCAACGGCTGGGACGCCAGGCTGGTGAAAACCGGGAATTGATCACCTTTGTAAAAGACCGGCCCGGCCATGACCGGCGTTATGCCATCGATGCATCCAGGCTCAAGGCTGACCTGGGCTGGTCACCGGCTTACACCTTTGAAACCGGCATTACCGAGACCATTGATTGGTATCTGGCTCATCAGGGGTGGGTGGACGAGGTGACCAGCGGCAGCTATCGGGACTATTATCAGCAGCAATATGGTGGTGCGCTATGATTCTGGTGGTGGGGCATAAGGGGATGTTGGGGCAGGATGTGATGGGCCTGCTGGGCGAACGGGGCCGGGGTGTGGATCTGCCGGAAATTGATATCACCGATCTGCTGTCGGTGCAGCAGGTGTTGACAGCCCTCAAGCCAGCGGTGGTGGTGAACTGCGCCGCCTATACCGATGTGGACGGCTGCGAAAGCAACAGCGGAACCGCCATGCAGGTCAATGGCGAAGGGGTGGCCTTTCTGGCGTTGATTACCCGTGAAATCGGCGCTAAACTGGTGCAGATCAGCACCGATTATGTTTTTGATGGTAGCAAAGGTAGTCCCTACCGGGAGGATGACCTGCCGCGACCGCTGAACGTCTATGGTGAGTCCAAGCTGGCAGGTGAGCTGAACCTGGATGTCAACCCTGACAACCTGCTGATACGTACGCAGTGGTTGTACGGGCTGCATGGCAAAAATTTTGTGGAGACCATGCTGCGGTTGGGTCAGGAAAAGGAGCAACTGGGTGTGGTGGACGATCAGATCGGCGCCCCCACCTGGACCGTCGATCTGGCCAGGGGGATCATCGCCCTGATTGACGCCGGTTGCCGGGGCACCTACCATGTGGCCAACAGTGGCATAACCTCCTGGAACGGTTTTGCCCGCGCTATTTTTGAAGAGGCGGGTATGGCGGTGCAGGTTGACCCGATGACCACCGAGCAACTGAACCGCCCGGCCCGGCGGCCGCTTTATTCCACCCTGGATTGCAGCAAACTGGTAGCGGACAGCGGGTTTACCCCCCAGCCCTGGCGTGATGCCTTGCACCAGTACGTATTATTACGCAACAAGGAGCAGTAACGTTATGGCACTTGAACGGGGAGAACGTCCGTGGGGAACCTATACGGTCCTGGAGGAAAACAGCAGTTACAAGATCAAGCGGATTGAGGTCTTGCCGGGACAGCGACTGTCACTACAGAAGCATCATCATCGCAGTGAACACTGGATCGTGGTCTCCGGCACCGCCCGGGTGACCTGCGGTGAACAGGAGTTCGTCGTCAATGTCAATGAGTCCACCTTTATCCCGATCGGTGAACAGCACCGTCTGGAAAATCCTGGCAAGATCCCGTTGGTGATCATTGAGGTGCAGAGTGGGGAATATCTGGGTGAAGATGATATCGTCCGTTTCCAGGACGACTATCAGCGTAGCGATGGCTAGACTGTTAGACGTGTACGAGCGATAAACCGGGAGTAACTGCTATGTATGTCGTAATTCTGGCCGGCGGTTCCGGCACCCGATTTTGGCCTGTTTCGCGGATTGCCCGTCCCAAACAACTGATCTCGGTGGTGGATGGTCCCACCATGTTGCAGCGGACCGTGGAGCGGGTGCTGGCGCTGAAGCCGAAGCGGATTCTGGTGGTGACGAACAGCTTGCAGGCAGAGGAGACCGAATGTCAGTTGTCTGGCTATCGACGCCAAGTCCCCCTTGACGTGATTGCCGAGCCGGTGGGGCGTAACACCGCCCCGGCCGTAGGGCTGGCAGCCACCATGATTGCCGCCCGTGATCCGCAGGCGGTGATGGTGGTATTACCGGCAGATCACTTTATCCGTGATGAAGCAGGTCTGCGAGATTGTCTGCAGACCGCAACCCAGGCTGCCCGAAACAGCTATCTGGTTACCTTGGGTATTGTGCCGACCCGCCCTGAAACCGGCTATGGTTACATTGAGGCAGATATGGCCCTGCGCGGCGCTGGCCCCTTTCCGGTGCTGCGTTTTGTGGAAAAACCGCCATTGGAGCAGGCGCTCCGCTACCTGGAGGCCCGGAATTTTTTGTGGAACAGCGGCATGTTTGTCTGGCGGGCCGATGTGATCCTGGATGAGATTGCCAATCAGATGCCTGAGCTGGCTGCTCAGCTCAACACCCTGCATTTTGGCGGTGATGTCTGGGATATCGTTGATTTGGAACCGCAGATTGCGACAATCTATGCCCAGGTAACGGCTCAATCCATTGATTATGGTGTGATGGAGCGTTCCCGGCGGGTGCAGGTGGTGCCGGCCGAGATCGGTTGGAGTGATGTGGGCAGCTGGTCGGCCCTGCCCGAACTGTTGGAGGCTGATCAACAGGGTAACGTGGTGACCAACTGCCTTGCCCATATTGCGGTGGAGAGCAGTGGCTGTATCGTGTCCGGTCATGCTGGCGTGGTGGCCACGGTGGGGGTCAACGATCTGGTGGTGGTCAGTTCTGGCGACGCCTTGCTGGTCTGTCCCAAGGAGCGTGCCCAAGATGTACGTGTCGTCGTGGAAGCGCTTAAGGCCAAAGGGCTGAATCGCTTTCTGTAGTCTGTTTGTGATGGGGTAGGGGCTGTCTCTGCCCCTTTTTCTCGATCTGATTGTCAACTTCAGTGGAGAGGAAATGGTTAACGATGTCCATGGAGATTTTGCAGCAACGTCTGCATGAAACAGCGGCAAAAGGACTGTTGCGTTCACTGCGGCAGGTCGAAGGGGTGGGACCCCGGGTGGAGTTGGCTGGCCGCGATTGCCTCTTGCTGTGTTCCAACAACTACCTGGGGCTGGCAGATCATCTGGTGCTCAAGCGGGCCGCAGTCGAGGCAACGTTTCGCTTTGGCACTTCCAGCGGCGCTTCGCGTCTGGTGTCCGGCAATCTGGCGCTCCACGATGCGCTCGAGGCGGCAGTGGCCAGCTGGAAGGGCACCGAGACCGCTTTGATCTTCAATAGCGGCTATGCTGCCAACACCGGTATCATTGCCGCGTTGGCAGGCCGGGGTGACATCGTCTTTTCTGATCGTCTCAATCATGCCAGCATCGTTGATGGTGCGCTGCTTTCCGGGGCCAAGCTGGTACGGTATCCCCATAATGATGCAGCTACATTGGGAAAGCTCCTGGAACAGCATCAAACCAGCGGTCTGCGTTTGATCGTCAGTGATGGCGTTTTCAGTATGGATGGTGACCTGGCCCCATTGCGGGAGCTGGTAGCCTTGGCTGAACAGCATGCTGTCCTGCTGATGGTGGATGACGCCCACGGTGGTGGGGTAGTGGGCACTGAAGGGCGGGGCAGTGCGGCTCAGGCAGGCATCAAGTCCGGCATTCATCTGCAGATGGGTACCCTTGGCAAGGCCCTGGGCAGCTTTGGCGCTTATGTGGCCTGCTCACACCAGTTGCGGGAATATCTGATCAATCGTTCCCGCAGTCTGATTTTTTCTACCTCGCTGCCGCCGGGTGCGCTGGCCGCCTCGCTGGCCGCGATCGAACTGGTTCGCTCTGCCGAGGGGGAACAGCTGCGGCAGCAGTTGGCCGGCAAGGTGGCCTTGTTCAGGGTGTTGTTGCAACAGGCCGGGTTCAGCGTGCCGGACGGCTGCACGCCGATTATTCCGATCCTGGTGGGAGACCCGGTGGTCACCATGGACTTTTCTCGCCGGCTGCTTGAAGCCGGGTTCTTTGTCCAGGGCATTCGCCCTCCCACGGTCCCGACCGGCACCAGCCGGTTGCGTTGCACCATCATGGCCAGTCACGATCCTGATGATCTGCGCTCTGCTGTCGACGCCATTGCCACCGTGGGTCGCCGTCTGGAGATATGCTGATGTCCTGGTTGCAAACCTCGACAGGTGGCGCTCTCTGGTATCAGCAGCAGGGCGATGGTCGCCCGCTGCTCTTTGTTCACGGCTGGTGCATGTCGGGAGCGGTCTGGCAACTGCAACAACAGGCCCTGGCATCCCAGTGCCGTGTGGTGACGCTCGACCTGCGGGGGCATGGCAGATCGTCGGTTCCGGAGGGTGGCATGGGAGGTTTCGCAGGGTATGCCGCTGATCTGGTTGCACTGGTCGAGGCCCTTGACCTGCAGGCTATGGTCGTGGTGGGATGGTCACTGGGGGCCCAGGTGCTGCTTAAGGCGTATGCACCCCTTGCAGAACGGCTGGCCGGTCTGGTGCTGGTGGGGGCCACTCCACGGTTTACCTTCGCACCGCATTTCCCCTATGGCCTGCCTGCCAAGGATGCTGAAGGGATGCGGCTCAAGGTCCGCCGTAATCTGGAGCGTGCTTTGGCCGGTTTTCAACGCAGACTGTTTGTGGAGGGAGAGTTGGATGACGGGCAGCATCGCGAGCGGGTAGATCGTGTGCTGGCTGAGGTGACAGCCCCTGCAGCCCAGGCGGCTCTGGATGGCCTGGATGCGTTGATGACGGCCGAGATGCTGGATGAAGCGGCTCAGGTTCGTTGTCCCACCCTGCTGCTGCACGGTGCGCTGGATCCAATCTGTCTGCCCCAGGCCTCGGCCTGGCTGGCACAGACGATCCCTGTCAGCCGGCGGATCCTGTATCCGGGGTGCGGTCATGCCCCGTTTCTCAGCCGGCCTGACCAGTTTAACCGTGACCTGTCGTTGTTTGTGGGAGGACTTCCATGACAAACCCTGAACGTCAGCGGGTCGGTCGGTCCTTCCAGCGCGGTGCAGATGCCTACGATCAACACACCCCGGTGCAGCAACGGGTCGTGCAACAACTGCTCAGCGTTTTGGAGCAACAGTCGCCGGTTCAGCCCCGACAGCTACTTGATATCGGTTGTGGCACCGGCTGTCTGCTGGCACAGCTGGCAGAGCGGTACCCGCAGACCGCCTTGACTGGACTTGATCTGGCCCCCAATATGCTACGACAGGCTGGTCTGCGTCTTGCCGGTAAAGCTGACCTGGTGCAGGGTGATGCCGAGCAGTTGCCATTTCAGGATTCCTGTTTTGAGCTGGTGGTCTCGTCATCCACCTTTCAGTGGCTGGAACAGTGCGGACCCTGTTTTGGCGAGGTGCACCGGGTGCTACGGGATGGGGGTCTGTTCTGTTTTGCCCTGTTCGGGGCTGGTACCCTGCATGAACTGCAGACATCCTGGCGGGAAGCCTTGGTTAAGGCTGGCAAGCCAGCAGTTGCAGGCCGGGATGGCACCCACAACTTCCACACTCAGGACGAAATTCGTAATGCTCTGATGCTGCAGGGGTTCAGCCAGGTGGAGGTGTCAACACAGCAGGAGGTGGTCTGGTATTCTGACCTGCCACAGCTGTTGCAGGCCATTAAACGGATCGGGGCAGGTACGGCCCGTCCACCGGTTGGCGGTGGCCTGGGGTGGCGACGGGTGCTGCATGAGATGGCAGCAATCTATACAGAGCACTTTGGCACTGAACAGGGAGTACCGGCCAGTTACCAGGTGATCTACGGCAGTGGCAGAAGGTGATCAGGCTGTCAGTAGTGAGGAGATCAGCTTGCGTGCCAGGGGATTGATCACGCTGTAGTGTACCTCTACGCCGTCCCGTTTACCTTCGATGATCCCCTTGTTTTTCAAGAGCGCCAGGTGTTGGGATACGGTGGCTTGGGGCAGGTTCAGGCATTCCCAGATATGCTTGACGTTGCATTCGTTGGTGCAGAGGCCAGCCACGATCTTCAAGCGGATCGGATGTCCCAACACCTTCAGGATTTCTGCTTCGTTGTTGAAGTTTCTGTTTTTGTCGAAATCCGTCATGGTCAGCTCACTCGCCCGTAAAATTTGAAAAACTATATATAGTAATAGTTTCTTTGTCAATTGATGGAGTCTGATAATTTTTATAGGCTGTAAAGCTCGCTGCTCAAGTGGCAGGCGGCTGCATGACCGGGGACCTGTTCGGACAGACCGGGAGCCTGCTGGCGACAGATTTCCCGGGCATGGGGACAGCGGGGATGGAAGCGGCATCCGCTCGGCAGATTGCTGCGGGCGGGGGGCTCGTGCTGTAGTCTGATTCGCGGGAGTTGCCCGGCTTGATGGATGCGGGGAATGGCCGCCAGCAGCGCCTCCGTGTAGGGATGACGACAGCGCTCGAAGAGAGCCTGTGTCGGGGCCAGCTCCACCACTGCTCCCAGGTACATCACGGCGATGTGGTCGCTTATATGGCGTAGTACTGCCAGATCGTGGCTGATCACCGCCATGGTCAGTCCCTGCTCACGTTTTAACTCCAGCAGCAGGTTGATGATCTGGGCCTGGATCGAGATATCCAAAGAGGAAACCGGTTCATCCGCCACCAGAACGCTGGGGTTGGCTGCCAGCGCCCGGGCGATCCCGATCCGTTGCCGTTGGCCACCTGAAAATTCATGAGGGAAGCGGTCATAGAGCTCTGCTGCCAGCCCGACCTGCTGCATGAGCGACTCTGCTCGAGCTCGGCAGTCGGCAGCAGGAGCCAGCCCATGAATCAGCAACGGTTCGGCAATGGCGTCACCGATCCGCAGACGGGGGTTCAGGGACGAGAACGGATCCTGAAAAATCATCTGCACCGACCTGCGGAAGAGACGTCGCATATCCGGGGTTAGTCGAGTCAGTTCCGCGCCCTGGAACATGATGCCGCCGCTGTCGGGCGCCAAGAGGCCGGTGATCAGTTTAGCCAGAGTAGATTTGCCGCAGCCGGATTCTCCCGCGATTCCCAGGGTTTCGCTGGCGCCAAGCGTCAGAGAGACTTGGTCGACGGCCTTCAGGAAGCCAGAGTGTCCCTTGTGTCGGCCGTCCCCCCGCAGGGCAAAGCTCTTTGAAACGGCCAGTGTTTCCAGCATCGGTGTGGTCATAGATATTTCCAGCAACGGACTGCATGCCCCGCGGTCAGTGCCCTTTGGCCAGGCATGGCGCTGCCACAGAGGGCAAAGGCATCGGGACAGCGTTCGCGGAACGGGCAACCGATCAGTTCGGCGGCCAGATCCGGTGGCTGGCCGGGGATGGCGTTCAGGGGTGAGCCGGGGATGACATTTTCCGGCAGCGAGGCCAAAAGTCCGACAGTATAAGGATGGGCAGGGCTGGCCAGCAGTTCCCTGGTGGGGGACGACTCAACAATCCGCCCGGCATACATCACATGCACCTGGTCGGCACGTTCCGCCACGATTCCCAGGTCGTGCGTGATCAGCAGCAGGGCGAGCCCCTGATCGGCCTGCAGGCGGTCGATCAGTTCCAGGATTTGCACCTGGATGGTCACGTCCAGGGCCGTGGTGGGCTCGTCGGCGATCAAAAGCGCCGGGTTGCAGGCCAGTGCCATGGCGATCATGACCCGCTGCCGTTGTCCGCCGGAGAGCTGGTGCGGATAGTCCCGCAAGCGCAAGCCAGGATCGCTGATGCCGACCTGGTGGAGGAGGTGCGCAGCCTCGATCGCAGCGGTCTTGCGATCCATGCCTCGGTGCAGCTGCAACGGTTCGCTCAGTTGCTCGCCAATCCGCAGCACCGGGTTTAATGACGTCATCGGCTCCTGGAAGACCATTGCCATCCGGCTACCCCGTAAGGCGCGTCGTTGTTCGGCTGGCAGATCTACCAGTTCCTGCCCCTCAAAGCGGATCGAGCCGGCTACAATTCTGGCTGCCGGGGGCAGCAGGCCCATGATGGAGCGGGCGGTGATACTTTTACCGGAACCGGATTCTCCTACCAGGGCCACGGTTTGGCCCCGTTCAACCGAGAGGCTCACCTCCTGTACGGCACGGACCATTCCTGTGGGGGTGGTGATGGTGGTGCTCAGTGCGGTAAGTTCAAGCAGTGCCATGGGCGGGTAGTGTACCCTGCCGGACTGCCCCTGTCAAATCCTGTGATTGCGGCGTATACACGCCTTTCACAGGGCGAAACTGTTTGACAGAGTGTCGGCAGTATGGTTCTATCAAGCGATTTTTACTCACATGCCTACGTTATCTTTTTCCGTCATAGCCATTCTGGCGATGCTGATCAGTGGACTGCTTCCCGCAGCGCCTTGTATGGCGCAGGAACAACCGCTGCAGCACGAACTGATCCGCGTGGCAATCAGCCGTACTGCCGACACTGTCACCCTGGATGGCGACGGCCTTTTGGGGCTGAGTGAGTCCGGAACGGCGGTGGTGCTGCAGACGCCGGTTGTGGTGCGTTCAGGGTATGGCCAGATTTCGGCTGGCGGGGTCAGTTATCACAAGCTGAGGGTCTCTGCTGCTGGTCCCCTCAAGCTGAACAACAAGTCCTTTCGAGGGGTGCTTGAGCTTTCTGCGGCAAATGACGGACTGCTGGTGGTGAATGAGCTGCCGTTGGAACAGTATCTGGTAGGAGTGATCAATAGCGAGATATCATCCACCTGGCCGATGGAATCGGTAAAGGCTCAGGCGGTGATTGCACGTACCTATGCAGTGGCCAAACGGAATGAGCGGCGCACGGCTCCCTACCATCTCGAAGCAACCGTGATGGATCAGGTTTATGATGGTAGTGATCAGGAAGACAGCCGGGCTGCCCGGGGGGTCCAGGAGACCGAGGGGCAGGTGCTGACCTATCATGGCACCGTGATTCAGGCATTCTACCACGCCACCTGCGGTGGCAAAACCGAAGACTCGGCCCATGTTTGGGGAGTCTCGTTACCGTACCTGAAAGGGGTGGATTGCCAGTACTGTGCCGCTGGTAATTCTAACGTTTGGGAACAGAGTCTGTCGCTGTCGAAGCTGGAAGCCGCTCTGAAGGTTTCAGGGCTGACTGATATCAGGCCTGGCCCCCGGAACAGCCGGGGACGGCTTAAAAACGTGCTGTTAACCACCTCCCGCGGCAGCCTGACCATGCCGGCCACCAAGTTTCGTATGACGGTCGGCTCCACGGTAATCAAGAGCACCAATTTCATGGTGCGGGTAGAGGGTGGAACCGCTTTTTTCAGCGGCGCCGGGTATGGTCATGGCGTGGGATTATGTCAGTGGGGGGCCAAACAGCGGGCACTGGATGGCTTCAGCTACAGTGAGATCCTGTCCTACTACTATCCGGGCACCGAATTGCGCAACATCTCAGTAGCCAGGTAACGGAAGCGACATGCTGGTTTCTGATTTTGGTTTTGAGCTGCCGGATGGTCTGATTGCTCGTTATCCGGCGGCAGAGAGGGATGCTTCCCGTCTGATGGTGTTGCAACGGCAGGGGGAGCTGCTGAGCGAGAGCACCTTCGACCGGATCGGTGACTGGCTGCGTCCCGGCGACCTGCTGGTGGTGAATGATACCAGGGTAATTCCGGCCCGGCTGTTTGGCACCAAGGCTACCGGTGGACGGGTGGAGATATTTCTGATGGAACAGGGCCAGGGAGAGCAGCAGTGGCGTTGCCTGTTGCGTTCTTCCAAATCCTGCAAGCCTGGCCAGACGATATTTCTCCCTGATGGTGTCACCGCCCAGGTGGTTGAGCGGATTGGTGAACAGGACTGGCTGATCAGCTTCAGTGGCTGTGATGATTTTGACGTCTGGCTGGAGCGGGTCGGACAGATGCCGATCCCCCCCTATCTGGGGCGAGAGAGCGAGGCATTGGACCGGGAGCGCTATCAGACCGTTTATGCCGGTAATCCGGGTGCCGTGGCTGCCCCTACCGCCGGACTGCATTTCACCCCGGCATTGCTGGCGCAGCTGCAACAACAGGGCATCGTTGTCGCGCAGGTTACCCTGCATGTGGGGTTGGGTACCTTCCAGCCGGTGCGGGTGGTGCGGGTTCAGGAACATCGCATCCATCGCGAGCGGTATCTGGTCCCCGAAGAGACGGTAGCGGCCATTAACGCCACCAAACAGGCCGGCGGACGAGTCGTTGCCGTGGGTACCACCGCCGCTCGCACCCTGGAATACGCCGCCGACCAGACAGGTCTCGTCCGGGCCGGGGCAGGGCAGGCTGATATCTTTATCTATCCCGGCTACCGCTTCAAGGTGGTGGATGCCCTGTTGACCAACTTCCACCTGCCTGAGTCCACCCTGTTGATGTTGGTGGCGGCTTTTGCCGGCCGGGAGTTTGTCCTGGATGCCTATGCCGAGGCGGTCAGACGGCAGTTCAGATTCTATAGCTATGGCGATGCCATGCTGATTGTGTAGGAGTTGCGGTGCCGGATCATTTTCAATTGCTGCATCAGGACAGTACCAGCCGAGCCCGCTGTGGTCTGCTGACCACTGCCCATGGTCCGGTGCAGACACCGATCTTCATGCCGGTGGGTACCAACGCCACGGTCAAGGCGATGCGGCCTGCTGACCTGCGGGAAGTCGGGGCGCAGATCATCCTGGCCAACACCTACCACCTGTACCTGCGACCGGGACACCGGTTGGTGGAACAGCTGGGAGGGCTGCACCGCTTCATGGCCTGGGATGGACCGATCCTGACCGATTCAGGCGGGTTTCAGGTGTTCAGTCTGGCAGAGTTGCGCAAGATAACGGAAGAAGGGGTGCAGTTTCGCTCCCATATTGATGGTTCCAGCCATTTGCTGACTCCCGAGCTGTCGATCGGTATCCAGCAGTCTCTGGGGGCCGACGTGATCATGTGTTTTGACGAATGTCCGTCAGCCGATGCTGACCGCAGTTATGTTGAACGCTCCCTTGAACTTACCACACGCTGGGCGCGGCGCAGCAAACAGGCCCACACCCGTCAGGATCAGCTGTTGTTCGGTATCGTGCAGGGGGGGCGTTTTCCGGAACTGCGTCAACGTTCGGCTGCCGAACTGCAGGAAATCGGCTTCGCCGGCTATGCCCTGGGCGGTCTGTCGGTGGGCGAGGAAAAACCGGTCATGCACGCGGTGATGGATGCTTGCGAATCGCAGCTCCCAACAGACCATCCCCGTTACATTATGGGGATCGGCACCCCGGAAGATCTGGTGGAGGCGGTCTGGCGCGGCTACGATATGTTCGACTGCGTCATGCCGACCCGCAACGCGCGTAACGGGATGCTGTTTACCAGTCAGGGGCGGGTTAATATCAAAGCCAAGCAGTATGAGGAGGATCAGGGACCGCTTGACCCGAACTGTAGCTGTCAGGTCTGCCGTACTTACTCGCGGGCTTACCTGCGGCACCTGTATCGTTCCGATGAGATATTGTCTTCGATCTTGAACACGTACCATAACATAGCCTATTATCTGGACCTGATGTCCCGGATGCGGGAGGCGATCCAGTTGAACCGTTTCGACCAGTTCCGCCGGGATTTTTTCACTCAACATACCCAATCTGCAGTATCACACAAGGAGGAGTACACATGTTAGGAATCGCATTCGCAATGGGAGCCCCCGCTGGCGGGGCAGCACCGCAAGCCGGCGGCATGGGCGCTTTTATGCAAATTGTGCCGTTGATCTTCATGTTCGCCATTTTCTATTTCCTGTTGATCCGTCCTCAACAGAAAAAAGCCAAAGAGCATCGTGCCCTGCTGGATGCCCTCAAGGTAGGCGACGACGTGAAGACTGCTTCCGGCATCCACGGTAAAATTGCCGCTCTTGAAGATCAGGTGATCACCCTGGAGGTCGCCAGTGGAGTAAAAATCAAGATTGACAAGCCGTTTGTCACCACCGTGGTGAAGTAATAACGTTTTTTCCAGCCTGACCTTGTCAAATAGCCGAATGCCCTGTGCGGCGTACCTGTATGGTTATGTCTGCACAGCATGCGGTGATTGTCAAACCCGGTACGGAAAAAATTTCGATTTTGGCTGTCCAAATTGTGTAAAGGAGTCTGCGCGATGCCTAAGGGAGCCGGATGGCGCATCACCCTGATTATCGGCTTTATTGTCCTGTCCTGTATCTATCTGGTCCCGACCCTGATGCCCCAGCTGCCATCGTGGTGGAAGGGGCTGCTGCCCAAGGACAAGATCAGCCTGGGGCTTGACCTGCAAGGCGGCACCCATCTGGTGCTGGAGGTTGAGACCCCGAAGGCGGTGGAGGGGACCCTGGATCTGGTAGCCACCGATCTGGAAGATACCCTGAACAGCAAAAACCTGCGCTTTAAACGAATCAGTCGCAGTGGGGCCGACAAGGTGTCGCTTGTTCTGTATGAAAAAGACACTGCTGCAGCGGTACAAAAGCTCCTGAAAGATAAGTATCGCGATTACGAGCAGGTTTCCTCGGTGGAAGAGGGTGGCATGGTGGGTATCCAGCTGCGGATGAAAGAGCAGGATATTCAGGATCGTAAAGACAAGGCCGTGGCTCAGGCCCTGGAAACCATCCGTAACCGGATCGATCAGTTTGGTGTTTCCGAGCCGATCATCGCCAGGCAGGGGATCAACCAGATTGTGGTGCAGTTGCCCGGCATCAAGGACCCTCAGCGGGCCATTGACCTGATCGGCCGTACTGCCCGTCTGGAGTTCAAGATGGTCAAGGAGGGGGTCTCTCCCTTCGGCGGTGCGGTTCCGGAGGATGCCGAGGTGCTGAACGAGCGGATCGTTGACCCGGTCACCGGGGCGGTTAACGAGACCCCGTTCGTGGTGCAGAAAAAGGCCCTGATCACCGGTGATCTGCTGACCGATGCCCAGGTACGGATCGACTCCCAGTTCAACCAGCCCTATGTTGCCATTGAATTCAATTCGCTGGGTGGCCGGCTGTTCGACCAGGTCACCGCAGCCAACGTGGGGAAGCGGTTTGCCATCGTACTGGATAGCAATGTTTATTCAGCACCGGTGATCCGGGAACGGATCTCCGGCGGCTCTGCCCAGATCTCCGGCAACTTCACTGAAAAAACCGCATCGGACCTGGCGATCGTACTGCGGGCCGGTGCCCTGCCGGCACCGGTCAAGGTGATCCAGAACGTGACTGTGGGCGCCTCCCTGGGTAAGGATTCCATCGACAAAGGTTTCATGGCCGGCGCCATCGGCGTGTTGCTGGTGGTCATCTTCATGGCAATCTACTACAAGTTGTGCGGCATGGTGGCCAATCTGGGCATGGTGCTGAACATCTTTTACCTGCTGGGAGCCCTTTCTGCCCTGGGGGCCACCCTGACCCTGCCGGGCATCGCCGCCATCGTCCTGTTGGTTGGTATGTCGGTGGATTCCAACGTGATTATTTTTGAGCGGATTCGCGAGGAACTGCATCTGGGTAAATCGCCGAAAGCTGCCCTGGATGCCGGGTATGATCGGGCTTTCCTGACTATCATGGATTCTCACATTACCGCACTAATCACCGCGGCGGTGCTGTTCCAGTTTGGTACCGGACCGGTCAAGGGCTTTGCGGTATCCTTGAGTCTTGGTATCATCATCAACCTGTTTACCTCCCTGACCGGTACCAGGGTGATCTTTGACCTGTTCCTGCATAAGGGTCAGGTCAAAAAACTGAGCATATAAGGGGGGCGCCATTCATGATGGAATTTTTGGGCAAGACCAACATAGATTTTATTGGTAAACGGAAGTACGCCTTCGTGATTTCCGCTATTATCTCGATCATCGGGATTTTTGCCATTGTACAGATCACTCGGGGAGCCGCTAATCTGGGGATCGACTTTACCGGTGGTACATCGATCCAGCTACAGTTCGACAAACCGGTCCCCTTGGCTGATGCCCGCAAGGCGCTGCATGATGGCGGCCTGGGTGAGGTGGAGCTGCAGGAGATCAAGGATGGCAACAAGTTGCTGGTAAAGCTTGGTAAAAAGAATCAGCTGGCAGTAGGCAAGGCGGCTCAGGTGATCCCGGCGGCCTTTACCAAGTCCATGCCCGGCCTGCAGGTGACGGTCGACAGTACCACCGAGATTGGTCCCGCCATTGGCGACAAGCTGCGCAAGGATACCCTGGTGGCTGTGGCCATCGCCATGTTGGGGATTATCTGTTACATCGCTTGGCGTTTTGACTTTCGCTTCGGCATCGGTGCCGTGGTGGCCACCTTGCACGACATCCTGGCCATGTTTGCCATCTATTTCCTGGCTGGCAAGGAGTTTAACCTGCTGTTCATCACGGCGGTGCTGACCATTGCCGGTTACTCATTGACCGACACGGTGGTGATCTTTGACCGGATTCGGGAAAACTTGCATAAGGATCTGAAGGGTGCGCTACATACCATCTTCAACCGTAGTATCAACGAAACCCTTTCGCGTAGTATTATCACCTCATTGACCACCCTGCTGTCGGCCTCGGCCCTGTTTTTCTTCGGCGGTCAGGTGATTCATGATTTCTCGTTCGCCCTGCTGACCGGTGTGTTGGTTGCCACCTATTCTTCGGTCTTTGTTGCCAGTCCGGTGGTAATCCTGCTGGAAGAACGGGCCCAGCGCAAGCAGGCAGCTACGGCCGATGCACTGAGGAGCAAACCATGAACAAGGAATCGATCACCCTCGGGGTTGCTGGTCTGATCATCGGTCTTTTGCTGGGTCTCCTGATAGGAGGCAAGATGCTGGGAGGCAGTGGCGCAGCCACGACAACGCCGGCACAGACGGCTGCGCCGATGGTAAGTCAGGCTGACCTGAACGTCCGGATCGCCGAGATAGAAAACGTGGTGGCCAAGGATCCTAAAAACGTTCAGGCTTGGGTTACTTTGGGTAATGACTACTTCGATGCTCATAATCCCCAAAAAGCGGTGCAGGCCTATGCCAGGGCGCTGGAGTTGAACCCCAACGATCCTAATGTGTTGACTGATCAGGGGGTCATGTTCCGGGCGCTGGGTTTTTTCGACAAGGCATTGGCCAACTTTGAGAAGGCCAACAAGCTCAATCCACAGCATTTGCAAAGCCTTTACAATAGCGGGATCGTCTATGCGGTTGATATGAAACAGCCGGCCAAGGCGCGGCCGATACTTGAAAGGGTGGCCCAACAGGGCGGCAGTAGCGAACTGGGCAATCAGGCCCGTGAGATGCTGCAGCAGCTTCCCAAGTAAGGAGCTCCGAACCCCCTCTCCGGAGGGGGTTTTCTTTTTTTATGCAGACCAACTGGATACTCAAAGAGGTCGATCCGGCCGTTGTTACCACCCTGGCGGCAGAACTGGACCTGCTGCCGGCTACGGCACGGGTGCTGGCTGGCCGGGGCTTGTGTGAACCGGGCCAGGTGCGTGAATTTTTGAACCCCACGTTGTCCGGCATGCTGGACCCGTTCCTGCTGGCCGGTATGGAGCAGGCGGTTGCCCGTCTTGTCAGAGCCCGGCAGCAGCAGGAACAGGTCTGCATCTATGGTGACTACGATGTGGACGGCGTGACCGCCACGGCCCTGCTGGTATCAGGCATGTCCGCCTTGGGGCTGCGGGCGGGTTACCACATTCCCCACCGGATGGATGACGGCTATGGTCTGAACAGCAAGGCGCTGCAGGCGATTCGCGCCCGGGGCGCTACGCTGTGTGTCAGTGTGGACTGTGGCGTGACCGCTCTGGAAGAGGCGCTGGCCTGTCGCAGTATCGGTCTCGATCTGATCATTACCGACCACCACCAGCCGCTTGAAACGTTGCCTGATGCACTGGCCGTGGTGAATCCACATCGTCCTGATTGCAATTACCCATTCAAGGGATTGGCCGGGGTAGGTGTGGCCTTTAATCTTTTGGTGGGCTTGCGCTCCCGGCTGCGGGAACAGGGCCTTTTGGGTGACAATGGACCTGATTTGCGGCAATGGCTGGATCTGGTAGCCTTGGGTACGGTGGCCGATGTGGTACCACTGGCGGGGCAAAATCGTCTACTGGTGGCGGCCGGTTTGCAACGGCTGGGCAACGGTGCCCGGACGGGCATCGGCGCTTTGAAACAGGTGTCTGGTATCAATGGCGGGGTCACTGCAGGGCAGGTCGGCTTCCGGCTGGGCCCGCGTCTCAATGCAGCCGGACGTCTGGAGAGTGCCGTGCCGGGTGTTGAACTGCTGCTGACTGATGATCGCGGCAGGGCTGATCTGCTGGCACAGGAACTGGATCAGGCCAATAATCAACGTCAGGCGGTAGAACGGCGGATTTTGCATGAGGCGCTCGCGATGGTTGAAGCCACGGGCGGTGTTGCAGGACGCCACAGCATTGTGCTGGTTTCTGCGGACTGGCATCCCGGTGTGGTTGGCATTGTTGCATCACGGCTGGTGGAGCGGTATCATCGCCCCACTATCTTGATGGCGCAGCAAGAGGATGGAACGGTGAAGGGTTCCGGTCGCAGCATACCCGGGTTCCACCTGCTGGAAGCGTTGCATGACTGTGCTCTGTTGCTGATCCGTTACGGCGGCCATCGGGCTGCTGCCGGTGTCTCGTTGGCAGTTGAAAATTGCGCCGCTTTTGCCCATGCCTTTGAACAGGCCGCAGCAGGCCGGCTTGATCAGGAGAGCCTGATCCCCTGCCTGATGCTGGATCTGGAGCTGGAACCTCAAGCGTTCACCATCCCGCTGGTCAATGACCTGCAGCGGCTGGCACCTTTTGGTGCCGGTAACCCGGAGCCGGTGGTCTGCATCAGGGGCTTGCGGGTGATGGAGAAGAAGGTCGTCGGAACCGAGCACCTGCGTTTGAAACTGGGACGAGGGCGGCATTTCCTGTATGCAATTGCCTGGCGGATGGCCGGCCGTCATCTGCCGGAGCTGGTGGATCTGGCCGGAATACCGGAGATTGATACCTGGGGTGGGGGATCCCGTTTACAACTGCGGGTCAAGGATATCAAGGAAGCGGGGCAGCGCTATGCAGCGTGACGAACGATTCAACCGGGCTGATCAGATCATTAAGGTCGGTTTTTGGATCAATGCGGTGTTAATGGCCATGAAGCTGGCAGCCGGCTATTGGGGCAGATCTGACGCGGTCTTTGCTGATGGCATCGAATCAGCCTGCGATTTTATCGCCATCGGCAGCACCATGGTGGCCCTCAGGTTGGGGCGCCAACCCTATGATGAAAAACATCCCTATGGCCACGGCCGGGCCGAATCCCTGGCAGCCTTGCTGATTGCGCTGGTTATCAGCGCAACCGGTATCTGGATTCTGGTGGATGCGATACAGTCCATAATCCGCCATGATTTCAAATCTCCGGGCTGGGTTGCCGTTGCTGCAGCTGCCCTGACGATCGGTATCAAGGAGTGGCTGTATCGTTATTCCTCATCCACCGGCAAGCTGTTGGAGAGCCCATCCCTGTTGGCCATCGCACAGGACCACCGTAAAGATGCACTGACCTCGATAGCCACCTTGACAGGTGTTGTCGGTGCTATCCTGGGTTGGGGCATCATGGACCCTTTGGCGGCCGGGTTGACTGCACTCTTTATCCTGCATATCGGCTGGGAAACACTGACCGGTGCCTGTCATGATCTGATGGATGGAGCGGTGCACGGTGAGTATATCCAGGAAATCAAGCTGCTGGCCGAAGGGGTGGTCCATGTGGAGCATGTGCATGAGATTCGTGCACGGCGCTCGGGACAGTACATTATCATAGACCTGAAGCTCGATATGGACCCGCAAATGACGGTCAAGCAGTCCCATGACGTGGCTACCGAGGTTAAGCGGCTTATTTTTCACCAGTTTGCCAATGTGGGCGATGTAATGATCCATATCAACCCCCACGATGAAGCACATGAAGATTTGATCAGACTGTAGCCGTGGATTTCAACCTCGTCAGACTGCGTATACCGCTCACCACTGCCGCAGAGCAGCGGCTTGCCGTTGCCCTTGCCGGACCGGGCGGCACCTTTGAAGAACCCTTGGCTGTTCTTTGCTCGCGCTCCCTTTCCAGTGACCCCGAACTGGTGCGGCGTCACCAGAAACCGGGTTTGCCCTTTGTCTTCAGCCTGCCTGCCGGTGGTGCCACGGACTGTCTGCTGATTGGCCCGGCCATAGCCGAGTTATCCCGAATTCTATCAACATTGGCCGCCATAGCCGGCACCCCACCACTCAACTCCTTCTGCGCCTTTGACTATCAAGGCCGGGAGATTCCACTGACGGCCGATGGCGGGGATGAACTGCCGGTTCTTTCGGCCGCTGAGTTGCTGGATATGGCCTCACCACGCTATGGCGGCTGCACACGGCTACGGATAAAGCTACAGACACCGCTGCGGTTGGTGGCCAATGGTTACGAACTGACCCGTTTCGAGCCATCCCGCTTTATTCGCACCGTGCTGCGGCGGCTCTCCTCTCTGGCGGCCTACTATGGTGTGGCCGGTGATCCTGAAACGTTTATGCGATTGGCCTCACTGGCCGATAAGCTGCGCATGACGGGTGCTGGTCCGCTGCCTGCACCCTCGGGACGACGGGGTGTGCTGGGGTCTTATACATTACAAGGCCCGTGCGATGAGTTTGGCCCGGTGCTCGAGCTGGGAGGATTGCTGCATGTCGGCAAGGGGGCGGCCTTTGGGTTGGGTGCCTTTCAGATCAGCCCGCTTTCTTGACAGTCGAACTGTTGTTCAGGTATTACACATAAATGTCCAGTAACCGGCAGCCTGTCGCCACGTGCCATGCCATAACCGTTGATGTTGAGGACTGGTACCATGTCTGCAGCCACGACTTGCCAGCCAAGAGGGCTCTTGACCAGGCACGGGTGGACGTTGCGACAGCGGCGGTGCTGGATCTGCTTCGCTCCTGCGGGGTGCGGGGCACTTTTTTTATGCTGGGCTCAGTGGCGCAACAACACCCCGATCTGGCCCCAAGGATAACGGCCGCAGGCCATGAGCTGGCCTCCCACGGTTGGTCGCACCGCTTGGTCACTGAGCTCACGCCGGAGGAGTTCAGCTGCGAGCTTGAACGGACCGCCGAACTGTTGGAACACCAGACCGGCCAACGCCCAATCGGTTTTCGGGCTCCACGCTGGTCTCTATGCCGCAAACAGACTCCCTGGGCCTTTGAACTGCTTGCGCAACAGGGCTATCGCTATGACAGCAGCCTGACTCCGCTGGCTCTGATCGGCGATCCTCGCGGACCCCGTGAACCGCATCGGATTATTACCGCAGCAGGGAGTCTGTGGGAATTTCCACCCCTGGTGACACCAACGTTGTTTGGCAACCTGCCGGTTGGTGGCGGCTGGGGATTTAGATTTTTTCCGGGGCGATTGATTAACCGGACCATGCAGTCCTGTCAGCAGCAGGGGCAGCCGGGCGTGTTGTTTGTTCATCCCCGTGAACTGGACCCCCAAGGACCGCGGTTGCCATTGGGGATATTGCGCGAGTTTGTGACCTACGGTCCCCGCAGTAGTGCCGCGGGTCGGCTGAAGGCGTTGTTGCAGGGGTTTGATTTCAAACCGATGGGAGAGCTGGTTGACACGTGGCAGACTGCATCCTGATACCGGCCTATAATGCCAGTGCCACCCTGCGCACGGTGGTGGCAGAATGTTTGATGCATGGCTTGACGGTGGTGGTGGTGGACGACGGTTCCAGCGACGGCACTGCTGCGGTGTTGACCGATCTGCCGGTGACCCTGCTCAGCCATCAGGTGAACCGTGGCAAGGGGGCGGCTTTGCGTACCGGTTTTGGCTGGGCCCTGGCAAACGGTTATACCGGTGTTGTTACCCTGGATGCCGACGGTCAACATGACCCGTCAGCCATTCCCCGGCTGGCTGAAGAGGCTGCCTCGGGTGGCTTTGGGGTGCTGCTGGCCTCACGTCATAGTCAGTTTGAACAGATGGCTGGCCTGCGCAAGGTCTGGAACCGATTCGGGGTCTGGTGTCTGCGCAAACGGACCGGTTTTGAGATTCATGATAGCCAGTCCGGCTTCCGTTACTACCGGTCCGACTTGCTGCGGGCTGTACAGCTGGAAAAAGATGGCTACGATCTGGAGATGGAGCTGTTGATGAAATGCTGGCGATCCGGTTTTCGTATCGGTTCGCTGCCGGTGCCGGCCAGGGTTGCCGACGGTCGTGCCACCAGCCACTATCGAGCGGTGCCGGATACCTGGAATATCTGCATGACGTTTTTACGGTATATGTAACGAGGGCCATAGATGCTGCAATCACTAAAGACCTATACCCGTGACAAGCTGGTTTCCTATCTGCTTTCATTGGCCACCTCCTCATCCGATGAGACACTGATCAAGATGACCCATCTGATGGAGCTGATCCCGAAAAAAGACTACTACAAGGCCCGCATTCGCTGGATCCGGGAGTTGATTCAGCTCAAGCATCCATCCATCGAGTTTCCCCGGCGGATATTGCAGGAGTTGCATCCCAATCAACGGGACAAGTGGATCACCAACCTGGCGATCAATCACCTGTTGTCCGGTACCAACAAACGTAAAGAATGGGCCGATCAGAACGGTTTTTACCCCCCCTCTACGGTGGTTATCTCGGTGACCATGCGCTGTAACCTGTCCTGTTACGGCTGCTATGCCGGTGACTACAATAAAACGCTGGAGCTGTCGCTGGATGAGATTGATGGTCTGCTGACCCAGATGAAGGAGATGGGGATCTACTTTGCAGTGATCTCCGGCGGCGAACCGTTTTTCATGGACGGTATATTTGAGCTGTTCAAGAAACACAGCGATATGGCTTTTCTGGTTTTTACCCACGGCGGGCTGATCGACGAGGCTATGGTGCAGCGTTTGATCGAGGTTGGCAACGTCATGCCGGCCTTTTCCCTGGAGGGCTACCGTCAGGAAACCGATGAACGTCGCGGCGCCGGACATTTTGACAAGGTGCTGAACGCCATGCGGCTGATGCGGGAAAGCGGACTTTCCTTCTGTGGTTCCTTTACCCATTCCAGTAAAAACACCGACATCATCACCGATCCGGTCTATATCGATTTTCTGCTTGAGCAGGGGGTGTTTGCCCTCTGGCTGTTTTCCTATGTGCCGGTGGGACGTGAGCCCAACCCTGATCTGATGCCCAGCCCGGAACAGCGCGATCGTTTGCGGCGGGCCACAGTGACGTTCCGTGCGACCCGTCCGATGCTGTTTGTGGACTTTTGGAATGACGGGCCGATCATCTCCGGTTGCATCGCCGGTGGCCGCAAGTACATTCATATCAATGCCAACGGTGATATTGAGCCCTGTGTGTTTTGCCACTTTGCCGCGGATAACATCCGCCGCACCAGTCTTAAAGCGGCCTTGGGGTCGCCCCTGTTCCGTAAAATCCGTGAGAAACAGGGCGAGCATGACAACCTGTTACGGCCCTGCATGCTGATTGACCATCCCGACTACGGCCGGGAATTTTTCCAGAGTGAGGGGGCTTATCCGACCCACGAAGGGGCAGAGACGATATTTACTTCCCTGGCAGACCGGATGGATGAGTATTCACGCAAGTATGGCGAGGTCGCCGATCAGGCCTGGGAAGATGAATTCAAGGAGCATCCGGTGCGACAGCGTACCACCGGTAAAGCTTAGGCAAAATGGCGCTTTATAGTAGTTTAAATCTGGCGTTGATCGGACTTTTCACACGGCTGGTGCCGCGCTGGCTGACCCCGCCCTTTGCCGCGCTGGCCGCAGTGTTTTCATACCTGTTGGCCGGCCCCCAACGCAGGGGACAACGGGCCAACTTGAGGATTGTTACCGGCACACGGCACGTCGAGCGGCTGTTGTTTGTCTCCATGTACAAGTTTTGTCGCAACTGGTGTGATCTGGTGCTGATGACCCGCCTGCGGGGTGCTGGCCTGCAGGCTTTGATCGGCAGGCGCAGTAACCCTGAGCCGCTGGAAAGTGCCCTGGCGGCTGGTACCGGTGCGATCCTGATCTCGCCTCACCTCGGCACCTGGGAGTTAGGGGGCCTGGGGTTGGCTGATCTGGGTTACCGGGTCAACGTGCTGACCTTCCGGGAACCGGATGAGCTGGTAAACGAGCAGCGCAAACACGTGCGAGAGGCACGGGGTATCGGCGTGATTTATGTTGATCGCGACGACAGCTCGCCCCTGGCGATCATCGAGGCAGTCAATGCCCTGCGCAGGAACGAGATTGTCTGTCTGGTCGGTGATCGCGACGGTTCTTCCAATACCGTGACGGTCCCGTTCTTTGGACAACCGACGCCGTTGCCGGCCGGTGCCGCCCATTTGGCTCTGGCTACTGGCGCACCAGTGATCCCTGTCTTTGTGGTGTTGGAGCATGATGGCCGCTATGCCACCCTGATGGAGGAGGCGATTTTTTTCAAAGGCAACCCAGGCCGGAACGCAGCGGCGGTTCAGGCGGGGATGACCCGTCTGGCTGCGGTTTTCGAACGTTACATCCGGCACTATCCGGATCAGTGGTACAACTTTTTCGATTTTTGGAATCCTCACACAAAGGAATGAACATGTCCGACGAGCTGATCCCGAAGGTAAAACAGATGATTATCGACGCCCTGCGGATTGAGGGGATGTCGCCTGATGAGATTGATGACGATGCTCCCCTGTTTGGTGAAGGTTTGGGGCTTGATTCCATTGACGCCCTGCAGCTGGTGGTAGCCATGGAGAAGGATTTCGGTGTGGTGGTACCCGATGCCGCCACCGGCAGCAAGGTGTTTGCCTCGGTGCGGGCCATGGCAGCCTATATCGCTGAACACCGGCAGTAATTCCAGGTCATCTGATGAAGATTCTCTTCCTCTCTCCTGGTTGGCCCAAAGGGCGGCTGTGGGGTGAACTCGGTTTCAAGTTCCCCACGCTGTCGCTGGCGGCCCTGGCAGCGGTAACGCCGCAGCAGTGGGACGTTGCGTTCCATGATGACGCCATCCGGCCGGTGGATTTTGACAGCGATGCCGACTTGATTGCGTTGACCGCCATGACCGCCCAGGCCAACCGGGCCTACCAGCTGGCAGATGCCTTCAGAGCCCGGGGCAAGACCGTGGTTATGGGTGGTTTCCACGCCAGCAACCTGCCGGACGAGGCGTTGCAGCATGTGGACAGCGTGGTGGTGGGGGAGGGAGAGCTGGCCTGGCCGCAACTGCTGGCTGATTATCAGGCTGGCCGTCTGCAACGGACCTACCGGGCCGATGGCCTGATCGATACCGCCCTGATCCCTCCGGCCCGCCGGGAACTCTTTAAAGGCTCCGGACACTTCTTCACCAATACCATCCAAACCACCCGTGGCTGCCCTTTTGACTGCGAGTTTTGCTCGGTCACCGCCTTCTATGGCCGCAAGTATCGCAAACGTCCGGTAGAACAGGTGCTGGCCGAACTGGAGCAGCTCCGCAAGGTCAACTCCTTTGTCTTCTTCGTGGATGACAATATTGTGGCTGACCGGCGTTACTCCCTGCCGCTGTTTGAGGAGATGAAAGGGATGGGGATCAAATGGCTTTCCCACGCCCCGATAGATTTTGCCGAGGATCGGGAACTGCTCAAGGCAGCGGGAGATTCAGGTTGTGTGGGGATGTTTGTCGGTTTCGAATCCCTGAATCAGGATTCGCTGGCGGCCATGGGCAAGGTTACCAACAAGGCTGAGTCTTACAAGGAGTATGCTCAACAGTTCCGTGATCACGGCATCGGCATCCTGGGCTCCTTTGTGATGGGATGCGATGATGACACCCCGGCAGTTTTTGAGCAAACCTTGCGTTTTTGCGAGGATGCCCGTCTGGAGGCGGCCATCTTTCCGATCCTGACGCCGTACCCCGGCACCACGGTGCGTAAGCGCCTTGAGGCGGAGGGGCGCATCTTCAACAACAACTGGCAGGACTACGACATGGAACATGTCACCTTCCAACCCAAGGGGATGAGCGTCAAAGAGCTGCAGGACGGCTACGACCGGATCTGTCGTTCTTTCTACTCCTTCGGGTCCATGTATCGCCGCCTCTTCAAGTTGCACCGTTCGCTACAGGTTTTCGGTTTCATGAACATCGGTTTCAGGGCGGCTATCCGCAATAAACGGGCCGACCCATGAGCCGGAAACCACGCGTGCTGCTGGTTTATCCGGCCACCCACAAACTTGGTTGGGTCAAGCGCTTCCAGCTGCCCTCACTGTCGCTTAAGCAGGTGGCTGCCGCCACGCCGTCAGTGTGGGAGGTGCTTCTGGCTGATGAGGTGCAGGAGGAGATCGACTTTAACGGCGACTACGACCTGGTGGGGATCACCGCCATGACCCACCAGGCGGTACGGGCCTATCAGATTGCCGATCGGTTCAGAGCACGTGGCGTTCCGGTGGTGCTGGGCGGAATCCACCCCACGGTGTTGCCTGACGAAGCGATTCAACATGCCGACAGCGTGGTGCTTGGTGAGGCCGAGCCGGTCTGGCCAAACCTGCTGTATGATCTGCAGCAGGGACATTTACAGCGGTTTTACCAGCAACTGCCGAGTGGCAACCAGTTGGAGATTCCCTGGTCACGCCATGATTTTCTGGCTCCTCGCAAGTACCTGACCACCAAAACCCTGCAGGCCAGTCGTGGTTGTCCCTACGACTGTCCCTTTTGTACCGTTACTCCCCATTTTGGCCGGACCTTCCGCTATCGTGAGCCAGGTGATGTGTTGGCTGAGCTGGCCAGCTTCGAGCCGGGTCTGATGGTCTTTCTGGACGATAATATCCTGGGTGATCCCGAGCGGGCCAAGCCGATTCTCAAAGGGATGGCCGGAATGGGGCTGAAATGGGGCGGTCAGGCCAACCTGCGTTTTGCCGAAGACCACGAGCTGGTGCGTCTGCTGGCGGAATCAGGCTGTATCGGCATCTTCGTGGGACTCGAGTCGGCCGATGGTGAACATGCCAACCATCCCAAAACTGCCGGGAGTTCCTCCCAGGCCGATCTGATCAAGCGGATTCGCGACACCGGTGTGGTGGTGGAGGGGTCGGTAATCTTCGGTTTTGATGACCATGATGAGGGAATCTTCGAGCGGACCGTACGTTATCTTGAAAATTGTTCCGTCAGCTTGCCCACCTTCCATATCCTGACTCCCTATCCGGGCACCGCCTTGTTTCGTCAGTTTCAGCAGGAGGGCCGTTTGTTGCATACCGACTGGCAGCGCTATGATCACGGTCAGGTGGTCTACCAACCAAAACAGATGTCAGCAGAGCGGCTCTATAATGGTTGGATTGAGGCCCGCCGTGAGGCGTATCGTTGGCCGGCCGTTGCCGGACGGGTCATGCAGAGCCCCGGTAAGGGGGTCAACCTGCTGTACAACATCCTGCGGCGTGGTGGCGTTTACGGACAGGAGAAAAAAACGGCATGAACATCCTGCTGCTGCGTCCCCATCCTGGCAATGACAAGTTCGGTCTGGGCCCGTTTTTCTGCGTGGAGCCACTGGGGCTCGAATATATCGGTGCGGCCCTCTTGCCGGCCGGCCATCAGGTCACCATCGCCGACCTGCGGTTCAGGCCCGGTCCGGGTAGCTGGATAAAGCGTGCCCGTCCGCAGTTGGTGGGAATCAGCTGTTTGCATACCCTGGAGTTCGACCGGGTGCTGGAGACCGCCCGCGCGGTGCGGCGACTGGCGCCGCAGGCGTTCATCATCGTGGGTGGACATGCGGCGGCGGCCTTTGCCGGTCCGCTTGAGGATGATGCGGTTGACGCCATCATGGTGGAGGATGGTGAGGTTCTGATGCCGCTGCTGGCGGAGAGACTGGAACGGAACGAATCGTTGGAGCAGGTGCCTGGCATGCGTTTACGCACGCCTGAGGGCTGGGTGTCTACGCCGGAACTTGCGGAGCGTCCCTCTCTGGACCTCGTGCCGCTACCGGCCCGCCACCTGGTAAAACAACACCGTAACGGCTATCACTGCCTGTTGTTCAAGCCGGTCTGGCTGATCGAGACGGCTCGCGGCTGCCCCCACCGTTGTTCGTTCTGCTCGGTCTGGCAGCTTTATGACCGCACCTGTCGCGAGCGCTCCATCGAAGCGGTGGTGGAGGATTTTGCCACCAGTGGCGACTCGATCTTCGTGGCTGATGACCTGTTCTGGTACAACCCGGCCCGCAGTCTTGAGCTGGCTGCCGCCCTGAAGAACCGGGGAATCTACAAGCGCTGGATCCTGGTGCAGACCCGCACCGATCTGATCTGCCGCAGTGCCGAGATCATGGCGGCCTGGCGGCCCCTGGCCAAGGATTTCGATATCTTTCTGGGGCTGGAGGCGGCCAGCGATAGCGGCTTGAGCGGACTGGACAAGGATGCTGGTATCAAGGAAAGTATCGAGGCGGTCAGGATTGCCCGTGAGCTGAAATACGGTATTAACGGTAACTTTCTGGTTGACCCGGACTGGGACGAAGAGGGTTTCCGTCAACTGTGGAACTTTGTGGCACAGTATGGTCTGCAGCGGGCCGGTTTCACCATTCTGACGCCGTTGCCCGGCACCGATTACTATCAATCGGTTGCCGACAAGACCAAGGGGCAACCGTGGGCCAATTTTGACATGCACCACCTGTTGTGGGAACCGAGGCTGGGGCCTGAGCGCTTCTTTGAACTGTATGCCGAGACCTGGCGACGTTCGATCCTCAACACAGCCGGCGACAAAGGGATCATGGACTGGGTGCGGCAGGTGCGTCCCTCCCAGATTCCGTACATCATCCGGGTGCTGTGGCGAACCCAGCGGATGATGAAGCCGGCTGAATATCTGAAGGAATACCGTGCCACCTGTCCGGCTACCGGCGGGATTGTGTCGTGATGCTCTGGATATTCCCCGGCCAGCCGTTGCACCGTGAGTCACCGCTGCCGGATGATGACGATTTTTTGGCCATTGCCCGGCTCTGCCGGGAACGCTGTGGCTATGACCTGGTCAGCCATCAAGCCTTGAGCGCCCATGGCCTGAGTCCGCACACCATGCTGCAGGTCTACGGTGTGGCCATGTCGCTGTATCGGTCCAGGAAACTGCGGCATGACGGGCTGCATCCTGACCTGATTGCCGAACACTCCCTGGGAGTTTATGCTGCCCTGGCAGCGTGTGACAGCATCGGCGAGGGCGATGCCTTGGAGCTGGTCTGCCGGATCGGTTCCAGTATGGCCGGTATGGGGCAGCGGCAACCCTATGCCTTGGGCTGTCCGATCGGCATTGACCGTGGGGTGGTTGAGCAAGCGGCAGCTGAGGCTGGTGTCTTTGTTGCCAACTACAACACCTCGGGCCATTTTCTGCTGGCAGGAGTTGCTACCGGTATCGAGGCAGCCTTGGCAGCCTGTCAGGCTGCCGGCGCTTTTTCGGTCAGCCAGTTTCCCTGTGAGGCGCCGTTGCATACACCGCTGATGGCTGAGCTTGCCGGTGAACTTGCTGCCATCGTAGCTGATTATTGTTTTCAGGAACCGGCTATCCCGCTTTTGGAGCATATCGGCCAGACCCGCCTAAGCGCTGCCATCATCCCGGCTTTTCTGGTGACTGAGTTACAGCAGCCGGTTTATTGGGAGCAAACCTGGCAGACCGTACGAACTATCGGCTTTAATCGTTGTATTGAGGTTGGCAGCGGCCAAGCCTTGACCAAGTTCAACCGTTGGATCGATAGCGAGGTGTGTCGATGACGTGGGATGAAAGCACGATTACTGTCCGTTTCAATGAGGTAGATGTTTATCAGGTGGCCTGGCACGGTCATTATGTGGCCTGGATGGAGGTCGGCCGCACCAATCTGGCACGCCGTTTCGGACTTGATCCCTTCCAGCTGGCCGAGCTGGGGTGGCTGGGGCCGGTGGTGCAGGTTGAGGTCAAATATCTGCGACCGGCTCGCTGTAATGATACGCTGGTCATCCGAACCACCCTGGAACCTGGTGAAACAGCCACGCTTGTCTTTCTGAGCGAAATCGTTGCCCCGGATGGCAACCGGCTGGCTACTGGCCGTACGGTACATGCCCTGACCGATCTTGAGGGCACTTTGCAATTCCAGCTGCCGCAGGCTGTTGCTGAACGGTTGACACAACTGCAGGGCTGGGTGAGGGGAGCGGTGGCATGAAGTTATTGTTGATTTCGGCTAATCGGGAGCGTTGCCCCTATCCTGTCTTTCCGATCGGCCTGGCCTTCCTGGCCGGGCCGCTGGAACGGGCCGGTCATCACCTGGCCGCTCTGGATCTCTGTTTTGAGGCCGATCCGGTGGCGGCAGTGACCGCTGCACTGGCTGCCCACACCCCTGAGGCCGTGGTTATCTCCTTGCGCAATCTGGACAATGTCACCTGGCCCGAGGGAGTCTCCTATCTGCCTGCCTTGTGCGAGGTGGTGGCAGCCTGTAAGGGGAGGGCCACGGTGATCCTGGGAGGGTCAGGTTTTTCGCTGATGCCGGTCGAAATCATGGCCGCCTGCCAGGCTGATATCGGTCTGGTGGGGGAAGGAGAAGAGCTGCTGCCTCGCCTGCTGGATAGTCTTGTCACAGGCGCCCCTCTTGCTGAACTGCCGGGCGTTGTACTGCCGGGAGCCTTACGCTTCCTGCCACCGCAGACGGTATCCAAAATCGGTACTCCTGATCGTAGGTTGTTCGATGTGGCCCGCTACCTGAAGGAAGGGGGCATGGCCAATCTGCAGACCAAACGCGGGTGTCCGTTTGGTTGTGTTTACTGCACCTATCCCCTGTTGGAAGGCCAGCTGATGCGGCTGCGGCCGGTTGATGAAGTCATCGCTGAGATGAAGGGCCTGGTGACTGACCACGGGGTGAGCTACCTGTATTTTGTCGATGACATCTTCAATTATCCAGCCGAATTTGCTGCCCAGCTGTGCAAGGCCATGATTGCTGAAAAAATTGCGATCAATTGGTCCGCTTTTGTCAATCCTGATTTTATCATGCCACAATTGCTGGAGTTGATGCAGCGGGCCGGCTGTGACGGGGTGGAGTTTGGCACGGATTCCGGTTCTCCTGCCATGCTGAAAAACCTGCGTAAATCATTCAACGTGGAGCAGGTGCGCTCTGCATCGCGGATGTGTCGTGAAGCGGCACTGGATTTTGCCCATTATCTGTTGTTTGGCGGACCGGGTGAGACCGAGGCTACCGTCAGGGAGAGCTTTCGGTTGATGGATGAACTGGCACCCACCGCAGTGATCGCCATGAACGGTATCCGGGTCTACCCCAACACAGCGCTGCAGCGCACGGCACTGGAGGAGGGGCTGATCACGCCGGAAACCGATCTGCTGTTGCCTGTTTTTTATCTGAATCCGGTCATCCGTGATCAGCTGGCCGAGCTGGTGACCGCTGAGGCGATGCAACGCACCAACTGGATCGTACCCGGCCTGGAGGTGAATATCAGCCCGGCCATGTTGGAGGCGATGCGGATCTTTGCTGTGCGGGGACCATTGTGGAAACAGATCAAACGGCTGGGCCGCAGCCACCAACACCCTTTGGCAACCGGTCATTGACGCAAGGCGAGTAATCAGTATAATAATTTTTTCAGTTTGCAGGGGGCGGCCATGGCAGCAGAAAAATTTGAGACCGCGTTAAAGAAGCTGGAGGAGGTCGTGCGCAAGCTGGAAGGTGGTACCCTGCCGCTGGACGACTCCATCAAGGCTTTTGAAGAAGGGGTGAGGCATGCCGCCTTCTGTGCCAAGAAGCTGGATGAGGCCGAGCGCAAGGTGGAGATGCTGGTAAGGCAACGGGATGGCTCCTTCCAGCGTGAACCGTTTGGCGCTGGTGACGAAGACGACGAGTGAGAAAGGGTAGCAGATGGACCTGAAGGCATATCTGAAAGAAAAAATTTCATTGGTGGATGTAGCCCTTGAACAGTATCTCCCCAAAGAAGAGGAGCGTCCCCAAAGTCTCCACAAGGCGATGCGGTATTCGATCTTCGCCGGGGGCAAGCGGGTGAGGCCGGTTTTGATGCTGGCTGCCTGCGAGGCGGTAGGCGGGATGATCGATAAGGCCATGCCGGCGGCCTGCGCCATGGAGATGATCCACACCTATTCGCTGATTCATGATGATCTTCCTGCCATGGATAACGATGACTTCCGGCGGGGGCGCCCCACTAACCACAAGGTGTTCGGCGAGGCGATCGCTATTCTGGCTGGCGATGGCCTGCTGACTGAGGCGTTCAAACTGATCAGTGATACGCGTTTTGCTGCCGGCCTTGATCCGGCTGTCCAGATCGCCGTGATCAGCGAGATTGCCACCTGTGCCGGTTCCTACGGCATGGTGGGCGGGCAGGTTGTGGACATGGAAAGCGAGGGTAAGCCGGACATGGACCTGCCTACGGTGCAGTACATCCATACCCACAAGACTGGTGCCCTGATCAAGGCATCGGTGGTTGCCGGCGCACTCTTGGGTGGCGCTGATCAACAACAGCTTGCCGCCATTCGGCGCTATGGCGAGGCAGCCGGGCTGGCCTTTCAGATCGCCGACGATATTCTGGATATCGAAGGAACCACCGAGGAGATCGGCAAGGACGCCGGCAGCGATGAGGCCCGCGGCAAGGCCACCTACCCGGCGGTGATCGGGCTGGCTGCTGCCAAGCAGGAGGCCCAGGCTATGATGGATGAGGCCTTTGCCGCGTTGTCGATTTTTGATCAGGGCGCCGAGCCGCTGCGCGCCATCGCTACCTACATTGTAGAACGGAAAAACTAGCCCTATGTCACTTCTCAGTCAGATCAACGATCCCAA
Organism: Geobacter sp. UBA5730; assembly: GCA_002419465.1. Lineage (GTDB taxonomy): Bacteria > Desulfobacterota > Desulfuromonadia > Geobacterales > Pseudopelobacteraceae > Trichlorobacter. Next base: position 40,125 of record DIGE01000019.1, on the reverse strand, counting down.
GGACCTGCAACAGCTGCCGGCCTCTGAAATGCCCGCGGTGGCAGCCGAACTGCGGCAGCTGATTATCGAAACCTGCGCCAGTAATGGTGGGCATCTTGCCCCCAGTCTGGGCGTGGTGGAACTGACCATCGCCCTGCATCGGGTTTTTCACTCCCCGGAGGACAAGCTGATCTGGGATGTGGGGCATCAAGCCTATGCCCATAAGATTCTTTGCGGACGTCGCGACAGTTTTCATACCCTGCGAACCCTGCACGGCATCAGCGGTTTTCCTAAACGGTGCGAGTCTGAACACGATGTCTGGGAAGTGGGTCATTCCTCCACTTCCATCTCAGGAGCTACCGGCTACGCCGTTGCCAGGGACCTTGCCGGCCGTAAAAACAAGGTGGTGGCGGTGATCGGCGATGGCTCCATGACTGGCGGCATCGCCTACGAGGCCCTGAACCATGCCGGACACCTTAATCGTGACATGGTGGTGGTGCTGAACGATAACGAGATGTCGATCGCCGAGAACGTAGGTGCCCTGTCCGGGTTCCTTTCCCGCACCTCCAGCAGCGAATTTATTCATAAAATCAAGCGTGAGGCAGAGCTGTTCCTTAAGGACGCCAAAGACGGCATGGGACGGCATCTGTTACAGCTGGCCCGTAAGGCAGAGGTATCCTTTAAGGGGCTGTTCACCCCGGCCGTGTTATTCCAGGCCTTTGGTTTCGAGTATATCGGTCCGATTGACGGCCACGCCCTGCCGCTACTGACCGAGACCCTGGAACGGGTTAAAAAGCTGGACAACGCAGTGCTGGTACATGTGATCACCACCAAGGGCAAGGGCTACAAACCCGCGGAAGAAAATCCAGCACTGTTTCACGGTGTCGGACCGTTTGAGGTTGAGACCGGCAAGGTGCTGAAAGGGAAGGGGGGTGCAGCTTCTTATACCGCCATTTTCGGTAGCACCCTGGTCAAACTGGCTGAAGATGACGAGCGGGTGGTGGCTATCACCGCTGCCATGCCGGACGGCACTGGCCTGACCAACTTTGCCAAACAATACCCGGAACGTTTTTTTGACGTGGGGATCGCCGAACAGCACGGCGTCACCTTTGCCGCCGGTTTGGCCACTGAGGGCAAAAGGCCGGTTTTTGCGGTCTACTCAACCTTTTTGCAGCGCGCATACGATCAGGTGATGCATGATGTCTGTCTACAGAATCTGCCGGTGGTCTTTGCCCTGGATCGTGGTGGGGTAGTGGGGAATGACGGCCCGACCCACCACGGCGTGTTCGACCTCTCATACCTGCGGCACCTGCCTAATCTGACCCTGATGGCCCCCAAGGATGAGAATGAGCTGCAGCATATGCTCAAAACCGCACTGGGTCACGATGGTCCGGTTGCGCTGCGGTATCCCCGCGGCAATGGTTACGGCGTGCCGCTTGAGCAGGAGCTGAAAGCACTGCCTGTCGGCAAGGCGGAGTTGCTGCGGGAAGGGGCCGATGGTGCGGTGCTGGCCCTGGGAAGCATGGTGATGCCTGCTCTGGAGGCGGCCGAGACACTGGCCGCCGAAGGGATCAACCTGACCGTAATCAACGCCCGTTTTGTCAAGCCGTTGGATCAGGGACTGATCCTGGCCTTGGCACAACGGTTCGGGCGATTGGTGACCGTGGAGGAGAATGTCTTGCAGGGCGGCTTTGGCACTGCCGTACTGGAGTTGTTGGAAGAACAGGGCGTCAGCGCTGTGCCGGTGCTGCGCCTGGGCTATCCTGATCAGTACATCGAACAGGGTGAGCAGCATGAACTACGCACGAGCTATGGCCTTGACCGTGACGGGATTACGGCCAGCCTGCGTCGTTATCTGAATCAGGCTGATCATCAGAGCGGTTTTCCTGCCGGACCATGACCTATGCCGACCTGCAAGCGGCGCTGCATCTCTTCAGTCTCCATGAAGGCGACCTGTTGACCATTCGTCGTATCAAGGAGCGCCATCGTTGCCTGGTCAAACAACACCACCCCGACCACGGGGCCGCTGATCCTGAGATGATCCGGCAGATCAATGCCGCCCACCGGCTACTGATGGAGTACCTGCAAACCTACCGTTTTTCCTTCACAGAAGACGAGTTCTATCGTCAGAACCCTGAGGAGCACCTGCGGCGTCAGTTTTCCTGGGATCCGGTCTGGAGCGGGCGTCTGGAGGAAAAATAGTCGTATTGCTTGCATTTCTTGGTGAACTCATGCTATAAAATATTTTTTCGGAGCGTAGCGCAGTCTGGTAGCGCACCTGCCTTGGGAGCAGGGGGTCGCACGTTCAATTCGTGTCGCTCCGACCATTTATAAACAAGGGGTTAGCCAAATCGGCTAACCCCTTTTGTTTTGGTAAAAATATTTTGTTGCCGTTTTGTTGCCGTGGCGGTGTTGCTATCTCATTTGTTTGTTTCTGTCTCTATTGGCTGGCTAAATCGGTAAAAATTCCACTTCAACCCTTTCACTGTGCTTATCCAGCCAGTCTTCAACCGTCTTGTCGATGTACAGACTGGTTACTGAACGCAGTTGACGTTCTAAGCCATCTTTCTACGCTACAATTTACATGACAGCAGGGTAAAAACGGCATAAAAAAAGGGGGGTAGCTGTAAGCTATCCCCTTGTTTTCATTGGCGGGCGGCAGGAGACTCGAACTCCCGACCTTTGGCTTCGGAGGCCAACGCTCTATCCAACTGAGCTAACCGCCCGTGAACGATAACTTTTACACGAACGGCCTCGACAACTCAAGGGAAAAATCTGTTCATTCGGGTGGCGCTTTGCTACTATGCGGGCATTATGAAGATCATTGGACTAACCGGCGGCATCGCCACCGGCAAGAGTACGGTAGCCAGCCTGCTGGCAGAGTTGGGGGCGGTGGTAATCGACGCCGACCAACTGGCCCGCGACGCTGTGGCTCCGGGCACCCCTGCGCTGGGCCGGATCAGCGATCTGTTTGGCCAGGTGGTGCTGAACGCGGATGGCTCCTTGAATCGTCAGACCATGCGTGAGCTGGTCTTCAACGATGCGGGTAAGCGTCAGCAACTGGAAGCGATCCTGCATCCTGCCATTAAGGATCTGGCTTTGGAGCGACTGGCTCAGGCCCGCCAGGCTGGTGCAGCGGTGGCGGTCTACATGGCGCCGCTCTTGATTGAGGTTAACGCCACAGACCGGGTTGATGAAATCTGGGTGGTGACGGTGCGGCCCGAGATTCAGCTGGAGCGGCTGACGGCTCGTGACAACTGTAGCCGGGAAGCGGCCCGGCGGATCATTGCCGCCCAGATGCCGCTGGCGGAAAAGGAACAGTTTGGTGTGGTAGTGATCGATAACAGTGAGAATCTGGATATGACCCGTCAGCAGGTGGTTACGGCATGGCAGCAGAGGATAGCAGTATGAGTGGTGAACAGCAGATCATCCGGCGCAAGGGGGCAGCCAGCGTGGCGGCAGCCCAATCGCTTGCCCTGTTTGCCACGGTGCCGCTGGGCGCCGAGCAGCTGACCGCTACAGAGCTGGAAGCTCTGGGAGCGTCTACAGTGCATGCAGTGCGGGGCGGAGTAAGCTTTGGCGGTGACCGGCGCATCCTGTACCGCAGTCTGTTGCGACTGCGGACCGCCAGCCGTGTGCTGCTACAGCTGGGCCAGTTCCCCTGTGGCTCACCTCAGGAGCTGTATGACGGCATGCGGGCGCTACCCTGGGGTGAACTGTTGACTCCGGCCATGACCCTGGCGGTGGATTGTACCCTGCGGGACTCAGCCATCACCCATTCGCATTTTGCTGCATTGAAGGCCAAGGACGCTATTGTGGACCTGCTGCGGGACCAGACCGCCCAGCGTCCCAATATCGACACCAAATCGCCCGACCTGCGGGTTAATCTGCACATTGCCAAGAACCTGGCCACGGTCTCGCTGGATGCCAGCGGTGCGCCGCTGGACCGGCGGGGCTGGCGGCTGGACCGCAACGATGCTCCGTTGCGGGAGACCCTGGCCGCAGCGATTATGCTGCATACCGGTTGGGATGGGACCATCCCGTTACTGGACCCGATGTGTGGATCCGGCACCCTGTTGCTGGAAGGGGCGTCGATTGCTTTGGGACAGCCGGCCGGGGCCGGGCGGGAGTTCGGCCTGATGCGCTGGCGCGACTTTGATCGTCGCCTGTGGGAGCGGATACTGCAGGAAGAACAGACGAGAGCGGCCAGTAGCCTGTCGGTGCCGGTGCTGGGATTCGATCAGGATCCCAAGGCGATTATCACCTGCCGCGAGAATGCCCGCCGGGCCGGTCTGGCCTATTCCGTCTCCTTTGACCGCCGCCGCTTCGAGGATACCGAACCGTGCGGTCATCAGGGGGTGCTGGTGATGAACCCGCCCTACGGGGTGCGGATGGGGGACCGGGCAGGACTTGAACCGCTCTACCGCAAGATCGGAGAGGTCTTTAAACGGCGCTTCACCGGCTGGACCGCCTACCTGTTGGCAGGTGATCTGGAACTTGCCAAGCTGGTGGGATTGAAGCCGGCCCGGCGTTTTGTGCTGTTTAACGGACCGCTGGAGTGCCGGTTGTTGAAATACGAACTATACTGATTCCTCGTCGATGCCATAACGTTTCATCTTGCGCCAGAGGGTTGTTTTATTGATCCCCAGCAGGCGGGCTGCCTCCAGTTTACGGCCATTGCAGCTCTTCAGCACCCGCAGGATATGTTCCTGTTCCGCCTCATCAATCCGTAGCGATTCCCCTTCATCCGTACCGGCAGGTTCATTCTGGCAGCCGATCAACAGACTTTCAGGAGTTAGCTCAGACCCGGTTTCCAGGATCATGGCCCGCTCGATGATGTTCTCCAGCTCCCGTACATTGCCGGGATAATGGTAGCCGGCCAACAGCTGTCTGCCCTGGGTGCTGATTGTTCGTATCTGTGGATTGATCGAGCGATATCGTTCCAGAAAATGGCTGGCCAGCAGCATGACATCCTCTGGTCGATCCCGTAGCGGCGGGATGGTCAAGGTCACCACGCCCAGGCGGTAGTAGAGGTCGGGCCGGAAACGGCCAAGGTGTGCCTCGGCCTCCAGGTCCTGGTTGGTGGCGGCGATGATCCGGCTGTCCACCGGGATCGAGATGCCGCCACCGACCCGTTGGACGGTGCGCTCCTGCAGCACCCGCAGCAGTTTCACTTGAAAGGCGTTGCCGGTGGTGCCGATCTCGTCCAGAAACAGGGTGCCACGGCTGGCCAGCTCAAAGTACCCGATCCTGCGGCTGTGGGCGCCGGTAAAAGCCCCTTTTTCATGGCCGAACAGCTCGCTCTCCAGAACGCCTTCGGCGAGCGCGCCACAGTTGACCGGCACGAATGGTTGCTCCCGGCGCGGCGACCACTGGTGGATTGCGCAAGCCACCAGTTCCTTGCCCACGCCGGTTTCTCCTTGGATCAGTATCGTGCTGTCGGTACGGGCGGCACGTCGGGCCAGCTCCAAAATCTGCAGCATCTGCGGGTTGCGGGTCAGGGGTGTGTCACGGTCCTGACTCCGCTGATAACAGGTAACGGTCTCTTCCAGCCGTCGTTCCTTCAGGGCGCGGTTGATCCGCAGCAGCACATCGTCTGGGTCGAACGGCTTGGCGATAAAGTCGTAGGCCCCCTGCTTGACCGCGGTCACTGCCGTCTCCAGCGTGGAGTGGCCGGTGATCACAAACACCAGTAGTTGCGAATCGATCTTCTTGACCTCGGTCAGCAGTTCCAGACCGCCCATGCGGGGCATGCTCAGATCGGTCAACAACAGTTCGGCCCCGTTGTCGCGGAAATGTTCAAGCGCGGCCTGTCCCTGTTCGAAGCTGTGTACCTGAAATTCAGGCCCCAGCATACGGGTCAGGATGCGGCAGGCCAACGGGTCGTCATCCACCACCAGCACCCGTATCATAGGCTCTCTCCCTTCATCAGCGGCAGTATCACCGTAAAGCTGCTGCCTTGTCCCCGTGTAGAATCCACCTCGATCCGTCCCCCCAGGTTTTTGGCAATGCCATAGCTGACCGAGAGCCCGAGGCCGGTCCCTTGCCCCACGTCTTTGGTGGTGAAGAACGGGTCGAAAATCCGGTCAAGCTGTTCGGTTGGTATACCGCAGCCGTTGTCGCGGAAAATCAGGGCGATGCTGTCGTCACTGGCCTGCATGCCGACCTCGATGCTGCCGCCCGGCGCGGCATCGATACCGTTCAGCAGCAGGTTCACAAAAACCTGCCGCAGTTGATCGCCATCCACAGTCAATGGTGGTGACACTGCCGGTTCCGCAAAGTGGAGACGCACCTGCTGTTTTTCTGCCCGCAGTCTGACCAGGGCCAGTGCTTCGCGCACCAGAACGGCCGGGTCGTGGGACCCCAGCCGTGGTTCTGAGCGTCGGGCAAAGCTGAGCAGGCCGCTGATGATGCCGCTGCATTTGGCGGCCTGATCGGCGATGTCGTCCATATCCGCAGTCAGCAGGGCACGATCGCAGGCACCTTGCTCGATCCCCTTGCGGGTCAGGATTGCCAGTGCCTTGATATTGCCGAGCGGGGTGTTGAGTTCATGGGCCAGTCCGGCGGCCATCTCTCCTACTGATGCCAATTTTTCGGTATTGCGGATCTGTTCTTCCACCCGTAACCGCTCTTCTGCGTTGTGTTGGATAGCGTCGGCCATCCGGTTGATTTCACCGGCCAGGAAGCCTACCTCGTCGGATGTGGAGGTGTTGATCCGTTCTGCCGGATGTTCGCCCATCCGCCGGACCCCCTCCACCACGGCCTGGATCGGTCGGGTTAGTGAACGGGCGAAAAAGAACGATACCACCGTGGCGATTAGTACCACTACGCCGACCCATAGCAGGGAGAGGCGGCCGATGGTTGCCAGTGGCCCCAGAAAGAAGCTCTTACGGGCGTTGACCACCACCACCCAGCCGCGGTCCGGGGTGCCGTAGGGTGAATAATAGTGGTGGGCCAGAATGTCATCGCTGCGGGGGTCGCTGGCAATGCCACGGTCGCTGATCATCCATGCCGTGGTGATCTTCGCCGGGTAATCGCTGAACACGGTGCGGTGGCTGCCGGTCTGGTCGCCGAATTGGCATGATTCGTCGCGATGAAAAAGGTAGATGCCATTGCGTTGCTGGTCGCCTGGGTTGCGTTCGATCAGGAAGGCGTTGCCTTCGTCCTTGTCGATCAGACGGTTGATCAGGCGACCGGCCTGTTCGCCCCAGACGTTGACGATCAGTACACCGGCAGGCGTGTCGTCGGACAAGCGCAATGGCGTGGCAAAACGAACCATGGCCGGGCAGAAGACCTCCTCCTCTTCAACCTTGCCTCGCTCCAGATTGGAGATCAGTATCGTGCCGGCCGGCAGGGCCAGAGCGTCCCGAAAGAAGGGACGTCCCGCCACCGAGTGAACTGATGGCAGGCCGTAGGGGCGGCGTGGCGGGCCGCTGGCCGGGATCGGTTTGCCCTCCTTGATCTTGAGCAACACGTTGCCGTTGGGGTCAATCAGACGGATTGCCTGGATGGTGCTGTCCAGCTTTTGCCAACCCAGGAAGCTGCGCTCAAGCTCCTGTAACGAGCGTTGTAGACGAGGGCGGTCCCGTTGTTCTAATGCACTAAGGTATTCGCGCAGTTCCGGTGTGGCGGCCATGGTTGTCAGGCTGGTGCGGGAGCGCTCCACCAGTTCTGCCAGACCGACTGCCGAGCGGGCCGCCAGATTGTTGACCTGTCGTGTTGCGTTCTGTTCCAGGATGTGGGCCGTGGTGGCGATCAGCAGTATTGAAAAGGTTAGCAGTGCTGGGACTGCAACACCTAACAGAGTGATCAGGGTTTTGCGGCGGATACCGAGGCGTTGCATGGTGGCTCCCGGGTGCATTATGCAGCATTGGGGTGTGTGATGGTTGTTGTTTGGGTGCAAAATGCACCGCGTTTACTGTAAGGTATTTTGTGTGCAGCCTGCAACTCTTTTCCATCACTGGTTTTTTTAAAAAGGCATGATATATGTATAGATAGTTACTTCGTACAGGATGTACCAATCTGGAAGGAGGATGCTATGAGGATCGTGATTGCGGGGTTGATGTTGCTGTTGACCGCCGGCATGGCCTGGGGATTTGATGCCGGGTCAAGTTGCGTTGTCTGCCACAGTGATCGTGCCAAACTGAAAGATTTGGGGGCTGAGGCGATGTACCTCGACCCGGCCCAGGTGGACCGCGAGGTGGGGATGCAGGGCAAGCCGACCTGTGTGGATTGCCACCTGGGAGATCCCAAGGCCACTGACAAGGCCGCCGCACACAAAGGCATGCTGGCTCCGTTCTTGGTAGCGGCCGGTAAGAATCATAAAGGACAGGCCGTATCCCGTGAGGCCGCTGGCGCCCTTCAGCCGTTGGTGCCGAAGGGCACCGGGATGACCAGCATGATCCCCAAGGGTGATCCCAAGAAACTGGAGGCAGCCGGGATCAAGAAAATCGTCGGTATCCAGTGGCATGACCGCGACCCCGAGACCATGGCCTACGCCCCCAAGGTGGCGCAGCAAACCTGCGCTAAGTGTCACGCTCAGGCCGTGAAGGACTACAACCGCTCTGCCAAAGGGTTGACCAAGAACCAGCGCGCCTTCCGTGACTGGTCTGAAAAGCAGCCCGGCCCGCAGAACTGCGGCATGTGGCCCGGCCAGAACGAGGAGGGGACCCGTAGTCAGACCAGTGTGCCGTATACCAAGGCGATGCATGGCGCCATGGAGCGTTCCTGCAATATGTGTCACGCCTCCTGCAACGATTGCCACTACAAGCCGGTGGCCAATAAGGGCAGCCACTCCTTTGGCAAGCCGGACACCCCCAGTTGCTACGGCGGTGGCCGTGCCAGCATCTGCCATGCCGGACCGATGGACCGGCGTCGTGGCGCCGGCTTTGTGCGGGGCGAATATGCCTTCCCGGCCAACCTGCCGCAGGGCGCCCATGTCAAGGCAGGCCTGGAGTGCCTTGATTGTCACAAACCGGCCAATCACCAGTTTGGGCACCTGGCTGCCGACGATGCCCGTAATGCCTGCAAAAATTGTCACAGCCAGATTGTCAAGGCGGTTCAAAGTTCAAGCCACGGCACGGTGGATTGCGCCTCTTGCCATGTCACCGTCTCCGGCGCGTACCAGTACACCTTCTGGGGACAAGGGCATTACTACGGCGTAGAAACCCCTTACGGCAAGCACAAGGAGTACTATGGCACCCGCGATCTACCTACCATCATCAAGAACGCCGCCGGCCGCTACATCCCGGTCAAGCCGTACCCGATGGCGGTGCTGAACCAGACCAAGGAACTGGGCCCCAGCGGCCTGCTGTTTCGCGCCATCCCGCGGCGCAGCGTGCCGGGCAACCCCCGCATCGGCGAACCGCTGACCTTTGAGGTGGCACGCGCCGCCACCGACGTCAACGACGCCTACATCGTGGTCGGCACCCACAACGACCTGCCGGGCGGTAACAAGGCGATCCTCTGGATTCAGATGGACAAGCTGAGCCATGCCATGGGCAAACCGCGCAATTGCGGCAGCTGTCACGACAGCAAGGCCCAGGTCGGCAAGTCGGCGTGGAATTTCTTCGAGGACCGCGACGTGACCAAACCATTTAAGGGCAGCTATACACTAACGGCCGACAAGAACGGTATCCGTTTCAGCGATGTGGTGTGGGAACAGCCGTCGCTGGCGCCTAACCGCAAGCTGCAGGATGTGGCCCCCTTTGCAGTGCTGCCCAGTACGGCCTGGGATGTGAAGGGGATCAACTTTAGCCTGCCGTATAACAAAAAGCGTACAGACAGTGCCCGTAAGGAGTTGGAGCGCTTCTTGGCTGAGCTGGACAAGCGCAAGGATGATCCGCGCGCAGCGGAGATTCGCGCTGTTGCCTACCACAACCTGGCCATGGCCAAGCAGATGCTGAAGGCGAAAAAGTAGCCTTTGAGCTACCAGAATAGCAAACGGCCACCTTCTTTCGAGGGTGGCCGTTTGCTATTGATCTATTTGCAGTTCCTATTTTACCAGCTTGTGGCAGAACAGACAGCGGTGCTTGGGCGGGTGATTCGGGGGCAGCTTGATGTCGTACTGCTGATGGCATGGCTCGCAGAGCTGCTCGGCATCCTTCTTGGCCGGTCTGAAGAAGGCCTTTTTAAAGATCGAGGCGTCCGGACCGGGGGCGTTTTTGTACGCTTCTTCATAGACCGGATTATGGATCGGGTTGTTGGGGACCGGCGTGGTCTTTTCCTTGCCGGAAATGGCAATAAAAATCACCAACACCACAACCACCAGGGCGATGAACAGCCAGTCTTGTTTTTCAAACTTCTTCATAGCGTTAATCCTTCACAAGGCTGAAGTAAACAATCACACCGCCGATACCCAGTCCAAAGCCGATAAAGGGCAGGACGGATTTCATACTCAGTTCCTCGTCAGGGGCTGGCATGGCGAAGCGTATCATCACGATCAGCGCCAGCAGGAAAAAGACCGTTAACAAGACAGTCTTGGACTTTTTGTAAATGCCGAAGAAGATCAGCCCGAAGGTAATCAGCAGAAAGACCCAGTTGCTGAAGAGCTGTTGCAGGGTCAGGTTCTGGATGGTGGCCATCAGGTTCTGGGTCTCAAAGGGACGCAGCGCCTCGGTGGTTCTTTCGAGCATTTCCTGTTTTTCCATGCGGCCCTCCCTGGGGAACAGTCGGGTCATGCTAGCTCAAAAGTGCGGATCGGGCAAGCAGGATCACTTAGCTGATAAAATCCATCACCTTGCCCAGGAACGTCTTTTTCATCGGGTGGACGTCCTCGCCGCTGATCTTGGCAAACTCTTCCAGCAGCTCTTTTTGTTTTTTGTTCAGGCTGGTGGGAGTCTCGACATTGATGATAACCAGCTGATCGCCGCGGCCGTAGCCTTGCAGCGAGGGGATGCCCTTGCCCCGCAAACGATACACCTTGCCTGATTGTGTGCCGTCTGGAATTTTCATGGCCACCTTGCCATCCAGGGTCGGCACCTCAATCTCGCAGCCAAGGGCTGCCTGGGCAAAGCTGATCGGTATTTCACAGATCACGTTGTCATCCTCACGTTGGAACAGGGGGTGCTCCTTGACGCTGATCGCCACATACAGGTCGCCGTTGGGGCCACCCTTGACCCCCTGGCCGCCTTCGCCGGACAGTTTCAGCCGTGAACCGGTTTCTACGCCGCCCGGCACCTTCACCGAAAGGGTCTTGGTGTCTTTAACACCGCCTTTGCCACGACATTCCGGGCAGGGATCATCCACCACCTTGCCCTCGCCGTTGCACTGGCCACAGGTCTTGCTGACACTGAAAAAACCTTGCTGGTAGCGTACCTGACCGGCCCCGCGGCAGGTGGGGCAAATCTTGGGCTCGGTGCCCGGTTTGGCGCCGGAGCCGTTGCAGGCGCTGCAGCGTTTGGCATAGGGCACTTCAATCTTCTGCTCACAGCCAAAGGCAGCCTGTTCGAAGCTGATCTCCAGATTATACAGCAGGTCATCGCCCCGCCGGCCCTGGGTGCGGCGACCGGCCCCGCCCCCAAAGATGTCGCCGAAGATATCGTTGAAGATGTCGCCAAAGGGCGAGCCTGACCCGAAGCCGCCGAAGCCTCCACCACCAAAGCCGTTGCCGGACATGCCGGCATGTCCGAATTGGTCGTACTGGGCACGTTTCTGGGGGTCGGAGAGCACCTCGTAGGCCTCGGTGGCCTCCTTGAAGCGCTCCTCGGCCTCCTTGTCACCCTGGTTTTTGTCAGGATGGTGCTGGATGGCGACTTTGCGGAAAGCCTTCTTGATCTCGGTCTCGGAGGCGTTTTTGTGAACCTCCAGCACCTCGTAATAATCGCGTTTTTCGCCGTTTGCCACGGTTTTAGATTCCTTGTCGGTGATTGGATACAGCTGTAGGGGCGACCCAGGGGCCGCCCCTACCAGTGTGCTAGCAGCGCAGGATTGAAATTACTTCTTCTCGTCCTTGACTTCCTCAAAATCAGCGTCTACGACCTTCTCGTCCTTGGGTTTGGCGCCTTCCTGTTGGCCTGCCTCTGCCTCGGCTTCTTCTGAGCCGCCTTCGGACTGGGTCTTGGCGTAGACCGCCTCAGCCAGTTTGTGGGCAGCCTGGGCCAATTCGTCGGTGGCCTTCTTGATCACTTCGGCATCTTCGCCATCCATCACCTTTTTCAGGTCAGCGATCTTGTTTTCGATGGTGCCTTTGTCCACCGCATCCACCTTGTCGCCCACTTCCTTGAGCGACTTCTCGGTGCTGTAGATCATCGAATCGGCCTGGTTGCGGGCCTCGATGGTCTCACGCTTCTTTTTGTCTTCGGCAGCGTGGGCGTCAGCATCCTTGACCATTTTGTCGATCTCTTCCTTGGAGAGGCCGGAAGAGGCGGTAATCCTGATCGACTGCTCCTTGCCGGTGCCCAGATCCTTGGCAGAGACATGCACGATACCGTTGGCGTCGATATCAAAGGTTACCTCAATCTGCGGTACGCCGCGGGGTGCCGGTGGCAGACCGGTCAGCTCGAAGTTGCCCAGGGTCTTGTTGTCGCGGGACATCTCACGCTCACCTTGCAGCACGTGAATTGACACGGCCGGCTGGTTGTCGGCAGCGGTGGAGAAGGTTTGGGATTTGCGGCAGGGGATGGTGGTGTTCTTCTCGATCAGCTTGGTCATCACGCCGCCCAGGGTCTCAATTCCCAGGGATAGCGGGGTGACATCCAGCAGTAGCACGTCTTTTACGTCGCCTTTCAGCACGCCGCCCTGGATGGCGGCGCCGATGGCCACCACCTCGTCCGGGTTAACGCCCTTGTTGGGAACCTTGCCAAAGATCTCCTGTACCTTTTGTGCAACCGCAGGCATCCGGGTCATGCCGCCCACCAGGATCACCTCGTCGATCTCGGAGGCGGACAGGCCGGCATCCTTCATGGCGGTGCGGCAGGGACCTTCCAGTTTGCGCAGCAGCTCGTCGCAGAGCGACTCAAGCTTGGCACGGGTCAGCTTCAGGTTCATATGCTTGGGGCCGCTGGCATCGGCGGTGATAAACGGCAGGTTGATATCGGTCTCCATGGAGCCGGATAGTTCGCACTTGGCTTTTTCTGCGGCTTCTTTGAGACGCTGCAGGGCCATTTTGTCGCCACGCAGATCGATCCCCTGATCCTTCTTGAACTCGTCGGCGATCCAGTCAATGATCTTCTGGTCGAAATCCTCGCCGCCCAGGAAGGTATCGCCATTGGTGGACTTCACCTCGAACACGCCGTCACCCAGTTCCAGCACCGATACGTCAAAGGTACCGCCCCCTAAGTCGAACACGGCGATCTTTTCGTCCTTTTTCTTGTCAAGACCATAGGCCAGCGCAGCAGCGGTCGGCTCGTTAATGATCCGCAGCACGTTCAAGCCTGCGATCTTGCCGGCATCCTTGGTGGCCTGGCGCTGGGAGTCGTCAAAATAGGCCGGTACGGTGATCACGGCATCGGTGACGGTTTCACCCAGGTAGTCCTCGGCGGTTTTTTTCATTTTTTGCAGGATGATTGCCGAGATCTCGGGCGGTGAATATTTCTTGTCGCGCACATCCACCCAGGCGTCGCCGTTGTCGGCCTTGACGATCTTGAAGGGCGAAATGGCGATGTCCTTTTTGACCGCCTCGGTGTCGAACTTGCGGCCGATCAGACGCTTGATGGCGAACAGGGTGTTCTCCGGGTTGGTGACGGCCTGACGTTTGGCCTGCTGGCCCACGATCCGCTCACCCGCCTCGGTGAAAGCCACCATTGACGGTGTGGTGCGGCTTCCTTCCGAGTTGGCTATGACAACCGGCTCACCGCCCTCCATGATGGCAACGCAGGAGTTGGTGGTGCCCAGGTCGATTCCGATAACTTTGCTCATTGTTCAAATCTCCTTCCGTGATAAATCTTCAAGTAGCAAATTAAGTAGTGCATCCTGAAAAAACAAGGGGGTACTGTAATTATTTTGGCGGACAGGTCACCGAAACCATGGCCGGCCGCAACAGGCGCTCCTTCAGCAGGTAGCCTTTCTGAAACTCCTGGGCGATGGTGTTGGGGGGCAGGTCAGCGCTTTCCACCTGGTTCATGGCCTGGTGAAAGGCCGGGTCAAACAGGGTGCCGCAGCTCCCTTCAACAACACAGACGCCGTACTTCTTGAGGGCGGTCACCAACAGCCCGTGGGTCATGCGGACCCCTTCCACCAGAGCAGGCAGACCTTCTTCGTTGGCATGCTCCAGGGCGCGCTCCAGGTTGTCCACCACCGGTAGCACCTCTTCGATGATCGACTTGACGCCGTAGTTGAGTAGTTCTTCTTTTTCGCGGGAGGCCCGTTTTTTGTAGTTCTCCAGGTCGGCTCGTTCGCGCAGCAGTTTATCCCAGTTTTCCCGGGCCTCCTGCTCCTTGGCGCACAAAGCCTCTTCCAGCTGACTGATCCGTTCTGCCGGGGTCAGTTCGGTCCGGGGCTCCTCGGTGGTGGTTTCCGCTTGTACGTTCGGCTCTTCCATGACGGGTTACGATCCTTTGTCCGTGTAGTTTTTTGCTATTTTTAGTCAGTGGCCAGCAGACGGCTGACCACGCGGGCGGTATAGTCAACAATCGGTATTACGCTTGAGTACCCCATCCGTGTGGGACCAACCACCCCCAACAGACCGATGGTGTCGTTGCCGGTCAGGTAGGTGGAGGTGATCAGGCTCATGCCGGCCATCTCCTTCAGGGGAGTCTCGGCGCCGATAAAAATCTGGACGCCGTCGGCCTGCATGCAGCGTCCCAGCAGTTCCACCAGACGCCCCTTTTCCTCAAATGCCTGGAATATCTCCCGCATCCTGCCCAGGTCATTGAATTCCGGTTGATCAAAAATCCGCGACTGGCCGGCAATGAACACTTCCTGGCCGACATCCGGCAAGGCCTGTTCCGAGAGGGTCAAGGCCCTGTTCATCAGCTGGTCGTAGCGGTTTTTTTCAGACTGCATCTCGGTCAGAACCTTCTTGCGGACCTGATCGATGGTCAATCCTTCCAAGATACTGTTCAGATAGTTTGCCATCCCGATCAGCTCGTCCGGGGAAAACTCCTGCTCGGTATCAATGATCCGGTTCTGGACATCGCCGTTGCAGGAAACCAGGATCGTCAGGATCTTGTGACTGCCCAGCCTGACAAATTCGATCTGCCGGAACCGGCAGCTGGTAAAACGGGGCGCCACCACGATGCCGGTATAGTTCGAGAGTGAAGAAAGGGTTCTGCTGGTCTCCCGCAACAGATCGGTCAGGTTGTGGCCGGTTTCGCGGTAGCGCTTGAGGATTTCCCGTTTTTCCTGCTGACTGATGGAGCGCAGGGTCACCAACGAATCAACGTAGAAACGGAACCCTTTTTCGGTGGGCACCCGGCCGGCAGAGGTGTGGGGCGAGGTCAGGAACCCCAGCTCTTCCAGGCTGGCCATTACGTTGCGTACCGTGGCTGAAGACAACGACATGGCGTGGCGTTTGGCAACGGCGCTACTGCCCACCGGCTCGGCCGTGGCGATGTAGTCCTCGACAATCGCTTCCAGTATCTGTCTGCTGCGTTGTGATAGGCTCAGGTCTACCACGGGCTTCCCTTTCGTTAGCACTCTGTTTTGATGAGTGCTAGCAGTTCACAAGGTAATCAGCGCCCTGCTTTTTGTCAAGGCCATAGTGTCCGTAAATTTGTTGAAAACAGGTGGAATGGCGGGGTAAATGGCTTGCCTGAAGAGGCTAAACGATATATATAGAATTGTTTTAATATATGCAGCGAGGTGAGAGTGGGTGTCCTGGCGGGCGATCGGCATATTTGATTCAGGGGTGGGGGGCTTGACGGTTCTGCGGGAGCTGACCCGTGTGTTACCCCAGGAAGATACCATCTACTTCGGCGATACGGCACGGGTGCCCTACGGCACCAAGTCGCCGGATACGGTGATCCGCTATGCTCAAGAGATAGCGGCATTTTTGACCACACGGGATATCAAGCTGCTGGTGGTGGCCTGCAATACCGCCTCGGCAGTGGCGCTGCCTACTCTGCGGCGTCAACTCTCCATTCCGGTGGTGGGGGTGATCGAACCTGGCGCCCGCCGGGCGGTTCAAGTGACCAAAAGCGGTGTGGTGGGGGTGATCGGCACGGCCGGCACTATCCGTAGTTCAGCCTATACCCGGGCCATCAAGCGTCTGAATCCGAACATCTCCGTGCTGGCCAAGCCCTGCCCGTTGTTTGTGCCGCTGGCAGAGGAAGGCTGGACCGATAACGAGATTGCCCGTTTGACTGCCCATCAGTACCTGGACGAGGTGCGCGAGGCCGGGGTGGACTCGCTGGTGTTGGGTTGCACGCACTATCCGCTCTTGAAAAAAATTATCGCTGAAGCCATGGGGCCCCGCGTGACCCTGGTGGATTCCGCTGAAGAAACCGCCCGTACCGTGGCGGAGATCCTGCGTGAGAAGAAATTGCTGCGGCCCGCGGCTGAGCAGGGCAATCACCATTATTATGTAACCGATGTGCCGGCCGGTTTTATCCGGGTCGGTAACCGTTTTCTCGGTGGCAGGCTGGGGGACGTCTACCAGGTGTCCCTGGAGGAGAGCCGGTTGACAACGGAGAAGGAGCAGGAGTCATGAAACCCGGACGCCGGATAGGTGTTGATGTTTTGGTGCCGTTTCTGTTGGTGGCGCTGGTATTTGGCGGGTTGGTCTGGAAGAAGTACCATGAAGCCGGCCAGTTACCCACCGAACCCCCCGGCCAACAAGGACCGGCGGTTGTGCAAAAGGTCGTGCTGCTGTACGCCAATGATCAGGCGCAACTGGCCCGTGAAGCGCGGGAGGTCGAACGCTGTGAGGATCGCGCCACCTGTCTGCGGGCCTTGCTGGAAGAACTGTTCCGTGGTCCGATCTCTGATCTGGAAAATATCTTCCCCGAATGGACCACGATCAATCAGGTCCGTATCGAGGGAAATCTGGCCATAGTCGATCTGGGGGCTGATTTTGCTGAGGGGTTGGCCCCTGGCAGCTCGGCCGAGATGCTGGCGGTCTACGGTATCGTCAACACCATCTGTATCAACCTGCCTGAGATCAAGCTGGTCCAGATCAGCATCAACGGTAATCGTCAGGCCCGCCTGCGGCATCTTGATCTGTCGCAACCGCTTGCGCCCGACTATGACCTGGAAGCTCCTGCTGCCCAGCCGGATCAGGAAAGGAACTAGCATGTCATTGCCACCTTTTCTGCGTGCAATCGCCGAGCGCACCCTGATCCTGGACGGCGCCATGGGCACCCTGCTACAGGAACGGGGCCTCAAGCCCGGACAGTCCCCAGAAGAGCTGAACCTGACCATGCCCGAGGTAGTGGCCTCGGTACACCGCGACTATGTCGCGGCCGGTGCCGACATCATCGTTACCAACACCTTTGGCGGCAGCCGTTTCAAGCTTGAGCACTATGGCCTTGAGGACAAGCTGGTTGAGATCAACGCCCGCGCCGTGGAGATCGCCCGGCAAGCGGCCGCAGGCAAGGCCTATGTGGCAGCCTCCATCGGTCCGACCGGTCAGTTTGTGGAGCCGGTGGGCGAGGTCTCCTTTGACCGGATGGTGGCGGTGTTTGCCGAGCAGGCCCTGGCACTGGCCGAAGCCGGTGCCGACCTGTTCACCCTGGAAACCTTTCTGGATATCAAAGAGTGCAAGGCGGCCCTGATGGGCTGCAAACAGGTGGCCCCGCAGCTGCCGGTGATCGCCATGCTGACCTTCGAGGACAACGGCCGTTCAGTGCTGGGCACCTCGCCGGAGGCTGCCGCCATTACCCTTACCGCTGCCGGAGCCGATCTGATCGGCAGCAACTGCGGGCTGGGTGTGGAGGGGATGTATGACCTGCTGAAAGGGATGCGGCGGGTCAGTCAGCTGCCGCTGATCTGTCAGGCAAACGCCGGCCTGCCGCAACTGGTGGATGGTAAAACCATCTTTCCGGCCGGCCCAGATGAGATGACCGCCTACCATGATCGTCTGCTGGCGCTGGGGGTGCGGGTGATCGGCGGCTGCTGCGGCACCACCCCGGCCCATATCAAGGCCATGCGGGCTGCCCTGGATGGACGCCAGGCTGCCTGGCAGGCTGATGATCGTGTCATGCCGTTGTTACTGTCCAGCCGTGCCGGCTGGACAGCAGTGGGGCAGGGCAACCCAACCGCCTTGATCGGCGAGCGGATCAATCCCACCGGCAAAAAGCTCTACACCCAGGAACTGCTGGAGGGCAAAACTGCCTACATCCGCCGCGAGGCCATGGAACAGGCCCAGGCTGGCGCCCACCTGCTGGACGTGAATGTTGGTGCGCCCGGCATCGATGAACCGGCAGCCCTGGAGCGGGCGGTGTTCTGCGTCACCACGGCGGTCAGCCAGCCGCTGGTGCTGGATTCCTCCAGCCCCAAGGCCCTGGAGGCCGGACTGAAGGCCGCCGACGGCAAGGTGCTGATCAACTCGGTCAATGGCGAGCGCAAGAGTTTGCGACGTATTCTGCCGTTAGCCAAAAAGTATGGCGCTGCCGTGCTGGGGCTGACCCTGGACGAAAAGGGAATTCCCGACACTGCCGAGGGACGGCTGGCGATAGCACGCCGGATTCGTAATGCTGCCCGCCGGATCGGTATTCCTGACCGGGACATCATCATCGACTGTCTGACCCTGACGGTCAGCGCCGAGCAAAAACGGGCCATGGAGACCCTGCGGGCCATCCGGCTTGTCAAGCAGAAGCTGGGACTGGTCACCGTGCTGGGGGTCAGCAACATCTCCTTTGGCCTGCCGCAACGGCCCTTGATTTCGTCAACCTTCTTTGCCATGGCCATGGAGGCCGGGCTGGATGCCGCCATCATCAATCCCAAGGAAAAGGCGATGATGGACGCCTGGCGTTCAGCCCAGGTGTTGCTGAACCGTGATCCCCAGTCCAGCGGCTACATTGCCGCCTATGCCGGCCAGCAGGCCAGCGTGACAACTCCTGCCGCAACGGACCAGCCCTTGGCCATCCGCGATCTGTTGTCCCTGGCCATAATCAATGGGGATCGGGAAGGAATCGTGGCCTTGATCGAGCAAGCCCTGGCCGAAGGGCTCTCGCCGATGCAGGTCAGTAACGAGGGTCTGCTGCCGGGCCTGGAAGAGGTGGGGCGGCGTTTTGAAAAAAATATCGTCTTTCTGCCCCAGGTGATGCAGTCGGCCGAAACCATGCAGGCTGGTTTCGCGCGGCTCAAGCAAGAGTTGTCCGGTGAGCAGGCCAAGTCGCTGGGCAAGATCCTGATGGCCACTGTGGAAGGGGATATCCACGACATCGGCAAGAATATCGTCTGTACCTTGCTGGAAAACCACGGTTTCGAGGTATTCGACATCGGCAAAAACGTCTCCTCCGCCACCATCGTCAAAAAGGCGCTTGAGTTGCAGGTGGATGCGGTGGGACTCTCGGCCCTGATGACCACCACCATGGCCGAAATGGATCTGGTGCTCAAGAAATTGAAGGCTGCCGGGGTGCGCACCTTCACCATGGTAGGCGGGGCGGTGGTCTCGCAGGAATACGCCGACCGGATCGGTGCCGACCTGTACGCCAAGGATGCCATGGAAGCCGTGGCCAAGATCAAAAAAATGTTCAAGCACTGATGCTGAACGGGGATACCAACCATGCTGCTCGGTTATAACCACAACGTCACGTACAAGGGCGATGTCTTCCATATTCAGACAGAAGACAGCGGGGTCAAAAACCCCCATGTCATTACCCTGCTCTACCGTGAAGGGGTGATTCTCTGCTCCAAAAAGACCAGCTACGCCGATATTCTCAAGATCGACAGCCTGGAGTCGGTGGTTGAGGATCTGATGAAGGAGCAGCACAAGGAGATGATGCGCCGGCTGAAGAGTGGCGAGTTTGATGCCCGTGCCTTCCCGAGCAAGGAACAGCCAGCCCCGGTCACCGAACTGGTCGAAGAGGTTGCCATAACCGAACCGCCAGCGCCTTCACCGCCAACACCTGAGCCGATCGGCGGGGTCGAACTGCTGTTTCAGGAAGCGGTTCAGACAGCCCCAGCCGCTCAGCCCGCAGCGCCCCAACCGCCTGCAGCACCCAAGAAGGAACAGGCCGTCAGCCTTGATGACGCCATTCTCAATTTCTTCGGGGCCTCCAAGTAGTGGGAGGCAGCAAAAAAAAATATTGACAGGCAACCAAAGGGTTTGTTATACAATTCATCTCTTCACGCGGGAATAACTCAGTGGTAGAGTGCAACCTTGCCAAGGTTGAAGTCGCGAGTTCGAATCTCGTTTCCCGCTCCAAAAAAACAAAGGGTTAGCTCACAAGGCTAACCCTTTTCGTTTGTCGATTGTGCAGTAATTGTGAAGTTGCCAAAAATTAGTTCGTCATTGTCACTTAACATTCCTGATTCCCTTCGGTCTCCAGGCCGGTGAAATAACGTGTGAGCCTTTTTCCTCAGTCTGCAGCAGGCTGCCGTAGGTCACGGTAAAAGCACCCAGCTTGTTGTTCATCGTATCCATGAACTGAGTCACTTTGGCCTCTTGCTGCTCATCCAGGAACAGCTGTAACTGCTGCGTATGATGTTACATGCTTGGAGGTTGACAGGGCACCGGGGAAAGCGGGGGGACTGAAAAACCATCGAATTCTAAATGGTTCCCCGCACCCCGCTACACCCCGCTAATCTCTGCAGGTTCATGACTCGTAGAAACGGCTGCGCTTTACGAAAGTTTTTCGGCAGTTAAAGTCCTTAAGTTCGATTTTGCTGACAAGGCCCCACAGCCTGGCCCGTGGGCAATAGTTTTCGTCTTTTCTCTGCTTAATTTTCCCCTGCGGCAGACGCTGAGTCTTATTGTAACAATCTGCTATTTCGACCAAATACTTGTTGAGATGGTCAATGCTATCATAGCTACCTGGAATTACGATTGTTGTCGGCTTGCCTTTAGATGGTGCAGTCACAACCACCTTGATGTTTTGTGCATCTACATCTCTGTCATTTTCAAGGTGCTGGCAGAACTCATCATAGGGCACCCTCATAATCGTTGAAACGCGCTTTTTGCCGTCTGAAGACTCTATCGCCCTGGTTGTCATGACAATCTTGTGTATCGGCGCTTGATATTTATCAGCAAAAAGATTGATGCGCTTGTAGAGGCTTTCGTGTTTTATTTGAGTATATGCACAAAAATAAGCAAAGCCGGTATACCGCTCAATAATGCACAGCATGAAGCCACGCTTGAGAACTCCATCCTCACCCTGTCTCCAGCGAATTGGAATGCCATGCAGTACAACGGTGCCAGCCCTTGGAGGTTTTTTTAGGGGTGCTACAATAAGCTTGCTCTTAATAGAGCTATCCCAGTAGCGTTTCAGTGTTTTCTCAGAGACCTGTGATTTTGTCCCTTCAATTTTCTGCAGCATATCGACAAACGGCCCTATTACACTCATCAGCCTTTTAAAATCATAGCGACTAACGAGTGCAGCGTTCAGCAAGATTTGCCTTGTTAGCTTGGCAAGTACAGCAGGTCTTCCGGGTCTGCGTTTGGAGATGGAGGTTTTAGAACTAGCCGAAGATTTACGTTTCCTAATCCAGTTGTAGACAGCGCTTATTGACACATCCATTCGGTTGACTGCATAGAGCTTGTTCTTTATCTCTGCAGCCTTGAGCCCTTTTTGATGATATTTCCGTGCCATACTGGCTGCCGCTTTTTTCATAACGTCCACCTGTGTCAAAAAAATGACAATTATTGTGTCAATTATTGACATGTTTTGCTTTTTATTACAGCAAGTTATTGCTTAAAATTACAATTATTTTTGTCTTTTTATAAAAATTATTTCAACGAAAATTATTCTTAATTTTAGGTTATTATGAGTTTTTTTGTGTTTTATATATGTATTCCATAATCCCCCCGCTTTAGCTAACAATTTCACCTGGTATCCCTACACCACCTAACACACCCCTCTTTGTTTTGTAAGGTACCGGTATCTTTTATATTTTATGGCACACGCATTGCTTTGTTTGGGGCATAGTCACTCGACTACATCTCAAAAGGAGTTATTGTATGAAAAGCAATCAAACCGTTACTGAGTACTTCAAAATTGGCGATAACGGCGGAGTCATCTTCGTCGACCGCAATGGCGTTGAGATTGAGATCACTCGATCCACGATCACACTAGAGGCGCTTTCCCGCACACCAGAGAATGACGGTTGGTCTCTGAATTTAAACGTCACCAATCTTGACGGAAAGCTGGTTGATGTCAGAATTCCCCTCACAGAACTCACTGGCACTGGTTTGCCTGCACTGCAGCTACTCGCTGGAAAAGGTGTCCTGGCAAACCACCAGTGCGAAAAATTGCTTGTTGCATTCCTCAAGAGTATTGAAACTACGAATCGTATCGTAGACGTGTCAACCTGCGGATGGGTCGCAGGAGACTACCCAACCACCTTCATCACTAGTGAGTACATTCTCGGCGGACGTGATCAGATTTTCAACTTTACTCCATCCACAGACATAAACCGTAAACAACGTAAGCAACTTGTCAAAGGTACGTTGAAAAAATGGAAAAAATATGTCGCTGAGAACGCAGAAGGAAATCCACTTATGGTTTTCTGTCTCAGCCTGGCTTTCCTGGGGCCGCTGGTTTTACCCCTGGGTATCGAACCAGGAGGATTTCACCTGTACGCAAAAACTTCTCGTGGAAAAACAACCCTGTTATGCCTAGCTGGATCGGTCTGGTCAAATGGGGTGGATCCGGCTGTAGACGCACTGAATAGTTTTATCACACGATGGAACGCCACACAGAACGGCATGGAACTAATTGCCGCTACGACCAGCGACACGTTAACCTGCCTTGACGAATTGGGCGCGAGTAACAATCATGACTTGTCCAGTATGATCTACGTGCTATGCGGAGGGACTGGCAAAAAAACCATGGCTAGAGACCGGTCTGCCCAGAAAGTAAACCGTTGGCGATGCATCGTTTTGAGCACCGGTGAGTTGACTATCAAGGATGCCATTGAGCAAACCGGCAAGATTGCCAAAGGCGGAATACTGCAAAGGATGATCGATATCCCAGCGGACAATATTTTCCCTGTCCTACCTGAAGAAACCAGTGCCGCAGAGTTTTCCACCTACATTAAGAGGGTCGCCAGCAACTACTACGGCACTGCTGGTAAAGCCTTTCTTACGGCCCTGATTGAGGAACTGGAGGATAATTTTGAAAGAACACTTAAGATTTTAAAGGAAAGCCTTCAAGAGAACATCTCAGCCTTAACGCCTGCCGATGCTTCACCAGAGCAGGCCAGAGTTTGCAGGCGGCTGGCGGCAGTACAGCTTGCTGGGGAGTTGGCCGTTGATGCAGACATTCTACCTTTCCCCCGTGATGAGATTAGGGCTAGTGTTGAATTTGTGCGAAATGCCTGGTTGGGGACGCATGTCACCATTGATGATGCTGTTCGTGGGATGATGCGCCTTCAAGAATTCCTAATCCGTAATGGGAAAGGCTTACCTTCTATAAACGACCAAGTTTTTAGGAATGCACAAGCCTTCTGGGATCAAGCCAAAGATCTCTTCTATTTTACCGACGAACAGCTATCCGAGGCCAGCAAGTTCAAAAACACGCGGGAACTTGCGCAACTACTGAAACGGAATGACCTACTGTTCGTCAATGAAAGCTCCAGGCACAAGGCAAAGGTAAAACTTGGAACATCAGGCAAATACGGCAGGTTTTACGCCGTAAAAGCTGGAATCCTGACCGAGGAGTTTTACACCACCGACAACGAATCCTAGTAGTCTCAAGCAAAGCACCGTCTCAACTAAACATGCTGCCAGAAGATGATATTTAAAGCACTTTCCCCCCATACCCGAGAGAGGTATGGGGGGGGGGGGTGAAGTATATGAAATACGTAAAACCAGAAAAAATTGCCCTTCTCAAGCAGAAAATGCAGGGGAAATGGTTGCAGTATTTTAAATCTGATGTGCCTTGCCTGGAAGAGGCCAGCCGTAAATATCCAAATCACGTTTCATGCCCTGTACATGGTGGTGAGGATGGATTCAGATTTTTTCATGACGCTCCTGTAACAGGTGGTGGTGTGTGTAACACCTGTGGTGCGTTTAAAGATGGTTTCAGGCTTCTGTGTTGGGTCAATGGGTGGTCTTTTCTACAGGCACTATTTGCTATTGAAGTGTGGCTGCAAAATACGAAGGTATCTGATATCTCCAGGATGAGCAGTGTTTATGCCCGCATTGCTCGCAATAAAAACGAAATCAGTCCGCAAATGGTAAAATATCTGCAACGAATAGCAGAAGTGGGAAAGCGTCATTCTGAACGTGTTGCCGAGTATTTCTGCTATCGAGGTCTCACCGCGCCGAGATTGGACAATGTATTCTATATCTCTGATGAGCCTTACAGAGAAAAGGGAAAAACAATTTATCTCCCAGCAATGGTAGCTATTTTTAAAACTCATGACGGCAGCATTGCGGGAGTACATCGTACATTTTTGAGTCCTACAGGATACGGCAAAGCCAATGTCACGAAACCCAAGATGTTTCTTGCTGCCTATCCTGGAGCATTGACTAATGGGTCAGCGGTACGTTTGCATCGGCCTAAAGATGGCATTGTGGCGGTTGCCGAAGGCATTGAAAATGCGGAGGCTATATTTCAGTCAACCGGAGTTCCCACATGGGCTTTGGGGTCAGCGGTATTTATGCCGTCGTTTTGCCCCCCTGCGGGTATAAAACAAGTAGATATCTGGTCTGACAATGACTCAAGCTGGGTTGGACAAAATGCAGCATTCAGACTGTCCTTTAAGCTGCTTATGTCTGGCTATCAGGTGAGAGTTATGATCCCGCCTGATCCTGATTCAGACTGGCTGGATGTGCTAAACACAGAGGGGACGGATTTTCTGATGCACACACAGCTCATCGCCAAATTATTCACCCCTAACAGCCCGGTCGGCAGGATTATTTTGCACAATCTTGTTGTGAGTGTGCAGAGCATACGTGAAGAGTTACTTTCTTTGCTGGTTGATAAAAATGTTGCCAGTAGCGACGCAACTACTTTAAGCAAGACAACCAGGCGGTAACAATGCCAGACAACTCAACTTTTAGTTGTCTTTCTTTCAGGGGGGCTTACGCTTCCCTTTACTTGCCCAGTACCCCACAAACCCCAGTTCCAGCCAGCAATGAGTAAAGCGTCACTTTGGTTTAATTCTAACCCTCTAATTTTTTTTAAATTTCACCAACCCCTCAATTTTCCTCCCCCCGCACTAACAATATATTGACCCCACCAGTGTCCATCTGCGGATTTCAGTAGTCTGCGTTTGAGAGGTCTAGTCACCAAACAACGATCATAGATACTCCCAACTAAAGCTAATGGCTGGATGAAACGCAGTATTCGTAGGGGCGCTGTGTGGGGTCACTTCTTACCGAGGGGGGAGATTAATATGCTAAAGAAAAAGAGTGAAAGGACGCACCAGCACGCACCAGATCAGGAGGTGCAAACCAAAAAGACGATCAAACTGGGCAACAAGGCTGCTGCAGCGTGTAAGGATACCGTGAGGCTTTCCGCTGATATTCAAGAAACTCTGCACTGCCAACTGAAGATGTATTGCGCCCAGAAGCGCCAGTCCATCCTAGAGGTCTTAGAGCAGTGGATTACAGAACACTGCACTGACACACCGGTGACGCGCTAGATCATCCCCCCTATGGCTTACTGCCATAGGGGGGATTTTCCGTTTACGGGAGGGTCCGAACGAACAAAGTATTGTAGCCACCACCGTGGCTTACCCCCTCCAAGGAGCGCATTATGAATCTAAGATTAAAGACAGGTACGCCATTTGGCAAATCGTACTCGCAGGAATCTGGTGGTGATCATAGCCACTACGACACTACTGACACTGACGATCCGTTTGCTGATGAACCAACAGAATCTATCACCTCTGCTGTTACTACCAGTTTTGCCACCGATACAGACACGGAAGAGGATGATGAGGATCAACCTGAAGGCTATGTCCCCAGGCCACCCCCAAAGCGACGAGAGATCCCCCTTGTAAAGCACAAGCCCAACCAGACTAACGGCGTCTTATCCTCTGAACACAGCCAGAAGGCCAGACTGTCAGCAGACATTAATCCTGCATTGCGGGAGAGGGCAAAAATATTCTCGATACGTCAAAATAAACCGTTTTGCCTCATTCTAGAGGGTTGGATACGTGAACACTGTCCGGAACCGTAACGAGCTGACGTTGGATCTCATATTACTCCTCTAGAACTGTAATTCCCTATGAGAGGAGGCACCATGATAACCATCAGATCAGCAGCAGACCTACACAAAGCGCGATTACCGACAGCACTGCACACTTACACCAGCAGACTATTCGACAAACTACTTTCTGTACATGGCACCGGATACAATCCTGATGACGACGGTTACATCGTGGTTGTCACGTCCACTGACACCGATGCTACTTTATCTGAACGGCTGGGTAGTCGGTGGCAAGAATCCTTGTTCGAAGGGATCAGCTACAACCCGAACACCGCCATCTGGCATATCGTCTATCTACTCAACAATCAGTACACCATGTCCGCACTGGTTTCAGATGCTCCATGGCTTGATCCCGATATCCGAAAGCGGGTCGAACAGTACATGGCCCGGTAATATCAAATGTAATAACTGGAGAGAGTCACCATTTCATAAGATGGAAGTAACCGAAGCAGCCCATACCCTTATAAAGGTATGGGCGTTTCTGTTTTTAGGAGGAAATACCCCAATGGTAATACATGCACACAATCCGTCCTGGCCCCTGGATCAGGGGCTGATCGATATCATTAACAAGCACCTGCAGGAACAGCCTCCCTCACCGGGCATCGGCTGTATCCTCAGTTTCCGTGACCCCACCTACTGCCCTGAACGGGGTGGTTATCATCCGGTGGAGATTGCCTTAAACGGTGATGGTAGTCTCTGCTACATCACCGATTTTTCTTATGTCGGATGCCCACCACATGCTGAGCTGGCAAAAGAGATCGATTTTGATTTCGATTGTGGTCTCCTGCAGCACTTTGGCCGGGAGTTTCCAATCCAGCAAGGCTTTGACCTCTTTCAACTCTGGCAATCCAACTTCATCAGTTACTACAGCGCAGGAGTCTACTGTGTCACCAGCGATGCAGGGGGCTAACATGACACAGGACACTTTGATTGAACAGCTGACACAGCGACTACCGATCGTCGCGCTGTATCCCATCAGTAACCGCGATATCGCCATAGCGTTGATTCAGCGGATGGGCCGTGCTGCCTTGAATCTCACTCCTCACGAACTACAGCTCGCCATGACTGAGATTCAGGCCGTATTGGAGCACCGTTTAGACCATCGTGAGTACATCAATGAAGGACTGGATGCCTGGCAAATACTGTTAAGGCAGAGGGGGACAGATGACAAAACTACTCAAAATGCTCCTGATTGACGTGGCGTTTGCCATCGGAAAGCTCCTGCTGGACGAGGCTAAAAAACAGCCCTGGGAGCGCAAGGACAATAATCAACCGAAGAAGGAGGAAAAAGTATGAGTACCGCACTAGCACGAGCCGACTTCAGCACTGAAGAGCAGGCCTTGATACAGAAACAGTTCTTTCCGGCAGGGGCTACCCCCACCGAACAGCAGTACTGCTTTACCGTAGCGCGAGAACTGGGGCTGAACCCGATCACCCGTGAGATTCACTTCGTACCGCGACGGGCAAAGATTGGGGACAAATGGGTCAATAAAGTGGAACCGATGGTAGGCCGAGACGGCTTTCTGTCCATCGCCCACCGTTCCGGACAGTTGGCCGGGATGGAAACCACCGTCAGTATCCGGGAGGTACCCCAGCAGGAGAATGGTGCATGGAAGTCCAAGCTGCAACTGGTGGCCGATTGCACGGTCTGGAGAAAAGACAGCAGTAAACCGTTTAGCGTACAGGTCAGCTATAACGAGTACGTCCAAAAGACCAGTGATGGGCAACCTACCAAGTTTTGGGCTGAAAAACCTGAGACCATGCTGAAGAAGGTGGCTGAGAGTCAGGCACTGCGTAAAGCCTTCAATGTCTGCGGGGTCTACAGTCCGGAAGAACTGGATGCCGGGTACGAAACCGCCAGTGGGGAGATCGTCACTCCGGAACCGGTGAGCCACCTGTCGCTGGTACCACCACCGGAACAGCCCATACAAACTGACTTGCCTAAAGCGCCGCCACTTATTGCATCACCACAACCTCCACCCACCATTGAGGCTGAAGAGGAGGGGTGGCCGGTAGGGATACCACCAGACCCGAAGGATGTATCCCAACTGTCAGATAACGCCATCCTGCATGAGGTGATCGCGCTTCTGGAAGGTAAAGAGATTCCCTACAGTCTGGATATGCAGGCAGGTATTATCAGTGCTAAATCGTTTAACCACAAAGACCTGCTGAAGAGCAGCGGCTTTAAGTGGAACCCCGAGGTCAAGATGTGGGTGTTCAGCTTTGAGTCTGAACCATTTTAAGGAGAGAAATTATGACCAGATATACCGATACCAACGGTAACAACCTGATCCTCTGTGACCACTGCCATACTGACTTACCCACAGGCAGTCCGGTCTTCACCCTGGCACCGGGCCGGGTGGCAGAGAGCTACGTCAGTCGTGACTATGACAAGGGAGAAATGATCCTCTGTCCGAACTGTACCGCGATCGTAGGTCAGATCATGAACATCATGGGAATCAAGCGGGCTGATAGTCTCAATATCCAGCAGGAGGCGGCATGAGTCAGGTCGTAGGTGACTGCTGTGTCTGTTGTAAAGAGCTGGTAGATGGGGATGAAGCCTATGCCATCACTTCCGGTAGTATGAGCAAGGAGATGTATGACTTCGTACCATCAGAAGCTACACCGTGGGAGCTGTTCTGTCCTGATTGTATGAACCGGATTGATCTGCTGATCCATACCATGAAACATCAGTGAGCGTGGGTCAGTTCCTCTCTGACTACTTTCCGGAGTAGATCTTCCAGATCCTGCTGATGAAGATACTGTTTCAATGCTTCATTGATCAGGGTCTGGTATCCACGATCACCGGCCTGGGCCTTGAACGCTGCAATTACCCCGGTGTCCAACATGATGTTTACCCGCAGTTTACGAGGTACTTCCTGCAGACCCACCCGGAAACGGGCCTTATCCAGCATTGCCTGTGTGACTTTCGGAGCCTCGTCAGATATTACTGAAGAAGAGTGCCTGTTCGTCTTTGTCTGCTTTACGGATTGAGATGACATGTATTTCCTCCGTTGATTCGGTATGCACCACCAGTACCACTACCAAAGCCCCCATCAGACCCATGGTGATCCAGCGTTGTTCCCCGTAATCAAATCTGTCGTCTTCCCAGGTGAATGTCGGACCGGCAAATATCTCTCCTGCATGGGTAAAGTCGATCCCATGCTTCTTGATATTGCTCTGCCGTTTCTTCTCATCCCAGGTAAATAGCATGACGTTATTATACACATAATCATACACATAACAAGGAGTGAGTGATGAACCTGTACCCGTTCTTTGAATCGGCGGTGCTGGAGATGAACCGCCGTCAGAGTGAATCACTGGGAGATCGTACCCAGTATATCGGCTCCAGTGATGTAGCAGGTTGCACCAGAAAAGCAGCCTTGCAGCGTAAAGACCCTAAATCACCCAGCGTACCAACCCTGCTCAAGTTCGCCCGTGGCCATGCAGCAGAATGGATGCTCGATGGTATCTTTCAATCCAGCAGCACCAAGTTGCACTATGACCGGCAGGTGGAACTGAAACATCCCGATATGCCGCTCAAGGCTCATCTGGATTTTCTGTTCTATGAAGACTTTGACGGCAATCCAGAATTGCATGTGATTGAGGTCAAGTCTGTCAGTGGTATCCCGGATGAACCGTATCCCCAATGGGAAGACCAGCTCCACTACCAATTAGGTATGCTCCGATTACAGTACCCTAAAGGGAACATAGGGGGGTCGGTGCTAGCGGTGGATCTGAACGCTGGTGAGGTGCATCAGTTCAATGGGTTTCAGTATGATGAAGCTGTGTTCAACTATCTCTACTGCCGGGCACTGCATCTGTTGGATGTGCTGAATGACCATGATCAACCGCAGGCGTCCCCTAGTCATCTCTGTTCCTACTGTCAATACCGACAGGACTGTCCAGCTATGTCATTACCCAAGATTGCCCTGCCGCCGGAGATCGAGGCATTGGCCGGTAAGTATGCCGAGTTGAATAGCTCCAGGATTAAGGCTGAGAAAGAGTTGAAGGCGATTCGTCAGGAGTTGACCGATTTTACCGGACCATCTTTCAAGGGGCAGTCGGGACGCTTCAGCCTACAGGTGACCTCCGTTCCGCCCAGTTTGACCGTGGATGCTGGGTTACTGAAACAACAGTATCCCCAGATCTACCCCACTGTGCTGAAACAGAAATCCGGGTACAGCAAGCTGGAAGTAAAACAGGTCAAGCAGGCGGCGTGATAGATCACTCCCATTGCAGAGTGTCAGATCTAATCAGACGCACTGAAACCAAGGGGGGATCATGTATCCCTTTATTGACATGGATACATGTTTCAATTTAGTAAACGAGAAGAGGTCCTGTCTCCATGTCCAGAAAACATCCGAAAAAGCATCACTTGTTCATAAACTGGCTAAGAACGAATCGATCCAGATTTCCAGTACAACCTGTTATTCACCATATCAGCAATTCGTCCCTCCAGGTAGATCTTGCCGGTGCGCATTCAGCTTTCAGATGCCGCCTGGACTATACTGCAACCGGTGGACCATGGCTTGCAGTTTCACCAAAGGGTTCGCAGGAAGAAGTCGTCATATTTTACGGCGCAGAAATCAAGACATCACACGGATGGACAAGCGGTGCATTAAGGCCGGAGGATGTTCGGTACTGGGAGACTCGACAGGAACTATGGATTGCATTGTGTTTTGAGCAGTTTTTACAGTGGTGTGGTCAAAATTGCACCTGACCTGAATAAACTAATTTGTCGTCACTTTATAACGCCCTGTTGCCTCTGGTAGCAGGGCGTTTCTCTTTGGAGGAACCATCATGGGAAAACTGTATAGCTCTGGCCTGATCGGGCTGGATATGAAACCGAAGCGTAGGATCAAGATAAAACAGAACCGAAAGGTGTTACCGATATCGAACCGTTGGTTGTTGCTGCTGGCCGGGATCGTGGTGTTAATCAGCCTGATCCTGTTTGCCGGGATGAGGTGAGGCATGGGCAAGCTGAAAGCACTGGCCCATGAGTATGGTTTTCATACTGTCCGGTTGAAGGCGATCAAACCGGTCTTTACCAGAATGACAGTACGGGAGGATGCACCAGCCTATCTGGAAACCAGACGTTATAACAGTGCAGCTCAGGTGTATGAGCTGTTCAGAGACCTGAAATGTGAGTCCAAGGAGCATTTTATGGCTCTGCATCTGGACGGTAAAAACCGGATTCTCTGTTATGAGCTGATTTCGCTCGGGAGTCTCAATCAGTCTATTGTCCATCCAAGGGAAGTTTTCAAATCAGCTTTGCTGTCGTCTGCTGCAGCCCTGATTCTGATCCACAACTATCCATCCGGTGATCCTCAACCCAGCTCAGAAGATTTAAGCATCACAAGACGGCTGAAAGAAGCAGGGGAGTTATTGGGGGTCAGGATTCTGGATCATCTGATTGTGGGAGATGGCACCTACTACTCTTTTGCAGATCAGGGGGTACTCTGATGGGTCGTTACAGTAAACTCTATCTTGGTATTGATCCTGGTAAACAAGGGGGGATGGGAATATTGCGGTCGGACGGTGTTGTGGTGACGACAACACGCATGCCTACCGGGAAGGTACGGATTATGGACTGGATATCAACAGCACTTGCACAAGCTGGTAATCTAGTCATGGTCGTTGAGCAGAGCCAACCGATGCCGAAGCAAGGAATCGTATCAGCCTTCAACTACGGCAGGCATTTTGCCATTTTCGAAGATACAGCAATCTTACTGAAGGTACCGTACCATACGGTAACACCGGCAGTATGGAAGAAGAGCATGCATCTTACCAGTGACAAGAACGACAGCTTTACCGCCTGTAGGAGACTGTTTCCGATTGTTGAGCTAATCCCCCAAGGATGCAGGAAACAACATGACGGCATAGCCGAAGCGTTGCTGGTTGCAGAATGGGGCCGCAGAAAAAATTTATAAACCACAGGGGGACTACAATCCTTACAGATAATACCGCATTCGTGATTGGATCAGTAAGGAGATCGCTGCCGGTACGATCAGCCCATTAGCTGCAACGGCTTAACCGCAAAAGTCGTTTCTCTGCAAGGCTCTTTATGCAGTCAAGCAGCATTCCCCTTTCCCTGCTAGGGGTTTTACGAATATGGCATGAGCAGTCGAACCACCAATTCGATTCAGACCACGTGTTATCAGCATGATACGCACTATTGATAACACTTATCACATACTTCGCAATATTTCTTGAACAAACCCTTAGCGGGCTTGCACAAGCCCACACATTCTAAAACCCGCCTTAAACACAACGAAGGCGGGTTTCATGCATCTAGGGGGATACTATGAAGTTTGAAATGGATGAATCAGATGTAAAAGCTATTGCTGCCGCTGTATCACAGCAGATTTTGCCGCAATTGCAGGTGTTAAAACCTGAGGGCAGTGATGACCCTATTATGGGGGTACAGGAGTTGGCTGAGTATCTGGGTATGAGTGACAAGTGGGTCTATGACCAGACTGCAGGAAATAGGATACCGTTTTTTAAGTTGGGTAGCATCACCAAGTTTCGCCGCTCGGTCATTGATAAATGGTTGGGCAAATTTGACACCCCAGCTGTTGGTGAGCCAACTTCGATGAAAAAACTGCTCCAGAGACGACAACCTGGTGCAGGTTGTACTCCCTATCTAACTAACTGAAACTAAAACTGAATAAAGCGGCTGTGAAGTAAATTGTGCAGCGAAGAAAAGGGACTCCCGCAAGAGTCCCTTTTTGTTTTTTGTCCAATATACCAGATGGCCGCAGAGCGAGGAAGGAAACTTTATGGCGACCCAGAAAGGGATTTATAAGCGGGGCAATATCTACTGGATTTGCTACGTCGGTCTTGATGGCACTATACACCGCGAATCGACTGGCAGCAGGAAGCTGAAAGACGCACAGGTTCTCCTCACCACACGCCGTAATGCTGTTCTTGAAGGGAAAGCCCCTGAGGTAAAAAGGATCGTTAACCACACCTTCAGAGAAATGGCAGAGAAGTACATTGAGTGGATGAAGGTAAGGCACAAGTCAGCCGGGCTCAAGATGTATCTGATACAACAGCTCGTCGACGCTTTCGGAAATCTGCCTCTTCGGCGTCTCACCCCACCCCTTGTTTCTGAGCATCAGACCGGCTATTTAGCGAAGGGGCTGAAGAACTCCAGCATCAACAAGAAGATCAGCTTGCTGAAGGCCATGATCGCCTGGTCAGTGGAGAATTCCATGGTGGAGCAGGATGTCCTGGATAAACTGAAAAGGGTGAAGATGCTCAAGGATGACAGCAAGCGGTTGCGGTACCTGGCCGTGGATGAAAGTAAAGCCCTTGTCGCAGCCTGTGAGCCGTATTTTAGGCCGGTCATCATCACGGCGCTCACAACAGGCATGAGAAAAAGAGAGATTCTGAAACTCCGGTGGGATCAGGTTGACCTGGAGCACGGCTTTATTTTGCTGGTGGAAACCAAAAACGGGGAGGGGCGACAAATTCCGATCGTACCTGAATTACGTAAGGTGCTCGATAGTCAACCTCGTCTTGAAGGTTGCCCGTATGTCTTCCCCAACACTAAAACCATGATGCCGTTCTGGTCAGGGGACAAGCCGTTCGCTAATGCTCTTAATAAGGCTGGAATCACAGACTTCCACTTCCATGATCTGCGCCACACCTACGCCAGTCATCTTGTCATGAGTGGGATTGATCTGACAACGGTCATGCATCTGATGAGTCACAAGAGTATTAAGATGACGTTGAGGTATGCTCACTTGGCACCGTCCCACAAGGTCAAGGCGGTAGCAGCGATTGAGGAAAAATTTCAGGGGATGTTCCAGGATGGTTCAGAAGATGTTTTATAATGTGTCGGGGGTGCCTATGGGCATCCCCGACTTTAGTAGATACCGAGAATCCAGCCTTCTTTGTCTGCACAACTTTCTCTTCAGCACTAAGTGGTGGTGAAAAATATTGTTTCAACAATCCACTGCGGTCA
Source organism: Geobacter sp. UBA5730 (assembly GCA_002419465.1). Lineage (GTDB taxonomy): Bacteria > Desulfobacterota > Desulfuromonadia > Geobacterales > Pseudopelobacteraceae > Trichlorobacter. Next base: position 5,973 of record DIGE01000019.1, on the reverse strand, counting down.
GCTTCCTCTAAAGATACGGAGATTCAAGAGCTGAGGGCAAAGCTTAACGCCATCGAGGTTGAGCAGAAGCTCGCGATAGTTGAAGCTGTCAATGCTGTTGAGAAGGAACGACCAGTTTCATTGTTTTGCCGATGGATTCGAGCCGTGGCGGACCGTAACCGAGAATCCGCCGAGCTATCCTCATCAACGCCTCTGCATCAGGTTTAATGTATGATTGCACCTGCTCTTCAACCGTACGTGGTTTGCCGTATAGTTCGTAGCTGTAGGCCAGTCTAAATATCTGCCGCTCTGGATGGTCGAGGCAGCGCAGCACCCGGCTGACTGCCAGGCGTTTTGCATCTGCCAGGCGTTCGTCACTGACCGGTGTAGTGGCCATATCCAGCAGTATCTGATGGCAGAGGTCTGCTGCATCCTGCGCCTTGTCCGGGCTGGTACCACAGGCGATGGCCAATATCCCTTCATCGTAGTTGAGGATCTCCTGTGATCCTACACTATAGGCCAGACCACGCAGTTCCCGCACCTCCTGAAACAGGCGAGAGCCCATTGAACCACCCAGAATCTGACATAGTAGCGCCTGAGCGTGCCGGTCTGGATCAACCGCCCCGACGCCCCGGTACCCGATGTAAAACTGAATCTGGGCCATATCCCGCTCGTGGTGGCGGCCTATCGCAAGCGATGGCTCCCAGCCGTCATGCATGGCTGCCTGCTTGATCGAGGCGGCTGAAGACATGTCACCCATCAGCCTTTCGGTAAGACTGACAATCTCCTGATGTCTGACGTTGCCAACGACGCTGATGATGGTGTTGCCTGAGATATAGTGCTTAGCTTTGAAGGCGGCCAGCTGATCTCTGGTAACCGAGCCCACGGTGTCAAATGTCCCCAGCACCGGATGCCCCAGAGGGCTTCCCGCCCAGAAACCGTCGATAAACTGGTGTGACAGAAATCTTGAAGGGTTGTCTCCGGTCATCTTGATCTCTTCTATGACCACCTTGCGTTCCATCTCTACTTCATCAGGCGGCAGGGTGGCGTTCTGATACATGTCAGCCAGGATATCGAACACCTCAGGGATATCAGCGCCCAGACAGGTGGCGTAGTAGGTCACATCCTCTTGATCAGTAACGGCATTGGCGTTGGCACCCAGGGCATCCAGCCGGGTGCTTATCTCTTGCGACGATCGCGACGGTGTGGCCTTGAACAGCAGGTGCTCGACAAAGTGTGCGGCCCCTTCAAGTCCTGCAGATTCGTTGCGGGCTCCATTGGTGACCTGAATGCCGATGGTGGCACTTTGCAGGTATGGCATCTCTTGGGTGATGACCCTGATGCCGTTAGGAAGGGTTAGATACTGCACATTGGGAAAGTTGTTCACTGTGGTCTCCTTCGGAGCTGGACAGTATAATAATCATATTAAGCCCCTTTCATGTTGTTTTTGAATCGGCGTGTTCAATAGGTGCGATACTTTTATGGTGGTCTCAGCTTAGCCCAAGCTAGCGACAGATCATGTCGCTGTGATAATTCAGTTTGAACTGAACACTGAATCAAGAACATAGGTACGGACTGATGCTCAAACCACTCCACCCTGTACGCATCGGTAATTGTCGCGGTCATGATATTTTTTCTTGTAATTTTGTAGCAAAAAAGATGATAAACCTGTGCGACAAATGGCGTCGCACAGTTATGGTATTTGTTGTTTGTGTCTAAAAAATGTCTGCAGCATCGAGGATAGATAAATGAACACCGCCTACCGGCACCTGCTAATGCTCAGGATGATTCCTCGGTATCCACGTAAAATTGACACAGCAACTATCGAGCGCCAGCTTGAGCAACAGGGCGTTGTTATTCACCGTCGCTCAATTCAGCGAGATTTAGAAATGCTGTCGGCTTTATTTCCACTAGAGTGTGATGACCGGGAAAAGCCGTACGGATGGTCATGGAGCGCAGAATCCCCATCAATCAACATTCCTGCTATACCACCACCTGCTGCACTGGCCTTCAGGATGACCGAAGGCTTCATTTCAAATATGCTACCTAACGAAGTGTCGAATCAACTGGCACCTTATTTTCGATATGCAACCTCAGTGCTGGATCAGGTAGACAAAAAAACGCTTAAGAACTGGCCCGACAAGGTACGGTGTATAGGTAGAACGCAGCCGTTGGTGGCTCCTAATATTTCTGCAGAAGCCTTCGCGGTTGTCTCGGATTCGCTCCTGGAAGGCAAACGATTCCAAGCGAGCTACCTCAAACGAAACACAGACAAACCGGTGGATTGGACCGTCAATCCGCTTGGGCTGGTACTTCATGACAATCTGATCACTCTCGTCTGCACAATGGGCAACTACCAGCAACTAAAAGATGTCAGGACAATGCATATACATCGCATCCAGTCGGCACAGCCGCTTGATGACCCAACATTAGTACCTGACGGTTTTAGCCTTGACGACTTTGTCAGATCCGGGAATTTCGGCTATCTCCAAAACGACAGGAAGATCCGTTTGACGGCTGTCTTTGCAAAAGACGCTGCCCTCCATCTCGAAGAAACCCCTTTGAGTACGGACCAAAAGGTGACAGATTATTCAGGTGAAACGAAGCTGGTACAGGCAACGATAGCAGATACCAAGCAGTTGCTTTGGTGGCTGCTGGGCTTTGGGGGGCGGGTAGAGGTTTTAGAGCCTCTCGACCTGCGAAATGAGTTGAGACGTCATGCCGAATTGATGGTTCAGCAGTACTCCTAAAATCGTGCGACGCGGGATGTCGCAGGTAAATGTTACTCCCGACACAACACGATCGGGAGGGGTTTATGGATGCAATCTGCAAGGCTGATTTTGATGCCAGGGAAACAACACGGAAGGTAGCTGAAGAAGCACTTGAAAATGCAAAAAAAGCACGTAAAAAAAACGATGGGATCATTGTCCCTCATAACCCTTACCATGACATATACGGTGTATGGTATTTTTCCGAACTAACCAATTTCATAAGGCAAATAGCAACTAATCGCTTCGGTGTCTCGCTTGGGGCGATGATGCATGTTTACGTGGACTCGGAGCCCGAAAAAGTAGCAGACGGCATCCACCAGATTAGTGTATATGGTCATAACTGTCTGCTATATAAATGGATGTCTCATGGGTACCACAGAGGCTTGATTGTTTTAGAGGATGACAAAGCTGGTAACGCCGCAGCAAAGATATATCAGGATAGCGGGACGTGGTCGTGGGTGTTATAAATATTAGTAACTTTATCGGAGGGTATTATGAGCTTGTTGAAAAGCTTAGCCTGGGCAGCAGGTGGGGTGGCAGCAGTTGTAGCAGCACCGGTAACAGGTGGAGGGTCACTTGCACTCTTAATTGGTGCAGCAGGAACTACTACAGCTGCCGGTGTAGCCTTAGGAGCCGCAGGTGGTGCAGCTGTTAAAGCAATTTATGATGAAGTTACGGACGACAGAGATGAACAAATACAAAAAGCAAAGAATGATGCTCAAGTAAATAAAGCTGGTTGGGTTGCTTCTGAACAGAAAAGAAATGAAGATAATGCCGAAAACAAAGAGAAAATTAAGAGCTTAGAGGAGCTACTTAAATCTCTTTTAATAAAACATGCAGCTGCTCTTGAAGAACTTAAAAAGTATAAACTTTCTGGTATTGAAGCAGAATTAATGTTTACATTAGCATCAGCAGCTGCTTATGCTGATGGTGATTCATCTAGCATTGAAAAAGAAGCTGCCATAAAAGCAGTTTCCTTACTCTGTGCAAACCCTAAAGAGGCTATAGCGATTGGTACAAACATCTTAAATAATAAAATCACAATTGATGCTGCAATAAAGAGAGTAAAGTTTGAAACTGATATAAATGTACTTAATAGGCTTTCTTTTATTCTTGATGTTGTCGTTAATGCAGATAATTATATAACCACAAGTGAACAGACGCTTTTAGGCGAATTTAATGAGCATATGAAATCAGTGTCAGCAGCCTAATATAATAAAGGGTATTTATATGAATAACGATTCATTTAGATCATCTATGCTAAGTAGCTTTAAAAGAGTGAGTTCTGCAAATGTATTATATTTACAGAATAGCTTATCTGATACTGATGTATCCATAATAAATTCGCTAGGTTTTAAATCTGACCCTACAGAAAACAAGCAGATAGACATTGAAGAGGCAAAGCAATTGCTCGAATCTGTGTGCAGTTCATACTCACGTTCAAAGTTCGATAACTACCTGTCAGAAGCAGAGAACAAGGTTTTTGAAGCAATAATAAAACCGTTTGGCTTGGCAAAAGTAATTTTTGACGGTAAGGATGAAAAGTTCAATCCAAATGATTATAGAAGCAGTCGCTTTAAAAACGAAGCTGATAAAATGAAACATGACAATACTGTCAACGTCGATGTTTTAGCCAATGAAGACTGGACACCTGACGATCTCATTGACGAAAGTCCTGATGATTTTTTATGCGATGCTTATTCTGGGCAAGATATTTCACCTGGTGCTGCAGATGCAGATCACATAAATTCCATAAAAGATTTTCATGATAAATATGGCTATGTGCTTAATAAAGACAGAAGAAAGGCTATGGGTTCTGACCCAGACAATATTGAATTAACACATAGATCAGGGAACAGATCTAAGGGCGAAAATGATTTGGACGAATGGCATGATAAAAAGTGTTCTGACGGTCGATCAAATAAAGAAAAATATGGACATGACAACCGCAGAACAAATGCGGCAAAAAAACGTGCCCAAGAAGCACTCGAACGCCACAAACCTACCGTAAAAGAACAAGCATCATACCACTTGAACTCAGGCGTAAAAATGGGCTTACAACAGGCGATGGGAGCTCTTTTCCTCGAGCTTGCACGTGCAATGTGGGATGAAGCAAAGGATGTTTTAGCATCTGGTGTATATACAAACGACAATAATTCATTAATCAAAGCAATTGCTGAGCGCTTAAAACGTGTGGGAGAAAAAGTCGTCTCAAAATGGAAAGATTTTGTTGTCGCCTTTAGAGATGGTTCTATAAGTGGCTTTCTTTCTAGCCTTATAACTTCAATTCTCAAATTATACACAAAAGTTGCTCAAAATACCGTCAGGATCATCAGAGAAGGATTTATGTCCTTAGTAACAGGGTTTAAATTCGTGCTATTCCCGCCTGAAGGGTTAACTAAGGAAGAAGCATTCCATCAAGCTGGTAAAATCATTATCGGGGGTGTTGCTGTTGGCCTTGGAGTTCTTGCTGAAGAGTCAGTTACTACGGCAATCACCTTTATACCTGGCATTGGCACAGTAATAGCCCCTTTTGCAGATAAAATAGCACCTGTACTTTTGGGTATTGCTGTTGGACTTGGAACTTCCTTGTTGTGCTACCTTTGGGATAAACTTGATTTGGTTGGAGTAGAAGAAGCAAAACGGCATAAATTCATCATCGACATGCTACAAAAGCATCAAGAAAATGCTACCAAAGGGGCCGATGAAGCCATGTCTGCATGTGAGCGATTGCATAAGGATTGTAATGATATAATTTCATCAATAGACGATCTAGATAAGGAATTTTGGGTGTTAGCAAAATCATAAACATTTTTAATAAATATAGTTTGTTGACTAATGGCCCTGCCGAGAGCAATTTTTACAAAACGCGATACTGTAATGCATATGATTAGCCATACGCATCATGATGAATTCAATCTCGTAGTGTGTAGTAAGTGTGAAGCGAATGGTCAGCAATAGGTGGAAAACGTCAGTAACAAGGTATGGTGTGAGCTGCGATTTAGTGTATAAAAAATAGGTGGTTAGTAAAACCTGGATTTTGAGTTTAAGGTTGTAACTACTTTGCCAAGGTTGAAGTCGCGAGTTCGAATCTCGTTTCCCGCTCCAATAAAAACAAGTATTTAGCCTCGGCTTTCGCATGGACTTTCGCATGTGGCCGGGGCTAAAGTTTTTTCAGGTCATTGGGGATTGTTGGCTATATTACTCCGGCAACTAAACTGAT
>DIGE01000006.1 GCA_002419465.1 Geobacter sp. UBA5730 | reverse complement strand
GCAGGGTACGGCAGTAGGGACAATCAGGATCGGTGAAGACATAGATTTTTTTTGTGGCCTTGGGATTACCGATGGTGAAGGCGTGTTGCAGGGGGATCAGCGTGGGATCAACACCGGTGAACTGCTTTGGACGGGGCAGCTCCTGCTCATGTGCGATCACCGGCTGTCTGGTGGTCAGGTCCATGACCTGCCCTTCCAACAGGTGCTTTTTGGCAAAATCAATAAAGACCAGCCCGATGCCGTTGCCCTTTTCAAACAGCACCTCGAACAGGCCACGGGCCGGGGCTGGCTTGACCGATTTGACGGTAACCCCGGCAAAGGAAAGCAGTTTATTGGCTTCCTCAACCGACAGGCTATGGCACGCCGAACACTCCTGGGTACCGCAGCCCTCTTTACCGGCAGGCATTTTTGCCAACGCAGGGGCACAAAACAGGGCAAGCGCAAGTATGATGAGCAGGATACGTGACATGCAGCAGGATTCCTTTCGACGTAACAATGTTCATGGGGCGCACTGTATCAAGCAAAAACAGTACCACGCGCAAACACCAATATAAGTAGATGTATTTGCACATTTTTTTCTGACAGATAAACGTGCCGCGCATTTTTTGCGGAGTAGGGAGCAAAAACAGGCAGGAATGGTATGCAATAATTGCGTACCTACAGGTCACCCCAGGTACCGTTACTGCAACGGCGCAGCCGGTAACCGTTTGCTGATGAGTTGGCGGTGAGTGCCATGGCGGTGTCATTGCCGGCCACCAGGTAGACCGTACCGGCGTTGCTGGAAAGATCATGATTGCAGACCATGGAGTTGTTGACCTGAAAGGTAATGCCATCGTCGGTTGGTGCAAGGTCGGGTATCGGTCCACAACTGCCATACCCGAAGCGCAGTCCCCCTCCCCTGCCGACAATCTTGACAGCACTCAGCACCCGATCATCGGGGGTGTTCCACTGGTTGTCCGGGCCGCGAGAAAGCGCAAGTGAGGCCAAACCGGTTGCAGGGTTGAAGGTTACGGCGTGGGGGCTGTCAGAAGAGAGTGCCAGCCCCCTGGCCTCCCTGACCAGCAGACAGATGTCGCCCATGGCGGTCTTGAGTGCACAACCGCTGTAAAAATTTGCTGCAAGCGGTGTGGCAATGGCCCCCAGACAGGCGATGATGGCAACCACTATCAGCAGCTCCAGCAGCGTGAAACCGCCTGCAACGGCTTGTTTATATGTGTCTGCAAGCACCGTGACCTCCGGCTATTCATCGGTTGGTTGCCGTTGAATTCAAACGGAGATATACCACGGATTACCGCTTATTCAAGTCCGTACTCTTTTAATGTATACTGCAGGGGATGGTGGCTGATCTCCAAGACCTTGGCGGGGGAAATATACATTTAGGTTGACGGCACCCTGATGCATAGTTACACAATGCTAATAATCTATTCTGACTGACGGAGGCGGCATGAAAAAAAACACTAAAAGCACCGTCTGTCTTACCGGTATAGTCCGATCATCAGCCGCAGAATATCTGACCTTCGTTGCTGCCAGCGGCTCGTCAGAGGTCAGCGTGGAAATGCGCTATGAAGATGAAAACATCTGGCTGACACAAAAAATGATGGCCACGCTCTACAACGTGTCTGTGCCGGCCATCAATCAGCACCTGAAGCGCATTTTTTCCGACAACGAACTGGAAGAGACCGCAGTCATTAAGTACTACTTAACAACTGCGGCGGACGGTAAAAAGTATCAAGTTAAGCACTACAGCTTGCAAGCCATCATCGCTGTAGGTTTCAAGATTGAGAACGAGCGGGCAGTGCAATTCCGTAAATGGGCCAACCAGATCGTCAAAGACTACACCATTCAGGGCTGGGCGATGGACGTTGACCGACTTAAGGGCGGCGGCAGCATTCTAACGAATGACTTCTTTGAGCGACAACTGGAGAAAATCCGGGAAATTCGGCTCTCGGAACGTAAGTTCTATCAAAAGATCACGGACATCTATGCGACCTCGGTTGACTACGATCTCTCTGCAACGGCCACGCAACGTTTTTTTGCTGCTGTGCAAAACAAGATGCACTACGCGATTCATGGACAAACGGCGGCAGAGGTCATCGTTGAACGTGCCGACCATCGCAAAGAAAACATGGGGCTGACCGGCTGGGAAGGCGCTCCTCACTGCAAGATTCACAAATACGACGTAACCATTGCCAAAAATTACCTCTCTGAATTTGAGCTGGCGCAAATGCAGCGTATCGTTTCGGCTTACCTGGACATGGCAGAGGTTCAGGCAATGCGCCGTATTCCCATGACGATGCAGGATTGGGAGAGCCGCCTGAGCGGTTTTCTAAAACTCTGGGATCGTGAAATCCTACAGAACGCCGGCAAGGTTAGTGCGGAACTCGCGAAAACGCATGCCGAGAGCGAATTTGAAAAATATCGCATTGTTCAGGATCGCCTGTTTGAATCAGACTTTGATCGTTTAATAAAACAGTTGCCGCATAACAAGAACGACAACGAATAATCATTCAAGTCCATACTCTTTCAATTTATACTGCAGGGCCCGGTGGCTGATTTCCAGGATTTTGGCGGCCTGGGTACGATTGCCACCGGTCCGGTCCAGTGCCCGGCGGATCAGGTCCATCTCCATGGTCCGCTCGGCCTGTTTGATGGAAAGGTTGTCAGTGCCGGGTTGGTCTGTCTCTGAGATAACGGAGGTCAGACAGCACTCGTTGAGCTGGTCGCCATCACACAAAACCAGGCTGCGCTCGATTACATTCTCCAATTCGCGCACGTTACCGGGCCAGCCATGGGCCATCAGTTGCCGGAGTGCGCTGGAGGCCAGGCGTGGAGTTGGCTCACGACCGATACGGGTTGAGCAGCTGCGGACAAACTGGTCCGCCAGCAGCGGCAGGTCATCAAGCCGCTCACGTAGCGGGGGCAGTTGCAGGGTAAAGACGTTCAGCCGGAAAAAGAGATCTTCCCGGAAACGTCCGGCACGCACCTCGGCCTGCAGATCACGGGCGGTGGCCGAGATAACCCGCACATCCACCTGCTTTGGCTGCCCGCCTCCTACCCGTCTGATCTCGCCTTCCTGTAAAACGCGCAGCAGCTTGACCTGTAGCGATGGCGGCATCTCGCCCACCTCATCCAACAACAGCGTACCGCCATCCGCCTGTTCAAAAAGCCCGGCTTTATCCACCGCTGCACCGGTAAAGGCTCCCCTTACATGGCCAAACAGCTCGCTCTCCAGCAGACTTTCCGGGATGGCACCGCAGTTGATTGCAACAAACGGTTTGGTCTTGCGTATACCACTGGCATGGATCGCACGCGCCACAAGCTCCTTGCCGGTGCCTGATTCACCCTGGATCAACACCGTGGTCTTCAGATCGGCCACCCGTCCGATCTGATCGTACAGAGCCAGCATGGCCGGGTTACGACCGGTCAGACCGTGGTACGAGCTCCCGGATACCGCCTGGGCCCGCAACTGCCGGTTTTCCTCTTTCAGCCGTTCCCGCTCCTCAGCCTTTCTGAGTACGATAATGATCTCATCCTGTTTGAACGGCTTGGAGATGAAATCATAGGCCCCCTCCTGCATGCAGGACACCGCCGTATCCACACTGCCATAGGCGGTCATCATGATGATCGGAGCGGTCGCACCACGGGCAATGGCCTGGGCCAGGAAGTCACGGCCGTCCATCTCAGGCATTCTCATATCGCACAGGATGAACTCATAGGCATGACTGGCGAGCTTTTGGAGCCCATCCCTGCCGCTGGATGCAGTTTCCACCACAAAGCCCTGTTTGCGCAGCATCACCGACAGCATGTGCCGCAGGCTCTCTTCGTCATCGATGATCAGAATATGGGGCTGTGTCATACGGGCTGCCCCCCCGTACAGTCCTCTGCAGGCAGACAAACCGTAAAGCAGCTGCCCTTGCCGGGAGTACTCTGGACATCAATCCTGCCGCCAAAGCTCTCGACTATCCGTGCTGAAATGGCCAGCCCCAGACCGGTGCCGCGGCCAGGATCCTTGGTGGTGAAAAAAGGGTCGAAGATTCTCTCCAGGTCCTTTGCCGCGATCCCGCTGCCGGAGTCCTGAACGCTGATCTGGACCGGCAACGCTCCCTGTTCCTGGCTGCCCGATCGCACCTCCACCAGCAGTTCGCCCTGATCAGACATGGCGTCATGACTGTTGATCAGCAGGTTGATCAGGACCTGTTGCAGCTGGTGGGGATCCAGGCAGACCAATGGCAACTGTCCGGCACAGCGCAATTCCACCCGGCACTGTTTGAACAGGCCCTGATGCTGCAGCAGCTCCACGGTACTGGCCACCAAAGGTCCAACGTCCACCCGCTCAAAGGTGGAATTTTTGGGACGGGCATAGTCCAGCAGACCCCGCACGATCCGGTCAATTCGTCCGCACCCCTCCTGAATCCGCTGCAGATAGCCGGCCTGGACCTGGTCATGTCCCAGCTCAGCGGCTAAAATCTCGGCATAGCCCATCACCGAGGCCAGTGGCGTGCCAATCTCATGGGCCGTTCCGGCTGCCAAGAGCCCCACTGAAGCCATTTTTTCGGAACGGATCGCTTCTTCCCGGGCCAGCTTGAGTTTGCGATTAACCTCATGCAGAGATTGCACATGGGCGCTGACCTCGTCTTCCTTCTGCTGCAGAACGTTGGACATGACGTTAAATGATTCAGCCAGCCGGGCCAACTCAAGCGGACCTGACACCGTCACCTGATGGCCATACACCCCGCCGGTGATCCGCTCGGTGGCAGCCAACAGCCGGTTGACCGGACTCACCACAATTTTTGCCAGCAAATAGGAACCGATGACCAGCAAGAGGACAAAATCAAGGGCAAAGTAGGAAAGAAACAGTTGCCGGGAGCGCTGCAAACGGATCTTTTCAGCAGAGAGCGACAGTACCAGACCGGCCCGCCCGATCGGTTGTCCATTACGGATAACCGGAGATGTGCGAGCCAGAGAGCCGCCACCAGGCAGGATCACCCCCTCGTCGGATTGCGTACCAGGGCTGACAAAGGGGCGAAACTGATCGCTCTCTTCCTGCCCAACCGTGTAAATAACCTTGCCATTGGCATCCAACAGGGTCAATCGCTCAAAAGACTGTTCCTCGGCCAATTTGCCGGCATAGGTGGCAGCAGGCGTATTCAGCAGCAGCATCCCTTCAGGAAAGCTGGGCAGTGATTCAGGCAACTGATTGATAAAGGTGGCCAACAGCATCCGGGCATGGTCACCCTTCTGGGCATACAGATCACGCTCGGCGGTCTTGAGGGCGAACAGACTGAACAGAATCCAGGTGAGAATCAGCAGACAGGCCAGGGAGGTCAGAATGGAGAAGGTAAGACTTGGTCGGTAGCCACGCACGGTCACGTACCGAGTTGCAGGTACCACTGAATCAACTGGGGACCGAAAAAGATGTACAGGACCGCACCCAATGCGAGGTACGGGCCAAAGGGAATAGCCAGGTGCCGGTCTTTGCGTTGTACGGCCATGATCGAAAGTCCGGCTACCGTGCCAACCAGCGATGAGGCAAAGATGATAAACGGTACGGCCTGCAGCCCCAGAAAGGCCCCCATCATGGCCAGCAGCTTGGCGTCACCGCCCCCCATCCCCTCGCGGCCGGTCAGCCAGAGATAGCCGTAGAATACCAGCGCCAGCCCGCCCCACCCCGCCACAATGCCCAGCAGTGACGAAAGCCAGCTGTGTCCGGGCAGAAAGAAGGAGCAGATAAATCCCAGCGCAATCCCCGGCAGGGAGATCTCATCCGGGATGATCTGATGATCGAAATCAATGAAGGTGACCACCACCAGCGCGGCGCAGAACAGGAACATGATGCCGAAGGAGAGGGAAAGCCCGAACTTGAGAAATAACAACAGTGACAGCACACCCGTGAGCAGCTCAATCAGCGGATAACGGACTGAAAACGGGGCGGAACAGGCCCGGCACCGCCCCCGCAGCACCAACCAGCTCACGATCGGAATATTGTCATACCAACGGATCGCCGTGCCACATCCCATGCAGCGTGAACCGGGGGAGACCACCGACTGTTCCAGAGGCAACCGGTAGATACAGACATTCAGGAACGATCCCACCACGGCCCCCAGAAGGAAGGTAAATACAGCCATGAGTATGGCGGGCGTCATGGTCATTCCTCGCCGAATCCTTCGTTAATCAACGCACCAATCACCTGGAAGGCTTCAGCTTCATCGCCTCCCTCCACCGTCAGCCTGACGATGGTGCCTTTGGCAGCAGCCAGCATCATGATCCCCATGATGCTTTTACCATTCACCTCAACGCCTTCACGGGCAAGCTTGACATCGGACTGAAAACGGCTGGCGGTTTTGACAAACAGTGCCGAGGCGCGCGCATGCAACCCCAGCTTGTTGATGATCTCAAATTCCTGTTGCTGCATGATCCCTCGCCTACTTTTTCAAAAACTCACCGGCCACGATGATACTCTCGCGGCCGCAACGCTGCAGGGTAGCAGCCAGTTCATCCAGGGGCAAACGCCCCCGGCGGGACATAAACTCAACCAATAACGGCAGATTGACACCAGTCACCACCTCAACCTGCCCTTCCTTTAAAAAAGACATGCCGGTGTTGGAAGGGGTACCGCCAAACATGTCCGTCATGATCAGGGCGCCATCAGCACCTACCCGTTCAAGACTCTGGGCGATCCTGCCCATCAACTGGTCCGGCGGGTCCTCCTGATGCAACTCCACCGCCTCACAGCGTTCCAGTTCGCCGGTTATCATGGCTGCCGCCCTCAGCAACTCGCCGGCCAATCCGGCATGGGTCACCACCACAAGTCCAATCATTGCTTGCTATCCCTTCTCCGTGTCACGGTGAATGCAACGCACATTCAGGCCGGCGGTCCGCAACAGCCGGGCCGTCTCTTCAACCAGGGCCACGGAACGATGCCGGCCGCCAGTACAACCGATGGCTATCGTCAGATAGCTCTTGCCTTCCCGACGATAGGCCGGAATCAGAAAAGCCAGCAACTCACCAAAAATTCGCTGAAACTCGACTGTTTCCGGTTTATCCAGCACAAAATGCCGGATCGCTTCATCCAGGCCGGTCTGGGGACGCAGCTCCGGCACAAAATGAGGGTTGGGTAAAAAGCGGACATCCATTACCAGATTGGCATCCAGCGGCACACCGTAACGGAAACCAAAGGATATCAACTCCACACTGAAATGACCGCTGCCCTCTCCACCTCGAATTATCTGAATCACCTGATCCTTCAACTGGTGGACCGTAAATTCCGAGGTGTCAATTAAACAAGTGGCATTCAGCCGCAGCCAGGCCAGACGTTCCCGTTCAATCCGGATGCCATCGGGGACGCTGCAATGGTCTTCAGCAGGATGACGCCGCCTGGTCTCGGAAAACCGCCGGATCAACACCTCGTCGGAGGCGTCGAAGAACAGCACCTCCATCTGGTGTCCTGCTTCCTTCAACTCACGAAATGAGGTCTCGATACCGCTGGTCAGATCACGCCCCCGAATGTCGGTGACCAGCACCACCCCTTCAAACTCTTCACCAGATTTTTCAATCAGCTCCACAAATTGACGGAACAAACGCACCGGAAGGTTATCAATGCAGTAGAACCCCTCATCTTCGAGTGCCCGTACCGCCGTTGACTTGCCTGAGCCGGACATCCCGGTGATCACCACAATCCGCATCGCTATTCGACCTCATCACCCAGATGCCGCACTTCCATCCGGGAAAGCAGGCGTTCCTGAAAATCACGGGCCGAGTGGTAGCCCATCCCCTTCAACAGGAAGTTCCGGGCCGCCACCTCGATGATCGCTCCCAGGTTTCTGCCCGGACGCACCGGGATCAACAGGTGGGGCAGATCCACCCCCAGGATGGTCGTCTTGCGGTCGTCAATCCCCAAACGATCATACTCCTGGTCAGGATTCCACTCCTCCAGCTCCAGCACCAGATCGATGATCTTCTTTTCACGGATCGAGGAGACCCCGTAGAGGTCCTTGATGTTGATAATGCCGAGGCCGCGAATCTCCATCAGGTGCTGAATCTGCTGTTCGGACTGCCCCACCAGCGAGGCCGGCATCTTCTTTTTGATAAAAACCATATCATCCGCCACCAGACGGTGTCCACGGATTACCAGTTCAAGGGCGCACTCGCTCTTACCGATGCCGCTCTTACCGGTCAGCAGCACCCCGACCCCCAATACATCCACCAAAACCCCGTGCAAGTGGGTAGTGGGCAACAGCTGTTCTTCCAAAAATTTGGTGATCAGGGAGATAAAGGTTGATGACTGATGATGGGTGCCTAAGACCGGAATATTGGCTGATTCGGCGATTTCAAGGAAGTTGGCGGGCGGGACAAGCCCCTTGGTGACGATAAAACAGGAAATCGGGAAGGCACACAAGGCCCGGGCATGGCTCCGGGCCGACTGCTGGTCCAGCTGGGCCAGGTACGAGATCTCGGTATTGCCCAACACCTGAATCCGGTCGGGATGCAGATGTTCTGTGTACCCGGTCAGGGCCAGACCCGGTTTCTGGATACGGGGAGAACTGATCCGATGTCCCAGGCCGCTGGCGCCGGCAAGCAACAGGAGTTCAAGACCGTATTCGGTCTCCTCCAGCAAATCCTGAATGGCGAGTGTAATGCTATCCACTGATTGAGAGGGAACAACCGGGGGACGATCTCCCCCGGCTGTCGATTCCTAGGCCCGCTGGGGGGCGATCAGGCCAAAATTGCCGTCTTTACGACGGTAGACTACGTTGAGCTCACCGGAAATGGCGTCAGTGAACACCAGAAAATCCTTGTGCAGCAGATCCATCTGCATGACCGCCTCATCAACCGACATCGGCTTGGCCACCTCGGTCTTGGTGGTAATCACCACCGGCTCTGGGCTGGTTTCAATGCTCTCACCCTGGAAGATCTGCTTGGACAAGGTGCGGCCACTGCCCTCGTTGCCTGGTTTGTGCCCTTTGAGCTTCTCTTTGTAACGCTTGAGCTGACGCTCGATCTTGTCAATCACCGCGTCCACGGCCGCATACATGTCGTTGGTGGCCTCGGAGGCCTTGGTGTTCACCCCTTTGGCGCTGATGACGATCTCGACGATGTGACGAATCTTCTCTACGGTGAAAAAAACCTGGGCACTGATCGGACCGTCAATGTACTTTTTGACCCGCTCAAGTTTCTCCTCAGCGTAGGCCTTCAACGCCTCGCTCTGCTCCATATGCCGAAAGGTTGTGGTGACGTTCATGGTAACTTCCTCCTCGTGAGTAATTCCCCGCTTGGGGAAAGTATATCAGAAATGTCGCCGGCGTTCCGACGAAGACCCGATTTTAAGCATCTCTCGATATTTGGTAACGGTCCGCCGGGCGATATTTACGGTTTCATCCGAAAGCATTTCGGCTATCTTCTGATCCGACAACGGCTTGCAGGCATCTTCCTTCTCAATGATATCCCGGATGCGGCTCTTGACGCTCTCGGACGAGACCGACTCGCCATCCGAAGTAGAAAGGCTGCTGTTAAAGAAATACTTCAACTCATACAAGCCCTGGGGGGTCTGCATGTATTTATTGGTAGTCACCCGGCTGATCGTGGATTCGTGCATGCCGATATCCTCGGCAACATCCCGCAGCACCAAGGGACGCAACCCTTCCACACCCCGCTCCAGGAACTCGCGCTGGAACTTGACAATGCTCTTGGCAACTCGAAAAATCGTACGCTGACGTTGTTGAATGCTCTTGATCAACCACTGGGCAGCCCGCATTTTGTCGCTGACATACTCATCGGTCTTGGCATCCAGTCCACCGCCGGCCCGGGCCTCCAGGTAGTGGGGAGACAGGCGCAGGCTGGGCAACCCTTCATCATTCAGCATCACCACATAATCATCGCCCACTTTGTGCACAAAGATGTCGGGCGAGATGTAGTGGGTATCCTCGCCGCCGTACACCAAACCAGGACGGGGGTCCAGACCGGCGATCAGCCGGGCCGCCGTCACCACCTGATCCAGATCACAGCGCAAAACACGGGCAATCTGGCGGTAGTTGCGGGTCTCCAGGTCCTTCAGGTGCCCCAGCAGGATCGCTTCCACCACGCTGCCTGCCATCCCCAGGGCACGGGCCTGCAGCAGCAGACACTCCTGCAGGCTGCGGGCGGCAATCCCGGGCGGATCAAACTCCTGAATCCGTACCAAGACCGCATCGGCCAGCTGATCGGAAGCGCCACAGGTTGCGGCAACCTCCTGCAGTGAACCGCGGAAGTAGCCATCCTCGTCCAGATTACCGATGATCTCTTCACCTGCCCGGGATTCATCATCGCTGAAATGTCCCATGTGCAGCTGCCAGCGCAGATGGTCCGCCAGGGTCCCCCTGCGGGTCAGTAACGCCTCGAAGGAGGGGCGGTCATCATCATCGTTGTACTGCTCGCCGGCACTATAGTTATAGCCATCCAGGTAGCTGTCCCAATCCCGCAGCGTCTCTTCGCCGGTGTTCACCTCGTCGAAGGATTCCTGCGTCACCTCCTGGTCATCACGTGGTTCTGCCTCCGCCGCTTCAAGCTGCTGGTCCCCTTCCCGAGCCTCATCAGGGTCCAGCACCTCATCCAGCAACGGATTTTCTTCCAACTCCTGACGCACCACATCCTGCAATTCGATGCGGGTCAGTTGCAGCAGTTTGATGGCCTGTTGCAGCTGGGGAGTCATCACCAGTTGCTGGCTCATCTTCAGTTGCTGCCGCATCTCCATCGCCATGGATGTTCTCCCGATCCGCTGCTTCGGCCGTTACAGCCGGAAGTCCTCACCCAGGTAGATCTCACGGGCTTTTCGGCTGTTGGCTATCTGCTCTGGCGTGCCGAACTCCAGCACCTGGCCCTCGCTGACAATGTAGGCCGCGTCACAGACCCCCAGCGTCTCCCGCACGTTGTGATCCGAGATCAGCACTCCGATATTGCGGGACTTCAACGCCACGATCAGGTTCTGGATGTCGGCCACTGCAATCGGGTCAATCCCGGCAAACGGCTCATCCAGCAGTACAAATGATGGCTTGGTGATCAGGGCGCGGGCGATCTCCACCCGGCGGCGCTCCCCTCCGGAGAGGGCGTAACCCATGGTGGCAGCCACGTGGCGGATGCCAAACTCATCCAACAGCTCATCACGGCGGTGCAACCGCAACTCCGGGTCCGGCTCAACCGTTTCCAGGATCGCCATCAGGTTATCGGCCACCGACAGCTTGCGGAAGACAGAAGCTTCCTGGGGCAGATAGCTGATGCCCCTCCTGGCCCGCAAATGCATCGGCAACCCGGAGATATCGTCATCATTGATAAAGACCCGGCCAGTGTCGGGAATAGTCAAGCCGACCACCATGTAAAAGGTGGTGGTCTTGCCGGCGCCGTTGGGGCCTAACAGACCGACCACCTGTCCGGCTTGCAGGGCCAGGTCAACGCCCTTGACTACCTGGCGTTTGCCATAGCTCTTGCACAGGCCTTCTGCCCGCAGGGTGCTGGTATCGCTATTTTGAGGTTGCATCATGTTTTTTGGGACCGCTGCCCGGCTTGGGATGGATGACCGCCTCAACCCGGGCGTTCTCTCCGCCCTCGACCTGGCTGCGCTCTTCATCCAGAAAATAGACAATTACCTTGCCCGTGACCGTATCTTTTTCCTGGGTCACCCGTGGGTTGATGGTCAACGTAATCTTGCCCAGCTTGCTCTCATATATGGCGTGACCACCGGTGCCGACCCGGTTGGTCTGCAGAATGCGCACGTTGCCGATGGCGATGATCTTGTCCACTTCATCATCGGATTCGCCGTAGTAGACCTCCAACCGGTCGGAATAGATGGTGACATCGTCCTGACGCGCCACCACCCGGCCGGTAAAAACCGCCTGTTTGGAGTCATTAAAGGCCTGGAGTTGATCCGACCTGACGGTGATCGGCTTTGATGAGCGATCAGCTTTGGTCACACCGCCAGATGACGGTGGTGCAGCTGAGACCGATGCCGACATCGCCACCAGTAGTCCCAGTACGGCCACGATATGCCTAACGTTTCGCATGCTTCCCCTCAATCACCGCATCCACCTGTTTCAGGAAACGGACCTTTTCATCCTTCAGTGAGGCCTCCATACCACGGGCCTTCAGCCTTAAACGACCATCCACCACCGTTACTTCCCGGTCGGTCTGCAACATGCCGGTGGCCGGGAAATACTCCAGACTGTCGCTGTCGAAGACCATTCCCCGCCGGGTGACGGCATGCACCGAACCATACATCTGAACCAGCCGCCGAACCTCATGATAGTTACCGGCCTTTGAGGTGATCACCACACCGCCAGCCTTGCCCTCAAAGGTCTCCAGGTGAACACCGGTCAGCCGCACGGTACCCGGTTCCTTGTCATAGTCGGCACGCTCGGACACCAGATCCCACAACTTCAGGTCATCGCGCATCTCGGAGAAACGCAATCCGGTCATGGCCATGTCAATGTCGGGTGAAGTAGTTTTGGAGACAGGTCCAGGCGGGCTTGAACGCAGCTGTCTGAGCACAACGACCGTCACCAGAGCCACTGATGGCACCAAAATGGCCACAGCCAAAATCAGTTTGATTCGCCTTGAGCTCAGCATCTGCATGGCGTCACCATACCATCGGGACAGGACGCTGTCCAGCGTATACCTGCCATGAGTCAGCGGTTGGCACAGAGCTTGAATAAGCTACAGTTCATAGCGGCCAGCCACCAATTCCTGCCAGACGCCCCGCGCCTTCAGCACCAGATCGCATAGTTCCCGCACCGCCCCCATGCCACCGGAGCAACGGGCCTGATAGTCAACCAGTGCCGCCACTTCGGGCAAGGCATCGGCCGGAGCAGCCGAAAAACCGACCCGTCGCAATACCGGGACATCAATCACATCGTCCCCCATGAAGGCGATCTGATGATCATCAAGACCGGTGCGCTGCTTGATGGCGAGGTAACAGTCCAGCTTTTTCAAAGCACCCTGGTAGAGGATTTCAATCCCCAGCTCCCTGGCACGCAGATCAACCACCGGCGAGGTGCGGCCGGTGATGATCCCCACCTGGAGACCGGCCCGTTGCAGCAGCTTGATGCCGTGGCCGTCCTTGACATTGAAGGCCTTGGTCTCCACCCCGTGGGCATCCCAGATGATCCGGCCGTCTGTCATCACACCATCCACATCCAGCAGCAACAGCTCAATATGTTTCAATTTTTCATGCATGTCGGATCCTTGGGCTGCTGTCAGGCAATACCGGCCTTAAGGATATCGTGCAGATGGATCACCCCGCACGGAACTTGGTCCTGCTCACCTTCAAACACGAACAGCGAGGTAATCGAATAACGTTCCATGATCTGTAGAGCGGCGGCGGCCAGCTCACGTCTGAGAATCCGCTTGGCGCCAGGCCTCATCAGCTGTCCGGCAGCGGCGTGCAGGATATCCTCGCCCCGCTCCAGAGCCCGGCGCAGGTCGCCGTCGGTGATCACCCCTGCCAGATTGCCGTCAGGGCTGGTCACACCGGTGATCCCCAACCCCTTGGCGGTGATCTCGAACAATGCCTCCTTCATCAAGGTGGCCTCGTACACCAGCGGGATAGCCGAACCGCTGTGCATCAGGTCCTCCACCCGCAACAGCAGCTTCTTGCCCAGAGAACCGCCGGGGTGGAAGATGGCGAAATCCTCAGCTTTGAATCCACGCTGCACCAGCAGGGCCACTGCCAGCGCATCCCCCATCGCCAGGGTGGCAGTGGTGGACGCGGTGGGGGCTAATCCCAGCGGACAGGCTTCTTCCTTGACCGAGACATCCAGAAAGAGATCGCCGGCTTTCGCCAGCGTTGATTCACGATTACCGCTCATGGCGATCAGATGCGCGCCCAACCGCTTGATGCTCGGCAGAATCCGCAACAGTTCGTCGGTCTCCCCGCTATTGGAGATGGCGATTACGACATCGCCGGTCATGATCATCCCCAGATCGCCGTGGATCCCTTCAGCCGGATGCAGAAAAAAGGCCGGGGTGCCGGTGGAGGCCATGGTAGAGGCGATCTTCTGGCCAACCAGACCTGACTTGCCCATGCCGGACACCACCACCCGTCCCTTGCTGGCCAGAATCAACTCCACCGACTTCTGAAAAGAGGCATCCAGCCGATCCGCCAATGCAGCCACTGCCAGGGCCTCAACCTGAATCACCCGTCGTGCTTCGGCCAGGATACTCATCGCACCACCGCATCGAGAGCCTGCAGTTTTTTCAACAAAATCGGCAGCTCGGAGAGGGGAATCGAGTTGGGACCATCGCAAAGAGCCTTGTCAGGGTCTTCGTGTACCTCCATGAAGATACCGTCGATACCGGTGGCCACTGCCGCGCGGGACAGAAACTCCACGAACTCACGCTGACCACCTGAGGAATCACCCTGGCCGCCGGGCAGCTGCACGCTATGGGTGGCATCGAACACCACCGGATAGCCGGTGGCCCGCATCACCGGGAACGAACGCATATCCACCACCAGATTGTTGTAGCCGAAGGAAGCGCCCCGTTCTGTCAGAATGATATCCTCGGTGCCGGCCGCCGCCAGTTTGCCTGCCACGTTCTTCATATCCCAGGGGGCCAGAAACTGGCCCTTCTTGACGTTCACCACCCGGCCGCTTTTGGCCGCAGCCACCAGCAGATCGGTCTGACGGCAGAGAAAAGCCGGAATCTGCAGCACATCGAGCACCTGGGCCGCCGGCTGAACCTGTTCGATGGAGTGGATATCGGACAGCACCGGAATTCCCAGACTATCCTTGACCTTGGCAAGAATCTTCAAGCCGGCATCCATGCCCGGCCCGCGAAAGGCGTGGGCCGACGTGCGATTGGCCTTGTCGTAGGAAGCCTTGAAGATCAACCCCATCCCCAGGCCGTTACAGATGGCCATCAAGCGCTCGGCATGGCGCAGGGTGGCATCTTCGTTCTCAATTACGCAGGGACCGGCAATCAGGACCAGGGGCCTTCCGCCCCCCAGCTTGACGCCGCCGATCGTTAGTTCACGGGTTTTCACACGGCACCTCGTTTGATAGAAAAGGCCCCGCAAACAGGTGCGAGGCAGGCCCTTTCTACCACGTCCGCGGCTCCTTTGACAAGGCATGAAAATTCAGTCATAGTTCGCGCCATGGAACGTGCTATCTCCCCCCAAAAAAGCGATGACGACTTTCAGTTTGATGCCACCCTGCGCCCCCGCACCCTGGATGATTACATCGGCCAGGAGAAGATCCGCAGCAACCTGCGGCTGTTCATCGAGGCAGCCCGCGGACGCAACGAGGCGTTGGATCATGTATTGCTCTACGGCCCCCCCGGTCTGGGCAAGACCACCCTGGCCAACATCGTGGCTGCCGAGATGGGGGTCAACATCAAGGCCACCTCAGGACCGGTGATCGAACGCCCCGGTGATCTGGCCGCCATCCTGACCAACCTGGAACCTCACGACGTCCTGTTCATTGATGAAATCCACCGCTTATCCCACGTGGTAGAGGAGATTCTGTATCCGGCCATGGAGGATTTCCAGCTGGATATCATCATCGGTCAAGGCCCCAGCGCCCGCTCGATCAAGCTGGACCTGCCCCGCTTCACCCTGGTGGGAGCCACCACCAGGGCAGGTCTGCTCTCATCTCCCCTGCGAGACCGCTTCGGGGTGATCTCCCGGCTGGAGTTCTACACCCACGATGAACTGGCAGTAATCGTCACCCGCTCGGCACGTATTCTGGGCATGGCAATTGACCATGCAGGGGCACTGGAACTGGCCCGCCGCAGTCGCGGCACCCCACGGATCGCCAACCGGCTGCTCCGCCGGGTGCGGGATTTTGCCCAAGTGCGCGCCAATGGCGTCATAAACCTGGCTGTCGTCCAGGAGACCCTGCTGCTGCTGGAGATCGACGAAATGGGCTTCGATCAGATGGATCGGATGATCCTGCTGACCATCATTGACAAGTTCGGCGGCGGCCCGGTGGGGCTGGACACCATCGGAGCAGCTATTAGCGAGGAGAGTGACACCATTGAGGATGTCTACGAGCCGTTTCTGATCCAGAACGGCTTCCTGAACCGCACCCCGCGGGGGCGGACCGCCACACCAGCGGCCTATCGCCACTTCGGCCGCCTTGAGCCCCAACCACCACAGGGGACGCTCTTTTAGATGCAACAGGCCCTCGATCTGCCGATCACCCCCCGCTATGACTTTGCCAGCTTTATCAGCTGTGATGGCAATGCCACCGCGCTGGAATTTGCCAAGCGTCTGGCCGATACCCGTGAAAGTGAACAGCTGCTCTATCTGTATGGCCCGGCCGGTTGCGGCAAAACCCACCTGCTCCAGGCCATCAGCCGAACCTTCGGGGGTGGCAGCCGGGTGGTATCATGTAAAGAGTTTACAAGTCAGGATACCAGCGAACTGTTGCAGCAACTGAACGATCTGCCGGCCCTGCTGGTAGATGACCTGCAGCTGCTGCCCGGCACCCCGGCCCTGCGTCAGGCGCTGTGGGAGGCGTTCAACCGTTTCCACACCGCCGGGCTGCCGGTGGCCCTGGCAGCGGATGCCCCCCCCAGGGAGTTGCGGAACCTGGACGATCACCTGACCTCCCGCCTGTTGTGGGGCCTGGTGGCACGGCTGGATGTCAGTGATGACAGCTCCCGGCGGATGCTGATCGCCAAGTTGGCAGCCGACCGCCAGATACTGCTGCCTGATGAGGTGGCGGCCTGGCTCCTGACCGTGCTGCCCCGGGATGTCGGCTCATTGGTAAACGCCTGTGAGACGCTCTACCGTGCGGCTCTGGAGCAACAACGCAAGATCACCCTGCGCCTGGCCCGGGAACTGTTTAGTCCGACCTCGGCCGAGGGGTGAAAAAACCTTGCAACACCGCTTTTGATTGCCTATCGTACCAATCAATCAACGGAGTCCGGCTGTCATGAAATCCCCAGAAGCGATAGAGCTTGCCAAAAAACGCCAGGAGCTGGCTGGATTGCTGGAGGAACAGTCACGCTGTGAGCGCGACCTTTCCGCTATCAAGTCGGAGATCCGCATCTTTGAGCGGGCCTACGAGCAGGTGCTGGGGGCCCGCATCACCGAACTTGAGCAGCTTGAGTGGCAGATCAGCGGTTTTCTAGGCAGCGATGCCGGTGAAGAACATCTCAAATACTACCATGCTGCCGACAACGGATCATCCAGCCGCCCGATCGGCAGCACCACCAGCCTGCTGGATGACGACCCGGACACCGCTACGGTCATGGTTGAGAAAAGCATCAAGTCTCTCTACCGGGAGGTGGCCAAGGCGATCCACCCCGACCTGGCTCTGGATGACAGCCAGCGTTTACGACGCCAGGAACTGATGGCGGTTGCCAACCAGGCCTATCAGGAAGGGGATCGTACTGTTTTGCAGCGACTGCTGCGCGAGTGGCAGCTCGGCCCAAAAACCATCAAAGGCCTCGATATCGGGGCAGAACTGATCCGGTTGATCCGCCAGCTGGCCCATGTTCGTCAGACCATTCAGGAGCTGCGCGACCGGATCTCTGAACTACTGGATTCAGATATTCATCGCTTCAAACAACGGGTGGAAGACGCTCTGTCGGACGGCATCGACCTGCTGGCCGAGATGGCGGCCACCGTCGACCTCGACCTGGCCAAGGCCCGCAAACGTCTGGCGCTGCTCAAAGGTGAGCCGGAGCCTGCCGATGAACGGCACGCCACCCACCTGGAGACCCGCATCGTGCGCTTTCCTGCGGACCAAAGCTACGGCACCCTCTACCTGCGGGCCATCAAATCGGTAGATTACCGGGATTGGCAAAAGCTGGGCGCTGCCAAGGGAGCCCGCGAGATACCGCTGGACATGGCGCTGCGCCTGGATGTGCGAGGTGACGGAACGGCCGGGATGGCTTTTCTGGAGGCTCTGGGGGCCGACGACCTGCAGGCCCTGTTCCTGTACGACGTGGGGGACGATGCCCTGAACCGGCTCTGTCGGCTTTCCGGCTTGCAGGAGCTCTACCTTTCCAACACCACCGTCAGTGATGGCGGCCTCAAGCATCTGGCCTGCCTGAACGGCCTGCGACGGCTCTATCTGTACCATACCGACATCAGTGACGCCGGGCTGGTCAATCTCGTGCCGCTCAAAGCGCTCAAATGGCTGACCTTCAGTGGCACCAAGGTTACCGAGACAGGCCTGACGGCACTGCGCAAGGCGTTGCCGGGTTGCAAGGTGGTGACCTTTAAGTGGCGCTACGAATAAACCTTCCCTGGGAGCCTCTCAATACTTACTCAAACAGCTCCTTACGCTTCTTCGCCAGATACTGTTTGATATCCGCCCCCGAGTCATAGGCCAGCACCTTGCGGGCCAGTGACTGACACTGCCGCAGCGAGTGATTGCGCAGGGCCTGCTTGACCACCGGGATACTCGGCGCCGAGAGACTGAACTCCCGCACCCCCATCCCCACCAGCAGCAGGGCATTCAACGGATCGGCTGCCATCTCGCCGCAGATCGAAACCTTTTTTTTCATCTCCCGGCCCACGTTGACCACCCGTTTGATGGCATGCAGCACCGCCGGATGATACGGTTCGTAATACTGCTTCACCTTGGGGTTGTTGCGGTCGGCTGCCAGGATATACTGGATCAGGTCGTTGGTGCCGATGCTCAGGTAATCAACCTCTTTGGCCAGCAGATGGATGATCTGCACCGCAGCCGGCACCTCCACCATGATCCCCAGCGGCAGCTCGCCACAGGCCTGGCATCCCTCGGCCCGCAGTTCAGCCACCACCTCCGCGATGATCCGCCGGATGGCGCGCACCTCGTCCAGACAGGAAATCAGCGGAAACATGATGGTGGGGAGACCGGCCGGCGCGGCCAGCAGGATGCCGGCCAACTGCTCCTTGAATATCTCCTGTTCATCCAGTGAAACCCGGATGGAACGCCAGCCCAGAAACGGATTGTCCTCCTGGGGATAGCTAAAATAAGGCAGCCCCTTGTCCCCGCCAATATCCAGGGTACGGATATTGACCGGCTGGTCCGGAAAACCTTCCAGTATCTTGCGGTAGAGCGCGGCCTGTTCATGACGGTCGGGAAAGCTGGTACGGGTCATATAGGGAAATTCGGTGCGGTAGAGCCCCACCCCTTCAGCGCCGTTGGTCACTGCCACCCGGATGTCGGAGAGCAGACCGATATTGGCCCGCAGGGTCACCCGTGTTCCATCGGTGGTGATTGCCGGCAGCTCACGCAACGGCTCCAGTTCCTTCAGACGCGAGGCGTAATCCTGCTCCAGACGCCGGTATTCGGCAGCAATCGACTCGTCGGGGTTCAGGTAGACATTCCCCGAGGCGCCGTCCACGATCATGCGGTTTTTGACATCAGCGGCCTGCAAAAGCCCCTGCACGCCCACAATGGCCGGGATGCCCAGTGACTTTGCCATGATGGCGGCATGGGAGTAGATGTTGCCCTTTTCAGTGACGATCCCCAACACCTTGTCATGATCCAGCATGGCCATGTCGGAGGGAAAAATGTCTTCCGCCACGATCACCCGTTTTTTCTTCAGCTTGACCCCGTCATGCTCGTTGCCTTGCAGCACGTCGATAATCCGGCGGCCGATATCTTCCATATCTGCGGATCGTTCCCGCAGGTAGGGGTCTTCCATGGCCCCGAAAACCTCCAGATACCCCTGCACCACCTCGTGCACCGCCCGGCTGGCGCCACTTCCCTGCTCGATCAGCTCCTGAATCTTGCCGGAAAAACCGCGATCCTCCAGGATCATCAGGTGGGTGTGAAAAATGGCGGCATCCCCTTCGGAGAGCAACTCGCTGACCCGCTTTTCCATGTAGATGGTCTGAATGGTGACCTTCTCCAGGGCCAGCTGGAACCGCTTGAGCTCCTCAGCTTTGCTGCCCACCTTGACCACCTTGATGACCTTATCGCTGAAACGGTCCAGGATATAGACCTTGCCGTGACACACACCGGGGGAAACCGCGGTGCCATGCAGAATACGTGATTCATCCGCATGGTGTGAACTGTCGCCCCCCTCACCGGGGCGGCTGGTGCGCAGCCGGGCCAACTCCTGCTCATAGTAGGCCCGCTCCTGTTCCTTGCTCTGGATCGAATCCAGCAACTTGGCGTTTAAGACGATACTGCTGATCTGAAAGGTAATGGTGCGCAGGGCGCTGATTTCATCCTCGCTGAAACGCCGGGGTTCCTTGGTCTGGACAACAATCACCCCGATGGGGGTCTTGCGCTCAAACAGCGGCAGCCCCAAAAAAGAGTTGTAGCGCTCCTCACGGGATGCCTTGAAATACTTGTAACGGGGATGGGCCGGAGCGTTATCGGTGGTGACTACGCCGCGGGTCTCAACCACCAGGCCGGAAAGCCCCTCAGAGGTCTTCATGGTAATCTTGCCCACGGCGCTCTGGGCCAGACCTTTGGTGGCCTTCAGCACCAGGGTTTCACCATCGTCATCCAGCAGATAGATCGAGCAGACGTCGCTATCCATCCGCTTGGCCACAATGGTGACGATGTTGTCCAGGGTTTCGTGAAGATCATGGGAGTGGAGAATGATACTGCTGATATCTTCGAGGGTACGTAATCCGAGCGTTTGCGGTTGCTGCTCACGGTGCATGAAGGACTCCGTACATGAGAATGAGTAAACAGAAGTATAAAACAAAGTTTTCAGATTGCAAATTTTTCCTGACCACTGAAAGCGGCGGCTGTGCTAGGTTGAGTAAAATCTTCACCCCGATGCGGAGGATGCCATGACCAGCGACACCCTTGCCACTGAACTGAGCTGCGCGATTGATCAACTTGAGGCCGACAACCCGGCCGGAGCTCTGGAGACCCTGACCGCCTATCTCACGAAGCACCCCGCCGATGCGGCCGGACATTTTTACCGGGGCGACAGCCTGACGGAACTGGGTCGGCTTGACGAGGCTATCGCCGCCTATCAGACCGGCCTCAAACTCTGCCCTGACGATCCCGATGCCCTGACGACCCTGGGGGATCTGTTGCTGGAGGTTGGCCGGCATCAGGACGCCTTGGCCAGCTACCGCCGGGTGCTGGAGGTTGACCCGCAGGATGCCGACGCCCTGGTCAGCATCGGCCTGGTTTACTCGTCACAGGATAAGGGTGACGAGGCAATCAGAGCATTTCAGCAGGCTATTGAGCAGGAACCTGACAACCTGTTTGCCTGGAACGCCCTGGGGGACGCCTGGTATGGGCAGGGCGATCACCAAAAGGCGATTGAGGCCTACCAGCAGGGTATTACGCTCGATCCGCAGGACCCAGCCGCTTACCACAACCTGGGCGAACTCTACTACGACCTGGAAGACTACGACGAGGCCGAGGACCAGTGCCGCACCGCACTACAGCTGGATCCCTGTTTCAGTATGGCCTACCTGACACTGGGGGGGATCTGCATGGATCAGGAACGGATCGAAGAGGCCTTAGGCTACTACCAGCAGTATCTGAAGCATGAACGCTCATCTCTGGCAACCGAGATGCTGGCCGAGGTCAAGGCGGTGGTGGAAGGTCTCAAGGAAGAGCTCGGCAAGCAGTAAACGCCTTAACTCCATGAGTAGACGTACAAACGCCCCACCGGTCAATCCGGAGGGGCGTTTAGCTTCGGTGCGACGGCCAACGTTATTTGCGGACGAAATCCTGCTTGGCGAAGGAGTATTCAAAGTGCATATGATCGGTGTAGCTGCCGTTTAAGATTGCCACCACGTCTTCGGTAAAGACCAGCTCTTCATCGGTGGGGATCACAAACACCTTGACCGGTGAATCATCAGTGGTGATCAGGGACTCCCGTTTACGGGTCATGGCCCCGGCGTTCCGCTCCCGATCCAGAATAATACCGATATGCTCCAGGTTCTCAATGGCCTTTTCACGAATCGCGGCACCCATCTCACCTACCCCGGCCGTGAACACCACGGCATCCAGCTTACCTACTGCGGCCATGAACGAACCGATATATTTACGCAACCGGTAGGCTTCAACCTCCAGAGCCAGCTGACAACGGTGGTCACCGGCGTTGGCATGCTCAATCACATCACGGCGATCAGTGTAACGCCCGGTTATCCCCAGAATACCGCTCTTTTTGTTGAGGATACTGTCAATTTCCTTGGCTGAGAGGTTTTCCTTGATCATCATGAAAGCCGGAATGGCGGGATCGATATCACCACAACGGGTGCCCATCACCGCACCCTCCAGCGGGGTCAGCCCCATGGTGGTATCAACCGATACACCGTTTTTAATGGCACAGTGGGAGACGCCGTTCCCGATATGCATGGTGACGATATTGCACTCACTGGCCGGCTTGCCCAGTATGGCCGCCGCCCGCTTGGAGACGTACAGGTGGGAGGTGCCGTGAAAACCATAACGCCGCACCCCGTGTTTCTCATACCACTCATAGGGCACTGGATAGAGATAGGCATATTCAGGCATGGTCTGGTGAAAGGCGGTATCGAAGATCGCCACGTGGGGTACCGTCGGCATCAGGGACTGGGCTGCCTCGATACCGTCGATATTGGGGGGGTTGTGCAGCGGCGCAAGATGCTGGACATCCTTGACCGCATCGAGTACCTGTTCATTAATCAACACCGAGCAGGTGAACTTCTCGCCACCGTGCACCACCCGATGGCCAACCGCCGAGATCTGGTTCACACTATCGATGACGCCGTGCCCGGAGTCGGTGACGGTTCTGATAACCAGATCAATGGCAGCTCGATGATCAGGGCAATCCTCTTCCAGGCGATATGATGGCTGTCCCGGCACGTCATGCTCGATGAAGGAGTCGCCAACGATGACCCGCTCCACCATTCCCTTGGCCACGATCACCTTTTTTTCCCAGTCGAAAAGCTGGTATTTAACTGAAGAGCTGCCGCAGTTTAACGCCAGGATAATCATCTCATGCCTCCAGAATCAACAGCGATTAGATCGTTACTATCAATAAAAAAACGTTAGCGGTAATAAACTGTTTGTGCTAGAATAAAACCGCATTTGATATATCATGGGGCCGCCTGAGAGTTCAACCTTTTTCATTGAAGACATTCACTTTTCAGCATACACTTTTACTGGACATTTCAGCTGGCCTGTGATAGGTATCCATCGCCGTCCTGATGAAGGCACAAAACCATACAAAAGGAGTTACTCATCATGTCCCATACCATTACCGACGATTGCACCAACTGCGGCGCCTGTGAAGATTCCTGTCCGGTAAACGCAATCAGCGAGCAAGGCAGCAAGCGCGTGATCGACGCCGACACCTGCATCGACTGCGGCGCCTGTGTCGATACCTGCCCGGTAAACGCAATCCACGCCTAGTCAGCAGCACCAAAACCCGTTTTAATCAGAAAAGGCCCGGTCAATGTCCGGGCCTTTTCTGATATAACCTTACACAACCATCGTTAGCTGCGCCCATTAACCGGGTGATACCGCTCTTTTTCGCTGTAAATGCAGCCACAGTACTGTTGACGATACAAACCCAGCTCCTTCGAACGCCGGATTCCCTCCTGCCAACCTGACCTGAAATCACGATAGACAAACGTCACACCATGCCGTTCCGCAGCCTTTTCTGCCTGCTGCCGCAGCAGGCCATGATTTTGATAACGGCTGTAGAACAAGGACGAGCTAAAGGCATCAAACCCTTGCTGCCTGGCGGCTGCGGCTACCGCATCCAGCCGGGAGCCGTAACAGTAACTACAACGTTTTGCCGGGTCCGCCGCCACATGGGCCAGAAACTCCTCCAGCAGGTATTCATCCCGCTCCAGCAGTTCCACCCCCTCCTGTTCGGCCATCTGCCGGACAGCATCACGACGGCGCTGATACTCCTGATAGGGGTGGATGTTGTGGTTGAAAAACCACCCGGTCACCTCCAGCCCCTCGCTGCGCAACGTACCAAGGGGATACAGGGCGCAGGGCCCACAACAGATATGCAGCAGGACCCTCATCAGACCTTTTCCAGCAGGTGGCCCAGCTTCTCTCGCTTGGCCTTGAGATAACCACGGTTTGAACAGGTTGGGTTGGCCTCAATCGGTACCCGGTCCACAATCTGGATACCATACCCCTGTAATCCCACCATCTTGCGCGGGTTATTCGTCAGCAGCCTGATTTTTTTAAGCCCCAGGGACACCAGAATCTGGGCCCCGACTCCGTAATCCCGCATATCGGCCTTGAACCCCAGATATTGATTGGCCTCCACTGTGTCCATCCCTTGGTCCTGTAGCTCATAGGCCTTCAATTTATTGATCAAACCGATGCCGCGGCCTTCCTGACGCATATACAGGATCACCCCGCGACCTTCGCAATCAATAGCCTCCATGGCCTTATGCAACTGCTCGCCGCAGTCGCAACGCAACGAACCCATCACATCACCGGTCAGACACTCGGAGTGCACCCGCACCAGCACAGGAGCATCACCGCTGATATCTCCCTTGACCAAGGCCAGATGGTCCAGCTTGTCCACATCATTTTCAAAGGCCACCACCCGCCAGTCACCACCGTAGCGGGAGGGCAATTTGGCCTCGGCCACCGTACGCACCAGCTGCTCATGTTGCAAGCGATAGGCCACCAGATCGGCAACGGTACAAATCTTGAGACCATGCTGCCTGGCAAATTTTTTCAGCTCCGGCATGCGCGACATGCTGCCGTCATCGTTCATGATCTCACAGATCACACCGGCTGGTTTCAACCCTGCCAAACGAGCCAGGTCCACAGAACCCTCGGTTTGACCGGTGCGCACCAGTACCCCGCCAGGCTTGGCCCGCAGGGGAAAGATGTGTCCAGGGCTCACCAGGTCGGCGGCCGTTGCCTGCGGGGCTACCGCCGTCAGAATGGTGTGAGCCCGGTCAGCGGCAGAGATACCGGTGGTAACCCCCTGCTTTGCCTCAATGGAAACCGTGAAGGCGGTCTCAAACGGAGAGGTATTGTCACGCACCATCGGCTTCAGACCTAATGCATCGCATTTTTCTGCAGTCAGGGTCAGACAGATCAGCCCCCGGCCGTATCTGGCCATAAAGTTGATCGCCTCGGGGGTGGCCAGTTCAGCCGCCATGGTCAGATCCCCTTCATTCTCACGATCCTCGTCATCCACCAGGATCACCATCTTGCCCTGGCGGATATCCTCCAATGCCTCTTCAATCGTACAAACGCTCATCGCTGGTCATTCCTCTCTCAGATAAACCCGTTCTGCAACAATTTTTCCATGGTCAGGCCGCTGCTGCCGGCATGGGGAGCCAGCAGGCGCGCCACATACTTGCCGATGAGGTCGGTCTCAATATTGACCGAGTCCCCCACCTTCAGCCCCGCCAGGGTGGTTTTGGCCAGGGTATGGGGAATAATGGCCACGGAAAAGTGTTCCGTCCCCACCTCGTTGACCGTCAAACTGATGCCATCGATGGCCACCGAGCCTTTTTCCACCAGCAGCCGGGCATACTCCGACGGCAGCCTGAAGCTGAGCAGGGTGGCATTACCCCGCCGGCTGCTGCTGTCAAGTCGCGCCAGACAGTCCACATGGCCGGTCACCAGATGCCCGTCCAACCGTCCCCCCATCCGTAGCGCCCGCTCCAGGTTAACCGGCGCACCCGTGGCCAGCAAACTGAAGCTGCTGCGATCAACGGTTTCAGGAGAGACATCAAAACTGAACCGCCCTGCCGCCATACTGATCACCGTCAGACAGACACCGTTCACCGCAATCGAATCACCAGTTTTCACCTCGGCGGCAGGCAGCGGTGCAGCCACCTCCAGCACGGCACTCTCGCCACCCCGACGCAGACTGACCAGACTCCCGGCACACTCAATCAGGCCGGTGAACATGGCGCCTCCGGCCGGGAGTGTACCACAATATCACTGCCGCTCATCCCCACCCGGTCAATCACGACCCGGATCGCAGCATCCATGGTCTCGATACCGGACAGGGTAAAAGGGGCAAACCCGTTCCCTACCAGCTTCGGGGCATAGAAAAAAACAAATTCATCGATCAGGCTATTTTTCAGCATATTACCTGCCAGACGACTGCCACCCTCCAACAGGATGGTCTGCACCCCGAAACGACCAAGTTTTTGCAGCAGGTCAGCCATGAAGACCCGGCCGTCAAACTCCTCGCAGACCATCACCGTAGCCCCCTGCGCCTGATAGCGGCGGTGCACCTTGGGGTCGGCCTCGCAGGTGGCGATAATGGTCTTTTTGGCCAAGGGACCGGTCAGCACGCTGACACTTTCCGGTGTCCGCAGACGAGTATCCACAATCACCCGCAGGGGCGAACGGCCCCGCACATGCCGCACCGTCAGTTGCGGATTGTCCGCCAGAATGGTATCCACCCCCACCATGACCGCATCGCAGGTGTCCCGCAGCCGGTGGACATACCTGCGGGACTCCTCGCCGCTCACCCAGCGGGAATTGCCGGTCACGGTGGCAATATTGCCATCCAGGGTCATGGCCGACTTGTAAATAACATGGGGCAAGCCGCTGGTGACATACTTGACAAACCCCTTGTTCAGTTCACGGCAGGCAGCCTCCAGCAAGCCGACCTCCACCAGGATACCAGCCCCCCGCAACTGCTCAATCCCCTTGCCGCTCACCTGATCAAAGGGATCAATCATGCCCGTCACCACCCGCCGCACCCCGGCCTTGATCAGGGCCTCGCTGCAGGGTGGGGTCTTACCGTGATGACTGCAGGGTTCCAGGGTGACATAGACATCGGCGCTGCGAGCCAGGGCACCGGCCTGGTGTAAGGCATGAATCTCGGCGTGGGGAGTGCCGGCTTTTTTGTGCCACCCCTCACCCACGACCTGACCATCTCGGACAATCACACAACCAACCGCCGGGTTCGGTGCAGTGCGCCCCACCCCTTTACGGGCCAGGGTCAAGGCACGCCGCATATATCTGCTGTCGTTCTTGTTCATCAGAAACCCTTTCCCCGGCTTTTACTTCTTTAACAGTTCCTGCAACTCGTCCATAAACTCGCTGATATCCTTGAACGAGCGATACACCGAGGCAAAACGCACATAGGCCACCTCATCGGTATCGTGCAGCTCTTTCATGATCCATTCGCCCACCTGCGAGGCCGGAATTTCCCGTTCACTGCTTTCCTGCAGTCGCGCCTCCAGACGGTCGGCCATCCGCTCGATCTCCTCAATGGAAACCGGACGTTTTTCGCAGGCCTTCTTGATACCCGACACCACCTTCAGCCGGTCGAAAGGCTCCCGCCGGCCATCTTTCTTGCAGATCAGCGGCAGCATCTCCTCAATCCGCTCATGGGTGGTAAAACGCTTGGCGCAACTCTCGCACTCACGCCGTCGCCTGATAGCTGCCCCGCCTTTATCAGGCCGGGAATCCACCACCTTGCTATCGGGGTTACCACAGAAAGGACATTTCATGGCTGGGCTCCCCTGGGGGTCTGACGCTGAAACTGCACCACCTTGATGTCAGCCTCGGCCACCATTTCCCGGGCCAGCTCGTCGGCATAGCCCTCCTCGAACACCACCCGCTGGATACCGGCATTGATCAGCATCTTGGTGCAGATGATACAGGGCATGGTGGTACAGTACAGGGTGGCGCCATCGATGTTCACCCCGTGGCGGGCAGCCTGGATGATGGCGTTCTGCTCGGCGTGCAACCCCCGGCACAACTCGTGACGCTCGCCGGAGGGCACCTTGAGCCGATCCCGCAGACACCCCACATCCTCACAGTGGCTGATGCCGGAAGGCGTGCCATTGTAACCGGTGGCCAGGATATTGCGATCCTTGACCAGCAGCGCCCCCACCTGACGACGCAGACAGGTGGAGCGGGTGGCCACCAGATGGGTGATATCAATGAAATACTGGTCCCAGGAAGGACGTGGCATAAAGCCCCCGGCAATAAAGTCACATGAATACGCTCAGCTATAAACCATACCGTGCCACAGGTCAACAGCCGGAGGATTCATGATGTATTCATATCTCCTTTTTCTGGACAACTAAAATTTTCGTGTTACAAAAGTAATTCACTCGCATAATCACGTGACGATGCGCCGCTTCTGCGACAATGCCGCGCTACACACCCCCCCAAAAAAGGAGTATCGTCTTCAATGATAAAAACCGTACTTACGCTATCTTGCCTGATCATCTCACTTGCCGGACCAACGCAGGCCGCCTCCCAATCACCGCTGCCCAAGGGCTACAGCGGCTGGAAAAAGAGCGTCCGCAAGGTAGTCACTGACAAAAAATCCCTTTTCTACGGCATCCACTATATCTACGCCGATCCAAAGGCCATGCAGGGCTATCGGGCCGGCAACCGGTTCCCGGAAGGCAGCCGGATCATTGTAGAACATTTCACTATCAAGGCTGACAACCCTGCCGTGGATGGCTCCAAAAACATGGTGGTGCTGATGCAGAAGGACAAACGCCAGCAGGCCACCGGTGGCTGGCTGTATGCAGGCTACACTGCGCAGGGCAGATCCAGCGGCCTGGATACGGTGCAAAACTGCTTTAGTTGCCACCAGAAAGAGGTGGCTAGCCGTGATTATGTGTTCTCAGGCATCCAGGATTTCAAGTAAACGCTACGACAGCAGCAATGCTGTCTTTTGTAAGGAGACTGAAACGGTGAAATGTTTGATTGCTGAGGATGACTTTATTTCCCGACGGGTGCTGAGTGAGCTTTTGAGCCCCCATTTCGAGTGTGATGTCGCCGTGGACGGCGAAGAGGCCGTGGCCTCCTTCAAGCTGTCCCATCAGGCTAAAAAGCCCTATGACCTGATCTGTCTGGACATCATGATGCCCAAAATGGACGGACGCGAGGCGCTATGCCAGATTCGGGCCTTGGAAAGGGAAATGGGGGTCCCCTCCAAACTCGAGGCCAAGATCGTCATGACCACCGCCCTGGATGACGCCAAGACCGTCTTCGACACCTATTACCAGGGTGGCGCCACCGCCTATCTGGTCAAGCCGATCATCAAGACCAAACTGTTCGGTGAACTACGCAGCCTGGGGCTGATTCAGTAGCCCAACGGCCATGAAAGGAAGCACATCCCCATGACCAGCCCACACTGCGACCAACTGCAACGCTGGCACAGCCTGCTGACCCCCATCATGGAGCTCCTGCAACGCTTGGCTGGCACTACTGAGCACCAGTTTTTACAGCTGGGCGAACGGCTGCAAGACTTTTCGCTCCGTTCATGCCGGATTTCCGCCAGCGCCGGTGAATTGGTCCAACTGGTTGCCGGCGATGAGAGCAGTCAGCTCACCACCCGCCTGCGGACTCTTTTTACTGACATAGATACCTACCTGAACCGGATTCGCACCCAGAGTAACAGCAGCTGCCATACCCTTGAGCAGGTCATGTCCCAGTTGGACCAGGTGGTGCAACCCCTGGAAGGTTTCCAGAAGATGGACAAAGCCCTGCGGATGCTCTCCATCTCTACTAAAATCGAAAGCGCCCGGCTGGGCGAGTTGGGGGCCGGCTTCACCACCCTGGCCTTGGATGTCGAAAAGCTCTCGCTCACCGTCAGCCAGAAATCTTCAGGGATCATGGGAGAACGCCAGAACCTGATGCAGCTGATCACTGAAAACCTTGAAACCAGCCGACGCACCGAGGCCAGTCAGCATGCCGATGCCCAGACCATTCTGACCGGCATCAACGCCAGCCTTGAAACCATGGCACAACTGAACCAGGCCTGTTCCGATGCAGGGAACCGGGTTGGCCTTATCGCCGAGGAGGTAGTGGCCGAAACCGGTACGGTGGTCTCCTCCATGCAGTTCCATGACATTACCCGCCAGCAGATCGAACATATCTTCGAGGCCCTTGAGAAGATCCAGCAGCACGCCTGCCAACGGCCTGACGACGTTGACAAAACCGCCTGCGACACACAAGTGGCCGAGATCGGCGATATCTGCGAACTGCAGACCGCCCAGCTCCGCCACGCCACCAGCCAGCTCTTCCAGGCCACGACGGCCATTCTCGAAAGCCTGCAGGATATCGGCGCCAAGCAATCACAGATCAGCCAGGGGCTGCAACAGGCCCTGATGGGCAATGACGATTCTGCCGACGCCTCACTACTGACCAGCATGCAGGGAGATATGCAGCGGGTGACCGCCATCCTGCAGCGTTGCGCCGCTTCTGATCAGAAACTGGCCCAGGCCATGGGTAAGGTAACCGGCACCATTGGCGATATTGCAAGCTTTGTCAGCGATATTGAAGCGGTGGGCTCGGAGATCGACCTGATCGCCTTGAACGCACAGATCAAGGCGGCCCATACCGGACCCCAGGGTGCGGCTCTGGGGGTGCTGGCCGAGGCGATCAAACGTCTCTCCCTGGATGCCGTAGTGCAGACCGAGGCGGTTTCCAGCAACCTGCGGGCCATTAATGAGGCAACCGGCCAACTGAAGAGCGGCGGCCCCCCTTTCGGCTCCGCTACCGACAACCAGGTAACGGTCATGGAACAGGAAACCCGCCAGATCATCGCCGCCCTGAACCAGACCAACCAGTTGCTGCGTGAACGGCTGGCCGCTGTAGCCGCCATGGCCGAATCGCTGGCAGAGGATATCAACGCCACCACCTGCGGGTTCCATGTCCACGAAGAATCGAAACAGCAGGCCGAGCGGGCGGCATCCGCCCTGGAGCAGATCTACAGCGAGGCCCGCCAGCTGGTACCGGCCTCCAGCGAGTTTCGCACCAACCTGCAGCATATGGAACAGCGCTACACCATGGAAAGTGAACGGCTGATCCACGAGATGCTGGCCGCCCGCCACGGGGTGCAGCTGGCCCTGAAGCGCGAAGAGACCAGCAGCGGCGCTGGCTCCGAGTATGGCGACAATATTGATTTATTCTAGGGGGGCAGCATGTCAGACCTGAACGTTTCCCATACCCGGTCGCCCGACAACACGGCGCTGGAGATCACCCTGAGCGGGCGGCTGGCCATTGATACCGCCCCGGAACTGCTCGCTCTGCTGCAAGAGCAGCTCCCCTCGGCACATCAGGTACGGATGAATGTCTCAGCCCTGTCCGAGGTTGACCTGGCCGGCATGCAACTGATCTGCTCAGCCTGCCGCACCGCCCTGGCAGGCAGCCAATCGTTCAACTTCAAGGGAGAGCTGGCCCCCTGCGTCCAGGAGGCCATCGCTACGATCGGCCTGCAACGGCACACCACCTGCAAACACAACACGGGTAACCCCTGTATCTGGTGCGGAGGACTCAACTAACATGGCAAAACTCATCATGACGGCCGACGATTCGGCCAGCGTACGGCAAATGGTCAGCTTCACCCTCAAACAGAACGGCTATGAGGTGGTGGAAGCGGTGGATGGCCAGGATGCCCTTACCAAACTGGGCAGTCAAAAGGTGGATATGTTGATCACCGACCTGAACATGCCCAATCTGGACGGCATCGGCCTGATCAAAGGGGTACGGTCCGGCTCACTCAACAAATTTATCCCGATCGTGATGCTGACCACCGAATCCCAGGATTCCCGCAAACAAGAGGGCAAGGCAGCCGGTGCCACCGGCTGGATCGTCAAGCCGTTCAAGCCGGAACAGCTGATCGCCGTGGTCAAAAAAGTACTGGGATAACCGTATAAGCAAGGGGTGCTGACCATGATGGAACAGGCGATCGCCACCTACCGCGAAGAAGCCGCCGAACTTTTGGCCGAACTGGAGACCTCTCTGCTGGAACTGGAGGAGCATCCCCAGGACAATGACCTGATCAACCGGGTCTTCCGGGCCATGCACACCATCAAGGGCTCCGGCGCCATGTTCGGCTTTGACGACATCGCCCGTTTTACCCACGAGGTGGAAACGGTCTTTGATCAGGTGCGCAACGGCAAGCTGCAGGTGACCCGGCCGCTGCTGGACCTGACCCTGCAGGCCCGGGATCAGATCAGCACCATGCTGGATTCATCGGCCGGCGGACCGCCAGCCGATGAATCCACCGGCCAGCGGATCATTCAGGGACTGCAGAGCCTGTTACCCCATCCGCAAAAAGCAGCCCCTCAGGACTCTCAAACCTGTCAGCCTACCCCCCCCTCCAGGGGTGACAACTGCCAGCGTACCTACCGGGTACGTTTCAAGCCTGCCCCGGAAATCATGTTAAGCGGCACCAACCCCTTGAGTCTGCTGAATGAACTGCGCAGCCTGGGCACCTGCGAGATCGTGACCCACCTGGATGCCATCCCGCTGCTGTGCGATCTGACCCCGGAGCATTGTCATTTTTACTGGGACATCATCATCACCACCCCCCACACCATTGATGCCCTCAAGGATGTCTTCATCTTTATTGAGGACGACTGCCAACTGAAGATCGACCTGATCAACGATACCTGCGCCATTACCTCTGAAACCGACGCCAACTACAAAAACCTGGGCGAGATTCTGGTGGAACGGGGTGATCTGTCCACGGTTGAGATGCAGAAGATTCTCTCCATGCAGAAGCGCTTCGGCGAGCTGCTGGTGCAGGAGGGGATACTGCCCCAATCCAAGGTTGAATCTGCCTTGATTGAGCAGCAACAGGTCCGTCAGGCCCGCCAGGAGAAAACCGTCCAGGAGACCGCCCTCTCGATCCGGGTACCGGCTGAACGGCTGGACCATCTGGTAAACCTGGTGGGTGAACTGGTAACGGTGCAGGCCCACCTGACCCAGCTGGCCGCTGACAAACACGACAGTGACCTCGTTGCCGTTGCAGAAGAGGTGGAGCGGTTGATTTCCGAACTGCGGGACACCACCCTCACCATGCGGATGCTGCCGATCGGCACCACCTTCAGCAAGTTCAAACGGCTGGTGCGGGATCTGTCCTCTGAACTGGGCAAAGAGATTGAGCTGGAGACCGCCGGCGCCGAAACCGAGCTGGACAAAACCGTGATCGAAAAACTGAACGACCCGCTGGTGCACCTGATCCGCAACAGCATTGACCATGGCATCGAGCTGCCCGAGGTGCGCCGGGCAGCCGGCAAACCGGCCCATGGCACCATCCATCTGGCTGCCGAGCATTCCGGCGACAGCGTACTGGTGACCATCCATGATGACGGCGCCGGCCTCGACAAGGAAGCGATCAGGGCCAAGGCGATTGAACGGGGTCTGATCACCGCAGCCAGCGAACTGACCGACAAGGAAATCTACAACCTGATCTTCGCCCCCGGCTTCTCCACCGCCAAAAAAGTCACCAGCGTCTCCGGCCGGGGGGTGGGGATGGATGTGGTCAAGCGGGCCATCGAGGCATTGCGCGGCACCATCGATATCAACAGCGCAACCGGCAAAGGCTCGGTGATCACCCTCAAGATACCGCTGACCCTGGCCATCATCGAAACCCTGCTGGTGCGGATCGATGAAAACTTCTTCGTGTTGCCGCTGGCCATGGTGGAAGAGTGTATCGAACTGAGCCGGGCCGACGTTGAGGCAGCCCACGGACGCAATCTGGCCCATGTGCGCGGCACCCTGACCCCCTACATCTCACTGCGAGAACAGTTCGGCATCAGAACCAGCCCGCCGGAGATCGAACAGATCGTGATCGCCGGCGTCAATGGCACGCGGATCGGCTTTGTGGTGGACGATGTGGTGGGCGAACACCAGACCGTTATCAAATCGCTGGGCAAACTGTACCGCGACGTACAAGGCATCTCCGGCGCCACCATCCTGGGCGACGGCACCGTGGCTCTGATTCTGGATCCAGCCCTGCTGGTGCATGGCGTCGAGCAGCGCGAACAGCAGCAGTTCGGGTAGGCTGATCCCCAAACGCATCAGGACTCCGACAGTACTTGCCAAAACGGCAAGCAACCACACCATTACTGCCGACAATGGCTCGCAAACACGAACACGATGCAGCAACAACGCTCAGTACTTCGGGACACAAAGGGGGAAGTTATGCTGAAAAATATGAGCCTGAGTAAGAAGCTGACACTAGGGTTTGCATCATTGATAGTTCTGCTGCTGATCCAAATCGGCATCGGCATCAACGGCATGCGCACCATGGATGGAAACATGGAGCGGATCGTCAAGGTCAATGCCATCAGGATTAACCATCTGGGTGAAATGCAGACATCTATTACCGGCATCGGCACCAACGTGCGCAATATCATCATCAATGACAGCATGGAAAAGAAGCAGGAATACCAGCAGCGGATCACCAAGTTCCGTGAGGAGTACGCCAAGAGCTTTAAGATCGTGGAAGAAATGACCACCAAGACCGATACCAAGGCGCTGGAGATCATTGCCAAGCTGAAAGAGGCCATTATCACCTCCCGCACGCTGAGCAACCAGGTGATCGAACTGGCCATGGCCAACAAGGATGCCGAGGCGGGCCAACTGCTCAGCAAGCAGTCCGCACCTGCAGAGCGGGTTATGCTGAGCCTGCTGAACGACCTGCTGGACCACAACATAAAGCGCAACGAACTGCGCTACAATGAGTCTGTGGCCGGTTACCACTTCTCCCGCAACCTGATGCTCGGGATCGGCCTGGTGTCCATTGTCTTGGCCATCCTGACCGCCATGCTGCTGATCCGCTCCGTGATGAAACAGCTGGGCGCCGATCCCCGCGAGGTTGCAGAGGTTGCCAACTACGTGGCCGTAGGCGACCTGTCCCACGAGATCAAGCTGGCTTCCGATGATACCAGCAGTGTGATGGCTGCCATGAAGAAGATGGTGGCTGCCATCCAGGCACTGACCGCCGACGCCAACATGTTATCCGAGGCGGCCATTGCCGGCAAGCTGGCCACCCGGGCCGATGCCACCAAACACCAGGGTGACTTCCAAAAGATTGTGGACGGGGTCAACGAGACCATCAACCGGTTGGTGGGCTTCCTGGACAATATGCCGGCCCCGGCCATGACCATCGACAAGGATTTCACCATCCTCTATATGAACGAACTGGGCGCCAAGGTGGGTGGCAAGACCCAGCAGCAGGTGGCAGGCACCAAGTGTTACGACCACTTCAAGACCTCGGACTGCAACACCCAGCAGTGCGCCTGCGGCCGGGCCATGAGCAACGGCCAGCCTGCCAGCAGCGAGACCGACGCCCATCCCGGCGGCCTGGACCTTGATATCGCCTACACCGGCGTACCGATCACGGATCGCAACGGCAATATCATCGGCGCCTTCGAGGTGGTCAGCGACCAGACCGCCGTCAAGAAGGCCGCACGGGTGGCCGAAAAACAGGCCCGTTATCAGAACAATGAGGTGGGCAAGCTGTTGATGAACCTGGAAAAAATGGCGGTGGGCGAGTTGAACCTCAACGCCATCACTGCAGCCGCTGATGATGACACCAAGGCGATTGCCGAAAACTTCGACAAGATCAACACCTCCATCAAACAGAACATCGATGCCCTGAAGGGGATCACCGATGCGGCCAAGCAGGTGGCCCAGGGCAACCTGATGGTGGAGCTGAAGAAGCGCTCCGAGCAGGACGACCTGCTGGAATCCCTGGCCAACATGGTGGCCAAGCTGAAGGAGATCGTCCAGGAGGTACAGGCAGCCGCCGATGGCGTGGCATCCGGCGGTCAGCAGATGTCCGCAACGGCCCAGCAGATGTCCCAGGGTGCCACCGAGC
This sequence comes from Geobacter sp. UBA5730, assembly GCA_002419465.1. Taxonomy (GTDB): domain Bacteria; phylum Desulfobacterota; class Desulfuromonadia; order Geobacterales; family Pseudopelobacteraceae; genus Trichlorobacter. The sequence continues at coordinate 20,602 of DIGE01000006.1, read as the reverse complement.
AGGCCGCATCCGCAGAAGAGGTCTCCTCCTCCATGGAAGAGATGTCCTCCAGCATCAAGCAGAATGCCGACAACGCCAGCCAGACCGAGAAGATCGCCAACAAATCGGCCAACGACGCCCGTGAGGGCGGCAAGGCGGTCAACGAGACCGTGGCCGCCATGAAGGAGATCGCCACCAAGATCTCGATTATCGAAGAGATCGCCCGTCAAACCAACCTGCTGGCTTTAAATGCCGCCATTGAGGCGGCCCGGGCCGGTGAACATGGCAAGGGTTTTGCAGTTGTAGCATCGGAGGTACGCAAGCTGGCAGAACGGAGTCAGACCGCCGCCGGCGAGATCTCGGAGCTGTCCGGTCGCAGCGTGCAGGTGGCCGAGGCCGCCGGTCAGATGCTGTCCGCCATCCTGCCGGATATCCAGCGCACCGCCGAACTGGTGCAGGAGATCTCAGCCTCCAGCAAGGAGCAGGATTCCGGCGCCGAGCAGATCAACAAGGCGATTCAGCAGCTTGACAAGGTGATCCAGCAGAACGCCTCGGCAGCCGAAGAGATGGCCTCCACCACCGAGGAGCTGTCCGGTCAGGCCGAGCAGCTCAAGGCCACCATCTCGTTCTTCAGCCTGGACACCCACGGCGCGCAGCGGGCCCTGCCCCACCGGGCTGCCCCGGCCCACAAGCCGGTGATGGTGGCCCATGCCGCCCCCAAGCCGGTCAAGGCCGGAGGTGGGGTGCATATTGATCTGGGCAAGACCAGCGACCACCTGGATGACGAATTCGAAAAGTATTAGGAGGTCGCCATGAGTGTCACGAACATAACCGAAACGGTACAGTATCTGACCTTCCAGCTGGATGATGAGGTCTTTGCCCTTGATGTGGCCAAGGTCAGGGAGATTCTGGAGATCACCAGCATCACCAAAATTCCGCAGACCCCCGACTTCATGCGGGGAGTGATCAACCTGCGCGGCAGCGTGGTGCCGGTGATCGACATGCGGCTGAAGTTCGGCATGTCAGCCACGGAACAGACCGTCAACACCTGCATCATCGTGGTGGAGGTTACCCTGGAGGGTGAGACCACCGTGCTGGGGGCTCTGGCCGATTCAGTGCAGGAGGTGGTGGAGATGGAGCCGGAGCAGATCGAACCGGCACCCCATATCGGCACCAGGCTGAACACCAACTTTATCAAGGGCATGGGCAAGCATGAAGGCAACTTTGTGATGATTTTGGATATTGACAAGGTGTTCAGCGAGGAAGAGATCTCAGCGGTCCACGGCGTGGCCGCAGCGGAATAACCCGTCTACCACCAACAGGGTTCAGCTGTTTTGAACCCTGTTGGGTGTGTCGCAAGGAACCGGACCATGTCACACATTATCACCGACCAGGAGTTGCTTGAGGAGTTGCAACTCCGGTTTGAACGGAGCCGCAAGGCCTTTTCCGATCTGACCACGGTCAACCTCAGGCTGCGGGAGATGAACCGGAAACTGGAACAATCCGAACGGCTGAAAAGTAATTTCCTGTCCAACATCCACAATGAGATCAACAACCCCTTGAGCGCCATCATCGGCCTGTCAAACCAGGTGGTCACGCTTGCCGCTGCACTGCCCGAAGCCGCACAACTGGCCTTCCTGATCCATGCAGAGGCCTTTGATCTTGATTTTCAACTGCGCAACATCTTCATGGCGGCCGAACTGGAAGCCGGGGCTGCCCAGCCGACCCCCAGCCTGCTGAATCTTGAGGAGCTGCTGCAGGATAGTCTGGACAACTTTATCAACAAGGCGGGGGCGAAACAGGTCCGGCTGAGCGGCAGCGCGCTGGTGGTGTCAGAGGCCGCCCAGCCACGGATCAGCTGCGACAGTGCAAAACTGTCACTGATCATCAGCAATCTGGTGGCCAATGCGGTTGAGTTCAACCGTGCCGGGGGCTCTGCCACGGTTAACCTGACCGCCCTTGAGGATGGCCTCCAGCTGCGGGTGGAGGATACCGGCATCGGCATTCTTGAAGAGGATATCCCCCGGATTTTCGACCGGTTTTCCCAACTTGACAGCGGCAGTACCCGGATGCACCAGGGCCAGGGATTGGGGTTGAGTGTGGTAAAAGCCCTGGTGGAACTTTTGGAAGGACGTATCGAGATCAGTTCCCGGCCACTGGAGGGGACCACGGTTATTGTATGGCTGCCGGTGATGTATGCCGACCCTGGCGATGAAACCCTGGGTGGCGGGGGTAATCTGTTCCTGTTTGACACCGATCTGGATGAACAGTAGGAACCGGCAATGGCGGCCGATGACCTCCTTAAACATTTTCTCTTTCCGGGGACGCTCTATGTTGCGCAAACAGAGTGTCAGATTTCAACCATCCTGGGGTCCTGTGTGGCGGTCTGCCTGTGGGACAAGGTCTACGGTGGCGGCGGCATGAACCATTTCATGCTGCCGCTCTGGAATGGCGAAGGGTTGCCCACCCCCAAATACGGCACGATTGCCATGGAAAAGCTGCTGGACCGGGTGCTGCGTTTTGGCTGCCGCAGGGAGCATCTGGTGGCCAAGGTGTTTGGTGGCTCCAACATAAACGCAACCGGCAACGAGGCCTTTCTGATCGGCGACCGCAACACGACCCTGGCCCTGCAAACCCTGGACGACTGGAATATCCCGGTGGTTGGAACCGATGTGGGGGGACGACTGGGCCGCAAGGTGATTATGAACACCCTGACCGGTGTGGTGCTGGTGGGTAAGGGACAACGCCAGCACTGATACAGACCAGGAACTGACTATGCCATCAGATGTAAACCCAGCCCTGAACACCATGCGTCAAAAGGAGTTCGAGCGCTTCAGCGCCCTGATCTATGACGAGGCCGGCATCAAGATTCCGCCGGCCAAAAAGACCATGCTGGAGGCCCGGCTGCAAAAACGGCTCAAGACCCTGGGCATGACCCGTTTTGATGAGTACGCCGCCTTTGTGTTCAGCCCTGAGGGACAACGCCAGGAGATGATCCATCTGGTGGATGTGGTTACCACCAATAAGACCGATTTTTTCCGGGAGCCGCAACATTTTGATTTTTTGGTCAAACAGGTGCTGCCCAACCTGCACAAGCGCCAGGGGGCCAAGGATCTGGCGGCCCCGTTCAAGATCTGGAGCGCCGGCTGTTCCACCGGCGAGGAACCCTATACCATGGCCATGGTGTTGTATGAGTACGCCCAGGCCAACCCGGGGTTCCGTTTTAACATCAGTGCTTCGGATATCTGCACCAAGGTCTTGAAGACCGCCATGGCGGCGGTGTACCCTGAGGATCGGGTTGATACGATCCCTCTGACCCTGAAAAAGAAGTTCCTGCTGCGCAGCAAGGACAAAAAACAGGGGCTGGTGCGGATCTGCGGTGAACTGCGCAAGCATGTCAAGTTCCAGCGGATCAACCTGATGGATGAGGAACTGGACATTGCCGAGCTGCAGGATGTGATCTTCTGCCGCAACGTGATCATCTATTTTGACAAGCCGACCCAGACCCGCCTGATGCACAAGTTCCACCGCCGCCTGGCACCCGGCGGCTTCCTGTTTCTGGGCCATTCCGAAACCCTGAACGGGCTGGATGTGCCGTTCCAATCCGTGGCATCAACGGTCTACAAAAAGCTATGAAACCGTTTCAGGACCAGGATATCCGTCAGATCTATCTGCAACCGGGCGAACTGTTCATCGACAGCTCCCCGGCCGTGGTGCAGACGGTTCTGGGCTCCTGCGTCTCGGTGACCATGCACTGCCCCCGGGGCGGTTTTGGCGGCATCTGTCACGCCCTGTTGCCCAGCGGTAACGACAACCAGCCGGGACGGTACGTGGACAGGGTGGTGGAGTTGCTGCTGACGGAGATGCTGCAACGGGGGGCCCGGCACGAGTGGCTGGAGGTCAAGCTGTTCGGCGGCGGCAAGGTGCTGGGAAACGCGGCCGGCGAGCGACAGACGGTGGGCGAGCAGAACGTGGCCCGTGCCAGGGCGCTGCTGCAACGGTTGAAGCTGCAGCTGAGCGCCGATGACACCGGTGGCCGGCGTGGTCGCAGACTGTTTTTTAATTCCGGCACCGGTGAGGTGTTTGTACGCAAGGTACGCAAAAACTCGACCATCATCGAGATCGTATAGGAGTAAGCCTGCATGAGTAAAATCAAGGTGCTGATCATTGATGACTCAGCCGTGGTACGTCAAACCCTGAGTGACATCCTCAGCTCCGACCCGCTGATCGAGGTGATCGCCACAGCGGCCGACCCGTTTCTGGCGGCCGAACGGATGAAAACCGTTGTGCCGGATGTGATCACCCTGGATGTGGAGATGCCCCGCATGGACGGGCTGACCTTCCTGCAGAAGATCATGTCCCAGCATCCGATCCCGGTGGTGATGTGTTCCAGCCTGGCGGATCTGGGCAGCGAGACCGCCATGAAGGCCCTGGAGTACGGGGCCGTGGATATCATCACCAAACCCAAGATGGGTACCAAACAGTTCATTGAAGAGTCCCGCATCCAGATCTGCGACACGGTAAAGGCAGCAGCTGCAGCACGGGTAAAACGTCAGAGCCCTCATCGTGAGGTGGCCCCCAAATATTCCGCCGATGTGATGATGGAAAAACCAACCTCGCGGGCCATGGTGCAGACCACCGAAAAGGTGGTGGTGGTGGGGGCCTCCACCGGCGGCACCGAGGCGCTGAAGGTTTTCCTGGAGATGCTGCCGGAGGATACGCCCGGTATTGTGATCGTGCAGCACATGCCGGAAAACTTCACCGCCGCCTTTGCCAAACGTCTGGACAGCAGTTGCAAGGTAACGGTGAAAGAGGCGGCCGACAACGACACCGTGGTGCGCGGCCGGGCCCTGATCGCGCCGGGCAACAAGCACACCCTGCTGAAACGCAGCGGTGCCCGCTATTATGTGGAGGTAAAGGACGGCCCGCTGGTCTCCCGCCACCGGCCATCGGTGGATGTGCTGTTCCGTTCGGCGGCCCGCTATGGCGGCAAGAACATCGTGGGGGTGATCATGACCGGCATGGGAGATGACGGCGCCAAGGGGATGAAGGAGATGCATGACGCCGGAGCCGTGAACATTGCCCAGGATGAAGCCAGCTGTGTGGTATTCGGCATGCCCCACGAGGCGATCAAACAGGGCGGCGTGGACAAGATCGCTCCGCTGGAGCGGATCGCCGCCGAGGTTCTCAAACTGTCAGCCTAACCTGCTGAGCCTTGACCTGCAGATAATGTCCATGTTACAGCATCCACTGAGACATTATTCAATATTTCATATACTCACCGAAGGATATCCGCAACCATGGACCAGGATCACGAACTGCGCTTTTTTATCGGCCGACAGCCGATCCTGGACTTAAAGCAGGAGATCATCGGGTACGAGCTGCTGTTTCGAGCCGCCGGTCACCATGAGACCGCCCAGTTTGAAAGCCAGACCCAGGCCTCGGCCTCGGTGATTGCCAGCGCCTTGTCCGGCTTCGGTTTCCAGGAGGTGCTGGGAGACAAGTTCGGATTTCTGAACATCACCGCTAGTGTGCTGCACTCCGAGATGCTGGAGCTGCTGCCGATCGAGCAGTCGGTATTGGAGATTCTGGAAACCATTGAACTGGACGACAACGTCCGGCTGCGCTGCCAACAACTCAAATCACAGGGCTTCCGGATCGCCCTGGATGATCACGTCTATTCCCCGGATCATGCCTCCTTCTACAAATTTGTTGATATCATCAAGGTGGACATCATGGCCACCGACCCGGAAGAATTGCCGGTAATCGCCGCAAAACTCCGTCAGTACCCAGTGCAATTGCTGGCCGAGCGGGTGGAGACCGTGGAGCAGTTCGAGCAGTGCGTCAAGTACGGTTTTGTGCTGTTTCAGGGCTATTTCTTCGAGAAGCCGGTGGTGTTGGGCAAGAAGCGGATCGATTCTTCCGGCCTGGCCATGATGAAACTGCTGCATCAGCTGAACGAAGACTGGGATATCGACGAAGTGGAGAACACCTTCCGGGAAAACCCCACCCTGACCTTCAACCTGCTCAAACTGGTCAACTCGGTCATGTTCAGCACCCGGGAGAAGATCAAAAACCTGCGGCATGCCATCATGATGCTGGGGATCGCCCATCTGCGCCGCTGGGTGCAACTCTCGCTGTTTGCCGGCAAGGATGAGCGGGGGCTCAACTCTCCCCTGCTGGAGATGGCTGCGGTACGGGCTCGGCTGCTGGAGCTGCTGACCATGCAGCACACCGGCCTGTCCCGCACCAGCGATGTGGTGGAGGCAGCCTTCATGGCCGGCATCCTGTCCATGCTGGATGCGTTGTTTGAGACCGAGATAGATGCGATCGTCGCCGACCTGAACCTGAGCGACGAAGTAGCCAATGCCCTGCTCCGCCGCGAAGGAACGCTGGGACAACTGCTGCTGCTGGCCGAAAAACTGGAAAAAACCGATTTTACTGCCGTACAGGATATCCTTGAGCAGACCGGCATCAGTTTCGATCAGTTGCTGTCGGCCCAGCTGGACGCCTTTAACTGGCGCAACAGCATTGTACGGGATCAACGCCGCGCTTGAACCTGTCCCCTTGACCCTGCCGCACTTTTAGGCTAGTCTGATCCGTCCTGACCGGACACATCTCCCTCAACCCGGTTGTATCCATGAATATTACTGCCATAATTCCCGCCCGTTACGGTTCCACCCGCTTCCCCGGCAAGGCCTTGGCCGACCTGGGCGGAAAACCGATGATTCAACATGTCTATGAGCGCACCAGCCGGGCCAGCCATCTTTCGCAGGTGATCGTGGCTACCGACGATCAGCGGATTGCCGAGGCGGTCATCCGTTTCGGCGGCGTGGTGGCAATGACTGCGGCCACCCACGAGACCGGCACTGACCGACTGGCAGAGGTGGCCCAGGGCCTGGATGCGGATCTGATTGTGAATGTCCAGGGCGATGAGCCGCTGATTGAGCCGGCCATGATCGACCAGGCCGTGGCGCCGTTTCTGACTGACCGCGACCTGCAGATGGGCACCCTGAAATGCCGGATCAGCTGTCTGCACGACTTTCTCTCCCCCAACGTGGTCAAGGTGGTCACCGACCAGGCCGGCAATGCCCTCTACTTTTCCCGCTCACCGCTGCCATTCTTTCGTGACAAGTGGCAGGATCTGAAGGATGAGGCCTTTGCCTCGGGACGACTGCTCTGCTACAAACATGTCGGCCTGTATGTCTATCAACGTGATTTCCTGATCAAATACGCTGCCCTGCCGCAAACCCCCTTGGAGATGGCCGAAAAACTGGAGCAGCTCCGGGCGCTGGAAAACGGGGTGCGGATCAAGGTGGTGGAAACTGAATTCGAATCTCTGGGGGTTGACACCCCCGAAGACCTGAACAAGGCCCGTGAACGTATGCACAAGGAATCTCAATGACTGCACGAGCAAAAGACCAGGAGCACAGTTCCATGAAAACCAAATTTATCTTTATTACCGGTGGCGTGGTTTCCTCCATCGGCAAAGGCCTGGCAGCCGCCTCCCTGGGCGCCCTGCTGGAAGCCCGCGGGCTGCGGGTGACCATGCAGAAGCTGGACCCCTACATCAACGTTGACCCCGGCACCATGTCACCCTTTCAGCACGGCGAGGTGTTTGTGACCGACGATGGCGCCGAGACCGATCTGGACCTGGGTCACTATGAACGCTACACCTCGGCCAAACTTTCCAAGAAGAGCAACTTTACCACTGGCCAGGTCTATTTCTCAGTCATCGAAAAGGAACGCCGCGGCGATTATCTGGGTGGCACCGTGCAGGTGATCCCCCACATTACGGATGAAATCAAGAACAAGGTATTGGAAAACGCCAAAGGCGCCGATGTCGCGATCATCGAGGTAGGCGGCACCGTGGGCGATATCGAATCCCTGCCGTTTCTGGAGGCGATCCGCCAACTACGCCACGACCGTGGCCAAGGCAATACTCTCTACGTGCATGTCACCCTGGTGCCTTACATCCGCACGGCCGGCGAGCTGAAGACCAAACCGACCCAGCATTCGGTGATGGAGCTGCGCAAGATCGGTATCCAGCCCGACATCCTGATCTGCCGCTGCGACCGTGAGCTGCCCCAGGATATGAAGAAGAAGATCTCCCTGTTCTGTAACGTGGAGGAAAACTGCGTCATCCAGTCGGTGGACGCCGAGCATATCTATGCCGTGCCGCTGGCTCTCAATAAGGAGCGCCTGGATGAGCAGGTGGTGGAAAAGCTGAACATCTGGACCAAACAGCCGGACCTGACCCCCTGGCAGAACGTGGTGGAGACCCTGCGCCACCCCAGCCATGGCGAGGTCCGCATCGCCATTGTCGGCAAGTACGTCGACCTGACCGAATCCTACAAATCCCTGGCCGAGGCATTGACCCACGGCGGGATTGCCAACGATTGCCGGGTGTATCTGAAATACGTTGATGCCGAGAAGCTTGAAGAAACCGGCGTGCAGGGCTGGCTGGACGATGTGGATGGCCTGCTGGTGCCGGGCGGCTTTGGCGAGCGGGGCACTGAAGGCAAGGTGCTGGCCATCGAATATGCCAGAACCAAACAGATCCCCTTCTTCGGCATCTGCCTGGGGATGCAGATGGCGGCGGTGGAGTTTGCCCGCAACGTCTGCGGTCTGAAAAAATCCTGTTCCACCGAATTCAAGCCCGACTGCAAGGAGCCGGTGATCCACCTGATGGAAGAGCAAAAATCGGTCCACAAAAAGGGCGGCACCATGCGGCTGGGGGCCTGTCCCTGCACCGTCACCAAGGGTACCAAGGCCTTTGATGCCTACAACGAAAGCGAGATATCCGAACGGCACCGCCACCGTTACGAGTTCAACAACACCTACCGTGAGGTGATGACCACCAAGGGGCTGGTGCTGTCCGGCATCAACCAGCAAAAGAATCTGGTGGAGATCATCGAACTGCCTGACCATCCCTGGTTCCTGGCCTGCCAGTTCCACCCGGAATTCAAATCCAAACCACTGGTTCCGCACCCGCTGTTCAAGGCTTTTGTGGGCGCCGCCCTGGAAAACCGCAACAAACACTAAGCACCAAAACCTGTGATACGCAAAAAGGACCGGCAACTGACCGGTCCCTTTTCCCATGGTGATGCCCCCTTGAGCGCTGCCCTTGGACAGGGGCTGCCATCTGCCTCGTTGATCAGGCATCGTCCATCGCTGTGCCGTTTAACCGTAGCTATAAACCTGATAAAGGCGTATAGTTGCACACAGTCTCACACACAGTTTTTTTCTGTAGCAGTTCTGCCTCTCTTCAGCCGTACCTCCATCCACCTCATCGGTACCATTCCTCAGGAACAATCCATACAGGTTCCTTCCTTACATTCGGTCAACAGGTGAAATCCGTCGCCCTGACTGGAGTTTCGGCAACCGTATCAGCAAAGGATCAACACGTGGGCGATGGCCTCCTTGTCAGTTATTTCACCAAACAGACCGATGCGCGCAAAGCGCTGCACGACCTTGCGCAGCAAGGATTCAACCGCACCGTTCTGGCGCACAAGAGCCTTGCCGGAACGATTCATCTCACCGACGCATCCCTGTGGCGACGCGCTCTCAGGAGAGTACAAGCGGTTATCCCCTGGCTGCACTGTTCCAGGTTTGGGGTACATCCTGAGATTATCCGCAATCATCTGCGCTGGCTTGTGTCAGGGGAATCGGTGCTTGTTCTGCAGGCACCGGTTGAGGCACTGCAACGACCGGTCGCTTTTCTGCGTGAAAGCAGTGAGATCCCGCCCGCGCTGTTTGTGATCCACCCCACCTGCGAGCGCCGGGCAGATGCGCGGAGCGCCCCGGTCAAGCTCTCTCCGGCACAAATACTTGAACATGCCCAGCGCCATGCCAGAGAACAACAGGTGGAACTGCTGCCGACCCAGGGAACAGAGCTGCTCAAGCGTCTCAAGCGCTCCCGGCTCTGGATTCGTCAGGTCTGCGCCGATCTTGCAGCTGCCAGCTGTCTGGAACAGAAAGCAACCCCGGCTGCTGACTGGATACTTGATAACGAGTACATTCTGGAAGGTAACGCCCGCGACATCCTGCTGAACCTTCCCAAAGGTTTCTACCGTCAATTGCCCACCCTGACCTCTGCCCCCCACCAAGGCATGCCGTGCGTCTACGGACTGGCCAAGGACCTGGTCTCCCATACCGAACTGCGGCTGGACCGGGAAAACATCCTGGCTTTTATTGGAGCCCATCAAACGGTGCGCACGCTGACCATCGGTGAGCTTTGGGCAGTTCCCCAGATGCTGCGCTGTGCGCTTTTGGAAAGTATTCAGGGTTTGGCTGTCGTTGTTCTGGCTGATCTGCGGGAGCGTCAGTTGGCAGATTTCTGGGCACACCGGCTGATCGCAGCCAACCGCCGGGATGCAACGCAACTCTTCGGACTGCTGGCTGAACTGGCAAAAGCAGAGCCCTGCCCCGGCCCCTATTTTGCTGCGCAGCTGGTTGGCCTGCTCTATGACGAAGAAGCGGCATTGCTGCCGGTGCAGAGCTGGCTGGAACGCACGCTCAAAACCGCCCTGCACGACCTCGTTCAACGAGAGCAAAACCGGCAGGCGGCTGAACAGATCAGCTGTGGCAACGCCTTTACCAGCTTGCGTCAGCTGGCTCTGCTGGACTGGCGGGAACTGTTTGAGAAACTCAGCCGGGTAGAACAGATACTGCGGTGCGACCCCTCGGGGATCTATCCAGCCATGGATTTTGCAACCCGGGATTGTTGCCGCCGGGGTTTGGAAGAATTGGCCCACGCTGCCAAAAAATCCGAGCAACAGATGGCGGAGCTGGTTGTCACGTTGGCAACAGAGGCTAACCATGCGGCGACAGGTGATGAGCTGCGCGCCCATGTCGGCAGCTGGCTGATTGGGGAGGGGAGGAAGGAACTGGCCGGGCGGCTGGCCTGCCGTGAAACCTTCCGGCACCGGATGCTGGAATGGATCCATCGCCACCATGGGGCGGTCTACGCCTCTGCGTGTGCCGGTGTGGCGACCCTGCTGTTCGGCCTGATTGCCGTCTGGGTGCCAGCAGGACTAGCGCTGCCGGTCCGGATCGGATGGTTGATTCTGCTGTTGATTCCGGTCAGCCAGTTGACCATCGAGGTGGTCAACTACCTGATCACGCGCCTGCTGCCGCCCCGCGCCCTGCCCAAAATGGATTTTGCAGATACCGGGATTCCCGATCCGTTCCGGACCCTGGTTGTGGTGCCGATGATGCTGGTGAATGCGGATACGGTTCAGGCTGAGGTGGAGAAGCTGGAGATCCGGTACCTGGCCAACAAGGAAGCCAACCTGCTCTTTGGCCTGTTCACCGACTACACCGATTCAATCACCCTCTCCCGCGATGATGATAGCAGGTTGCTGGAATCAGCACGCAGCTGTCTGGCAGCACTGAATCAACGCCATGGCGGCAACCGCTTTTTTCTGTTCCATCGTGAGCGGCTCTGGAGCGAATCAGAACAAAAATTCATCGGCTGGGAACGCAAACGCGGCAAACTGGAGGAGTTGAACCGCCTGATCGACGGCACCCGTCCCGAGGATGCCCCGCAGCTGGTGTTTGTGGGGGATGCCCACCAGCTGGCGGATGTACGCTTTGTGATCACACTGGATAGCGATACCCAACTGCCCCACGGCACTGCCCGCAGAATGGTGGAAACGCTGGCCCACCCGCTGAATCAGCCCCGCTTTGACGCCGCCGGCAATGTGATGGCCGGTTCCTATACGGTCATCCAGCCCCGGGTCAGTCCGACCCTGTCCAGTACCAGCGCGTCCACCTTCAGCCGCCTGTTTGCCGATGCGATCGGCATCGATCCCTATACCCAGGCCGTCTCCGATGTCTATCAGGATCTGAGCGGCGAAGGCTCGTATCACGGCAAGGGCATCTACGATGTACGTGCCTTCAGCCGGGTACTTTCAGGACGGTTTCCTGAATCGTGGATATTAAGTCACGACCTGATCGAGGGAGCCCATGTCAGGGTAGGTCTGGCCAGTGATATCGAGCTGTACGATGAATTCCCCCAGGGCTACCAGAGTTACAGCAGCCGGGCCCATCGCTGGATACGCGGCGACTGGCAGATTGCCGGATGGGTGCTGCCCACGGTCCCCCTGGCCTCTGGCCAGCGTGGCAAAAACCCGCTTTCAGCCTTTAACCGCTGGAAGATCCTGGACAACCTGCGGCGCAGTCTGCTGCCTGCCAGCAGTCTGGCGCTGATCGTGGCCTCCTGGTTCATCGCGCCGGCAATCGCGGGCATTGCCACGCTGGTGGTCGGCATGCAACTGCTTTTTCATCCCCTGGCCCAACCGTTCACCATGGCTACCACCTGCCAGGGGCTGAAATACTTCTCCCCTGCCAAGCTATTGCACGATCTGCAGCGGGCCATAACCGATGCCGCCCTGTTACCTCACCAGGCCGCAGTGGCGCTGGACGCCATTGCCCGGGTCTGGTATCGGCGTTCGGTCTCCCGGCGTGACCTGCTGGAATGGGCGGCTCAGGCCAGCCACTTCAGCAGTGCCCGCCGCCAGTCGCTGTTTGTGGCAAGCCTGTTGCTGGGCAGCCTGTTGAGCGGCGTCGCAGCCCTGGCCGTCTGGTACTTCATGCCCGCCAATCTGTTCCAGGCCGCTCCCTGGCTTGTGGTCTGGTTTTTCTCCCCCTTGCTGGGCTGGCTTTTGAACCTGCTGCCAGCCCAGCAAAAGCAGCTGCAACCGCTGCCGGAAGCGGACCAGCGTTTCCTGAGGCAGATTGCCCGCCGGACCTGGTGCTACTTTTCATCCTTTGTAACAGCCGAAACCTGCTGGTTACCCCCGGACAACTACCAGGTTGCCCACCAGGACAGGCTGGCCATGCGGACCAGTCCCACCAACATCGGTCTCTGGATGACCTCGGTGCTGGGAGCCCATGATGCGGGATATCTGACCATTAACCAGGTTGTTGCTACCCTGACCAACAGCATGGCCACCATCGGCCGTTTGGAGCGGTATCAGGGGCACCTGCTGAACTGGTATGACATCCAGTCCCTGACCCCCCTTGAACCACGGTACGTTTCCACCGTGGATAGCGGCAATCTGACCGGTGCGTTATGGAGCCTGGAACAGGGACTTGAGGAACTGCTGCACGCCCCCCTGCTGACCGGCACGGTTTTTACCGCGCTCGCCGATACCGGTGAAATCCTGAAACAGGCGATGGCACAGGAGGGCAGGACCTGGTTCTATCTGAACACCCTGGAAAAACTGCTCTGCGACTGGCACGCTCCTCCCTCCACGATCGTTGATTTCCTGCGGATGCAACGACGGGTACAGACCAACGCCAGTTCCGTCTGCACGGCTGCCACCGTTTCGCCTTGGGGGCTTGAGCTCCAGAACCAGATCGCGGCCTGGGATCACCACCGGGATCGGTATCTGGGCTGGATCGAGATCCTGGCGGAGAAACGTGAGGCGGCGCTGGCACCGCTGGGGACGCAGGTTTTGTCAGCCATTCGTCAGGACCTGTCCCGGGCCCCCTCGTTGTATGCCATTGCCCACGGCCAGCTCGAATCCATCCAGGCCCTGCGTGGGATCGATCAGGGGGCGCACCCGGACACCGTGCCGCTGGCTGCCTGGATCAAGCGGGTGCTCGAGGCGTTTGCAACCTCCCAGTGGCTGGCTGGTGAAACCCTGGGAACGGCTGAACGTTTGATCGAAAACATCCGCGACCTGTCCAACGGCATGGGGATGGGATTTCTGTATGCCCCCAAACGGAAGCTGTTTTCCATCGGCTATAATGTCAGCACGGATCGGCTGGATGCTTCCAGTTATGACCTGTTGGCCAGTGAGGCCAGACTGGGCAGCTTTGTGGCCATTGCCCGGGGCGATGTCCCGATGGAGCACTGGTTCTCCATGGGGCGCATCTACGGGGCGGTCGGTCGGCAACGGGTGCTGCTCAGCTGGACCGGCACCATGTTTGAATACCTGATGCCGCTGTTGTTTCAGCACGCATACGGCAACTCACTCATGGACAAGGCTGCCCGTGAAGCGGTGGCGATCCAGATCGACTATGGTCGCAAGCACCGTGTACCCTGGGGGATTTCAGAATCGGCCTATGCCGATCTTGACCTGCACAAGACTTACCAATACAAGGCCTTTGGCGTGCCAGCGCTGGGCTTGAAGCGTGGCTTGGAAGAACAGCTGGTTGTAGCTCCCTACGCCACAATGCTGGCACTGTCTCTGGCCCCGCCGGAAACGGTCGAGAACCTGAAACAGCTGGCCGGGATGGGGATGCTGGGTGAGTACGGATTTTACGAGGCCATGGATTTCAGCCGTCAACCGCAGCGTGAAGAAGGCAGTCAGACACACAAGCGCGGGGTGATCGTCGAGGCGTACATGGCCCATCACCAGGGGATGGCGTTTCTTGCCCTGACCAATTTTCTGCATGGCAATCCGTTTCAACGCCGTTTTCACAGCGACGCACGGGTGCGTGCCTTTGATGCCCTGCTGCAGGAGCGGATACCCAATCTGCCACCGCTGCACCTTGTCTCGACCCGCAAAACAGAACCACAGCTGCTGGGGGCGGATCTGGTTGCTCCGGCAGGCATTACCTTTAGCACCCCCCACACCAGCACTCCCCGAACCTTGCTGCTGGGCAACGGCAGTTATGGTCTGATGATTACCAACAGCGGTGGCGGCTACAGCCAGTGGGGCGGGTATGAGCTGACCCGCTGGCGGTCAGACCAGACCCGCGACAGCCAGGGGAGCTTCTGCTATATCCATGAAACTGATTCAGATCAGCTCTGGTCCAGCACCTATCAACCGGTGGGTGGAACCGCTAAAAACTACGCTGCGGATTTCGCCCTGGACCGGGCCGTGTTCCGTCGCGAGGATCATGGCATCCAGACTGAAACCGAGATCATGGTCTCGTCGGAAGACAACCTGGAACTGCGTCGGCTGACGCTGGTCAATCGCTCCACCCGCACCCGCACCCTCAACCTGACCAGCTACCTTGAACTTTCCATGGCAGCCCACAACGCGGATCGGCAACACCCGGCCTTCAACAAACTGTTCATTCAGACCGAGGCGCTCCCTGAACAACAGCTGTTGCTGGCCTACCGCAGACCACGCAGCCAAAACGAACCACCATTGTATCTGGCCCATGGTCTGGTGGTTGAGCCGGGTGAGCCTGAAAACCTCACCCAGGCCGATCCGGATTGGCAGTTTGAAACCGACCGGGGACGGTTCATCGGGCGGGGAAGAACAGTGGCCAACCCGATGGGAGCCGTGCAGGGTCTTGGCAACAGCCAGGGGTTTGTGCTTGATCCGATGCTGGGCATCCGGCGGAGTGTCACGCTGAAACCGGGGCAACGGGCCCGGTGTGCCCTGCTGCTTGCCGCCGGGTCCAGCCGTGAGCAGGTCCTGCTGCTGATGGATAAATACCGCAGCCCCAACCAGATCGAACAAGCCATGGACTTTGCCTGGACCTCTGCCCAGCAGCAGTTGCAGCTGCTGCATATCCAGCCTGATGAGGCCCGTCGTTTCCAGCAACTGGCCAGCCATTTGCTGTTTCCCAATCGTCATCTCCGTGCACCGGCAGAACGGCTGGAGGAAAACCGCAAGGGGCAGGCAGGACTATGGCCTTACGCCATCTCCGGTGATCTGCCCATAGCGCTGCTCACCATTGCAGAGCTGCGGGATATCACCCTGGTCCGTCAGATGCTGCATGCCCACACCTATTGGCGGATGCACGGCTTGTCAACCGATCTGGTGATCCTGAACGAAGAGGCCGGCAGCTACCAACGGCCGCTGCAGGAGCGTCTGGAGCAGCTGATCAATGCCCACACCTTCTCGGCTATTACTGATCAGCCCGGTGGCATTTTTCTGAAAAACGCCGCACTGATCCCGGAGGACGACCTGCAGTTGCTGAAGGCTGCAGCCAGCGTGGTGCTGGTGGCGGCCCGCGGCGCCCTTCCCCAGCAGTTGGGGGTGCCGGTGGAGGTTGCCGGGTTGCAGGAACGGCTGGTCCGAAAACGTGAACAGCGCGAGCCCTCGGCCCCCCTGCCGTTCATGGAATTGAACTACTTCAACAGTCTGGGCGGATTTACCCAGGACGGCCGTGAATACGCCATCTATCTGGGGCCCAACACCAACACACCGGCCCCCTGGGTCAATATCATCGCCAATCCGACCTTTGGCACCATGATCAGCGAAACCGGCTCAGGCTTCAGCTGGTACGGCAACAGTCAGCGCAACCGTATCACCGGCTGGTCCAACGACCCGGTGCTGGACCCGGCATCGGAAGCGATCTACCTGCGGGACGAGGAAAGCGGCATGGTCTGGTCTCCCACCGCAGCGCCGATTCGTGAAGAGACCGCGTATCGGGCACGTCACGGGGCCGGCTACACGGTATTCGAGCATAACAGCCATGGCATTGAACAGGAACTGACCGTCTTTGTGCCGGTGGATCAGGACGGCGGCAAGCCGGTCAAGCTCCAGCGGATGCGGCTCACCAACGCCTCTTCCAGACGGCGCAGCATCTCCCTGACCTATTATGTGGAGCTGACCCTCGGCGAGAACCGGGAAACCTCCCAGATGCAGATCATCACCAACTGGGATAGCGAATCCCAGGCGGTGCTGGCAAAAAACCAGTACCACCCCGAATACGGCCAGCGGGTCAGCTTTGTGGCCATCAGTCCCCAGGCTGATTCATACAGCGGAGATCGCACCGCCTTTATCGGCCGCAACCGCTCACTGGCATCCCCCCGTGCCATGGAGTTGATCAGCCTGCCACAACGGACCGGAGCAGGACTTGATCCCTGTGCTGCTCTCCGGGTTAGCTTTGAACTGAATCCGGGAGAACAGCGTGATACCCTCTGCATGCTGGGCCAGGCTGAATCCGTGGCCGAGGCCCGGCAGCTGGTGCAGGGCTTCCGGGAGGATCTGGCATTTGAAAGCGCCTTTGATCAGGCTCGAGCCTGGTGGGACAGCCTTTTGGGAACGATTGAGGTGGAAACCCCGGAACTGGCGGTCAATCTGCTGGTCAATCGCTGGCTGCAGTACCAGTCCTTAAGCTGCCGTATCTGGGGACGGTCCGCGTTTTATCAGTCAGGCGGAGCCTTTGGTTTCCGTGATCAGTTGCAGGATGTGCTGGCGTTTCTGGTCAACCGGCCCGAGCTGGCCCGTGACCAGATCCTGCTGGCGGCCAGCAGGCAGTTCAAGGAAGGTGATGTGCAGCACTGGTGGCACGAACCAAGCGGTGTCGGTATCCGCTCACGGATCTCTGACGACCTGCTCTGGTTGCCCTATGCCGTTATTCAGTATGTCCGGGTAACCGGCGACCATACCCTGCTTCAGACAGAGGTGCCGTTTCTGACCGGTGCAACCCTTGCCGACGATCAACACGAGCTGTTTTCCGCCCCGGAGATCAGCAGTGACCGCGCCACGATCTTTGAACACTGCTGCCGCGCGGTCAGTCGTGGGCTGACCGTGGGGCCCCACGGCCTGCCGTTGATCGGAACCGGTGATTGGAACGACGGGATGAATCTGGTGGGCGCCGCCGGCAAAGGTGAGAGTGTCTGGCTGGCCTGGTTTCTGTGTGAACTGCTGCAGGGGATGCATGAGCTGTCAGACCTTGTGCAGCAGCCGGAATTGGGACAAACCTACCAGAAGGAACGGACGGCCCTGATCCGGCGGGTGGAACTGGCCGGCTGGGACGGGGAGTGGTATCTGCGGGGCACCTTTGATGACGGATCGCCACTGGGATCAGCAACCAACCGTGAAGCGCAGATCGATTCGCTGCCCCAGTCGTGGGCCTGGCTTTCCGGTGCAGCCGACCCGCAGCGTGCCGCCCAGGCGCTGGAATCGGCCTGGCAACGCCTCGTGCTTCAGAATGAAAAGATGGTGCTGCTGTTTGAGCCGCCCTTCGACACGGCGGAGCCTTCACCCGGCTACATCAAGGGCTACCCCCCCGGCGTACGGGAAAACGGTGGCCAGTACACCCATGCGGCCCTCTGGATGGCCATGGCCATGGCCCGCACCGGCGACGGCGAACGGGCGGTGCAGTTGCTGCGGATGCTGAACCCGATCGAACACGCCCGTGATGCGGAAGCCGCCTGGCACTACGGGGTTGAACCGTACGTGGTGGCGGCCGATGTCTACCGGTTGCCGGGCCGGATTGGTCAGGGCGGCTGGTCATGGTACACCGGAGCTGCGGCCTGGATGTATCGGGCCTGGATTGAAGAGGTGCTCGGATTGCAGCTGCGTGGCACCGTATTGAAGATGAATCCGGTTATCCCGCCCGGCTGGCCCGGTTTCAGTCTGCGGTATCGGCATGGAGAAGCGCTCTACGTAATCCGGGTGGAAAATCCCGACGGCTGCCAGCGTGGTGTCCGCTGGGTAGAGATGGATGGCAAACGGCTGACGGGTGGAGAGATTATGCTGGAGCACGGGTTGGTAAAACATCAGGTTGTTGTCATGATGGGTGCCGACGGAGAATAGCTGCACACAAACAACCAGCGGCCGCGACGTCTGTAACGCCCGAGCATCTGGCAATGCTGTTTCCGGCGGTTATGGAGGGGGTAGTTAATAGATAATGGCGCGCTACTCCTAATGAAGATAAGTACTGGTTACGGGTATTTCATAGATGTATTCAGTACACGGAGAATAACGAGTTCCCCACGCTGTACGGCATAAATGACGATGTACGAGAGGCCTGCAACAACAAGCTCACGTGTGCCTCGTTCGCGTCCGCGTTTTCCGATGGTGGGATAGTCAGCTAGCATTTGAGCAGAATCGATGATCTTATTTACTGTAGCAACCGCAGCCGGTGGATTGTCCTGCGCAATATATTCCTCTACTTGGTCAAGGTTGCTGTCCGCTCCTTCAGTCCAGCGTATTCTCATTGCCGAGCCGCCCAGCGTTTGACAACATCGGAGTGGTCAATCAGCTTTCCGGCTCTCATTTCCTCAAGACCTTTTTTGATCTCTTCTCTTTGCCAAGTGTCCAGTTCCTCATCTGGTACTTCAACCGTAAATGGCAATCCGTGCCGCATCTTCACTTGTTTATAAAAAAGCGTTACGGCTTCGGTTGTGGTCATTCCAAGCGCCCTGAAGATGCTCTCAACATTCTGTTTTAATTCCGGTTCCATTCGTGCATGAATCATTGCAGCCCGTGGCATATCGTTTCCTCCGCAGTATCATTTTTGTGGATTGTATCTCGTTTGACACATCAGATGCAAGCCAGAAAAAATGATCAATACCTTGTCTTAATTTTGGCTATCCGTCAAAACCGTGAAAAACACCGGCGAGATGGCTAGCATCTAGAAAAGTCTTTCATTTTGGCGATGGAATAGACTGGTCATTTTACTGCTACAGATTCAGATTTGGCCTGGCAGTCTCGACAAAAACGGGCCTGCCAGTGCCAAAACTGATCTGCTACCAAGGCCACACTGCACGTTGATTTTGTTTTTGTCAGTTTGCATACTCAGCCTACTGTGATACAACAATCGCATACAAATCTGAAGCGATTGACGAAGCGATTCCATGACCCAATACCTCTGGCAACATAGTGACTGGCCCAACTTCACGTGGGATACCTCAGCCCTGCTGGGGCTGCTGGGTGAATGTCGCCTGCAGCAGGGCAAGCTGCTCAGCCGGGTTGCCGGTCTTGGTCTGCAGCTTGAGCAACAGGCCCAGGCCGAGCTGCTGATCGAAGAGGCCCTCACCACTTCGTCGATTGAAGGTGAGCTGCTGGATGCCCGCTCGGTCCGTTTATCGGTTGCCCGACGGCTGGGCTTACCATCTGCTGGCTTGCCGGTAGATCGTAAAATTGATGAGCTGGTCAATCTGCTGCTGGATGCTACCCAAAACTTCAACAAACCTTTGACCAACGAACGGCTTTGGGGTTGGCATGCGGCCCTGTTCCCCACCGGCTACTCCGGCCTGCATCCGATCACCAGCGGTGCCTGGCGCAGGGGTGAAGAGCCGATGCGGGTGGTCTCCGGCCCCATAGGCCGGGAAAAGATCCACTACGAGGCCCCGCCATCAGGGCAACTGAATCACGAGATACAGCAGTTCCTGAACTGGTGGAACAGCAGCAGTGGCACCGTTGAGGGGCTGTTGCGGGCAGCCGTTGCCCACCTCTACTTTGTTACCATTCACCCCTTTGACGACGGCAATGGCCGGATTGCCCGTGCAATCACCGACCTGGCCATTGCCCAGGATGACAAACAGCAGAGCCGCTACTACAGCCTCTCGGCCCAGATCATGGTTGAGCGTGAGGGGTACTACAGCATCCTGGAACAAACCCAGAAAGGCGGTTGCGATATCACTGCCTGGCTGGTCTGGTTTCTGGGTTGCTTTGGCCGAGCATTGCAACGCTCCAACGATATTCTGAATGGTGTTTTTGCCAAATCACAGTTCTGGCGGCAATATGACCAGCACAGACTGACCGAACGCCAGAAAAAGGTCATCAACCGCCTGCTGGATACCGGGCCGGATGGCTTTGAAGGTGGCATGACCACCCAGAAGTACGCCTCCATGACACACTGCAGCCGCGCCACCGCCTTCCGTGAGCTGGACCAGTTGTATGAGCTGGGCATGCTGCAAAGGATCGGACAAGGGCGCAGTGTGCGGTATGAGATACTACCTGAGAAGCCAGGC
>DIGE01000010.1 GCA_002419465.1 Geobacter sp. UBA5730 | reverse complement strand
CGAGTCTATTTTCAACGGCCTGCTAGTAAGTACTATTTTTTGTTCAGGAGGAACATCCCCATCATGTCCAAGGCCACCAAACAGTTTCAAACCGAAGTAAAGCAGTTGCTGGACCTCGTCATCCACTCACTGTATTCCAACCGCGATATCTTCCTGCGAGAGCTGATCTCCAACAGCTCCGATGCCATCGACAAAGCCCGCTTTGAGGCCCAGTCCAACGAAAGCCTGCTGGAAGGGAACAGCGATTGGAAGATCAAGCTGATTCCCAACAAGGATGCCGGTACCCTGACCATCCGCGACAACGGCATCGGCATGTCCATGGCCGAGGTGGAAGAGAACATCGGTACCATCGCCAAATCCGGCACCAAGTCGTTCGTGCAGGCCATGAAGGATGCCGCTGCGGCCCAGCAGCCGGAGCTGATCGGTCAGTTCGGGGTCGGCTTCTACGCCTCCTTTATGGTGGCTGACAAGGTGGTGCTGACCACCCGGCGGGCCGGTGACGTCGCCCATGCCACCTGTTGGGAGTCGATCGGTGATGGTTCCTACACCATCGAGGACTGCACCAAAGACGAGCGTGGTACCGAGATCGTGTTGCATCTGAAAGAAGAATTCAGAGAATATCTGGATGAGTGGAAGATCCGCTCGATCGTTAAGAAGTATTCAGACTTTATTCAGTACCCGGTCTGCATGGATATCACCCGCACCGAGACCCCCAAGGGGGTGGATGGTGAGGAGATCGAAGGCGCCGGTACCATCGAGAAGGTTGAAGAACAGACCCTGAACTCCATGAAGGCGATCTGGGCCCGGCCCAAGAGCGAGGTGACTGAGGAGGAGTACAAGGAATTCTACAAACATGTCTCCCACGACTTCGAGGATCCCTTCAAAACCATTCACTTTGCCGCCGAAGGCACCAGTGAATTCAAGGCCCTGCTGTATCTGCCCGGCAAAAAACCGTTTGATCTGTTTATGGCCGAGCGTAAACGCGGCATCCAACTATATGTGAAGCGGGTCTTCATCACCGAGAAGTGTGATGCTCTGCTGCCGGATTACCTGCGCTTCGTACGGGGCGTGGTGGATTCAGCCGACCTGCCGCTGAACGTTTCCCGCGAGATTCTACAGGAGGACGTGCAGATCAAGCGGATTCAGAAAAGCCTGGTGGGCAAGGTAATTACCACCTTGTCTGAACTGAAGGAAAAGGAATATGACGAGTACGTCAAGTTCTGGAGCGAGTTCGGGCCGGTGCTAAAGGAAGGTCTGCACTTCGACTACGCCAACAAGGAGAAGCTCCAGGAACTGCTGCTGTTCCAAAGCACCACCACCGAAGCAGGTCAGTACGTCTCTCTTAAAGAATATGTTGCGCGGATGCCGGATACCCAGAAGGAGATCTACTACATCACCGGCGAGGATCGTGACGCGCTGAAACAGTCACCACTTTTGGAGGCCTTCCGCGCCAAGAACTTTGAGGTACTGTTCCTGACCGATCCGGTGGACGAGTGGGTGGTACAGTCTTTGACCGAATATCAGGAAAAGAAGCTCAAAGCGGTTGACCGCGGCGACGTGAATCTGGATAGTGAAGATGAAAAAAAGGAAAAGGAAAAAAAGCAGGCAGAGGCCAGGAAGGAGTTCGGCACCCTGCTGGAGCTGATCAAAAATCGGCTGGAGAGCAAGATAAAAGAGGTACGCTTCAGTAACCGTCTGACCGACAGCGCGTGCTGCCTGGTGGCTGATGATTATGGTATGAACGCCAACATGGAACGGATCATGAAGGCCATGAATCAGACAGTGCCGGAATCCAAGCGGGTGCTGGAATTGAACCCCGATCACCCGATCGTCAAGGTGATGGGCGATATGCACAAAGAAAACAGTGATGATCTGCGCCTGTTAGACTATGCCGACCTGCTCTACGATCAGGCCCTGCTGACTGAAGGCTCGCCGATCAAGGACCCGCTCACCTTTACCAAGCTGGTCAGCGAACTGATGGTAAAAGCAGTGCATTAAAATATGTTACACCATAAAAATGGCTGGTCAAACTTTCTGCAGCATCTGAAATAACGTGTGAGGTGGTCTCCTGCTTAAAATAACCAACCATGTTATGAGGTTACGCTAAGCAACAGTTTGGCCAGTTTTTCACTGACAACTTCAATTGAGAACTCACGTTCAACCTGTGCACGACCTGCCCTGCCGATCGTTTTGGCCAGTAAAGGTGACGTGATTAATAACTTGAGTTTGTCATAGAACTGATCGTTATCGTCCGCCAGGAGCCCGGTTTCGTTGTGTTGAATTGCGATTCGGTTGTAGCCCCAGTTGGTGGCCACCACCGGGACTGCAGCAGCCATGTACTGGAGTGCCTTATAGCTGCACTTGCCTTCTGTCCAGCTGTTTTGAGGCAACGGCATGATACCGATGTCAAACTGAGCTATTTCGAAAGTTTGACCTGAGAGAGTCCATGGGATGTTGATTACGTTGACACCTTTGAGGTGCAGAGTACGGTTTGAGACAACCCTTAACTCTAGTGAAAATTCTTGTGCAAGCTTTTGAAGCACTTCTCCTATTACCGACAAGTGGTGAAGGTTGTGTCCATTGCCAACCCATCCGATAACGTGTGGTTCAGTGGCATGAGTATTTTCACAAGTGGGAATGCCAATTATTTCTACAGCTGAGGGGAGCGTCACGACGCTCTTTGCATATCGTCGTGCTTCCTCGGCCAACTTCGGGTTGCCGGCAATCACCAGATCAGCGTTCTTTATAACACGCACAAATCGGGAATACCGCCTGCTACAGACCTGATTATTAGCCCTGTCACTCGGAATAAAGATCGCATCATCAAAATCAAAAACGAGGTGTCGGGCAAACTTTCTTAACAGCAACAAGTCAACGGGATGAAGAAGTTTTTTCTGCAAAACAACACTATCATATGCAGCAAGGCGGGATAAAAGGCGAAGCCTTCCAGTTAGTGAACGGGGCCAGGGCTCTGCAATGGCATTGATACCGTGCTTCGACAACTCGGGCAGCAGGTTCAAGACCCTTACCCGACTTGATGCAAGCTGGCTCTTTTTGAAAAGAAACAAAACGGTCCGCATGACGTTACCCTTGTAACTGATCCATTGCCAGCTTAGTGATTTCGGTCCCAATAATCAGACAGGATAATGCCAAAAGTTAGTGATGTTGCATTTACCTGGTCAGGCCAAGTACGCATCCGCCAAAACAACAACTCTCCAGGAAAACGCCATTACTTCCACCTGCCCAATTTTCTACGCGCCTTTTCAATATCATCCGCTTCTTCTGGAAAGGTAACCGGCAGCGCAATGGCCCGCCGCAACTGTTCAAGAGCTGCGTCACGACGCCCCATCTGGTAGTAGATTTTGGCCAAGCTGTAACGATGCGCTATACGATCTTTCTTGGCAATCGCACGCAGTTGAAGCTCAGCTGCTTGCTCCAGTGATGCCTGAGGCAGGCCGCCATAGACCAGTTTTACAAACGC
Organism: Geobacter sp. UBA5730; assembly: GCA_002419465.1. GTDB lineage: Bacteria > Desulfobacterota > Desulfuromonadia > Geobacterales > Pseudopelobacteraceae > Trichlorobacter. Next base: position 123,982 of record DIGE01000010.1, on the reverse strand, counting down.
TCTGGTCCAGGGCTGCAGTGAAGCAATCTTGTAATGCCAACGACTGAGCACAAGCAGCGATATATCGTCGTTGGGGTCCAGACTGAGCGCCTTTTCAATAGCCTCCTTAACCCGGCGGGAAAGCTGAATCTGCGTTCTCACATTCACATCTTCTGCCTGCGCTCCCAGGGAGATCGCCAGCCACTTATATCCCTCGTCACTCTGCGGTTCAACCTTAATTGCCTGTTGAGCAAATTCTTCAGCCCGCCGGAAATGGTCGGCTCGTTCCCGAACACTAGTGCTTATCCGCCCCAAGTCATACTGGGCACTGGCCTTCTGAGTGAAGGCCAGGCCCTTCTCGTGGGTCGACTGCAGCGTACCAGACTCCGATTTGCTTAGTAAAGGAAGGGACTGGGTCGCTTCAGCCCCAGCCTCAACTCCGCAAATCAGGCACAACAGAAGAATTAAATACCATTTTACCAGCGTGTTTTTCACTGATTAACTTTCTGTTTGATGCGTTTGACTTTATTCAACAAGCACGGTCTTGTCTTTAATGGTATACACCTGATCCGCCACCTCAACCAAGGCTGGCTGATGCGAGATCGCCAGCATCGTTAATGTACCACGCAAACCTGCCAAGGTAGTGCAAATTTCCCTTTCTGTCTCAGGGTCAAGGGCGCTGGTTGCTTCGTCGAGAATCAACAGGGCCGGTTTATGAGCAAGGGCCCTGGCGATGGCAATACGCTGGCGCTGCCCTCCGGAAAGCTTGGAGCCACGCTCTCCCACGATGGTGTGCATCCCATCAGGCATAGCAGCAACAAAATCCCAAGCCCCCGCTGCGCGCAACGCCTGTTCGACGTCAGCATCGTTCAAGTCGGCAGCCCCCAGGGTAACATTGGCAAGAATGGTATCATGCATCAGGACCGTATCTTGTGGTACATACCCGATCTGTCTGCGCCAATGTTTTACGTCAATTTGTGACATTGGTACATCATCAACCAGAATTTCCCCCAGTTGAGGACGCAGCAGACCACACACCAGATCAACCAAGGTGGTCTTACCAGCTCCGGAGGGTCCGATCACGGCGACAAAAGAACCAACCGGGATTTTCAGTGACAACTGCTGTAAAATCGGGGTTTCGGCATAGCTGAAACTGACCTGATCAAAGCGCAGACTTTTTTGTAAGACAACCTGTTGGTGCCCAAAATTCATCTCTTTTTGCTGCAGGGCCTCCTCAATCTTCTTTTCAAGAGACCAAAAAGCGCTTTCGCAGGCAACCATTTCCTGGTGCTTACGCTGCATCTTGCCCTGTTCACCAAGCAAACGGGCCAGCAAAAAAACCAACACCATCACGGTTGGCAGCTCGTAGTTCCATAAAACCAATGTGGCATAAAGCCCCATAACAATCAGGAGCATCAGGATTGGTTCCTGCAGACTTTTCAACACGGCCTTGCTGTAGACCTGCTTACGGAGAGCCTGGTTAAGACCAGCGGCATCGGCTTCAAGCAACCGTTCAGCCAACTGCTCGCGCCCCATGGCCTTAAGCGGCTTAATGGATTGCAGACTATCAGTCAGACGGGCCAATAAGGATTGCAACAGACTGGTTTCTTGCCTACCTGCCTTTTTGGTCTTTTTTACCAGTCGATTGAGTAGAATCAGCAGCAGACAACCAGCAGCAAAAGCAACGACACTCACCTTCCATGATACGAACAATGCAACGGCCGCATAGACCAGAGACTGAATCAAATAAGTAATGGTCAATGAGCCGTGTAAATAGGCCTGCGAGGCGCGCATGACTTCACTAGCCGCCGAATTTGCTAATCGCCCAATCGGTTGGCTTAAATAATATTCCCAACGGGTGCCCAGCAGAGCACGCAGTAACGAAAGTCGTAAATCAGTTGCGACATGGGCAACCGTATAGCCCACCTTGCGATCTGCCAACAACACGAGGGCGCTTTTCAGGAGTATGCCGACCAGAACCACCATCAGTAAAGAGGCCACCGTTGGTGTGATACCAAAAAACAGCAGCGCAGATGTGGCTATTTTTCCAATACCAGAGTCGGGTATCCCCCCTTTACCGCCACCACTGACAGCAATGTTGAGCATCGGCAACAGGGCTGTCAGGCTGAGTCCTTCCACCACACCAGCCAAAAGCAGGGCAAAAAGCATACTCAGGGTATGCCGGGGGTACGTTCGGGCAAAGTGCAGCATGAGACGCATAAATGTACCTTTTTACAGCATGCAACACGGCCCTTATTTTCAGGCCTCAACCACTTGATACTGTTTGCGATGTAGAAACAGCAAATTGGTTCAGGGTTTCTTCAATGATGAAAATTTAGAAAGAATTGTTTCAATCTGTTCCACCGTATGAGCGGCACTGACACTGCAGCGCAGCAGGCTTGTGCCGTCAGGTGCAGCTGGCGGCAGCACCAGATTGACATAGACGCCTTGTTCAAACAGTTGTTTCCAGCAAAGCAGAGTTTCTTCCTTTGACCCCATATATACAGCAACTACCGGCGTCGGATCGGGACCAAGCCTGAAACCGAGGTGTACCAGCCCATCATAGAGATGATGGGCATTACGCCACAACCGCTCACGCAGTTCGTCGCCTGAGGCGAGTAACTGAAGCGCCTGTCGAACCGAAGCGATAGTGGCTGGAGAGGGGGATGCCGTAAAGACGTAGGAACGGCTTGCATACCGAACGAGGTCAAGTTCGGGATGGTTGCTGACACAAAAGCCACCAATCGCCCCCAGGCTTTTGCTGAAGGTGCCGACAATAAAATCAACATCATCTAGGCAATCCACCTCTTCAACAAGCCCCCTGCCCTTCTGACCAAGCACCCCCAGCGAGTGGGCCTCATCCACCATCAACCAGAAACCATACTTTTTCTTTAGTGCTACAATATCGGCCAATGGTGCACGATCGCCGAGCATACTATAAATCCCCTCGATAATAACGAGGGCCTTTTTCGACTGGTCGCCAAGACGACATAGTCGCTTGTCAAGATCAGCGGCATTGTTATGACGGAAGCGGATGATGTTGGCACCACTCATCCGACAACCATCATAGATACTGGCATGGCTGTCACCATCAATCAGAATGGTGTCCCCAGGTACGGTCAGCGTGGAAATCATTCCTAGATTAGCAACAAATCCTGTAGAAAAAACAATGGCAGTGGAACAGCCATAAAACGCTGCCAACTCCTGCTCAAGGGCACGATGCCCGGCAAATGTTCCGTTGGCCATACGTGAACCAGTCGTCCCGGTGCCCTCAGTACGGGTTGCCTTGCATGCGGCTTCGATACAACGAGGGTCAAAGGTGAGCCCCAGGTAATTGTTGGTTCCGGCTAAAAGCACCTCACGTCCGGCGATCCGGGCCGTGGCAGGAGAGAGGATCTCCTCTATCTCCACATTAAAAGGGTCGATTCCCAGTTTGGCCAACTCTTTGCGAGCGTGAGCAATAGTAGAAAGTTTTTTAAAAAATCCCATAACTTAAGCCTTGATCTCCTGTTGAACCTGCAAAACGAAATCCTTAACGGTCCTGATAGAGGAAAGTTCATTGAGTGGAAATGAGATATCAAAGGTATCCTCAACCTCTTGAACGATCTCCATTACCCGCAAAGAGTCAAGGTCAAGATCATTAATAAGCTCAGTCTCTTCATCGATCTTTTCCGAAACATCAACAAATCGCTCAAGGATAACCTTCACCTCTGCAAATATCTCCGCATACTCTGTTGTGGACATGGCTTTGTCCCCTTGCTGATGATTGTTTTGTGAAACATTCAACTTAGTGTGCGCAGCAATCCTTCACGTAGCCCGATCTGGGGATGCCAGCCGGTGGCACAACCAAAAGCACGGTCATCACAAACCCAGTTATCATGGCAAAGCTCTCTGACCTTGCCCGGCGTAAGCATCGGCTGGTATCCAACCAGCCTGGCCAAGGCCAGGTTCAATGCTGCAGCCGATGAGAGGAGGCCACGAGCAATATTGATGCGACGGACAGGTCGTTGATACAGTTCAACGGCTATGCTACAGACATCGTCCCAACTATAGCCACCTACTTTTCCGTCATGCACCTCATAACATCCGGCTACCCCACTACCATATTGCAGCCACGACAGAACCGCCTCAACCAGATCGTTGATATAGATCATTGAGAAGCGCCCTGCACCTCCTCCGGGGACAAAAGCCAAGCCACGGCGTATCCATTGCAGCAAGGGCAACAGTTCACGATCACCAGGGCCATAAACAGCCGGCGGACGCAGGATAGTCCAGTTGATAGCACCTGCAGTGCTGCGTAGCACCTCTTCCCCCTGCCGTTTGCTTGCGGCATAGTCGGAAAGGTCCGGCGATCTAGCTGCCAGCGAAGAGATCAAGAGTAAACGCGGTATGACTACTTGACTACCCGCCACCTGCACGATCTGCGCTACGCTGGCAATATTGGCAGGCACGAAGTCTTTAAGAGAGGTACCACGCACCGACCCGGCACAATGCACTACCGCCGACACCCCATCTAACAGCTGGCGCAGAGTCGTTTCATCGCTGAGCTCACCACAAACCCAGGATAAACCGGATACTTCGTAGCAGGAGGAGACAGAGGCTGGTCGCACCAACGCCTTAACCTGCACTCCTGCCTGCAGCAATCTGCGGATGATGGCGCGGCCAATGAACCCTGTCCCACCGGTCACGGCAACCGTAAGGCACGGAAGCGTAGTGTTGTGGCTTGGCTCATGCACAAGTTAAATGTTCACTAGTTCCGGCTTGCGCTGTAGATACTCGGCTCGAGCCATGGAACGTGAAATTTTGCCGGATGAGGTCTGCGGCAGGGTGTGAGGAGGTACTAATTCTACTATGCAGTCGACGCCAAATTCCTCTCTGACCTGCCCCCGTAAAACATTAATAAGCCGCAGGCGCTCTGACTCATCAAAATGACGGCACTGAACAACCAGAACTACGGTTTCCTCGCCATCAACTCCCGGGACAGAAAATGCAGCCGCATCACGGGACCGGATTTCCGGTAACTGCTCGGCCAGATATTCGATATCCTGTGGCCAGATATTGCGACCATTAATAATGATCAAATCTTTCTTGCGTCCGGTGATAACTACCTGACCACCCACCAGATAGGCCAGATCACCAGTATTAAGCCAACCGTCCGGTGAGAGGACCTCGCTGGTGGTTGCAGCATCCCCCAGATAGCCGCTCATCACGCTGGGTCCTCGCACATGCAGGACACCACACTGCCGCTCAGACAATTGCCGTCCAAACTCGTCACGAATTTCAATCTCATGCCCTGGCAAGACCGTACCACACAGGACAAGTTCCTTAATCCCGCCAGGGCAGGCACCATCTGTTGCCGGAACAGCCGTTCTGCTCTCGGTGAGAGATTGGGCGCATATCCGATCAACTTCAAGTCCCTTGCCAAGGGGGGCAAAACTGACGGCCAGAGAACATTCAGCCATGCCGTAGGAAGCGACAAAGGCCTCGGAGCGGAAACCAGCCGGCGCCAACAGGTAGGAAAAATCATCAAGAATGTCAGCCCGGATCGGCTCAGCACCGGTACCGGCTATGCGCCAGGAACTCAGATCATACTGCTCGATTTCCGTTGGCCTGAGGCGCCGTGCACACAGGGCGTACCCAAAGGTGGGACTGTAGGAAATAGTCGCCTTATTCCTTGAAATAAGCGCTGGCCAAAGACGTGGACGCATGGCGAAATCACGGGTGTTCAAGTAATCGATGGAAAGCTGAGAGGCCATGGGTGCTAGCAGAAATCCAACCAGCCCCATATCGTGGTAGAAGGGCAGCCAGGATGTGCAGCGATCTCCAGAGCGGACGCAGAGGCCGTGATCGATGATCCCAGCCAGATTGGCCATGATGGCCTTTTGTGGAATCATAACGCCACGCGGGAAGCGGGTGCTGCCTGATGTGTATTGCAGATAAGCAACGTCTTCAAAATGCGGTGCCTGTAGCTCTACATTCGGTTCAGTGAGAGCGTCGAAGTAGGCAGGTTCTCCTACATATGCCACATTCTGGCCTGCAACAGCCTCAGATAAAAAGGGGAGAAAGGAGTGAGACCCCATGGCTGCTTGGGCCCCGCAGGAAACAACGAGTTTACGCAGATTCTCAATGATGGCCTGCCGCCCCCCCAGATGGACCGCCGCTGGCAGTGGCACAGGAACCAAAGCAGCATACTGGCAGGCAAAGAAAAATCGCACGAAGTCTGCATCGGTATCGGCGACCAGCGCCATGCGCGCGCCCCGAGGCAGACCAAGCCCCAAGAGTTTACGAGCCAAAGAGCGTGCGGCAGTGCGCAATACGGTATAGGGAAGCGAAGCAACAAGCTCCCCTTTGCCAGAATAAAAATTCATCCCGGTTACACCGGTTGCTGCATAATCGAGTGCCTCGGCAAGCGATTGAAAATCGCCTCGACGCAGGGCTACGTTGTTTTCTGTCGGCGTGATCTGCATAGTAGTCATAAGTTAAAATTCTCTACGGGAAGGCACGTCATTCCCAATGTGAAAGTAAGTGCTGCCGGATCGCTTCCCTCATTGCATCGTCCACCTCATTGGTCCAGCTCAAGTCAGGAGGGTTTGGCCAATTCTGATCGCTAAAAACCAAGCCATTAAAACAACGCTCCTGCGCATAGCGCGGAATAACATGAAAATGGACATCAGGATCCATCATCATCAGCATGAGATAATTGATTTTGTCGTTCGCAAAGGCTCGTAGCAGCGAACGCTCGATATGGCCAGTCAACTCCCCGAGGTCAGCAAGAGCCTGTGGGCTGATTGCTGAAAACGAGTGAACAGGCTCCTTGCAAACGAGCACCAGTGAACCCAGCGTTGTCTGCCCCGGACGAAGTAACACTGCCCAGCGTGGGCCATCCTCAATAACTGAGCCAGGGTAACCGAATTTGGAGAGGGTAGCATTCGCCATAACGACCCCTTCTGCAAACTAGCCTACAAAAAATCACCTTAGTGCAGGTGCCTGACAAAAGGCCAGCTCACCCGACAAGGCAAATATTTATAATATGTCACACCTTTAATCTAATGAAAAGCTGTTTCTGCACTGACTTGGCGTTGACGCACAAGAATGCTTTCTGCGAGGGTCCAGTCATCCAACTTATCAACATCGACAGCCGCTTCAGGGTCTGGCATCCAGACGACTCCCGCACGAGCGTGCATCAGGGCAGACATCCGCTCCAACCCTTCATCAAGCGTCAGGCGCCCCAGCAGATAGCGCAGGACAGCCCAAAAACCAAGTGACTTTACTATTTTGAGAGGATGCTTGCGCTGTTCCTCAACCCGGCGCCAAAAGGTAACCGCATGACTGGCACGGGGGGTAAGAAAGGCAAACAGGTTACATCCGCAGTACCCGGCATCACGCAAACGGGTTACGGTACGGCGGCCTTCAGGGAAGGCAGCCGCAACAGCATCGGCACGCGCCACACCTGCAACGACGTCACATCCCGTCCTAACGGCCTGGGTACAAAAAAAATCAACCATCTGTGGCGTGAGCAAGGCATGATCCGCCGTGGTCAGCAACACTGGCTGGTCGTTGGGGAGTACGCTCAAAGCTGCCTGAGCACTGAGACTCGGCGACGCCAGATTCTCCACCCAACGCACGCTACCCCCGGCGATCAAGGCATCGAGTTCTGCATTCTGGCCCCTCAGTCGTGACGAATCCCCGCAGACGAGACATGACCCAACACAAGAGGCACTACCCAAGGCATCAAGCACCCGCAGTACCATGGGACGACCGGCTACCGGCACCAGGGCCTTACAACTGACGCCTGCCTCCTTAATGAGAGGATCACCGGGGCCACGGTCACCAGCCAGAATAATGGAGTTAAAGGTTCCAGTAAGAGTCGTCGTCATAACCCTGTCAGTTTCTCGCAAGCGATCTCTTTTTGGTAGATACGATAACGCTTATAGGGTACTCCACCGAGTGACTCGATAATCTTGCGCATCCCCATGTTGTCCTCAAGTATCCATGACAACTCTATCTGTTCAATACCCCGTTTACGTCCTGAAGACCGCAAGGAGGTAATCATCATCAACGCCAAGACAGCCCCGAGCCGACTCCTCTGAAAGCGCTGACGGACTCCCATTAATGATACCCGAGCAGTCTTTACTCCACGTACCTTGAGCCGCCAGAGCAGCTTCAACCACCCCGTGGGGAACAACCTGCCGTTCAGGTCCCTGATCGCTTCGTTCAGGTTTGGAAAGACCACCATCATCGCAGACGGCTCACCGTCGACTTCAGCAATGCGGACAAAATCAGGCGGCACAAACAACTTGAGATGTTTGCCCAGTTCTGCAAACTCCTCATCGGTAAACGGCAGGAAGCCCCAGTTAGCGGACCAAGCATCTTCAAAGATATCCTTAATGATTGCCAGATCCTGTTCAAAATCCTGCAGACGCAGCGGTCTCAAACGAACATTTCCGGCCATCTGCGCAACAAGTTCACTCAAATAACGCGGCTCAGCGAAATCAATAGTGATCTGATAGGCCAACAGGTCCTGCACCCCTGAGAAGCCCTGTTGCTCAAGGCGCTGGGGATAATACGGCAAGGCATGCCCCATCATAACCATCGGTGGAGTAGCCAAACCATCGACCAACAAGCCACATTCTTCGTTAATGGAAAGGTTAAATGGGCCGCGCACGCGAAAGATACCCCGCTCACGTAGCCATATTTGTGCCGTTTCCATCAAGGCCTGGAAAATTTCAGAGTCATCCTGTGCTTCGAGCAAACCAAAAAAACCGGTCTGATCATTGTATCGCTGCAGATGCAACTGATCCACCTGAGCACAGATACGACCTACCGTCTGCTTCCCACGACGGGCAATCCACGCCTGAAAGGTTGCATGCTGAAAATAAGGATTATGTTTTGACAGCTGCTGCTTACGCTCCAGCAACAACGGCGGAATCCAGGCCGCATCATCTGCATATAACGACCAAGGAAGTCTCAGAAAAGCGTTTAGCTCATCGCCATTGCGCACCGGCACAATCTCAAGCGTACGGTCTGAAATTGCTGTAACTACCGTTGGTACTGTCGTTTCCTCACGTCTGATTGACATCTGTACTCAGTTAATCTTCCTTGTGTGCCTGCGAGTTAAACGTGATCAGATGTTAATAGCCGTATCACGCCACAATACCACGCACGACCGTTTCGGCATGGCTCAAGTCTTCAGGGCAATCGACCTCACCCCAGGCCAACCCTTCAATACAGCAGGTACTGATGGGACTCTGCTGCGCTAACTCGTCAATGACCGACAGATACCAGCGCTTCAGGGAAACCGGATCTCGCAGCAGATTCTCTACCGTTTGCCTGAAGAGTTCTGCACCGGTACTGCGGAACAGCAACATACCGATAGACTCGGCATGCACCTGATCAAGTGGCAAATCCTTACCGATACGTACCAACAGGTCACCATCGAGAATTACCTTCATGTCGTCACTATCGTAGCTACTTTTACGGTCGGTAGTTACTGTGATCGGCTGCGGCTGTGAGTTGAGGAGTTTCTGAAGCACCGGTGCCTGAAACAGGGTATCGCCATTAAGCAAAATGAAATCATCCGTCATTTCTCCACGGGCGATCCAGCAGCTACCCAGGTTGTCAGCTACAGAATAGAAGGGGTTGTAAAGAGTACGCACGCTTTGCTTGCCATAGCGAGTATTCAGTAATTCTTCAACGGAGTCGGCCCGGTAGCCGAGCACAACACTGATATCTTTCACGCCACATTTGAGTAACTCATCAATCTGCCACTCGATCATCGACTGACCGTGAATGGTAACAGCACACTTTGGACGTTCAGCAGTCAAGGGAAGCAGCCTCTTGCCTTGACCTGCACTGAGAATAATAGCTTTCATACGTTTTACGGTTCTCCTCTCAATTTCGCTGCCACCGGCAGCCACACCTTTGTAACAAATCTGTTAAACGCATTTATATAGCAAAAACATTCAATGGGGTCAAAAAAAATCACATATGACTATAACTGTTTAACATTTTGGTAGCAGTGACGACACCTGACTGTTACCCGAACCGATAGATCAACCGGCCATCCTGATAGAGTTCAATCGGACCATCTTGCGAGACCTTGATTACCTTGCCAAAAAAAGAGGCTGCGATAGCTGCCGTGGTACGCCCTCCGCCGATCACCATTTCTCGGGCATGGGAGGTGTCGATGATGAAGCCAGTTTCCAGCAGCTTGCCGCGGATATCCAACACAGTCAAGCCATCTGACGAGAGGATCCGCAGCAGGGTGCCGGACTGTTTCAGTTCCGCAATCCCCTGCCCCCTGACCCGGTTGATCAGTAACCATCCGATCGGATCATCCCCCCCCACCGAACCCTTTTTCAAAGGAATCAGCTGACGGGCTGTTCCGGCATGAATCAAAATGACCGTGCCATGGCGCAGCTTGGACACGGCATACACCGTCCAGAGCAGGTCATCCACCGCCTCCTGGTCCATGCCATCACCCAGAAAGGCGCGAAAGATATCGGGATCAAAGATAGCCCAGACCCCCTTGCGCCGAACCAGCAGTTTGGCCGGGCTGATCAGCACCTCGATCTCGGAGACTTCATTGACCGTTACGGCAAAAGCACCGTTGCCGGACCGCCTGACCAGCGAGAACATCTCCCGCTGGCTGAGTCGCTCAATATCGGTCTGCAGGGCGGTGGCGGCAGTTCGCAACAGGCCGATCACCTGCATCTGAATCGAGGCGACAAAAAACAGGTTGTTGCCGTCGATGAAGCGGTAGGTCAGCGGGTTGTCCAGGAAGGTAGGTGAAATGCTCTGGTGGGGCTGCAGCGGGATAAATACATGCTTACGACTTTTAAAGGTTTTACAGAGCGCCGGTTCGGTGGTGCGGTGCACCAGAAAACCGGTGGTGGCCGGTTTGCCTTCGTAGCGCTGGTAGGAAAGGTTTTTAAGCAGCTGGATCAACTGCTGGATTGGCCAGAACCCTTTACTGCTGTCCCCCCGCAGAAAACGGGCCACGGTAATATCCATGATGGAGGCCAGCAGGGCGGTGCGAAAATGGGCGGCAAACCCCTCCAGCTTGAAACCGCTGTAGAGGGCCGAAAAGGCAGCCAGCAGTTCATGACAGAAGCGCGTTTCCGTTTTGGTGAAAGGCAAGCCGGGCCTGACTGCCAGGAAGGAATAGGGGCGGTCTTCAATGGTAACAGTCTGCATCAAAGTGCCTTCACTGGGTTGAACAAGCTTCTGATCGTCGGCCACCGCGGCCAGATCGACTGCGGCGCCTCCCAACAGGCTGCTGATGGCTGGTCTGATGGCATCAAAAACATTGATCGGCATGGTTGTATTCCTGAATTGATGGAAACGACAAAATGAATCTGCGTTGGGGTACCTGACAGGTACAATATACCAAGGGGTGCGGCTCTGTCCAGTGGCGCTGCAACAGGTTTTCGGCTTTCCACCGGGGCACTTTTACAGTATAGATAAGCCACACTTTCAGCAGGAGGTTTTCATGCCACGCCACATACCAAACGCTGCGCTCTGCCTGTCTCTGATTCTGGCCACCCTGCCCTGCCCTGTCTTGGCAAAACCGGTCTGCGTCGAGGCCGGGGGTGAAGGGGTGATCCTGCGGAATGATGTCCCCTCGGCCCGTGTCGAGGCGATCAGCCGGGCCAAATGGGCCGCCGTGGAACAGGTGGCCGGGGTAGAGGTAAAGAGTCGCACGGTTGTGGAGGATTCCGCCCTGCTGGATGATATCATCACCACCCAGGTGCGTGGTGTGGTCACCAGTCACCGCCTGTTGCAGGAGCAGAAGACCGTCGACAGCGTCAAGGTGCGGGTCGAGGCTTGTGTGGAACCTTCACAGGCACGGGATGTGGTGTCACCGCTGGCCTTGAACAGTGCCGTGGTGGTTTTTGTGCCGGCACGGCAACTGGGTGGCAAACAAGTGCGCTACAACGACACCACCAGCTTCAACGAATCATTGAATAACACCCTGATCCGAAAGGGGTTTATTGTACGCGATCTGGCCGGTGGCCCCGGCGTTAAGGCGGCCGACGTGGATCGGGCCTTGAAAGAGGGGGACTTTATCGCCCTGCGCTCCCTGGCCTACCGTTACCAATCCAATACCGTGCTGATCGGCAGGATCGAACCGGCTATCTCCACCAAGCGTGGCGAGGATGTGGGCTACGGCGTCAGCATGCCGTTCACCAAGGTGACGGTGCGACTGACCTACCGCCTGCTGACCCGTGACGGACACGGTGAGCTGAGCATCGTGGCGGCAGGCAGTGAAGAAGCGGCAGGCCTTGCTCCTGCGCCGGAGGATGCCCAGGCTGTCGCCTTGAAGAATCTTTCTGAACTCGCGGTGCCGGTCATCATGGCAAAGATTGACCAACGCATGAATGATCTGGCCCACAAAATCTCAGTGACGATCGACGGGATCAAGACCCCCGAGAAAAGCTTCACTGCCCGCGACATGCTGCAGCGGATCACCTGGGTCGGCACCGTCGAAGATGCCGGGCTGGGACAGTTCCGGGTCAGCTATCCGGAAAATCCGCTCTATCTGGCCAACGGTCTGATCCAACGCGGCTACAAAATTATCAACTACTCCAGGGAAGCGATCAGGGTGCGACATCAGTGAAAATTCTCTTCATCCACCCCTACGGCAACAACTTTTTAGCTGGTGTTCCTGATATCACCACCATCTTCAACGTGATGCCCCCCTTGGGGCTGCTCTCGATCATGGCTTGGCTGGAACGGCACGGCATAACCTCGGAGATCATCGACTGCTATGCCACCCCGTTGCCCCAGGATATGCTGGTGGACGAGGTAATCCGTCGCCAGCCCGAACTGGTGGCTCTTTCCTGCACCACTTCATCGTTTCTGGAAGGCAACCGGATCGCTGAGGCGATCAAGGCACGGGATAGCCGAATAAGGATCGTTTTTGGCGGAGCCCACGCCTGCACCATGGGCGCGCCACTGCTGGATCGCTTTCCGGCCATTGACTACCTGGTGCTGGGTGAAGGTGAGCAGACCATGCTTGAGCTGGCCCAGACCGGTTTCAACAATCCGCCAGCCATCCCCGGTCTGGCCTACCGCGATGCGCAGGGTATCGCTACGGCCTCAGCACCACGGGAGCTGATTGCCGACCTGGATCAACTCCCCTTCCCGGCCTACCACCTGCTGCCCGGTTTTCCCGAGAAGTACAAATTACCGCTGTTCAGTTCTCCCAAATTTCCCAACACCAGCATCATCTCCAGCCGCGGCTGTCCCTATCAGTGTTCTTACTGCGACCGTTCGGTCTTCTCAAAGGGATTCCGCTTCAATTCCCCGGAATACATCCTGGAGCATGTAACCATGCTGAAGCGGGAGTATGGCATCCGCCATGTCTTCTTCTATGACGACCTGTTCACCTTCGATCGCAAACGGGTGGCTGAATTCTGTGACTTGAAGGCAAAAAAAGGAGTCGATGTCAGCTATAACTGCATCGCTCGTTTGGAGCATGTGGATGCCGAACTGCTGGGACTTTTGAAACGGTCCGGCTGTTGGCAGGTCAACTTCGGAATTGAATCCGGTGATCCGGAAATCCTGAAACAGCACCGCAAGTTCTACGGACTGGATGAGGTGGGGCGCAAACTGCAGATGGTCAAGAAGAGCGGTATGCGGGTCAAGGGGCTGTTCATGGTGGGCCTGCCGGGCGAGGATGAGGCCGCCATCCATCGCACCATCGACTACGCCCTTTCGCTGCCGCTGGACGAGATCAACGTCACCAAGTTCACCCCCTTCCCCGGCGCGCCGGTCTTTAAAACCCTTGAACAGTTTGGAAGATTTAACGAGAATTGGGAGCTGATGAACTGCATGAACTTTGTCTTCATTCCCAACGGCATGACAAAGCCGCAACTCGAGCGATTGTACGATGAATTCATCAGCCGTTTCTACCGTCGCACCCGCATCCACTGGGGCTACACCAAGATGCTCTGGAAATCACCTCACAGCGTGCTGGATTTTCTGAAACACCTGCCGGCCATTATCCGTTTTGAGAGGCAACAAAAATGGTAAATGTTCTCACCTGCCTGCAGTATTTTATTTTTTAAAAACATCGCGGATGTCGCGGCCGGTACGTTTGAACCCTTCCCAGATATCGATCCCGACCTGTTTGCCATCTTTCTTAATCCCCTGGCCAAGCTGTTTGAATCCTTCCCGAATCTCACTACCGGCCTGCTTGCTGCCTTGTTTGATATCCTGCCCGGTCTGCTTAAAGGCCTCTCTGGTTTCGTGACCGCTTTTTTTAGCGTCGTCCTTTAAGGTTTTGCCAGCCTGCTTGATAGCCTGTGTGGTCTCGCTGGCCGACTGCTTTACCTCTTCAGTGAACTGATTGGCCCACCCGTGGGAGTTCAGGCAACAAACCAGCATAGCGCCGATCAATGATGTGAGACGAACCATAGCGTGTTACCTCCTGAAAACAGAAAGTTGAAGTGCTGCCGGCACCAGCAACAGGGCTGCCAGGGCGGTAAAGCCAATCCCGAAGTTAGTGGACCATCCGATGGAGGACATGGCGCCATAATCGGTAAAGGCCAGGGAACCAAATCCGGCAATCGTGGTCAGGGCCGACAAGAGCACCGACCGACCTGCCTGGACAAACGACAGTTCCTGCTGATCCGCTGCCACCTCACCACAGCGGTGCTGGACATGCAGTCCGTAATCGCTGCCCATGCCAACAATGGTGACCAATACCATAATATTCATGAAATTCAGCTTCATTCCCACCAGCGCCATGGTGCCCAGCATGGCCACGGCACCGAACAGCACCGGGCCCAGGGATGAAGCGATGCCTGCGAGGCTCTTGAAATGCGCTAGCAAAAGCAGCAGTACCAGAACACCGCCCAGGCCGACGCCGTTGATGGCGCTCCTGCGCACCGCTGACAAGAGTTCATCACTGACCAGATCGGTTCCGGTCACCCGTGCTGTCGGGGCGACCGCTCCAAGCTGGCGCACAAAGGCGTGTTGATCCAGCTGACCTGGCCGGTAGTAGAGGTAGGTCAACGCGTGCCAGCCGTTGCCATCCTGTACAAGGTGGCGCTCCACAACACCTCGTAACGGTGAGGCTGCCAGCTGGTTGATGATCACAGCCTCATCAACGGGCTGTGTCAGGCTGCCGGACTTGATCTGATTCAGGTACAACTCGAACGATGAGGTGCTAAATCCTTTTTGTGCCAGACTTTTACCCAGATTAACAGCAGAGATGTTCACCGCCCGCAGCAGGTTGGTGATCTGCCGTTGTTCATGCTGGCGATTCATGGTTTGTCCCAGACTGGACCAGGCCTGTAGCTTACTCTGCCCTGCCAGGCCGGCCGAGAGCGTCTCGACAGCAAGGTTGCCCTGCATGACCTCGGCCTGAGTCATCCCGTCCACTGCCACCAGCAGGCTTTTAGGAGCCAGGTTCAGGTGCTGTTCCACCAGTTCCTGTGCCCGGAACGCCTCGGAGTGTTGCGGCTGCAGGTTCTTCAGCTCACCATCGAAGGAGGTCTGTAGACTCATCAGGGTAAAGACCACCACCATCGCCCCCGACAGCCATAACAGGAGACGTGGCCAGCGGCCCGAGAATCTCCACAGCCACCCCATGCCCAGCGAGGGCAACGATCGATACTGACGGCCCGGCGAGTCGATCGCACGCATCAGCAGGGGTGTTGCGAACAGGGTGGCATACAGTGAGAAGATCACCCCCAACCCCACCAGTATCCCCAACTCCGACAAAGCCCGCACCTCGGCCCAGCCCAGGGCCAGAAACGGCAGAGCCGTCGTTGTAGCAGCGGTGAACAGGCCCTGGCCGGTATCAACAAGCGCCAGACTGATCGCCTGGTCTGTCGTGGCGCCAGCGGTCCGCTCGGTATGGAAACGGTCATAGAGGTGAATCGAGTAATCGGTGCCCAGGCCGACAATCAGGGTCATAAAGGCAAAGGAGATGATGTGGATGCTGGTCAAAAACAGCCCAGCCGTAGCCAGTGCCAACAGAACCCCCAAGGATAGAATCAACGGAAGCATCAGGGTCGGCAAAATACGGCGGTAGACGGCATAAAAAATTCCCAGCACCACCACCAGCGACGAGAGGATGCAGGAGAGGATGTTGGATCTCATGGCTGCTTCGTCTATCACGGCGCTGATATGGGCCCCGGCGCAGAAAATTCGGACCTCGGCTCCCTGGCGGGTTTGATTGATGCCGGCCACCAGTTTACGGGCAAAGGACATTTCCTGCACCGGTTTGACCGGTTCGGCAATCATGATCAACACCCGGCCATCCCGGGACAGGAAATAAGGTGATGATGGGTCCATGTCAAGTGCCTGGCTGCCTGCCTTGAGACGGGGCAGGATCAGCTCTCGCAACCCCAGCGGATCGGCGACAGAAAGCCCGACACTGCTGGCGCCGATTGATCCGGCCAGCTGCACGGTCAGCTGATCAAGGGCCTGATCAATAGCCCGTGGAGTGAAACGGTCGACCAGTGTGTCGGCGTCTTTGAGCGGCACAAAAGCTGCTGGGTGGGCAGCGGCAAAGGCTACCAGCTCGGTAAAACGCTGAGCCTCTGATTCTTCATAAATACGGTAGACCACCCGCTTGAAGGCAGGAACACCATCCACCTGCAGGCTGCGCAATCGTCCTGCCAGTCGCTCCGCTGCTGCTGGCAGGACGGCAGGATCACCTTCCAGCAGAAAATAAGCCTCACGGGCGCCGCCGGACCATTCCAGAGAATCAAGCAAAAGCCGCATGGCCGGCCGGTCAGCCGGAAACAGGCGGAAGATGTCAGTCTCGAAACGGATATGCACCAATGAAAACAGGGACAAGAACACCAGCAGCAGGGAGGTGGCGACCACCAGACGAGGCGAGGTGCGGGTGATCCGTTCAATCCATGTCAGATGACGGATGGTTAGTTGGCTGGCCAGGCACAACAGCTTACTGATGTTAGACAGGATCATGACGAATCAGGGGCTCTTCAGCTCGGACAGTGGCAACAAACGCAACCCCTGCAACGGTATGGTGAACATCTGATCTTCCAGCGGGATGTTCACCTCCGGCTCCTCCAGGGTCAGGCGAATCCGGTCACCTTCGGCGCTCATCATCAGTAGCTCCAACGGCAGACGCACCCCTGCCAGCACGGCGTGATTGCGGTAACGGACCTGTTCCCCGCCCGGCAGATTCTTTTCCACCACCTGACCATTCTGAAGGCTGATCCGCTCTATCCCGCCCCTGCTGGAGAGGCGTTCCATCTCTCCATCGTGCGGCGCACCGGCAGGCGCGTCAGATGCCAACACCCAGCGCAACATGGCAAAGCCACGCTGACCGGTTGCGGCCGGAAGCTCATTGATCTTCCCCTGGTAGGCCACCCCGCTGGCCGGATACGCCAAGGTCAGTTGATCGCCTGACACCAGCGCCTCCATGACGGTCGTACCGAAGGGGGATAGCAGGATCAGCCTCAGCTGGTCGGGACGACGGTAGACCATCACCCCGCGGCCGGCCAGATTCTTTTCAGCGGTACGCAGCGAAAGCGTTATGGTGGAACTCAAGGTCTCCACCACCGCACCGGGCGTCAGCACTGCACTGTCGTTGGGCAGCGGCTGCCGGGCAGCGCAAGCAGCAAGCAGACATGACACCAGAAGCAGCAAAAACGGTCGGATCATCAGTTACTCCAGACGGAAATCGGCCTCGGTCAGGCCGATATTCCTGCGGGTCTTGCGAAAGGTCATTACGGTCCGGTCGCCGGCCCGCTCTTCCAGGACCAGCTTGCGTACCGTACCATCATCCTGCAGCACAAGGGTCAACTCCTTCAGTTGACCACCCTTGGCAGGCCGAATCACCACGCTGGTCAGGGAACCGTTCTGCTCTGCCCGCACCTCCATCCCCTCGGGAATAGAGGTTATCGGCCTGGAAACGGTCGCAAACCAGCGGGAGAGGCCCTGTTCCGGCGGCAGCACAATCCTCTGTCGCTCACCTTGAGCACCCAGCTGCTGTTCCAACACCGTGTCTTTTAACAGTACCTTGCCGCTGTAGGGAGGAGCCAGCTCCAGGTAGAACCGATCAGGTTTTTTGAAGCGGATCATACCCTGCATGACCAGCTTCTTCTTCATGATAGAAAGCTGTTTTTCCTGGGTAAGTTCGGCGGTAAAATCCTGCAGACCGGCAAAGGAACGTCTGAGGGCCTCCAGCCCCTCCACCGGCGTCAGGCTACGGGCTTGGGCCGGCTGGGCAGCCATCACGAACAACACAACCAGACCTAGTTGCAACAACGATTTCATAAGGGCCCAATTCCAAGTGTCAACGTCACACTCAACAACGCTTCATCGGCTACTGTCACCTGCCCCTCCACCAGACGAAGCCGGCCAAAGGATTTGATGATCCGCGCCGTAATATCCAAGGTTTCGCCAAGCCGGGGGGGGCGGCCGAAATCAGCCCGGTCAACAGAGGCCAGAAACCCCCCCTCTCCTTGCCGCTCCACCGCGGCAATGCCAGATAACTGGGCCACAGCCTCTACCAGTAATACCTGGGGGAACACCTGCAAGGAACCGCTGGTGCGATAGCGGGCACGGGCGCTGACGCCGGGCTTTAGTTCAAGCACACGGTCCAGCATCAGAAACGGAAAACGGTGGGGCAGATATGCGGCAGGTTCGGGGTTAAACAGGGTCGCCACCCTCCAGTGTGATGGCGAAACAGGGCCCTTCCGGCGAGGCGGCCAGATGCAACCCCCGTTCACCAGACTTTAACAGTGAGGTCAATGCGCCCAGCACCACCCCGCCCATGGCCAAAGAACGACCGATGATCCGACCGGGACGATGCAGTGACTGAGCCTGGATGTCACCAAGCAGTTTCTCGGTCGAAGACTCCGCCCCGGAGATGGTAACCTGGCCGAACGAACGTTGCACCGGCAGCAGGCGGTCGAGCCCCTGTTGCTCGGCTCCCGGCAGTAATAAACCAAGTGTGGCGATCCGTTGGACCCGGCCCTTGACCGTCACGCCCCGCGCAATGGCATGATCGTTGCGCTCCAGCACCAGGATGCCGGAACCCTCGCCAAAACCGGAAGCATGACGATGCAACTGTCCCATGGCCGCAAACCCTTTCATCATCAACGGAGTCAATTCATCCACACCACCGGATAACATCACGTCGGCCCGTCCCTCTTCAATATAACGGCAGGCCGCTAAAATGGCGGATTCGGCTGAGCAGAAACGTTGCACAAAGGTGATGTTCGGCCCTTTGATGCCATATTCGATCGAAACATTGCTGGCCGGTGCATTGGCAACCGTGTTGGGGAACAACACCGGCGACAACCCCGCCACCCCCTGCTGAAAATAACCGGACAAAAACTCGGCGGAATTGGCAATGCCCCCGAAACCGCACCCCAGCGCAATACCGATCCGCTCCCCCGGAATGTTGCCCGTGGCGATTCCGGCTTCAGTCAACGCCAATCCGGCAGCTGCCACGGCAAACTGACTGCCGCGATCCAGCTTGCGGGCCTTGAGCGGCGGCATAAAATCGGTTGCCTTGAACTGATTTGCCCGACCCCAGAGCAGATCTTCCACACCTTCCAGCAGGTCGACAGGTACCGGCTGTAGACAGGCACGCCCCGCGCGCATGGCGTCAAGCACCGGGGCCAGACCGCTGCCAGCCACAGTAATGGCGCTTGCGCCGGTAATTGCGATCGGACAGGAGAAGCTATTCATCAGCAGTCCTCCTGTGGCAGATCGGCAGCACCCAACACCAGGGTAGTGATGTTGCCGCCAAAGGCGAAGGAATTGGACAGGGCGATGGTGCAGTCCGAGGAACGGCTGGCATCATGGCAGTAATCCAGATCACACTGCGGATCCCTGCCCCTGAAGTGCAGGGTGCGGGGGATGGTCCTGGCATTCAGCGATAAAAGCGTCGCCACCGCCTCGATTGAGCCGGCCGCCCCCAGGCAATGGCCGGTGATCGGCTTGGTGGACACCAGCGGCACCTGGGGTGCCCGCTCGCCAAAAACCAGTTTCATGGCGTTTGACTCCACCACATCGTTCAAAGGGGTACCGGTGCCATGGGCATTCACCCACCCTACCCGGTTGCGATTCACTCCGGCGGCTGCCAGGGCAGCGGTCATCACCCGCGAGGCTGCCTCGCCACTGGGCTCTGGAGCGGTCATATGGTGGGCCTCGCCAGTCAGAGCGTAGCCCAACACATATCCCAGAATTTCAGCGCCACGGCTTCGGGCAGCCTGTTCATCCTCCAACACCACAAAGGCTGCCCCTTCACCCAAGGTGATACCTTGCCGATCAAGACTGAATGGCGCGCAGGGGCGCGAATCCATCACTTTCAAAGCGTTAAAACCGGCAAAGGTCAAACGGCACAGCGAATCAGCACCACCGCACAGCATGGCCTTTTGCCGACCAGTGCGAATCAGGTCGGCGCCCCAGCCGATGGCGGTTGACGATGAAGAACAAGCGGTGGTGATGCTGCCCTGGTAGCCTGCAAGACCATAGGCGTTGGCAAGCTCGGTAGCGGTCTTGTCTGGCAGCACTCCCCGCAAGAGATCGGGGCGGGCTGATTCACCGCGCAGTTCGGCAGCCAGCCACTGCTCGGCCTGGTACATCCCGGCAGCGCCCCCCCCCACACAGACACCAATATCATAGGGGTCGTAGCAACCTGAAAGGCCGCTGACAGCCAAGGCTTCACTGGCGGCCAGCAAGGCGAACTGATCGGTGCGTGAAAGCCGCGATTGTTGCCGCCGGGAGAAAAGAGCCGCCGGATCATAGCACTTCACCTGCACGCCGATCCTGGCCTGAAAACCGGAGACATCGAACAGGTCCACCGGCCCAACCCCGCTTTTACCTTCCAGAACGGCGTCGCGGAAGGCAGGGATGCTGACGGCGGCTCCACAGAAGACGCCGAATCCGGTGATGGCGATGCGGGAAGCGATCACAGAATGCCTCCATCAACCACCAGATATTGACCAGTGATATACGAAGCATGGGAAGATGCGAGAAAGGTCACGGCGGCAGCTATCTCTTCGGGCTGGCCGATCCGGCCCAAGGCGGAAGAGGCAATAACACGGTCTATCTGGTCTTTTTTAAGATTGGCGGTCATATCAGTAGCAATCAGACCGGCCAGCACCGCATTCACCCGAATCCCCATCGGGCCCAGTTCACGGGCCAGGGATTTGGTGAAGCTGACAGCCGCCCCCTTGGAAGCGGCGTAGTTGGTCTGGCCGGCAGTGCCGGCAACAGCGGCGATGGAAGAGATATTCACGATGGCGCCGCTACGGCGGACCAGCATCTTGCGCACTCCCCACTTGCAACAGTGAAAGAGCGGGTACAGATTGGTGCGGATCACGCTATCCCAGTCATTTTCAGACATCATGGCCAGATAACCGTCACGGATGATCCCCGCATTATTAACTAACACATCAAGATGGCCGGTTTCGGCGGCAGCGGCATCAATCAGTGCGGTCGCCCCTTCAGCAGTGCTGACATCTGCCTTGATGGTGACGAGACGGCCCGCCAGGTGGGCAGCCTCGTGTTGCAGCGCGATGGCGGCGGCGGCGTCCTCACGATAGGCAGCGAAAACACAGGCTCCTGCCGCAGCAAACTGTAGCGATACGGCCCGCCCTATTCCCCGTGTGCCGCCGGTCACGGCCACCACGGTATTCTCGAAATCCATAGCAACTCCCACAGGCTTCAAAATTAAAGAGTTACTATAAACGATATGCGGCCCGCTTGTCCAGAAACAGGCAGCCGACCTAGTTGATGACCCATGGTTTAGCGCTGGTCTGCTGAACTGCCGCCTGCTGTTGCGGTGCCCGCATCAACTCGACCATCCGCTGCAACAGCGGCGCTTCCACCTGTTTGCCGTCATGGTAAAACAGAACCAGCTGAAAATCACCGGAAAGTGCCTTTGCAGCGACGTCATCGGGGGTAAAGGTGGTGCGGCCCAGGGATTTTTTGGTGGGCCACTCGATGCCGCTATAGGTCAGATAAACCAGCTTGGAACAATAGACCTTGCCCTTGGACTCGACATCAAAGTTGAAATCATAGGGTTTTCCTACCTGGCGCAAGGCCTGTAGAATGACCTTGCTCCGTTCCGCCTTGCTGACGGTTTGTTTACGCAACACCCCGACACTGTCGATGTTCATGAACTGTTCCAGCGGATTCATTTCCACGCCGGAACGCAGCGCCTCAACCACGCCACGCCCCTGACGGATCTGTTCATGGTAGCGGCTGACCAGCGGGTTATCCCCCTTTTTGAGGCCGCCATCGACGGCCGTGCGATCCGCGCCATGCTTCTTTGCCAGATGCTCACCGCAGCGTTGCGGCAACGAAGCCGACAGCGAAGCCCAGCCCTGTGGCTCAGCCATCTCGATGGCCACCACCGGCACCGCACCTGCCAAACAGACCACCATCGCCATCATTGGTATCTGTACAAATAACTTCAAAGGATACCCTCCCGTTGATCTCAACAGCTGATGCACATCTATACACGGATAGAGCCAGTTACTCAATGCCATGTTGAGCACAGTCTACAGGTAACATGCCAACCCGGCCGCACTCCACACTATTCAAACAGTTACCCCGGAAAAATGCTGCCTGTCTGGCAAACCGTTTGACATTACATGCACTGAGTATATACATTCCATGCATGACAAAGCCACTAACCCTAACAAGCCGTGACCGTGATTTTTTCCACACCGTATCCCTGGCCGCCGTTGCCAATCCGTTCAGTCCGGAGCGGAAGGCGCTGGACCGCGCCATTGCCGCCAATGACAGCACACCATCTGATGACAAAGCCTTGATTGATGTAGTGACAGATCGTGTGGCCGGACGCCTGGAGACGTTGCGCAAAGAACAACGAAACGACCCGTTACGCTACCAGGGTAAGGATCGCAGGCTGCTGCAAACCGCTTTTCAGTTCGAGATCTACCACCGCTTTCGTGCACCGTTCGATGCCTTCATCCTGAGCCAGCAAAAGGCTGGCGACCGGCCGATCAAGCTCCCTTTTGTCCGCGAGGTGCTTGCAGAACTCGGACGTCTCGGTTACAGCAATCAAGACAGCCTGCGTTATCTGGAAATCTTCTACCAGATCAGGCGGGCCTTCTACTTCATCGACACTGCCCTGGTGGGTGTGGCCCCCTGCATGCACACCCTGCGGCTGCAGATCTGGAACAACATCTTCACTCGTGACATCAACCTGTACGATCAGCACCTCTGGAACAAGATGGAAGATTTTTCCACCCTGCTGCTGGGAGAAACCGGCACCGGCAAAGGAGCCGCCGCAGCGGCCATCGGCTGTTCCGGTTTTATCCCTTTTGACGAAAAAAACAGTTGCTTCACGGAGAGCTTTACCCGCAGCTTCCTCAGCCGTAATCTGTCCCAGTACCCGGAATCACTGCTTGAATCGGAACTGTTTGGCCACCGCAAAGGGGCCTTTACTGGCGCTATTGATAATCACGAAGGGGTTTTCTCGCACTGTTCATCCCATGGCTCCATTTTCCTGGATGAAATCGGCGACATATCGTTACCAGTGCAGATCAAGCTGCTGCAAGTGCTGCAAGAACGGACCTTCTGTCCGGTGGGCAGTCACGAGCGCCTGCGTTTCAATGGCCGGGTGATCGCCGCCACCAACCGTCCCCTGGACGAGTTGCGTCAAACAGGACAGTTTCGGAATGACTTCTATTACCGGCTCTGTTCCGATCTGATCAGTGTGCCACCGCTACGACAGAGGATTCAGGAAGAACCGCAGGAATTACCGGCGCTCGTGGTCAGCATCCTGAACCGGCTGCTCGGCGATGCCGGGTCAGCCTTCAGCGGCAGAATCTGCGAGACCCTGCTGGCCGATCTGGGCACAGGCTACACTTGGCCAGGCAACGTACGGGAACTTGAGCAGGCAGTCCGCCGCATCCTGCTGACGAACCGCTACACCGGTGACCGCAGCGGACAGCGGGCCGGCTTGCAGGATCTGCTGATGGATGGCATCAACCAGGGCAATCTTGATGCTCAAACCCTGCTGGCCCACTACTGCACCATGCTGTACCAACGTTTTGGCACCTATGAGGAGGTTGCCCGCCGCACCGGACTTGATCGGCGTACAGCCAGAAAATATATCCATATTCAGGAGGGGGAATAGGTCATGCCATCTGCCCAGGAACAAGCCCAGTGGTTACGGATGCTGTGGGGGGGCTTCTGGAGCTCCCGCATCATTATCACCGCCAATAATCTCCAGATATTCGACCATTTGACTGAGCCGAAAGACGCCCCGGCGCTGGCCGAGCTGATTAAATCCGACCCGCGCGCCACCGAGGTGCTGTTACATGCGCTGGTGGCACTGCAGCTGCTCAAAAAACACCAGGGCCGCTTTCGTAACGCCTCACTCAGCACCCGGTTCCTGGTCAGCGGCACCCCGCACTACCAGGGGGATATTCTCAAGCACGCCGACAACCTGTGGAACAGCTGGTCACAGCTGGACAATGTCGTAAAAACCGGCAAACCTGCCAGCAAAACCACCTTTGATCATCATGCCTTTATCATGGGTATGCACAATATCGCTCACCTGGTTGCACCGGAAGTGGTCAGGTCGATCGGCATGCAGGGAGTGGCAAAGGCCATGGATCTGGGAGGCGGCCCCGGCACGTATGCGATGGAGATGCGTCGACAGGGGGCAGCATCGGTAACCCATTTTGACCTGCCCGACACCACAAACGTGGCAAAAAGACTGACCAAACAGGCCGGCATCGACGGCATATTGTTCAAATCAGGCGATGTCCTGCAGGACAAGCTGGGAGCGGGCTACGACCTGGTCCTGCTCAGTCAGCTGATCCACGCCTTTTCAGCGGAGCAGACACAGATGATCTTTGAAAAGGTCTGCCAGGCGCTCAGACCCGGCGGCAGGGTCGTCGTACAGGATTTTGCGCTGAACCCGAATCTGACGTCACCAACCCAAGGGGCCCTGTTCAGTGTCAACATGCTGGTCAACACCCCTGGCGGCCGCTGCTATCCGGCCCAGGAGATTCGCGCCCTGTTGAAACAGGCTGGCTTTGTCAGGGCTTCCAGCAGGATGGCGGCAGGCAACAGCCTGACCATCGCCTTTCGTCCACACACCAGATCCTGAGTTGCTGCTTCACGGCAACAACAACCTTAAAAGCCCCCAGGGAATGTTCCCTGAGGGCTTTTAAGGTTGTTCGGGGAGCCGAGCCGGTGAGCTTACTTAACAGCAGCGTTCAGCGCAGCCAGCAGGTCGACAGGATCGAGGCCGTGGTTAATGGCGCCCAGTTCGATCGGTTCACTCTGGGCACCCATACAGCCGACACACGCCAGATTGTACTTTTTAAGAACCTTGGCGGTTTCCGGGTAGCTCTGCAGCATTTCGAGGAAGATGGTATCTTTAGTGATTTTAGCTAGTTTTTTAGCCATGTTTCACCCCCAGCCTTAATACTTGATATCTATGATCTCGTATTCTTTGGTACCTGACGGCACCGAGACCTTCACTGCATCATCCAGCTTGTGGCCGATCAACGCCTTGCCCACCGGCGAGGTACAGGATATTTTACCCTGTTTGATGTCGGCCTCGTCTTCACCGACAATCTTATAGGTAATCTCTTCTTCGCTCGAGGTGTCATACAGGGTGACGGTAGCGCCAAACACCACCTTGTCAGGCTTCAAGCCCGTCAGGTCAACCACATGTGCCCGTGCCAGCTTCCCGTTTAACTCCTGAATCCGGCCTTCGATAAAAGCCTGACGGTTCTTGGCAGCATCATATTCGGCATTTTCAGACAGATCGCCGTGACTACGGGCCTCGGCAATATCCTGGATAACCTTGGGCCGCTCCTCGCGAATCAGGCGCTTCAGTTCCTCCTGTAGCGCCTCATAGCTCTCTTTGGTTAACGGAATGGTGTTCGACATCGTTTCCAACAACTCCTAACGAAGATAATCCTGCAACGGCTTGACCTGTAGTTCCTGATCCTTCAAGACAATGATTGCATCCACGGCGGCATTGGCACCGGCCGTGGTGGTATAGTAGGCGATACCGTGCATCAAGGATTCACGCCGGATCGAGAAGGAATCCGCTACGGCCTGGGCCCCCTGGGTGGTGTTGATCACCAGCTGAACCTCACCGTTCTTGATGGCGTCAACAATATGCGGCCGCCCATCCTTGACCTTGTTGACCTGCTTGACCGGTATCCCTTTTTCTTCCAGAAAAACAGCAGTGCCCGTCGTTGCCAGCAGGCCGAAGCCAGCCTTATACAGCTTTTCAGCAGCGTTTACAACATGTTTCTTGTCGGTATCACGTACACTGATGAAGGCGTTGCCAGACATCGGCAGCTTGACATTTGCCCCCATCTGCGACTTGGCAAAGGCCTGGGCAAAACTGTCACCGATCCCCATCACCTCGCCGGTAGACTTCATCTCCGGCCCCAGCAGGGTATCAACGCCCGGGAATTTGACGAACGGGAAGACCGCCTCCTTGACCGAATAGTACTCCGGCACGATATCACCGGATACTCCCAGTTCTGCCAGAGACTTGCCGGCCATCACCCGGGCGGCGATCTTGGCCAGCGGACGACCGGTGGCCTTGGAGACGAACGGCGCTGTCCGGGAGGCCCGCGGATTCACCTCCAGCACATAGATGGTCCCGTTCTTGACCGCATACTGCACGTTCATCAATCCGATTACGTTCAATTCCAGCGCCATTACTTCGGTCTGACGACGGATCTCGGCGATCAGTTCCTTACTCAACGAATATGGCGGCAGCGAACAGGCCGAGTCACCGGAATGGATGCCGGCCTCCTCAATATGTTCCATAATGCCGCCTATCACCACTTGCGTGCCGTCGCACAGGGCATCCACATCCACCTCAATGGCAGCGTCAAGGAACTTGTCCACCAGAATCGGATGCTCCGGCGAGGCCTGTACCGCAGTCGTCATGTAGCGCAGCAGATTATCCACATCATAGACGATTTCCATGGCCCGGCCGCCCAGCACATAGGATGGGCGCACCACCACCGGATAGCCGATCCGGTTGGCAACCTCTTCGGCCTCTTCAAAAGAGCGGGCTATTCCATTGGCCGGCTGCAACAGGTTGAGCTTATGCAACATCTCCTGGAACCGTTCCCGGTCCTCAGCCCGGTCAATGGCATCGGGGGTGGTACCGATAATCGGCACCCCTGCCTTTTCCAAGGCCACCGCCAGTTTGAGCGGAGTCTGACCGCCAAACTGCACAATCACCCCCACCGGCTTTTCCTTGGCCACGATTTCCAGCACGTCCTCCTGAGTCAGCGGCTCGAAATACAGCCGATCGGAGGTGTCATAGTCGGTTGAGACCGTCTCCGGGTTGCAGTTGACCATGATGGTCTCATAACCGTCCTCGGCCAGGGCAAAGACACCATGCACGCAGCAGTAGTCGAACTCGATCCCCTGACCGATCCGGTTGGGGCCGCCCCCCAGGATCATGATTTTTTTCCGGTCGGTCACCTCGGCCTCGCACTCCTGCTCGTAGGTGGAGTAGAGGTACGGGGTAAAAGCAACAAATTCAGCGGCACAGGTGTCCACCCGCTTGTAGACCGGCCGAATGTTCTGTTTCCAGCGGATTTGACGAATCTCGTCTTCAGTTATCCGGCAGAACTTTGCCAACATCTTATCGGAAAAGCCCATCTGCTTGGCTTCAAACATCGCTTCAGGAGAAACAAGAAATTGAGCGGTCCTGAGTTCATTCTCTTTTTCAATTATCTGACGGATGTTGTGCACAAACCAAGGATCGAAATAGGTGAGTTTGCAAATTTCTTCAACACTCATACCAGTACGCAGAGCGTCCCCCAGATACCAGAGGCGATCGGCATTAGGCACTCGGAGCATAGTCAGAAGGTGTTCTTGCTCGCGTTCGTTGAGAGCACGACGACCATCATCGGCCAGATCGAACAGCTTGGAATCCAGGCCGCACACGCCGATCTCCAGCGAACGCAACGCCTTCTGCAACGATTCCTTGAAGGTGCGGCCAATGGCCATCACCTCCCCCACCGACTTCATCTGGGTGGTCAGGGTGGCGTCGGCAGCCGGGAACTTCTCAAAGGTAAAGCGTGGAATCTTGGTGACCACATAATCGATGGTCGGCTCGAAGCAGGCCGGCGTCTCGCGGGTGATGTCATTGCGGATTTCATCCAGGGTGTAGCCCACCGCCAGCTTGGCGGCGATCTTGGCGATCGGAAAGCCGGTGGCCTTGGAGGCAAGTGCGGAACTCCGCGACACCCGTGGGTTCATCTCGATCACCACCAGCCGGCCATCGCGGGGGTTAATGCCAAACTGGATATTGGAGCCGCCGGTATCCACGCCGATCTCCCGCATGATCTTCAAGGAGGCATCCCGCAGGATCTGATACTCCTTGTCGGTCAGGGTCTGGGCCGGTGCCACGGTGATCGAATCGCCGGTGTGAACCCCCATCGGATCAAAATTCTCGATGGAGCAGATGATCACCACATTGTCGGCGGTGTCACGCATCACCTCCAGTTCGTACTCCTTCCAGCCGATCACCGATTCCTCAACCAGAATCTCATCGGTCGGCGAGGCATCGATCCCCACCATGGCCATCCACTCATACTCCTCCATGTTGTAGGCAATGCCGCCACCAGTACCGCCCAGGGTAAAGGACGGGCGAATAATAGCGGGAAAGCCTATCTGTTTGACTACGGCAAGCGCCTCTTCACGGGTGTGAGCCAGACCTGATTTTGGCACCGACAGGCCAATCTTTTCCATGGCCTGCTTGAACAGGGTCCGGTCCTCGGCCTTCTTGATGGCCGGCAGCTTGGCGCCGATCAGTTCCACGCCGAACTTGTCCAGAATTCCCATCTCGGCCACGGCAACGGCGGTATTCAACGCCGTTTGCCCACCCAGGGTCGGCAGTATCGCATCCGGGCGCTCCTTTTCGATGATCCTGGCCAGGATCTCGGGCGTGACCGGCTCGATGTAGGTGCGGTCGGCAAAGTCCGGGTCGGTCATGATGGTGGCCGGATTGCTGTTCAAAAGCACCACCTCGTACCCTTCCTCCTTCAACGCCTTGCAGGCCTGGGTGCCAGAATAGTCAAACTCGCAGGCCTGACCGATCACGATCGGGCCGGCTCCGATGATCAGAATTTTTTTGATGTCTGTACGTTTCGGCATGTACAACTCCTTATAAAATTTAGAAATGCGATTGTTTCGTCAAGGTCAAGGCGACCGAGAGACTATGCGGAGGCGTACATTGCTAGTACGCTGCACAAATAGTCTCGCTGGTCAACGCCGAGATTGGCGAACGAGCACATTTCTCAGCGAAAAATGAAATAAACCGCGCCGGCCATACAGCATCCGGCCCAGAGATAATCTAGCTTCAGCGGTAGCCCCATGTAATAGACCGCAAAGGGGACAAAAACCGCGAGAGTAATCACCTCTTGGGTGATCTTCAGCTGGGCCAGCGAAAAGGAACCGTTGTAACCGATCCGGTTAGCCGGCACCTGCACCAGGTACTCAAAAAAAGCGATCCCCCACGAGACCAGCACAGCGATCAACCAGTGCCGGTTACTGAGATTCTTCAGGTGGGCATACCAGGCAAAGGTCATGAAGATGTTGGAGATGATCAACAACACCACCGTCCTCAAACCGCACCCCTCTCTTCATCCAGCTCCTGCACCCAGCCGTTCTCCAACCCGGCATACTCCAGGGCCGCCACTGCGGCATCATACTCATTGTGGGTCAGGCCACGATCGATGCCGTTCATGGCTGCCGCCCTGTGGGCCGGAAAATACTGGCTCATCAGGGCAATATGCGTCTCAAGTCCCAGGTTTTCAGCTATCCAGGGCAGGGTTTCTGCTGACCCTGCCCTGCCCTGCGGCAGCACCAAATGCCGGATGATCAGCCCCTGTTGTGCAATGCCATGGTCGTCCACCTGTAGATGTCCCACCTGGCACAGCATCTCCTGCACAGCCAGGCGATTAAGTGCGGTATAGTCAGGCGCGCCGGACAAGCATACGGCCTGGCGGTCGTCGCTGTACTTCATGTCCGGCAGGTAGATGCTCACCACACCATCCAGCAGACGCAGGGCCTCCACGTTTTCATAGCCGCTGGAGTTCCAGACTATCGGCAGCTTAAAGCCTTGCGGTATCGCCAGCCAGAGGGCTGCCAAAAACTGGGGCAGCCAGTGGGTAGGGGTCACCAGATTCAGATTGTGGGCTCCACGTTGTTGCAGCTTGAGCATCCGGTGGGCCAGCTCGACCGTACAGACCGTCTCACCCGCATCCTGCTGGCTGATCGGAAAGTTCTGGCAGAACAGACAGTGCAAGGTGCAACCGGAAAAGAAGATCGTGCCCGATCCCTTGTTGCCGCTAATTGGTGGCTCCTCGCCCCGGTGCAGGTTGGCCGAGGCGATCCGTGGCGTGAGGCCGCTTGCGCACCTGCCCTGTTCCCCTTTGATCCGGTTCACTCCACACCGATGCGGGCAGAGATCACAGGCTGCCAGCATGCGGTACCCTGCCTGGACGCGCTGCAACAGTTCACCTGATTGATAGAGAGCGTGGTACGGTTGCATCAGCTGTGTTTTGCCTGCTCCATCATCCCGACAAACCGCCCGAACAGATAGTGCGAGTCATGGGGCCCCGGCGAAGCCTCAGGGTGGTGCTGCACCGAGAAGATCGGCAGCGTGCAGTGGCTGATCCCCTCCACGGTCTGATCATTCAGGTTTTCATGCCCCAGGCAGACTGCATCCCCCAGTGAATCCAGATCAACCGCAAAACCGTGGTTCTGGGAGGTAATCTCCACCTTGCGGGTGGCCATGTCCATCACCGGCAGGTTGGAACCGTGGTTGCCGAAGGGCAGCTTGACGGTCTTGCCGCCCAGGGCCAGTCCCAACAGCTGGTGTCCCAGGCAAATACCGAAGATCGGCTTCTTGCCCACAAACTTGCGAATTTCCTGCTGCACCGCCACCAGCGGTTCCGGGTCACCGGGGCCATTACCGAGGAAGATGCCGTCAGGATTCATGGCCAGAGCCTCTTCCGCCGGGAAGCCGGCCGGTACGACGGTCACATCGCAACCGGCATCCACCAGGCAGCGCAAAATGTTGTATTTGATGCCAAAGTCGTAGGCCACCACCTTGTATTTCAGGGTTTTGGGATCAACCTGGGGATAACCGGCTCCCAGCTCCCAAAGCCCTTCGGTCCAGTGGTAGGGTTTCTCGCAGGAGACGCCGGAGGCCAGATCCAGGCCGGTCATGCTGGGCACCGCCCTGGCCTTTGCCACCAGTGAAGCATGATCAAAGTCTACCGTGGAGATGATGCCGTTCTGGGCGCCATGATCCCGCAGATGACGGGTCAGGGCCCGGGTGTCCAACCCCTGAATACCCACCACGCTGTTTTCATTCAGATAGGCGTCCAGGGACATGGTGGAACGGAAGTTGGAAGGAAAATCCAGGTATTCCCGCACAATAAAGCCGGACAGAAACAGGCCGCGGCTCTCGATATCTTCCGGGTTGACACCGGTGTTGCCGATCTGGGGATAGGTCATGGTGACCATTTGCCCCTTATAGGAGGGATCGGTCAGCACCTCCTGATAACCGGTCATGGCGGTGTTGAAAACAACCTCGCCAGTGGCCTCACCGCCTGCTCCGAACGATCTGCCTTCAAAGATGCGCCCGTCTGCCAGCGCAAGAATCGCTTTCATACTCATTGACTCTCCTCGATACCTGTCAATTTTCTATCTACCTGAAAAAACCACGTTACCAGCCACCACGGTTACGGCAGCCGCACCGGTCATGGCCTCTCCTAACCAGGGAGAGTTTTTAGACTTGCTGGCCAACTGATCGGCCTGCACCGTCCAACCCCTGGCCGGGTCGATCACTGTGATGTCGGCCACGCTGCCGGGTTTGAGGGTGCCTCGATCAATACTTAATATTTTTGCTGGGTTACAACTCATTTTTTCAACCAGCTGGTTAGGGCTCAGCGCGCCCTGCTGCACCAGCGACAACGACAGCGGCAGCGAGGTCTCCAGGCCGATGATGCCGTTCATGGCCGCGTTGAACTCCACATCCTTTTCATCGATATGGTGGGGGGCGTGGTCGGTGGCAATGGCGTCAATGGTGCCGTCCTTGAGACCTTGCTTGATCGCCGCCACATCGTCAGCTTCCCGCAGGGGCGGATTCATCTTGGCAGTGGTGTTGTAGCCCCGCACTGCGTCATCGGTGAGAGTAAAATAATGGGGGGCGGTCTCGCAGGTCACCTTGACCCCACGGGCCTTGGCATCACGAATGATCTGCACCGAACCCTTGGTGGAAACATGGGCGATATGGACCGGAGCACCAACATACTCGGCCAGCATCACCTCACGGGCGGTGGCGATATCCTCGGCCACCCGCGGAATCCCTTTGAGTCCCAACTCGGTGGAGGTGAAACCCTCGTTCATCACCCCTTCCCCCACCAGTTCCAACTCCTCGGCATGGGAGATCACCAAAATGCCGATGCCGTTGGCGTACTGCAAGGCCCGCCGCATCAGTTCACTGTTGGTCACCGGTTTGCCATCATCGGAAACCGCCACGCAACCGGCCTCCTTCAGCTCGCCCATCTCGGCCAGACGGTCGCCATGCATGCCCTGGGTAA
Source organism: Geobacter sp. UBA5730 (assembly GCA_002419465.1). Lineage (GTDB taxonomy): Bacteria > Desulfobacterota > Desulfuromonadia > Geobacterales > Pseudopelobacteraceae > Trichlorobacter. Next base: position 91,412 of record DIGE01000010.1, on the reverse strand, counting down.
TGGTGCCCACCGGAAAGACATTGCAGAAACCTTCTGCTTTTGCCTTGTTGATGATATAGGAGGCCACGGTCTTGTTATCGACGGCCGGTTTGGTGTTGGGCATGCAGACCAGTGAAGTGAAGCCACCCGCCACCGCAGCCTTGGTACCGGAAATGATATCCTCCTTGTACTCAAGCCCGGGGTCCCGCAGATGGACATGCATGTCGATCAGGCCCGGTACCACATACTTGCCGCCAGCATCGATGGTCTCAGCCCCGGCCGGCGCTGTCAGCCCTGGGCCTATCTCTTTTACCAGCCCGTTTTCAACCACTAAATCCAGCGTATCGTCAATCCCCTGGCTGGGATCGATCACCCTGCCACCTTTGATCAGAAGATTCATATGGTCACCTCATACCTGAGTTTAGAATTAAGAACGCTCAACGCCGAGATTGCGGAAAAAGGGCCGCATCATTCCAACTCGCCGCCGCAGACGTGATACAGCATCGCCATCCGCACCGCCACACCGTTCTCCACCTGCTTGAGGATGTGAGACTGGCTGCCATCCACCACGTAGGAGGACATCTCCACCCCGCGGTTGATCGGACCGGGGTGCATCACCACGGCGTCCGGCTTGGCCAGTTTAAGATTTTCAGGGTTCAGACCAAAATAGCGCGAATATTCGCGGGCGTTCGGCATCAGGGTTTTGCCCTGGCGCTCCTGCTGAATCCTCAGCATGATTACGACGTCTGCATCCTGAATGGCTTCCTTCATGGTGCCGCAGACCGTTACGTTACCCAGCCGTTCCACTCCCGGAGGCATCATGGTGGGCGGTCCGGCCAGATAAATTGCAGACCCCATCTTGGTCAGCCCCTGAATATCGGAGCGGGCCACCCGGCTGTGGGTAATGTCGCCCACAATTGACACCTTGAGGCCATCCAGCCGACCGTAACGATCCTTGATGGTCAGCATGTCCAATAGCCCCTGGGAGGGGTGCTCGTGGGCACCGTCACCGGCGTTGATAATCGAGCAGCCCACCTTCTTTGACAGAAAGTAGTGAGAACCGGAGACCGCATGACGCATCACAATGATGTCCGGCTTCATGGCCAGCAGGTTCAGAGCCGTATCGGCCAGGGTCTCACCCTTGGTGGCCGAACTGTTGGACGGGGCGATATTGACCGTGTCGGCCGAAAGCCGCTTGCCGGCAATCTCGAATGAGGTACGGGTGCGGGTTGATGACTCGTAAAACAGGTTGATGATGGTCTTGCCACGTAGCGTCGGCACCTTCTTGATGGCGCGGCTGTTCACCTCCCGCATGCTTTCAGCGGTGGCGATGAGCAGCTCGATCTCGTCCTTGTTCAGATCCCTGAGCGCAATGATATCTTTGTGTTTGAACTCGGTTGCCATGCTCTTCTCCCCTTCCGCTATTTTTCCAGCACCACTTCAGTTGGCTGTTGTTTCTCGTCAAAGAGCACCTCCACATTTTCCTTCAGGCTGGTGGGGACGTTGCGCCCCACAAAATCAGCCCGGATCGGCAGTTCGCGGTGGCCGCGGTCGATCAACACCGCCAGCTGAATGCTGCAAGGGCGGCCATAATCCATCAGGGCATCCATGGCTGCCCGGATGGTGCGGCCGGTATACAGCACATCATCAACCAGCACCACCCGTTTGCCTTCCAGCGAAAAGGCGATATCGGTCTTGCCCACCGACTTGTGGGGCGCCTGGCTCTTGAAATCATCCCGGTACAGGGTAATGTCCACCGACCCCACCGGCACCCGCTCACCTTCGATGATCTCCATGCAAAGCGAGATCTCCCGTGCCAGATAGGCGCCACCGGACTGGATGCCCACCAACACCACGTCAGAGAGTCCCTTGTTCTTCTCCAGGATCTCATGGGATATCCGGGTCATTGCCCGCCGGATACCGCTGTTGTCGAGGATAACGGTTCTGGTCGTATCAGCTGTCATGATGTCCTCCCGTTGACATGAAAAAAGGGTCTTTTCGCCCGTGCACGAAAAGACCCTTTCTGATATGTGATTGGAATTGTTTCACCTTTGATAACCTCACGGGGTTAGTTTAAAAGGTACGCTATGTACGATCGGACAGCAAGTTACCACCACCCGGGCACGTGGTCAAGGAGAAGAAAGATTAAAATCCGTTAGCGTTTTTCTGATTTGAGGGCCGGCATATGGATCGGCCGGATAAAGCTGGCATCGGTGGCCTGGCGGATCTCTTCGATTACCTCCGTTGGCACGGCCGAGTCCAGCGACAGAATCACCATCGCCTCGCCCCGTTTCTCGCTGCGGCCCAGGTTCATGGCCGCAATGTTGATGTCGCGCTGGCCCATGATGGTGCCGAGCTTGCCGATCATGCCGGGCCGGTCGGCGTAGTGCAACAGCAGCATATGCTCTTCCGGGGTAAAATCCATGGCGTAATCGCGCAACCTGACGATACGCGGCGCACCTTCGAACAGGGTTCCGGCGATGGTGCGACGTTTGCCATCACCCTCGGCAATCAGGGTGATCAGGTTGGAAAAGGCGTCGGCCGAGGTGGTCTTGGTCTCCTCAACCACAATCCCCATCTGATCAGCGATCAGGCTGGCGTTGACCATATTGACCTCCTGGTCCACTACCTGGTCCAGCAGGGCAGCCAGACCGCAGACAGTCAGCGGCGAGCAGTCGTAATGGGCGATGTTGCCGGCATAACTGAAGGTCAGCTTGCTGGGATGGCTGTTCAGCAACTGGATGCCAAAGTTGGCCATCACGTTCATCAGGTTCAGGAACGGCCGCATCTGATCCATCAGGGCCATATCAAAGCGGGGAATATTGACCGCATTCTCCAGCGGTTTCTCATCCAGATAATTCAGGATCTCCTTGGAGACATCCACTGCCACGTTGATCTGGGCTTCGTGGGTATTGGCACCCAGATGCGGGGTGACCGTCACCTTGGGATGGGCGATCAGGGCCTTCAGGGTCTCGGTGTTAGGGGGTTCCTGACTCCAGACATCCACCCCGGCGATGGAAATCTTGTTACTGTTCAGAGCGTCCAGCAGGGCCGTCTCGTCGATGATGCCACCCCGGGCCACGTTCATCACGATCACGCCGTCCTTCATCATGGCCAGTTCGCGGGCGCCGATCATCCCCTTGGTCTCGTCGGTCAGCGGGGTGTGCACCGTGATGATGTCGCAGCTTTTATAAATCTCGTCGTGGGAGACCAGCTTGACCCCCAGGTCGTGTCCGCGCTTGACCGCAATATACGGGTCGCAGGCCAGCACCTCACACTCGAAGGCCTTGAGTCGAGTTGCCACCCGGCCGCCCACCTTGCCCAGCCCGATCACGCCGGCCACCTTGCCCTTGAGTTCCACCCCGGTAAACGGGGCCCGTTTCCATTCACCGCTTTTGAGCGAGGCGTTAGCCACGGTCACGTTGCGGCAGGCCGCCATCAGCAGGGCCATGGTATGCTCGGCCGCGCTGTTGGTATTGCCAAAGGGGGCGTTCACCACGATCACCCCCTTGGAGCTGGCATAATCCAGATCGACGTTGTCGATGCCCACCCCGGCCCGGGCCACCATCTTCAGGCGCTTGCCGGCGTCCAACAGATCCTTGTCCACGTTGGTGCCGCTGCGGGTAATAATGATGTCGTACTCGCCAATGATGGCCAGCAGCTCTTCCTTCTTCAGCCCCAATTTGACATCCATCTTCACCCGGGGATCCTGCTGCAAAAGCGCCAGCCCTTCGGCGGCGACTTCATCGGTTACAATAACTTTCATGGAACCTACCTCATCTGGTGGGGATATTCAGGAAGATGCATCCTAGTACTGTAGAAGAAAAAATGCAAGCAGACCAAAACAGTCTTGTGGTATACACAGCCTCATGACAGATTACACTGAACTATTCAACGTTGTGCTGATCGAGCCGGAGATTCCGCCCAATACCGGCAATGTGGCCCGCCTGTGCGCCGCCACCGGCGCCTGTCTGCACCTGGTGGGAAAACTGGGCTTTTCCATTGATGACCGCCAATTGAAACGGGCCGGCCTGGATTACTGGGACAAGGTGCAGGTGCGGCAATGGGAATCACTGGAGGAGTTACAGGTAGCCTTTCCCGACGGCCGCTTCTGGTTCTTAAGCACCAAGGTGGCCCGCAACTGTTACGAGAAAGGGCTCTACCAACCGGGTGACTATCTGGTGTTCGGCAAGGAGACCGCCGGTCTACCGGCAGAGCTATTAGCCGCCAATCCTGAACGCTGCCTGACCATCCCGATGCCGGGCCAGGTGCGCAGCCTGAACCTCTCCAATGCCGTGGCGGTGGTGCTGTACGAGGCACTGCGCCAGACCAGGCAGTTGCATAACTGTACATAGAGCCGGGGGGATAAAGTAACCAGGCTGGCATAGACGAGTGAAAAAGACACTGCTTTGCGGCAAATTGATGAACCGTCGGGTGAGGACAAGGGTTCAGTATCCCCGGAATTTGAGAATATTCGTTTTGCTGCATCGCATCACCAGTGCAAATAAAAATCCGGAGACAAGACCATGCCCCTGAGCGCCCCTTCCCCACGGGACCCCATTCATCGTCGTCACATCACTTGCGAAGGCTTTCGCCGGGCTGACGGTTTAGTCGAGATCGACGGCCATATCACCGACATTCGTCCCTTTCCCTTTCACGGCTACTGGGATGGTGAGATCGTGGACGGATCGCCAGTGCATGAAATGTGGCTGCGTCTGGTTGTTAACCAGGACAGGTTAATTGTCGCTGTCGAAACCGCCATGGACCACACCCCCTTCCCCAGTTGCATGGAAGTCACCGACCATTACAAACGCCTGATCGGTCTTACCATTGGCCCCGGGCTGGGCAAGCATGTCTTCTCTGCAGTGGGCGGCCCCAAGGGCTGCACCCATGTCACCGGTTTGATTCAAACCATGGCAACGACCCTTCTGCAGGCACTGGCGTCGGAAGCCACCCGGATAGTGCCCAATACCGAACACCTGACCGGCGATGCCTTGATGCAAAAACGCATGCAAAAGGTCAGTGACGTCTTTGCCGATTCCGCTGCCCCTGGCTATCCCCTCCTCAACACCTGTTATTCCCACACCTCAAGCAGTCCGGTGGTCAAGCGCCTGGCACCCGAGTTTCACAAAGCGGATACCAAGGACTGATTGAACATTACAAACCAAAAGAGCCGGGGATGACCCGGCTCTTCCCGTAGCAGCACCACGCTCTGTTAAAAATCATCCTGCTCCGGCCCCCAGTTGTCCTTGAAGGTGATCTTTTTAACCCGATTTTCACTCAGCACCTCATCGCTGATCAAGGTGGCCTCTTCCTCGGTAAAACCGATGCGCGGCCGCACCGACATCCAATGGGTGGCGGCCGCAGAGGGCTTTTCCAACGGTCGCGGCAACGCTGGTCCCGGCTTGTACTGCCGGTTCAGGAACAGGGCAGCCTCGTACTGCTTCTTGTGCAGCACCAGAGCAACATCCACCTGATAGATGCCGTTGCTGACCGTCTTGCTGAGAATCACCTTTTCCAGGACCATACCTGCAGGCATCTGGAGTAGTTCAGACATTGCTCGCCTCCTTGATGGTTAGAATCACAATCAGGCCACCCCGGCCAGTTCCAGCCGGGTGCCCCAACGTCGAATCAGTTCCGCCTTGACACGCTGCCCTTCCGACGATGACAACGCGCCATCCCGTTCCAGCAATCCGAAGGCAGCCTCCCTGGCCTGCTCCAGGATGGCACCATCCCGCAGGATGCTGGCCACCCGGAAATCAGGCATGCCGGACTGGCGGGTACCCAGAAAGTCGCCCGGTCCGCGGATCTCCAGATCGGCCTCGGCAATCCGGAAACCGTCAGTGGTGGCCTCCATCACCCGCAGGCGCCGCTCGCCATCTTCTGACAGTTTTCCCGGTGTCAGCAGGATACAGCGGGAACGGTGCGCCCCCCGCCCCACCCTGCCCCGCAGCTGATGCAGCTGCGAGAGGCCAAACCGCTCGCTATGCTCGATCACCATCAGGGTGGCGTTGGGCACATCAATCCCCACCTCGATCACGGTGGTGGCCACCAGGATATCCAATTTACGATTTTTAAAGCTGGCCATGACCGCCTCTTTTTCCTCCGGCTTCATCCGGCCATGCAAGAGCCCCACCGTCAGGCCGGGGAATATCTCCAGCTGCAGGTGTTCCGCCATCTGGCTGGCAGCCTTCAGGTCACTCTTCTCCGACTCCTCCACCAGCGGATAGATCACGTAGACCTGCCGCTGCTGGGCCACTTCAGCGCGGATCAGGTCATAGACCTGTGTGCGGCGAGATTCAAAATAGATCTTTGTATCAATGGGGGTTCTGCCTGGCGGCAGTTCGTCAATCACCGAAAGGGAGAGGTCACCGAACAGGGTCATGGCCAGGGTACGGGGGATCGGGGTGGCGGTCATCACCAGGATGTCGGGGTTGATCCCCTTCTTTTTGAGAATGCCCCGCTGCAGCACCCCGAAGCGGTGCTGTTCGTCCACGATTCCCAGACCCAGGCGCTGAAACTCCACCTTGTCCTGAATCACGGCATGGGTGCCGATCACGATGGCGGCCCTGCCATCGGCCACCAGGGCCAACGCCTCTTTTTTGGCCTTACCCTTAAGCGCGGCGGTCAGTAACACTACACTGATGCCCAGCTGTTCGCACCAATGGTGGATATTGTGCCAATGCTGCTCGGCCAGGATCTCGGTGGGGGCCATGATCGCCACCTGGTAGCCGTTCTCCACCGCCACCAGGGCCGCCATCAGCGCCACCATGGTCTTGCCGCTGCCCACATCCCCCTGCACCAGACGATGCATCGGGTGAGGTGCCATCATGTCGGTCTTAATCTCCGCCAGCACCCGGCGCTGAGCCGCAGTCAGCTGAAACGGCAGCAACCGGGCCAGTTCCTTGGTGTAGCGATGGGTCACCTGGAAGGCGATGCCGGTTTCCAGGGCGATGCCCCGCTTTTTCAGGGCCTGTCCCAATTCCCAGTAAAAAAATTCGTCAAAGGCCAGCGAGCGGTGGGCCGGGGTGCGGCCCTCATTCAGATCGGCCAGCTGCGCTTCGGCCGGCGGCAGGTGCACCTGCCCCAACGACTCCCGCAACGGCAGGTAGCCGTGAGGGCTGAGTAACGACGACGGCAGCACGTTCTCCACATTATCAAGGAAACCGTCCACCACCTGGCGCATCACCCTGCGCATTCCCTTTTGATGCAGACCTTCGGTCAGGGGGTAGACCGGCACGATCCGGCCGAAGTTGACCGGGTCGGCCGCCATCACCGCCTGCACGTCGGCCCCTTCCTCCAGCCACTCCACGTCGGGGTGATGCACCTCTCGCTGAAAGCCGAAGGAGGTTACCTCACCGGTAAACACCCCCCGCCGCCCCACCTTCCAGGTGCGCTGCATCCAGAGCGGGTTGGCGTGGAACCATTTCAGCAGCATACTGCCGGACTCGTCGCTCACCAAAACCTCAAAAACCTTACGGCCTCCCTTGGTGGTAGCGGCGGTGGCTGATACCACCGTGCCCTGAAACACCTGGCTGACACCCGGCTTCAGTTGACGGATCGGTACCAGGGTGCGGCGGTCTTCGTAGCGGTGAGGCAGACAGAACAGGGCGTCCTCAACCGTGCGGATCTCCCGCTTGGCCAAAAGCTCGGCCAGCTTGGGTCCGACCCCTTTGATGAACTGCATCCCCACAGTCAGGTTCTTGCGGGCTATGGTCTGCTGCAATGAAGGAACTGCCGGCGGGATCACCTTGCGTAGCACCAGTCCGGTGCCGTTGGTCTCAACACTCACCGTATCACCCGGTTGCAGCCCCAGTTTATCCAGAAACTCGGCCGGAATGGTCAATGAGCGGCTATGGTCAAGCGTGAGTGTGGGCATGGACACCAAACCTGATTCTGCTATAGTACGCTTATTATCTGAATTGGCGTTATACACCAGGCTGAACTGAAAGTCAGCCGCAACCATTGTTATGAGGACCGGCAATGCACACAACCCGCACTGAAAACGACTCCATGGGGGCCATTGAAGTACCGGCAGACCGCTACTGGGGGGCCCAGACCCAGCGCTCGATCCACCACTTTCCGATCGGGGTCGATCGTTTCCGCTGGCAGCGCCCGGTCATCCGCTCGCTGGGCATCCTCAAAAAGGCCGCAGCCCAGGCCAATGCCGAATTGGGAGAACTGCCTGCCGACCTGGCAGCGTTAATCATCGCGGCCAGTGACGAGGTAATCAATGGGCAACTGGATGGGCACTTCCCGCTGGTGGTATTCCAGACCGGCTCCGGCACCCAATCCAACATGAACGCCAACGAGGTGATCAGCAACCGGGCCATTGAACTGGCCAGCGGCAGGCTGGGTTCCAAACAGCCGGTGCACCCCAACGACCATGTCAACCGGGGACAGTCATCCAACGACACCTTTCCCACCGCCATGCATATCGCCGTGGTGGAGGAGCTGCAGGGGCAGCTGTTTCCTGCCGTCAACGCCCTGCGTGACACCTTGGCCGCCAAGGCCGATACTCATCGTGATCTGGTGAAGACCGGCCGGACCCACCTGCAGGACGCCACGCCGATCACCCTGGGGCAGGAGATCAGCGCCTGGGTGGCTCAGATCGATTTCGGCCTGAATGGGGTGCGGGCAGCCCTGGCCGGACTGTATGATCTGGCCATCGGCGGCACCGCCGTTGGCACCGGCCTGAATGCCCACCCCCGTTTCGGCGACCTGGCCGCTGAGAAGATCGCCCAGTTGACCGGACAGCCGTTCCGCAGTTCCCCCAACAAGTTCTTCAGCCTGGCGGCCCACGACGCCCTGGTACAGACCTCAGCCAGTCTGCGCACCCTGGGGGGCGGTCTGATGAAACTGGCCAACGATGTGCGTTGGCTGGCCAGCGGCCCGCGCTGCGGCATCGGTGAGCTGGTGATTCCTGAAAACGAACCCGGCTCCTCCATCATGCCGGGCAAGGTCAATCCTACCCAGTGCGAGGCGTTGACCATGGTTTGCGTACAGGTGTTCGGCAACGATGCCGCAGTGGCCTTTGCCGGCAGCCAGGGCAACTTCCAGTTGAACGTCTACAAACCGGTCATCGTGCACAACGTGCTGGAGAGCATCGGTCTGCTGGCCGACGCCTGCAACGCCTTTAACGAGCACTGTGCCAAAGGGATCGAACCAGACCAGCAGGTGATTGCCGAGCACCTCAGTAACAACCTGATGCTGGTGACCGCCCTCACCCGCCACATCGGCTACGATGCCGCCGCCGCCATTGCCAAGACCGCCCACCATCAGGGCCAAACCCTGCGGCAGGCGGCCCTGGCCTCGGGCCAGGTCACGGCAGAGCAGTACGATGCCTGGATCGTGCCGCTGGCGATGACCCGACCAGAAAGCTGATGTCCCACACCGGGCCGATCCAGCGCCCCTTTCCACTTGACGCCCGGCTACTGTTATGGGTATAGTGACGACTCTTTTGCCAGAGTGGTGAAATGGTAGACACAGCAGACTCAAAATCTGCCGAGGGCAACCTCATGCCGGTTCGAGTCCGGCCTCTGGTACCAATAGTTAGTACAGCGCTGTACAGCGCAGACCAAAAGCCCTTGAATTTCGAGGGCTTTTTTCTTTTGTTTGTCTATGGCTGTTCATGGTGATATACCTAGTTCCAGATTTTTTGGGAGCACTTTTAGGGGCATGTCATGTCCATGAAAGGTAGGATGCTCCCAAAATAAAGGAGCACTTCATGCCGAGACGAATACTGCCTCTCTCTGAACTACAAATCAAAAACGCCAAGCCACAGGAAAAGGGCTACAAGCTGTTTGATGGTGGCGGACTAAACCTTCTGGTCTCGCCGGCAGGCGGGAAACTTTGGCGGCTAAAGTATTCGTTTGATGGCAAGGTTAAGCAGCTATCTCTTGGCGCATACCCCCAAGTCACCCTGGCCGATGCACGCAAACGCCGGGACGATGCAAAAAAACTGCTGGCCAACGGCGTAGATCCAGGAGAGTTTAAGAAGATCCAAAAGACCATCAAGGAGGCAGCCGCAGAGAACAGCTTTGAAATCGTCGCTCGTGAATGGCACCTTAGATTTTCCGGCAACTGGTCTGCGGTCCACTCCAAGACCTTAATGGACCGGCTTGAAAAAGATGTGTTCCCTTACCTTGGGCGTCGCCCGGTTACCGAGATCACTCCACCCGAGATTCTTGCCACCGTTCGCAGGATCGAATCACGGGGGGCACTGGACACCGCCCACCGAGTGCTAAACTCGTGCAGCCAAATACTGCGTTATGCAGTTGCTACCGGCAAGGTTGAGAGCGATTGCACCCGCGACCTGCGGGGGGCACTGCCTGCGGTTAAGTTTGGCCACCGGGCAGCACTGACAGATCCAAAGCAGCTGGCAGGACTACTGAGGGCAACAGAGGAGTTTCAGGGTTCGTTTGCGGTGAAGTGCGCCCTACAACTGCTCCCCATGCTGTTTGTTCGCCCCGGTGAGTTGCGTGGCATGGAGTGGGAAGAGCTCGATCTTGATGCTGCTGAATGGAGTATCCCAGGCGAACGAATGAAGATGAAGCAGCCTCACCTGGTCCCCCTACCCTCTCAGGCTGTAGCTATTTTGAAGGACCTAAAACCTTTAACCTATCACAGCAAGTATGTATTCCCAAGTATACGAACACCCTTAAGAATTATTTCAGAAAATACACTGAACGCAGGTCTGCGACGCATGGGTTTCAGCAAGGAAGAGGTCTGTACCCATGGCTTCAGGGCAACGGCCAGAACCTTGTTGCACGAAGTGCTGGGGTTCTCACCGGACGCTATTGAGGCACAGCTTGCCCACGCGGTACCGGATCGGCTTGGCAGAGCGTACAACCGGACGCAACACCTGACGGAACGGAAGAAGATGATGCAAACCTGGGCTGATTATCTGGACGGATTAAAGAGTGTTGCGAAGGTAATACCGATCAGGCAGGCGGTGTAATTTTACACCGCAATCTAAGTATGCGTCGCCATCCAGATAAAGGATTGCACGTCAATAAAGTCTCTGGGGCCCAAGTGTTTTATCTCGTTGTAGTAGGCCTTGCCCATCTCCAGCAGCGCCTCATACGTCCGCCAGTTTGGCAAGGACTGATAGCGGAGGTCAAAAGAAAGTGCTTCAGCAGCGGACTGGGAGTTTGTAGGTTTTAAAAACATGTGGCGATCAGGTTGGGCAATGAACGGCAGCAGCGTAACAATGGGCCATGTTCCGACCCGTGACTTGCCAGCCTCTTGCGGCAAATCAAGCACAGCATCAATATATGGCTGATACGTGGCTTCACTAACAACAGGCGCATCAAGTACGCAGAAAAGGGCAGTAAGACACTTGCGGGCTGCCTGTTCGGACTGAAGTGCGTCGTGTAGCGCCATATTCTCATACGGCGATAGCAGATTCACTTTCGATGTGACGCTAAGCACCCTCTGCACAAGTTCAGCAACTTTGTTTTCTTCAAGCAGCCTACGCCCCTGTCCACTTCCAAGGGTTTCCTGAAATCTTAGGTGCGCATTCCACTTATAGTCGCGCTCATGTTCGTGAAAAAGCGGATCATTGAAGCCTAGGGGACATTTGGCATGAAAAGCATCAAGCGTTTGCGCTAATGTCATCCGCTTAGTGTTGCTGGCGGGAAGGGCCAACTTGCCATCCGGTCGTTCTACAAAAGGCGGTAAATTGTTGAGAATCAGGTCGTCCTGAACAGCTGAAGGCACAAGATTATTGTTGGGCAGCTTGAAAAGCATAGCCTCGGTTGCAGGTTGGCTTTTAAAAAACACACTTATCTTGTCACTGGTAACCTTCACAACCTTACCTATACCGAGTTGGGGGGTCGGTAGAAGTTCAACAAACATGCCCTCAACAAATTTTTGAGCCATAAAAGCCCCCCCCCTCACAAAGGTTTTCTGCAAAATACTATAAATTAGACACCTTAAAAGCCATCAGTATGGCCGGAGGCCGTTTCTGCTACTGGGCGGTTCCAAACAACAACAGCCCCCTTGCTGAATAACTCCTGGCCTCGCACAGCTACCCACCTATATCCATCATTGAAATCAACTACGCTAAGCCAAGGTATTGCACCGCCCCAATACTCACTTGTTTGGGTGTTTGGAGTGCCACCGCCAATAATTTCAATGGCATCAGACAAACGAGATAACGTCCACTCCCCCATCCCGCTACTCCTCCGCACTTTCCACAACCCATCCCTGCAACCGTGCTGCAATCTGCTCCGGGCTGGGCAGGTCAGCCCGATACCCTTCAGGCAACTGTGCCACCACCGAGTAGGTTGCCACCCCCAGCGGCCGCACGGCGTTGCGCAAGGCATACTCCACAGTGGTTTTGTGCTTGCTGCGACAGATAATTATACCGATGGAAGGATTTTCTTCCGGCAAACGTTCCTGACTGTCCAGCGCCTCAAGATAGAATTCCATCTTCCCCTTGTGCTCCGGTTTAAACTCGCCGATTTTCAGCTCAATGGCCACCAGACAGCGTAACCGTCGGTGGAACAGCAGGAGATCAATAAAATACTCCCTGCCATCTACTTCCAGGCGGTACTGGTTGCCGATGAACGAGAAAGCACCGCCAAGCTCAGCCATGAAATCGCGCAGGTTCTGAACCAGGGCGTTTTCAAGCTCACGCTCTGAATGTTCATCGGCAAGTTCAAGAAAATCGAACGTATAGTGATCTTTAATCGCCAGCGCTGCCTGGGCCTTGATGGCATCCGGCACCGTGCTGTCAAAGTTGGTCTGGTTGAGCAGGTATTTTTCGTAACTCTTGTTGTCGATCTGGTGCTGCAAGACGCTTTTGGTCCAACCAAAGCGGGCAGTTGCGCGCAGGTAGAACTCCCGTTCCAGATTGTCCTTACAGCGGCTCATGATGACCAGGTTCTTTGCCCAGCTCAATTCTCTAACCAGTGGTTGGAGTTTTTCCTTGTCGCGGTATTCCTTGAAGAATTGTCGCATTAACCAGAGATTTTGAGCAGAAAACCCATTCCGACCTGGAAATTCGCTCTGCAAATCGCGGGCAAGGTTTTTTACAACCGATTTCCCCCAGCCCTGCTCCTGCTGTTTTCGCTCAATTGCTTCACCTAATTCCCAGTACAGCATGACCAATTCGGTGTTGACGGCCCGCAGAGCCTGATATTGGCGTTGACGAATCCTGGTCTTTATCTGTGTCAGAAAATCGAGGTAATCCTGCTGTATCGGTTCAAGAGCCATCCCGCTATTCCTCCGCATTCCGGCCATGCAGCAGCACAGCCTTTTCTGCTGAAGCGGCCTGTTCAGGCGGGGCATCATCATAGCGGCCATTGAACCAGGAAGGATTGTCTTCCGGCAGAATAGCAACCTGCTTTATCAATGTGATATCGTCATAGCCGGACTCATACCCCAGCACCACCACACGGGCATCGGGCGGGTAGTTTTTCAGTGCTTCAATCAATTCTGAGACCGTCATCTTGTCGTAGTAGTTCATCCAGCTATCCCCAACGCCTTCAGGTTATCTCTGATCGCCTTCTCCAGCCGTGCTGATTCAGCAAACTGCTGATCCAGCGTAGCGGCCAGCCGTTGCATCTTCTCCTGAAACGGTTCGTCGTCCTCTTCCTGCGCCTCGGCTCCCACATAGCGGCCCGGTGTCAGCACATGGCCATGCTTGCGGATTTCATCCAGGCTGGCAGCCTTGCAGAAACCGGGGATGTCGGCATATGCGACAGCTTCCTTTTCACCGCGCCAGGCATGGTAGGTGGCGGCAATCCGGCTGATCTCTTCAGCGGTCAGCTCCCGGTGGGTGCGGTCCACCATAGCCCCCATCTTGCGGGCATCAATAAACAGCACTTCACCGCGCCGGTCACGGAACTTGTGGTTCTTGCGGTCACGGGCCAGGAACCAGAGACAGACCGGAATCTGGGTGGCGTAGAACAGTTGACCCGGCATGGCCACCATGCAGTCCACCAGATTGGCCTCGATCAGGTTTTTACGTATTTCACCCTCACCGGACTGGTTGGAGGACATGGAACCATTGGCCAAGACAAAGCCAGCCACGCCGGTTGGCGACAGGTGGTGCACCATATGCTGCACCCAGGCGTAGTTGGCATTGCCCGTGGGTGGCGCGCCATACTGCCAGCGTTTATCCTCCCGCAGGCGGTCACCGCCCCAGTCGGAGATATTGAACGGCGGGTTGGCCAGGATGTAGTCGGCCTTCAGATCGGGGTGGCGGTCGTTGTGGAAGGTGTCGCCGTGGGCGATCTGGCCGTCAATCCCCCGAATGGCAAGGTTCATCTTTGCCAGGCGCCAGGTGGTGTAGTTACTCTCCTGGCCATAGATACTGATATCACCCAGCTTGCCGCCGTGGGCAGCAATAAACTCTTCCGACTGGACAAACATGCCGGACGACCCGCAGCAGGGGTCATAGACCCGGCCCTTGTAGGGCTCGATCATTTCAACCAGGATGCGGACCACGCAGCGGGGGGTATAGAACTCGCCACCCTTCTTGCCTTCGGCGCTGGCAAACTGCGACAGGAAATACTCATACACCCGGCCCAGCACATCCTTGGCGCGGCTCTCGCTGTCTCCCACCCGGATATTGCTGATCAGGTCGATCAACTGCCCCAGACGCAGCTTGTCCAGGGAAGGACGAGAGTAGTCCTTGGGCAGCACCCCTTTCAGCGCCGGGTTGTCCCGCTCAATGCCGGTCATGGCATCATCCACCAGCTGACCGATGGTCGGTTGCTTGGCCTGGGCCTTCAGGTGCACCCAGCGGGCTTCAGGCGGCACCCAGAAGATATTCTCAGCCCGGTACTCATCCTGATCTTCAGGATCAGCCCCCTGGCTGCACTCTGCCTCAAGCTGGGCATGTTTTTCTTCAAAGGCATCGGAGATGTATTTCAGGAACAGCAGACCAAGCACGACATGCTTGTATTCGCCTGAATCCATGCTGCCCCGCAGGGCATCGGCCATCTGCCAGAGCTGGGCTTCATAGCCGATATTGGCAGCGGTGTTGGTTTTCTTGGGACGGGCCATACAATCCTCTTTGCAACGTTGTGGTGCCGGTGCGCCATGTGGTGACGCTCAGCTGCAATTACATCATCACCTTGTATCAGTGACCACGGGCTGTGGCTCCCATTGAAAGGTCTAAATAATTGCAGCCAACAGATCCTACGGGAATCAATCCCTCCTGCCGCCCATAAATCGCAACAGCATCAGGAACAGGTTGATAAAATCAAGATAGAGGGTCAAGGCGCCGAGAATGGCCGGCTTCCTGCCTTCTTCCCCGGCTGCTGCCATTGCTTTGATCTTCCAGGTATCGTAGGCGGTCAGGCCGGTAAAAACCAGTACTCCGATGCCGGAAACCACCCAGGAAACCGCACTGCTCTGCAGGAAGATGTTCACCAACGAGGCGATCACAATCCCGATCAATCCCATGAACAGAAAGCTTCCCCAGGAGGTCAGGTCTTTCTTGGTCAGATAACCATAGATGCTCATGGCGCCAAACATGGCTGCGGTAACCGCGAAGGTCGAGGCGATGGAGTCAGCGGTGTAGACAATAAAGATGACCGAAAGGGTCAAACCGTTCAAGGCCGAGTATCCCAGAAACAGCAGGGTGGCCACCGTGCCGCTGAGACGATTGATCGCCCCGGACAGGATGAAGACCAGAGCCAATTCCCCGATCATCAACCCATAAAAAACCGGCCGGTTGCCAACAATGGCCTGTAGCATGCCGGGAGAAGAAACCGTCACCATCGCCAGCATGGCGGTGATGGCAAGCCCCAGCCCCATCCAGGCGTACACCTGGCGGACCAGCGCGTTCTGCTTGACAATCAGCCCGGTGCGGGCCTGGGTTACATTTAATTGATTCATGCTCGACTCCTCTTATTCTAGGCTGGTCAGTGTCTGTACAACTTTTTCAGCTATCAGACCATAAACGGCGGCAAGATACGTCTTGAAATGGGGTAAGTTCACTTAAGATTTCATTATGTGACATTGTAGCAGAACCGAAAGGGCTACTCCACCCCCACGTTTCTGATCCCCTCCGGCCGCCAGGCCGGTGAGATTACGTGGGAGCCTTTTTCCTCACTCTGCAGCAGGCTGCCAAAGGTGACGCTGTAGTCGCCGAAGCGGTCATTCACGGCATCCATGGCCCGGGTGGCTTCCGACTTCCTGCGTTCTTCCTCAAACAGCGAAAGCTGCTGCTGGTTGTGCTGCAGGTTGGAGAGGCTGACCCCCAACAGCCTGACCGCCTGGTGCAGCTCGATGCTGTCCAGCAGGCTGGTGGCAACCTTGAAGATCTCATCACTGAGGCTGATCGGGCTCACCACGGTGGTTTGGCGCTGGACACTGGAGTAAAAATCGGCAAAACGGATGGAGAGGCTGACCGTCTTGGCAGTGACGCCATAGCGCCGTGCCCTCCTGCCAACCATCTCCGACAACTGCAGCAGGTAGCGCAGGATTTCATCACGGGTAGCAACATCCCGCTGCAAGGTCATGGAGTGACCGACACTCTTGACGCCGTCCTCCTCTTCCACCGGCAGCACCGGACCGTCATCCCGCCCCTGCCCCATCTGTTTGAGCCGTGGACCGACAATCCCGAATTTTTTGCGCAACAACTCCTCCGGAAAACGGCCCAGTTGCCCACAAGTGGTGATGCCCAGCAGGTTCAGCTGCCGCTGAGTCTTTTTGCCGATGCCGCACAGGTCACCGATCGGAATATGCTCCAGGATGGCCCCCACCCTGTCCGGCGGTATGATCGTCAGGCCGTCCGGCTTCTGCATATCACTGGCCAGCTTGGCCAGCAGCTTGTTGGGGGCGATGCCGATGGAACAGGTCAGGCCCAGTCCGTGCCTGATGCGAGCCTTGAGCTGGTAAGCGATGGTCTCTGCCGGCCCGAACAGGGCGCTGGAATGGGTCACATCCAGGAAAGCCTCGTCGATGGAGAACACCTCCACCAGGGGGGTGTATTCCCGCAGCAGGGCGATGATCTGCCGGGAGGTATGGGTATATTTTTTGTTGTCCCCCACCACAATGATCAAGCCAGGGCAGGCCCGCTGGCCCTCCCAGATCGCCATGCCGGTCTTGACCCCGAAACTGCGAGCCTCATAGGAAGCGGTGGTGATCACGGTGCGGTGGCCGGAGCCCACTACGGCAATCGGCTTGCCGCGCAAGGCGGGGTTGGCCTGCTGTTCCACCGAGGCAAAGAAGGCGTTCATATCCAGGTGTATGATCGATCGCTGGGATTGCATGGGATCTATATTTTGGCTCAGGTCCAGGCACTGCTTATCGCCCGGATGATGATCGGGGCCATGTTGGGGTTTTTGGGCTGCCGCAGTTGGTTTCAAAGCCCTGCTGCTTGCCGAATCTATGCAGCAGAAATAACTACCAGCGTTTGGTGATCTCGATCAGGTGGTAGCCAAACTGGGTCTTGACCGGGCCCAGTACGGTGTTGATCGGGCCGGAAAAAACCACCTCGTCAAACTCCTTGACCATCTGCCCCGGCGTAAAAGCACCCAAGTCGCCGCCCTGCATACGTGAGGGGCAGGAGGAGTTGAGTTTGGCAACCTCGCCAAAGTCAGCTCCGGCCTCAATCTCGCCTTTCAATGTGAGGCATTGTTCCTCACTGGATACCAGAATGTGACGTGCAGTTACAGTAGCCATTCGAACTCCTTACGGTTTATTGGGTTGTGCTGCCGTCTGTTTTCTACGGGCCAGCCAGATCAACAGCAGCGTTCCAACGACAAACAGTGGCAGACTCAGCAGCTGCCCCATGGAAAAAAAACCATAAAAAAATCCCAGCTGACTATCTGGCTGGCGGAACAGCTCCACAAAGGAACGGAACAGCCCATAACCGGCCATAAAAGCAGCCATGACCGAACCGCTCACCGGTATCCGCCGGGCAAACCACCTGACCACAAAGAAAAGCACCAGTCCTTCCAGAAAGGCCTCGTACAGTTGGGAAGGGTGCCGCGGCACCGCCCCACCTTCCGGGAAGATGATCCCCCAGGGCATACTGGTGGGACGACCAAACAGCTCACCATTGATGAAGTTGCCGATCCGGCCCAGTCCCAGCCCCACCGGAGCAGCCAGGGCCGCCAGATCGGCCAGCTGCAGAAAGGGGATCGAACGGCTGCGGGCAAACCAGATGGCAGCCAGGCCAACACCCAGCAGGCCGCCATGGAACGACATGCCCCCTTCCCAGATGAAGAAGATCTTGTACGGCTTGGCCAGATAGGCCGGCAGGTCGTAAAACAGGACATACCCCAACCGGCCCCCCAATACCACTCCCAAGGCCAGGAAGAAGATCAGATCAGCAATCCCCTCGTTATCCAGGACAAGTTGTTTGCGACGCACCTCACCGCGGATCACAAAATAGCTGATGATAAAACCCAGCACATACATAAGGCCGTACCAGCGGAACTGCAGCGGCCCAAGCCGCAAAAACACGGGGTCAATGGCGGGAAATGGCATGGTTGTAACAGCTCCTGACATCATTGAGCATGCAAATAGTTCTATTCTGACGAGCACTATGCTATAAAGCGAAAAGGAGGCCTTGGGATGAAAGAACTGTTGATGATCATAGTATTTGTGGTGGTATGGTTTGTCGTGAACAAATACCTGCTTCCCAAACTGGGAGTGCCCACCTGAATGTCTGATGCCTGCTCTCCCGCGGCGCGGGAGAAAAAGAAAGATACTACGGCGAAGTAACCACACCCGTCAGTCTCACAAAGGCCGGCTGCTCTTTAGCGGACGGCCTTTGTGCGTTGGGCGACCGGCTCTTCCAGGACCACCAGATAGCCATCCGGGTCAAAACACCACATCTCTTTTACGCCGTACGGTTTTTCCTCCAGGGGATAGAGAATCTCCATATCCTCTTCCATGATCGCATCATTGATCCCTTCGATATCCCGCACATCAAAATGCAGTGTCATGCCGATCCCCTTGGGAAACATGCTGAAGCGATGCTCCAGCACCGGATGGGTCCGCACCACGTCATTCTCCTCCACAAACATCAGGGCGATGCCATCCATATCCACTACCAGATGGTCCGGCGCCCCAACAGCCGAAAAAGAGCGTTGTACCGGCAACTCCAGAATGCCGGCATAGAACGCCTCGGTCACCACCAGCTGAGAAACCGCCAACTGGATCGAATGCTGTGCACGGTGGGCCTTGACCATCTCAGTTTTTCAGGAACAGCAGATTGGCGTAACCTGACAGGACCGACAGCCAATTAGTGAAGATCAGCACACCTACCACGATCAGAAACAGGCCGGTGATGACCTCGAACATGCGGATATATTTTTTGAAACGATTGAAAATCGAGATGAAGCGGTGCATTGCCAGCGATGACAACAAAAACGGTATCCCCAAACCAACGGAATAGAGCAGCAGCAGAATAATCCCCTGCCCCACCTTCTCTTCAGTGGCGGCGATCATCAGAATAGAGGCCAGGATCGGGCCGATGCAGGGGGTCCAGCCGGCGGCAAAGGCCAGGCCGACCAGCAAGCTGCCCAGATACCCGGCTGGTTTATGCTTGAGCGAAACACGCCGTTCCCCCAGCAACCACTTCAGCGGCACCAGACCGGTGACATGGACACCGAACAGCACCACCAGCACACCACCGACCTTGCGGATGATCTCCATGTACTGCTGCATCAGGGATCCCAACAGGGTGGCTGAGGCGCCCAGCAACACAAACACCATGGTGAATCCGGCAACAAAGGCCAGAGAGTGCAGCAGGGTCTTCTGACGCACCAGATGGGTCGGATGTTCCGCATCCAGATCGCCGAACGAGAGGCCGGTGATATAGGTGATATAGGAAGGGATCAGCGGCAGCACACAGGGGGACAGGAACGAGAGCAGACCTGCGACGAAGGCACCGATATAGGTGATATTAGGAGTTTCCATGAGAACCTCGCAACAATTACTTCATTAGGCCTTCCAGAAAGGCAACGACCTCTGAGCTGTTCCAGTCAAGCCCGCCAATCACCTTCTTGACGATGACACCGTTTTTGTCGATCACAAAGGTTTCCGGTACGCCGGTGATGCCATAGATGGCAGTAGCCTGACCGGTGGAGTCAAAATAGACCGGCAAGGAGAAACCGGTATTTTTGAAAAACTCTGCCACCGCTTGTTTTCCTCCTTCATCCACCGAGACGCAAACCATCTGGAACGGTTTGCCGGCCATGGCCTTGTTCAACGCCATCATGGAGGGAATCTCTTCGCGGCAGGGAGGGCACCAGGTGGCCCAAAAATTGAGAACCACCACCTTACCCTTCAAAGAATCAAGGCTTAGCTGGGTATTATCCATTGATACGACATTGATAGAGGGAGCGGGGTTTTTTTCAGCCGGCTTGGCAGATAAACCGGTTTGAGCGCCATCCTTGGAACATCCGGCCATCAGGGTCAGGGCGCAGCAAAGCACAAGCAGCAGCTTTTTCATTCCATATCCTCCGGGGTAATGCAATCAGATTAAGGTGCAACAGAGAACGGGGTCAGCAGTTACGGGTGACCACATACTCGGCCAGATTCAGCAGGGCCTGCTTACACTCGCTATCGGGAAAACCGGCCAAATGCCTCCGGCAAGCAGCGACACAACTGCGAGCCTTTTCAACGGTATAGTCAATACCTCCATAACGTTGCACCAGAGCGACAACACGACTGAATTCTTCTGGGGAAAGTTCATCCTTTTCAACAATCGCCGCAACCTGATCACGCTCATCCTGACTACACCGGCGCAGGGCGTGGATCAGCGGCAGGGTCATCTTGCCCTCTTCCAGGTCGTGACCGATACTCTTGCCAAAATCAGCTTCGCTGGCGGTGTAATCCAGCAGATCGTCCATCAGCTGGAAGGCGATACCCAGTTCCATGCCGAAGTCGGCCAGAGCCTGCTCCTGCTCAGACGAAACCTGACCCAGAATAGCGCCTGATTGACAGGCCGCTGACAACAGCACTGCCGTCTTGGCTCGCACCACCTCGATATAGTTCTCTTCGTTCAGCTCAAGGTCGCCGGTATAGAGCAGTTGCAGCACCTCTCCCTCGGCGATCACCGTGGTGGCCCGGGACATCACCTGCAGGACATCCAGACTGCCGACCGCCACCATCAGGGAAAAGGATTTGGAAAACAGAAAATCACCAATCAGCACCGAGGCTTCGTTGCCCCACAGGGTGTTGGCTGAGGCCTGTCCACGCCGCAGCGTCGCGCTGTCCACCACATCATCGTGCAACAAGGTGGCGGTGTGGATAAACTCGATCACACTGGCCAGCGGAATAGCCTGGTTACCGGTGTAGTTACACAGCCGGGCAGCCAGAAGCAACATGGCAGGTCGAATCCGCTTGCCACCGCTGGACAGGACATACTCCCCCACCTTGCGGATCAGCGGGACCTCTGATGCGAGATCCTTCCTGAACTGCTCTTCCACCAATTTGAGATCGTTGCCGATCAGCTCCAGCGCTGCCTGCATGCCTGTCAAAACCTCGTGTAAATTTTGCCAATCCTACTTGTGCGGTGACTGGTTTGTCAAAGTATTTCTGGCTTTCCAGGGCTGTCAGGCCATGGTTTGGCATTGCCTGAACGCTGCCAAGGGTGTATAGCTGTTTAACTGAGCCATTCAGCAGAAGGAGCAACTACCCATAATGCAGTTTAACGAACTCGATATACCGCAACAGGTAATGCAGGGCGTCATCGATGCCGGCTTCAGCAGTTGCACACCGATTCAGGCCCAGACCCTGCCGCTCTCTTTATCCGGCAAGGATGTGGCCGGCCAGGCCCAGACCGGCACCGGCAAGACCGCTGCCTTCCTGATCACCCTGCTGACCAAACTGTTACGGACCCCCACTGAGGCCGACAAACGTCCACGGGCCCTGATTCTGGCTCCCACCCGTGAGCTGGTGGTGCAGATCGAAAAGGATGCCCAGGTGCTGGGGGCCCATTGCGGCCTGACCATCCAGGCCATCTATGGCGGCGTGGATTACATGAAGCAAAAGAACGCCCTGAAGGACGGGGCTGACGTGGTGATCGGCACGCCGGGCCGCCTGATCGACTACTTGAAGCAGAAGGTCTACACCCTCAAGCATATCGAAATGCTGGTGATTGATGAAGCCGACCGGATGTTCGATATGGGCTTTATCCCGGACCTGCGTTTTATCCTGCGCCGGTTACCTCCCTTTGATGCCCGTCAGAACCTGATGTTCTCCGCCACCCTCAATCAGCGGGTGATGGAACTCTCCTACGAGTTCATGAACGTACCCCAGAAGGTCTCGGTCACCCCGGAAAAGATGACCGCCGAACGGGTGGAACAAACCCTCTACCATGTGGCCAACAAGGAAAAATTTCCCCTGTTGCTGGGACTGCTCAGACGCGAGGGGATGGTCCGCTCCATGCTGTTTGTCAACACCAAGCGCGAGGCCGAGCGGCTCCAGGACCGGCTGAATGCCAACGATTTCCCCAGCCGGGTGATCTCCGGCGATGTTGAACAACGCAAACGCCTGAACATTCTTGAGCAGTTCAAACGCGGCGAACTGCCGATCCTGATCGCCACGGATGTTGCTTCACGGGGCCTGCATATCGACGGGGTCTCCCATGTGATCAACTACGACCTGCCCCAGGATGCCGAGGATTACGTCCACCGGATCGGCCGTACCGCCCGGGCCGGAGCAGAGGGCAAGGCGATCTCCCTGGCCGATGAGGATGGCGCCTTTTATGTTGAGGCGATCGAAGAGTACATCCACACCAAAATTCCGGTGGAGTGGGCCGAAGATGAACTGTTTGTCCATGACTTCAAGCGCCCCAAATACAGGGTGCCGACAACGACAGCAGGGCGTCCCGCCCCCGGACAGCGCCATTCCAGAACGTCAACCAAACCTTCAACCAGACCGGCTGCTGCATCGGTTGCCCCCAGTGAGGCAAAAAAGAAAAGCCGCCCCCGGCGTAAAAAACCGAGCGGCGGCGGTACTGGCAACAGCGGTGCGCCAACAACCTAAGCGTTGGCGTAACTGTAACGGAAACGATCTCCCCGCAGATAGTACAGCAAAAACAACAGCGGCGCGACCCAAAGGGCCGAGAACAAAATGGCACTGAATAACTCCACCAGATAGGCCCACCACGGTGGATCGATGGACTTAACCACCCAAACGATATAGATCACCAGCTCATACAATGGCGCCAGCACCAACCCCGCCAGCACAACCCCCTGCATGGCCCTGGCGCCCCAATCAGAGCGCTGTAGGAACCCGAGGGCCGCCACCAGTGCCACGGCGCCGAAAAGTGTCTCCAGCCAGGGCATAAAACCATAGCCCCAAAAGACCTGCCAGGCCGAAACCTCCTCCACTGAAAGCTCTGACAGCCGGGCCTGGATGTCATTGCCGTGGTAGTTCATCACCCCCATGATCCCAATCACCAACAGGACAACCGCCACCAAGACCGCACCCCATCCCACGGCTGCCACCGGGTCAAAGCCGTTGGCAAAACCAGCCAGATTCAGGTTTAACCTCGGTGTTTCCTCAGGAACGGCCGCACGCAGATATTTGGAGCCACTGACGGGCGGAGGGGGAATCGGGACGCCAGGATGTTGCCCCATCAGCTCCTGCTCCCGCCTGCGAGCCTCCTGTTTCAGCTTGCGCTCCATCAGGGTCTTCACCACCACCCCGCACTTGGGGCACTGGTCAAACACCTCTTCGCAATAGGTGCTGTAACCGCAAGAGGGACAGGTATTGGTGGCGTAGGCCGAGGTCATCTGCCGACGCGGCTTGTTGACCTGGAAGCCTTCCTTGCAACGCGGGCAGGACAGATACATCCCTTCTTCAGGGATGGTATGGTCGTTGATGGTCCCACTGGCCTTGCAATGTGGGCATTCGATCCGCATGGTCGGTTACTCCACTGTTTTTTCTATGAATGCGCGTACCTGCTGCAGGTCGGCCGGCAGCAGGGCACAACGGGTCGGTAATCCTTGTAACCGCTGAATGGCTGGTGGCAACGGCACCGGCTGACCAGTTGCCTCCTGCACCGTCTCGCCAAACTTGGCAGGATGGGCCGTGGCCAGACAGACCACCGGCACGCCGTCTGTCAGCCGGTCGCGGCCCGCCTTCACTCCGACGGCCGTGTGGGGATCCAGCAGATAGCCGGTCTCTTGCAGAAAATCGCCGATGGTGGCCAGGGTCTCTGCGCGATTCACCGAAGTCGAACAGAAATCACGTCGCACCTGCGTCAACTCCTCTGCAGTAAAGCTGATCCTCCCCTCCGCCTTCAGCTGGCTGAAGGCGGTAACCACCCGTGTAGCGTCGCTATTGAACAGGTAATACAGATAACGCTCAAAGTTGGATGCCACCTGGATATCCATTGAAGGCGAAACGGTCTGCACCACCTGACTCAAGGAATAATCGCCAGCATTGATAAAACGGGTCAGAATGTTGTTTTCATTGGTGGCCAACAGCAGTTGCTGCACCGGCAGCCCCATCTGCCAGGCCACATAGCCGGCAAAGATATCACCAAAGTTGCCGGTGGGCACCGAGTAGAGCACCTTTTGCCCCGGCTTGGCCACCTTGAGCCAGGCATAGACGTAGTAGACCACCTGGGCCAACACCCGCGCCCAGTTAATGGAGTTGATCGCCCCCAGCTTATGGCGCTGCTTGAATGCCAGATCGTTCATCAACGCCTTGACCATATCCTGGCAGTCGTCAAAGGTGCCCTGAATGGCAATATTGTGCACATTGTCGTCCAGCACCGAGGTCATCTGCAAGGCTTGTACCGGCGAGGTCTTGCCATCGGGGTGCATAATGAAGATGGTGATCCCTTGCTTGCCCCGCACCCCATGGATGGCGGCGCTGCCGGTATCGCCGGAGGTGGCCCCCACAATGGTCAGCTGCTCCTTGCGTTCTGCCAGGATGTACTCGAACAGGTTGCCCAGAAACTGCAGGGCTACATCCTTGAAAGCCAGGGTAGTCCCATGGAACAGCTCCAGAATAGCGATGCCGTCCTGCCTGACCACCGGCGTCACCTCAGGGTGACTGAAAGTGGCATAGGAACGGTCGATCAAGCGCCGTAAATCGGCAGCCGGAATATCATCCACAAAACGCGAGATAATCTCAAAAGCCAGTTGGGGATAAGACAGACCACGCCAGGATTCCAGCTCGGCAGCACTGAAAGTGGGGATGGTTTCGGGCAGCAGCAGACCGCCGTCATCGGCCAGGCCCATCATGATGGCATCCTTGAAGCGGATCGGCGCAATACCGCCGCGGGTACTGATATAACGCATCGTATAAACCTTTCTGAAAAAACTGGAGGAGCGACAGCAGTCGCTCCTCGTTTATGTAGCAGCTTCAGACAAAAATGAAAAGGGGGGCTATGGCACCAGCGGACGTAATTCTCCCGGCGCAAACAGGAAAAACAGGCGGAACAGGCAATACTTATAAAATTCCGAGAACAATAACCGGAAGGTGCCAACGTGATACCACCAGTTCTGCTTGATATTGCTGCTATCCACCGGATGGGGATAGATAGCCACCTCCGCTGGCAAGGCATTGCGCAGCAGAATGGTGGAACGTTTGAGGTGGTAACGGGAGGTAATCAGCAAGAGTGAGCGGACCCCTTTTGCCTGGAGCAGGTCACGGCCATACAGGGCATTCTCCAGGGTATTGCGTGATATTTTTTCAAGTATCACCTGATCGGGTGAAGGATCACCGGGACGTTGCCGGTACAGATCCGTCTTGCGCACCGTGGGATCCACCCCCACCAGAAACAGCCAGTTGGCACGGCCTGCCCGGAACAGACGCACCCCCTCCTCCACACGGCCCTTGCCGCCGACCAGCACCACAATCGCATCCACCTGCACCGCAGGCGGACGGGCCGAGAAGGTCTTGTAGGCAAAATCAACAAACAGCGCTATGATCACCAGGAGACCTATAACCAACAGTGAGAAGAATGCCTTGAGAATCTTCATGGGTCGTTTTTTACCTTGCATTCCTAGATGAGTTCTGCTAGAAACTGACGTTCAGTTTTTACGGGAGGACAACATCCAATGTCGAGAAAATGTGAAATTTGCGGCAAAGGCCCCAGCAACGGCAACAATGTCAGCCACGCCAATAACAAAACCCGTACCACTTGGTACCCCAACCTGCAGAAGGTGAAGGCCAAGGCGGCTAACGGCAGTGTGTCAACCGTCAAGGTCTGCACCCGCTGTATCCGCTCCGGCTCCGTTACCAAGGCCCTTTAAGAGTCCTGGCAACACACACCCTTAACAGCCGTGCGCACTTGTTTGCGCACGGCTTGTTTAGTTTTTTACCACTGCTACCGCATCAATCTCCACCCTGGCCCCCCTGGGCAGGGCTGCCACCGCCACCGTAGCCCGGGCTGGCTTCTCACTACCGAAATAACGGCCATATACCTCATTCACCAGCGGGAAATCGGCCATATCCACAAGATAGATGGTGGTCCGCACCACCTGTCCGAGTCCACAGCCACCAGCCTCCAGCACCCCTGCCAGATTTTCCATCACCCGCTCAGTCTCCTGACGGATATCACCGTTGACCAGCTCACCGGTCACCGGATCAAGCGGAATCTGCCCAGAACAGAACAGCAACCCGCCAGCCTGTACTGCCTGCGAATAAGGGCCGATGGCCGCCGGGGCCTGGTCGGTTACAATAATCTTCATACCCGCTCCTAACTCCTTAAACGTTCCACCTTGATCACGCCCTTCACCCGCATCAACGAATTCATCACTCGCTGCAAATGTTCCAGGTCGGTGACATTGATCTCGAAGATATTCTCACCACGCTGGTCAATTGTACTCTTGACCTGGGCTCCGGCGATATTGGCCTCGGCATTGGTGATGGCCATGGTCATGTTGGCCAGGATTCCTTTTTCATCGTGGCACAGCACCCGCACCCGCACCGGCAAGGCAGCGCTCTTGCCCTTGGTCCAGGTGACCTCAATCCGCCGCTCCGGGTCGCTCTCACGGACAAAAGGGCAGTCCGTTGTATGGATGGCCACCCCCTGCCCCCTGGTAATGAATCCAACAATCTCATCCCCAGGCACGGGGTTGCAACACTTGGAGTAGCGGATCATGATATCCTCCATGCCCCCTACCTCCACGGCATTGACGGACTTTCCCTTTAACCGGTTGATCACCCCGGTAATCCGTGACTCTTTATGCTCCTGGCTGGCCTTAAGCTTTTCTTCCGGCACCAGCCTGCCGATCAGCTGCCCCGGCGATACCTTGCCATAGCCCACCGCAGCCAGCAGATCATCTTCACTGCTGTAACCGACCTCATGAGCAACCTTTTTTAAGTCACCTGCCCGTTGTATTTTCTGGAGATTCAGTGAATAACGACGGAATTCCTTCTCGCAGATTTCACGGCCCAGCACGATGCTACGCTTACGCTCCTCGGTCTTGATCCAGGCCCTGATCTTGTTACGGGCCCGGGAGGAGTTGACGATCTTGAGCCAATCCTTGCTGGGGGTGTGGTGCGGCGAGGTGATGACCTCAACGATATCGCCATTTTGAAGCTGGTGTTTGAGCGGCACCAGTTTGCCGTTTACCTTGGCGCCGACGCAGCGATGGCCCACATCGGTATGCACCGCATACGCAAAGTCGATCGGCGTGGATCCCTTGGGAAAGCCCTTCACATCCCCCTTGGGGGTAAAGACGTAGACCTCTTCCGGAAACAGTTCAACCTTGACCGAGTCCATGAACTCGCGGGAATCCTGCAGCTCTTGTTGCCATTCCAGCAGCTGCCGCAGCCAGGCAAAACGCTTGACCTCTTTCTCGTCATAGCCCTTGCCCTCTTTGTATTTCCAGTGGGCGGCAATCCCCGCATCGGCCACCCGATGCATCTCGTGGGTGCGGATCTGCACCTCGATCCGGTCGCCGTGGGGACCAATCACCGTGGTGTGCAGTGATTGATACATATTGCCCTTGGGCATGGCGATATAATCCTTGAAGCGTCCGGGGATCGGTTTCCAGGAGGAATGGATCACCCCCAGCACCCCGTAGCAGTCCTTGACATTATCCACCAGCACCCTGAAGGCCGTCAGGTCGTAGATATCTTCAAAATCAACACTGCGCTTTTCCATTTTGCGCCAGATGGAATACAGGTGTTTGCTACGCCCTGACACCTCACCCTCAATGCCGTGATCCTTGAGTTTGCCCTCGATGATCACGCGGGTTTCCTGAACGTACTGCTCACGTTGCTGCTTCTTTAATTGAATGCGAGTAGACAAGTCGTCATACATCTGGGGATTCAGATAGCGGAACGAGAGATCCTCCAGCTCCACCTTGATCCAGGATATCCCCAGCCGGTTAGCGATCGGGGCATAGATATCCATGGTTTCACGGCTGATCGAGCGCTGTTTGGGCTCAGGCTGAAACTGCAGGGTCCGCATATTGTGCAGCCGGTCGGCCAGCTTCACCAGGATCACCCGGATATCCTTGGCCATGGCCAGCAGCATCTTACGGAAGTTTTCAGCCTGATTCTCTTCCTTGGTCTTGAAATGGATCTTGCTGATTTTGGTGACGCCGTCCACCAGATCCGACACCTCACTGCCGAACATCTCGGTCAGTTCGGCCGGTGTAGCCAGGGTATCTTCAATGGTGTCGTGGAGGAAACCGGTGACGATACTGGGGACGTCCAGCTTGAGCTGGGCCAGGATACCGGCCACCTCCAGGGGATGGATGATATACGGTTCACCCGACAGGCGGGTCTGGCCCTGATGCACCTTGGCGCAGTAGACGTAGGCCTTGCGAATCAGATTCAGATCAGCGGTGGGGTTATAACTGGCCACCGTATCGAGGATGTCATTAAGTCGAATCATGCTTGAATAGGTGCAGGTCTATGCGGGATGACAAACATTGGGAAAAAGACAAAAAAAGGGGGTACGCCACACCGGCGTACCCCCTGGATACCCATAATCAGGCTGCCCGCTTTGAGCTCAGCTCGGCAGACAGCTTGCCGGCGGCAATCTCCCGCAGGGCGGTCACGACAAAACGGTTGTTCTTGGTGGCAACCTGGGGACGCGCTCCCTTGAAAAGCTGCTTAACCCGCTTGGAAGCCATCATCACCAGCATGAAGCGGTTCTCTACGTTCTCAAGGCAATCTTCAACTGTTACCCGTGCCATAATTTTCTGCTCCTTCCATGCAAACGCAAATATGAGAATCGGAGTATACCCTTACCAGCTCAAATATCAAACATTTTCCCAACCCGCCCCAGCATCCGCTCGGTAGTGGCGCGGGCAGCAGTCACAATGGCGGCCAGAAGATTCTGGGCCTCATCAAGCCGGTCATTCACCACAATATAGTCATACCAGCGCGCCTCGCGAATCTCTTCGGTAGCCCGTGCAATGCGGCGTTCAATCACCTCGCGGGCATCGGATGAACGTGATTCAAGACGCCTCCGCAGTTCAGCCAGGCTGGGGGGCAGCACAAACACGAACAGCCCTTGCACCCCCCGTTGTTTCAGGCTTTTCGCGCCCTGACAATCGATATCCAACAGCATGTCCACCCCGTTGCGACGGGCTTCATCAATGGTAGCCATGGCCGTGCCATACAGATTGCCATGCACCTCGGCCCACTCGATAAAAGCATGTTCCGCCACCATCTGGCGGAAGACAACCTCTGACACAAAATGATAATCCACCCCATCCACCTCGCCGGGACGCGGCTGGCGAGTGGTATAGCTGATCGACTCCTGCAGGGCCGGAAACCGTTGGGTCAAATCATGACACAGGGTGGTCTTGCCGGCTCCAGAAGGGGCTGAAATAACGATTAAGAGACCTTCGGAGTGCATAACGAGAAACCTCTGAAAATAATAATAACGAATGAAACGAGAATTTTTCCGTATCTGAATGCGGTACTTATACTAGTGAACTCAGAACGAAACAAACCTTCCCAAGAAGTGAGGATTTTTTCGCGAGGTCAAGGAAGGTAAGCGTTTGTGCGGAGGCGTACTCATTCGTACGCCGCACAAACAAACGTGAAACCTGACACCGAGATCGCGGAAAAAGACCACTTCTACTCGATATTCTGGACCTGCTCCCGCATCCGTTCAAGCTCAGCCTTCATCTGCACCACCAAGGCGGTTACCGTGGCATCATTTGCTTTGGAGCCGATGGTATTCACCTCACGGTTCAACTCCTGCATCAGAAAATCCAGCTTGCGGCCAACGGGCTCAGCCAAGGCAAGGGTCTCGTCAAACTGTACGAAGTGACTCTGCAACCGCACCAGCTCCTCGGTCACGTCACAACGGTCAGCCAGAAGCGCCACCTCCTGGGCCAGACGCTGGGGATCAAGCTCGGTATCATTCAACAACTTTACTAAACGTTGCTGCAACTTAACCTGGTATTCTTCGACCACTTGTGGAGCACGTGCCGTCACCTGGGCCACCAGCTCGGCCAAACCTTGACGGCGTTCCCGCAGATCCTGTACCAGGGCCTCGCCCTCCCGCAAGCGCATCGCATCCAGACCGTCCAGGGCAGCAGTTACCGCCTGCAACACCTGGGGCAGCAGATCGGGCTGTTCTTCCCTCCCCGGCTCCTGTAGCACATTTTTCTGAGCCACAATCAATGCCAGTGAAATTTCCGGCGACAGGCGCAACTCGTGGGCCAGCTCCAGAAACGCGGCATGGTATCCCCTGGCAGCCGCCAGATTAATCGGCGGCACCGTGGCAGCCCCGGCGGCCTCTTCCCATTGCACAAACAGATCAACCTTGCCACGTTTTATCCTGTTACCGGTGATCTTGCGCAGCTCATGTTCATAGGCCATGAAGCTGCGGGGCAACTTGACCGTCACCTCACCGTAGCGATGATTTACCGTGCGCACCTCAACCAGAAAACGGCCACTTCCAGTTTCAGCCTCACCCTTACCATAGCCAGTCATGCTTTTAATCATGCAGCCTCCCTTGCAAACTCATCAACGAGGTATGGATATACCTGAAAACTGCTCATCCTGTCTACCTGGAGTAAACATTAAAAAGCTCATAGATTATATTCTTCAAATTTTAATATTAACCACTTGACCAAATCGCCTGATTAAGTACAGTGGCCCAACATTAATTAAATTAGCCCGCTCATTAAATGGTGTTCCCATGTCAGTACCCCGCCACACACAGCACGGTATCGATCGCCACTTTTGCCAATTCATGTGCCAAAGTGCAGCGAGGCAGCACCCGTTCCCATTCCTTTCCCGCACAACACACAGACCCGTATCTATAACTCGTAACGTCTCAGCACCACAACACTGCGGTGACCAGGGCCTTACGCAGCTCATTAAACCGAAGGGAGGCATGCTTTTCAGACAGTAGCAGTACAGACACTACAAGGAAAGGAGGTCCGCTAGATGGGGTATGCAATGGGATTACTCCGCACAGTGCTCTTCGGGACAGTGCTGCTGACAGCTTCTTCATCGCTGGCAGCAGAACTGCACGGTAGAGCGTCAACCCAGTACCTCTGGTTCAACAACATCTTCAACGAGAAAAAACAGGCTGAATTCGCCCAGCATCTCAACTTTTCGCTCATCAACATTGACCCGGACAAAAAATTGTCGTTGCACGGGTATGGACGGATAAGCCAGGATGTGATGAATGGCGATGGTTTCGATGGCCGACTGTTTTACCTGTACGCTGACTATCGGGATCTGCTGGACAAGGTTGACATCCGGGCCGGACGACAGTTTGTCAACTATGCCGCTGGCAGCTCCCTGATTGACGGCGGTATGATCGACCTGAAAAACATCGGTCCGGTGGCCTTCTCGGTCATGGGGGGCCGCAACGTCATTTACGGCATCGATGGCGAGTTGACCAACGCCAAGGATTACGTATTTGGCACAGCCGCCTATCTGACCGGCTATCCAACCACCGATGCCGAAATCAGCTACTACCTGAAGTTTGACAAGGACGGCATCGCCCGTGAACAGATTGGCGGTATGTTCCGCCATTACCTGTTCGGCGGTCTCAAGGTGTACGGCAACACCCGTTTTGACATGGCCAGTGAAACCTTTGACGAGGTCATGGCCGGAGCAAAATATTTCGTCAACGAAAACATAGTACTGACCGGAGAATGGTTCCAGAGCTATCCGGTATTCGACTACACCTCCATCTATTCGGTATTTGCGGTGGATCGTTATCAAGAAGGCGTGATCCGCGCCGATTACACCATCAACAAGATGTTTGCCGTGCGTGGCGCATACAAATACCAGGATTTTGGCTCAAACACCGAAGGGCACGTCTTTGAGGCCGGCCTGAAGGTGCGCCCGATTGAATCCCTGATGCTGGACCTAGCCTACGACCGGCGCCAAGGTTATGCCGGTGATCTGGACGGCTTCACCCTCGACATCCAGTATGATTACAATCCCAACCTGCAACTGGCCGGCGGAATGGCCTATGACGTCTACCAGAAGGACAGCATGAACGGCTCATCCAACGCCCAAACCTACTGGTTGGGCACCCGCTACAAACTCAACAAGACCATGTCGTTTGATGCACGGGTTCAGGACAACGTCAATATTTTTCACTTTGAACACGACTGGTCCGGCCGGGTTGCTTTCAACTACGACTTCTAGGAAGGGGGGATTTTTGTGAAGAAAGTATTTTTCATCTGCGCGCTACTGATCTACGGGCTGCTCGTATGCAACCAGCAGCAGTCCCGCGCTGAAAAGATGTCGCATAAAGATTTTGCCAAAATGGAGTTGAAGGACTGTAACTCCTGTCACAAAGAGCAAGGTATCCCCCTGACCCATGACAACGACTGGGCAGGCCGGCACCACCAGAACACCGACTGGATGGGGGAACACCGCGCCCTGGCCGGCAAGGCCGGCACCAACTGTGTCGAATGCCATGCACAGTCGTTCTGTAACGATTGCCATATCGGCGGTGGCATAGATCCGGCGTTGCGCACCCCGACCTTCAAGCGCAACTACATGCCGAAAAACCACCGCAGCGACTTTATCAGCATCCACCCGATCAAGGCCAAAGACAATCAACAGGCCTGTATCCGCTGCCACAACCAGAAGTTCTGCAGCGACTGTCACTCCCGCTTCCCCAAGGGATCGCTGCGGATCAAATCACACCGGCCCGCCGGACCAAACAACCAGATTTACGCTGCCTCAAACTGGGCCATCGATCACTCGGCCGAGGCACGCCGCAACCTGATGTCGTGCCAGACCTGTCACCCGCAAGGCGATGTTTGCATCCAATGTCACAGCAGCGGCAAGGTTCGCCCCCATCCACGCAACTGGAAAGCCGGCAACTTTAAAGAACGCGGTGGCGTCAAGGTTTGTCTCAAGTGCCACCTGCCGGGAACGTTTTAGGTGTCTAACATAACAACAAGGAGGAAAAGAGTATGCAGATGCGAAGATTAGCCATCACGCTGTTTTGTCTGCTGCCGATGGCGGCACTGCTGTATGGCTGCGGTTCGTCCAGCAAGTCTGGCGGATCGATCAACAACGTGGCAACCGTCGGCGATACAGCTTGTATCCAGTGCCACAGTGCTGTTACCGAGGCCCTGACTGGCGAAAGCAAGATCACCCAGTACCAGTTGACGTCACCTCACAACCAAGAAGGGCTTGGTTGTGAGAGCTGCCACGGCGGCGGCGCCCAGCACAACGGCGTTGGCCCGATCCCTTACCCAAATCCAGATGCCAATCGCTGTGCAACCTGTCATGACGGCGTGACAGCCCAGGCAACCAATGCCAATACAGCATTTGAAACATCCAACCATGCTGAAGGTACGCCATCTCACACCTCCGGCGTATGCGTACGTTGCCATACCCATGAAGGTGCCGTACTGTCCAACAAGAGTGGTTATACCGGCGATAACACTGTAATTGCTGGTGGTCTTCCTCCTGCATATACCGGCGCATATACCGGCATGAAGTGTGAGACCTGCCATGAGCATGGCGGTGGATTACGCGGTGTTTTGGCAAAAGATACTACAGGTAACATCGTTGCCTGGAACCCCAGCAAAACCAGCGGTGCTAAAAACAACCAGTTCAACCTCTGCACCAGCTGCCACACCATGTACAACTACAACGGCAGCAAACTGCTGGCAGACGGCGTAACCACAGTAAACGGCGCAGTGACTGGCGCCGTTGGATACCACCCAACCAGCTGGTATCGTATCATTGCAACCACACACTATGATGACCCAACAACAACGGCAATAATTGAAGGCTACAACATTCGTATGAAGGGTGAAAACCCTTGCTTTGACTGCCATGGGCATGAGGCAAAAACCGGTACACGGTACGGCGCTACAACAACTCCGTCCATCTACACGGATTGGTCTCAATCAAGCCATGCCGGCAAAATCCTAGCCCAGAAGTATGCCAATGCTACCAGTGTAGCTACGGTTCTGGCAGCAGGCGCTGACAGCACAACTGGTGACGCATGGGTACATTACCCTTGGACGCAAACAACCAAAGCTGATGGCACACCAGATCGTGGTGCCTGCCAGAAATGTCACACCGCAACCGGTGCCGCAAATTTCCTGAGTAACCCGGATACGTACGACAACACCGGTGCAGGTAATGACTTCTCTCATCTGTCTGGTTGGGTAAAGGCCTCTACAGGCGTTGCAACCGTGCCGTCAGGACAGAAAGAAGTGCTCTATTGCTGGGGTTGCCACAGCAATGCCGGCAAAGGCACCCTGCGTAACACCACCAAGGCAGTACTTGACTTTACCTACCAAGGACAGACAGTTGTCATTACCGGACTTGGAAAATCAACCGCCTGTGCAACCTGCCATGGTGGTCGCGGCAACGTGGAGAGCCCGCGTAGCAGCAGATTCCAAGGACATCACGCTCCTACTGCAGGCTTCATGTTCAATGAAAAATCCCATATTGGCTGGGAATATGCTGGCAAAGATTATACTAATGCAACTACCCACTTCCAGCATGACAAGATTGGTCTGAATGAGTCTGGTCCTTGCGCAAGCTGCCATATGGGCAACAAGAGCCATAGCTTTGCTGCCGTTACCGGAACAACTATTACCAATCAGGCACTCTGCAATACCTGCCACACTGTTGGTTCTGCCTATGAAATGTCTGTAGCCAAACTCGATGAAGAAAAACTTGGTTACAACCAGGCAACAACAATCCTGAACAACTACGTTTCAAACTTGGCAGGTTATATAAACTACCTGAATCTTGCGATCGGAGCCGGCAACTATAGCGACACTACTGCAGTTCCAGACAATGCCTATGGTGCCTATCAAAATGCCAAGATTTACGCTGACGAACCTGCTGCATATGTTCATAACAGAACTTATGTCAAACGGCTTATCTTTGACTCCATTGACTGGATGGATAACGGGGTATTGGATGGCACTATTACCCTTAGCCCTGCAATGGTTACAGCTTATCCCGAAGCCGCACTATGGCTGAATGCAAATGCAACTACTGGAGTTGCAACCCGTCCGTAACATGTAGTCAACACCCCGGAGGCTCCGCGCCTCCGGGGAACCTACCCTGTGCGTACCACTGACGTGCCGCAATCGGCACCGGCTTACCGCCCCCGCCTGGGGGCGGTTTTTTAAACCACCAAACAGTAGAAACTTCTGAAGGAGAGGTTGCATGAAAGCAGCAGTTATCATCGGTATGATCGCAACACTGGCCCTGGCCTCAGGCTGCCAGGACAAACCCAAGACCGAAGCACCGGCAAAACAGCAGGCTGCGGCAACGCTGCCTGAAGGCCACCCGCCGGTCGGTGATGCCAAGATCGACCCCAAGGCCGACCCCCATGCAGGATTGAAGGCGACAAGCGTGCCCAAGGGGATACCAACCAAAAAGGCAACCGTGGTCCAGACCATCGATGCCGATGTCTATACCTACATTGAGGCCAAGGGCGATGACGGCAAGACCGTCTGGATGGCCATGCCCACGATTAAGGTGGCCAAAGGCGCCAAGATCGAATATCCGACCAATGTGCCGCCGATAACTAATTTTACAAGTAAAACCCTGAAAAAGACCTTTGAGAGCATCCTGTTCCTGCAGGGTGTTACGATTGTAAAGTAACCTGCCTCGTGCCGCCCCCTGACTCAGGGGGCGGTCTTTACCTGAACACTATGCGCCAAACAAACCGCCCCACCTTTTGCTACAACAAACTAATACCGGTGGTTTGCCTGGTGCTTTCGATAGCAGCGCACTGCCTGGCAGTCATCGTTATCGAACGGTTCGGAACACATCAGTTTGGTCTCCCGGTGATTGAGCCAGCCGTTACCATGGTGGAGCTGAACCGGCCAGCTGCGGCCAAACAACCTGCCCGTGCACCCCAGACAACCGCGGTAGTCGCAGCAAAACCGGCTATCATCACCACATCTGCGTCTTCCACCTCACCGGAAACGTCTGCCGAAACAACCGACACCACAGCCCATGTACAGCACCAACCAACACAACCGGAGCAGGCAGCTGCCCCACAGCCTGAAACCGTTTATCTGCGTGCCGACACCATCGTCCCGGTGCAGCAGGAACGGCTGACCTACCAGATCAGCCTGCTGGGCATGCCGGTGGGCAACGCCCATCTGGAGGCCACCAACCAGCAGGGCGAACTGCGCATCCGCACGTCAGTCAGTTCCAACAGCGTCATCTCGGCCATCTACCCGGTGCATAACAGCACCGATACCCGCCTGATCAGGGGCCGCTACCTGCTGACCCGCATCAAGCAACGTGAAGGCTTGATGGAAAGTGATACCGGCTTCAACCTGATGTTTCATGAACAAAAGCTGTTCTGGGTGGACCGGATCAGAAAGATCTCGAATACGGAGCCGTTGACCGATCTGGACACCCTGGACGTGATTGCCGGCTTTTACTATCTGCGGCAGCAGCCCCTCAGCGTCGGCGCGACCGTTACGCTGCGCCTGTACGATGGTGATGCCATCAGCCTGGTGCCGGTGGCGGTGCTGCGGCGGGAACGGCTTAACCTGCCCGGCATGCGTTCTGCCGAAACCCTGCTCATCAGACCATCATTCAGTGAAAACGGCTTTTTCAAGAACAATAAGGAGCTGCTGATCTGGCTGACAGACGACTCCCATCGCGTACCGGTGCGGGTGGAGGCCACCACACCGATCGGCCGGGTGGTGGCGGAACTGGTTACTTCCGAAAGAACGATTGCCGATCAACCCCGTAAAAACGCCTCAAGCGTTGTGCCTGCTGAAAAAATGCAGTATAACTAGCAGCCATGTACTGCTCATTTTTCGGCTTCCAAGAACGCCCCTTCACCCTGACGCCCAACCCGGCCTTCATCTTCCTGAGCCGTGCCCATCAGGAGGCCTTTGCCCACCTGATCTACGGCATCGAAAATCGTTGCGGCTTCATCATGCTGACCGGCGAAGTGGGGGCCGGCAAAACCACGGTGATCCGAACCCTGCTAACAGAGCTGAAGCCTGAGACTCACGCTACGGCCTTGATCCTGAATCCGATGGTGTCGTCAAGCGGTCTGCTGCGCACCATCAACCGGGAGTTCGGCATCTCGGACCAGGGTAGTGAGCCGGCCGAACTGGTGGAGGAGCTGCACCGGTTCCTGCTCAGCCAGAAACAGGCCGGCAAGGCCACGGTGCTGGTGATCGACGAGGCCCAGGATATGGAGCCGGAGGTGCTGGAGC
Source organism: Geobacter sp. UBA5730 (assembly GCA_002419465.1). GTDB lineage: Bacteria > Desulfobacterota > Desulfuromonadia > Geobacterales > Pseudopelobacteraceae > Trichlorobacter. Next base: position 53,865 of record DIGE01000010.1, on the reverse strand, counting down.
AGGTGCGGCTGGTGTCCAACCTGGAAACCGCCTCGGAAAAACTGATCCAGATCATCCTGGTGGGCCAGCCCGAGCTTGAAGAACTACTGGCCCGTCCCGAACTGCGACAACTCAATCAACGGATCACGGTCCGTTTCCATCTGACCTCGATGGAGCTGGCCGATACCGGCGATTACCTCAAGCACCGCTTGAAGACCGCGGCTGGCGGCGCCAGCGATCCGGCAGTCTTCAGCACCGGCGCCTGCAAGGCGATCCACCGCTTTGCCGCCGGCCTGCCCCGTCTGATCAATGCCGCTGCCGACCGGGCCTTGCTGATCGCCTACAACCACAACAGCCGCCAGATTGATACCGCCGTTGCCAAACAGGCGATTACCGACGTTTCTCGCTCCCGCAAGGAGACCCGCAGCCCGGCCCGCCTGATGGCTTGGACTGCAGGGGTCGTCGTGCTGCTGGCAGTTGCAGCGCTGGCACTGCTCTACCTGCCCGGCCCGCTGACCGCTTCCAGGCCCCCTGCACCGGATGCCACACTTGAACAACGCATGACCGGGTTGACAACCGGCAGTCAGACGGATCAGTGGCAGACCCTGTTGACAGCCCTGGCCGCTGCCTGGGGTAACCCTCCCCCGGTCAAGCGGGTGGGTGAGTCACCGGAACAGGCCATCCAATCCCTTGGCCTGTCTGCCTATCGCTACACCGGCAACCTGGGAGGGATCATCCGGCTGGGCTACCCTGCCCTGCTGGAGTGCACCCTGCCACCGGCCGGCGTCAAACAGTATCTCTTGCTGACCGGTATCCAGCAGGAACGAGTTGTGCTGACAACCGGCAGCGACACCCCCCTGGAACTCCCCCTGCAGCGTCTTGAACAGTACTGGACCGGCAAGGCGCTGATCCCCTGGGACAACCTGGCCGACCTGCCGGTGCCGTTCGGCCGTGATGCCGATGGGACGCAGCGCGAGCAGCTGGCCCGTCTGTTGAATGCCGCCGGTGTGCTGCATCTGGAAGGAACCTCATACTCGGATGCCCAACTCCGTGCCGCAACGCTGCGTTTTCAGACCCGGCAGGGGATCAGCCCCACCGGCACCGTTGGCGTACTGACCCTGATGCAGCTGTATCGCTTTTCCCATCCGACTCGCATCCCCTCACTCGCCACAACGGAACAGACCCCATGAGCCATATTCTCGACGCGTTGCAAAAACTACAGGAAGAAAAGACCGCCCACCTAAAGCAGAGTGTTATTACCGGCGGCATCCTGCTGGATGCCGGAGCCCCTCGTCCCCAAAAGACCAAACACTACCTGCTGGCCGGCATGGTCGCAGTGGCGCTCATGATTGGCGTTGTAGCGTTCTGGCTCATCCAGCGTCCGAATACGCAGGCCCGGCCCAAAACGCCGCTAACCGAACAGCAGCAGCTTGCGCTGCAGCCGCCGACGGTGGTGACGCCCCCACCTGCTGCTGTTCCCCCGCCGTCGCAAACCGCTCCGGCTGCCGTGCCGGCTGTTCAGCCTGCGGCGTCGGCTGCCCCGGCTCAAGCAAGCCCGGATGAAGACAAAGAGGATCGCTCCAATCGACGGACCAGACAAACCAACGTCCCCGCAACTGCGGCAGCGCAAGTTTCGACCGCACCGGTGACGGTGGGTACGCCCGAAGGGGTCAAGCTGTCCGGCATCGCCTGGCACGACAACCGCAAGTTGCGTCGGGCCGTGATCAATGATCTACTGGTGGCTGAAGGAGCTGAGGTCGCTGGCGCCCGGATCGTGGAGATCCGCACTCACCTGGTTAAGATCGAAAAAAACGGCACGCTGTTCGAGGTGGTGCTGCCCCACTGAGGTTGAGCGGTATAGCGATGTTTATGATTGTCTACTGACCTGATTTTTGGTTTACTGGTGCCATGCTGACTCTTCAACTCAGATCAATCGCCGCTATCCTCTCCGTCGTCGCCCTGTTTCCCCTTGCAAGCGCCCTGGCAGCTACGTCCACTCCCCCTGCCCCGTCGCACTTCACCATCCCGGCCAAGGAACGGATCGTCATCTACACGGCCTATGGCTGAGGCTACTGCGCCAAGGCGGAAAGGTATTTCGCCATGCTTGCACTGCCTTTTGAGGTCCGCGATATCAAGCGCAACAAAATCTATTACAACGAGTGGCACAAGACCTGGCAGGGCGACATTGTGCCGGTGATCGTGTTTGACAACGGCAAGCAGGTGGTGGACGGCTTCGACATACGGGCCATCAAACGAGCACTGCGTGAGGTTGACAACCTGCCTGCTGCTCAATAGGGACGCATTGATGGATCAAAAACTCAGCTTGATAGATAGCCATTGTCATCTCTACTACCCTGATTTTGAGGCGGATTGGGAACAGATGCTGGCCCGTGCATCCCAAAACGGGGTGCGGGGCATGGTGGTGGTGGGTGCCGATCTAGCATCAAGCAGACAGGCCGTGGAGTTGGCCGTCCGGTACGAGCAGCTCTACTGCACCGTGGGGATTCACCCCCACGATGTCGCCACAGCCACGGCAGCCACCATCAGCGAGATCAAGCATCTGGCCCAGACAACCCCGAAATGCGTTGCCATCGGCGAGATCGGCCTGGATTTCTACCGCGACCGAGCCCCGCGAGACCCCCAACGGACCGTGTACGGCCATTTTTTGCAGATGGCCCTGGAATTGGACAAGCCGGTGGTAATTCATGACCGTGACGCCCATCAGGAGACCCTGGGGCAGATCAAGGCCGCCGGGGTAACCAAAGGGGTAATGCACTGTTTCTCCGGTGATAGTGACTTTGCCCGCCAGTGCCTGGAGCAGGGGTTGTACATCTCGATCCCCGGCACGGTAACCTACCCTTCCAATCAGCAACTGCGGGATGTCGTGCAGGCCATGCCGATGGAGCGGTTGCTGCTGGAAACCGACTGCCCCTACCTGCCGCCGGTGCCACACCGGGGCAGGCGTAACGAACCGGCCTATACCCTGATTACGGCAGAAAAGGTGGCTGAACTGAAGGGGTTGACACTGGATGACGTGGGGCGGATTACCACCATGAATGCCGGGCGGCTGTTCAACATTCCGCTGTGGGACGAATCAAGCAAGATCGCCTACCGGATCCGCAACTCCCTCTACCTGAACATCACCAATCGCTGTTCAAACAGCTGTACATTCTGTGCAAAGTTTGATGAGTTCACCGTCAAGGGGCACAACCTGCTGTTGGACCATGAACCCGGCTTTGGGGAAGTGATGGCTGCCATTGGTCAACCGACAGGGATCGATGAGGTGGTGTTCTGTGGGTTTGGTGAGTCACTGCTGCGGCTGGAACTGGTCAAACAGGTGGCAACAGCCCTGAAAAAACGGGGATTCCCGATTCGGATCAATAGCGATGGCCAGGCCAACCTGGTGCATGGCCGCAACATCCTGCCTGAGTTAGAAGGCTTGGTTGACAGCATCTCGATCAGCTTGAATGCTCCGGATGCCGTTACCTATGGTCGGCTCTGCAACACCCCCTTCGGCGAGGCGGGCTTCGCCGGGGTCTGCGACTTCCTGCGGGATGCCCCCCGTTACATCCCCGACGTAACCGCTACGGCGGTCACCGTGCCGGGGGTTGACATGGAGGCCTGCCGCAGACTGGCTGAATCCCTGGGGGTGCAGTTCCGGGTACGCGAGTACGCCGAGGTAGGCTGATTATTTTCCAAGCTTGCCCTTAATCTCCTCCACCACCCGATAGGCATCATTCACGGCAGTATAGATCAGGTTGGGGTGTTTCTCCTCCTGAATCGCCCCCTCGGAGATTTTCATGTAAGAGGGTGAAATCGCCCCGCCCACCACGTAGACCCCCTTGCGGGTCGACTCGAATCCACCCGAGAGCAGCACCAAACGATCGCCTTCCTTGGCCACCTTACAAACCCCGGCAGTGCACGAAATGGTCTGGATGCCCAGTTTGTCAAAAATCGGCACCGGTCCCTGGGAGCCGATGCAGGCGATCACATTCTGCATCGGAAAACTCAAGGCATGGTACAGATCGATGCCGTCACTCTGTTTGAACTCATTGATTCTGATTGAAAGTCGATCCACCTGCTCGTCGTCCACCTCGCCGATCCGAGGCGTGGCGTTCGGCAATAAGCGGATACTGCCGCCCAGCAAGATCTCCTCTCCCAACCGTTGGGCGGTTTCCTTGTTGACATCAAACCTTTCCGATTGATGTGCCCAATAGACCGGCTGGGTGTCATTGCGCTCACGTTTGGCCTTGAGGATGGCGATCACCACGTCGGCCGCCGAATTCCCACCACCGATCACCAGAGTTTTCAGCCCTACGTATTTGGCAGGATCATCCACATTTTTTGCAACCATCTTGGCATCACCATAGACGGCCAACTCGCGGGGGATGCTGCTGCCGAAGGCCAGCACCACCTTGCGCCCCTTGAAGAGCCCCTTGCCGGTCACCACGATCAGCTGGCCCCGCTCATCGCGGATATCCTCGAAGGTCACCTCGGTCTGGATATTCAGGTTTTCATGCTGGACAAAGTGCTGGATATACTGCAGATAACTCTCCACGGTGACCGGTTTGTCGGGTGGCCGCAACTCATCCACCAGAAACGGTTCCGGGGCATCCTTGGGCTTGGAGGCATACACCAGCTTACCCTGCGGATAGCTGTTGGCAATCCCTTGGAAGACCGCTTTGCCCGATTCCAGCACCAGGTACGAGAGGTTATGTTTATGACAAAGGTACGCGGTGGCCAGACCGGCCGGACCACCACCGATTATCACGACATCATAAAGCTTGGTTGACATGGCAGCTATCTCCTTCCTGCGAACAGATCCTGACGCTGGTAGCATTCGGGGCGGGGATCAGCTGAGTGAAGTACTCTATTGAGCAATACTGCCGAGAGCATTGCGGCATCAAGGCTGAACTGGGCCGACTGATATGGATCAGATAACGGATGCCGTACTGTTGGGCGGTCTGCAGGTTGGCTTCGGTATCCTCACCCAGCATGGTCCGGCCAGGATCATAGGTTACAAAACGCTGCAGATAGTCCCAAAAACGCACATCTTCCTTGGGTAGTCCCACCTGATGGGCAGAAACGATCCCGTCGAACCAGGGACCAACGGGTGTTTTTTTGAGCTTGATATCCAGGGTTTTGCTATGGGCGTTGGTAACCAGCCAGAGTTGCTTGCCATGCTGCCGGCAGAAAGCCAGAAATTCCATCACGCCGGGATGCACGGCGATCAGGTGCTCAACCTCCAGCTTGAGTTGAGGAATATCCAGCCCCAGGCGATCTGACCAGTAATCCAGATCGGTCCAGTTCAGGGTGCGCTCCTGGGAACGAAACAGCGCGTAGAGCTGCTCACGGGCTTGCTTGAGCGGTACCTTGTGGTGAGCCGACCAGCGTTTCGGCACATGCTCCAACCAGAAATGGTCGTCAAAATGACGATCCAGCAAGGTGCCGTCCATATCCAGCAGGATTGTGTCGATCGTATGCCAATCAATCCAGGTCATGGCAGATTACGACAGCAAACCGTCAGCAATTTCCAGAATCGCTTCGGCCCGGTTCAGGGTATAGAGATGGACCCCGGGCGCACCACCGGCCAGCAGCCCTTCGGCCTGCCTGCGGGCGTGGGCGATCCCCACCCGCTGCACCGCTGCTGCCCCGCCGCTGCGGTCAGCCGCTTCAAGCTCTGCCAGGAAGGAGGGCGGCAATTTGGCTCCACACAGCGACACAATCCGCTGAATCACCTTCAGACTGACCACCGGCAGAATACCGGGGATGATCGGCTGGGTGATGCCTCGGGCCCTGGCCCGGGCCACAAAATCAAAGTAATGGGCATTATCAAAAAACAGTTGGGAGATGGCAAATTCGCCGCCCAGGTCCATTTTCAGCTTCAGATAGCCCAGGTCAGCCTCCCCGCTGACCGCCTCGGGGTGTATCTCGGGATAGGCTGCCACCCCGACCCCCAATCCCGGGTGAGACTTTCTGACAAAAGAGACCAGATCAGAGGCAAAAAGCAGCGGCGATTCGGTGAGTTCGGCAGCCGGGACATCCTTGGGGGGGTCACCCCGCAGGGCCAATACATTGCCAACCCCCGCAGTGGTCAAATCATCCAGAAAAGCCCGCAGCCGATCCGGTTGGGCACCCACGCAGGTCAAGTGAGCCATGGTCTCCAGACCATGTTGTTGTTGCATCCGGGAAACAATCTCCAGGGTGGCCTCCTGGGTGCTGCCGCCGGCGCCATAGGTAACCGAGGCAAACAGCGGTTTCAGCTGATTCAGGCGATCAACCACCTGGAAAAAGGCCGGCCAATCCTGCCGTTCTTTGGGTGGAAAATACTCAACCGACAAAAACGGCCTGCCGCTGACCAGACGCTGACTGATTTTCATGACTAAAACCTTGTTGATGGTGAATTTGGGACTTTATTGCTACTCCAGCAGCAGCGGTTTGTCAAACTGAAACCTTCCCTTTTTACGCAGTTCGGGCTACCTTGCGACCCATGTCCAAATCTGCCGCTATTGCATTGATCCTGTTTGTGGTCAGCATCCTGACCTTTACCACCTGGCAGCTCTTTCTGGGCCGCTTTGAAGCGGCCTTCTCTGCCCTGCCCTTCCTGGTGATCTGCTATTTCTTTGTCAAACCCTGGCAGCACAACCAAAAAAACGGCCCGCCGGAATAACCTCCGGCGGGCCGTTTGCATCATACAACGAAAAAATCTACTTGTAGCCTTCCATCTCATCAAACTGCAGGTAACGGTAAATCTTCTCCTTGTTCGGAGCAACCTTCTCATTGTAGATCGCCAGGAACTCGGCCGGGGTCGGCAGCTTGCCCATGCGAGCGGTCACGGCACCCAGTTCGGCGGAACCCAGGAACACCTTGGCGCCATCACCGATCCGGTCGTCGAAGTTACGGGTGGAGGTGGAGAACATATTCACCCCATCCGGTACCCGTGCCTGGTTGCCCATACAAAGCGAACAACCGGCGATCTCAATCCGGGCGCCAAAGGCACTGTAGACCGAGAAGTAGGCCTCATCCTTCAGCAGGTCGCTATCCATACGGGTCGGAGGGGTGATCCAGGTGCGGACGTTCGGGTTAAACTTCTGACCACGCCAGATCTCGGCAGCAGCCCGGAAGTGACCGATGTTGGTCATACAGGAACCGATAAACACGTCCTGGATCGGGGTGCCGGCAACATCGGACAGCAGCTTGACATCATCCGGATCGTTGGGGCAGGCCAGGATCGGTTCGGTAATCTCTGCCAGATCGATCTCGATCACGGCAGCGTACTCGGCATTCTTGTCGGCCTCCAGCAGTTGCGGGTTTTTCAGCCACTCGTTCACGGCATCGATCCGGTTCTGCAGGGTCTGGGAATCCTGGTAACCATCCTTGATCATCCGTTTCATCAGAGCCACGTTGGAGCGCAGGTAGGTGGCAACCGATTCCTTGGAAAGCTGGATGCAACCGGCGGCGGCGGAACGCTCGGCAGCGGCGTCGGTCAGTTCAAAGCCCTGCTCGACGGTCAGCTCCGGCAGGCCTTCCATCTCCAGGATGCGGCCGTTGAAGATGTTGACCTTGTTCTTCTTGGGCACGGTCAGCAGGCCCTGCTTGATGGCCCAGTAGGGGATGGCGTTCACGGCGTCACGCAGGGTGATGCCGGGGTTGAACGTGCCTTTGAAACGGACCAGCACCGATTCGGGCATATCCAGCGGCATGAAGCCCATGGCGCCGGCAAAGGCCACCAGACCGGAACCGGCCGGGAAGGAGATGCCGATCGGGAAACGGGTGTGGGAGTCACCGCCGGTACCAACCGTGTCAGGCAGCAACAGACGGTTCAACCAGGAGTGGATCACGCCGTCGCCCGGCTTCAAGGCCACGCCGCCACGCTCGGCGATGAAAGCCGGCAAGGTCTTGTGCATCTTCACGTCAGCCGGCTTGGGATAGGCAGCGGTGTGGCAGAAGGACTGCATGAACATCGGGGACAGGAACTTGAGGCAGGCCAGCTCCTTCAGCTCGTCAGCAGTCATCGGACCGGTGGTGTCCTGTGAACCGACGGTGGTCATCTTGGGCTCGCAGGCAGTACCGGGCAGGATGCCGGTAACGCCACAGGCCTTGCCAACCATCTTCTGAGCCAGGGAGTAGCCCTGGTCAGCCTTGGCAGCCGGGTTAACCGGCAGGGTGAAGACATCGGTCTCGCCCATGCCCAGTGCCTTGCGGGCCTTCTCGGTCACGGCGCGGCCAATAATCAAAGGAATCCGGCCACCGGCGCGGAATTCGTCTGCAATGGTGTTGGGGGCCAGCTTGAAGGTGGAGATAACGTCACCCTTGTCGTTGCTGATCTCACCCTTCACGGTGTTGATGGTGATCACGTCGCCGTCGTTCATCTTGGTTACGTCGGCCTTGATCGGCAGTGCGCCGGAATCCTGGGCAGTGTTGAAGAAAATCGGGGCGATCACGCCGCCAATGATCACACCGGCAGTCTTCTTGTTCGGCACGCAGGGGATATCCTGACCCATGTGCCACAGCACGGAGTTACAGGCAGACTTGCGGGAAGAACCGGTACCGACCACGTCGCCCACAAAGGCAACCTTATGGCCGGCAGCACGCCAGTCAGCGATATCCTTCAGGCGGTTGGGGAAGCGGGTCTTGCCCATGGCCAGGGCATGCAGTGGGATATCAGGACGGCTCCAGGCATCGCCAGCCGGTGAGAAGTCGTCGGTATTGATCTCACCCTCCACCTTGAACACCTTGACCTTGATGGTCTCAGGTACGCCGGGCTTGTTGGTGAACCACTCGGCATTGGCCCAGGAGGTCAGCACCTTCTTTGCAGCTGCATTGGAAGCGGACAGAGCCACCACCTGATCAAAACCGTCATAGACCAGGGTCATGGCGGACAGGGCTGCCGCTGCCTCATCGGCCAGCTCGGCAACCTTCAGGGCATCCACCAGCGGACCAACGTTGTAGCCACCCATCATGGTGCCAAGGATACGGACTGCGTCAACCTTGGAAACCAGGGGAGACTTCTTGCTGCCGTTCAGGATACCGGCCAGAAACCCGGCCTTGACCTTGGCGGCCGGGTCAACACCGGGGGATACGCGTTCCTTCAACAGGTTCAGCAGAAAGGCTTCCTTACCTGCGGGGGGGGCTTCCAACAGCTTGCACAGTTCAACCGTCTGCTCAGGGGTGAGCGGCAGCGCCGGGATACCCTGGGCGGCACGCTCGGCTTCGTGGGCCAGATATGCTTCGATCATCGGTGAATCCTCCTCATGGTGATAGGTACTTAGCGTACTTTTGGACGAAGAAAAAGAGCATATTGTATACAATTTATATTGGAAGATGTCAACGCTGCAAACAACAGGTGATCAGGCAGGATTGTCAGGACCGATATGCAGGCTGGAGGTGGCAACAAATATCTCACGCAGAAACCAGAGCAGTCCTGCCACCAGGGCTGCCATGGCGGCAATGAACAAAAGGGCCACCGGGATGGAAGGATCGACACCCAGAAAAGCGCCGATGAAAAGCAGGGCGATCACGGTACAAACCAGCAGTGCGGTGGTGGTGCAGAGGTTGATGGCACGGCCAATCAACCTGGCCCGATAGGCCAGCGTCTTGAGGTGGCTGCGGATATCCTCGCCATCGCTCCCCTGTACGATTTTGAGCTTCTGCTCCAGGAAACGGGCACGGTCAATCACCCGGCCCAACCGGTTGGTCATCACGGACAGCATGGCGCCGATGCCGGTCAAGAGAAAGACCGGCGCCACTGCCAACTGGATGGCATGGGCCACGGAATGGATATCGCTGACCGGTAGCATCGCAACCTCCCCTAGTAACGCTGTTCCTGTTTGGGAACATACCATTTGATAATGTTGTGACCGATGCCGGCCGGAGCCGGTTCAATCCCTCGCACCCGCGCAGAAACCACCGGCAGGGCGTCGGGGACATACAGGAAGGTGTAGGGTTGTTCCTGCGCCAGAATCTCCTGTATCCGAAAGTAGGCTTTTTTGCGTTTGTCGACAGCAAAGGTGCTGCGCCCCTCTTCCAGCAGACGGTCCACCTCGGGATTGTTGTACCCGATAAAGTTCAGCTCACCCGGCTTGGTCTTGCTGGAATGCCAGATATCGTACATATCCGGATCCTGGGAGGTCATCCAGGCCAGCAGCACCACCTCGAAGTTGCCCTTATCGATAAACTCTTTCAGGAAGGCCGCCCACTCCACCACCCGGATTCGCACATCCACCCCCACCTGCTGCAACCGTTGCTGAATGATCTGGGCGGTCATCAGACGTTGCTGGTTACCCTGGTTGGTGAGAATCGTAAAACGCAGCGGCTTGCCGTTTTTGTACAACATGCCGCCCTGCCCCGGTTGCCAGCCGGCCTCGGCCAGCAACCGTTTGGCATAGGCCGGGTCAAAGGGAATATCCTGCAACGTGGGATTATTGGCCCAGCGTCCCGGCACAATCGGCCCGGCCGCCTTCTGCCCCATACCGAACAGCACCCCCTGAATCAGTTCGTCCTTATTGATGGCCGCCGTGATGGCGCGGCGGACCCGGACATCCTTGAACAGCGGATGGCGCAGGTTATACCCCAGATAAAGATACCCGTTGGAGGGGTAGCGGTATTTATTGAACTGTCCCTTGAACTGCCGGGTGCCGGTCTGGCGGGCGTACTGTACCGGGGTCAGCCCCATCATATCCACACCACCGGCCTTCAGCTCCATGTACATGGTGGAGGTGTCGGGAATCACCCGATAGACATAGCGATCGAGGTAAGGACGCCCCTCAAAGTAGTCTGGATTGGCTTCCAGTACGATCTTCTGGCCAGCTACCCATTCTTTGAAACGGAACGGACCGGTGCCGATCGGCTTACGAGCCAAAGGGCTTCTGGTAATATCCTGCCCTTCCAGCAGATGGGCCGGCAGGATGGCGGTACCCCAGGAGGCCAGGGCCGGGGCATAGGGACTACGATAACGTACCACGACCGTAGAGCTGTCCGGCGCAGTCACAGCGGCCACCTGCTTGAAGTCTTCCGAATAGGCGGTGGGGGTTTTGGGGTCGATAATTACCCGATAGGTGTAAAGCACATCCCGAGAGCTGAACAATGCGCCGTCATGCCATCGAACATTACGGTGCAGCCGGAAGGTGATGGTAAGGCCGTCCGGGGAGACTTGGTAGGATTCTGCCAGATCACCGACGATCTGCAGGTTTTTGTCATATTTGATCAGGCCGTTGTAAATTTGACCGGCCACACTGTGGGAGGCACTGTCTGAAGCCAGGATCGGCAACAAGGTGGATGCCTCGCCAATGGTCCCCTCCACCAGGGTGTCGCCAATGGCTGCCGGAGCATCGGCCGCCCTGGACGCAGCTACCTGCTGTTTGTCACTGTTGCACGCTGCCAGCAGCAGACCACAACAGAGCGCCAGTAACCACCGCTGTGTCTGATGGATCATCGTTCGGCCGGTTCACCTTTCAACGCCCGCTTGATCTTATCTCCCAACTGCTTTTTATTGGCATCCAGGTCCAGGGCTTTTTTATACATCTTGTGCGCCTTTTTGAAATCTTTGCGGGCCAGATAGGCATCCCCCAGATGTTCCAGCACTGTCGGGTCGTCGGACACCAGCTCGGCTGCCCGCTCAAGCTGCTTGACCGCTTCGTCATAGCGTTTTAACTGGTAATAGGTCCATCCCAGACTATCGATAAAAAAGCCGTCATCGGGTCTGACTTCCAGGGCTCGCTTGATATATCCCAACGCCTCTTCAAGATTAACGCCCATTTCAGCGTAGGTGTAGCCAAGATAGTTCAGGGCCTGGGCATCGCGGGGACTCAGCTCAATCACCCGCTTCATCCGATTGATCGAGTCCGGCTTCTTGCCCAACTTATCGTAAAGCACCCCCAACCGGAACTGGAAGCGGGGATCAGCGCTGAAACGGGCATCAACCCCCAGTAACAGCTTGAGCCCCTCATCATCTTTATCGATGGCGTCGTAGAGGGTGGCCAGACTCAGGTACAACTCCAGCCGGTCCGGGTATACGGTGATCCCTTTTTGCAACAGTTGCACCGCTTCATCCTCCCGCTCCTGCTCCTTGAGGATAAAAGCCAGATGTCCCAATGTTTCAGCATAAATATCGGCATCTGCCGGAATCTTGCTGAACTCGGCCTTGGCCCGGTCATAATCACCCTTTTCCTCATAGGCAGAGCCAAGGTAAAAGCGGATCTGATGGGCATCCGGCTCCTTGGTCAGCATGTCAGTAAAGACACGGATCGCATCGTCATGGCGGCCCAACTCGAGATAAATCAGACCGGCCTTGCGCTTGACCTCGCTACTACCCAACCCCATGGTGGTCAGCTTGTTAAGGTAGATCAGAGCATCATCATAACGCCGTTGCTGGATCAGCAGCTGGACCAGGTGGTTCACCAGCGGTGCCCGATTCTCGGTATCATCAATCAGCGCCTTGTAAGCGGCAACAGCCTGATCGTATTCCCCCAACGCCTCAAGGGACACAGCCTGATCGATTGCCGCCTGAAAAAAGTCGGGGCGCAGTTCCAGGGATCGTTTATAAAAGCCCACCGCTTCGCGGTAAAGTTTCATCTGACTGTAGGTCTTGCCCAGATAGTAATACCCGACTGCCGAATCCGGCTTCAGACGGATCAGCTCCTTCAGGACCGTCACCGACTCTTCGTATTCAAAGAGTTTCAGCAAGCTATCCACCAAAAGCAGCACCGAATCCTCTTTCGCGGGATCAAGGTTAACCGCTGTACGCAGATAGCCTGCCGCCTCACGGTCACGGCCCAGGGTAGCCATGATAGTGCCCCCCAACAGGTGCGCATCACGGTTGCCAGGTTCGGCCTTGATAGCCTTGTCCACAAGGATCAACGCTTCGGCAACCTGATTGCCTTTCAGACGGATCTCGGCTTCGGTCACATAGAGGAGGCCAGAACCGGGATCAGCCGCCTGTGCCTCGCGCAACAACCGCAGGGCCCGCTCAGCATCGCCTTCATTCACCGCCAGACGCGACTGGGCATACAGACTGATGGCACTGCGGGAAAGAGGAGGTGCAGCAAGCGACGGGTCGTCCGCAGCACGCAGACCGGTACAGGCTGACACCAAAACGGTTATCAGGAGAAGCAGCAGCATGCGCAGCATGTGGCACCTTCCGGGCAAGAAAAAATGGGGCGTTGATTGATGCAGACGCTACCACATATCCCGACGGAGCGTCAAACGAATCCACCGGCAGAAGGCTCGTGGTTGCACGGCCCTTGCTTCAATGGTAGTATTGCCTATGTCTGCGGCACGGGTGCCAAAGGCCAGCCAAACCTAACAGCGGATAAACAGAGGGTGCCCCATGATCTGGCGTTCGACCCGACATCGCTTGTTGAAACGCCTGCAACTGCGTGAATCCTGGATTATTTTCTTCATCATGGGGAATGTGATGATCAACTTCCCCTTTCTCAAAATTTTCAATCAACCGATCAGTATCTTGGGATTTCCCCTGCTTTTTCTCTATTTTACCGTTGGATGGGCTGCCTCCATCGGTGTCATCTACCTGTTTACCCAGGCCACCGAATCTGACCAGCAGACCGTTGAGGAGCAGCCACCCCAGTGACCCTCGACTTGCTACAAGTAGCTGCTATTGCGGTTGGCTATACCGGGCTGCTGTTTCTGGTCGCCTGGTTTGCCGGCCGTCGCCGTGACGCGGGCAAGAGTATTGTCAACAACCCGCTGGTCTATGCGCTTTCGATAGCAATCTACTGTTCCTCCTGGACCTTCTACGGCAGTGTCGGCAAGGCAGCTACCAGCGGAATAGATTTTCTGATGATTTATCTGGGACCAACCCTGACTGCCTTCTCCTGGCATTTTATCTTACAGCGGATGATCCGGATCAGCAAAGAATCCAACGTCTCCTCCATTGCCGATTTTATCAGTCTGCGCTACGGCAAATCGCAGCCATTGGGCACCCTGGTCACCCTGATCGCCACGCTGGGGATCATGCCGTACATAGCCCTGCAGATCAAGGCGGTCTCCACCTCTTTCGCACTGGTCAGCGGAGTCACCAGCCGCACCATCGCCCTGCCCGGCGCCGCTGAGCCGGTCGCCCTTCCCACCGGACTGGTGCTGGCCATCATACTCTCGGTCTTCGGGGTAATCTTCGGCGCCCGCCGACTCTCCTCCATTGATCGTCACGAAGGCCTGATCGCCGCAGTGGCCTTTGAATCACTGGTCAAACTGATCAGTCTGCTGGGAGTGGGCATTTTTATTACCTGGGGCCTGTTCAACGGCTTTAGTGACATCTTCGAGCAATTCCAGGCCCGTTTTCCCGAACAGTTCATCCGTCTGATGACCCTTGACACCCAGCCGGGCAACGGCTCAATCCCCTCTGTCACCATGTTGCTGATGTCCATGGGGGCCATCATGCTCCTGCCACGCCAGTTTCATGTCATGGTGATAGAAAACGCCGATATCGGCCATGTCAAGACAGCGATGTGGCTCTTTCCCGCCTACCTGTTCCTGATCAACCTGTTTATCATGCCGATCGCCCTGGGGGGCGTACTGCTGACCGGAAGTTCTGTCGGGGCCGATTTTTTTGTTATCAGTCTGCCACTGATGGCCAACAACAACAGCATCGCATTACTGGCCTTCCTGGGGGGACTTTCAGCTGCAGCCGGCATGGTAATGGTAGAGTCGGTGGCCATCTCCACCATGCTGCTCAACCACCTGTTCATGCCGATCATCGTGCGGATCACACCAAAACAGTGGTTTCCACTGCTCCTGATCAACCTGAAACGATTCGGCATCTTTCTGGTGGTCTTCATGGGGTACCTCTACTATCGCCTGGTGGGGGACTCCTTCATGCTGGTCAATATGGGCCTGATCTCTTTTTCCGCTGCCATGCAGTTCCTGCCGGCCCTGCTGGGGGGCATCTACTGGAAACGCGGCAACAAGTCAGGCGCCATCAGCGGCATGAGTCTGGGATTTATACTCTGGGCCTACACACTCCTGATACCTTCGCTCTTTGCTACGCCGGAACTGCATTCTTTTCTGCAGAACGGTCCCTTTGCCATTACCCTGCTCAAACCCACCGCGCTGTTTGGCCTGATCGGTATGGATATGTGGAGCCACTCCCTGTTTTGGAGCATGCTCTTCAACACGGGCGCCTATCTGATCTGCTCGCTGCTTTTACCACAGTCGGAACGAGAGAAAGAACAGGTTCATCGTTTTATCGGCAGCTTTGAACAGGAGGCCAGAGCCTACCGGGCGGCAGCCAAACGTCTGTCAAAACCGGTCACTATCCCCCAATTCACCGCACTGCTGGGCAAATTTATCGGCGAAGCCGAAGCCAAGCGCGCCCTGGAAAACTACCAGAAAGAACGTCGTCTGGCCCCTGACAATGCCGGTGATGAATTTGAACTGCCGGGCCTGAAACGGTTCGTTGAGCGGACTCTGGCCGGCTCGGTGGGGGCAGCCGCTGCCGGTGCCATTGTGGACAGCTATCTTTCCGACATGGGCAGCCGGATGGAATCGGTCTACGATATCTTCAGCACGGTTCGCACCTCGCTTGACCAAAGCCGTGAAGCGCTGTTCGTGCGGCTGAAGGCTTCCGAAATCATGAACCGGACCCTGGATTTGCAGACAATCTGCGACGATCTGTTACAGCTGTTGCTGAAAGAATTCAAACTGGATGCCGGTCTGATCCAGTTGCGCAAAAACAGCGACTTCCCCCTTGAGGTGATCAGTTACCAGGGAACCAACCGTCGGCCGATCACTCCGGAGCACTGGTATCGGGAGAGTGAGCCTTATTTCAAGAAGGCGATGATTGACCAACGGGCCCATCTGGTGAACGACATCAAACTGGCGGACGGAGTAGTGGAGATCGCCAAGACCCGGGCTGAAGGGTTTGTCTCCTTTGCCCATGTGCCGATCTTCCGCGAGGGCGAAGAAAGCCTGGGAGTCCTGTCGGTCTACTCCAAAAACATTGTTGGGCTCTTTACCGAGGAGTTCATCAGCCTGTTGACCAGCCTCACCGGCCAACTGGCCCAGGCTGCCCGCCTGATGGGAGAAATGGAGGCCCGCGAGGCCGCCCGGCGCAAAATGCAGCAGGCACAACTGGACAAGGCGCGCTTGATGCGGGATATGGAGATCGCTCAACAGATCCAGCTTTCACTGCTGCCTGAAAACCCTCCGGAAATCTTCGGCATTGAGCTGGCTGGACGCTGCATCGCCGCCACCCATGTGGGAGGCGACTACTATGATTTTTTTAAACGGGATGAGCAGACCATTGACCTGTTGATTGCCGATGTCTCCGGTCACAGTGTGGGGGCTGCCCTGATCATGGCAGAGGTGCGCACCCTGCTGCGGGCCCAGGCCAACCAGGCAACCAGCCCCAGTCTGATTCTGAGTTCACTCAACAACCAGCTCTATGAAGACCTGAGCCGGGCCGAACTGTTCATCACCATGTTCTATGCCCGCTACAATGCAGCCACCGGTCGGCTATCCTATGCCAATGCCGGACATAATCGACCGCTGATCCATCGTCCCGGCGAGACCAGCTGCCGTGAACTGGATGCCGAAGGGCTGATTCTGGGCATCAAACAAAATGTGGTATTTGAGGAACAGGTTATCGCACTACAGGCTGGTGATGTGATCTTCTTCCACACCGACGGCATCCCCGAGGCCATGACCGCGCAGGGGGAGCTGTACGGCACCGAGCGGATGTGCCGGCATCTGGCCGAAATCGGCCATGAACCGGCAGGGCGGATTGCTGATTCATTTTATACTCAGGTGCAGCAGTTCAGCGGCACAGAGGCGCTACAGGATGATGTTTCCATGGTGGTCTTGAAAATATTGACCTAACGAAAGGAGTGGACACGTGAATATCAAGCAAGAGGAACAAGGCGCGATTGTATTGCTACAGGTGAAAGAGGAACGGCTGGATGCCCACAACGCCGACGAACTGAAACAGACGCTGAATAACTTGTTTGGGGCTGGCAAATCCGGTGTAGTGGTAGATCTTAAGGAAGTGCGTTTTATAGACAGCTCAGGGCTGGGTGCTCTGGTCTCCGGTTTTAAAAACGCCTCGGCCCGCCAGGCTGACCTGAAGCTTTCCGGGCTACAGAGCCAGGTCAAATCGATGTTCGAATTGACCCGGCTGCATCGCGTCTTTGAGATCTATACGACCATGGACGACGCCCTGGCCTCCTTTTGACGACAACCAACGCAGCTACGGAACTGAACGCCCATGAAGAATGAACTAGAGATTCAGATCAAGGTGCCCAACCAGACCTGTTATTTAAGCCTGATTGGCCGGATCGGCGAAGACCTGGCCCTGCAACTGCAAGGCTTTAGTGGCGACCGGGAAGCATTGGCCAACCAGTTGAACGTGGTGCTGACCGAGGCGATGGTCAATGCCATCAGGCATGCCAATGCCGGTGATCCGGACAAACAGGTGGACATCAGGATTACCATCAGCGACAACGAGTTAGTGCTACAGGTCTTTGATCAGGGCCAGGGCTTTGATCTGAACAGCATCCCGGATCCTGGCTTTGACGAAGAAGAGCTGCTGGAGACTGGCGGGCGCGGAATTTACATCATACGGACCTTGATGGATTCGGTCAACTACCGCCGGGTACCGGGGGGCAACGTGCTGGAGATGCGCAAACGATTATGATGTTGCAGGCGGATCACGGTACTCCACCAGTTCACCGGCCAGATTTCGAATCAACCAGCCAGCATCCGCGGGCCGTGCCGTTTCCGCCAAAAGCGGTACCTTGCCCTGCCCTCCCGGCAGATCCACCACGAAATGAGGAATCGCCATACCGCTGACCGGTCCCCGTAAGCCAGCAAGCAACTCCATTCCCCGCGCCAGCGGCGTACGAAAATGGCCGGTGCCCTGCACCAGATCCATCTGGTGCAGATAGTAGGGACGCACCCGCAACCGTAACAGACCGGAAAAGAGTTGTTCCAACACGGCTGGCTGGTCATTCACCCCTTTCAACAGCACCGTCTGGTTGCCCAGCGGGATACCGGCATCAGACAGCGCAGCACAGGCCCGGGCAGCCTCTGCGGTCAGCTCGTGGGGGTGGTTGAAATGGGTGTTGAGGTAGAGCGGCTGATGCCCGGCCAGCATGCGGCACAGTTCCGGCGTAATCAGGTCAGGCGCCGTCACCGGTGCCCGGCTGCCGATCCTGACTATTTCCAGGTGGGGAATGGCCCGTAACCGTGTCAACAGCTCGTGCAGCTGATCGATCGGCAGCAACAGGGGATCACCACCGGACAGAACGATGTCTCGCAGCCTTGGGGTGGCGGCAATATAGTCGATAGCCCGGTCCAGATCGAGCACCGTTGCACCACAACCAACCTGGCGTTTCCGCATGCAGAACCGGCAATACACGGCACAACGATTCGAGACCAGCAGCACCGCCCGGTCCGGGTAGCGATGGATCAGGCCGGGCACCGGGCTCAGGCGCTCTTCATCCAGCGGGTCCGCCAGCTGTCCATCGTCATCCAGCTCAGCCAGGTCAGGCACGCACTGCCGCCAGATCGGGTCATCAGGTGCCTGGATCAGACCAGCGTAATAACGGGTCAGGCGAAAGGGATACCGCCTGGCAACCTGCCCGAAAGGCGCCGGGTCGAGGCCGAAACGAACAACCAGTTCATCGAGGGTGATGGGGATTGTCATGGACATAGGGGATGGGTCACGGAACAAAAAGCAGGCCTGCTAGCGGGCAATCACCCGCACAAAGCGAAAGAGATAGTCCAGACCTGACCAGACGGTAAGGGCCATGGCGATCCAGAGAAAAAAGAGGCCGGCATTATGCATGGAGACAACCACCAGCGGGTGGTCAATGCCAAAGAACCAGCGATAATCGTAATGCAGCAGCAGACCGATGATGGCCACCAGCTGAAAGATGGTCTTGAACTTGCCCAGATCCGAGGCCTGGATCACGATCCCCTCGCTGGAAGCGATCCCCCGCAGGCCGGTGATGACAATCTCGCGGCTCAGGATCACCAGCACCATCCAGGCCGGCACCCGGTCATAAGGCAGGATCATGATCAGGGCTGCCATCACGATCAGCTTATCGGCAATCGGGTCCAGAAACTTGCCGAAGACTGTCACGATCCCCATCCGGCGGGCCAGGTGACCATCCAGCCAATCAGTAGCCGAAGCCAGGGCAAAGACCCAGGCCGCCCAAAAACAGGTCTCGCGGGATGGCGACAGCAGCAGCACGACCAGCAGGGGGATACAGGCGATTCTGAACAAGGTCAGGATATTGGGAGGATTAAGGATCGGATGATACGGGGACACGTCAGTTGGACCTCATATAAGACAGAACCCGGCTGACATAGGTACGGGTCTCTTCATAGGGTGGCACGCCGCCATATTTGGCCACCTTGTGTAACCCTGCATTGTAGGCGGCCAAGGCCAGTGTCACATCCCCCTTGAAGGTATCCAGCAAAAACTTGAGATACCGGACTCCCCCATCCACATTTTGCTGGGGATTAAAACTATCAGCTACCTTGAGTTGTTTAGCCGTGCCGGGCATCAACTGCATCAGACCACTGGCTCCGGTCCGGGACACGGCATTGGGGTTATAGCCCGATTCAGCCTGAATGACCGCCTTGATCAAGGCCGCGCTGACCCCATACTTTGCCGCACTGGATTGGATCAGCTGTTCGTATTCCTGAGGGTTGCCACGGGCAATCCTGAAGTGGGTACGCAGTTGACGGTCCTTACGCAGATCCCGTAGAAACACCTTGAATTTTTTATCGGTGGGGGCATCGGTAAAATGCACCACCCCCTCCTCATCCTCGTAACGATAGATATCGGCCCAACAGGGCTGTCCAACCGCCACCATCATCAGCGTTGCCACAATCACTGCAAACGGATTGCGCGGCAGCAGACACCGTTTAAGAAAAAAGAGAGGGCGCATGTCCCAAGTAAGCGTCAAAGTTGGTGGTTTGTCAAGGTCAAACTGCCGATACCACAGGGGTTGCTGCCGAGTAGATTGACTTTTCACCATTGATTGGCTAAAAAATACTTTCAATCTGACAAGGAGTACCCACGCTGTGAATGAATCCCGTGCAACCTACAAAGAGGCAGGCGTTGATATTGAGGCTGGCAACAGTTTTGTTCAAAGGATCAAGCCATTGGTCAAGGCTACCTTCCGGCCGGAGGTGATGACCGAGATTGGCGGGTTTGGCGGCCTGTTTTCACTGAACGCCGCAAAATACAAAAATCCGGTACTGGTCTCCGGCACCGACGGGGTCGGCACCAAGCTCAAACTGGCCTTTCTGGCTGACAAACACGACACGGTCGGCATCGATCTGGTGGCGATGTGCGTCAACGACATCATTGTGCAGGGTGCGGAACCGCTCTTTTTCCTGGATTACCTGGCCACGGGGCATTTGGATCCCGACAAGGCGACCCAGATCGTGGCGGGGATTGCCGAAGGCTGCAAGCAGGCCGGCTGCGCTCTGATCGGTGGTGAAACCGCAGAAATGCCCGGTTTTTACACTGATGGCGAATATGACATGGCCGGTTTTACCGTGGGCGTGGTTGAAAAAGATCTGATCATTGACGGCTCATCCATCACGGTGGGTAACAAACTGATCGGTATCGCCTCCAGCGGTCTGCACAGCAACGGCTACTCCCTGGCCCGCCGGATCATCTTCGACCGGATGGGGCTGGGCATCCATGACCAGCTGCCAGGCCTGGGGGCCTCAGTAGCCGAAACCCTGCTGACACCCACCCGGATTTACGTCCGCGCCATCCTGAACCTGCTGAAGGATTTCAGGATCAACGGCATCGCCCACATTACCGGGGGCGGCCTGACCGACAACGTACCCCGTGTCCTGCCCAAACTGTGTAAAGCCAGCTTCAGACTGAACGCCTGGCAGCGCCCTCCAATCTTCGCCCTGCTTGAGGAAGCGGGCAAGGTCGAGCAATTTGAGATGTACCGGACCTTCAACATGGGAATCGGCATGGTGCTGGCTGTGGCCGAAACCGATGTGGAAGATATCCTGGCCCGCCTGCACGGACTTGACGAAACCGCCTGGTTGATCGGCGAGGTGCAGTCCCGCAGCGAGGAACAGGAACAGGTGGAACTGCTCTAATGGCTGACCAGACCGTGGCCATAGGGGTGCTGGTGTCCGGCAACGGCTCAAATTTTCAGGCAATTGTGGATGCCCTGGAAAACGGCCGGATCACCGATGGCCGGATCGCCTGCCTGATCAGCAACAAAGCCGACGCCTATGCCTTGGAGCGTGCCCGCAAGCATAACATCCCGGCCATTGTGCTTGATCACAAAGGCTACCCCAACCGGACAGCCTACGACCAAGCCCTGGTAGCACTGCTGAAAGAACACGGGGTACAACTTGTCGTGCTGGCCGGTTTCATGCGATTGCTCTCACCACTGATGGTGGAGGCGTTCCCCCACGCCATCATGAATATCCACCCCGCCCTGCTGCCGGCCTTTCCTGGTCTTGACGCCCAGCAACAGGCGCTGGAATACGGAGTGCGCTACAGCGGCTGCACCGTACATTTTGTGGATATCGGCACCGATACCGGGCCGGTAATCTTGCAGGCGGTGGTGCCGATCCTGGCTGGCGATACGGTTGAGTCCCTTTCCCAACGGATTCATGGTGAAGAGTACCGCATCTATCCCGAGGCGGTACGTCTGTTCTGCGCCAATCGACTACGGGTTGAAGGACGTAGGGTCCATATTTCGACAGCCCCCTCAGATAACCCTTGACAGCCTCCTGGCTGCATGCTAAAAATTTCGCTTCAATTCCACCAATTACCAGCATGCATTGCTGCAATCATTCGGAGGTAGCACGTGGCTCATCACAAGTCGGCAATCAAGCGGATCAAACAGAACGAAAAGCGTAACGCCCGCAACCGTCACCAGAAATCAACCCTCAAGACTTACATCAAACGGGTTCGCGAGGCTGTAGAGAAAAAAGACAAGGCTGCTGCCCAGGAGGCACTGCAGGCTGCCATTCCGGTTATTGACAAAACCGCCACCAAAGGGGTTATCCACAAGACCAACGCAGCCCGTAGCGTTTCCCGTCTGACCAAGCTGGTCAACACCCTGGGCTAGTCAAGGTTTCAGCTTGTTGTACAAATAAAAGGCCTCCACTTTCGAGCGGGGGCCCTTTTTTGTACTTTTTATTCAGATACGACAGCCTCTTTATCGTAAAGTACCACTACAGGCATCATATACCACCCCCTGCAAGACCGTAGCCGACGCACTGCCGGTCTTGACCGCCAAATCCCCCCGGTACAACCGTTCGAACAGTGCCTCCAGTTCAAGCGTTGTATATTTCTTGGCCTGAGTCACCTGATCACTCAAAAAAAACTGGTGGATCTTGAGCTGCTTACCGATCTCGGCCGCTGGCAGCTTCTGATCCAGCAGCTCACGAATCCGCCAGATCCGACGAAAATGACTGGCCAAGGCTCCCAGGATCATTGGTGCCTCTTCACCGTTCATCAGCATCGACTCCAGGGTGGCCAAAGCCTTAGCCAGGTTTTTTTCTCCCATAAAACGGGCCAGCTCAAAGGCGCTGAACTCTTTACTTTGACTGACAATCGTCCGCAAATCATCCACCGTAACTGCTGGACGGCTACCCACAAAGATGGCGGCCTTTTCAACCTGAGAAGACAGGGCCTGTAGGTTGTTACCCACCAGAAAGGCCAGCAGTTCAGCCCCGGCACTATCGATCCTCTTGCCATGACGGGCGGCCTCACTGCTGATAAAAGGACTCAGCTTGTTTTCATAAAGCTTCTTGAACTCCAGGCTGCCTGGCTGCTTTTTCAGCTCGGCAAAAAACTTGCGCCGCAGGTCCGGCTTGCCGGCCGCAAAGATCAGACAGGTTTCAGGACAGGGGTTGGCCAGATAGGGCAGCAGTCCCTCCTGAGTCGCCGCAGGCAGCCCCTCAGCCCGCCTTACCAGCACCACCCGGCGCTCGGCAAACATCGGCAGGGTCTGGGACGTGTCAAGTATTTCGGTCCCTTTGCAATCGCTTCCGTAGTAAATGTTCAGATTAAAATCTTTCATGGCCGGATCAACCACTCGCTCCATGATCCGGTTGGCGGCGCGCTCTACCAGAAACGGTTCCTCGCCATACAAAAAATAGACCGGTGCAAAAACACCGGTCCCCAACTGCTTATCCAGTTCCTGCTCGGTCATCAGTAGTTCTGCTCCAGATTCCAGATCACCTGCTGCGCCAGCTTGCGTGAAGCGGCCACCAAGGCTGCATCCTCGCTGCTACGCTGTGACTCGATGTTGGCAGAAACCGGGTAATCCTGCCAAGCCGTCGCCGTGCCCTTCCAGAGTGGCTTGGCACCCTTGGCATCTCCCTTACGGCGTACCGTCACCGCTGCGGTCACTGTCAGCCGGTACTCCTTTACCACATCCGTGGCGGAGTAACTGGCCGCTCCCGCACCATAACCGGTCAGGGTACCTTCCACCAGCAGATCACCATCATCCGGAGTAGCCGCCGGCAATATGCCACGCAGGGCGGCAAACTGGTCAAACAGGGCTCGTTTCAGCATCACCGAGGCATTTGGATAGACCGTGTTGTTCTGAAAGTAGGCCACCCAAACCTTTTGTCCAGCCGTTAACCGGGTACCGCTGTCAGCAGTAAAACGATAACCGCAGCCGGCCAGCAACAGGACAACCGCAAGGGCCGCCAGCCCGTTCACCCACCCCCTACCCCGCAACAATGTTAACCAGCTTTCCAGGGATATAGATCACCTTATGAATCTGCTGCCCATCTGTAAAAACCTTGACCTTGTCGTCGGCCAGAGCCTGGGCCTTGACCGTCTCATCATCGGTGCCGGTGGCAACCGAGAGGCGGGAACGCAACTTGCCATTGACCTGCACCACGATCAACAATTCCTCCTCCACGACCGCTGACGGATCGTAGACTGGCCAGACCGTATCGGCCAGACAGGTAGCGTGACCCAACTGCTGCCACAGCTCTTCGGTGATATGGGGTACAAAGGGAGCCAGCATCTGCAACAACAGATCCAGCGCCTCCTTCATCACGGCAGCAGCCTGGGGTGTGGACAACCTGGCCCCCTGCAAGACATTCATCAGTTCCATCACCGCAGCAATCGCGGTGTTGAAATGGAACCGCTCGTCAATATCCTCGGTCACTTTTTTAAGGGTCTTGTGTACCGCCCGCCGCAGGGTGCGCTCCTCATCGGTCAACGAAGCGCCATCCAGCGCCGTTGCCCCCACCACCGCTGGCAGATATTCATGTGCCAACTTCCAGACCCGGTTCAGAAACCGGAAGCAGCCCTCAACACCTTGCTCGTTCCAATCCAGGTCTTTTTCCGGTGGCGCAGCAAACAACGAGAATAGACGGGCAGTATCGGCGCCATACTTCTTGATCAGGGCATCGGGATCCACCACATTGCCCTTGGATTTGCTCATCTTGGCGCCGTCCTTGATTACCATCCCCTGGGTCAGCAGGTTGGTGAACGGTTCATCCACCGAAATATGTCCCAGATCCCGCATCACCTTGGTGAAAAAACGGGCATACAGCAGGTGCAGCACGGCATGTTCGATACCACCGATATACTGATCCACCGACATCCAGTAATCGGTGCGGGCCTTGTCCACCATGCCCCCCTCAAAATCAGGGCAACAGTAGCGCAGAAAATACCAGGAGGATTCCACAAAGGTATCCATGGTATCGCTTTCACGGCGAGCCGGCTTGCCACACTGGGGACAGGGCACATTGCGGAAACTGTCCAGCCTGGCCAGCGGACTGCCGCCTTCACCGGTAAAGACCACGTCGTGGGGCAGTACCACCGGCAGATCCTTATCCGGTACCGGCACAACACCACAGCAGTCACAGTAGATAATCGGAATTGGATTTCCCCAATATCTTTGACGTGATACACCCCAATCCCTCAATCTGAAGTTGACTGTTTTCCTGCCCTTGCCACCCTGCTCCAGCCAGTCGGCGATCGCCTCCTTGGCGCTATCACTGCGCTGTCCATCAAACCCCCCCGAGTTGACCATGATACCGGCTTCGGTATAGGCGGCGGTCATACTGGCCGGGTCCAGGGTTTCACCTTCCGGCTGAATCACCACCACCAACGGCAGGTCGTATTTTCTGGCAAACTCGAAGTCCCGCTGATCGTGGGTCGGAACGGCCATCACGGCGCCGGTGCCGTACTCCACCAGCACGAAGTTGGCGAGGAAGATCGGCATTTTCGTACCCGTTGCCGGGTTTGTGCAGTAACTGCCGGTGAAAACACCTTCTTTTTCAAAGTCATCGGCAGTGCGCTTGATCCGGTCGGTCTTTTTAACCTTGTCGATGAAGGCCTCCACCTCGGCCCGCTGGTCAACGGTGGTGAGTTCCAACGCCATTGGGTGTTCCGGTGCCAAGGACATGAAGGTGGCGCCAAACAGAGTGTCCTGACGGGTGGTAAAAACCCGGATGGCACCTTCGCGGGCATCTAGCGGGAAATCAATCTCACAACCGGTGCTGCGGCCAATCCAGTTGCGCTGCATCACCAACACCCGCTCAGGCCAGCCCGGCAGCTTGTAGGTATAATCCAACAATTCCTGGGCATAATCCGTGATCCGGAAGAACCACTGCTCCAGCTCCTTCTGCTGCACCTCGTTGTCACAACGCCAGCAGGCGCCATCTTCCACCTGTTCGTTGGCCAACACGGTCTCGCAGGAGGGGCACCAGTTGACAAAAGACTGTTTTTTGTAGGCCAACCCCTGCTTGTACATCTCCAGGAACAGCTTCTGCTCCCAGCGATAGTAGGAGACGTCGCAGGTGGCCAGTTCACGGTCCCAGTCATAGGAAAGCCCCATCTGTTTCAGCTGATCCCGCATGTAGGCCATGTTTTCGTAGGTCCAGGCCGCAGGGTGGCTGTTGTTCTTGATAGCGGCGTTCTCCGCCGGCATGCCGAAGGCGTCCCAACCCATTGGATGCAGCACGTTCAGACCGCGCATCCGCTTGAAACGACCCACTACATCGCCGATGGAGTAGTTGCGCACATGTCCCATATGAATCCGGCCAGAGGGATAGGGAAACATCTCCAGCAGGTAGTACTTTTGCTTGGCCGGGTCTTCGGTTACCTGGAAGGTCTTTTGGTCGGCCCAGTGTTTCTGCCACTTTGCCTCAATCTTACCGGGGCTGTACTTCAGTTCAGCAGACATCTGTTGCTCCTTGTTGTTGAATGGATTACTCATAGCTCAATGTTCAAAATTACCGCAGTCCAGAATCGCGCAGGGAATCGCCGCCAGCGCTTCAACCCGGTCCACACATCCGGTGGCAACCGCCTCGCGCGGCATGCCATACACCACCGAACTCTCCTCCGCCTCGGCCATCACCTGACCGCCGTGCTGTTTTACCAGCCGTATGCCCTGGCTGCCGTCATTACCCATGCCGGTCAGCACCACCGCCAGCATTCGGGCACCGTACAAGGGGGCACAGGAGCTGAACAGGGCATCGGCTGACGGATTGTAGCGGTAGTCGGGGTCAGGCGGCAGTACCCGTGCCCGCACCATACCAGTAGCAGCTTCCAATTGCAGACTGCTGCCGCCAGGAGCAATCAGTGCCAAGCCAGGCCGTATCAAATCGCCGTCCTGTGCCTCGCGAACCTCAAACAGCGATGCGCGGTTCAAACGCTCGGCAAAGGCCTTGGTAAAACCGGGAGGCATATGCTGGGCCACCACCACACCGAAGGGATAGACTCGCTCAAAGGCGCTGAAGATTCCCTGTAGGGCAGGCGGACCTCCGGTTGAAGCAGCAATAGCCACCAACTCGATGCTGGATTTACCTGCAGAACGACCTGCGGCCCGGTGGTTCTGATGCGGGACGGCATGATCGCTGAGTCGTTGATACTTCTTGACCTGCGCCGTGACAGCCTGCCCGACCTTGTACTGCAGGTCTCTGGTGATGGACAAAAGGGCAGCACTGGCATCACTGGACGGCTTGGCAACAAAATCAACCGCCCCCAGTTCCAGCGCCCGAAAGACCTTTTCCGCATCGGATTGAACGCTGACCACGATCACCGGCAGGTTGAACCGTCCCGCCAGGATTCTCAGCAGGGTAAAACCGTCCATGCGGGGCATTTCCAGATCCAGAGTCACCAGATCAGGCTTAAGGCTGATCACCTGGCGGATTCCCTCTTCCCCATCCACGGCGTAGCCCACTACCTGAATCCCCGGCACCCCTTCCAGCATCTTGGTAATGCTGCGACGGCTGTAAGCCGAATCGTCAACCACCAACACCCGCACCGGCTTCATGACAGGCCCCCGTCCATAACAATACCTGGCTTTTGGTAGACCATGTCATTCTTGAAATGCCGCAAGGTGAAGAGCGTGGTGATGTTCATCAGTGATTCAGAATGGCCCAACAGCAGAAAACCGCCATCCTGCAAAACGCCATGAAATGACTCCACCACCCGTTTTTTGGCTGATTGATCAAAATAAATGATCACGTTACGACAAAAAATCAGGTCAAAACTGCCCAGCATCGCCATCCGGCTATGATCCTGCAGGTTCAGATGACTGATGGCCACCAGCTTTCGCACCTGATCGTTCACACGAAAACCGCCATCCTGAGGTTCAAAATATTTAAGCAGGTAGTAATCATCCGTCATCCTGAACGAAGACCGACTATAGACGCCCCGCCGTGCCTGTTGCAACACCCGCTGACTGATGTCGGTACCAATAATTTCCAGTTGCCACCCCTTGAGGCAGTGCTGTTCCAAGAGTAGCATGGCGATGGTGTATGGCTCTTCACCGGTAGAACAACCGGCGCTCCATATTCTCAGCCGCTGTGGCTGACCCGCTTTTTGCTTTCGTTTGCAGAGTTCGGGCAGAATTTCATCGGAAAACGCACTTAGTTGGTACGCCTCGCGAAAAAAATAGGTCTCGTTGGTCGTGAGGAGATCCATGATCTCCTCCAGTTCCTGCTCCCGTTTCCGATTAAATTTCAAAAACTGATAATATTCACGATACGACTTGAGCTGGTGGGCTATTAACCGTCGCCCCAGACGTTTTTCCAGCAGATATTTGGCATTATCTTCAAAATAAAGGCCACTGTGAGCATAGACAATATCCCGCAACAGACGGAACTCCTCGTCAGGCATCAGTATGGCCTGGTCAGTCCCCAGCATGGCTAATCACTATCCAAAAGACGCCGAACGGCCTGCCTGACCAGATCGTGGTCCTCATGTTCAAGGGTCATACGCAACAGTGTAACGCGATCAGGCTCAGGCAGACCCGCGCATGCCCGCACCGCAGTCATACGCACATCCCAGTCCTGATGGCTCAGGATATGACCCAGCCAGGGAGTAAGCAGCTCGGGTGCATGCCGGGCAAGTATCTCAATAGCGCTTTTTAACACCTCGCCGTCCCGCTGTCCAAGGGCCTGTGAAATCAAGGCAAACCCCTCCGGCACAGCAATCCGGTCAAAGGCCTCCAGACAGGCCAGTTGAGCTACCTCATCGCCCCGCTGCCACAATCCCAGTATGTCTGGCAGCGCCTCCTCGCCAGCCAACCCAACCAGACTGCGCAAGGCTGCAGCCTGCACCCAGGGAGCAGGATCATGCAACGCCAGTCGAAGCGACGCTGTCGCGGATTCAAACGCACAACAGCTGCCTAACGACTCTGCTGCTGCAATGCGGACATCCTCAACCTCGTCCACCAGTGCCATCAACAGACTTGAACAGGAATCTGCCAGTCGCAACCGCCCCACAGCACGTACCCCGGCCTCCCGAACTGCCGGGTCTTCATCCTTGATCAACCTCTCCAATTGATCGCAATCACCAACAGCAGCACAGAGTAACGCCGCCCCCTGGCGTTGTTCCGGCAGATCGGATGCCAGCATCTGGGCAGCTATCCCACGGATCAGGTCTTTTTCAGAGCTACCACGTGCGCGCAAGGTCTGCAGGGCGGCCTCACGTACAGCTGGCTCCTCATCGTCAAGCAATCCAGCGACAGCAGTCAGCAGCTCAACACTGGACAAAGATCCAACGGCTAAGGCAGCGGCTTGCCGAACCACCGGCGCATCATCAGTCAGGGCATCACTGATAACCGTCGTTACGGTCTTATTTTCTTGACCCAATTGTCCCAACAAGGCACAGATGGCTGCCCGTTCAGCCTCACCAGCCAAGGTAAAGCGTTCAGTCGCTGGTTCCAAAGCGGCAACGCCAAAAGCTTTCAACGCAACGGCGGCTCGGTGTGCCAGCCGCTCATCACCCATGGCCTGCATCAACAACGGCACGCCACGAGGGTCGAGCAAGGCCTCCAAAAGGATTACCACCGCTTCGGAAAGAACCAGGTCATCCTTGTCGAAGGCAGCCGCCAGGGTTTCCAACAGTCCCTGATCCGCCAACACCCGCAAATTTTCAACAACTGCCGAACAAAATAACGGTGCTAGGTTCTGGAGTACTGATGCCAGTGATCGGATGGCGGCTGTGCGGACGCTGGGCAGTGCAGTCAGCACCCCCTCCAGCAAGAGGTCAGCCGCTGCAGTGTCACCGCCGATCTTGCCCAGACACTCATAGACCGCCAGCTGCAGCATATCCTGCTGTGCCAGCATGACCACCACCGGCGGCAGCGGTCCTGGCCGACCAATCCTGCCCAGAGCAGCCAGCGCATTAAATCTGAAAAACTCATGGGGATGTTGTTCAAGGGCACGCAACAGAGCCGGGGCAACTGAACTGTCACCAATAGCTCCCAACGCCTCGGCAGCAGCTGCAGCTACATTGATGTCGCGATCGCCAAGAGCCGCAACCAGCCCCGGAACAGCGCTACGATCGCCGATGGCTGCCAGCGCATCCACCACCTGTTTACGCAGATCATGGTCCAAATCATGCAGATATGCCATCAGGACCGGCACAGACCGTTTTCCCAGACGGATCAACAATTCGGCCGTTGCATTGCGGAGACCGGCGTTTTCCTGATCACGCAATAACGTGATCAGAGAGTTGATCTCATCCCGTCCCGGACGAGCAGCAACCAGCACATCCACCGCCTCTTTACGCACCCGCCAGCTTGCATCCCCCAGAGCCGACCAGAGCAGGTCGCGACATTGATCCAGGGGCACTCCAAGCTGTGCATGGACGCTTCGACGCCTGACTTCCTCATCTTCACCATCAAACCGGGCTGAACGGTCAGACATCGCCATGGATCGGCTCTCCGGACAAACGCCCCAACTCCCGCCTTTCAGCCGGAGTGAAGAGCGCATCAATATCAAGAATCAGATACAGCGAGGAATCACAGAGACAGACCCCCACCAGGTACTCTCCCCCCACCCCATCGGCCATATCCGGTGGCGGCACAATATCCCGGACCGGGACATTGAGCACTTCATCCACATCATCCACCGCCAGCGCCACCAAACGGCCACCAACCGAAACGATCATCAGCTTGCCGGTGCCACCAAAACGCGGCTCCATCCCAAAACGTGAACGCAGGTTCACCACCGGGATCACCACGCCCCGCAGGTTGATCATTCCCTCGAGCACCTGCGAGACCCGTGGCATACCACACAGCGGCTGCGGCAGGAGGACCTCCCTGATCCGCATGATATCGACGGCAAAAAGGTTGTTCCCCAGACGGAAGCTGGCCAGTTGCACGTCTTGCACAGTCCCCTCCTCCATCTCAATCCTCGCCGGCCAGGCCTACATCGGCCACATTCTGTACATGCAACAGAATCACCATCCGGCCATCGCAACGACCGATTCCAGCCACAAAATCGCGGTCGATCCCTTCAAGGGCAGCAGGGGTCGCTTCACGTCGATGCTCAAAAATCCGCACGACTCCGGTCACAGTATCCACTCGCAGCCCGCAAAAACTGCTGCGATGACGCACAATCACCACCCGCTCTTGATTGGTGGGACGCCGCGAATACAGGCCGAGACGTTTACGCAAATCAATTACCGGAACGATCATGCCCCGCAGTGAGATGATCCCATCCACGAAGTCCGGTGCGCGTGGCACTTCGGTCAGCTCACGGGGCTTGATCAACTCCTTGATCTCCATGATATTGACGCCATATTCTTCGCTGCCCAGCAGAAAGCAGAGAAACTCCTGGTACTGCTCATCTCCGCCTGCCAACGCCAGAGGCTGATCGGACGAATCTGACGGTGCAATTGCCAGCTGGTCCGCCTGACGGCCTGCCATAATCACCGCCAGGGGATCAAAGCGCACAGACGATGGAGACGTGACAGGAGATGCCGGGCCCGGAAAGGATACTTCACCGCCGGCACCGTCAAGCAGGTCATCCGGCAAGGCCAAGGCTGGAGGAACAGCCGGTTCATCGGCCGCCGGCGAGCTCACCGGAAGCGAGACCGCCGCAGTGCTGCCCTCCTCCTGCTTTGCCTTGTTGCGTATTTTTGCCAGTTCCATAGTGTGAACTACCCGGTTAGAAAAGTACTTCGTCCCTGACTTCGTGAACAATGGCTGCATCCACCATTGCGGCATCGGCACCGTAGGCCACCAGCAGGGCATTGGTGGCAAGAGCGTTAATCCGTCGGGGCACCCCGCCGGACAGTTCATGGATCGTTTGCAGCGCATCAGGGGTAAAGAGTCCCGCCACTCCGCCGGCCGCAGTCACCCTGAAATCAAGGTATTCCATGGTTTCTTCCAGAGAGAGCGGTTGCAAATGGTATTGCAGTGCTATCCGTTGCCGCAACGGTTCCATCTGCTGGCAGCGTAATATGGTACGCAGTTCCGGTTGCCCCATGATCAACACGGATAGCAGGTTGTGATGGTCCAGCTGATAATTCGTCAGCAGCCGGATCTCATCAAACACCTCCAGATCATTGATGGTCTGGGCCTCGTCGATCACCAGCACCGGACTGATACCGGCCCGGTACAATTCATACAATGCCCCGGTAATCTGTCGCAACAAGTCATCCTTGGTGCGGGCCGGCAGGTTAATCTCAAAACCATGGGCCACAGTCCGCAGGAACTCCATCCCCCCCATGCGAGGATTGAAGATCAGCACAAACCGGCAGCTGGCACCGCAACGGTCCATCAGCGCTCGTGACAGGGTGGTCTTGCCACAGCCCACATCACCGGTCAGCAGTGCAATCTCCCGTTCCTCTACCGCATACTCCAGGCGGGCCAAAGCCTCATCATGGCCGCGTGACAGGAACAGGAAACGAGGGTCCGGGGTTTTGCCAAACGGTTTTTCCCGCAGGCCGAAGTACGTCTTATACACGTGCCTCACCCTCCCACACGCATCATCTCGGAGATAATGCCACCCGCGTCCAGCACCAGGATGGTGCGCTGATCCCCCATATCTGCGGCACCAGAGATACCACGGATTGATCGCAAGGCCTCACCCAGCGGCTTGATGACAATATCCTGCTGACTCAGCAGATCGTCAACCACAACCCCCAGACGTTTTTCTGCGGCCCCTACCACCACCACATATTGTTCGATCGGTGTATCGATCCGCTCTACCCCTAAAAAACGATCCAGACGCAGCAGGGGTAAGGTTGTTTCACGGAGATTGATCACCTCCTTGTTTTCAACCGTACGAATCTCGGCCGGTGCCAGCAGCAACGATTCAACCACCGAGGTGATCGGCAGGGCATAGGTGCGCCCGGCGCAGGAAATGATCAACGCCTTGATAATAGCCAGGGTAATTGGCAGGATAATGGTGAAGCGCGACCCGCTGCCCAGCCAGGTCTCTATGTCCACCATGCCGGAGACCGCCGCAATGTTGTTGCGGACCACATCCATCCCCACACCCCGGCCGGAGACATCGGTAACCTGGTCAGCGGTCGAAAAACCTGGCAGAAAGATCAACTCCAGCGCTTCCCGGTCGGAAAGCGAGGCGACATCTTGAATCAGCCCCTTACTGAACGCCTTCTGCTTGATCTTCTCGACATTGATGCCACCGCCGTCGTCTTCCACCTCAATCACCACGTGATTGCCCTTTTGGAACGATGAAAGCTTGACCGTGCCCCGCTCATCCTTGCCATGAGCCAAACGCTGTGCCGGCGATTCAATGCCATGGTCAATGGCATTACGAATGATATGCATCAAAGGATCGGCAATATCCTCCACGATCAGCTTATCAAGCTCGGTTTCAGCACCATACAGCTTCAACTCGATCTTCTTGCCTTGCTCCCGTGCAATAGTACGGACAATGCGGGACATCTTTTCATACAACTGGCCCACCGGGATCATGCGGATATCCATGACCCCGTTTTGCAGGTCGGTTAGCCGCCGCTCCAATCCCTTGGCAGACTTGGCCAGTTCAATAGCCATGCGGGAAAACCCTTCGGTCCGCATCCGATTGGCAATGGCAGCGATCGAAGAGTGCGCCAGCACCAGTTCTCCAACGATGTTCATCAACTCATCAAGCTTGCCGATATCTACCCGCACGGTACGACTCATGCTTTTGGCCGAGGCGCTCTCCTCAGACAGGGCCGGGGGTGAGGATGATTCAAGAGTGCTGATCTTTGGTGCTTCGGCCGGAATGACTCCATTGAAAGCCGATGGCTGGTCAGCAGCAGGTTGTGGCATCACTGCAACAGGCTGTAGCGATGTCGGCTGGCTACCGTAGCTGGTAATGGAGACCACCCGGCCTTCCAACAAACTGCGCAGTTCCCCTTCGGGATGCCGGGAGCCCAGCAACAGCTCAAAATCAATATTGGTCTGACTGTTTTCACCAATGCTGGGCAGGGTGCTGATCAGCTCGCCATACTCTTTTAACAGGTCTGTCAAGGCGGTCAGCTCCTGATCAAAGGTACCAAGATCAAAGGAGGTATGGATCACCAGAAGCTGTCGGCCCTGCCCCAGATTCTCCCGCAGACGATGTTCCTCATATTCGGTCAGGGCCCCGAGGATCGAATCCGGCAGCCCCAACTGGGCTGGGGAGACAGAAATGGCAGGAGAGGAAGGGGACAGCGAGGTATTGATAGCAGCGATAAAGGCCGCTATATCATCTGCGTGCCGGGACAGCGTCCCGTCAGACGTGGCCCGCAACAGAGTGGTCAACAACCTGGACGAACGAAACAACAGGTCGATCACCGGCTGTGTCAGGCTGAGCTTGCCCATCCTCAGCCAATCCAACAGATTCTCGGTGTTATGGGCCACCTCGGCCACAGCGGTAAACCCGAACATTCCGGCCACTCCCTTCAAGGAGTGAGCACCGCGAAAAATAGCGTTCAGCAGGTCGGGATCCCAACTGCCCAGCTCGGCCATATCAGCCAGGTCTGCCAACTGTGCTCCCAATTCCTCAAGGATCTCCTCGGCCTCTGCCAGAAAATCCCGAGCTGCGTCGGCGGTGGGTGAAAGGGCAGCGCTCATAGCAACCTTTGGACGAGCTCCAGCAATGTTTGGGGGATGAACGGTTTGACGAGATACTCATTTGCTCCCAGAGAAAGACCGCGCTCTATGTCAGTACGGCTTCCCTCGGTAGAGATGATGATCACCGGCAACTCCCGGTAAAGTGGGTTCTTGCGAACAAAACTCAGCAACTCCAAACCGTTGATATCCGGCATGTTGATATCTGTCAGAATCAGATCAATCTGCTCGCGTGGCAGCATACGCAACGCCTCGAAACCGTTGGCAGCCTGCACGATCTTAACCGATCCCAGGGTCTCAATGGTTGCAGCCAGGAGCGAACGCATGGCCGTGGAATCGTCAACAACGAGGATGGTGGAGGTCTTCACTCAACTACCTTTCCGCCTGTGCAGCGTGAGAATCATGACATTTTTGCAGTTCCGTGCGCAGCTGATCCATAAAAACCGTAAAATCTTCGGTATCAACATTGCCGCGACGTGGTTTCAACAGACAGCCGCAACCAAGCCCTGCCGCCTCCTGTTCAGCCTCGACATGATGAAAATCGGTCATCATCATCACCGGTAAATTCTGAAAATTTTGCCTGAGCAGTTTCAAAATCTCAAGCCCCCCCAGAACACCGGATCCATCCATTTTGGGCATGATCAGATCAAGGAGCACCATCGGCCGTCGACCAGCTCGATACAAGGAGTCAACCTTGACCAATGCCTCCTCGCTACGAGTAAACGGAAAGACCTCCAGCAGATCAGCGGGAAATTGAGCGGCGATTGCCTGGGAGGTGGCGCTGTCATCATCGACCACCACCATTGCACAACGCATCATTTGCACATTGTTTGCGACCGCCGGTTCAGACTCCGGCAGTGTTGTCGCAGGCAGAGCACCACCCAACGCGTGCTGGAGACGCTCCCCCTCGGCCGACAACTGCTCTGCATCCCCCCCCTGCTCAAGCATCAGCTGCAGGGGATCAAGATACGCGGCATCAACGGTTTCGATCAGTATACTGGCATCAAAATCATAGGAACCTTCATGCCAGGCAAACAGCGTCATCACCACATTGGACATCTGTTCCCGCACGACCTGCTCAATCACCTGCAAGTCAACCTGGTGGCGACTATGCAGAATGGTACCGATCCGCTCTTGAAATCCCTCGTTTTGCTGGGTTGAGAGGGCTTGAGCGACCGTTGCGGAATCAACGATAGCCTTCTGCACCATTAATTCACCCAGGCTCTGCTGAAAACCGGTTGAGGTAGCGCGGACCACGAGGCCGTCACGAAACTGCAGTATCGCTTCACGCCCCTGGCTCCTCAGCGTGAGGACACCGGTTTTACGGCTTAAAGAGATGATCTGGAGGATATCATCAAGGCCCAGTTCTTCGAGTTTTCCACTAAGGGCACTGCCCATGGCGCAACGATCTCCTGACAGATTTTTCAACAGCACAGAGGTGAAAAATAATAAACCATCCAGCTTGTACAAGTAAAGCGCTATCGCTCTTTGCGGGCCGTCCGGTCTGCCCGCTCCCGCCCCCGGAACAGCAGTCGAAAGGGGGTCCCCTTGAAACCGAAGGCATCCCGGAACCGATTACCCAGATACCGCTGGTAGGGGGTCAGGACACCATCCGGCTGATTGGTGAAGATGGCAAAGGTGGGCGGCCGGACCGCCACCTGGGTGGCAAAATAAAACTTGACCCGACGCGCATGATGGAGCGGTGCGTGGTGGGCCTCGACTGCCTCCTTAAACACACGGTTTAACTCTGCGGTGGTAACCCTTCGGGAATATTGCTCTGCCACCTCGGCAGCCTCTTCCATCACCTTGTGAATCCGCTGCCCTGTCTTGGCAGAAACAAACACGATTGGCGCAAAAGCCAGAAACTTGAACTCAAACTGGATCTGCTCGACAAACTTCCCGACAGAGGAGTTGTTTTTTTCCAGCGTATCCCACTTGTTAACCACAAAAACACAGGCTCGACCCGCCTCATAGACATATCCGGCAATATGTTTATCCTGCTCGGTGATGCCATCCTCTGCATTTATCACGATCAAGGCAACATCGGCCCGCTCGATGCTTTTCAAGGCATCCACCACACTGTACTTTTCCAGCTTCTGGCTGGTCTTGCCCTTACGCCGGATACCGGCCGTGTCAATCAGACAATAGCGCTTTTTGTTGCAGGTAAAAAAGGTGTCCACTGAATCACGCGTGGTGCCGGGGGTGGGATTTGCCACCACCCGCTCAAAACCCAACAGCCGGTTGACCAGCGACGACTTGCCCACGTTGGGACGGCCCACCACAGCGATAGAGGTCACTTCATCCTCGCCAGACATCGGCGTTTCAGGCAGCAGTGACTGCACCTCATCCAACAGGTCGCGCACCCCACGGTTATGGGCTGCAGAGATGGTATGCATCCCCTCAATTCCCAAGGCATAAAACTCAGCCGCTTCGTTCTCGATTTTCTCTCCGTCCACCTTATTGATGACATACAGGACCGGTTTATCCACCCGCCGCAGCATGGAGGCCACCTCGATATCAGCCGGGGTCAACCCCTGCTTGGCATCCATCAGGAACAGGATCACATCCGCCTCTTCCATGGCCAGCAACGATTGTTCCCGCATCTGCTGGAGCATCCGGTCCTCGGTCACCGGCTCAAACCCGCCGGTGTCCACCAGAATAAACGGCTTATCAAAACGCTCAACCACTGCGTAGTTGCGATCACGGGTCACGCCGGGCATGTCATCCACAATCGCGCGACGCTCCCCCACGATCCGGTTAAAAAGGGTTGATTTTCCCACATTGGGGCGTCCGACGATGGCAACAATTGATTTCATCAAGATTCCTGTATTCTAAAATAGTTGCACACAATATACTCAACCAGAACAACAACTGCTCACTTGCCCCAGTCCCGCGAATATCTGAAATCACGATCAATGGTCCGGTT
This sequence comes from Geobacter sp. UBA5730, assembly GCA_002419465.1. Classification (GTDB taxonomy): domain Bacteria; phylum Desulfobacterota; class Desulfuromonadia; order Geobacterales; family Pseudopelobacteraceae; genus Trichlorobacter. Next base: position 16,671 of record DIGE01000010.1, on the reverse strand, counting down.
GGACAACTTGGCGATCACTGGCAGGCGCCGCTTAAAGTGCGAATTCTGTACCTTGGAGTAGACAGTGCTGACAAACTCGGGGCTGAAGCCTGCCGCAGCCAGTTCCTGCGGGGTGGCTCGCTGGTCCACCATTTTGAACAACAGCTGATCCACCTCCCGGTAGCTGAAACCCAACTCCTGTTCATCGGTCTGGCCTGCCCACAGGTCAGCGGAGGGTTGTTTCTCAATCACCGGCCGAGGCACCCCAACCTCCTCAGACAGCTGCCAAACCTGGGTTTTGTACAGATCGCCAATCGGGTTCAATGCCGAGGCCATGTCACCATAAAGCGTTCCATACCCCAACAACAGCTCGGTCTTGTTACTGGTGCCCAACACCAGTCCTCCCAGCAAGGCCGAGTGATCAAACAGGATCGTCATTCGCTCACGGGCCATCTTATTGCCCCGTCGCATCGGGTCGGCATCGGGAAATTGTTCAAAGTAGGCATCCACCATCGGCGTAATCTGAATCACACTAAAATGAACACCGCTCGCCTCGGCCACCAGCCGGGCATGGGCCTCACTCTCAGGGTTGCTGCTTTTGTATGGCATACAGATGGCATACACATTCTGTGGTCCCAGCGCCTCGGCAGCCAGGTGGCAGACCAAGGCGGAGTCAATCCCTCCAGACAGCCCCAGTACGGCCTTGCTGGCCCCTACCTTCCAAATTTCATCCCGCAGAAATCCAACCAGTATCCGGCGTACAAGCGGTGTATTGATAGCCAGCAACGACATCAGCTGCTCCTTTCCCGGTGGATACGCTCCAACTCCCGTTGGGTGACACAGAAATTCTCATCCCGCAAGAGCGGCGACGATATCCGTTCGCGCCGCAAATCACCGGCAGCAAGCCGAACCAGGCATAAAGACTCTTCAAACTCAGGGGCAGCGGCGATGATCTGGCCGGACGGTGCCACGGCATGAGACCCGCCCCAGAAGCTGACCCCGTCTTCAAATCCCACCCGGTTGACATACAGCACCCGACAGGTCAAAAAACGGGCCATCGCCGTCGTCAGATTACGCCAGGCCACGGCGGCGCCCAGCTCACCCTCCTCCACGCCACGGCCAGGACTGCTGGAAAGACAGACCAGACTGGTGGCGCCATCCATGGCCAGCAGGTACGGTGCCGACAGGTGCCACATATCCTCACAGACCAGCAGCCCCACCCGGCCAAACTTGGTATCAAAGGCCCGGAAACGATCGCCCCTGCCCAGGTAACGCTGCTCATCAAACAAACCGTAGGTGGGCAGATAAACCTTGCGATGCAGATGCTTCAACTGACCGTCTTCAAGCCAGACCGCACTATTGTAAAACTGGAAGTCCGGGGTCACCTCCACAAAACCGACCACGATGCTGATTCGACGGGAAAGCTCCTGTAGTGCCGCCAGCTCGGGGCTCTCCAGAGGGAGCGCCACCTCCGGCACCAGATCCTTCAGAAAGTAACCGGTCAGAGCCAACTCCGGCAATACCGCCAGATCGGCGCCCTGCTCAATGGCCAGGGTCACCTGTTGCCGGATCAAGACAAGGTTGTCCGCCACCCGTCCCAATTTGGGCTTTATCTGCACAAGCGCTGCGGTCAAATCACGCATGGTTCCTCCAGATCAATAGGCCAGATCAAAGGCGTTCACAATATGCTCGAGTTGAAAATTCTTGTCATCATGCAGCAAAACAGCAATCACGTCAAACCGCGCCGACTGGTCATGCCCGTGATTACGCGAAAGCCAGGTAAGCGCGCCCTTGGCGATCTGACGCTGCTTGCGGCTGGTAACCGCCAGCTGCGGCAGACCAAAGACCAGGTTGCTGCGGGTCTTGACCTCCACAAAGACGATGGTGCCGTCCCGGTCACGAGCCACGATATCGACCTCGCCGCCTCTGCTGCGAAAGTTGCGCTCCAGGATACGATACCCGGTTGCCTGCAGATGAGCGGCTGCCAGTTCCTCTCCCCGGCTGCCGAGAATCTGATTGGCATGACCTTTCAAGACGCCTGACCACTGCAACGGATGCGTTGATAACGTTCGAGTTCCAGATCAAAATCTTGACGATCCAGAGGCAGCACACCATCAGACCCGCTGCTGAAAAAACGATCCGGTAATCGGTCATCAACTGGGGCAAAGCCGTTAGACTGATTAAAGTCCCGTTCTGTAGCGATGATCCGCTGGCCGATGGTCAACAGATCGCCTTGCCCATAGTGTTGGCCTGTCACGGCCGCCAGCAAGGCGGCGCATTCCTCAAGTTCGATCGCGCAACTGGCAAAGCGGCACAACGCCAGGCTGTCCATGGCTGCATTGCCTGCTTCGGCCAGGGCAATCATGCGGGCCTTGCCATCAAAGGAAGCAGGGTCAGTGGGCACCGGCTTGCGCAGTATCTCGGAGGCCAGGGGCCAGGCATCCAGAGGTGTTCCACCGTGGGTGGATACAGCACAGGCCAGGGCCAAACCGCAGGCACCCCGCGGATCGTAGGGGGGCAACTCCAATCCTTTAACGGTCATGGCTGCCTGCGGTTCCCCCAACTTATCTGTCAACCGCTGCGCCCCCTGGGCAAGCAACGCACCCTGCCCCTCACGACAGGCAATCTTGACAAGCAAGCTGTTGAGGAACTCCAGCGCAACCGGCTGACCAGTGGTCTCAGACCAGGCAGCCACGCTCCCGGCAGCTGAAACCGGGTCCAGCCCCAACTGTGCGCAGGCGCGCCAGGCTGCCACCAAACCGGACAGATCCGGTTTTTCACAACAACCGGCCAAGGCGATCAGATCATCATATTCCGGCAGCGGCAGACCATCGTCCGCCAGACGCTTGCAGGCAACAGGACAATCATGACAACCAAAACCGCCAGGGGAAAAGTGCCGCTGCAGGGCAGCCGCATTCAGACCATCGCCATCCAAAACAGCGGTAAAGTTTTGCGCCGGTAACATCCGCCGCCGGGCCAAAAGATCAACCAGTGCAAGCGTGCCATGTTCCCGGATGCCAAAGGGACCATACAAAAAAGGTGAAGCCAGAAAAAGCCGCTGCATATCCTGACGGGCCAGATCAAAGCCCTGCCGGTCGCCAATGCTTACAGGGCTCTCTCCTCCACTGATGATGATCGCTTTGAGACCACGACGCCCCATCACCGCCCCCAACCCTCCCCGGCCAAACGGCTCACCGCCGGAGGTTTCCACTGAGGCAAACAAGACACCGTTTTCACCGGCCGGTCCAATGGCAGCCACGGCCCCTTGGCCCTGTAACTGGCTGAACAGGCTGTCGGTGGGTAATCCCCAGCATGATCCCGCAGGCTGCAGACCGATTTCTGCCGGGGTTATCGCCACCATGACCGGTACAGCACTTGCGCCAGTCACGACCAAGGCATCCAGGCCGGCTCGCCGCAACTGCCAGGCAAAGGCTCCACCACTGGAACAACTGAAGATAGTACCGGTCAGTGGTGAGCGCCCGGTCAGCACACAGCGGCTGCTGGTGGGTGTTGCGGTACCGCATAACGGTCCACAGGCAAAAACCAGTGGCAAATCAGCGGCAAAAGGTTCCAAGCCGGTATGCTCACGTATCAGGGCAACTCCCAGGCCCCGTCCACCAAGCCACTCATGCTGCACCCCGGCCGGAACCGTATCAAACCGGCAGTTCCCGCTCGTCAAATCGACCCGAGCTATCCGTCTGGCCCAGCCGTTGACCATTCTCAGGCATCCTGCGAGGAGGGCAACACCAGCCTCGGCTCATCGGCCCGGCGGTAGAGCAGGAAGGTCCGCCCCAGCACCTGGGCAATTTCGGCCCGGCAGACGGTTGACAGCTGCTCTGCGGCCTCACGGCGGTCCATCAGACAACTCTCCAGCAACTTAACCTTGACCAGCTCATGATGGGCCAAGGCACGCTCGGTCTCGGCAACCACCCCATCTTCCAACTCCTTTTTCCCAATCTGTATCACCGGCTTCAGCCCGTGTCCCAAGGCCCGCAGGAATCGTTTCTGCTTACCTGTCAGCATCAGCTGCTCCTCTCATACACATCTTTGTAACTCATTTTTATAGCACACCAGGGGTCTGGTGAATACCGCAAAGCTACACCAACAGTCTACAACCGTGCTCCACACCCTTGAGATGACAAGAATAGTGTACTTTTTTTAGAGGTTATGGTAGAGATTTACCGTTTGATGCGGCGCAGGATTCGTTATTCAAGCGCCAAACAGGTTACCACACAACAGATCCCAGGAGCATGCGCATACCAATGAAGTCAAGCAAATACCAGATTTCCTCCGCCTTGACGTCGTTCACCGCCTCGGGCCAACCAGACCGGGAGCCGCAGACTGCCATCGAAACCAAACCCAGTCCCTCCAAGGTGCATCGCCTGCCACCCTCCATCTGGAAAAAGATGGAAGGCAGCGCTCAAAACCCTTTGGATAAAGCCATTGAACGAACCCGTGATTTTTTCTTCCGCGAGCAGCTGCCTGATGGCTACTGGTGGGCCGAACTGGAATCCAACTGTACCATCACGGCCGAGTACATCATGCTGTTCCATTTTCTGGGCATGGTGGACCACGAAAAAGAACGTAAGATGGCCAACTACCTCCTGCGGCAACAGACCAAGGAAGGCTACTGGACCATCTGGCACAACGGCCCCGGCGACCTTTCCACAACAATTGAAGCCTATTTTGCCCTGAAACTGGCCGGATACCCGGCCGATCATATTGCCATGCGCAAGGCACGGGAGTTCATTCTTGCCAACGGCGGCATCCTCAAGTCACGAGTTTTCACCAAGGTATTTCTAGCGTTATTCGGCGAATTTTCCTGGTTGGGCATACCTTCCATGCCGATTGAGTTCATGTTGCTGCCCGACTGGGCCTTTTTGAACATGTACGAGCTGTCCAGCTGGTCACGGGCCACCATCATCCCCCTCTCGGTGGTCATGTCAACCCGACCGGTCTGTAAGCTGCCGCCTCAATCACGGGTACAAGAACTGTATGTCCGCCCACCCCGGCCAATCGATTACACCTTCACCAAGGAAGATGGCATCATCACCTGGAAAAACATCTTCATCGGAGTAGACCATCTGCTGAAGGTGTATGAATCCAGCCCAATCCGTCCGTTCAAAAAAAGGTCCATCGAAATTGCCGAACAATGGATTCTCGAACACCAAGAGCCTACCGGTGACTGGGGCGGTATCCAGCCGGCAATGTTAAACTCTGTACTGGCCCTGCACTGCCTGGGCTACGCCAACAACCACCCGGCTGTTGCCAAAGGACTTGAGGCCCTGGCCAACTTCGGCATCGAAGATGATGAATCACTGATGCTGCAGTCCTGCATCTCACCGGTCTGGGATACGGCACTCGTTCTACTAGCCATGCAGGAAGCCGGTATCCCGGAAGATCACCCGGCCTTGGTAAAGGCTGCCCAGTGGTTACTGGATCGGGAGGTACGGATTCGTGGCGACTGGAAAGTCAAATCTCCTGAGCTTGAACCTGGCGGCTGGGCCTTTGAATTCCAGAACGACTGGTATCCCGATGTAGACGATTCAGCTGCGGTCCTGATTGCCATCAAGAATATCAAGATCAAGAACGGCAAGGCAAAACAGGACTCAGTCCGCCGCGGCATTGAATGGTGCCTGGGCATGCAGAGCGCCAACGGCGGCTGGGGCGCCTTTGATAAGGACAACACCAAACATATCCTGAACAAGATTCCTTTTGCCGACCTGGAAGCGTTGATCGATCCGCCCACCGCCGACCTGACCGGTCGGATGCTTGAACTTATGGGTAACTTTGGTTATTCAAACGACCATCCTCAGGCAGTCAGTGCCCTGGAGTTCCTCAAACAGGAACAGGAACCTGAAGGTCCCTGGTTCGGCAGATGGGGAGTCAACTACATCTACGGGACCTGGTACGTATTCATCGGCCTTGAGGCCATTGGCGAAGACATGAATCAGCCCTACATTAAAAAAGCGGTCAACTGGCTCAAGTCAAAACAGAACATGGACGGCGGATGGGGTGAGACCTGCGAATCCTACTATGACCGCAGCATGATGGGCTGTGGCCCCAGCACCGCCTCACAAACCGCTTGGGCATTGCTGGCCCTGATGGCTGCTGGCGAAGTTAATTCCAAGGCTGTGGAGCGTGGTATTCAATACCTGCTGAACACACAAAAATCTGATGGTACCTGGGATGAAGATGCCTTTACCGGCACTGGTTTCCCCAAATTTTTCATGATCAAATATCACGTGTATCGTAACTGCTTCCCTCTGACGGCCTTGGGACGTTTTCGCCGTCTCAGCAGCAGAACGCAATAAATCAATGCCATTACGCCAATGCAGAGCCCCGTATCCACACGCCGGGGCTTTTCGTTTCGCTGAAAGTGTACCAGGATTACTATGAAGGCCTTTGTTACCGGTGCAACCGGCTTTATCGGCGCCAGCATCGTCCGCGAACTCCTCAAAGAGGGGCTGCACGTACGAGCATTGGTTCGCCCCGGCTCAGACACCCGCAATCTGCAAGGGTTGGAGCTGGAACAGTGGCCAGGAGATCTACAGGACCGCGCTTGCCTGGAGGCCGGCATCAACGGCTGTGGCTGGGTCTTTCACGCTGCTGCCGACTACCGCCTCTGGACTCGCACCCCTGAAACCATGTACCGGGCCAATGTTGAGGGCACCCGCAACGTACTGGAGTCCGCCCTTTCGGCAGGCAGTTCACGAGTGGTTTACACCAGCAGTGTTGGCACCCTTGGCAACCCCGGTAACGGCACCCCTGGCACGGAAGAAACCCCGGTCAGCCTGCACGACATGGTAGGGCACTACAAAAAAAGCAAATTTCTGGCAGAACGTGAGGCGGAAAAATTCGTTGACAGAGGGCTGGCGCTGGTTATAGTCAACCCCTCCACACCGGTAGGCCCCCAAGACATCAAACCGACACCTACCGGCAAGATCATCGTCGATTTTTTAAATGGCAAGATGCCGGCCTATCTTGATACCGGTCTCAACCTGATCGCGGTGGAAGACTGCGCTCGCGGACACCTGCTGGCTGCTCGACAAGGACAGATTGGCAAAAAATATATCCTTGGCAACCGCAATCTGACGCTGCGGGAAATCTTCGCCATGCTGGAACGGATCACCGGCCTGCCGGCCCCAAAAATCCGTCTGCCCTACTGGCCAATCCTGCTGGCCGCCTATGCCAATGAAGGTATTGCCAGGGTCACCGGTCGTGAACCACTGATCCCGCTGGCCGGGGTACAGATGGCGCGCAAGTTCATGTTCTTCGACTCATCCCGTGCCGTGGCTGAACTGGGGCTCCCCCAAACCTCGGTAGAGGCAGCCCTGGGACGGGCTGTGGATTGGTTCATGGCCAATGGCTACCTGAAAGACTGAGGACGTTCCCATGCTGCTCGAAACCATACAGAACCCGACTGACCTGAAAAAGCTGACTCCGGCACAACTGCCACTTTTAGCGGAAGAAATCCGTGAATTTCTGCTGCAGACCGTTTCAGAAACCGGTGGGCACCTTGGTTCCAACCTGGGCGCGGTGGAGCTGACCCTGGCCCTGCACTACTGTTTCAGCACACCCCAGGACAAGCTCGTCTGGGACGTGGGCCATCAGGCGTATACCCACAAACTGCTGACCGGCCGACGCAATCGTTTTGCCACCCAGCGCCAATACAAGGGCATCTCCGGCTTTCCCAAGCGGAGTGAATCCGAACATGATGCCTTTGGCGTGGGGCACTCCTCTACATCTATCTCAGCAGCACTGGGCATGGCCGTGGCCGGTGATCTGAATCACACCAAAAACCGGGCCATTGCCGTGATCGGCGACGGATCGCTGACCGGCGGCATCGCCTTTGAAGGCCTGAACCAAGCTGGACACCTCAAAAAAAATCTGATTGTTGTCTTGAACGACAACGAGATGTCCATCTCAAAAAACGTCGGGGCCTTCTCGGCCTTTATTTCCCGCAAGATGACCACCCGCTACTTTCGGGATTTAAAACGCGAGATGCAATGCCTGCTCACCAATATTCCGGCCTTTGGCAAGGATATTCTCCAGTTTGCCAAACGGGCCGAAAACTCCCTCAAAGGGTTTTTGACCCCCGGCGCACTGTTTGAGGCTCTGGGATTCGATTACATCGGTCCCCTGGATGGACACGACCTGACGAGCCTGATTGACGTTTTTAACGGTGTCAGAGACTATGAAGGCCCACTGTTGGTACATGTTATGACCACCAAGGGCAAGGGTTACCGCCCGGCGGAAGAAACCCCGGCCAAATTTCACGGCGTGGGAGCCTTTGACCTGAGCACCGGCAAGACACCGGCCAAGGCAGCCGCCCTCTCCTACACCGAGATATTTGGACGTACCTTGGTAGATCTCGCCCAACAAGACCCCAAGATTGTGGCAATCACTGCTGCCATGCCTGACGGCACGGGCCTCAACTTCTTCAGCGAAGCACTGCCTGATCGCTTCTTTGACGTCGGAATTGCCGAACAACACGGCGTCTGCTTTGCCGCCGGACTGGCTGCCGACGGCTACAAGCCGGTGACTGCGATCTATTCCACCTTTATGCAACGGGCTTATGATCAGGTATTCCATGATGTCTGCCTGCAACAGCTGCCAGTGGTGATCGCCATGGATCGCGCTGGTCTGGTCGGTGATGACGGCCCCACCCACCACGGTGTGTTCGACCTCTCCTTCCTGCGCCACCTGCCGGGTCTGACCATCATGGCTCCCAAGGATGAGAATGAACTACGCCATATGCTCAAAACCGCCCTGGCCCTGAACGCACCGGTGGCCCTGCGCTACCCCCGCGGCGCCGGCTACGGAGTCGAGCTGGATAAGGATCTACAGGTATTGCCCACCGGCAAGGGAGAACTGCTGCGCGAAGGCAGCGACCTGACCATCGTGGCCATCGGCGCCACAGTCATGCCGGCCTTGCAGGCGGCCGAGGTCCTGGCCAGTCAGGGAATCAACGCAGCGGTGGTCAACGCCCGTTTTGTCAAACCGCTGGATGCCGAACTGATCCTGGGGCAGGCCTATAGTACCGGCCGCATCCTCACGGTTGAGGAAAACGCCCTGCAAGGCGGCTTTGGCAGCGCCATACTGGAATTGCTCCACGATAACAACGCTGCCCAGATCAAGGTGAAACGACTCGGCATCCCCGACCAGTACATTGAACAGGGACCCCAGGCTCAATTACGCAAGGATGTGGGGATTGATGCCGAAGGAATTGAAACAGCAGCCAAAGAGTTTATGAAGAACTGAAAGGATTTGATCTGATGAGGTTTCCCTGGCGTCTCAACTATGACTTAACAAAATACATTGTTAAAAACAATATCAACAAGGTGGAAAAATACCCCTTGGTACTGATGTTGGAACCAACCCATCTCTGCAACCTGGCCTGCTCCGGCTGCGGCCGGATTCGTGAATATGCCGACACCATCAGTGACATGATGTCCCTGGAGGAATGTCTGCATTCGGTGGACGAATGCCCGGCACCGGTAGTCACCATCACCGGCGGCGAACCGTTTCTCTATCCCCACATTCACGAATTGATCAAAGGCGTGCTGGATCGAGGCCGCCACATCATGTTCTGCACCAACGCACTGCTGATGGAAGAAAACCTGGTCAAGATGCAACCCCATCCCAACTTTACCTTCAACGTCCATATGGACGGCATGGAGCAAACCCACGACCGGATTCTGGAGCGCAAAGGCTGCTTCAAGACTGCGATGGCCGCTATCAAAGCCGCCAAGGCAAAGGGCTTCCGGGTCTGCACCAACACCACCATCTTCAAAGACACCGATCTGGTGGAAATCGAGATGCTGTTCTCACAACTGGAAGAACTGGGAGTGGACGGCCTGCTGGCTGCGCCGGGTTTTAGCTATGAGGCGGTGGAAGAAGAAAAAATGTTCCTGGAGCGGCTGGAAATCGAAAAGAAATTCGGCCAGGTTTATGAGATGAGTAAAAAACACCGCTTCTGGTCAACCCCGATGTACCTGCGGTTCCTCAAAGGTGAAAAGAAGCTCCAATGCACCCCCTGGGGTAACCCCACCCGCAACCCCCAGGGCTGGAAGGCCCCCTGCTACCTGATTACCGACGGTCACTACCCCACCTTCAAGGATTTGATGGAAAAGGTGGATTGGGACAGTTACGGCGTGGGCAGGGATCAGCGTTGCGCCCAATGCATGATGCACTGCGGATTTGAACCGACCGTCGTCACCGAGGTGGGCAAAAGCCCCAAGGACATGCTGGAGATGTTGTTCTGGAATCTGACCTGATCTGATACAAAAAAAGGGGGGCTTTTCAGCCCCCCAGATATTTTGTCAACTCAGCCACCATAGTTGCTGGATGCAGCAACTTCGCCGGTATCTTCTCACCACCAAAAAACTCGTTTTTCCAGGGTTGCCGCTTGGTCCAGACCATCAACTGCTCCCACCCCTGCCAGGTCTCAAAATCAACCCCACGAATATTGGTGATATTCTGTAAAAATTCTTGTTCATAGGCCGACATAGGTAACACCTTCTCATACAACAAACAGACTGAATACCTGTATCAGCGTCTTTATACCGATAAACCGGATAAAACAAAAGCACCTAGTGTAAACTAAGTGCTTTTTTCTAAATGGGGTGGCCAGAGGGGATCGAACCCTCGAATGTACGAGTCACAGTCGTAAGTGTTAACCGCTTCACCATGGCCACCATACTCGGTATGTCAAAAGCCGGCATACGCCGGCTTTTTGTAGATGGTGGAGCTGATCAGGATCGAACTGACGACCTCTTGAATGCCATTCAAGCGCTCTCCCAGCTGAGCTACAGCCCCACATGTTACGCTGTTTATAACCACACCAAGTGCGTCAATGTGGTCTTAGATATATACTATACTGAATCGGCTCCGGTCAATAATTTTTTCCGAGGTGCTTAAAATATATATGCCTGGCTCCATAATAGAGCTGATTGTATATGGAGCTGTTGCTTGACCACTCGGGGTTAAGGTGTTATGCAACGTACCGAAGCATTACCATTTTAGCAGAAAGCCGCCATGAAACGACACGACAATCATACCTCAGACACCAAAACAACCACCACGGATGCTATCCTCGAGAGCATCTCGGACGGCGTGTTTACGGTTGATCTTGAATGGCGCATCACCTCATTCAATCGCGCTGCCGAAGAGATCACCGGTATTTCTCGCAAGGATGCCATCGGCCGACTTTGCTCAGAAGTATTTCGATCCAACATGTGCCAGACCGATTGTGCTCTGCGCAAAACCATGAAAAATGGGAAACCGATTATTGGCCGTTCCGGCTATATCATCGATGAAGCAGGAAACAGAATACCGATCAGCCTGTCAACCGCAGTCTTGAAAAACAGTGACGGCAACATGGTTGGCGGAGCCGAAACCTTTCGCGACCTGAGCGAGGTTGAAACCCTGCGTCATGAGCTTGAAGCCCGCTTCCACGTAGGTGAGATCGTCAGTCGCAGCCCGCTGATGCAGCGATTGTTTGAGGTAATTCCGGCCATCGCAATCAGCCCCAGTACGGTCCTCATCACGGGTGAAACCGGTACAGGTAAAGAGTTGATGGCCCGCACCATTCATAGCCTCAGCAAACACAGTAAAGGCCCGTTTATAGCACTTAATTGCGGCGCTCTCCCGGACAGCCTGCTTGAATCAGAGCTGTTTGGCTACAAAGTCGGCGCCTTTACCGGTGCGACCAAAGACAAAGCCGGGCGCTTTGCCTTGGCCAATGGCGGCACTCTTTTCCTGGATGAAATCGGCGAGATCAGCCCAGCATTACAAGTTCGACTGCTGCGTGTGCTGCAGGAGCGCAGCTTTGAGCCGTTGGGCGCTACCAGTTCAGTCCAAACCGATGCACGGATTATTGTGGCCACCAACCGGGATTTGACTGAGCGTACCAAAGCCGGGGCATTCCGCGAAGATCTCTACTACCGGATTAATGTCGTACGGGTTGAGCTTCCTCCACTCCGGCGCCGCAAAGAGGACATCCCCCTTTTGGTTGAGCAATTTATTGCTAAATTTAATCGGCTGCATTACGCCACCGTCCGGGGGATATCCCCCGAGACCCTTTCATTGCTCATGGCTCACGACTGGCCCGGTAACGTCCGTGAACTTGAAAACATTATTGAACGGGCCTTTGTACTCTGCCCGGACGGCTCCATTGAAATCAGACATCTACCGGATGAACTGATCCTTCATGGCAGCCGCTCTATTGGACCGGCCTCTCTACAGGATGCCCGTTTTCAGATGGAGATTCAGACCATTCAGACCGCACTGGAACGTAACAGTTTTAATCGTCTGGCAACGGCCAGGGATTTAGGCATGCATAAGACCACGCTGTTCCGCAAGATCAAGCAGCTTGGCATATCCCTGCCGGAAAAAGATGGGCGTTCAAAACAGTAGGGTCCTTTATATGCTACTCTGGACACCAAATACAGTTGCACTTCAGATACCCAGTCTTCCCGTAAAAACCTCACATTCCCACAAAAGCGAAACAATACTGGCATAATACAAACTCGTCATTCCTTGGCATGCTCACTGCATAGTGTAAACAACATGTAATGCACTACCAGCTTGGAGCTCCAAGATAATGAGAACAGCCTTTTCTCTCTGGAACGAACGGATAGCGCCGGTGTTTGATGTTGCCAGACATCTCTGGATTGTTGACGCAGAAGATGGCCGCATCATTGGTCAGACAGGCCGTCGCTTTTCCAGTGATGATCCACAGGAGCGGGCACTTCGGCTGACAACCCTTCAGATAGAGCAGTTAGTCTGCGGCGCCATCACCCGCAGTTCGTATGAGGCCTTGGTAGAGCGGGGAATAAGGGTGGTCTCGTTTATTGCCGGAGATCTGAATCAGGTAGTGCATGCCTGGCTGGCTGATCGGCTGAAGGAAGGAGAGCTGAACATGCCGGGCTGTAACCGGGGCAAGCGGCACGGCGCACGGCGCTATCCCGGCAGAGACGCGTGTGTCATGACGTCAAAACGTACAAGGGAGTAATGAACATGCCAAATAGAAATGGACAAGGGCCAATGGGAGCCGGTTCAGGAACCGGACGTGGACGTGGATTGTGTAACAAAAACAATCAACCTGGTATGACAAACCAGGAGCAGACACAAAACCGGACAACAACTGAGCAGCAACAGTCTGCTGCGAACTGCAGGGGGCCTCGCAACTGCGGCACCGGCAAGGGTCGCCGGGGTAACACATGCGGCAGCGGACGTGGCCAACGCTAGAGAATTCCTGATCATGTAGGCCTATTAGTATGAAGGCTGAGCAGTACGGAAGCGCCGGTGCTTACCGGAGAGAGAGGCACCGGCGTTTTTTAAAGTCAGGAGGATCTGTGAAAAAAATTGCATTTTCCACTACTGGCCAAACCCTGGGGGCAGAGCTGGACCCCCGCTTTGGCCGGTCCATCCACTTTCTGATCTATGATCTTGAGCTGGAGAGCACACAATTACTTGATAATCAGCAAAGCCGTAACGCAGCCCAGGGGGCTGGTATTCAGGCTGCCGAAATCATTGTGCGGGCCGGCGCTGATACGCTGGTTACCGGGCACTGCGGCCCCAAGGCATTCAGGGTGTTGGATGCAGCCGGAATAGCCGTTTACAACTGCGCCGCCCCTACCGTTGGCGAGGCCTTGATCGCTCTACGGTCCGGCTCGTTATCACCGGCTTCATCAGCCGACGTAGAAGGTCACTGGTAATGGTTGCCAAAACGCATGGACGCGCTGCAAGGATCGCGATCGCCTCTGGCAAGGGTGGCACAGGCAAGACGACTGTTTCACTCAACCTGGCAGCCATGTTTGGCGCACCGGTTCAGTTGGCCGATTGCGATGTCGAGGAACCCAATCTGAATCTATTCCTGCGCTGTGAGCAGCTCACCAGCACACCGGTTACCATGCTGATTCCCGAGGTTGACGCAAACCGCTGTACCGGTTGTGGTGCCTGTGGTGAATTATGCCAATTTCGCGGAATTGTCTCACTGGGCACCAGAGCGTTGGTCTTCCCGGAATTGTGTCATGGCTGCGGTGGCTGCATACGGGTCTGCCCCAGCGGAGCCATTTCAGAAAACCCACACCAGATCGGTACTATTTCAGTGGGACAGTCAAGGACAATCAGGCTGGTAGAAGGAAGGCTTGAGGTCGGCGTTTCCTCTGTCTCTCCGGTAATACGGGCCGTGCATCAACAGTTACGGGACGACATGCCTGCCATACTGGATGCACCGCCTGGCACCTCCTGTCCGGTAACAGCAACCCTGCTCGGCGCTGATTATGTCTTGCTGGTGACCGACCCGACCCCCTTCGGCCTGCATGATCTGAAACTGGCAGTAGCCACGGCACGGACGCTGAACCTTCCCTGTGGTGTAGTCATCAACCGTGCGGGTGAAGATCAGGTGGGACTGTATCAATACTGTCAAGCAGAGGCCTTACCGGTGTTGCTTTCACTACCCGATGACCGGCAGATCGCCGAAATCACCTCACGCGGCGACCTGGTAGCCCATGTTCTGCCAGAGTACGGTCTGATGTTTACTGAACTGGCGGATAAGCTGCAACAGGAAGTCTTGAAGGTAGCCGGGGGCAGAGCATGAAAAAAGATCATATCCGCGAACTGGTCGTGCTGTCAGGCAAGGGCGGCACCGGCAAGACCAGCATCAGCGCTTCCTTTGCCGTACTGGCAGGCAAGGCGGTACTGACTGACTGTGATGTTGATGCTGCTGATTTACACCTGCTGCTGAGACCTGAGGTTGAACAACGGCATGCTTTTTTCAGTGGCAATGAGGCCGTAATCCGTCAACAGGACTGCACTGGCTGTGGCACCTGTCTGGATATCTGTCGTTTCAAGGCCATCAACACCACCGGAGCAAGCTACCAGGTGGACCCGGTGGCCTGTGAAGGATGTGGTGTCTGCGTCAGGTTTTGTCCAGCCAGCGCCATTGATTTTCCCAAGCGGAACTGCGGCGAATGGATGGTGTCAACAACACGCTGCGGCCCGATGGTCCACGCCCATCTCGGGATAGCTGCCGAAAATTCCGGCAAGCTGGTGTCAACGGTGCGTGAGCAAGCCTGGTGTATTGCCGTTGACAAACGAATACCGCTGATCATTTCCGACGGCCCCCCCGGTATCGGCTGCCCCGTAATCGCCTCCATGAGCGGTGTTTCGCTGGCTCTGGTGGTAACCGAACCAACCGTGTCAGGCCTGCATGACTTGCAACGGGTGTTGGCTCTGGCACGCCATTTTTCGGTACCGGCTGCAGTCTGCGTCAACAAATGGGATATCAACCCCGGACAGACGGAGCGTATCGAAGCGGCAGCCCGTTCAGCAGGGGCCGAGGTGACAGGACGTATCCGTTATGACCGCTCGGTAACCCAGGCCCAGCACCAACAAAAAGCCGTGGTTGAACTCACAACCGCTGCTGCTGACGATATCCGCCTGGTCTGGAAGCAGACAGCCGCAATGCTTTAATACAACTACCATCTAAGCAAGCTTCAGGAGGTATTTCAATGCATGCAGTCCAGAGTGAAGTTGAACAACAGCGCCAAAGCTGCCCAACATCAGCCTGTGATTCCTGTTCTTCAGCCAGTTGTGCCGCGTCCAGTCAACGGGCGGGAGAAAGCCAGCAAGAGTTTGAGGAACGCCAGAGACTTGCTTCGCGTCTCTGCCGGATCAAACATAAGATTGTCGTGTTATCCGGCAAGGGTGGTGTCGGCAAGAGCACCGTGGCGGTCAACCTTGCCATGGCCCTGCACCTGGCAGGTAACAAGGTCGGGCTGCTTGACGTAGACATTCATGGCCCCAGTATCCCAACCATGTTGGGTCTTGAAGGGCGGCAGGTCATGGAAGGCAACGGCGAACTGTTGCCAGTGGATCTGGACGGCATGAAAGTCATCTCGTTGGGGTTTTTTCTGAAAGAGCAGGACGAGGCGGTGATCTGGCGCGGCCCGATGAAGACCGGGGTGATTACCCAGTTTATCCGTGACGTGGGCTGGGGTGATCTGGACTATCTGATCGTTGACTCGCCACCCGGCACCGGTGACGAACCGTTGTCGGTCTGCCAGACCTTGGAAGGGGCCGATGGAGCAGTGATTGTCACGACACCTCAGAAGGTTGCTGCAGTGGATGTCCGTAAATCAATCTCTTTTTGCAGGCAGCTCAACCTGCCGGTGTTAGGGGTGATCGAAAACATGAACGGCTTTGTCTGCCCGCGCTGCGGCGTCACAACCAATGTTTTCCGTTCAGGTGGCGGCAGACTGATGGCAGATGACATGGGCGTGCCTTTTTTAGGGTCTGTGCCGATCGACCCCCAAATTTCCGAAGCCGGTGACAGTGGAGTAGCATTTTTGCAACGATATGCCGATTCAGCCACGGCCAAACTGTTTCAGTCACTGCTGGAGCCGGTCACAAGTCAGCAAGTGAGCGCGGATGCACCATGTTAACACCAGACACAACGGTGCTTGAGCTCTTGGAATTACACCCTGAAACCGAAGAGGTCTTCGAACGATATACCAGACGACTTGGTATCTGTATCTGCTGCGAAGCGCTGTTCTGCACGCTGCAGGAAGTTGCGCTCCGGTACCAGCTGGACCGTGAAGATCTTATGGCTCGCTTGCATAGCGCAATTGAATCTGAACTTAAGGAGACACCGTGCGCCTGAACGACCATTCCCTTTTGCGC
>DIGE01000018.1:115016-262203 GCA_002419465.1 Geobacter sp. UBA5730 | reverse complement strand
ATCAGTTTAGTTGCCGGAGTAATAACAGGAAAAACGAGCCCTAGCTCATCCCGCCGCGCCTTGAAAGTTCTGACATTGGCCAAAACTTTTTCCAGAGAACTCCCCACTCGAAGCCGTGCGTATTTTTCGGGCTCCAGGGAGTCCAGGCTGATTGCAATCCAGTTTATCGGAGGCGAGTTTTCCAGAATGACTTCGGTCTTCTTGTCCAGAAGCAAGCCGTTGGTGTGAAACACAACCTCGGAGGCCCTCGGCACAGCATTCAGGACCGCATTAAACCCAGGCGCCAGCAGGGACTCGCCGAAACCATCCAGACAGATGAAATCCCGATCCTGAAGAAAGTCTATTAGCGCCGGGATATCATTTTCTTTTAGTTCCTTTTTATGAAAATCGGAGTAAATGACGCTCGGACACATAGGACATCTCAGATTGCAGCGCCCAGTTAACTCAACCTGCAATCCTCGTTTAAATCCTTTCTTTAGGGGAGATACTGTGCCATCCGAATTTAGAACAAACACCTGAATACCAGCAACGCCTCTCGAGCCAATGTGATCTCGTGATAAGGCAACCGAAAAACCTATGTTACCGACAAGGCAGCATTCAGGAAAGGCATTTTGAACGTCCATGCGCGCAACATTCCCGGTTTCTATCCTGGCGATTTCCTCCCATTCATAAGTGATGATCACGACCGGGAAGGATGCGCCACCTTCATGGCGGTAAAAGGCCCAGCCCTCAATGAAAACACCTTCTGAAGTTTCGTCAATCCTATCCAACCAGCCGTCTGGGTAAGGCATTGAAAACATTTCCGCTGCCAGTTTCATTTTCTATTTCCTTCCAATATCCAGCATTGTTTTTGCACCATTGCTTACTTCTTGTCCGCTGCGTGCACTCAACCCACCGATGCTTCAAGCTGCATCTTTTGCAGGATCGTCTGTACAGCCTGTTCAACGGTTAAGGTTGATGAATCAAGCACCAGAGCCGGGCATTCGGGGGTTTCATAAGGGGCATTGATGCCAGTAAAATTTGGTAGTGTACCTTGTCGGGCCTTTTTATACAACCCTTTAACATCCCGTTGCTCGCATTCTTCGAGTGGGGTGCTGAGATAGACCTCTATAAAACAGCCTTCCGGTAGCAGTTGCCGCACCAGTTCCCGCTCAGCTCGATAGGGGGAGATGAAGGCGCTGATTACGATCAGCCCAGCATCCATCATCAGTTTGGCGACTTCACCGATGCGGCGGATGTTTTCGACCCGGTCGGCCTCGGTAAAACCGAGGTCCCGGTTGAGGCCATGGCGGATGTTGTCACCATCCAGCAGTATGGTGTGCCTGCCGCATTCTGCAAGTTTTTGTTCAAGTGCATTGGCAATGGTTGATTTGCCCGAACCCGACAACCCGGTGAACCAGATGACACAGGGGCGCTGGTGTTTCAGCCCGGCCCGCTGCTCTGGTGTCACCTGCTGGGCCTGCCAGTGGATGTTGGTTGCCCGGCGTAAGGCGAAGTTGATCATACCCGCCCCGACTGTGGCATTGGTGAGACGGTCAATCAGGATAAAGCTGCCGGTGACACGGTTAACACGGTATGGATCGGCGGCTATCGCCTTGCTCAGCGCCAGGTTGCAAACACCAATTTCGTTGAGCTCAAGGGTCTTGCCCGGCTCGTGTTGCAGGGCGTTAACGTTGATCTTGTATTTCAGGGCGCTGACCTGTGCCGGCACGGTAACGGTTCCACACTTCAGCAGATAGCTGCGTCCAGGCAGCAGGTGCTCTTCATGCATCCAGACGATCTGCGCCTCAAACTGGTCGGCATGGTCAGGACGCGCTTGAGGATCCACCAACAGATCCCCCCGACTGATGTCAATCTCGTCTTCCAGGGTGAGGGTAATAGACTGCCCTGCGCGAGCTTCGTCAAGGTCACCATCCATGGTGACGATCCGCGTCACCCGACTGGCCTTACCTGAGGCGGCCACCACCAGCTGATCGCCCGGCTTGACACGCCCTGAGGCGATGGTGCCGCAAAACCCACGAAAATCAAGGTTGGGACGATTGACCCACTGTACCGGCATCCGGAATGGTTTTTCATCATCTATATCGCTGATATCAACGACTTCCAGATACTCCATCAGGGTAGAACCGCTGTACCAGGGGGTCTTGTCACTGTGCAGCAGAACATTATCTCCCTGCAGAGCAGAAATCGGGATGGCAGTAATGCCACTGAAACCGAGCCCGGCGGCAAAAGACTCATACTCCTCTCGGATGGCGTGAAAACGGGAGGGTGCATAGTCAACCAGATCCATCTTGTTGACAGCAAGCACGACATGTCGGATGCCTATCAGTGAAACGAGATAGCTGTGGCGTCTGGTCTGGGTGAGTATGCCCTTACGGGCATCAACCAGGATCACGGCAATACCGGCAGTTGAAGCTCCGGTAACCATGTTTCTGGTGTACTGTTCATGACCGGGTGTATCCGCGACAATGAATTTACGTTTATCGGTGGAGAAATAACGGTACGCTACATCAATGGTGATACCCTGCTCCCGCTCTGCCAGCAGCCCATCAAGCAGCAGAGCATAGTCTATAGCACCATTTTGGGTGCCACCCCTTTTACTGTCTGCTTCCAGGGCTGCCAGCTGATCTTCAAAGATCAACTTTGAATCCCAGAGCAGACGTCCTATAAGGGTACTTTTGCCATCGTCAACACTGCCGCAGGTGATGAAGCGCAACATGCTCTTTTCTTCCTGGCTCTTCAGGTAGGCGAAAATATCAGAAGCTATCAGTTCGGATTGGTGGGACATTAGAAGTATCCCTCCTGCTTTTTCTTTTCCATTGATCCTGCCTGGTCATGGTCAATCAAGCGCCCTTGACGCTCAGAGGTTTTGGTAAGCAGCATTTCCTGAATGATCTCAGGCAGGGTGGCTGCGCTAGACTCCACAGCGCCGGTCAAAGGGTAGCAGCCCAGAGTACGAAAACGAACTGATTTTATCTGCACCTGCTCACCGGGCTTAAGCTCCAGACGGTCATCATCCAGAAGAATCAGCATGCCATCACGCTCAACCACTGCCCTTTCCTTGGCGTAATAGAGCGGCACAACCGGTATCTGCTCCAGGTGGATGTACTGCCAGATATCCAGTTCTGTCCAGTTAGAGATCGGGAAAACTCTGATGCTCTCGCCAGGCTTAACCCTTGTGTTGTAGAGATTCCAGAGTTCAGGGCGCTGATTCTTGGGATCCCATCGATGGTTCTCGCTACGAAAGGAGAAGATCCTTTCCTTGGCCCGGGATTTTTCTTCATCCCGGCGTGCGCCACCAAAGGCGGCATCAAATTTATATTTATCCAGTGCCTGCTTGAGGCCTTCTGTCTTCATGACATCAGTATAGAGTGCTGAGCCATGCTTGAACGGACTTATTCCCTGATTAACCCCCTCTTCGTTGATATGTACCAGCAGATCAAAGCCATATTCGGCAGCCATCTGGTCGCGGAACGTAATCATCTCCTTAAATTTCCAGGTGGTATCAATATGCATCAAGAGGAATGGGGGTTTGGCAGGATAGAAGGCCTTCAGGGCCAGACGAAGCATGACGGAGGAGTCTTTGCCGATGGAATACAGCATGACAGGATTTTCAAATTCAGCCGCCACTTCGCGGATGATATGAATGCTCTCTGCCTCAAGCTGGCGCAGGTGGGTTATAGCTTTGCGCATAATAACTGGTTACTCCAGGGGTGTTTTTTAGAACTTCCAGAACAGTGGAATCAGTGCGATCGACACAAGCATGTACAGTATGTTCAACGGTACACCGACTTTAAGGAAATCACGCGCCCGATAGCCACCTGGGCCATAGACCATCATGTTGGTCTGGTAGCCGATGGGGGTGGCAAAACTGGCCGATGCCGAGATGGCAATGGCAACCACAAAAGGCTTGGGATCAACATGCAGTTGCTGTGCAGATGCCATGGCAATGGGGAAGATAACAGCTGCTGCTGCGTTATTGGTAATAACTTCCGTCAGGATGGTAGTCATCAGGCAGATAGCAGCCAACACACCAAGAGCCCCCCATATCTGCACCGAGCTAATGATATGGTCTGCCAGCCAGGCCGCCGCCCCGGTTTTTTCCAAGGCACGGCTGATGCCGAAAGATGAGGCGATTACTATCAAAACATTCAACTCTATCGAGCGTCTTGCTTCAACAGTGGTGATGCAACGGGTAAACAGTAGCACCAACATGGCTATAATTGCAGCTTCAAAGATGTCCAGAACACCGCAGGCGGACAGGAGTACCATGCCCAGCAACGCACAGAAGCTGATGATTGCTTTTTTACGATTGACCCGTGGAAGATCTGTCGCTTTTGAGACGAGGTAAAACTCACGGGAGAAGTTCCAGCGTTTGATAAAATCATCACCGGCCAGCAGGAGCAGTGTGTCGCCAGGTTTAAGTATCAGATCACCCAGCTTGACTTTAAGTCGTTCACCATGGCGGTGAACCGCCAGTACTGCAGCATCATAACGTGCCCTGAAGTTACCTTCTTTAATAGTTTTGCCCAGCATCGGGCAGGATGGAGATACCACAACCTCAACCAGGCGGGCCTCGCCGTTATGTTGCAGTTCCTGACGCAGATCGTGGCCATGGAGAGGTTGCAGGCCAGCTATTTTTTGCAATTGGGTAATGCCTTCCACCTTGCCGGTAAAAATCAGACAGTCACCAGCACAAAGATGTTCCTGCGGCTTGACCGGTGCAATCTGTTCATTCTCACGCACAATTTCAACCAGAAACAGCTGTTCAAGATTGCGTAAGCCAGCTGCTTCAACTGTTTTACCGATTATATCCGCATCTGGCGCCACTTTGACTTCCAGTAGATACTCTCGTCCTTCATCTGTGGTGTCGCTGGTAGTACGATTGTCCGGCAACAGATGTCGACCGATAAAATAAAGGTACAGCATGCCGGCTATGCCACAGGGAAGTCCAACTATTCCAAGCTCGAACATCCCGATACTCTGGCCGTACTTTTGCTGATACAAACCACTTACCACAAGGTTGGTGGAGGTGCCGATCAGGGTAAATACGCCGCCGAAGATGGTTGCATAGGAAAGTGGAATAAGAAACTTGGAAGGGGCAAAGCCGTTGCGTTGTGACCAGTCACGAAGATAGGGGGTAAACATGGCCACAATAGGTGTGTTGTTGAGAAAAGCAGACAGACCGGCCACCGGGAGCATCATTCGTAACAACGAGCGCCCTTCACCACCCTTTCCGTTGCCCATTACCCGATCAGCAAAGAATTGCATGAAGCCGGCCGTCTGGGCTGCATAGGCAACGATGAACAGGATGGCAACCGTCAGCATACCCTGGTTGGCAAAACCGGATAAGGCCTCTTTGGGGGTGATGATGCCGCTGATCAGCAAGATGCCGAGCGCACCGAAGACGATGACATCGGCTTCTATCAGCTCCAACATTAAAGCTGCCAGCATCACTAGTACTACAATGATAGAAAATATTGCTGACAAAGAGAGCGTCACAGGGTGCTCGTTATTTCAAGGTTTTTGAAACTATGTTTTTCGACCAATTCATTAAGGCATTCTTTTACCATCTCAGATACCATCTCCTGTAACGTGCGTGACGACTGCCAGCCTAGTTCAGTGTTGATTTTTCGGGCATCACCGCACAGAGGAACCGGCTCTTTCTCACGATAAAATTCCGGGCTCACCTCAACATACTGCCGGTAATCAAGGCCCACCGTAGTAAATGCCGCCTCAACAAACTCCCGCACCGTGTGCAACTTGCCGGAAGAAAGCACATAGTCGTGGGGCTGGTCGGCCTGTAGCATCAGCCACATGGCCTGCACATAGTCCGGTGCGTAACCCCAATCCCGCTCGGCATCCAGGTTGCCCAGCACCAGCTTGCTTTCAAGTCCTACTTTAATTTTTGCAGCAGTTGAGGTGATCTTGCGGGTCACAAAGGCCGGTCCCCGCCGGGGGGATTCATGGTTGTACAGAATGCCGGTACAGGCATAGTGGCCGTGCTGCTGGCGATAGTACTGCACCAGGTTGTGGCCGGCCACCTTGGAGATGCCGTATACCGAGCGTGGACGCAACGGGGTTGTCTCGTCCTGCGGGGCATGGTCAACCGTGCCAAACATCTCACTGGTGCCGGCAAAAAAGAAGCGGCTGGCAGGTGCCAGCTCCTTCAGGGTGGCCAGCAGATTGTGGGTACCGACGATGTTGTTTTCCAGGGTCAGCGATTCATCGTCAAAACGGTAGCTGACAAAGCTGGAGGCGGCCAGATGGTAGCACTCGTCCGGTTTTGTGTCGGCGATGATGCTTGTCAACCAGCCGTGGGAGAGCAAAGAACCCCGGTGTATCGTAATGCGATCTGCAATCGGAGCAAGATTCGGCAAGGGGATATCGTGCAGCTCGATGCCGTGTACTTCATAGCCTTTAGAAAGCAACAGTTCTGCAAGATAACTGCCGTCCTGCCCGCCGATACCGGTTATGAGCGCTTTTTTCACTTGAAGATCCGTAATAGGTAATGGGTAAGGAGTAATAGTTGCTATGCAACTTTAAGTGATGCAATCAGCCCGTTTATCATTCGCTTAATGGTGAGACACTCACCAGTTAATTCGTCAACTGCAGAGAGGTAGCCCAACCTTGCTGCGATGATCACCTGAGTTTCGAGCTCTGCAAGGGATCCAAGCGCCACGTGCAGAAACTGCTTGAATTCCTTTTTGCTGTTTCGGGCCGCACCTTCAGCGATATTCGAAGGAACTGAAACAGCAGCTCTTCTCATTTGGCTTGTTAAGCCATATACTTCATCTTTAGGAAACTGCGCGGTTACTTTATAAACTTTCTCAACCAGATCAATCGTCTTCTTCCAAACATCTAAATCTTTATGCCCTTTGATCTGGCTGCTCATTGCCCTTCACCCCTTACACTTTACTCCTCACGCCTTACAGCCCCTAAAAAGAAAAACCGATCTTGTTCCGCCGCAGGTCCGCCTCCACCATCATCGCACACAACTCTTCCAGGGTGGTTTTCGGCTCCCAGCCCAGCTCCTGCTTGGCCTTGGCCGGGTTGCCGATCAGCAGCTCCACCTCGGCCGGACGGTAAAACTTCGGGTTTACCCGCACCAGTGTCTTGCCGGTCTTGGTGCAGATACCCTGCTCATTTTCGGCGCTGCCCTGCCACTGCAGCTGCACCCCTACCGCCTTAAAGGCCATATCAACAAAATCGCGTACGGTCTCGGTGCGGTTGGTGGCCAGCACAAAGGTGTCCGGTTTATCGGCCTGCAGTATCCGGTACATCCCCTCCACATAATCCTTGGCATAACCCCAGTCGCGTTTGGCATCCAGGTTGCCCAGCTCCAGCAGGTCCAGCTTGCCCAGCTGCATCTTGGCCACACTATCCGTAATCTTGCGGGTCACAAACTCACGGCCCCGCAGCGGCGATTCATGGTTGAACAAAATGCCGCTACTGCCAAAGATGTCGTACGACTCGCGGTAGTTGATGGTCATCCAGTGGGCATACAGCTTGGCTACACCATAGGGGCTGCGGGGGTAAAAGGGGGTCTTCTCAGTCTGGGGAATCTCCTGCACCATACCGAACATCTCTGATGTAGATGCCTGGTAGAAACGGACCTTCGGGTTGACGATTCTGATTGACTCCAGCAGGTGCAGGGCTCCCAGGCCGGTGATTTGACCAGTCACAATCGGCTGATCAAACGAGACACCCACAAAACTTTGCGCAGCCAGGTTGTACACCTCATCCGGCTGAATCCGTTCAAGCAGGCGAATGCTGGTGGCCTGGTCAGTCAGGTCGTACTCTTCCAAAAACAAATTCGGATGGTTCTGGATACCCAGTTCTTCAATGCGCCAGAAATTAACCGAACTGGTACGGCGATAGGTGCCGTATACTTTGTAGCCTTTTTCCAACAGCAGCTGCGCCAGATAGGCGCCGTCCTGACCGGTAATGCCAGTGATGATTGTTTGTTTCACGTGGGTATGTGCTCCTTGTTTTATATACTGATTATTGCATCTTGAGTTCATTCATGGTGTTGGAAGCCGAGAAACGAGATTAAGCATTTTATCCAGCCTTGCTCCCCATGTGTTGTCTGCCACAAAAGTATCTGCTTCCTCTTCTGTCAATTTTCCCCGTGATATCTGCAACTCCAGAGACTGTATGAAGTCTACAGGTGTATCCGCCGTCAGCAAACCATTTTGACAGGTCTTGGTAAATTCCAGAGGCGTTGCTACCACTGGCAGGCCCGCAGCAAGATACTCATAATACTTCATGGGAAACATAGAACGGGTATAGTCATTGATCAGGCTGGGCAATGTACCAATCGCCATGCAACGCAGATATTCAGGCAACAGCGCATACGGTTTATGACCGATAAAGTGAACATTTGTCATGCTGTGTAAGGTTGCCACCAGCTGATTCTGTTGTCCTTCTCGTTCATCACCAATCAGTACCCAGTGCCAATCAGGGCGTTGCAGAGCTACATCGTAGATCAGTTTAAAATCAACCTTAAAATCTGACAAGGCACCACAATAAACGATACGCGGCTCTGGGATGTCAACTAGGTCATCCGGCAGCGGGCCTAGCTGCCGTGCCCTGGCAAATTGCTCTGCATCCACCACATTGGGTAGATAGTGCGTATTGCTGTTACATCTAGCACATTTTTCAGCTAATACCGGGCTGGTGGTAAAGACAATCTGCACCTGCTTTAACAGACGTTGTTCTTCCGCATTGAACGCCTTTAGGTTGATTCCCGGTACAACGGAAAGGTCATCAACGCAGTGATAGACAATTTTACCGTGCTGAAGCCTTGCAACCGTCTCCAACATAAAAGGATGGTACGTCCAGACAAGTGGCTGCATGAACTGCTGCTGACGGGTGAACCGTCTGATCGCCCTGGATAACCACCCCTGATTAAAGGCACGAACGACAGGGTGTTGGTGTTTAAACGGCAGCACCAGCGGTGACAGCACCCAGATATTTTCTGCAACCTTACGCGGCCCCTGCAACCCGCGCTTGAGCCGGCGGGCAATCCGTGACAAATCACGGCTGCTACCGAGGCTTGGCGCACGCAAGCCGATACTCTCAATATAAAGTACCCGGTAGCCTGCCTTGGCCAGCTGCACGGCCATATGCTGCTTGTTGGTCCAGTAGGGGGCGTCCCAGTCTGCTGTTGCAAACAGTATGTAGTCTTTTGACTCAGGCATGCCAGGCCTCGATTGGTTCTCCCAAAAGAGCCTGCATGATTCTTGACGCTGCCCTGCCGTCACCGTAGGGATTGCTCCGTCCGTTCAGCCTCGATGTAAGTTCCGGATTATCAAGGTACTGCACTGCGGCAGCCACGATTGCATCAGGATCGGTTCCGGCCAAAGTTGCAAAACCAGCCTCGATCCCCTCGCCGCGCTCTGTGTGCTCACGCATGACAACCACCGGTACGCCGAATGACGGTGCCTCCTCCTGTATACCACCGGAATCGGTAATGATCAGCGTCGACCAGCTCTGCAGATAGAGGCTTTCCTGAAAGTTGACCGGTTCCAGCAGTTTGAGATTGGGCAACGAACTGAGCATGGCATGGACAATAGAGCGAACCTGCGGGTTGAGGTGCACCGGAAAGATAAAGCCGATGTCCGGATATTTTTCGCAAAGTGTCTTCACGGCAGCACAGATCTGTTGCAGGCCGCTGCCGAAGTTTTCCCGGCGGTGGGCGGTGATCAGTACCTGACGCCGGCCAGGGAACAGATCAAGATGCTTGGAAATCCCCCCATCTTGTTGCCACTGCTGTTGCAACAGGTCGATGGCATCGACAACGGTATTGCCGGTGATCAGAATTGAAGTATCCGTTATTCCCTCATGCCGCAGATTCTGTCCTGCTTTGAGCGTCGGTGCGAAGTGCCAGCGGGCCATACGTCCAATCATGACCCGGTTCAACTCCTCTGGAAAGGGACTCTGCAGATCGCCGGTGCGCAGCCCTGCCTCTACGTGGGCTACCGTTATCTGTTGGTAGAAGGCAGCCAAGCCGGCAGCAAAAGCGGTAGTTGTGTCCCCCTGCACAACAACAAAGTCTGGGGTGTGCTGCCTGAATACACCATCAAGCTGCTCCAGCAGCCTAGCTGTCAGACCAGCCAGGGTTTGGTTCGGCTGCATGATCTGAAGGTCTATATCAGGTGTGATACCAAACACCTTCAGTGCCTGATCCAGCATCTCGCGGTGCTGACCGGTTGAACAGACGGTCAGCTCAATCCGGTCTGCATGGCGCTGCGCCTCGCGGATAACCGGAGCCAGCTTGATTGCTTCAGGACGAGTGCCCAGGACGACCATGATTTTCATGACAGCACTCCGTCTGCTGGAATGCTACCTGATGTGCCAGCGTATTCAACCGTGTATTGCCAAACAGAAATCGTAATGTCGGGCATCATGATCCGTAAACCGTTTGTATCAGGCAGCACCTTGATCAAAGATTTCTGCAGCAGAAAGTCCATGGCCTGCTCCTGATTGCAGAACAGTACCTTTCCGGTCTGTTTGATATACGCTACGAATTGCTCGTGTATGGCGGCGCGTTGCACCTCGTTTTGCCAGCCGTAGGTATAGCGTTCCGAGAAGGGGTGGTCAAGGTAACCGAAGAAGCTTTTGCCTGCCTTGGCAATATCAAAGGCCGTTTTATACAACCGCAACGGATCACCCTTTTGCAACAGACAATCGCCATGCAGCATGCATTGCTGACTGTGGCCGATGAAGCCGTGTGCCGCACCAGGGGGCATACCGGCCCGGGCCATCAAAAAATCAGGATCGTTATGGATGATGCCGCCGATGCAACCGTAATACCCGGCATCAGCGAGCCCGTCCCGCGCATAGTTGGGCGTCTGGTGAAACGGGGAGACCGCATAACGCACTGGTCTGCCGGTCACTGCCTCAATAAGCTCAGCGGACAGTTTGCCTTCAGAGCAGGCAGCTTCGTAGCTGCCGCCCCAGTTGGGGGCGTGGGTTGCCGTGTGAGAGAGGATGGCCCCGCCATGCACAAGAACCTCCTGCGGTAGTTGGTGATGGCGTGCATCAGCCAGCACAGCTGTATGCAGTGCCAGCGAAAACGGTAGGCCAAGCTGGCGATAAAGGTTCCACAGTTCACGAGCCGATTCGACATCCTCATCGCAATCAAGCCGCATGGTGACGGCCGCATCATAGCCGTGTGGTAGCTCACTGATTACCGGCCAGCAGGGCAGGTGATCGTGACGGTGATGTGCAAGGAATTGCTCGATGATTCTCCACTCTTGAGAATCAACCGGCCCAACCGGGCGGTTGAACCAGAGTAGGCTAGTACCAGGGAAATCCCAGAGCCCGGCATAGGCCGAAACCGGCTGGCCATCCACCATTATCGCTGCGAGCCTGTTCTCTACCGGGATTTGAACCATCTGGCAGACCGACCAGTTACTGCCATCGGCTTTGATGGCGCCGTATCCCAGATTGTTCCATTCATCAGCAAAGTCAAAGCGGGCAAACGGGCGCTGTGCCAGGGGAGAACGCAACTGCTCTGCCAGCGGCTGATAGCTGATACAGGCAGCGCTTTCCGTGAAGCCCGCCTTGGGGGCTGGTTGGCACTGGGCTGCTTCGTGGAGTTGATCAGTCAATTCAGAGCGTTGTGCCTGCAGCAGGGTTGCGAGTGACGCCGGTATGCTGCCCAGCAGGATAAT
Source organism: Geobacter sp. UBA5730 (assembly GCA_002419465.1). Taxonomy (GTDB): domain Bacteria; phylum Desulfobacterota; class Desulfuromonadia; order Geobacterales; family Pseudopelobacteraceae; genus Trichlorobacter. The sequence continues at coordinate 250,522 of DIGE01000018.1, read as the reverse complement.
TTTTGTCTGCCCCTGCAGGGCGGCCTGTATCGCCGGAACCCACTCGTCGAGCGGATCAATCAGTACCCAGCAGGTAGGAGCCGCGCCTAACCGCCTGTTGCGCAGGCAGCCAAACGAGCTCCGCTGAACCAGTGTAGGAGTAAAGCTGCGCTGAAGGGCCGCCTCAACAATGACTCCAGCATCTGAGCTGTATGCAGGACAGATTAAATGAATCATGGATGCACTACATGTCTGAATTTGGCATGTCTGCCAACCCGGACAAAATCATCATGGCAGCAGAACTGCACGGTGAATCCGCTGCCCCAGAATTGCTCCACCCGTGCCTTGATATGTTCCGAATTAGCATGCGGTTCAGGGACGATCTTGAGCGTGGGGGGGGAGGTGCGCAGGTCGATCTGAAATTCCTGGATGCCGCCGACCCGGTGATCAAGCATGTCCTGAATATGGTGGGTGGCGTGATCGATGCCGTTGATCGGCACAAGGTCATGAATGCGCCCAACAACATTGGTGAGATAAAAACCGGTCTCCCGCTGTTCTACTGTGGCTATATCACCGGTGCGGTAGCGGATGAGCGGCATCAGCCGGTTTTTGAAAGCGGTAAAGACCAATTCTTGCACACCATCTTCACCATTTTCAACCGGCATTGATTCGGGCCAGCCTTCGGACTCAAACACCCGCAGCCCTTTGCCGGCTCCTTCAACCTCATAGGCCATAACTCCCAGCTCGGCCAGACCGTAGCGGTCCACCACCCGGCATTGCAGCACACGGGTGATGGTGTCGCGCTGGTACGGTTCCATTAGTTCGCCGCTGGATTCAAAGACGTTAAATGCCTTTCCCGTGCCGTAACGTCGTTCGACATAGCGCGCAAGTGCGTAAATGGTAGATGGGTGGCCATGTATCAGGTAGGGGCGGCGCTGTTTGAGGGTCTGCCAGATCTCTTCAAGGCCAACATCATCAATCCGGTCAAAGAAGATATTACTGCGGTTCATGGCGAAGCATTTGTAATCTTCATGCGAAGGCCATTTTTCCGACACTGTATCAGGAAAGCGACAGGCAAAATGCAACTCGGATTTGTACCTGCGTTTACCGATACTTTCGCGGGCGTACAGCGTGACCGCAGCTGAATAATCCAGCCCTTCCTGATCATAGTAGATCATGCAGGAGAGGCCGGTTGAGCCGCCGGTTTTACGCTCATAATACCGCACCTCGGCAAGGGGGGCAGAGAGTAGCCGTTCTCCCTGTTCGCGGATGATCTCCTTGGTCAGAAATGGCATTTCGTTTAGATAACGAATATCAGTACGAAGCTTGTCGGCGGTGATGCCGTGTGCGCTGAACAGATCGCGGTAGTAGGGGACTGACTGGCCAGCAAATGCAACACTGTCAGCAAGCTGCTGTTGCGCGTGCCTGTAGCGCTCTGCAAACGATAGCCGGTAGTGGCGGCGTAGTTCTTTGAGTTTGGGGGTGATTTCGCGCTTTTCAAGATGCTCAGCAATCGGGTAGGCTAGATAGCCACCGATAAATCCTTGTATGCCCTTAAAAATTTGCATGGCCTAGAGGTTGCCTTGATTGTCAGGTTTGCGAACGATAATGCCAATTGACGTAACAACGTACTGATCCAGTTTCAGCTTAAGATGCGGCGACATACCATATGGCGGTGCATCGACATGATTGTCAACCAGGCCGTTACCGCAGTTAAAATTGAACGGTTCGACCACATAGCCTTCATGGACAAGCTCCTCTGCAAGGCGCTCCATGTCCTGTTTTCTGAATACCGAGCAGCCTGGATGTTCCATGGTTTCCTGATTTGATGACAGATTGAATTCAGTTGTATGTACTGCAATGCCGCCCGGTTTGAGTAGTCTTGAGGAGTTTTTGATAAATTCCATACCATGCCTGAGTGAACCCAGGTGTTCAAAGGCACAGGCAGACCAGACAAAGTCAAAACTGTCAAGATCGTCAGGAATAGCGTTCATATCAACTGATCTGAATGATACTTTTGAGAAAAAATCTTTGCGTGAAATTTTATTTCGACTTGCCTTGTAAAGGTTTTCAAGGCTGGCTGAATGCTGCAGTGTCCTGACCCAGCCTTTCTGCTCTGCCTCTTCAGGGGCCAGATCGGTTGCCAGCACAGTAGCTCCATGTTTGGCAAAAATTGCCGCCAAAGGCTCTTGTCCACAGCCAAACCCCAACCCTTTTTTGTCTGTCCGCATCTGTCCTGCTTGCCAGAGCACCTCAAGGATATACGCAAATTCCCATTGTTTCCTCGAAAAACGTGCTGGGCTGCGCATCTCCTTGCACCAACGATAGTAGGCAGGGGACATACATTGCCCTGCAGTGCAGAGTTGAGACGTTGGCTGCTCAAGGGTAGGTTCAATGCCGGATTTGAATTCCGGGAGGACTTCATGCACAGGTTGATAGGATCTTAGCGCCTCAAGCGCTGCTCGCATCCTCCAGTACAAAGCATAGATGCCAACACCGCCGGGGATATAGTCCAGGGCAGTCCGAATTTTCGACGTTAAATGCCGATTCTTGATTACATCCACTGTTTGTACTCTTCTTTAAGCTTGTTTCTCACAAGATTCAACATATGCATCAACCACCTCATTAGCGGAGCCGATCAGCTTTACCTTGTGATTTTCTATCCAAACCGCTCGGTCGCACACAGTTTTGACCGATACATGATCGTGGGATACCAGCACAAGGGTTACATTTGGATCAGCCCTGAACTGCTCAATTCTGTTCATGCATTTCTGTACAAAGACATGATCACCGACCGACAGCACCTCGTCAATCAAAAGGATTTCCGGAGAGAGGTTGGATACGATTGAGAATCCAAGCTTTGCGTACATGCCGGACGAGTAGGTGCGGATCGGCTGGTCGATGAATTCGCCGAGCCCCGAAAATTCTATGATTTCTTCAAGCTGATTCTGTACTTGTGAGCGGCTGAGTCCCATCAACACACCATTCAACACAATGTTTTCACGCCCGGTTAGTTCCGGGTGAAACCCGGCCCCCAACTCCAATAGTGGCGAAACACGGCCATTTACTGTTACGTTGCCGCTGTCAGGTGTGAGCACACCTGCCATCAGCCCTAATGACGTGCTTTTTCCCGCACCGTTACGGCCGATAAAGCCGAAGCACTCACCCTTTTTTATGTCGAGGGAGATGCCGTCAAGCACTAAGCTCCTGTTTTTGAGCTCTTTAATGCTTTTTCTGAAATTGAATAGAAAGTTTTTAAAACCACCGGTGACGTGATGATAAGCTGGATAAGTTTTAATAACATTTTCAAAGCGTATAGCTATATCGGCGCCCATCAAATTACCTCGGCAAATTTTTTGTTGAGCCTACTATACACGACCCAGCCGACTATCAGTGAGACCACGGCGTATCCAATCGCCCAGGGTAGATACTGCATATCAATTCTGTTCCCATGAAGTAGTGAGCGCCAGGAAATAAATAATGGTGCGACGGGATTTATGACGAAATATTTGAGTTTGTCTGCCGGTACAGTGTCGATAGAATAGATGATAGGGGTGGCATAAAAAGCGATGTTTAACAGTATAACGATAATATTGTTTAGATCTCTGAAAAACAGGTTGATACTTGATATCATGAGTGATAGCCCAAAGATAAACACACATGAAACCAGTAAGAGTAGTGGTAAACCATATAGCCACGACGCAGTTGGATATATGCCGTGTAGTATGCTGAAAAAAATAAATATAGGTAATGCCAATAAAAAATGAATCATATCATGCAGAGTAGTAACTAGTGGAATGATATAACGTGGAAAGCAAACTTTTTTGACGAGTGTGGCATTTGCCAGAAAAAGGAATGGAGCCTGCCCAACTGAGTTGTTGAGCCATTGCCAAGGGAACAGAGCCGAAAGCAGAACAATCAGATAGTTTGGTATGTTAAACCGCATATAGACAGAGAAGACGACGTAAAATACAGCAGCAAGCATCAGTGGATTCATCAAAGACCAGAGATAGCCAAGCACACTGTTTTTATAGCGAACGGTCAGCTCTTTGTGCAACAGGACAATCAGAATATCTCGATACCACCTAACCGTGTTGCTGATTACCGGTTTTTTCGGCGCTAACAGAGACGAATGATGATGAGAACTCATGCAAATCTTTCTGTAGTGGTGTGGGTAACCGCCGAACCGGTGAAGCCGGCCCTGCTGGTGACGATATATCTTTGCGGATGATTCATATCAGAACATCATCCCTGCATCTCGATCAGCGAGTGATCGCCGATGTTCATCTTGCGAGGTGAACCGACCAGTTGCACGGCATCCCCCAGAATGGTGTCGGTCAGTAGCATATCGCTGACGGCGCTATCGCTGTTGATAATGCTGTTGCGGATGATGCTGCGCTCGATAACGCTGCCTTTGGCCACCGAGACGTTAGGACCGAGAATGCTGTCACGCGCCACAACTCCCTTTTCCAGGTGTACCGGCTCGATGAGGACACAATTAACGGCCTCGCCGTGGATGTGGTGACGGCCCTTGAGCAGGTAGGTGTTGGTGGCCAGGATGGTCTCGGGCTTGCCGCAATCGAGCCAGGCATCGATTTCAGGGGCTTTCAGCTTGCAGCCGTCGGCGATCATCCGCATGAAGACCGCCGGCAGGTAGTACTCGCCCTTGACCAGGTCGCCGGCCTCGATGGTGGCGGCCAGATAGGCCATGAAGCGCGGGGCGTCCTTCAGGTAGTAGAGTCCGACCTGGGCCAGCCTGGAGACCGGTGTGTCCGGTTTCTCGACCATGGTGGTGATCAGGCCGTCGGTGACGACGTTGACCCCGAAGCGTTGGTAGTCTTCGACCTCTTTGGAGTAGATCAGGCCATCGCAGTCGCTGCAGAGTTGTGGGATACGGGTCAGGTCGGTGTCGAAGATGGTGTCGTTGAAGACGATCAGCAGATCATCGCCGGGGTTGATGCGGGGGGCGGCCAGCCAGACCGCATGGGCCGGGCCTTTGCGTTCCTGTTGGGTGATGTAGCTGCAGCTGAGCTCAGGAAACTTCTTCTGCATGAACTCCTGAATCTGGCTGCCGTTTTCATCGATGATAAAGATCAGCTCCTGAGCATTGAGTGGCACCAGACGGCTGATGATATGTTCCAGCACCGTCTTGCCGGCCACATGCACCAGGGACTTGGCCTTGGTATGGGTATGTGGTCGTAGTCGGGTGCCTTTGCCGGCCACCGGCAGGATGATCTTCATCAGTCACCTTCCCCTGTGAAGTTTGTGATGCAAACCCACATTGTACGCGGTTTTATATCATCACATGGTCCACTAATGCAAGACAAACCGTTTACACGTTTGTGTCTCACGCTCGTCCGCTTAAGCTCACTCAAGACGCGGAGCACGCGGAGAGAGGCATTGAAACACAGAGCAACGGAGCAACGGAGACAACCAGATGTAACCGCCGAGAAAGGCGGATGCACGCCGATGAAAATCAAAAACTGGTTTTAGGGGTAAACCGGGTAAACCTTTCAAGCAACAAAATACTTTTATTCAGCTCTAGCTTTCTCTGCGTTTATCTGTGTCAATCAGCGGTTCCCACAGCATTTAACAGCTTTGTTTAACCGCCGAGAAAGGCGGATTATGTACGTTATTCCCAGTCAACCAACTTCAAGCCCTGAACCCTGCTAAACTCACGTGTATTGTGCGTTACAACGGTTATTCCATGCGCAACTGCTATGGCAGCTATCTGGAGATCATACGGTCCTATAGGTGTTCCTGCGCTACTCAGTTCTGCCCTGATCCGCCCATATTCTTTGGCTGCAGCCGTGTCAAAGGGGAGTGAAATAAACTGGCGGACAAATGGCAGGAGCCGTTCGAGGTTTTTGACCGGGTTTGTACTTTTCATGACACCATAATAGAGCTCTGCTTCAACAACGGTACAGAGTACAATCTGTGAAGGCTTGAGGAGTTGCATATGGCTGCGCACCGAGGAGTCAGGCCTGTTGAGGTACGCTATGCAGGCGTTGGTGTCGAGAAGGTAGTTCATTCCATCTCTTCTCGTTTTTCGTAGACACCTTGTTCTTCACGCACGAGTGGCATCTCTGCAAAGCAGCCTGCAGTTTTGGCAAAGAAGTTCTTGGGCCATGCTGTGACACGCTGCTCGTCCTGATTGTTTTCGACGGGTACAATGATTATTTCTAACTTTTTATGCACGAAGGATTTCGGTATTTTTATGGCTAGCTGTTGGGTGTCGGCTGTTTGAGTTTTTCGTACCACCTGCATACAGACCTCCTTCAGTTGGTTCTTCAGGACAAAACATCCAGGCAGTTTGTGCCCGCTCGGCGTTCATCTGCGGTTCCCGACAGATGTAGCAGTTCTTGGCGATCTTAGCGGCTTTGCGAGAGACAAAAGATGCTGGTTCTCGCCCGTTCGCTGTGCTCACTCAAGACGCGGAGCACGCGGAGAAAGTCTAAAGCATATGAAACACAGAGGCCACAGAGAAATCATGTTTTTGGGGGTACTGCTGTAACTTGATAGATTCACGAGCTTAAAACGGGAAGCTTCTCATGTTTTTTACTCGATTGCAGCTGCTGTTACACAACTTTTAACCGTTTTCTCGACCAGGCTGGATTTCTCCTGCAATCAAGTACCGCATGCACCGTGATATCATGTCCGTCGATACGATAGTAGATTGCAAACGGGAACCTTTTTGATAGTAACCTGAAATAGCTTTTGAAAAAAGTCTGGTGTATTCCGGCATAAATCAGTAGTGAATCGATATCAGAAAATAGCGTGTCGATAAAATAGGCGCCTAGGCCGGATTCTTGCTTTTCATAAAAGTCAAAACCTTCGATGAGATCCTGAACGGCAGCATCTAGAAGGCGGATCTTCATGATAATGAGTCGCGGATTTTTTTCTTTGCCTGATCCCAATCGAGGAATTGAGCTTCACCAACCGTGACCGCTTCTTCGCGCTGAGCGAGAAGATCACCATGCCACGCCGGCGAAAGAGTTTCACTCGCGTGCCGACACAAATCGTCCCACAGGCATTCCATGGTGCTGATCTTATCAGCTATGGTCATCTGCTCCAGTTTTATTGCTACACCCATTGTTCACTCCCCAAAGACATGAGCTACATCCTGATGGAATCTTCTGGTTTCTCGCCCGTTCGCTCTGCTCACTCAAGGCGCGGAGCACGCGGAGAAAACCTGCTTAGAACCTGTCAACCGCCGAGAAAGGCGGATACACGCCGATTAAAATCAAAAAACTGATTTTAGGGGTAAACCTTTTAAACCATAAAAGTCCTGTATTATATTCTTGCTTTATCTGCGTTCATCTGTGTCAATCAGCGGTTCCTGATAGATGTAGCAGTTCTTGGCGATCTTTGCGGCTTTGCGAGAGACATAATACTCTGGTTTCTCGCCCGTTCGCTCTGCTCACTCAAGGCGCGGAGCACGCGGAGAAAACCTGCTTAAAACCTGTCAACCGCCGAGAAAGGCGGATACACGCCGATTAAAATCAAAAAACTGATTTTAGGGGTAAACCTTTTAAACCATAAAAGTCCTGTATTATATTCTTGCTTTATCTGCGTTCATCTGTGTCAATCAGCGGTTCCCGATAGATGTAGCATTTCTTGGCGATCTTAGCGGCTTTGCGAGAGACAAAAAATCTGGTTTCTCGCCCGTTCGCTCTGCTCACTCAAGACGCGGAGTACGCGGAGAACGTCAAATTCCGTTAGCGATTCTCGTGATACCATCCTTGATAAGGTTAGCTCCAAAATTCACGAGAAAACCAAGTTTCTTGTCAGCAAGCCTCAAGTACGTCAACAACTGCTTTTTATGGACAGGCACAATCTGCTCGACTGACTTTAACTCGACAATGATTTTACCCTCAACAACTAAATCCGCACGAAATCCTTCGTCAAGTATCACACCTTCATAATTGATTGGAATGATCTGCTGCCGTGTGATTGCAAGTCCTCGTTTCTGAAGTTCACAGGCAAGGGCGGTTTCATATACTGACTCCAAAAGACCAGGCCCCAGTGTTGTATGGACTTTAAAACAGGCATCAACAATTATTTCAGCAATGTCATTTTCGTGCATTTCTGACTCCCTTGGCGATCTTAGCGGCTTTGCGAGAGACAAAAAATCTGGTTTCTCGCCCGTTCGCTCTGCTCACTCAAGACGCGGAGTACGCGAAGAAAGTCTACAGCATGTGAAACACAGAGGCCACAGAGAAAATCATGTTTTCAAGGGTACTGCTTTACCCCAAGCATTTGCTTTGCCTTGCCTTGCGACGCTGCGGCGTTGCGTGAGTCTGCTTTACAATCTTTGGTTTCACGCGGCGGCGCTACGACGCGGCGAGAATCAAAAAAAACAATCCTATTTTAGGGGTACTGCTTCATGCAGGCATTGGTGTCGAGAAGGTAGTTCATACCATCTCTGCTCGTTTTTCGTAGGAACCTTAACCAGCTCATCCCGTGCAGTGCAAAAGCAATGTGAAACAAGACACAGAGTGTACAGAGTTTATCTGGGGTACGGCTACAATCACCGTGATTCACTACTCCTCTACCTGATGAGTACCGACTGCTATCGGTGTCATCAGGAAATCAGTGACGAATCGGTATTGTTTTTTGCCTACTAACTCAAGAACCCGCTGCATATCGATATTCATGTAGTCATGAACAATCCGGTTTCGGAGGCCAATGGCAGCATTCCATGCCGGCAGTTCCAGTTCGTTAATATACCCGAGCTCTGCCAGCCCCACAAAGCTGTCATGTGCCGATAGTGGCACCTGTTTTTCTGATGCCTTGAGCAGTTGCTTCGACTTGCCGACCGCATTCTCGACAAGCACCTGAATGGCATGCAGTACCCCATTCTGTTCAAGCCGGGACAGGCTGCCGCCAGACTGCAGCCGCTCTGCGGCCTCATCAAGCAGGGAGGTCTGCTGCTGTGCAATCAGGGCTGTTTCTGTCTGGTAGAGATCAAGCCGCATACAGTTGCTCCCAATACTGTTCCTCAAGTTCCCGCCAGGTCCGTTGCAGAAAGCGGTGCCATGCAAGACTTTCTCCACCTTTGAGAGGAATTCCTTCTTCAGCAACGACGGCCCGCATAGCCAGACGGGCGGTCGGCAGATCAATCAGATCAATTGACTGGAACGGTATTTTCAACTGTTTGGCCAACCTATTCCGAAGTTGTTCTGTTGCAGCAAGTTGCTCCGTAAATGTCAGGCTTTGTGACCACTGAAGTGCAATATCCCAGTCACTGTCCGGACGGGCGGTGCCGTTTGCCCGGCTCCCGATGATGACAGCCAACTCAAGATTATCCACTGTAGCCAGTACAGCAGGTAATGGTGTCAGTTTCATCAAGCACTCCCCGCATGGTGTATGTTTTCGGCATACATTTGCATGGTTCAAAGATGCAATTTGTGTTTGTTAAGCGCTCGCCCGTTCGCTGCGTTTTCTCAAGACGCGGAGAATGCGAAGAAAGTCTACAGCATGTGAAACACAGTGCAACTGAGCAACTGAGAAAATCGGCTGTAACCCCTTCCTTCGTCTTTGAATAAGTTCACACCAAAATTAATAAGAAGTCCAGGTTTGCAGCCAGTGAAGCGCATGCAGACATCACTCGTTATAATCAAAGGCCTGGTAGCCGTGTTTTTTGACCAGTTCGTCCCGCTCGGCGGCTTTTAAGTCTTCCCGCACCATCTCGGCCACCAGTTCCTTGAAGGTGATCCGTGGTTTCCAGCCCAGCTTCTGGTGGGCCTTGGCCGGGTCGCCCAGCAGGGTTTCCACCTCGGTGGGACGGAAGTAACGGGGATCAACCCTGACGACTACCCTTTGACCCTCACCCCGGCCCTCTCCCGTAACGGGCGAGGGGGTATTCCAAATACCAATTTCATCGGCACCGTTGCCCTGCCAGCTGATCTGCATGCCCAATTCTTCGGCGGCTGCATTGACAAAGTCGCGCACGCTGTGCTGAAGGCCGGTGGCGATGACGTAATCCTCAGGTTCCGGTTGTTGCAGCATCAGCCACTGCATCTCGACGTAATCCTTGGCATGGCCCCAGTCTCTGAGTGCGCTTAAATTACCAAGATAGAGGCAGTCTTGCAGGCCGAGCTTGATGCGGGCCAGGGCGCGGGTGATCTTGCGGGTGACAAAGGTTTCGCCCCGCACCGGCGATTCGTGGTTGAAAAGGATGCCGTTGCAGCCGTAGATGCCGTAGGCTTCGCGGTAGTTGACGGTGATCCAGTAGGCATACAGCTTGGCCACGGCATAGGGGGAGCGGGGATAGAAAGGGGTGGTCTCTTTCTGGGGGATCTCCTGCACCAGGCCGTACAGTTCGGAGGTGGAGGCCTGGTAGAAACGGGTCTTTTTCTCCAGGCCCAGGATCCGGATCGCCTCCAGGATCCGTAACGGACCGATGGCATCGGCATTGGCTGTGTATTCAGGGGTTTCAAAGGAGACCGCCACGTGAGATTGGGCCGCCAGGTTGTAGATTTCGTCCGGCTGGACCGCCTGGATGATCCGGATCAGGTTGGTGGAGTCGGTCATGTCGCCGTAATGCAGTACCAGGTGGCGGTTGTCGACATGGGGGTCCTGGTAGAGGTGGTCGATCCGGTCGGTGTTGAACAGGGAGGCCCGCCGTTTGATGCCGTGCACTTCGTAGCCTTTTTCCAGCAGCAGTTCGGCCAGATAGGCGCCGTCCTGGCCGGTGATGCCGGTGATCAGGGCTTTTTTCATGTGTGTCGTCTCCTTTAAAACCGGTTTCTCGCACGTTCGCTCTGCTCACTCAAGACGCGGAGCACGCGGAGAAAGTCTACAGCATGTGAAACACAGAGCAACTGAGCAACTGAGAAAGTCGGCTGTAACCCCTTACAACCCTGCGGCATTTCTTGGCGATCTTAGCGGCTCTGCGAGAGATAGCGGCTTTGTGTTCTCATTTCAGATCCTCACACAGGCCAACAACTTTTTGTGTAACGTGCGTACCCTTTGCCAGACCAGTGCTTTGGGAATGGTCATGGCCATTGCCTGTATGCAGTGTTCAAGCCAGCCCTGGCGATCTTGAAGACGGTGAATGGCTTTCTCCAGATCAATCCGGACGGCTTCCCCATACGCGCCTTCTGCTTTGGCAAGCGCCTGTCGCAACAGGGGCAATCCCGGCTGCATCATTGCAAGGTCAATCAGGTCTCGACTGAAAACACCGTCATCTGCCCACCGGTCAGAGTTTGCCAGGAGCTTGCTCGCCACCATGTCCAGCATTGTCAGTGTGGCAATGCCGCAGAGGCTGTCGTTTGCCGTTGGTGCTGCAAGTTCGATCCGTCCCTCTAGGACAATCTCAAATTTTACCAGCTGCCCAGCTACTGTGAGCATTGTCCGGATCCCGTATTGATCGGCCCGTAGGCCGCTTGTCTGCAGCAGATGAGGCTGTCCGGGCAGCATAATGGCGTTGATGCTGTCTGTGCCGGTCAGTAGTTGGCGCAGGTTTCGGTAGCCGTTCAGATCCGAAACCAGAAAATCGATGTCAATTGACTCGCGATACTCGCCGAAACGCAGTGCGATGACGGTTCCTCCGCCGAACAGGCAGCCGTGGCCTTTTAGCAAAGGCCCATCCAGAGAGCTGAGCACCTGAGCAATACGCTGGTGGAGCGGGCGCTTAAACATGGCGGCCTCCGCCACCAAAGGCCAGACGCAGCGCATTAATCAACTGACGTTCATGTTCCAGCAGGGCCTGTTCATCCAGGTGTCGCCAATTGCGGTCATAGATGTCCCATGCCTCCAGAGGCGATAAGGTTTCGACTCCCTGCAGCTGCCAGGCAAGCTGATTGAGCTGAGGATATTCCTGCAGGCGGATGCGGGCCGGGATCCACTCCGCCCGGCTCAGTACGGGGGATGCTGCTGACTGCCCGGCCTGCGGTAACAGCCCAAAGCTAAGACCCAGCGCAACCATGGCATTTGCGTACGCACCCATGGTTACGGCAGGTTCGCCTTTTTCTATCCGGTGCAACGTCACTCTCGACATCGCCGCTGCTTCCGCTGCAGCGATCGCACTGATCCGCTGCGAGGTGCGCCGGGCGCGAATCTGCTGTCCAAGAACTTTCAGCAGCGCTGCTGTGCTGCTGGTTATGTCGGGAGATTTTGCTGGCATAATGTTTCTTATTATAGGCGATGCATGAATATTGTCAATAATGAGAAACAAAAATAAGCGTGATGATGGGGCTTTTATCTCTCGCCCATTCGCGTTGCTCACTCAAGCGTTTTAAAGGTCTCAGCGTGAGAAAGTCTTTCCGGGCTGTTGATGCCCTGTTGTGCAAGAAACCAGGCATAGGTCCTGCGGATGCCCTCTTCCAATGCTATCGTATGCCGCCAGCCGAGGCCATGCATCCGTGACACATCCTGCAGTTTGCGGGGGGTGCCGTCCGGCTTGCTGGCATCGAACTGCAGGCGACCGGTGAAGCCGACCACCCGTTGTATTGTTTCGGCCAGTTCTCTGATGGTGACATCTTCGCCCGTGCCCAGATTGACAAAGCAGGGTTTGGGATAGCTGAGCAGCTCGGCCTTGATCTGGTCATCGGGCAGCTGCATCAGGTGCCGGCAGCCGGCAGCCATGTCATCTACATACAACAGTTCCCGGCGGGGCGTGCCGCTGCCCCAGACGATCACTGCAGAAGCGTTCTGCAACTTCGCCTCATGAAAACGCCGGATCAGTCCCGGCAGGACATGGCTGTTTTCAGGATGGAAGTTGTCACCAGGCCCGTAGAGATTGGTGGGCATCACGGCAATGAACTGGGTGCCGTATTGCCGGTTGTAGGATTCGCACAGTTTGATGCCGGCGATCTTGGCGATGGCGTATGGTTCATTGGTCGGTTCCATCAATCCGGTCAGCAGGTGTTCTTCCTGCATCGGTTGGGGGGCCAGCTTGGGATAGATGCAGGATGAGCCCAGAAACAGCAGGCGCTTGACGCTGTGCAGCCAGGCCTGGTGGATTACATTGGTCTGGATGACGAGGTTGCTGTAAATAAATTCGGCCGGGTAGCTGTTGTTGGCGTGGATGCCGCCCACCTTGGCGGCGGCCAGGAAGACGTAGTCCGGCTTTGCGTTCTGGAAGAAATCAGCAACGGCCTGCTGGTTGGTCAGGTCCAGTTGGTCGCGAGAGGGAGTCAGCAAGTTGGTGCAGCCGTGGGCCTGCAGGCTGCGTACCAGAGCCGAACCAACCAGGCCGCCTGCGCCGGCCACGAAGATGCGGGAAGACTGCTCCATAAGTTAGTCCTTTTTACGGTTTGTAGCTCTTGCCCGCTCGCATGCACTCACTCCAGCCGCAAAGTGCGCGGAGTTGGGTACTTACTGGTCTTTCAGGGCTTGTTGTAAGTTATTGAGGTGTAGCTGTACCGTGTCCCAAATCATGACTATGTCGACGCCCAGGTACTCATGGGCCAGAATATTCCGCATGCCTGCAATCTGCGCCCAAGGGATATGGGGCTGTTTTGCATTGAGCAGATCAATGCCGTAATCTTTGAGGGTCTGTCCGATAACCTCAAGATTCCGAATGACGGCATCCTGGGTCTTGCGATCCTCAAGAAAGGTGTCAAGCGTTTGACCTGAGGTGTACTCCTTGATCAAATCGATACATTCCAGAGCGGTGGTAATATAGACAGACGTGTCTTTCATAGCACGATGGCTTCTTGTTTAATTTTTTGCGCCAGGTGCCGGTTTAACGCTCGGGAACTGATTACATCAATCTTGCGGCCGAGTTTGTTTGAAAGTTCCTCAATCAGACCAATCTGGTCGAAGAGCGTGGAACCCGGTTGAAAGTCGACCAAGAAATCAACATCGCTATCCCCTCGTTCGTCTCCGCGTGCCACAGAGCCGAACAGCCGGATATTATCGGCCCGGTGCTGACGTGCAATGACGATGATTTCTTCTCTGTGTTGTCGTAAGGTGTCAATCAGATGTGCCATCTTGTGCGTCTCCAGCCGAAAGTCGGGGCACTTGCTTCATCCATCTTTTTTGTGTTACGCCCTCAAATCTAGCCTTTGTTTTGCAGCGTGCGCTGGGCCGATTCGAGGGTGTTTTGCAGCAGCATGGCGATGGTCATCGGTCCCACGCCGCCAGGCACCGGGGTGATGGCGGAGGCCCGCTCGGCAGCGGCGGCGTATTCCACATCGCCCACCAGTTTCTTTTCGCCCACCCGGTTGATGCCGACATCGATCACTACGGCCCCTGGTTTGATCCAGTCGCCTTTGACCATCTCAGCCCTGCCCACAGCGGCGATCACCACGTCGGCCCGGCGGACCACCTCGGCCAGGTCGTTGGTGCGGGAGTGGCAGATGGTGACCGTGGCATGCCTGGCCAGGCACATCAGCGCCACCGGCTTGCCGACGATGTTGGAGCGGCCCACCACCACCACCTCTTTGCCGGTCAGGTCACAGCCGATCTCTTCCAGCATCACCATCACGCCGTAGGGGGTGCAAGGCTGGAAGGTGGGCTTGCCGATGGCCAGACGGCCCATGTTATAGGGGTGAAAGCCGTCGGCGTCCTTCATCGGCGAGATCGCCTCCAGCACCTTGTCGGTATCGATATGGGGCGGCAGCGGCAGCTGGACCAGGATGCCGTGGATCTTGTCGTCGTTGTTGAGCTGGTCGATCAGGGCCAACAGTTTGGCCTCGCTGGTATCGGCCGGCAGTTCATGATCGGCTGAGTACATCCCCAGTTCGATGCAGATCTTTTTCTTCATACCCACATAGACCCGGCTGGCCGGGTCTTCACCAACCAGCACGACGGCCAGGCCGGGGGTGACCCCGCGCTGTTTCAGTTGCTCGACCTGCCCTGCAATCCGTCCACGCACCTTGGCCGCGATCGCCTTGCCGTCAATTATCCGAGCTGCCATGCAACCCTCCTTTTAGCTATGCAACGAAATCATGTTCATGATACGTGCTCAGTGGCCTGTTGTAAAGCAGTGGCACCGATTTGTGACAAAAAAACCCCGGAGAGCCAGCTGTCCGGGGGAGTGCAAGATGTGACCTGTTCCGGCACACGGCCGGCATCAGATGCCTCAGCCACCAGCGGAACAGGCCGCCGGTTTGGGGGCCTCGGTCTTGGGGCAGTAGCCGGTATTGTACCAGCCGCTTCCTTTCAGGCTGAAAGCGGCCTGGGAGATCATTTTCTCCACGGTGCCGCCGCACTGCGGGCATTGGCTGGCCGGCGGGTCGGAAAACTTCTGACGCAGTTCAAAATGATGGTTGCAGGACGTACAACGGTATTCATACATGGGCATGGTGACAGCCTCCTCTGAAATATATCCATGTTTGAATATAGTTATTCTTTCGCCAGTTTGTCAAGGGGGCGGACAAAAACCACCAGGGCGCCACTGCCACCCAACTCCTGTGGCGCCGGTGCATATTCCAGCACCAGTGTCCGCCCCTGCTCCCGTAGCCAGCCCGCCACCGCCTGTTGCAGCACCGGGCCGTCGGCAGAGTGCAACCCCTGTCCGGTGATCACCAGCACCCCTTGCTCACCGGCCTGTCGGGCAGAGGTCAGAAAGCGGGGCAAGGCTGCCAGGGCCTGTTCTTTGGTAAGGCCGTGCAGATCAAGCTGGCGGTCCAGCCGGATGATCCCCCGTTTGACCTGCCGTAGCCGATTGCCGGACAAGGGACGCAGTTCATCTTCCTCAGGCAGACGGTCTTCGAAGCGGACATCCAGTTTGAGTTTGTCCAGTTCCTGTAAAAACGTTTTGCGGCCGATGGCCTCGTCACGGGGCAGGGCTGGTGACGGTTTGGCTTCGGGCAGACCTGATTTGACGGTCTGGTTGGTTCTGGTTGGCTGACGTTTGTGCGGTTCTAATGGCCGTACCCCGGCCATGGCTTGGCGGAACAGGTGGTCGGCCGGCTCTTCCGGTCGTGGTGGCGGGGGCGCAGGCTTGACCGGTTCTGGCTTGGTCGGTTCGGCAACCGCCAGTCCTTTCAACGCTTCGAACGGGTTGGTGCTGAACGGTTTTTCTTTGGCAGGCTTCTGATCCGGTGCTTTTTTTCGTGCCATGTTCTCTGTTGCTCCGTTGCTCTGTGTTTCAATCAGCAATCAGCGATAGATCAGCCAGGGGACGACCGCCGTGGCCAGCACCAGCAGCGACGGCGCCACCAGCCGGTGGTAAACCTGTACGGTGTCGGCTCCAAAAAACTCGCGGGTCAGTACAAGGCAGAGGTGCACCGGCGAGAGCATTACACCGGCGAACCCGCTGGCAAAGGCCAGCGACTCCAGCCAGAGCGAGGGAACAGGCGTACCCATCAGCGGCAGCAGCAGGGGAAAGGTGATCCCTATGTAGCCGACGGTCAGGCCGGTCATCAGGCCGGCGATGAACGGGATCAGCGCCACCAGCAGCGGCACCGGCAGTTGCGAGGCCACAAAGAAGGCCGAGATACCGGCCAGGGCCCCGGTGGCCCGCAAGACCTCTTGAAAGATCATGATGCCGGCCACCAGCAGCAAGGCTTTGAACGAGAGGCTTGCCGTCAGGGTTTTAAGGATCCGGGCAGGGCTGTAACGATGGGCGGCAAAAAGCGCCATAATGCCGCCAGCCAGGGCGATCACCGGGCTGACCCTGAAGGCTACCACCAACCCCAGTGAGATCAGGATCGGCGACGCCATCAACAGGAAGCTGCCAAACTGGCGCAGTCGCCCCTTCTCCGGTTCAGCGGCCGGCGTCCGTTTTTGCACGGCAATGCCCCGGAAGCAAAACCAGGCGCCACCCAGCGTTACGGTCAGGGCAAAGGGCAGGTGGGCCACAAACAGCTGCTGGGTGGAGAGGCCGCTTAAGCCCGCCGCCAGGATGATGCCGGGGTAGAGCGGCGAGATGTATTCCCAGATATGGCGATACCAGTAGTTGATCAGCGCCTTCTGCTCGGCGGTGATGTTGATCCCTTCTGCGGCTTCCCCCACCATCGGCGCCGAGAATACCGCGCCGCCCGGAGAGGGCAGCATGCCGATCATGGCCGGCAGGGCGGCCATCACCAGCCGTTGATCGGTCAGTGCCGCCGACAGTGAGGAAACCATCCGTTTCAGCATGCCGGTGGTGCGCAGGATATGTTCCATCACCATGGTCAGAGCCAGGGTGGCGGTCATCTCGATGGATTGGGGTGCCGTCAACGCCTGCCAGACCGCCTGACCCAGTCTGGGCAGCGGCAGCAGGTAGAGCAGCGCCAGCAGGCCTGCGCCGATCGGCATCACGGAGGTCATGGAGACCTTGCGGCGTAGCAGCCAGATGATGAAGGCCAATACCAGGCCGGTTGTCAACAGATCACGCATGGTTTCGGGTCATTCGGTCCGGGCGGCTTTTTGACTGATTGAGTTGAACAGCATGTCCAGTACTGCTTTCTGGCGGACCTCATGTTTGTT
This sequence comes from Geobacter sp. UBA5730, assembly GCA_002419465.1. Taxonomy (GTDB): domain Bacteria; phylum Desulfobacterota; class Desulfuromonadia; order Geobacterales; family Pseudopelobacteraceae; genus Trichlorobacter. The sequence continues at coordinate 233,176 of DIGE01000018.1, read as the reverse complement.
GAGTACGGCCAGGCAGCTGCCCATCGGGCAGTGCTCCCGCAGATAGTCGGGGTCGCGGCTGGAGAGGATCACGATCCGGTTTTTGTCTATCCCGGCTTGTACCGCAAAGCTGAGCAGTTTGCGGCCATCGATATTCGGCATTTCAAAATCGATCAGGATCAGGTCGTAGGGTTGCTGGCGGATACAGGTCAAAGCAGTCAGCGGGTTGTTGCAGACCGATACCAGCAGGAGCGGGAAGTTTTCGGCGATATAGCTTTCCAACAGCCTGGTGAAGGCCGGATCGTCGTCGATCAGCAGGATGTTGCCACTACGTGTGTTCATTTAAGTATCCTCGTTGCCATGCCCAGCACCTGAAATGGTATCACAACTTCGATATCCCGGGCCACCTTCAGATTCAGTACCAATTCAATTTTGCGGGGTGAGGCGATCCCCAGCTGCTCAGGCCGGGCCCCTTCCAACAGCCGGATTGCCATCTGGCCGGCCACCTCGCCCTGTTCAGCCGGGCTGATCTCCAATGACACCAGCGCCCCCCGCTCGGCGCCATCAGGCAACGGGGTGGCCATGGGCACTCCGGCCTTGCGGGCCCGGGCGGCGATCTGTTCGAACTGGCGGCAGACGACGCTACTTTCGGTCACAATCAGGCCACCCGCCTGTCCGATCAGCGAATTTGCCGCGGCCTCTACCGCCCCTGGCGTGCCGGTGTTGGCTTCAATCAGGGTGATAGGTAGTTTGCGGGCTGCCCGGCGCAGCTCCTCGAGCTGACGTAATGAGCCCACTTCCCGGCTGTTGTAGAGCACGCCGATCTGCTGGGCGGGCTTGATCTCCTGGAGTACTCGCAGCAGCGTAATCATCGGCACCCGTGCGGTGATGCCGCAAAGAGTGCTTGCAGGTGCTCCTTCCGGCAGGACTGCATCGCAGGCCACCACCGGCGCACCGTCCCCTTCCTTGAGGGCGGTCGCCACGGCCGACGCGCCGTAGGCCACGATCAGGTCGGCCCGGTAGGCGGTCAGTTTACGCATCGCATTGGCCCATGATTGGTGGTCCGGGTTGGGGGTCTGGACGATGATCTCACTGGTGGCGGTGTAGCCTCGCCCTGAAAGCACCTTGAGCATCTGCCGGTGGGCTTCGCGGTAGCGTGGTTGGTCACTGGACAACAGGGCGCCGATTACCCGGCCGCTGGCCGGCGTGGAGGCAGGCAGCAGGAGCAGCAGGAGCCCCAGCAGGGCTATGGCGCGGAGCGATCGGTTCATGGTGTCAGAATCACCAGCGTGCCGTCAGTGAAACGGTGGTGCTATGGATGTCGCCATCATACTGACGGTCATCCGAGCGGTAGGAGCTGAAGCGGTAATCCAGCATGCAGCCGAACTGTTTGGCAAAGCGCCAGTCGATCCGCGCCGAGGCCGACGACTCGGTGGTGTCAAGCCGCGTATAGGCGCCGATGGCAGGAGCCGTGGACGGCAGGCTGAAGCGGGCCGTGGAGCGGACCTGCTGCAGGCTGGCCGAAAGGTCCCACTGGTCGTTGAGGGCGTAGATGCCGTCCAGGCCGTAGACGTGCCCCAGCGACGAGTAGTTGCCGGTCAGCTGCGAACCTGCGGAGGGGCTCAGCAGCAGTGCCTGTTCAGCGTCAAAGGCCAGCAGGCCGTAGTTGGCGGTCAGCACCAGCCGCTGCAGCGGGCTGAACCAGATGCTGCTGCCGGCCGACTGGATCAGGCTGTTGCGCGGGGTGACCAGGCTGGTGATCTGGTTGTTGCTCCAGCGGCTGGTGCTGGTCTGATGGTTGCGGTCGGCTGTGGCGCGGTAGTGAAGATTGGCGCCCCACCTGCCATTGGCGCTCCAGTCGGCCAGCAGGCTGCCGTTGTGGCGGCGGTCGAAGTCGTAGAGGGTGCTGGGGCGGTTGTTGGTGGTGTAGCTGTAGCTGGCGTTGATCCGGGTGGTGCGCCAAGGGCGCCAGAGCGCGGCGATGGTGCCGCTGTGCAGCTGGTTGGATTCGTCGCTGGCGGTCTGGCTGGCAACGTTCAGCGGTGACCAGACGTTGTCGCGGGAGATTAGTTCAGCGCGGTATTCGCCGCGCAGGGTCAGGTGGCGATCGGGCCGCCAGGTGGAGGTGAGCGTGATGGTGTCCCGCACCGAGCTGGTGCCGGGCCTGACAGCGGTGGTGCCGCTGTAGGCGGTGGTGACGGTGGCTGGTGTCTCGCGGTCCAGTTCAAGGTGGCGGTACTTGAGCGCCACTGTCATCTCCTTGAACGGCGTGTAGGACAGGTCGCCGGCGACCTGCTGGATGGTATCCCGGGGCCGGCCGGAACGGGTCAGGTCGCTGCGTTGGGTGGTGTTTTCCCGCTGGGTGACGCTGTAGGCGGCAGCGGCGGTCAGGCCGCCGCTCAGGTTGCTGAACAGCTTGATAGTATGGGCAATGACGCGGCTTTCGGCCGGCACGGCGGCCGTGAACGGTGCGCTGATGGTCGGGGCGCTGTTGCCGAAATCGCGGATTTTGAAGTTGTAGGCCATGCTGACCGGCCCCAGGTTGGCATCCAGGCCGAGCTGCCCCTGGTGAGTCTCCTGTTCGATGCGGCGGGTAATATCGTTGAAGGTGTATGCGGCGCTGGTATTGAGCGGTGTCCAGTCATAGTCCGACACCACCAGCTGGTCATGGCCCTCTTGGGCGAAGCGCCAGTAGCCCAGCGAGAGATGGCCAGGAAAATCGCCGAAACGGATTCGCAGGTCGGCCCGGTCCTGTTGGGAGGTAACGCCCAGTTCCGTATTGGCCGGGGAGGGGTTTGCGCTGTAGCTGATCCAGTCTGGTGCAGCGGGATTGGGGACGGCAAACGATTCAGGCAGAGGATTGCGCAGCAGGTTGTGATGCAGGCTGCGTCCTTCCAATTCGAGCCGAACTATGCCGGCATAGTCGAGAAACAGCTCGCTCTGGTAGTCGTCGGGATGCAGAAATTGGCCGTCAGCCCGCAGCTTGAGGTCGTGCCCCATGATTGCCGCCATAAACCCGCCGGTCTGGCCGGAGCGGTTGACGCCGTACGGGTTGGCCATGCTCGTGGCGCCATCGGGGCTTACAAAACGGTAGCCGGTGTACAGGCTGGCGCTGGAGTGCTTTTCGCAGAGCAGCGTCTCCTGGTTGTCGCTCTCTGCGTCAGCCAGGCCGCAGCAGAGCAGGAGCAGGAGGCCTGCTGCAGTTATGCTGGTGGTGGGTGCTGCCACGTCGAACGCTCCTTTCACCTAACGCCGCAGGGTGCCGTGACCCTGGCTGTCGGGGGTGTCGCTGCCGTGGATCATGCTGTGACAGACAGTGCAGCGACGGGCGAATATCGCCCGTTCCCGGCTGTCGGCGCTCATCAGGCGTGACTGGTGGGCGCTGCCGTGGCACTGCAGGCAGAGGTACGGCATGGTGACGGTCAGCAAACGCCGTGTTACCGAGCCGTGCGGGCTGTGGCAGTTGGAGCAGTTTTCGGTCACATCGCCGTGCTCAAAGATGAACGGCCCGCTCTTGTCCATGTGGCAACGGGTGCAGGTGTCCCGTACCGTGGCCCCTTTCAGCAGGGCATTGTTGGGCGAGCCGTGGGGGTCATGACAGTCGAAGCAATTCATCTTCTTTTCCCTGACCGGGTGGTGGGAAAACAGGTTGAACTGGGTTTTGACGTCGGGGTGGCACTGGTAGCACAGCTCGGCCATCTGGTCGTGGCTGACCTTCTGCTGGGGGCCTTCGTGCAGGCGGTGGCAAGAGAAACAGCTCACGTCATGCATGGCATGCACGCTGGTGGGCCAGTGGGACAGACTGGAGGTGGAGGTGCTGCTGTGGCAGCGCAGGCAGATCAGCGACTGGGCCTGGGCCGGCAGGCTTTTCAGATCCAGCAGGGTGCTGGTGTCGCATTTAGCCTTGTCGCCATGCTGCTGTTTGGCCGCCTCCAGGTTGGCTATCGCCAGGCTGCCCGGCCCGTGGCACGATTCGCAGTTGACCAGCGGCAGCCCGGTCTCCGGCTTGATCTGCTCGCCATGGACACTGTGCCTGAAATCGTCAGAGATCTTGTCGTGACGGTGGCACTGGGCAACACAGTTGCCGGTGCCTACGTAGTCGGCATCCACCCTGCCGACGATCATTTTTTCATATTCCGCCACCGGCAGCAGCGGCCGGCCGGTCGCGCCGTTGCAACCAGCCAGAATCAGCGCCGGCAGCAGGGTGGCCATCAGGATCAGGTTGCGAGCATGGTTACGGTTCACCGCGCACTCCTTTACGGCTAGAACAGGTAGGGGGACCGGTTGCCGAACAGGTCCCGGCGGCGGTAAATCAGGCTGCTGACCCAGGCCACAGCCGCTACGGTGGCCAGGTTGTTGATCACCAGCCAGTGCGGATCTACCGGCGCCCCCTGAATTCGCTCCAGTTCCTGGCGGGGAAGCCACACCAGGGTTGTCAGGGTGTTCAGTATCTCGAACAGGTTGTAGGCCAGCAGCAGGTACCAGGTCAGCCGCTGGCGTTGCCAGAGCCCCAGAAACAGGTGCAGGCAGTAGATGGTGTTGATGATGATAAATGTCTGGGCTGTCCGCCCCTCCAGAATCTGTCCAAAGAAGGCGATCGGCTGGCCGTAACTGCCGGCACTCATCAACAGCAGGAAGAGGTACAGTCCGGTCAACATGATCAACGCCTGGGGGCGGGGCTGCTGTTTCTCGGGAGCTTGGTCTACGGCCGGCATGGATCAGCCTTTTTTTCTGCGCATGTCGCTCAGCGCGACGCAGGCCGCGATCACCAGCAGGATAAACCCGATAAACAGCCAGTCGGCAGTACTGAATCCGAACATGTCAGCACCTCCCGCCGGCCGGGGCGGCCAGGTTCAGTTCCCGCCGGAACTGCTCGAGCAGTGCTGCGACCTCCACCATCGGGAATTGATCGCAGAAGACCTGGTCGGCCAGTACATCCTCGATGATTGCCACGGTCTCGTACAGGTTGTCCTGACGTTGTTCCAACGCCACAGCCAGGGCGGTCAGATAGTCCACCGGCGGCACCTTGGGCAGCTCACCACGCCGGATCTCCTCGATCCGGGCGGTCAGCCGCAGGCGCTCCGCCGCACCATGGCGCGGCAGCAGCGGTTCCCAGATAGCCAGAGCCTGGTCGTAGTGGCCCAGCACGTAGTGGGCCTCGCCGAACTGGTAGGCGGTGGACAACTCCTCAGGCTCAAGCTGCAGCGCACGTCCCAGGTGCCTTTCGGCCCCGTACCAGGCCTGCACCGCCAGATGCAGGGCGTCCAGCCGGCTGCCCTTTTCCATCAGGGTCCGGCCGATCTCCCGCCAGAGCCCGGCATTGGCCGGCTCCATCAGGGCCATGATCTTCAACAGGGTTACCTTGCGACCCAGGTAGGGGGTGTCCACCTCTTTGGCATCCAGCATGATCGCCTCGCCGCCGATCTCGGCGATCAGATGCGGGTAAGCCTGCTGGAGGATTGTTGCGTACTCGGCGCCAAAGGCGCAGTCCGGGTTGATCCGTAGCGCCTGGAAGATGCCGCGCCCCACCTGATCGTAGGTTGGAAGGCCGGATTCGACGACGCTGCGATAGTCATCATCAAGCAGCGGAATGGGCAGATCGGCCCAGGGCAGGTCAACGGCTCCGTCCCGCCCGGTCAGGCGGTAGCCCCCGGCCGGTTGAAAGTAACTGATCCCCGCCAGCGGGGTCGGTTCGATAGGTGTGTGTGGTGCCACTACTCCTCCTGTTCTCGGCCGGGAAAGGTGTCAATCCCGGCATGCACGCCAATCATCTTGTAGATCCGGACCCCGTCCCACGGTTCGTCCAGAATGCCGTCGTGAACCGCCCAGGAGCGGCCCCGCACGGTCCGTTCCCTGCCCGGCATCCTGAAGGGACTGGAGCCGTCCATCCTGCGCTGAAGTCTGCCGCCGGGCTGGAACTCCCGGTTAATCTCCAGCATCAGACGCTTGCCGGTCAGGTAATCGAAACCGTAGCGCTCATACCTGATGGCGTTATCATAGCTGAGCGGTTCAGCGGTGATCATTTCCATCCCCAGGCTGTCGGTGAACCGTTCCAGCCGCGGGAAAAACTCGCCGAACAGTCGCAGACCCCGGCGGGTCTGGTTGGGGTACAGGCCGACGGCCATGGCCCGCAGCTCCTCCGGGACGTTGCGGCCATGCGAAGTAAAATAGTTTACCGCCCCGGCTTCGGTCACGTCAACCGCAAAGCGTGGTGCGGCGGGGTCGCAGATGATGCAGAAGGCAAACTCCATCTGGTGATGCTGAGTGTCGGCCAGTTCTACAAAGAACACCAGATCATGGTCGTCGGGTTGCACCCTCACCTCGATCCGTACCAGCGCCAGTCCTTCCGGGGCGATCACCTGCACCAGCCGTTGACCGGCCGGGTTGCAAAGGGTCTGCTGGTTGATCTGCAGCCGTTCCAGCAGGCGAGGTGGCAGCAGACCGGCGTAGATGGCCTGTTTTTCCGGATCGGCCAGGCGGTTGATACCGGCCAGGGTGGTCAGCAGTCGGCCGTCATGGCTCTGGAGCGGCTGGTTGCCGGGCAGCTTGGCCATGGTCAGAGGTTCCTTGCCTGGTCGCCGCCGATCAGGATCGGGAAGATGTTTTTCCTGATGGCACGAATGCTTTGCTCGGCGGCATCCAGTGCCAGCAACCGTTCGTGGGGGTCGGCCCAGTGCAGGGCATCCAGCAGCATGCTGTGGGGGTAGCCTCTGGCGCGGATCTTTTTGACAAAGGCAGCCGGCAGCCGCGGTGACAGTTCCACGCCGTTCATCGCGGCCCAGGCGATGGTCCAGGCCCGGGCGGTGTTCATCAGATCATAGCCGCCACCACCCAGGGCCACCCAGGGAATCTTGAGCGCCTGCAGTTTGCGCATCAGGTAGGCGTAGCTGTGGGTGGTGATCTCCAGGCGGGTCAGCGGATCGGTCCGGAAGGTGTCGGCCCCGATCTGGGCCACGATGATATCCGGGTTGAAGGCCGCCATCAGCGGGTAGACCACCTCGTCAAAGGCCCGCATGTAGAGCGGGTCATCGGTGTGGGCCAGCAGCGGCAGATTGACGGTGTATCCCAGCCCCTTGCCGATGCCGGTCTCATCCTCAAAGCCGGTGCCGGGAAAGAAGTAGATGCCGCTTTCATGCATCGAGATGATCAGCGCCTGATCGCTGTCGTAAAAAGCCTCCTGCACCCCGTCGCCGTGGTGGGCGTCCAGATCCAGGTAGACCACCCGCCTGCCCTGCTCAAGCAGCCAGTTGATGCCGATGACGGCGTCGTTCAGGTAACAGAAGCCGGAGGCCCTGGCGCGGTGTGCATGATGCCAGCCCCCGGCCAGGGAGAGTACGGCGCTGAACTGTTCCTCAACCACCAGACGGCAGGCCTCCAGGGTGGCTCCGGCTCCCAGGGCCGCATACTCGTACAATCCCTTGAAAACCGGACACTCTGCATCTCCCAGGCCGAACAGGAAGTCGGCCCGCGGCCGGTCGGAAGCGCTGAACTCCTGTAGACGTTTTACGTAGTCTGGCGCGTGGAAGGAGAGGATCTGTTGTTCGGTCACCGGCCGGCAGTCCCGGCGTTGGGCATGGGGCAACTGCAGCAGGCCGTAAGCCTCCATCAAGTCGAGCGCCAGACCATAGCGATGCAGCTGGAAGGGGTGCTGCTCGCCGTAGCTGTAGGCGTCAAAGGCTTTGGAATAGACCAGGGCGGTGGGGGAAGATGGCACAGCGACTCCAGGCGGGAGGTGTCCCGCAGCAGTTAGTCTAGATTATTTGACGGATTTTACAAGGCTTAGGCGTAGGCGGAGAGGGCCGCTGCCGCATCGGGTTGGCTGGTACCGGATGGCTGCTGGGGTGCGGCGCTGGTGGTGCCGGAAGTGGTGGTGCCGTTGGCTCGGACGGCCGGGCCGGCATAGGCTTGCCGGGCCTGGGTCATCTGGTTGGCGGCCTGGGCCGCCACCGCCCGATCCTGGCCGGAAGGGTCCGCCGGGGCCAGGGCGGCCCGGATCACCTGTTGCATCTTGCTGACGGTCTCCTGGGGGGTGCGGCCGGGAGACATGTCGATCTGCACCTCGCCGCCGGTGATGTAGTTGCGGCCGTCCGGTCCCTGGGTGTAGCTGTATGAGGCGCCGCTGGCCAGATTGCCGCCGGCCGCCTTGTGGGCGGCCTCGTGGGCCTTGACCTTCTGCTCGGTCTGTTTGAGCCTGGCCACCATCTGTTGAATCTGGGGGTCTTCCAGGCTTGTGCCGTCGCGAGTGGTCTGTTCGGCGGCGGGGTCTTGCCCGGTGGCTGCCGGTTGTTGCTGCGCAGCAGCGGGGCGCTGTCCCGAAAGGCTGACCCGGTCATCGGGCAGCTGGATGCCTTGCCGTTCCCTGCGCGAATCAGTGCCGGCGGCAGCTGGCGTGTGAACTGCCGGCTGACCTGGTGTGCCTGCCGGTGCTACGGACTGTTCAACGCCGCCATAGCCCTGACGTGTACTGATGCTGGCGAGGGGGTCCATCGTTACCCGCTCCTTATCCTGAAATGTAGTTCATGATCAAAATTATACACAATCTGCATGCTTTGATGCAACAATACCCATCGACACAACTAAAACGGACGAGGAAGGCCGGCTACCAGGCGCACGGAACGCAGCGACCGAGACATACCAACCGAGGTAGGCGAGAGAGCGAGTACCGAGCAACGCCGCAGGCGGCCTCCGCAGTCGTTTTAGAGGCCGGCCTTGGCCAGTTCTTCCACCAGCTTCTTCTGCGCGCTGTTCAGTCCTTCCGGCACGTGGATACCGATCTTGACGTAGAGATCACCCTTGGCGTTGGAGCCCAGCGCCTTGACCCCGCAGCCTTTCAGCCTGATTTTGGTGCCGGGCTGGATGCCGGCCGGCACCTTGATCCGTTTTGGTTCCTCCAGGGTCGGCACCTCCAGCGACACCCCCAGGCAGGCCTCGCTGAAGCGGATGGTGCGCTCCACGAACAGGTCGCCGCCATCCCTGGTAAAGACCGGGTCATGGGCCAGACGCACCTCCAGGTACAGGTCGCCATTGGGGCCGCCGTTTTCTCCGGCTGAGCCCTTGCCGGCAATCCTGATCCGGCTGCCGTTATCCACTCCGGCCGGGATCTTGATCTTTAATTCTTCACGGGCGCCGTTGCGGCGGAAGGCGATCAGCTTCTCGCAGCCGTTGGCCCCCTCGCGAAATCCTACGTCCACCTGCATGGAGAGATCAGCTCCGGGCCGGGGGCCACGGCTGGCACCGCGCGCTCCCCCGCGACCGAAGGCGCCGCCGAACAGGCGTGAGAAGATATCCTCGTTGCCGCCCATCCCCATATCCTTGAAGGTGCCGGAGAAGTCGAAATTACGGAAGATATCCTCCTGGCTGTACTGCTGGTGGAAGCCGGTTGAGCCGAAGGAATCGTACTGCTGGCGTTTTTCCGGGTCGGACAGCACCGCGTAGGCCTCGTTGATCTCCTTGAACTTGTCCTCGGCCGCCTTGTTGTCGGGGTTGCGGTCCGGGTGGTATTTGACGGCCAGCTTGCGGAAGGCCTTCTTGATCTCGTCAGCCGATGCCTTCTTGTCCACCCCCAGCGCTTCATAGTAATCACGTGCGGCCATGGTGCTGCTCCTTTCGTCCCTTGATCTATCAACTTAAGCAGGTTTTCGGGCGCTGTCAACGTTCCTTGACAGGCTCCCAAGCCGGCCGTACTATGCCGATACTCATCTCCGGGAGGCACCATGAAACAGGCGATCATCATCGGCGGCGGTATTTCCGGCCTTTCCACCGCCTGGCTGCTGGGTCGGCAGGCACAGGAAAGCGGTATCCCGCTCCAGATCACCCTGCTGGAAAAAGAGACCCAGGTGGGCGGCAAGATCCGCAGCGTCCGTGAAAACGGCTTTACCTGCGAATGGGGGCCCAACGGTTTTCTGGACAACAAGCCTCAAACCCTGGAGCTGTGCCGCGCACTGGGGATCGAAGATCGGCTGCACCGCAGTAACGATAACGCCCGCAAGCGTTTCATCTACAGTGAAGGGCGCCTGCACCGGTTGCCTGAAAACGGCACCAGTTTCCTGAAGAGCAAGCTGCTTTCCTGGCCCGGCAAGCTGCGACTGGCCGCCGAACCGTTTGCCGCTGCCGCGCCGGCGGGTCTGGATGAGACCCTGGCTGATTTTGCCCGTCGCCGTCTGGGGCAGGAGGCGCTGGACAAGCTGATCGGACCGATGGTTTCCGGTATCTTTGCCGGCAACCCGGAGACCATGTCGCTTAAATCCTGTTTTCCGCGGATAGCCGAGCTGGAGCGGGAGTACGGCGGGCTGTTCAAGGCGATGCTCAGGCTGGCCAAAAAAAAGCGCCGGGAGCAGGCCCAGGGCAAGGTGGTTGCATCGGCGGCCGGACCGGGCGGCACCCTGACCTCCTTTCGGGAAGGTATCCAGTTTTTGACCGACACCCTGCGGGATCAGTTGGGGGAGAGCGTTCGTGCCGGTTGCGGGGCGCTGGCGGTTACGTGCGAAGCTGGCCGCTACCGGGTCGAAACGGACGGCTGTGGAAGTCTGACCGCCGATCTGGTGATCCTGGCCGCTCCGGCCTATGCCGCCGCCGGGATGCTGGCCCCGCTTGACCCGGCGATGGCTGACCTGTTGGAGCAGATCCCCTATGCCTCGCTGTCGGTGATCTGCTGTGGGTATGAGCGGGAACGGATCAGCCATCCGCTGGATGGGTTTGGCTATCTGAATGCCCGCAAGGAGGGGCGCAGCACCCTGGGCACCCTGTGGGACTCCAGCATGTTCGAAAATCGTGCCCCGGATGGCAAGGTGCTGCTGCGCAGCATGGCCGGCGGCGCCTGCCTGCCGGGGTTGATCACCATTCCCGACGGCCTGTTGCTCAGCCGGGTGGAGGATGACCTGCGGCTGATCATGGGGATTGAGGCCGCGCCCTCCTTCGTGCGGATATTCCGTCATGGTCAGGCCATCCCGCAATACATCGCCGGCCATGGCGAGAGGCTGGATAGATTGGCTGGGTTGGCTGCCGGACATCCCGGCCTGCTTTTGACCGGCAACGCCTTCCGCGGGGTAGGTCTGAACGATTGCGTGGCCTCGTCGCAGCGGGCTGTGGATCAGGCGATGGCCTTTTTACAGAGGTAAGTTACAGATGGCTGATCGTTATGACACCTCGCAATTGCTGGAAAATCAGTATGAGCCGGGTTCCAATGGCACAGTGTTGCGCAACTTGGCGGGTATTGTCGATCCACGGGAGATGGGGATTGCCGAAACTGCCGAGCTGTGGCGGCTTCAGGAAGCGTTGATCGGTGAAATTACCGACGATCAGTCATTCAGCGCCAAGGAAGTTTGTATTTTCCATAAACGCTGGCTTCAGAGCCTCTATCCGTGGGCTGGATCGGGATTATGCGCCGATGACAGAGTTGTTCGGGGCGATTATCAGGAAGTCGCTACTTGTTTCTCAGGCGTGATACCAGCTTTTGACAGGGGCACGAAACGCCCCGTTGCGCTATCCCGTGAGACATGAATTCCCTCGATGGCCGACGAAGTCTCGATGTTTCTGGTCAACGATCTGTCACGCAGCAACGCATTCTGCAGGTAACGATTTGTCTCAAGTAGAGATTTTTTCATGGAATGACCATAGCACAGACGGATTTTTTTTGCACTTGGAACTAAAACACCGGGAGGGCTTCATGAAGATCCGTAAGAAGCTGTTTGCTGATTTTGAGTACGAAGAGGTGCTGGATACCAAAACCCGCGAACTGATCCGGGTGGGTTGCGCGGTGGCGGTGGGGTGCCCCACCTGACTGAAGAAGCACTTCGCTCTGGCGAAGGCAGCCGGCGCCGGGAGCGCCGAACTGAAGGAGGCCATGGCCTACGGGGTGATCGCCCCGGCCGGGCGGGCCAAGAATTTTGCCCTGGAGTTGCTGGAGGAGTTGGAGGAAGTTTGAACGTACAGTGCCTGCCTGGCGAAAGTATTTAGCGGATTGTGCCGATTGCCACAATAAATGGCAGGCAGGCCAAGAGCTTCAGTGAGCTGCAAAACTATGTCGATCAGTTCAACGAGATGCGCAGTCTGCCCGGCCATTGCTGATCACGCATGGTTTACCGGATGCTTCTTGGTGTAATTTTTTAGAATATCATCTATCCTGCCCTGCCAGCCTTTTCCGGTGGCCTTGAAGTATTCCACCACTTCGGCTGAGAGCCGGATTGCCAACTGTTTTTTAACTGGCTGTTTTTGCACAGCTCCCGTCGGACGGCCGCGGCGAATAATTGTTGCCTGGCTCCAGTAGGTCTCAACGGCAGCATCGTCGTTGGGATCATAGGGATCGACCGCCGGGTCATAATGGATCGGCGCATCGGTTGCAATATCCCGCTTTACACGCTCCCAATCGGTTTTTGACTCACCGCGGTCTCGCATGGCTTTCAACTCTTCGCTGGTATGTCTAACCATTTTTGCCATAATACAGCACCCTTTCCTTGCGGCTGGCGTGACGGAACGAAATAAAGCGTACCGCATTGCTTCGCAGCGTATAGACACAGGTTAAAACAAGCATGTTCCCGTCAATATCGGCTATGTCCTGCAGTCGAGCTTCCTCTGCGGTTCTGCTCTGAAGCGTCAGTTTGTTCTCAGCTTCATAGACCATATTCGCATCGGCAAGATCAAGGCCATGCTTTTCCAGATTTATCCGTCGCTTGTTTTCATCCCATTCGTAATCCATGAAAATGATGGCCGTAAAATTTATTGTATATGCAATAAAAGTAATCTGTCAATTATTCTCTTGGGTTTAATGGTTTGGCAATGCAGCTCCAGAGACTAGAGCACCCCTGATTCCGTAAAACTGTAATAGCTGCCATCCCCGACAATCACATGATCCAGCACACGGATCCCCAGCAGTTCGCCGGCCTCTTTCAGGCGGCGGGTGATCTCGCGATCCTCCCGGCTGGGGCTGGGGTCGCCGGAGGGGTGGTTGTGGACAAAGATGACTGCCGCGGCTGATTCCCGCACCGCCGGGGCGAAGACCTCCCTCGGATGCACGATGCTTTGATTCAACGACCCTTCCGACACCGCCACCCGGCGGGTGATCCGGTTTTTTCCGTCCAGCAGCAACACCAGAAACTGTTCCTTGCGGGCGTCCCGCAGTTCATGGTGAAAGTACTCGAACACCTGGGCGGGCGAGGTAAAGCGGTCCAGAGTTACCAGCGGGCGGGCCTGGAAGCGGGCCGCCAGAGCAAAAGCCGCCTTGAGTGAGGCTGTCTTGGCCAACCCCAGTCCTTTGATCTGCTGCAGTTCGTTGAGTTCGGCCTGACCCAGGCTGCGCAGGCTGCCATCAAAGCGGGAGAGCAGCTCCCGCCCCAGATCAATGGCGCTCTTGCCGGCGGTCGCATCGCCGGTGCGCAGCAAAAGCGCCAGCAGTTCTGCATCGGAGAGGGCCGCGGCCCCTTTTTTCAGCAGTTTCTCGCGCGGGCGTTCGTCGGCCGGCCAATCCTTGATGGCTCCGTTGCTCATCGCAGTAACCCGGCGCTGATCCCCGCCAGCAGCAGGCCTCCGGCTGCCAGCCGGTACCAGACAAAGGGCCAGACCGTGTTGGTCTGCACAAAACGCAACAGGAACGCCACGCTGGCGTAACCAGAAATAGCCGCCACGCTGATCCCCACCAGCATCGGCAGCAGCATGCCCGGTTCGATGCCGGTCTTCAGCAGCTGCAGACCTTTCAGCAGGGCCGCCCCGAAGACGATCGGCAAGGAGAGCAGGAATGAAAAGCGGGCCGCTTCGGGCCGGGCCAGACCCACCAGCAGGGCGGCGGTGATGGTGATGCCGGAGCGGGAAACGCCGGGCAGCAGGGCCAGGGCCTGGAAGCTGCCGATGATCAGCGCCATGTTGAGGGTGACGTTATGCACCCCGCGATGCTGGCGGCCATAACGATCCGCCAGTCCCAGCCCCAGGCCGAACAGTACCAGCAGCAGAGCGATCAGCAGAGGGCTGTCGCGGAAGATCTGCTCAATCGGCTCCTCAAACAGTTTGCCGGCTACGGCGGCCGGCACTGAACCAGCCACCAGCAACCAGGGCAGGCGGAGTGTCCGGCCCGGGTCGTCCTGAAAAAATCCGCTCAGACCATCCTGCACCAGGCTGACGACGTCGCGCCGGAAATAGGTGAACAGGGCCACAAAGGTGCCGAAGTGCAGGGCAACATCAAAGGTTATGCCTGACTCGGCCCAGCCCAGCAGGCGGGGCACCAGGATCAGGTGGGCCGAACTGCTGATCGGCAACACCTCGGTGGTCCCCTGGATCAGACCCAGCAGGGCCGCATGGAAAAAATTCATGGAAAGACTCCGGGTTTTGGTAAATTATTGCCAGCTTAGACCAAAGCGTAGCGGATTGCAAACAGACCTCTGCTGCGGGGTGCGCAACCTGTTTGTAACATTTATATGGGCAGTATCGGGATGCTGTGCTATAAGAAAGGCTTTGCTGTCAGCCCGCCAGGGCATGCACCTGATGGAGGAATACCATGTTTGGCCTGATCCCCAAAGAGGAACGTTTTTTTAAACTGTTCAAGGAAATGACCACCAATATCATTGAGGGGGCCATCCTGCTGAAGGATATGCTGGATAACTTTGCCGATCCTCAGGAAAGTCAGCGCCGCATCAAGGATGTGGAGCACAAGGGTGACGCCATCACCCATAGCATCATCCAGAAGCTGAACAAAACCTTCATCACGCCGCTGGATCGTGAGGACATCTACTCCCTGGCCTCCAAGCTGGATGACATCCTGGACCTGATTGACGCTTCGGCCCAGCGTTTCATCATGTACAACGTGGATCATGCCACCCCTGAAGCCAAATCGCTGGCGTTCTTGATTCTGCAGGGCTGTCAGGCGGTTGACAAGGCGGTGGGTAAGCTGGGCAACAAGGCCAATGAGCAGATATTCGAATGTTGCGTGGAGATAAACGCCATTGAAAACGAGGCGGACCGGGTTTCGCGCGAGGCGATCAGCCGCCTGTTTGATGAGGAGAAGGATCCGATTGCGCTGTTGAAGTGGAAGGAAATCTACGAGACCCTGGAGAAGGCCACCGACAAGTGCGAGGATGCGGCGAATATTTTGGAGAGTGTCGTGGTGAAGAACGCCTGATGGAAAAACTATTGCGGCGGCCGTCTACGGCGTTGCGCGGTGCTCGCTCCCTCGCCTACCTGTGTCTTAAACGCAAATTTTCCTACTAAAACGCCCCCTCACCGGTTACCGGGAGGGGGCGTTTTGTATGCTAGGCCCCCATCAGACCGGGAAGCAACGGTTCATCGCCGGGTGCGGCGGGCTTCATCTGGAGAGTCGCTCCATCGGTCCTGCCCTGCTGAAAGGCAGCCGACAGCACGGTCGAACGGCGGGTGCGCTGCATTCTGACCTGGCCGATCTGCTCCTCGCGGTATTGCTGGATCAGGGCGTCCTTGACCGGTACCAGGGCGGTGCTGGTGGTGGGGGTCTGGGCCTTCTGGGCGGCCAGTGCCTGACGCACCCCCTGTACGCCGCCCAACAGGTAGGAGTTGCGGATCCGCTGTCGCTCGGTGGGGTTCAGCCGGTGCGGCCCCCCCTCGCTGGCACGCAGGTAGGCCGTGGCCAGGCGCCGCAGTTCCTGCATCAGAAACTGCAGGGTGCAGGAGGCCACCGCCGGATCCTCCCCCACACCAATGAACCGCAGACGGCTGCACGTTGCGCTGCTGGTGACGATCGGAAAGCAGTCGAAGCCGTTGGCTACGGTGGCGAAGAGGGCCGAGAGCCATTTTGGCACCGTGCGGGCCACCAGCAGTTCCGCTTCGCCGGCCCCTTCTTCCCGCACCTCCAGCTCGGACATGGCCAGGTTGTGTTCGGCCAGCAGCCGCTGGGCATGGGCCGCTGCCAGGGCGGCTTCATGTTCGTTGCTGCTGTTGGAGAGCGCCAGCAGCTTGCGAACCTTTTCAATCACCCGTTCCCTGGTCACTGGTGCGCCTTTTCCCCGGGGTTGAGAGTCTGCTCCAGATCTTCACCGGCCAGCACTGATTCATTGGTCAGTTCTGCCAGGCCGGGGTCCTTGCGCCGGAAGCGCAGCACCAGCCAGTAGCAGCAAAAATAGCCTGCAACGGCGGCGGCCAGGCCGATCAGCGAACTGCCCAGCATGACCGCTTCGGCATACGGTTTCAGAGCAGTCCAGGAGAGTTCGGACAGGCTGAAGGGACGGGGTTCGGAGCCAAGCAGATATTCTCCCAGCTTGTAACTGGCGGCCAGCAGCGGCACCACCGTCAGCGGTGTGTTGACCCAGGCCCCGGTAATGGTGGTCAGTTTGTTGAGCCGGAACAGGAAGGCAGCGGCAATGGCCAACGGGGTGTGGATCCCGAAAAACGGGGTCATGCTGATGAAGACGCCCACGGCAAATCCGGCAGAGATGTGGGCGGGGTGGCTGTCCAGTGCCAGGACTCCGGTCAGACGCTTTTTGAGTTCGTGTTTGTTCATGAGTCTTGACAGTGTAATGAGCGGGCTGGCGGTTTGTCAATCGCCGCGCCAAAAACCGTTGCAGAACAGCGCCGATTAGTGGTAACCATTGCCAATCAACTGTCTATACAGGGAGCCTGACATGACCCCCAGCCCAGAACGCAGCTACTACGCCGTTTCCGTTGTCGGCCCCGATCGCCCCGGCATCGTGGCCGGCATTACCGAGGCACTCTATCGCCTGGGTTGCAATATCGCCGATTCCAGTTGCGCCATGCTGGCCAGCGAATTTGCCATGATCCTGATAGTCTCCCACCCCAAGCCGTTTACCAAAGCCCAACTGCTGGACGAATTGAAACCTGCCGGTGACCGGCTGGGGATGACGCTTTCGCTGCGCAGCCTGCACGATGGGGAAGAACAGCGCCGGGCCTTCGCGGGCGAGATTTGCCAGATCACGGTCTACGGCGCTGATCAGCCGGGGATCGTCTACCGGGTCACCAGTGCCCTGGCTGCCCGCCAGATCAATATCCTGGACCTGCAGACCAAGCTGGTGGGCAGTGACGATGCACCGGTCTACGTGATGCTGCTGGAGGCCACCCTGCCCGATGCGATTACCCCGGATGATGTGGAACAGCTGCTGGCCAACCTGCGGGCCGAACTGCAGGTGGAGATCGGCATCCGGATCGTGACCCCGGTGGAGCTGTAGATGGCGGTTCAGCCGATCCTGAAATATCCGCACCCCCTGCTGAAAAAACTGGCCCATCCGGTACCCCGGCTGGATGCAGAGATCGCAACGCTGATTCAGGATCTGATCGACACCATGCAGGCCGGCCCCGGCTCGGTGGGGGTGGCAGCCCCGCAGATCGGAGCCGGGTTGCGCGTCTGTGTAGTTGACGTCTCCAAGAGTCGCCATGGCAAAGACAATCATCATGGTCTGCTGGCGATGGTCAACCCTGAGATCATTGTCCGTTCCGGTTCGGCGGTGATGCGGGAAGGCTGCATGAGTGTGCCGGACTACACCGGTGATGTGGAGCGGGCCACCGGAATTACCGTGCGTTTTCTCGATGGGCAGAGCGGCGCGCAGCAGGAGGTGGCAGCCAGCGGCTTTGAGGCGGTGGCGATCCAGCACGAGATGGATCATCTGGACGGGGTGCTGTTTCTGGATCGGGTGGTCAGTATCAGCACCGGCCTGTTCCGCCGCAAGAATTACGGGTAGTCCGCCGTCTTGATTTGATCCGCGATCTGAAACCGGACGCATTCGTCGGCCTGGGAGGAATTCTGTCATGACCGCCAAAGAAAAAGCCGAACTCCTGGAACTGGCCCGCGGCACCATTATTGCCACGGTCAAGGGGCAGCCATTGCCGGTGCCGGCCAAGCCTGCCAAGGGGATGGAGAGCCTGTCGGGCTGTTTTGTGACCATCAAACAGCAGGGACAGCTGCGGGGCTGCATCGGCAGCTTTGTTTCCAGCCGTCCGCTCTGGCAGACCGTTCAGGAGATGGCGGTATCCGCCGCCACCCGTGATCCCCGCTTCTACCCGATGAAGCCGTCCGATCTGGCCGATTTCAGCCTTGAGATTTCGGTGCTTTCCCCGCTACACCGGGTGCAGTCGGTGGAGGAGATCAAGGTGGGCACTCACGGCATCTATCTGATCAAGGGCCACGCCCATGGCGTGCTGCTGCCCCAGGTAGCCACCGAATACGGTTGGGATCGTGAGACCTTCCTGCGGCACACCTGCCTCAAGGCCGGTCTGCCGGAAAACGCCTGGCAAAAGGAGTGCGAAATCTATCTGTTCTCTGCCGAGGTGTTCGGGGAAGAGCCTTCCGCCCCACGCTGACCCGCTAGCGGATGCGGTTCAGCCGGTTGCGGTAAATATAGTCAGCCCCTTGGTAGTAGGCCAGCATATCATCCAGTTGCTGCTGTTCAAGCGGCACCGCTGTCATGGAACCCTGTTGGCGGTTCACCCGGTACTGGGCGACGTATTGGCGGGGCCCAAGCACCAGCAATTGATTTTCGGTCAGGTAGCCCAGCTTCTGATAGGTGGAGATAAAGGCCCGGGGAGTTGCCCCATCGGCTTTGAGGATGTCTCGTCCCAGGAAGTCGGTGTCATAGCTCTGGTTCATCAGGCCAAGCAGCGTCGGGGCCACGTCGATCTGGCTCATCAGCTGTCCGACCAGGCCGGGCCGGATCTGCTGCGGTGCATAGACCAGCAGGGGGATCTCGTATTTTTTCAGCGGCATGTCGGTCTTGCCGGCGCTGGACGCGCAGTGATCAGCGATAATCACGAAGATGGTATCCTTGAACCACGGCTCACGGCCGGCCTCGGCCAGCAAGCGGCCAATGGCGTAATCAGCGTATTTGACCGCTCCCTTACGGCCGCTCTTGCTGGGTATGTCGATCCGTCCGTCCGGATAGCTGTAGGGGCGATGGTTGGAGGTGGTCATCACCATCGAGAAAAACGGTTTGCCGGCGGCATGGGAGGCGCCTGCCTCGCGGATCGTCTTGCGGAACAGATCCTCGTCGCAGACCCCCCAGATGTTGGCGAAGCTGATCTCATCCGTGGCGAAATTCGCCCGGTCGACGACTTTGAAGCCGTTGCCGTCAAAGAAGGCGTTCATGTTGTCAAAGTAGCCGTAGCCGGCGTAAATGAATTTGTTGTCATAGCCTTTGGCAGCCAGAATCTCGCCCCATGACCGGAATCCACCGTTGTTGGGGCGTTTGACTATCGAGGTGCCGGGCAGTGGCGGAAGTGAGAGGGTCAGCGCTTCCAGCCCTCGTATCGTGCGGGTTCCGGTGGCATACAGATTGGAAAAACGGAGCGATTGATCAGCCAGCCGGTCCAGGTTGGGGGTGATGTTTTCCTTATTGCCGTAGCTGCCCAGGTATTCGGCGCTCAGGCTCTCCTCGACCACAACGATCAGGTTGAGTCGTTTTTCGGGGCCTTCGGCGCGGATCTGGCGAGTGAAGCGTCCTGCGGCGGGGTCAATAAAGCGATTGTTCCGTTCGGTCACCAGCGTCCGCAAGCGTGCCAGCACCTGCTTTTCGTGGCCCGTGCGGTAAAACCGGTTAAAACTCAGCTCGTTGTTGCGGAAGGCCGCCACCAGATTGTAGATACCGTTGCCGGCCAGTTCGTTGGCATAGTTGTTGGTGGAGATGGCGGATTGGTCAACATTGATGGCACCCAGGGCCAGCAGGGCCGGCAGCAGCAGCAGGGCACCGGTGCGCCGGAAGGGGCCGCCGAAGGTGCTGGCAGCGGCCTGGTTCAGCCGGTTGCGCAGCAGCCAGGTCAGCAGCAGGGCGCTGCTGCCGATACCGGCCAGGATCGGCCCCAGGGGATAGGATTCACGGATGTTGCCGACCACCTCGGTGGTGTAGATCAGGTAGTCGACGGCAATGAAGTTGAAGCGGGTACCAAACTCGTCAAAGAAGAAGTACTCGGCGCAGGCGTTAAAGAACAGTACGCTGGCGAACAGGAAAAAACAGAGTCTGAGCAGCCAGATATGGTAGTGTGAGGTGGTCAGACGGCGTGGCACCAGCAGCAGATAGACGGCTGCCGGCAGCAGGGCGTAGGCCAGGGTCGCCAGGTCGAAGACCAGACCGGTAGCGGCGGCCTTGAGCAGCAGCGGAAATGCCAGCGCTGCTTCCGGCGGGGTCATCATCCAGAGGGTCAGGCGGGTGGCGGCCATCATCAGCAAAAAGGTTGAGGAGACCAGTGTTACCAGCCCCAGAAGGCGATTCGCCATGCTATGTCTCCTTTGGTCTCACCCATGCAGAAACAACACCAAGCAAGTAAAGAATAGCTTACGCCGCTATCCTGCCGGAATGCAAGTAAAAATTGCTGAAGTTTGCTTGACAGCGCTGAAGCCTGGCCACCAGGGTGGGCACGAAGGAACCGCAATGCAGACCGCCCATGTTGTCTTCAATCCTGCTTCAGGCAGCTACTCTGCTGGCCGTGCCGCCCGGATTTTGACCGCACTGCGCCGGGCCGGTATCGATCCGCAACCGCTCCTGCCGGGCAACGAGGCCGAAGCGATCGCAACGGTCCGTGAACTGTGCGATCCTGAACGTCAGCCGTTGATTATTGCCGCCGGGGGCGACGGCACCATTAATACGGTCATCAACGGCTTGACCCGGCAGGGCGCCACACTGGGGGTCATACCGCTTGGAACCGCCAATGTACTGGCCTGGGAGCTGGGCATCCGTTCACTGGATGGCGCGGTGCAGCGGATTGTCGCCGGTACGCGGCGGCAGTTTTCCGTTGGCGAGGTGGTGGCAGCCAGCGGCACCAGGCGATTCCTGTTGATGGCAGGGGTCGGCATTGACGGTGCCATTGTCGCCGGGGTGCGCGCAGGCGAGAAGCGCCGTTTTGGTAAGCTGGCGTATCTGCTTTCGGCCCTGCGGGCGATCAGGCATTGGGACCGGACCACGCTGACGGTCAGCGATGGTCAGCGCAGCAGCGAATGCCATTCCGTGGTGATTGCCAACGCTTCCCATTATGGCGGGCCCTACCGTTTGGCACCCCGGGCTGCGATTTTTTCTTCCCATCTGGACGTGGTGCCGCTGTTTCTGCCCACCAGATGGAGCTTTTTCCGTTTTGCCCTGCCTTTTCTGCTGACCGGGAAGTGGCCCGGCGTGGGGCCTTGGCAGATGCACGGCGGTCAGTTGACGGTCAGCAGTGCCAAGGCGGTGCAACTTGATGGCGACAGCTATGGTGCGGGACCGGTAACGATCAGGCTGATTGCTGATTTCAATCCGTTGCTGTGCTGATCGCAGGGCATGGTGTGTCTGGTGGTGCCGGAATGCCGGGGGTCAAGGAGGCCATTGTTCTGTTATGAAAGCGTACCCGCAGGAAAGATTACAGTCATACGCCAATGCCCTGGCATTGTTCACGATCTGCTACAACCTCGTCGAAGGACTCGTCTCGGTCTGGTTGGGGGCGGCGGATGAAACCCTGGCCCTGTTCGGCTTCGGCGTGGACTCCTTCATCGAGGTGATCTCGGCGGTAGGCGTCTGGCACATGCTGCGCCGGATCAGGGCCAACAACGGCGAAACCCGTGACGAGTTCGAACAGCGCGCCCTGCGGATCACCGGCGGCGCTTTTTACCTGCTGACCGCCGGGCTGGTGGCCACTGCCGGCCTCAACCTCTACCAGCAGCATCGGCCCGAGACCACCCTGTGGGGGATCGTGATCTCGCTGGTTTCGATCTCCTTCATGTGGCTGCTGATCCACTATAAGGTCAAGGTGGGCACAGCGCTCAACTCACCGGCCATCCTGGCCGACGCGGCCTGCTCCCGGACTTGTCTGCATCTCTCGCTGGTGTTGATGGCCTCCAGCCTTGGTTACCGGCTGACCGGCATCGCCAGCCTGGATGCCATCGGCGCCCTGCTGATCGCCTGGCTGGCCTTCAAGGAAGGCCGGGAGGCCTTTGACAAGGCCAAAGGCCTCTCCTGCTCCTGCTGCTCCTGCGCTGACCGCTAGGCCGTCCCTGAAGCGGATGGTGCGTTGGGCATGCCGTCGCTTGTCCGGGTTGTGGGAGCGTTAGCCCCATAGCGCAGAAACAGCACTGGCAACACCAGCATATTCAGCAGTGTGGCACTGATCAGCCCCCCCAGGATCACCACTGCCAGTGGCGAGAGAATCTCGTTACCCGGTTTGTGGGCGGCAATGGCAAACGGCACCAGCGCCAGTCCGGCAGCCAGGGCGGTCATCACCACCGGACGCAGCCGTTCCAGGGATCCCTTCACCACCGCCTCACGCAACTCCAGTCCCTCATGCTCCATCAGATAACGGTAGTGCGACACCAGCAGGATGCCGTTTCTGGTGGCAATCCCGAACAGGGTGATGAAGCCCACCAGCGAGGCCACACTGATGGTCCGGTCGGTGAGCACCACCGCCACGATACCGCCGATAAAGGCTAACGGCAGATTGACCATCACCAGTCCGGCCACCCGGAACGAGCCGAACTCCAGGTACAGAATCAGCAGGATCAGGCTGATCGAGACCAGGCTCAACAGCCCGATCTTGCGGGTAGCCTCGGCCTCGCTTTCAAACTGACCGCCATACTCAACAAAATAGCCGGGCGGCAGCTTGAGCCTGTCGATCCGGCTGCGCACATCCTGATAGACCGAGTGCAGGTCGCGACCGGTCACATTGGCCTGTACCACCACCTTGCGTTGTACGTTCTCGCGGCTGATGCTGTTGGGCCCCTTGGCCGAAACCAGCTCGGCCACCGCTGCCAGCGGCACCTTCTGGCCACTGGGGGTGTCCAGCAGGATCTGGCCGATGGCTGTTGCATCCTGTCTTGACGCAGCAGGGAACCGGGCCACGACATCAAAGCCACGATCCCCCTCCAGGGTGCGTGATACCACCTGGCCGCTGGTGGCCACCTCAACCCCTTCGGCCACCGCGGCAATGCTCAGGTTGTAGCGGGCCAGTTCTGCCCGGCGCGGGATGATACGTAGTTGCGGGATATCAGCCTGCTGGTCCACCGACAGGTCTGCCAGCCCCGGCAGGCCGCTGATCTCAGCCTTGATCTGTTCCGCCGTCTGCTTGAGCCGGGATAGCTCCGGGCCGTAGATCTTGATGGCAAGATTGGCCATGGTTCCGGACAGCATGTGGTCGATCCGGTGACCGATCGGCTGGCCGAAGGTAATGATTACGCCGGGGATCACCGCGGTTTGCCTGCGCAGCTCGGCCATCACCGTTTCGAGCCGTCGGCCTTCCATATCCAGGCTGACCTCGATCTCGCTGGCATTGGGAAACTTGCCATGTTCGTCCTGCTCGCCCCGGCCGGTCCGGCGCGAGGTCTTCTTGACCGCAGGGTGGGCCAGTATCAGCTTTTCAAGCACTGACGCCACTTCCGAGGATTTTTCCAGCGAGGTGCCCGGACCGGTCACGACCATCACGGTCAGTGCCCCCTCGTTAAAGGCCGGCAGAAACGACCGGCCGGTCAGCCCCAAGAGCCCGAGTGCCAGAGCAAAGGTGACGGCCGCACCGGCTATGATCCGACGGGGGCGCTGCAACAGATATTCAAGCAACGGGCGATAGCGGCCCACCAGCCATTGCATGGTGCGACTATCGCCATGTTCGGCAATGCAGCGCGCCTTGGGCAGCAGATAGGAGCAGAGCGCCGGGGTAACGGTCAGCGCCACCAGCAATGATGCGCCAATGGCCACCATGTAGGAGACCCCCAGCGGTTGCAGCAGGCGCCCCTCCACACCGGACAGGAAGAACAGCGGCAGGAACACCACCAGAATGATCAGGGTGGCGTTGACAATCGAAGAACGGATCTCGCGTGAGGCCTCGAAGATCACCTCACGAGCCGGTCTGCGTTCAGTCTCGGGCACGGCGTTGTTTTCCTGCAGGCGCCGATAGACGTTCTCCACATCGATGATGGCGTCATCCACGATCACGCCAATGGCGATCGCCATGCCACCCAGGGTCATGGTGTTGATGGAACTGTCAAACAGCCGCAGGGCAAAGATGGCACACAGCAGCGAAACCGGCATCGCCACCAGCGAGATCAGGGTGGTGCGCAGGTTGCCCAGAAACAGGAACAGGATCACGATGACCAGCAAGGCCCCTTCCACCAGCACCCGTTTGATGTTGGCAATGGCCCGCTTGATGAAATCGGCCTGCTGAAACAGATCGCTTTCGATCCGCATCCCCTGGGGCAGTGAACGTTGAATTTCGACAAGTTGCCGTTTGATCCGTTCGGTCAGTTCCAGGGTGTTGGCATCGGGATGTTTCTGTAGCGAGATCACCACTGCCGGTTTGCCATTGGCCGCGGCATCACCCACCCGGAAGGCCGGAGCAACGGTGACCGTGGCCAGATCCCGCACCAATACCGGCAGGCCGTTTCTGGCCTGCACCACGGTCTGCTCGATGTCTGCGGTTGAGTTAATCCGCCCCATGCCACGCAGCAGGTAGTCATGCTGCTGCTGTTTGACCACCCCGGCGGCAAAGTTCACGTTGTTGCCTCTCAGTGCATCGGTCACCTGACCGACCGTCACGCCAAAGGCCTGCAAATGCAACGGGTCGATCTCCACCTGATACTGCTTGGTTTCGCCGCCTACCGTCACCACCTGGGCAACGCCAGTGGTAGCCATCAGCCGCTTTTTGACTACAAACTCGGCCTGTTCCTTGACCTCCATCAGGCTGTGTTGATCGCTGGCCACGGCAATGTACATGATCTCGCCCATAATGGAGGAGATCGGCGCCAGAGTCGGCACGGTCTTGGGCGGCAGGCTGGCAGTTACCAGTTGCAGTTTTTCATTCACCACCTGACGGGCCCGGTAGATATCAGTGCCCCAGGTAAACTCCACCCAGACCGTAGAGAGGCCGGGCATGGAGACGGAACGGACCCGCCGTACGCCGGTGGCACCGTTTAACGTGCTCTCGACCGGGTAGGTGATCAGTGCCTCCACCTCTTCCGGTGCCATCCCTTTGGCCTCGGTCAGGATGGTTACCGTGGGGGCGGTAAGATCCGGCAATACGTCAACCGGCATCCTGATGGCGGTATAGCTGCCGAGTGCCAGCACCAAAACCATGACAATCACCACCACCAGCCGGTTTTCAAGGGCCAACCGGATCAGACGGTCAAGCAGGGAGCTGCTAGTGCGCGTGACCGGCATGGGGGTCCTCCTTTGTGGCTGTCGTGGCGGCCTGTTTGACATAGTAAGCCCCTTTGACCACCACCCAGTCGCGCTCATCCAGACCTTTGACAATCTGCACCAGTGGGCCATCCTTGACACCGATCTGTACCTCCCGGCGGGCAAAGCGTTCACCCGAGGTCTGTACGAATGCAAAGAAGCGGCCTTCATCCTCGGTCAGTGCCTCCACCGGCAGCACCAGAGCATCGGTTGAACTGCCGGTGGAGAGCCCCACGGTGGCAAACATGCCCACCTTCAGGCGGGCATCGGGGTTGGGCACACTAAAGATCACCGGCAGGGTACGGCTTTGGGGATCAAGCATATCCCCTACTGAGATCAGGCGACCGGCTTTGAAGCGTTCATTCTGGCCGGCAACCGTGAAATCAGCAGACGGCTGGCGGGGCAGTTTTCCGGCGTCAAGTGCCGGAAGATGGGTCTTTAGCCAGAGTGTTGCGATGTTGACGATCCGCACAATCGGTTGCCCCGCCATAACCCCCTTGCCGGTGCCGGAAAAGAGCTCCACCACCGTGCCGCTGACCGGTGCACGCACCGCAAGCCTGCCGTTTATGTCGCCACCAAGTGCGGCAGCAGATTTGTCCAGCGGTGCCAGAGCAGCCTTGGCGCTGTCCAGAGCCGCCGCCGCTTCTTCGACCCGTCTACGAGGGGCGATCTTGGCTTCAAACAGCCGCTGGGCGCGTTCGTGCTCCTGACGAGCCAAGGTGACCCGGTTGCGGGCCTCGGCATGGGCTGCCGAGAATTGGCCCGCTCCACCATCGGGACTGATCGGCGGTTCGATCAGGGCGATCAGTTCACCCTTGGCGACCCGTTTGCCCAGGTACGGAAGCGGTTTTGTCACCGAGAGCAGACCGGACAACGGAGCGGACACCGTGGCCTCAGCCTCGGCAGCTGCCATTAGTTCACCGCTGGCCGAGATCCGGCCGTTCAGCTGCCTGCGCTCGGGTTGGCGGATCAACAGATCCAGTGCCCATTGCTGTTCTTTCAGCAGTAAAATCGTGCCACCCCCGTCACCGATCACCACCGCCGCATGGTCATGCTGGTCAGTCTTTTGCGGCTCGTCTGCATGGCCGTGATCATCATGCTCTTCCGCCTTGGCATGTTTCTTGTGATCCGCTTCTTGTGCAGGGTGCGGTACTTGTTGGGGCGAGCCTGCGAGCAGTTCGAGCACCTCGATCCGGTCGGCAAAGCCGTTGCCTTCCGGCAGCAGTTCCAGGGTGTAGTGGCCTGCCGGGGGAGCGGTCAGTTCGGCCTGATAGATGCCGGGCCGGGTCGGGGCGGAGATGGTCATGCTGAGTGGCTGACCCGTCTCCGGGCGTAACACCAGTTTGAGCGGTCCTTCAGAGACCGGCTTGCCATCGGCCAGCCGGGTCAGGTGGATCAGAAACGAGTTTTTTCCGCCGGGCTTGAGCGGTGCGTACTCCATGAACAGCTCACTTTTAGCGCTCCGGGTGGTTAGTTGTATCGTCTCGTCACCCGCCGGTTGTTTTGCGTCCTCATGGCTGCTGCAGCCGGCAGTTATCACCAGCAGGGCTGTCAGCAACAGCCCGGTTACGATCTTCATGGTCTTCCTCCTGAATCGGGCATTGTTCCGCCAACTGCCGCAATCAAGCGGCTATGACTTTCCAGGGCTACCTGGAGAGCCTTCAGTTCGGCCTCCTGTTGTTCAAACAAGCGTCGCTTTTCGTCCAGTACCAGCTGGATGCCAATCTCTCCCAGCCGGAAGGCGGTTTCCTGTGTCTTGAGATTCTCACGGGCCGCCGGGCCCAAAGCGGTGCGATGCAGTTCCAGGGCTGTTGTGGCCAGACGGTGGTGTGCCAGCAGATCGCGGACCTCGGCGAGAGCGGTACGGCGTACCGCCTCTGTCCGTTGGCGGCTGGCACCGACCATGCCGGCCGCTTTCGCAATAGCGGCCTGATTGCGGGAAAACAGCGGCAGTGGCAGGGAGAGCTTCAGGCCAAGGATATGGTCAGTGGTCCGTTCCTTGCCGGGGACCAGCAGTCCGCCTTGCAGGTCATAGGCGTTCTGGGAGGAGCGTTCGTTCGTGTAGGACAGACCAACGGTCAGATTCGGAACCGCCTCGGCCTTTGCCAGACCCAGGTTGGCCTCTTGCCGCTCGGCTTCTTTTTTCTGGGCAGCCAGGTCGGGACGGCGCTCAACGGCTAGCGCCAGCAGCTGCTCATCAGGCAGCAGTGGCAGGCTTGGCGCTACAACTGGTGCCAAGGGGGGCAATTCCTGCTCTTCTGCAAGACCAACCAGGCTAGCCAATTGCCTGCGCATGCTCAGCAGGGCAACCTGCTGTTCGGTCTGGCGCAGCATCTGCCTGCGTAGTTCAAGCTCAGCCAGCTGCGCCTCAAACTCCGGCAGATCACCGGCTGCAAAACGCTCTCGTGCAATCGTCAGCAATGTTTCCGCAATCTCTGTCTGAGTACGCAGCAGATCCAGCCGTTGCCGCTCGATGGCGCTGGCAGACCAGGCACGCCTGACCTGATCAGCCAGCCGCAGTTTTTTTTCTTCAAACCGCAGGCTGACCACAGCTGCGTCAGCCCGGGCAACGGCTCTGCGTCTGGTGCCGGCTGCAGAGAGTGGAATTTCTTGCAGCAGGGTAATGCTGGCACTCTTCTCATCCGGGCTCTTGGTTAGCGCGCCACTCTTGGCTTCCAGCTCCAGCAGCGGATTGGTCAACAACGGCATTTTTTCGGCCGCCTCGTGCAGTCCCTTGATCTCTTCTGTATCGGCCGACAGCTCCGGACTGTTTGCTAATGCCATCCTCACGGCCATTTCGGCAGTCAGCGATGATTCTGTGCCCAGGACAAGGCCGGGGACAGCGCATATGAGTGCAAACAGGCAGAGCGCCGACGCATGGCAAATGATGCGCATGGACGTACTCCTCAGGTTGTAATAAACAGTTTGTGTGGGGTGGCGGGGTTAGGAGATGGTTCGGGGTGGTATAAACGGAATACGGGAGAAATCCTGCGGGACCAGGTGAGGAATGATCGCGGTGAACTGCTGGGACAGCAATGGACTGGAAAAATTGAGCAGTTGCTGGGTGATGGCCTGCAGATGGGAATGAATGCCGCAGCAATGGTCACTCTGTGAGCCGTCATGGTCATCATCATGGCAGGGTTGCGCACCCCTGTCACAGCCGGCCGAGATGGAGCAGCCGGTTGTGCCGTGGGTGTCCGCTACAGCCAGGTCGTGGCCGGCGTGAAGATTACCGGCCAAGAGGCTGATCAGCAGTATGACGGTAAGCAGTTGACGCATCATTGCATTACCATAGCGTTTGGCGACTAAAAAAGTAAAGTTAAAACCTGCTCGAAGCTCTCAGCGTGTCACCAGTCCGTCCTTGAGCCGGATGGTGCGCTGGGCGTAGCGTCCGTTGTCCGGGTTGTGGGTGACCATTACGATGGTTTGACCCGCCCGGTGCAGTTCCGCAAATAAATTCATCACCTGTTCGCTGGTGGCGCTGTCCAGGTTGCCGGTGGGCTCGTCGGCGAACAGGATCGCCGGGCGGTTGACTACTGCCCGGGCGATCGCCACCCGCTCCTGCTCACCGCCGGAGAGACGGCTGGGCAGGCGGGATTCCTTGCCCGCCAGCCCCACCCGTGCCAGCGCCTCGGTTGCCATGCGGCGTTTGTCCGCTGCGGCCAGCTTTAGGGGAGCCAGCGGCAGCATCACATTTTCCAGGGCGGTCAGGTACGGCACCAGGTGGAACGACTGGAACACAAAGCCGAAGGTGCGGGCGCGAAAGTCGGCCAGGCCGTCGTCGTCCAGTCCGTAGAGTGTGGTGCCATCCACCTCAACCGTTCCTGCTGTCGGGTGACACATCCCTCCCAGGATGGTCAGCAGGGTACTCTTGCCGGAGCCGGATTGTCCCATGATGCAGACGAACTCGCCGGTTGCAACGGTCAGGTCAACCCCGCGCAGTGCCGGTACTTCACCCTCGCCGGAGGGGTAGGTTTTCGTTAAATTATTCACGGTTATCATAGTGTTGTTCCTTGTAACGGCGGCGCAAGGCGCCTTCCGTTCAGAAGTCGCGCTTCTGCTGCGCTAGGCTCATTCCGCTATCGTCGCTGAACTCGCCCTGCGGGCTCAAACAGCAGCGACGCTTGCGCTGCATGTCGCCAAGCGTAGCAACGAAGCGCTCCTATTCACTCGAGGCGCCTTGCGCCACTGCTGATCAATCAGGCTGCTACAGGCTGCGGAGCGCATCGGCCGGGTCCATCTTGCCTGCCCGCCGGGCCGGGTACCAGGCCGCCAGCAGGCTGACCAGTATTACCGACAGTATTGCTGCCAGTCCTACCTGCCACTGCAGCAGCAGATGGGGATGATCCGAGCTGGACAGAAACGGCAAGGCCACCGCCGCCGCACCAAGGCCAAACCCGTAGCCGCTCAACCCGGCCACCAATCCCACCAGGCCGGCCTCCAGCAGGATGATCCCCATCACATGACCGGTCCGATAGCCGATGGCGCGGAAGATGCCGATCTCCACCTTGCGTTCGTTGACGCTGCCCATCATGGTAATGAACACGATCAACAGGCCGATCAGAGTGATTACGCCTCCCATGCCCAGCGAAAAGCGCTTCAGCTGGCCGATGGTCTGCAACCGCCCTTCCACTACCTGCTTGATGGCGCTGACCTTGGCATCCGGCAGCACACCGGCAATTTGAGCCACCATCTCACTGATCGGGCAGCCGGAGCAGAGCGCGGCCACCTCGATCAGCGTGATCCGATCCCGCTTGTTGGTGATGGCCTGGCCTGCTGCCAGCGGCACAAACAGCAGACTGTCATCCTGGGAGCCGGTCTCCTGCAACACAGCCGTAAGTTTGAAGGTCCGGCCAGCCACAGTCAGGCGGTCTCCCGGCTTAACCCCTAAACTACGGGCAGCGTCGCTGCCCAGCAGGGCATCATCCGCAGCAGCCGGTTCCGTGCCGGTCAGACGCCACCAGGGTTTCAGACGCAGCTCGGCGGCAAAGTCCACCCCCACCAGCAACAGTTCCGTGCCCTGTACGGTCACCGCACCCAGCACCTTGGGGGCTACCACGGCGATGTTCTGCCGGTTCTTGATGGTGCGGATCCGTTCAAGCACCGAGGGGGCCAGCTCCTGTTGGTCAAAGGAGACCCGGCCCAGACTGATGCCGCCATAGGAAAGGGCCAGGTCGTTGCTCTTCGGCGTGATCAGGATGTTGGCGCCGAACTGGTCCATGGTATGTTCAATGTCGGCGGTCATGGAGTTGGAGAGCGTCACCAACGCCACCACTGCGGCCAAACCCACTGCCAGCGCCACGGTCAGGAAAAACATCCGGGCCGGGCGGCGGCTCAGGTTCTTCAGCGCGATATGATGCGGTTTCATGGGAAGAACCGGGCACCTTTCCGCAGTTCATCAACTGCAATCACCAGCGTGTCTCCCTCTCTGTGCGATGCCAGGAAGTGCGGGTTGCAGCCGCCCAACGACGACGGACCGATCCGGTCGATCGGAAAGGTCAGGTTACAGTTGCGGCAGAGCATCACCTCACCCTGTTGCTGATAGCCCTTGCGTTCCTTGTAACAGACGTCGCAGGCGTCCAGGGCCGTGCGTATCTGCCCATCGTTGCCCTTGACCGCAAAGAAGCGGATCTCGTTGCCATCCACGGTGAGTTTGAAAAAGCTGGCCTGCATCGGCTGTAGCTGGTCAAGCGGTATCTTCACCACCGTTCCCTGGGGTTCCAATTGTTTGTGAGAGTCGCCGGAGCAGCCCGTCAGGAGACCGGCGATCAGCAGCGTAACAAGAATACGTAGTTGTTTCATGATGTTTTTCCTCTTGGGTTTGAAGCAAAAAACGAAGTTATTTTGTACTGAGTATGGCTGGTTTGGACGGACGCGGAGGCGTGCCGGTCCGCATGGGCGGACGGGGAGGGAAGCGTAACACTTCCCACGGCATGCCGATGTCAGGAGCGGTTTTGGGGAGGGACGAAAATGGCCAGATAGACCGCTGGCAGCCGGTAGTCCGGCTCTCGGGCGGTTACATAACCAGCCAGCAGCAGCGCGGCGGGGAGCGGCAATGTGGTCAGGAGCGGGGCGTGGCAGGCGCAGGAGCAGGCCGATGAGGCACAACAGTCATCGTCAGCCGGCTGGCTGTGGTGATCATCACAGCCATCATGGTGCTGGTCGCTCATGGCGGCCGGCGTAACGCTCTGGTCAGCATGGCTGATGGCAACCAGGGGGGCCAGCAACACGCTCACGAGAGCCAGCAGCACGAGTAATGTGCCAAACCAGACATTGGGCGGACGGTATTCCATAGTAAAAAGATACACAATTCCGATGCAGTTTGTCAACCGATCACCAGTTTCAGCAGTTCACGCAGCACGGTGGACAGCCTGGTGCTGCGATCCCCACGCAGGCGCTCCAGCATGTGCAGTTCCTGGTCGCTGACCCGGAACGAGACGATGTTTCTAAGGTGTTGTTCGTTTCCTGTCTTGTTCGGCATGGCGCTGCGTACTCCTTCCCTGCGGTTTTGTCAGATGGTTTCCAGAATTTCATCGTCCTTGGTTTTGCAAAACAGCAGCGACAGCACCACCGAGGCGGCCAGGGTGGTGGCGATGACTGCCAGGGATATCACGATCGGGATATGGATGCCGGTCATCATCAGGATCATCTTGACACCGACAAAGGCCAGAATCAGCGAGATGCCGTACTTGAGCCAGGCGAACATCCCCATCAGGTTCGACAGCAGGAAAAACAGCGATCGCAAGCCCATAATGGCGAACAGGTTCGAGGTGATCACAATGAACGGGTCCAGGGTGATGGCAAAGATCGCCGGGATCGAGTCCATGGCAAACACCAGGTCGCTGCTCTCAATCACCAGCAGCACCATGAACAGCGGGCTGGCCACCAGCATCCCCAGCCGCCGGGTGAAGAACCAATCCCCCCGGATCCGCTTGGTCATCGGCAGGATCCGGCGGGCCAGACGTACCAGTGGATTTTTGTCCGGCTCCATTTCCGCATCGCCGCCAAAGGCCATCTTCCAGGCGGTGTAAAGCAGGATTGCGCCGAACACGTAGAACAGCCACTGGAACTCCTTGAACAGCGCCGTGCCGATAAAGATGAAGGCCAGCCGCAACACAACGGCACCCAGGATGCCCCATTTCAGTACCCGGGCCTGCAACTCGCCCCGCACGCCGAACACCGTGAAGATCATGATGAATACGAACAGGTTGTCCACGGAGAGTGACTGCTCGATCAGGTAGCCGGTCATGAACTCCAGCGCCTTCTGTGAGCCCATGGTCCACCAGATGCCCAGGTCGAACAAAAGCGCCAGGGTCAGCCAGAGCACGCTCCAGCCGGCCGCTTCCTTGAAACCGACAGCGTGGCTTTTGCGGTTTAAGCTCAGGTCAACCACCAGCATCACCAGCATCAGCAGGCCGAAGGCCAGCCAGAGCCCGTGGGTGGTGGTCATCAGAACTTCACCTTGGGGGCCACCTTGGCGCCTTCTTCTGCCTTGAACGGCTCTTTGCGCTGCAGGTGCAGCATCAGTGAGTTGGTCATGCTGTTGGGGAAGGTGCGGATGCTGGTGTTAAAGGTTTGCACGGCGCTGTTGTACTGCTGGCGGGCAACATTGATCCGGTTTTCGGTTCCCTCCAGCTGTTTTTGCAGGTCCAGGAAGTTCTGGTTGGCCTTCAGGTCGGGGTATTTTTCCGCAACCACCATCAGGCGGGACAGGGCGCCAGACAGCTGCCCCTGTGTCTGCTGAAACCTGGCCATGGCCTGCGGGTCGCTGATCAGCGCCTTGTCCACCTTCATGCCGCCCACGCTGGCGCGGGCCTCGGTAACCGCCTTCAGGGTATCGGCCTCATGTTTGGCGTAGCCCTTGACCACCTCAACCAGGTTGGGGATCAGGTCGTTGCGACGCTGATAGGCCGATTCCACGTCGCCCCAGGCGGCAATCACCGCCTCTTCGTTGGCCTGCATGGTGTTGTAGCCGCAGCCGCTCAGCAGGCCGGTCAGCAGGGTTCCCAGGAGTAGATAGCGTACTGTTTTCATAATGTATGGCTCCTTTGCGTTGTCAGTTGTAATGAGTTGTTAGCGCATGGCCTGCAGCCGGGCGATCCGCTCTTCCATCGGCGGATGGGTAGAAAAGAGCGACATCAGGCCGCCGCCGGTCAGCGGGTTGACGATGAACATATGGGCCGTGGCAGGGCGGGCCTCCTGCATCGGGATCAGCTGGGAGGCCTGTTGCAGCTTGGCCAGGGCGCTGGCCAATGATTGCGGACGGCCGCTGATCTGGGCGCCGGTGGCATCGGCCAGATATTCCCGCGAACGGGAGACCGCCATCTGGATCAACATGGCGGCAATCGGGGCCAGGATCGCCATGGCCAGCGAACCCACCAGGCCGCCGATACCACCGCCTTCCTCGTCATCGCCCCGTCCGGCCCCCAGCATGGCGCCCCACTGCAACATGCTGCCGATCATCGAGATGGCGCCGGCAAAGGTGGCGGCGATGGTGGAGATCAGGATATCGCGGTTCATGACATGGCCCAGTTCGTGGGCCATCACCCCTTCCAGTTCTTCCGGGGAAAGTATCCGCAGGATACCTTCCGTGGCCGCTACGGCGGCATGCCGGGGGTTGCGGCCGGTGGCAAAGGCGTTGGGGG
The DNA here is from genome assembly GCA_002419465.1 of Geobacter sp. UBA5730. GTDB lineage: Bacteria > Desulfobacterota > Desulfuromonadia > Geobacterales > Pseudopelobacteraceae > Trichlorobacter. The sequence goes on along the minus strand of DIGE01000018.1, from coordinate 199,473 downwards.
ACTGGTCCGGGATGATGTAAACCTTGGGCATCGGCAACCCGGCCCGGCTGGCCAGCCGTTCCACCATCTCGTAAAAAGCCGGGTTGTCTGCGCGGGTGATCTCCCGGGCGTTGTACATCCGCAGCACCAGCTTGTCGGAAAACCAGTATGAGCCGAAGTTCATCACGGCAGCCATCACAAAAGCGATCAGCATGCCTCCTTGGCCGCCGATGGCGCCGCCCATGAATACCAGCAGGACGGTCAGCAGGCTGAGCAGCAGAGTAGTCTTGAAACGGTTCATCATGATGTGCATACCTCCGGGTAACGTTTTTTGGGGTAATAAAAAAGACCTTTACCCGTGGCGCACAAAATAATGCGCTGGGTAAAGGTCTTGCTGTCGATTGATATCGTCCCTTGCCCGGGCCTTTCGGCCGTATTGACGGGTCAAGGGCCGGCCATGTCTCCGGCCGGTAGCTACTCCCCTTTAGTAGTAATTAGGCTAACTGAAACCGGCTCCGGCTGTCAATGAATATTTTCAAGTCAGCGTGCAGCCAGCCGGTCCGAGTTGCTTAGCCGTTAGGGATTGGTTGATGGCGAGTGGTTCTTGAGCCAGTCACGGAGGGCGTTATTCATACGGGTTTGCCAGCCTTTGCCGGTAGACTTGAATGCCTCCAGAATATCAACGTCAAACCGGAGTGTAGTTGACGCCTTTGTGCTGCCTGCTGGCCGACCACGTCTGACAGGTTTAGTGCCTTTATGCAGGTCTGCCGTTTCAAACCAGGCGTCTGTTGATTCAGGTGCGTCGTCCGGGTCAACCCAGGTATTTTTTGTAGCGGCTGTTTTCGCGCTCATTTGCGTACCTCATGGAAATAATTCTGCGTACATCGCCTCTGGTTGTCCAAACCGCCACCACAACCCGCTCTTGTAAGGGGCCGACAGTGAAGAAACGTGGCTCACCGTAGTCCATTCTGTCGTCTTCTGCAGTGAAATGCATGCCTTTGAAACTTTTGGAGCATTACAGAAATCGATGCCGCGTTCTTCAAGTGTTTTCTGGCGGTTGGCCGAGTCAAATTCGATACGCATAAATTAAATGTACCAACAAAAAACGTGAGAGTCAATAATTGTTACTACGTTAAATCCCTAACGTTTCTTAGATACCCTGAATTTGCTGGCAAAAGCGTCAGTGGTGATGGCGGGCCTGTAGAAACTCTATCCGCTATACAGGCCGCGCAAGGCGGTCTTGCAGCGCCAGTGATGCTGCCAGAAGACTCTGGCGAGTCGTTTCGCGGAACTGTTCAAGGCGCTGGGCCAGTTCGGGCCGCTTGATGGAGAGGATTGAGCAGGCCAGGTAGGCGGCGTTCTTGCCGCCGTCCACCGCAACGGTGGCCACCGGGATGCCGGGGGGCATCTGTACGGTGGCATACAGCGCATCCACACCGCTCAAGGCGCCGGATTTGAGTGGCACCCCGATCACCGGCAGGGTGGTGTGGGAGGCCACAATACCGGCCAGATGGGCCGCCATGCCGGCCCCGCAGATTAAGACCTCGATGCCCCGTTCGCGGGCCGTGCGGGCATATTCAGCGGTTTTTTCCGGCAGGCGGTGGGCCGAACTGATATCCATCTCCCAAGGCACTCCCAGCTCCGTCAAAACCTGGGCGCCCTTTTCCATTACCGGCAGGTCGCTGTCACTTCCCATCAGGATACCAACCAACGGCTTATCCATGATCTGTTGCTCCTTTTGTGCAGGTTCATGCTACAGCCACAGCTAGCCAAAAGCGGTTACCGCTGTCAACTGCTTTCTTTGGCTGGCCGACTTGCGATTGTGCTGGGGCGTGCTAAACTTTGCATACTTCATTTCACGCCCGGAGTTCGGTATTCATGAAATTCCGTTCCCGCATCCTGCGCAGTTTTTTTGTGGTGATCCTCTGTCTGGGGATCGTCCTGGCGCTCTTTGATTACTTTACGGTTACCCGAAGACTTGAACGGCAAATAACCAGGCAGCTGTTGGGGCAGGTCGCCAGGGTCCAGCAGGATCTGGACCGGTTTCTCGATCAGTGTCAGCGTGAGATGCTGTTGATGGCCCTCTCGCCGGTGCTGGGTTCGACCCGGCTTGAACAGCCGGTGATCAGCCGCCGGTTGCAGCAGTTCCGTGATACCCTGCAGGTGTTCGACCAGCTGAGTCTGGTGGAACAAGATGGCCGGGTTCTGGCTGCTACGCTGTCCGGCCGGAGCGATGCCACCCTGAGCAGTGAGGCACTGACGCGTGGACTCGCCGGAGACAGCGGCTATCTGCTCAGGTATGACCCGCAGCGCAAGCAGGCGGCGATGCTGTTTTATGCCGCCCTGCACAATCCGGCTGGTTCTGTTCACCGGGTGCTGCTGGCGACCGTTTCGCTGGATCAGGTCAGTTCGATCTTTCGTGACAGTCTTGGCAGCGGAGCTACAGGGGGCGTGACGGAACTGCTGGCTGCGGATGGGCGCCGGCTGTATTCAAGCCTTGGACAGCAGGGGATATTTACACCACCTGCCGACTGGCACACCCTGCGCCGGCAACTGCCTGCAGAACTGCCGTTGCGCACCACCCGGACACTCCGCCGGGACGGGCGGTTCGAGGTGGTGGCCACTACGGGGCCTGCCGCGCCCGGCGCACCTCCCTGGATTCTGCGCACGAGCATTCCGGCCGCCACCATCTTCCATGAACCTCGTCTGCATCTCTGGCTGTCGCTGGGTGTCACGGCTGCCCTGCTGGCGGCGGCACTGGTCTGGATGCGCTCGATCGCCGTTTCCTTGAGCCGTCCGCTGGAGCAGGTGGCCGAAGCCGCAGAACGGGCCGGTCAGGGCGATTTCAGCGCCGGTGAGGCTCTGGCCGGGCGTCAGGATGAATTTCGGCCGCTGTTTGAGAAATTCCAGACCATGGCCCACCTGCTGGACCGCCAGACCCAGGCGTTGCAGCAGGCGAACGAGGAGTGGCGCAATACCTTCAACACGGTGCAGGACCCGCTCTGCATCATTGATAACGAGTTCCGCATCACCCGCTGCAATCAGGCCCTGCTGCAGTTTCTGGGCAAAGAGGAGCAGGAGGTGCTGGGCGCCAGCTGCCATCAGCTGATGCATGGCGAACAGGACCATCTGGAGCAGTGTCCGCACTATCTGACGCTCAAGGACCAGCAGCCCCATCAGGCCGAGCTGTACGAGCCGTTGTACGAACGCTGGCTGCGCATTACCACCGCGCCGCTTTTCGACTCCCAGGGAGCGTCCGTCGGCACGGTGCACATGCTGCATGATATCACCATGGACCACTTTGCCGCCGACAGCCTGCGCAAGGCCGCCCAGGAGGCCTGTGAGGCCAACGAGGCCAAGAGCCGTTTCCTGGCGGTGATGAGTCACGAGATCCGTACACCGTTGAACGGCATCAACGGCATGGTGCAGCTGCTGCGAGATTCAGAACTGCTGCCTGACCAGCGCGAGTTTCTGGATTGTATCGAACTATCGGCCGACAATCTGCTGACGGTCATCAATGATATCCTGGATTTTTCAAAGATTGAGGCCGGACGGATGGAGTTGGAGGTTGCCCCGTTCTCGCTGCAGAAGGTTTGCAGCGAACTGCTGCGGGTGCAGCGGCTGCGTGCCCAGGCCCGTGGCCTGCAGTTCTCGGTTGTCCTGGCGCCGGATCTGCCGGATCAACTGTTGGGCGACTGCTTTCGGCTGCGCCAGATCCTGAACAACCTGGTCAGTAACGCCATCAAGTTCACCCACGGTGGCGAGGTGGCGGTCCTGCTCAGCGCCGAGCGTCAGAACGGGACGGTGCTGCTGACCGGACAGGTGCGTGACACCGGCATCGGTATGCCGCTTGAGGTACAGGCTACCATTTTTGATCCGTTTACTCAGGCCAGCAGCTCAACCACCCGCAGTTTTGGCGGCACCGGCCTGGGGCTGGCCATCTGCAAGCAGCTGGCCGAACTGATGGGCGGCGGCATTCGGGTGGAAAGCGCGCCCGGCAAGGGCTCCACCTTTACCTTTATGATCCGCCTGCAGCAGGCCCCGCTTGCCGGGCCCACCCCGGCAGAACCGGTTGTTACAGGCGCCCCGCAGCAGCTCCCGGAACGCAGTCTGCACGTGCTGGTGGCCGAAGATCAGCCGATCAACCGCAAGTTTATCGAGGAAATCCTGCGCCGTCAGGATTGCTCGGTGCTGTCGGCTTGCAACGGCCGGGAGGCGGTGGCATTGTGGGAGCGGGAGCCGGTGGACCTGGTGCTGATGGATATCCAGATGCCGGAGATGGATGGGCTGGCTGCGCTGGCCGCCATCCGGGCACGGGAGGATGAAAGCGGACAACATACCCCGATCATCGCCCTGACCGCCCACGCCATCAACGGTGACAAGGAACGGCTGCTGGAAGCAGGGTTTGACGGTTATCTGAGCAAGCCGGTGCAGGTAGCTACGCTTTTGGGAGAGATGGCGCGCGCCCTGGAAAAAATTGCCATGGAGAAGCTGCAATGAGTGTTTTTAAGGTCCTTTATGAGGAAATCCGATGATGACTGATGCACCGGACAGACCGGATACGGCACCACTGGCCGACGACCTGCTGAAGGAAGAAGAGCCGTCCGCCGAGCAGGAGAATCCGCAGGAGCTGCTGCCGATCATCGATCTGTTGCGGAGCGGTCTGGGGATTGATTTCTCATCCTACAAAACCGGTACGGTCGGCCGTCGTATCCGCCGCCGGATGGAGTTTTGCCAGGAGAATGATCCGGCCAGCTATGCTGCCCGTCTGGCAACCGACCCGGATGAGCTGGAGACTCTGGGGCGGGATCTGCTGATCGGCGTGACCGAGTTTTTCCGTGATCCAGACATGTTTTTGCGTCTGCAGGAATTGCTGCAGGACCTGTTACGGGAACGGCCGGCGGCCGATGGCCTGCGGATCTGGTCGGCCGGCTGCGCCAGTGGTGAAGAGGCCTATTCCCTGGCCATGCTGGCCCAGGTGGCAGCCGATTCGGTGGGGTTTCGTGGCGACATCAAGGTGTTTGCCACCGATGTCCACAAGGGGGCGCTCAGTACCGCCTCCGCAGGTGTTTACCCGCGCGAGGCGCTGGAAAGCCTGCCGGAGCTGTATCGGGAGCGGTTCCTGCGTTGCGAGGCTGATGATCGCTGCCGGATCGATCCGGCGTTGCGCCGCAGCGTGGTTTTTGCCCATCACAACCTGTTGTCGGATCCCCCCTTCACCCGGATCGATCTGGTGGTCTGCCGCAACCTGCTGATCTATCTGCGGCCCACCACCCAGATTCGCGCATTGTCGGCGCTCTATTTTGCTCTGAACCCCGACGGCATCATGTTTCTGGGTCCCAGTGAAGGGGTGGCCGCCCTGGAATCCTCCTTTGCGCCGTTAGACACGGCCTGCAAGTTGTTTCGCAAGATCCCCCATCCGCAACGCCAGATCAGTGGTACGAGCGGGGTCAGCTGGGTGGCGCGGCCATCCCTGGGTGCCTCACTCCAGCAGGACCAGCGCCATGGCGTTACCCTGGATCGCCAACTGGTGCATGACTACGATCAACTGCTGCGTCGTTACATGCCACCCGGTTTTCTGGTGAATGAACAGCACCAGATCCTGCATTTTTTCGGCGAGCTGTCTCCCTACCTGAAGATGCCGGAGGGGCGGGCCGAGGGAGATATGCTGCGGATCGTCCGTGAGGAGTTGCGGCCTGCCCTGCACACTGCCCTGCACCGGGCCATCTCGACCCGCTCGGACATCAGCATGGAACACCAGCGCTTTGAATACGATGGTACGGTGCGGTATGTGGATCTGTTGATCAGTTGCCTTAAGGATGAAAAAACCGCAGCTCCCCATTATCAGGTTTGTTTTCAGGACCCTGAACAGCGCCCGGTTCAGCTGGCGGCCCCGGCTGAAATCACCGCCGGCAGCTGTGACACGCTACTGGCGCAGCGAGTCAATGATCTGGAAGAGGAACTGCAATTTACCCGGCACAGTCTGCAACTGACGATTGAAGAGCTGCAGGCCAGCAACGAGAAGCTTGACCTGTCCAACGAGGAGCTGGTTTCCTCCAATGAGGAGCTCCAAAGCACCAACGAAGAGCTGAAGTCGGTTAACGAGGATATCTATGCGGTCAACGTCGAGCTGGAGGCCCGTAATGCCCAGTTGGCCCAGTTAAACCGCGATCATGACAATCTGCTGGCCAGCACCGAGGTGGGCACCGTTTTTCTGGATGCCGAGTTGCGGGTCCGCAGGTTCAGTCCGGCCATCACCAGTTTTCTCAAGCTGCTGCCCCAGGATATCGGTCGTCCGATCGACCATATCGCCTATGGGCTGACTCCCCAGGCTGAATTTTTGCAGCATCTGCGCTCGACACTGGCAGACGGCGCCAAGCTTGAGATGGAGATTCAGGTAACTCCCGAACAGTGGGTGCTCAAGCGGATTCTGCCGTTCAGGAACGAGCGGGGTGTGGTGGATGGGGTGGTGCTGACCTTTACGGATATCTCGACCATCAAACAGGCCCAGCGCTCCATCGAGCAGATCAACGCCGAGCTGGAACGCAAGGTGGTTGAGCGGACCCAGGCCCTGGCCGCCAGTGAAGCGCGGGTCAGGGATTATATCGAAAACGCCGGACAGGGCTTCTGGCAGGTCGGACCGGATCGTCTGACCAGTGCGGTGAACCCGGCCCTGTGCCGGATGCTGGGGTATCAGGCTGATGAGTTGATCGGCCATGCACCGCCCGAATTTGCGGATGAACGGAACCAGGCCATCTTCAAAGCTCAGATGGCCCGCATTGAATCAACAGTCCACCGCAACTATGAGATCACCCTGCGTCACAAGGACGGTCATCCGGTGCCGGTGATGTTCCACGCCACCACCCACCGTAACGCCGACGGTCAGGTGGATAACGCCTTTTCGTTTGTGACCGACCTGACAGAACAGAAACGGGCCGAGGCCGAGCGGTTACGGTTGCAGCGGATGATCGAGGCCAGCCTGAACGAGGTCTATGCCTTTACCTGCGATACCTTGCAGTTCGAATATGTCAGCCCGTCGGCCTTGCGTAACCTGGGGTACAGCATGGAGCAGATGCGGGGCATGACCCCGGTGGATCTCAAGCCGCTGATGGACGAGCATGCCTTCCGGGCTACGATAGCGCCGCTGTTGTCCGGTATGCAGGGGCAACTGATGTTCCAGACGGTCCATCGCCGGGCCGATGGCAGCGATTACCCGGTGGAGGTGCAACTGCAGCTGGTGGAGAGCGGCGGCGAACGGCTTTTCCTGGCGATGATTTTCGACATCACCCAGCGGAAGGCCACTGAAGATGCCCTGGCCATGGCCCGCCATGTGCTGGACAAGACCGCTGATGCCATCTTCTGGTCAGATGAAAGCGGACAGTTCGTCTACGTGAATGATGCGGCCTGCCACTCGGTTGGCTACAACCGGCATGAGCTGTTGAGCATGGCCGTGTCGGACATCGACCGCACTCGTGATGTCGAGCAGTTCATTACCTTTGCCCAGGTGCTCCTGCAGGAACGGGTGGCCACCCTTGAAACCGTCCATAGCCGTAAGGATGGCACGAGCTTTCCGGTGGAGTTGGTGGTCAACCGGTTGGAGTACGGTGGCCGAAGCTACCTGTGCGGGTTTGCCCGTGACATCAGTCAGCGGCGTCAGGCTGAAGAGACCCTGTTGCAGGCCAAGGAGGCGGCCGAGGCGGCCACCCGGGCTAAAAATCAGTTTCTGGCCAACATCAGCCACGAGGTGCGCACACCACTGACCGGCATCATGGGGATGAGTCAGCTGTTGCACCTGACCACGTTGTCCGAGGAGCAGCTGGAATATCTGCACAACCTGGATAGCTCATCCCAAAGTCTCCTGGTAATCATCAACGATCTGTTGGACTTGACCCGCATCGAGGCCGGTGGCATGCGGCTTGAACGGGCGGCCTTTCAGCCCCGTGCGCTGGCCGAAGAGGTGCTGCGAGTCCATCAGCCGACGGCCCGGCGTAAGGGGATCGCGCTTCACCTGGATCTGGATGAGACGGTACCGCTCCGGCTGCTTGGCGTGCCGCAGCGGATCAAGCAGGTGTTGCACAACCTGCTGGGCAATGCGGTCAAGTTCACTGATCAGGGTGCCGTTACCCTGACAATCAGGGTGGAACAACCGGATGGGGCTGGTCTTTGGCTGCGTTGCAGCGTGGCCGATACCGGTATCGGTATCCCGGCCGACACCCTGGCACGGCTGTTTACCCCCTTTACCCAGGCTGACAGCTCCATTTCGCGCCTGTATGGCGGCACCGGTCTGGGGTTGGCCATCTGCCGCCGTCTGACCGAGCTGATGGGGGGCAGTATCACGGTTGAAAGCACCCCCGGCCTGGGCAGCTGCTTCCAGACACTGCTGCCGGTTGAGCTTGATGCCGCATCATGGCCGGATACCCCCCCGGCTGGCGTGGCATCCAGCCGCTGGAGTGGCGAGCCGTTGCGGATTCTGCTGGCCGAGGATCAACTGGTCAGCCGGATCTTTGCCACCCGGCTGCTGGAGCGCCTGGGCCATACGGTGGTGGCGGTAGAGGACGGCGCCGCCGCCCTGGAGGCTTGGCAGCAGCAGCCGTTTGATGTTGTGCTGATGGATGTGCAGATGCCGGGGATGGATGGTGTGGCGGCCACCCGGGCCATCCGTGCTGCGGAAAGCGGGAGACAGGCTCAGCCTGTCGTTATTATCGCCCTGACTGCCCATGCCTTGACCGGTGATCGCGAACAGTTTCTCTCCCAGGGTTTTGACGGCTACGTCGCCAAGCCGATTGATCTGGAATCGCTGTTGGCGGAAATCAACCGGTTGCTGGGGGATACTTTTGCCGGAACATGAAAGGAGCTGGATTATGAAATATGGTGCCGGTGTCTTGCTACTGGTGCTGGTTGTGGCGCTGGCCTCATCTGCCATGGCAGCCGCCCGGAAGACCTATCTGTTTGCCGTGCTGCCGCAACGTCCTGCGGTGGCGATGCATACCAGTTGGCGTCCCTTTCTTGACCGGCTGGAACAGGAAGCCGGGGTAAGCTTCCGTTTGAAACTGTACGAGACCATGCCACAGTTTGAAGAGGATCTGCGGCGGGGGGAGGCCGATTTTATCTTTTCCACCCCACCCCACGTCGTATTGGCCCGCCAAAGCCAGCATTACCTGCCGCTGGTGCGGGGAAGCCGGACTATCGCCGGGGTGCTGTTCACCAAACGGGGCTCTGCCATCAAGACCTTAAAGGACCTTGATAACCAGGAGGTTGCCTTTGTCGGCAGCAGAAATGTCTGAAGCCTGGTGGTGAGACAGGTCCTGTCTCAACAAGAGGTAAAGCTGAACCTGAAGCAGTTGTTTACCGGTTCCAGCAGTAATGTCTACAAAACGGTGCTGGTGGGTAAATCAGCCGCCGGGGCGGTGCTGGATGTCGATTTCGACTCGCAACCGCCGGATGTGAAGGAGCAGTTACAGGTTTTGGTAACCACGCCCAAGATGGCGCCCCATCCGATCTCGGCCCATCCGCGTGTGCCGAAACAGCTGCAGCGGTCGCTCACCAGGGCGGTGCTGAAGCTGGCCGCCAGCCCGGAAGGGAGAAAACTGCTGCAGGGTGTGCAGTTGACTGATCCGGTGCCGGCTGAATATCTGCGGGATTACAAGGTGCTGGAAAAGATGGACTACGAGGCCTTGATTAAGGGAATCTGACCCGATGCAGTTAATGCCGCGCCACCTGCATACCCGCCTGTTTCTGGCGGTCACCCTGGCCATGGTTGCCGGGACGCTGGGACTTTCCTTCTGGACGGCGACCTCTCAGTATGATCAGCTGTATGCGGCGCGATTGCAGCAGGTTTCCCTGTTGACCAGCACGCTGGCAGAGGGTAGTGCCCATGCCTATGTCATCGAGGACTATGCCTCGCTTGAACACTACCTGCGGCATTCCGTGGTGCTGCCGGGGCTTCGCAGGGTGATCGCGACCGATACACAGGGCACGGTGCTTTCAGCGCTCGAACGCATGCCTGGCGCAGATGCTGTCCGCCTGGCGAGTGTCACCTCCCGCGTCAATGTGCCGGCAACCGCTGAGCAGCGGCTGGAACATAGCGGCGATACGCTGCTGGCCTGGCAGCCGATCATGGCAGGCGGGCTTTTGGGGTGGCTACAGGTCACCTATCAGCTCGACGATATCGTCGAGCTACAGTCGCGGGTCTGGCGGTACGGCATCGTATTGGGCCTTGCAGAGCTGATTGGCGGGCTTGGGCTGTTCATGTTGCTGTTGCGGCGGCCTATCCGGTCGATCAACAGCCTGGCTGCCTTTGCCCGTGAATTGCCGCACCAGAAGGGCCGCACGATACCGGTCGATCAGTCGGTGCTGGAGTTGGCCGAGCTCGGCGAGGCGCTGAACCATGCCTCAACCGAACTGGCACGGATTGAATACGAACTTCTGGAATTGAATCAGACCTTGCAGAACCGGGTTGAAGAGGAGGTGGCCAAGAGCCGGGAAAAGGATGTCCTGCTGCTGCAGCAGGCCCGCTATCAGACCTTGGGAGAGCTGCTGGTCAACATATCTCACCACTGGCGCCAGCCCTTGAACGCCATCGGCGCCAGCATTCAGCAACAGGCCTGGCAGATTGCCAACGGCGAACTGCTCCCTGAACAGGCGGTCCCCAAGGCGGAAGAGGTTATGGTGATCCTGCAGCAGCTTTCCCACTCGCTGGAAGGGTTCCGTCAGCTGTGCCGGCCCGCTGCTTCGTCGGTGACCTTCAGCCCCTCTGCGGCAGTGGCCATAGCCGTGGCAGCGGTCAGCGAGGGCTACCACCTGCAAGGTGTCGAGATCAGGCAGCAGCTGATGGCCGAACGCCCCATTTATGGCCCGCAGCAGGAACTGGTACAGGTGCTGCTTAACCTGCTCAGCAATGCGCGCGATGCCTTGTTTGCCAATCAGGTTGCCGATGGCTTGATTGTGGTGCAGGTGTCGCTGCCTGAGCCCGACCGGGTAGTGATCACCGTATCAGACAATGGTGGCGGCATCCCGGAGCGGGTGCAGGCCACCCTGTTCGACCCGTATGTCACCACCAAGTTCCGCTCCCAAGGTGTGGGATTGGGACTTTTTGTGGTGCGGCAACTGGTCGAACAACGTTTTTGTGGTACCGTTGAGGCATGTAACAGCGAGGATGGGGCGCGCCTGACGCTGACCATCCCGGCTGCTCCAGGAGGTAGTACACCATGACACCGCTCGAACAGCTAAAGAACATGACGCTCCTCTATGTTGAGGATGAGGATGTGGCCCGCATGGCAGTGGGCGCCTTTTTGCGGCGACAGGTGGGGACCCTGCTGCTGGCCATGAACGGTCAGGATGGGCTGGAACAGTTTCAGGCACATCATCCGGACATTGTGGTGACCGATCTGGAGATGCCGGTCATGAACGGCATGCAGATGGTGCACAGTATCCGTGAGATGGATAACGGCACCCCGATCATCATCACCACCGCCTACGATGACGAGGCCCATGCCTGTCCCGAGGCGGACCGGATCATCATCAAGCCGGTCATGTTCAATGAGCTGCTGGCAACGATCCTGGATTGCATCGCCGAGCGGGCCGGCGCTGTCTGATCGGGTCCCTCTCTAGCGGAGGGCTGCCTCAGCCAGCACCTCGGCAATATCCTTCACCTGTACCTTGTCGGCCTGCAGGTCCTTCAGGCCATCATCCAGCATGGTCAGGCAGTAGGGGCAGGCCACACAGACCGTGTCCGGCTGCTGCTCCAGTGCTTCCTTGGCCCGGTTCAGGTTGATCCGCTCACCGGTAAACTCCTCCATCCACATCCGTCCGCCACCGGCGCCACAGCAAAAGCCGTTTTCGCGGCTGCGGGGCAGTTCCGCCGCCATGCTGCCGGTTGCCAGCTCCAGCACCTGGCGGGGCTCATCGTAAATCCCGTTGTGGCGGCCCAGATAGCATGAATCATGGTAGACCAGCTTGCCCAGTTCTTCAGCCTGACGGTTCAGTTTCAGCCGCCCGTCCTGTACCAGGTGCAGCAGCAACTGGCTGTGGTGGATCACCTCCAGCTCAAGTCCGTACTGCTGGTAATCATTTTTGAGGGTGGTCAGGCAGTGGGGGCACTGCACGATCACCTTTTGAATGCCGCGCTCCCTGAACAGGGCCACATTCTCACGGGCCAGTTTGTCAAAGACAAACTCGTTGCCCAGCCGTCGCAGAGAGTCGCCGCAACACTTCTCATCCTTGCCCAGGATGCCCCAGGAGACGCCGGCCTTGTCCAGCAGCAGCGCCAGCGCCACGGTGACCTGTTTGGCGCGGGCGTCGAAGGAACCGGCGCAGCCCACATAAAACAGATACTCGGTGGCGCCCGGCTCAAAGGGCCGTTCGCCCAGCAGGGTGGCCCATTTGCCCCGTTCAGACGGCGCGATGCCCCAGGGGTTGCTGCGTCCCTCCATGTTTTCAAACAGGTTCAGCAGTTCCTCCGGGAAGCTGGCCTCCATCTCCACCAGGTGCCGCCGCAACGGGATCAGTTTGGGCATCTGCTCGATAAAGACCGGGCAGGACTCAAGGCAGGCCCCGCAGGTGGTGCAGGACCAGATCGTTTCCTCGCTGATGCTGCCGTCACCCTGCTCGCCGATCAAGGGCTGAAGGGGAGCGGCACCTTTTTTCAGAGCCGGGCCGTTGGCCAGCAGGTTCAGTTTCAGATCGTGGATCACCCGGCGGGGGTTCAGCGGTTTGCCGGTGGCGCTGGCCGGGCAGGCCAGCTGGCAGCGGCCGCATTCGGTGCAGGTAAAGGCGTCCAGCAGTTCCTTCCAGCTGTAGCCGGTTACCGTGTCCTGTCCGAAGCGATGACCCTTGATAAATTCCTCGCGCTCAGGCAGCACCGGCTGCTGGTAGCGCCGCAGGAAGACATTGGGGATGGCGGTGATGATATGAAAATGTTTGCTTAAGGGCAGCAGGTTCAAGAACAGCAGCAGCACCAGGGCATGGGTCCACCAGGAGAGATCGTGCACCAGTTTGCCGGCACCGGCAGGGATGTAGGGGGCAAACAGGGCCGAAATCGGCATGACCTGCTGCGCCATTGACAGCGTGCTGCCCTGAAAGCTGGAAATCTTGGCGGCATTCACCCCGAAATTGGCCAACATCAGGGTGGCGATCAGGGCCAGGATAAAAAACGCCTCAAAGGTGCGCGCTTCGGGGTAGGGCGGCGCAACAACCCGGCGGATGGCTGCCGCGGTCACCGCCAGCAGGGTGATCAGCGAGACCACGTCGATCATCTGCATCAGTGGTACAAACAGGCAGTCCGGCAGCCTGCTGAAGCTCATGGCCGGAACCAGGCCATGCAGCAGGAACTCGCTGTTGGCGACCATCAGCACCAGGAAGCACCAGAAGATGGCTGCGTGGATCAGACCGGACGGCTTGGCCAACACCCGTTTCTGGGCAAAAGCATAGCGCAGGGTGTCGCTGATTCGCTGGCCGATGTTATCAAGCCGGTCGTCAGGCCTGCCCAGGGCGGTCAGGGAGAGTCGTTTCCAGCAGCTCCAGACAAACAGGGCGACGGCAGCAATCAGGATCGGGGCGAACAGGGTCGGAGTCGGTGTCATGGCAGCCTCTACCGTTTCTTCTGCTTCAGTGCGCGAATCTTGCGGGTCAGGGCCGGCACCACCTGGAACAGGTCGCCCACAATGCCGTAGTGGGCCACCTCGAAGATCGGGGCGTCCTTGTCGCGGTTGATGGCGATCACCAGGTCAGAATCCTGCATACCCACCAGATGCTGAATCGCCCCGGAGATGCCGCAGGCGATGTAAATCTTGGGCCGCACCGTCTTGCCGGTCTGGCCCACCTGCCGGTCGTGTCCCAGCCAGCCGGCATCAACTGCGCTACGGGAGCCGCCGACCACGCCGCCCAGCTCATCGGCCAGCTCCTTGAGGATATCGAAATTTTCCGGGCCCATCAGACCCCGGCCGCCGGAGACGATGAACTCGGCCCCGCCGATATCGATATGCTGGCCGCTGTCACTGTCCTTGAGGATCTCCAGCACCTTGACCAGCACACTCTCTTCAGGGATGGTGAAATCGCAGCGGATGATCTTTCCGGTTGCGCCGGGTTGCTGCTTGGGCATCTGCATCACGTGGGGCCGCACCGTGGCCATCTGGGGACGGTATTTGTCGCACATGATGGTGGCCATGATGTTGCCGCCGAAGGCGGGCCGGGTCTGCATCAGGTTGCGTTTGTCGTCAATGTCCAGTCCGGTGCAGTCGGCGGTAAGTCCGGTGCCGACCCGCGTGGCAACGGCCCCGGCCAGGTCGCGCCCCATACTGGTGGCCCCCATCAGGACAACCTCGGGCTTGTACTGCATAATCAGATGGTGACACGCCTCCAGGTACGGTTGGGTGCGGTAGTTGCGGTAGAGCGGTCCATCCACCAGATAGGCCGTGGTGGCGCCGTAACGGAAGGCTTCCTGGCAGAGCGGCTCCACCTGGTGGCCGATCACCAGGGCGCACAGCTCCACCCCCAGCTTGCCGGCCAGCTCCCTGCCCTTGCCCAGCAGCTCCCAGGAAACCTTTGCCGGTTCGCCCTCGGCCTGCTCGATGAATACCCATACGCCACGGTACCGGGCCTGCAACCTCGCCAGGTCCGCAGCCTCTTCGTCCGGCTCTTCCGGCGTGACGGAGCCTGATTTGTCCAGTTCGGCCAGGATCGCCAGCTCTGCGGGCGAGAAGGACATCTCCAGCGCCTGGGCCGGGCAGACCTTGACGCATTTCACACAGCCAATGCACTTGTCTTCCTGGATGACCGGCTCACCGGCATCGTTCATGCTGATGCAGTTGACCGGGCAGGAACTCTCGCAGCGGGCGCCGCAGGCGATGCATTTGCCTGCCAGCAGGTGTGCCCGGCCGCGGGGCCGTTTCGGCTTCGGGGTGGTGTCACTCATAGCGGTAGCAGATCCTTGGCGAGTAGTTTGTCGAGCAGCATATCCACGGCACCCTCGGGGTCGGCATAGCCGTCGCCGATGATTTCTCCCTTGGCCCGCTCCGGCGAGAAGATCTTTGAAACCCAGGTGGGGGAACCTTTCAGGCCGATCAACTGCGTATCCAGCTGCAATCGTTGATTATCCCAGACCTCCACCGTGGCATCCACCGCTGCCAGCCGCATCGGCACCGTCGGGTAGCGCGGCCGGTTGATCTCCCGGACCACGGTCAGCAGGGCCGGCAGCGGGGACTGCACCCGCTCGTGGCGGCCCTCCAGTTTGCGGCTGACAACCAGCGTCTTGCTGGCGATATCCAGCTGCTCCACCTTGTCCACCAGGGTCAGTTGCTGGTAGCCCAGCCGTGTGGCGATGCCGGGGCCGACCTGGGCGGTGTCGCCGTCAATGGTCTGTTTGCCGCACAGCACCAGTCCCACCGGATCCTGTTCGTCGGAAAGCTTGCGGATGGCGGCCGCCAGCACGTTGCTGGTGGCCAGGGTGTCGGCGCCGCCAAAGCAGCGGTCAGACAGCAGGATGGCGCGGTCCACCCCCACGGAAAGCGCCTTGCGCAAGGTGGCCTCGGCATTGGGTGGGCCCATGGAGAGTACCGCCACCCTGCAGCCGAAACGGTCCTTCAGTTGCAGGGCCGCTTCCAGGGCGTGGGTGTCATAGGGGTTCATGATAAAGGGAATCCCCTCCCGCACCAGGGTGTTGGTGACCGGGTCGATCTTGACCTGGGTGGTGTCGGGGACCTGCTTGATACAGGCGACGATCAGCATGGAAAACCTCGTTGCACTTTTATTGTGCATAATGCCGGATCGGCCGGCGCAGATTACAAAACCGGTTTTATACGTGAAGCATCCCCAAGATGCAAGCTACTCATTTATCAGTGTTTTGTCCGCCGGCCCGTGGTTGCGCCACGGGTGGTTTGTGTAGCTTATCTGCTCTGTCTGGAGTTTCTTTAATACTCATATTTGAGCAAGTCCGCCGGAACCCCTAACGGTCCAGGGCGTGCCTGAAAAGATATTGTGCTGTTGTTTTCATCATCATCAGATATTATGCACACTTTATACTCTTTTAAGGATGGCCTTGGCCCAGCTGTTGCATAAAAGTCGAGCACTGCCCGTCGGGGTAGCCATCCTTTCACTCTTATCAGGAGGCAGCACATGGCACAGTTGGACGAAAAACTTGAAGGCATCTATCAGGACGTTCTCAAGCGCAACCCCGGCGAAGTGGAGTTCCACCAGGCGGTCCAGGAGGTGCTGGAGTCCCTGGGACCGGTGGTCACCAAGCATCCCGAGTATCTGGAGCGCAAGATCATCGAGCGGATCTGTGAGCCGGAGCGTCAGATCATCTTCCGGGTGCCCTGGCAGGACGACAAAGGTCAGGTGCATATCAACCGTGGTTTCCGGGTCGAGTTTAACAGTGCTCTGGGGCCTTACAAGGGCGGCCTGCGTTTTCACCCTTCAGTCTACCTGGGCATCATCAAGTTCCTCGGCTTCGAACAGATCTTTAAGAACTCCCTGACCGGCATGCCGATCGGCGGCGGCAAGGGTGGTTCCGACTTCGATCCCAAGGGCAAGTCAGACGATGAAGTCATGCGTTTCTGCCAGAGCTTCATGACCGAACTGTATCGCCATATCGGCGAGCATACCGACGTACCGGCCGGAGATATCGGCGTGGGCGGCCGCGAGATCGGTTATATGTTCGGCCAGTACAAGCGGATCACCAACCGCTGGGAGGCTGGCGTGCTGACCGGCAAAGGTCTCAAGTGGGGCGGCTCCCTGGTGCGTCCCGAGGCCACCGGCTACGGCGCCACCTTCTTCATCAACGAGGCCCTCAAGGTCCGTAAGGATTCCTTCGACGGCAAGACCTGTCTGGTGTCCGGCTCCGGCAACGTAGCCATCTACACCATCGAGAAGATCCATCAGCTGGGCGGCAAGTGCGTGGCCTGCTCCGACTCAAACGGCGTGATCTACCACGAGAAGGGCCTGGATGTTGAGCTGATCAAGCAGTTGAAAGAGGTCGAGCGCCGCCGGATCTCCGAATACACCAAGGCCCACAAGGACGCCAAGTACATTGCCAACGGCAATATCTGGGATATCCCCTGCCAGGTGGCCATGCCGTCAGCCACCCAGAATGAAATCAGCGGCAAGGATGCCAAGACCCTGATCAAAAACGGCTGCATGGCCGTGGGTGAAGGGGCCAACATGCCCACCACCCCCGAAGGGATCAAGGTGTTCCTGGACGCCAAGATCGCCTACGGACCTGGCAAGGCTGCCAACGCCGGCGGCGTGGCCACCTCGGCTCTGGAGATGCAGCAAAACGCTCAGCGTGATTCCTGGTCCTTCGAGGATACCGAAGTCAAGCTGGAAAGCATCATGAAGGGCATCCACAAGCTCTGCTACACCATCTCCGACGAGTACGGCGATCCGGGCAACTACGTGCTGGGCGCCAATATCGGTGGTTTTATCAAGGTGGCGGACGCGATGGTCGCCCACGGCCTTGTCTAAGAGGTGCGCAGCTTTTCCGTAATCTCGTCGTTGCCTTTCGGGATGTCTTGTGCGGCGTACTTCAGCAGTACGCCTCCGCGCCATCCCTCAGGCGCCTAGAGCTTATCGAAAAATCTGCACCCCTGATTGATTGCGTGTATTTGAGTGAGCCCGGCCCTGTGCCGGGCTCGTTTTTGTTTCAGACGGTGCACATCACCCGCCGCACCTTGTACTCCCCGCCGATCACCAGATATTCTCCCTCGCCCTTCAGGATGCTGCCGGGCAGCAGTTGATCAAAAAAGAAGACCTTGACGGTCGGCACCCGGCACTCCCAGACCGTGGAGCCGAACTCCCAGGCCCGTTCCTCCTGGTCGGTGAAGGAAACCAGATTGTTCAACCGCACGACCTGCTCCCGCCTGTCCAGCTGTTCCAGCAGATCATGTTCGGCGGCATCGTAGGTGCCGCGATAGAGTGTCACGAGTCTGGTGCCGCCAAAGTTGCGGCGTAATTCATACTGGCAGTATTCGTACAACAGATCAAGCTGGGCATTGATGGCGTTGGTCCGTTTGCTGCCCTGGGTCCGGTCTAAAAGGTAGCGGTAATGGGCCTGGGAGTCAGTGCTGGTGATCCGTCCGTTGTGGAAACTGGGCGGTATGCCGATCCGGCTCTCCACCCAGCCCTTCAGCACCGCCCCCTCCACCGAGTTGCTATCCATCATCCAGCCCTTCAAAAAACGCAGGTAGCTGTTGCGCAGGCTCCTGCGGGCGGAATCGGTCTGATCCTGGTGATGATGCAGGCTGAACTTGACCGAGAGATAATCGCTGAAGATTTGTCCCCGCTCCTCACGGCTGTTGATTCCGTCCAACCTTTGAAACAGAAAGCGGTTGGCCTCCCGTACCCCTTGAATGGACAGTGTCTGCGGCTGTTCGTTGAAATGCCGCGAGGCGATTACCCAAGGTGGCAGGTTGCAGAGGTTGAAGGCAGTGCTCGACATTGAGGCGGCCCCGATCAGATCAATAGAGTTTCGCTACTTCCCTCAACGCTTCCGTAACCGGCGCAACCAGCGTTACCACATCAACGCCCAGTCGGTCCATTTCTTCGCGCGGCGCATCACCGATCATGGCGGTCACCACCACCCGACAGTCACCCAGCGCCTGCTGAATGGCTGCCAGCTTGTCCGGCATCAGGCTATGGCCCGGCGCAGCGCCGCTACAGTAAGAAGGCGTCTGGATCGAGCGCACAAGCTGCGGCTCACCCCCGCCAAGTTCGTAAACCAGAAACTGGCCGGCTTTGCCGAAGTGGGTATCCACATCGATTCCATTGGATGAAGTCACGGCGATCAGCATGGTTACCCCTTAACGTAGTACCGGAGCAAAGGTGAAACATTTTTTGGAGCAGGTTTTGCCGCAGGCCTCACAGCCGATACAGTTGCCGGCATGCGCCACCCGCATGAACATCTTGGCTGAATCATCCTCATCCAGCTCTTCAAAGGCCAGCACGTCGTGTGAGCAGACCTTGAAACAACGCCCGCAACCGATGCAGGTCTCTTCATCGATCGAAACAATAAACTGCGGGGTCCAGTCATGTTTGTCTTTTGTTAAACCGGTAATATGGGCCATTTGGCACCTCCTGTTATGTTATTCTTCTTCAAACGACACGGTCTGTCCCTTGTTCATCGCCTTGCGCAGCCAGGGTGGGGGATTTCCGCGCAACACCTCCTGCAGTTTGCCCACGGTTTCCGGCAGACTGACCTCGATGTTGGTTTTCATGGGGTGAATCTTCTGGGCCACCAGCTTGGCCGCTGCTGGGCCACCCACCTGCATGGTGTAGACAATGGCGCAATCTGCCAATGCCTTGGCCCGGGCAGCGATCCGGTCCTCTTCATCACTGCCGTGGGGCTCAACCGTTACCAGTTCCAGAAATGCGGCTTCATCCGGCCCCACTTCCCAGATCTGGAAATTTTCACACTGGCCAAAATGCTGATCAATCATGCTGCCGTCGGTGGTCGTAAATGCGATTTTCATAGATCCCCCTAATTATGCGCCAGTTTTTGAGCATCTTTGGCGTTGGCCTGGAACAGGTTGGCCACTTCAAACACCAGGTTCAGGGTGCCGCGGTAGCCGACCCACATCTTCTGGTGGGCTCCCAAGCGGTCAAACACCGGCAGGCCGGTTCTCAAATGGGCGCCGATCTTTAGTTTGGCTGCCGCCTGTCTGCCGTTGCTGTTGGCCACCAGCAGGTCTGCTCCAATGGCGGCGGTTTCCAGGTCTTCAAGATCCCCCACAAAGACGTTGTCGCAGGGCAGGCTGTCCAGACCGCGGGTGCGGGTGGCGGCGATGGCGGCCTGAATCTGGCAGCCCATACCGGCCAGGAAGCGGGTCATTCCTTTCAGATGGTCGGCCTCCAGCGCCAATGCAACCTGCTTTGTGCCGAACTGGTAGTGCGAATCCACCATGGCATCGGCCAGGCGGCTGCGCCAGCGGCGCTGTTTTTCAGGAATCGGTCTGCCGCTTAAGGCGGCCAGTACCGCCATGAAACGGTCGGTTTCGGCCATGCCGGAGAGCGAGGTAAAGCCATAGGACGGGATGCCGAACCGTTCCTCCAGCTTGCCTGCCGCTTTGGCCAGAGAGTCGCCCACGTACAGCGTGGCCATGCTGCGTCCGGCCTGCTTGATCTTCTCAACGCTGATCCCGCCGGTGGAGAGCGGTGAGACATCGGCATCAATATGTCCATCCAGGGCGTTGGCAATGTCCGGGATACAGAGTACACGCAGGCCGAATGACTCGATCAGCTCTTTCAACTCTTCCACGTCAGCCGGGGTCAATTGAGCACCGGGCACCAGGTTAACCTGATCGGGGATGGTCTCGCCCCCTTCCGGCAGGCTGGCCAGAATCGCCTCAACCGTGTTGGCATACCCTTCCTGTAGCGAGCCGCAGTAATCCGGGGTAGAGGCCCAGATCACCGGCACTCCGTCGTGTTCGGGGTGCTCTTCGCGGAACTGGTGGATGGCGGAACGGACATCATCCCCCATGGTCTCGGTCAGGCCGGTGGTCATCACCCCCACCACCTGGGGGCCGAATTTCTCGATCACCCGGCCGATCCCTTTTTTCAGATTCTCCCAGCCGCCAAAGATGGCGCTGTCTTCGCTCATGGCCGTGGCGTTCAGGGCGATTGATTCCTTGAAGTGCCGCGAGAGTTGCAGCCGGATAAAGGTGGAGCAGCCCTGGGCGCCGTGCAAGAGCCCCAGCATGTTGTCAATGCCCAGATAGGCCAGGGTTGCGCCTAAAGCAGGAGAGTTTTTCTGCGGGTTCACCGTTGCTGCCTTTTTGGGTACCGCCACCCGCGAGGCAGCCAGATCTTCTGCCAGATAGGTGCTGGCGTGGTTGCGGGCAGCGTTGACCAGTGGAGCCGTATCGGTTTCCCACGGTTCCGGCCTGTTCAAGAGCGGCCAGATCGGGTTGTTGACGGTCAGATCAAGTTGTTTGGCAAAGGTCACCATCCCCTCATACCCGGCATAGGGATGGGAACGGCCATGGTTGATGTCAAGGAACGGGGTCTTGGTCTTCAAAGCCAGAAACTTGGTCTTGCCGCCGGCCACGATCAGATCCGGCATCTTGTCCTTCATCACCGCCAACAGCCCGGCGGTGGAGGTGTCTTCAATGATTCCGGCATCCTGATGCATCAAGGCCTTCATCCGGTAGAAGTCCTCCAGGGTGGAGTTCTGGGTGCCGGCGGCCAGGATCTCTACCCCCAGCTCCCGCAGGGCATTCACCATCGACCAGGTCTTGACCCCGCCGGTGAACAGCACCGCCCGCTTGCCTTCCAGCCGGGCACGGTAGGGGGCCAGCCGCTCACGGCATTTTGATTCTTCCTCTGCCAGCAGCCGCTCCACCCGGTCCTGCATGATCCGTTTTTCCAGCCCGTTGACCGCGTCATCCAGGGCGATGGCGATGTTGCGCAGCGCCCTGGCGATGTCGGTCATGCCGTAGAACGACTCCTCCAGATACGGCATGCCGTAGGTTTTCTGCATCTTCTTGGCCAGGTTGGTCAGGCTCTTGGAGCAGATGATGATGTTCAGCCTGGCCCGGTGGGCATAGCGCAGCTCCTCGAACTTCGCGTCGCCGCTGAAGCAGGACAGAATTTGAATGCCCAGCCGGTCAAACAGCGGCTGCATCCCCCACAGGTCGCCAGCGATGTTGTACTCGCCGATCAGGTTGATCGGGTATTCACCCAGTACCGGTGGCTCTGCGGTGCCGATCACCTGTTTGAACAGTACCTCGCCGGCCAGGCGGTTGCCGATGTTCTTGTCGCCGATAAAGCCGGGGGTGTTGACCGGCACCAGCGGGATACGGACCTTTTGCTGGGCCGCCGTGCAGACCGCCTCGATATCGTCGCCGGTCATGGCGGTCACGCAGGTGGCGTAGACGAACATGCCCTTGGCCTCGGGGTAACGGGCCGCCAACTCGATGATCGCCTTGTAGAGCTTCTTCTCGCCGCCAAAGATCACGTCATTTTCCAGCATCTCGGTGGTGAAGCCGCGCCGGTAGAGCTGTGCGCCCGATGAGCGGGCACCGCGGTTGTCCCAGGAGTTGCCGGCGCAGGCGATCGGGCCATGCACCAGATGGATCACATCGGTGACCGGCATCAATACCACCCGGGCGCCGTCGTAGGCGCAGGAGCGCTCGGTTCCCTCACCCGGCTCGGATTTTTTGCAGAATTTGGGAGCACCCTTGTCGTGGGTCTCGCAGCTGTCGGTATCGTACCAGTCCGGTTTTGCCATAAGAGGCCTCGCAGATGGTGCGTCGATGCACCGTGCAGGCGGTAATGCATCCCTTGTGCCAATTGCCAGTATGCCGAAATGACAAGGTTTTTTCCAGCAGTGTGCGTTAGCACTGTCCAGGCCCCGTGCAGTTGCCTTTTTTACTGGCAGTCCCTGGTACAATCCATGTAGCGCCCGGATTTGACAAGCAGCCGGCTCTTGGTATCGTTAGACAGCTGATACATCAAGATCAGGACACACCATGCCCATCGCACCATTGACCCTGTTAGCAGCAGCACCCTCACTCGTCTGCAATCGCCGCCGTGCACTGGTTCTGTTGGAAACCAGCCTGCTGCCACTGTTGTCAGGTTGCACTCTGCGCTACGAGGAGGTCTCCTGAGATGCGACCGATCCTGATCCGGCTGCTGGTCTGCCTGTCCGTGGTGTGTGGTGCGGCTGTTGTTCCGCCAATCAGTCATGCGACAGATCGAGTCCTGGTGCTGGGGGTGCTTGCGGTTCGCCCCAAGCCAGAGACGGTTGCCCGCTGGCAGCCGCTGGCCGATTATCTCTCCCGTTCCCTGGATGGCTACCAGGTCAGGTTGCTGCCCATGGATCAACAGGAACTGCAGCATGCCCTGGAAAAACATCAGCTTGATCTGCTGTTCACCAATGCCGCCGACTACATTCAGCTGCGTCAGAAAAATTCACTGACCGGCGCCCTGGCCACCCTGGCCGACCGGCAGAACAGCCAGCCGGTTTCCAGTCTGGGCGGAGTGATCTTTACCCGCCACGACCGTGGCGATATCGTTGCGTTGAGTGATTTGAAGGGCAAGACCCTGGCCTGTTTCAGTATGACCGGCAGCCTGGGATCGTACCCGGCCCCGGCCCTTGAACTGCTTAAGGTCGGCATCCGCTTGCCCGATGACGCTGAACTGCTGATTACCGGCACCCCCCAGGATCTGGCGGTGGAGGCGGTGTTGTCCGGCACGGCCGATGCCGGTTTCGTGCGTACCGGCATCCTGGAGCAGATGGTGGCCCAGGGTAAGCTGGATCTCCGGCAGCTCAAGATCATCAACCGCCAGGAACTGCCCAGTTATCCCTTTATCGTCTCTACCCGGCTGTATCCGGAATGGCCCATGCTGGCTCTGCCGCACCTGCCGGAGGATGTGGGACGACGGATTGCCGCCGCTCTGTTGCTGCTTGAGCCGGATGGGGCGGTGGCCCGCAAGAGCAAGATTTCCGGTTTTACCGTGCCAGCCGATTATCAGGTGGTGGAAGATCTGCTGCGGGAGCTGCGGCTGCCCCCCTTTGACAAGGTCCCGGGATTCACCTTCCGGGATGTACTGCAGCGGTATTTCTGGCAGCTGGTGCTGCTGGGTATCATCGCTGCCGGCGTGCTGCTGCTGGCCCTGCAGCTGGGGGTGGCAAACCGGCATCTGGCCGCGGCCCGCCGTCAGGCAGAGCTGTCAGCCGGTCAGCTGCGGACCCTGGTACAGACCATTCCTGATCTGGTCTGGTTAAAAAATACCGAGGGAGTCTACCTTTCGTGTAACTCGCGCTTTGAAGATTTTTTCGGGGCCCGGGAAGCTGAGATTGTTGGCAAGACCGACTACGACTTTGTGGACCAGCAGCTGGCGGATTTCTTCCGTGAGCATGACAAAAAAGCCATGGCGGCCGGTGGTCACAGCCTGAATGAGGATTGGCTGTCGTTTGCCTCCGATGGCCACCAGGAGTACTGCGAGACCATCAAGTGTCCGATCTACGATGCCGACGGCCGGTTGATCGGCGTGATGGGGATCGCCCGGGATATCACGGCGCGCAAGCAGGCCGAACAAGAACTGCTCGATTCCAACCGCCAGCTGCGCGAGGCAACCGAGCGGGCCAATCAGCTGGCCCAGCGTGCCGAGGCGGCCAGCCGGGCAAAAAGCGAGTTTTTAGCCAACATGAGCCATGAGATCCGCACCCCGATGAACGGTGTGATCGGCATGGCCCAGCTGCTCTCGTTTACGGAACTTACCGCTGAACAGCAGGAGTATCTTGATAGCCTGGAGCTGTCCTGCAACAACCTGCTGGCCCTGATTAACGATATCCTGGACCTTTCAAAGATTGAGGCCGGCAAGATTGAGCTGGAAAATGCCGACTTCTCACTGCGCCGCTGTATTCAGGATGTCGTTGTCACGCAGACTTCCCGCATCCATCAGAAAGGGCTGCAGCTGAAGGTCGAGATTCAGGATCAGGTGCCCCAGGTGGTGCACGGAGATTCGTTGCGCATCAAACAGATATTGCTGAATCTGTTGGGCAATGCCATCAAGTTTACTGAAAAGGGCAGTATCTCCATCGCAGCCGGCATCGTTGCATCCCAATCCACAACGGTTACCTTGCGGTTGGCAGTCAGTGATACCGGCATCGGCATGATTCCCGAAGCGCAGGAGCGGATCTTCCAGGCCTTTGAGCAGGCCGATAATTCCACCACCCGTATCTATGGCGGCAGCGGCCTGGGGTTGTCGATCTGCCGCCGGCTGGCGGAATTGATGGGCGGGCGGATCTGGGTTGAATCCCGCCTGTCTGCCGGGTCAACCTTCTTTGTGGAGTTGCCCTTAACCGTTCACGCACGAAGCGGGGCAACGGCCGTGCCGCAACCAGAGCCTGCGGCCCTGCCCACGGGCAAGCGTTTGAACGTGCTGGTTGCAGAGGACAACAAGCTGAATGCAGAGACAACCATTGCCATGTTGAAGCGGATGGGGCACCAGGCAGTGTTGGTGGCCGATGGGCGACAAGCCCTGGCCCAATCGAATACTGCCGCCTTTGACTGTATTCTGATGGATGTCCAGATGCCGGTGATGGACGGCAGGTCGGCCACCGCCTCTATCCGTCAACAGGAGCAAGCCATTGGCGGGCATATCCCGATTATTGCCCTGACCGCCCATGCCCTCCGCGGGGATCGGGAGCGATTTCTGGCCGAAGGTTTTAACGGCTATCTGGCCAAGCCGGTGACCCTGCAGGAGCTGGCCGATGAGCTCCAGCGGGTAACCAGCTGACAACACAAAAAGGGCACCCCGCAGGGGATGCCCTTTTATCTTTGCTACTGCCTCTCGTCGATCAGCGCATCATCTCAAAGTACCGGTCCTCGCAGGTCTCATCCTTGATATCCAGAAACTTGTTACAGATTTCGCTGACCATGTTGATGACGCCCTGATAGCCGATGATCGGGGAGCGGTGCCTGTTCACCCGGTCAAAGACCGGGAAGCCGAAGCGGAACAGCGGTATCTTGGCGTCACGGGCGGCAAACTTGCCATGGGTATCGCCGATGATGGCATCCACCGGATCGGTCATCACCAGGGAGCGCAGGTGCCAGAGATCCTTGTTCATGTAGATTTTGCAGCCGGCGCCGTAGGCTGAGGCATCCAGCATGGCCTGCAACTCCTTCTCCACCTTTTTGGAGCCACGGCTGCAGAGGATGTGGTAGGGCCGTGCCCCCATCTCCAGCAGGAACGCCACATAGCCCGTCAGGTAGTCGGGATCGCCGTACACCGCAAACTTCTTGCCGTGCATGTACTGCTGGGCGTCAGTCATGGCGTCCACCGCACGGCCACGCTCGTCCTTCAGCGTCTGTGGCACCTCCTTGTCGAACAGTTCGGCCAGTTTCATCAGCAAGGCGTCGGTCTTCTCGATCCCGATCGGCATCGATAGCGAAACATGCTTGCCGGAATAGGTATCCTTGATCCAGCTGAAGGTCTTGGCAGTGGCGTAGGGCCCCAAGGTGATGGTGGCCTTGCCGTTGATCGAATCGGCCGCATCCTCCAACCTGGTTCCTCCGGCGTAGATGCTGTAGGTGCCGTTGCAGGGCGAGTCGAAGGTGTCGGAGATATCAGCCAGCAGGGTGAGCGGGATGCCGAACTCCTTGGCGATCCGCTTGTACTCGCGATAATCCCCGGTGTTGAAATCGCAGCCGGCGATCAGGTTCAGCTTGCCGGTGCAACGGCCTTCCACCTGCTTGCCTTCGGTCAGGTTTTGCAGGATCGACAGCAGCATGGCGTCGTAGCCGTTGATATGGGTGCCGCTGAAGCTGGGGGTGTTGGCAAACGGCACCGGCAGATCCTTCGGCACATGTCCCTTGCTGCGGGCGTTCTTGATGAAGGCGGTCAGGTCGTCGCCGATCACCTCCGGCATGCAGGAGGTAAAGACCGCGATCATCTTGGGCTTGTACAGGGCTACCGCATTCTCAAGCCCTTCGTGCAGGTTGTTCTGGCCGCCGAACACTGCGCCGTCCTCGGTCATGGCGTCGGAGACCGCCGGCGCCGGTTCACGGAAATGCCGGTTCAGAGTGGAGCGGTAGTAGGAAGCGCAGCCTTGTGAACCATGCACAAACGGCAGTGTGCCTTCAAAACCGTGGGCCGCCAGTTGGGCACCCAGCGGTTGGCAGGCGTGGGCCGGGTTGATCACCAGCGCCTGACGGGCAAAGTTTTTCTCCTTATATTCTTCGGAGTTGATCCAGTTCTGGACCCGCTCGATCTCTTCGGGCGGGGTCTCAACTATTTTTTTGACTTCGAGTCCGAGTAGGTTGGCCATGATACTATCCTTTCGACCGGAACCAATCTGTTCACGGTACCTGTAGTGTGCTACGGAGTACTAAAAAGGCGCCTTCACCAGTTTCCAGGTCGGGCTGTTTACCGCCATATCCACGTCACGGGCAAAGATCTCAAAGCCCTGATAGGCATGGTAGGGGCCGGAATAGTCCCAGCTGTGCATCTGACGGAACGGGATGCCCATCTTCTGGAAAACGTACTTTTCCTTGATGCCGGAGCCGATCAGGTCGGGCTTCAAGGCATGGGCGAACTTCTCAAACTCGTATTCGGATGGGTCGTCATAGACCACGGTGGCATCCGGCATTTCCGAGGCGGTGCGGTCGTAGTCGTCGGTATGGGCGAACTCGTAACCGGAACCGACGCACTCCATGCCTAAGTCTTCGTAGGCGCCGATGGTGTGGCGAGGACGCAGACCGCCCACCAGCAGCATCACCTTCTTGCCATCCAGGCGTGGCTTGTATTCATCGATGATGGCCTGCATGATCGGGTCGTACTTGGCAATCACCCGTTCCACGTTTTCCTTGATGGTGTCATCGAACCGCTCGGCAATGGCGCGCAGGCTCTGACGAATCTTGGTGGGGCCGAAGAAGTTGAACTCCAGCCAGGGGATGCCGTACTTCTCTTCCATCACCTTGCACATGTAGTTCATGGAGCGATAGCAGTGGATCAGGTTCAGTTTGACCTGATGGGTGGCGGCAATTTTCTCCAGCTCGCCGTCGCCGGTCCAGACCGATTTGACGTTCAGGCCGATCTCCTCCAGCAGCGCCTTGGCTGACCAGACGTCGCCGCCGATGTTGTAATCGCCGATCAGGGCGATATCATAAGGGCTGGATGGCTCGGCAAATTCACGGGTCTCGATGATGTAGTCACGGATCGTATCGTTCGAAATATGGTGGCCCAGTGACTGGGAAACACCCCGGAACCCCTCGCAGTTACAGGGAATGATCGGCAGATCCAGTTCCTTGGAGGACTGCTTGGCCACCGAGTTGATATCGTCACCGATCAGGCCCACCGGGCATTCGGACAGCACCGAGATACCCTTGGCCAGCGGGAACAGGCCCACCGCCTCTTCCAGCAGTGTCTTCAGCTTCTTGTCGCCGCCGTAAACGATATCCTTCTCCTGGAAGTCCGAGGTGAACTGCATGGCGAACTGGGTCACGCCGTTGATGCCGGAGACCAGGTTGCGCCGGGTGCCCCAGGAGTACCAGCCGCAGCCTACCGGGCCGTGGGAGACGTGCACCATGTCGCGGATCGGACCCCAGACCACCCCTTTTGCACCGGCATAGGCGCAACCACGGGCGGACATCACGCCAGGTACGGTCTTCTTGTTTGACTTGACGCAGGCAGAACCTGAGCCCTGGTCATTGACGCCAAGGTGCGGAGCCCGTTTCTTTTTGCCCTTCTCCGGGTAGGCCGCCAAGGCATCATCGATCATCGCCTGGGTCGACTCTTTGGTAATGCCGTCAATGTTCTTTATCTTGTCTGACATAAAAGTCTCCTTGCCTGTTTCCTAGGCCGCCTTCTCAGCAACGCCGACGATGGTCTCATCCTCCACTTCCATGACGCCGAACTCCATCAGCAGCTCCTCCAGCTCTTCCATCTCCAGCGGGGTCGGAATCACCAGCATCTTGTTCTCGGCAATCTTCTGGGCCAGGGTACGGTATTCCTGAGCCTGCTTGTGCTCGGGCGAGTACTCGATCACCGTCATCCGGCGCAGCTCGGCCCGTTGCACCTGGTTGTCACGGGGTACGAAGTAAATCATCTGGGTGCCCAGTTTCCGGGCCAACGCCTCGATCAGCTCATCTTCACGGTCGGTGTTGCGGGAGTTGCAGATCAGGCCGCCCAGACGCACCTTGCCGGAAGAGGCGTACTTCAGGATGCCTTTGGCGATGTTGTTGGCGGCGTACATGGCCATCATCTCGCCGGAGGTAACGATGTAAATCTCTTCGGCCTTGCCTTCGCGGATCGGCATGGCAAACCCGCCGCAGACCACGTCGCCAAGCACGTCATAGAAGACAAAGTCAAGATCAGGGGTGTAGGCGCCGTTTTCCTCCAGGAAGTTGATGGCGGTGATCACGCCGCGGCCGGCGCAGCCGACACCTGGTTCGGGACCGCCGGATTCGACACACTTCACCTCGCCATAGCCGACCTTCATGACCTCTTCCAGCTCAAGGTCCTCAACCGTACCCAGTTCACGTACCAGGTCCATCACCGTATTCTGTGCCTTGGCATGCAGGATCAGCCGGGTGGAGTCCGCCTTGGGGTCACAGCCGACAATCATCACCTTCTTGCCGATGGATGCCAGGCCTGCCACCGTGTTCTGGGTGGTGGTTGATTTGCCGATGCCGCCTTTGCCGTAGATAGCGATCTGTCTCATGATGTTGCTCCTTTCGTTGCGGTCTGCCGTTTCGCCGTGTCTCGCAAGTCATTTCGCTGGTGGCCCCCTTGACGTACTGCGTTGTACGCCTGCGGTGCCCACCAGCTCACTGCCTTACGATCCATCGACGAACCGACATCCCTTGGTTTGTGAATAGACGTGAACGCAAAACGGCGCCCCAATACCTGTTGATGATTGGAAGGCGCCGTTGCCTTGACTTCTGACTGCTGATTTTCAAAAAATGCTTCGATATGGCTATAAGCATAGCCCGTGCCAAATTACAAAGATCACATTTTAGCTAATATTATCAAGATGGTAAATCTTGTCTGAGCGCATGCTGTATACGGGGGAGGGAAGGGGCGCTGTAGAGGGGGCAGGCGAAGATGCTAAAAAAAGGTGCAGGGCGATGAAAGCCTGCGGAAGGCCGAGGCCTTGATGGCGGCCCAGATGGTGCTGCCGGGGGTGATCTGCAGTTCTTGGGCGGCCGCGGGGACGATCTCGGCGATCAAGGGGGCGCCGTTGCAGTCCAGCTCCACCCCGGTCTTGCTGCCGGATCCGAACAGGGCGCGTACGGTGCAGGGCAGCAGGTTACGGGCGCTGATCGCCTCGGGGTGCCGTTTGCAGAGGATGATATCCTTGGAGGAGAGCTCGAACAGGCCCGGCTCGTGGCCGCTTCCGCCTGAGAGCAGCAGCTCGCGGCCCGCCCAGGGGAAGGCCAGCAGGCCATGTTCTGCACGGGGCTGCCCCAGCTCAAGCAGATTGATGTAGCCTGCCGGGCTGGTGCCCATTCGTAGCCGGGCCAGCTCTTCCGGCGTCTGTAGTGCCGTCAGTGCGCCCTTGTCAAGCACCGCCACCTGCTCAGCCATCAGGCGCATCTCTACCAGCGAGTGGGAAATGAACATGAACGGAATCTTAAACCGTTCTGCAACCAGCTTCAGGTAAGGGATGATCCGGTAGCGCAGGTCATCGTCCAGGGCTGAAAGTGGCTCGTCCATCACCAGCAGGCGTGGTGCCGCAAGCACCGCCCGTCCCAGCGCCACCCGCTGCCGTTCGCCGCCGGAGAGGGTTTCTGGGAGTTGCTTCAGCAGTGCTGAGAGACCGAGCACCGCCGCCACCTCATCAAGCTCGACGCGCCGTTCGGCCGCCGGGCAGCGCCGGTAGCCGTAGAGCAGGTTCTGGCGGACGTTCAGATGAGGAAACAGAGCGTGCTGCTGGAAGACCAGGGCGATCCGCCGTTGTTCAGGCGGCAGGTTAATCCGGCACCGGCTGTCGAACAACGGCTGTCCATTCAGCAGCACCCGGCCTGCATCCGGGCAGCTCAAGCCTGACAACAATGAAACCAGCGTCGATTTACCGCTGCCGGATGGGCCAAAGATGCCGATGCGCTCCCCGCTGAGCGTCAGATCAAGATCCAGCAGAAACCCACCCTGCTGTTTGCGTAGCTGTAGCGTGAGTTCCATCAGGTCCCCCGCTTTCGTTGCAGGATGGTTTCATGCAGTAGCAGCACCACCAGCGCAAGCACGACCGATACAATGCAAAGCAGCAGTGCGGTCCCTTCGCCGCGGGGCGAGGAAGCGTAGTCATAGATTGCCAGCGGCAGGGTCTGGGTCACGCCGGGGATATTGCCCGCAATGATGATGGTGGCGCCGAACTCACCCAGCGAACGTGCAAAAAAGAGCGAAGAACCGGCCATCAGGCCGCGCCGGGAGAGTGGCAGCACCACGGTCAGAATCACATCCAAAGGCCCGGCCCCTAACGAGCGGGCAGCCTGCACCAGCTGCGGATCGATCCCCTCCATGGCCAGCCTGATGGAACGGACCAGCAGCGGAAAGCCGACCACCACCGAGGCGATCACCGCCGCCTTCCAGGTAAAGATGATCCTGATCCCCAACGGCTCCAACAGCTTGCCCAGTGGTCCCTGCACCCCCAGCAGCAGCAGCAGCAGATACCCCACCACCACCGGCGGCAGGGTCAGCGGCAGGTTGAACAGCAGTTCCAGCAGCAGCTTGCCCCTGAAGCGGCCGAAGGCCAACAGCCAGGCTGCGCAGAAGCCCAGTGGCAGCGCCACCAGAGTGGCAACGCTGCCAACCTTGGCTGACAACAGGATCGCTTGCATATCTGCTGGAGCAAACATCATCAACGCACCTCAAATCCATGCCTGGTCAGCACAGCCTTTGCCTCGGGCGAGGCTAAAAACCTGATGAAAGCGACCGCCTCGGCTTTTTTACTGCCTGCCACGGTTAACACCATCGGATAGGTGACCCGTTCGTGCAGTTGTTCCGGCACGATGTACAAAATCCTGGTCTGTTTTGAGAACAACAGCGCATCGGTTTTGTAGACAAAGGCCGCATCCACCTCGCCCCGGTCGGCATACAGCAGACATTCGCGCACATCCCTGGCCATTATCAGCTTTTTTTCCAGCTGTTTGTCAATGCCGGATTTCTGGAAGGCTGTCATGGCATACTCGCCAGCCGGTACGCTTTTGGGGCTGCCGATGGCGATTCGGTTGAGCTTGAGCAGATCCTGCATGCTGCTGATTTTCAAGCCCGGTTTGCCTGCCACCACCAGTTGATTGTAGGCAAATACGCCGGCAGATTTTTCATCGGCCAGCTTCTTTTTGATCAGGTAATCGACCCACTCGTTATTGGCGGCAAAAAACAGGTCTGCCGGTGCGCCGGCCTCAATCTGCCTGGCCAGGGCGCCGGATGCGCCAAAGTTCTTCTTGAAGGTGACGCCGGGAGTTCGCTTCTGGAACAGGTCAGACAGCTCGGTTACGGACTCCCGCAGGCTGGCTGCCACCGACAGGCTGATCTCTGTTGCCATTGAAGACCTTGCGCTTGAAAGTATGAATAAACCAATGAGTACTATTCTGCTGATGACAGGCATACCTGTTACCTCCTTCGCTGCTTATGATGGATTAACTAACGCCGAGAATGACGCTGGAAGCTTTAAACAGTGCGGTTGCGCTGCCACCAACATTCAACCCCAGCCGTTTGGCACTGCCATCGGTAATCACCGCGCTGATGGTAGTGCCACCGGGCAGCTCAAGGACAATCTCGCAATTGACCGGCCCTTCAACCATCTTGACTATGGTGCCGGTCAAGAGGTTGCGGGTACTCAGCTTTGCCCCTGCCAGCTCGGTAGCGATGACCACTGAACTGGCTTTGATAATGGCATAGGCATCCATCCCTTCTTTCAGGCCCAGGTTGTCAATGGCGCCGTTGGTTACCACTGCGGTAATAGTGGCGCCGGCTTTCAGTGTCAGGCTTACTTCGGCATTAACCGCCCCTTTGGTAATGGATGCCACGGTACCGTTAAACAGATTGCGTGCGCTGACTTTCATGCTGATCCTCCTTAAAAATTGGTACAGACTGCCGGTATCTCCCAGACGCAGGTCCAGGTTTTTCAAAAACTTGCGGTGTTCCTCCTGAACCACACGAAACTGCTCCAGCAGCCCATGGCCAGCTGGCGTAAGGCTCGCCCCGCCGCCGCCTTTGCCGCCAGTGGCCCGATCTACCAGCGGTGCGGCGCTCAGGTTATTGATCTGGTTCATCATCTCCCAGGCGGTCTTGTAGCTGACTCCGATCGCCTTGGCTGCCTGGGTGATGGAACCAAGTTCTCCAATCTTTTCCAGCAGGGCAATCCGGTCGCCACCAAGAAACTTGCTCTCAGCCTTGGTAAACCAGAGGTTGCCGTCCAGCGCGACATGTTGCGTGGCCTGCTTCATGCCATCCTCCTCTTCGTTATGTACGCTTATACATAACGCATGCCAACCGCGTGTCAAGCTGTAACTTGCTGATATCATGTTTTTTGTTTGAGTGTGTCAGCGGGCTGGCAGGTGGGTGGTGCTCAAATAAAATCAGCATTGCCGCCTTTGTGGCCAGAATAAGTGGATCTCGGCAGGTTTCAGGGCCGTTTGTTCGCGCGGGCTGTGCGTCCTGCGATTGTTAAGCTGGACATGAGGTCGCCAGCTCGCTTACAGTGCAGATTGGTAGAGCGTGCTTTCGTAGGCCTCACCCACGACAACCGACAAAGGAAAACATCAGATGAGTGAATTACCCAAATGCCCGGCTTGCAGTTCTGCCTACACTTACGAAGACGGCGACCATTTTGTCTGCCCGGAATGCGCCCATGAATGGCCGATGGTTGCGGTTGCTGAAACAGAGGGCGGTCGCGTTGTGCGGGATGCCTTTGGCAACGAGCTGAAGGATGGCGATAGCGTAACGGTGATCAAGGATCTGAAGGTCAAGGGGGCATCATCGTCAGTCAAGGTGGGCACCAAGGTGAGAAATATACGGATTGTGGATGGCGATCATGACATCGACTGCAAGATCGATGGGTTCGGTGCCATGCAGCTTAAGTCGGAGTTTGTGAAAAAGGCCTGACCGTTCTCAGTTGCTGAGGCAGGCTGCCCCTGCCTCAGTCCTGGCGCTTCTCTTCACCTCAAGGTGTATTCCCGTATCCGCTCCCACCGGGCACAACAGCCTCGTGCGATGGCGCTCTGCCAGCCCATGGCTGAGTCCGCAGATCCAGCCCGGATCGAAACGTCCCTCCATACTCAGCTGGTACTGCTGTGCTCCCAGATAGTTGAGGGCTGTTGCTGATGTTGCTTGCGGCATCGTTGCCTCATTTGTATGCATGGTGTTTACCCTTTCCCTGGTTCGGCCGCCTGGTAGCTAGCTGCAGACTGTAGTAATCATCAGGCATGTCAAACCATGTCAGGATAACGGCAATAAAGTTGCAAGCGCCCTCTGTGATAAGGGGAGGACGCGCCATGCCACTACCGATTGACCGCGAAGAAGGAAAGCGGCTGTTCAAAAAATATCGTTCCCAGCGGGACGGTATCAGAAACTGCCCTGAGATGGCCTCGGTCTGCCTGATCTGTGAATCTATTGAGGTGATCGCCAAACCGGATGTCGACGGCATGCTGTACTGCCGTAACTGCGGTTTTGCCTTTTACCGTTACAGGTGCCCGACCTGCGGCAAGACGGTTGACGGGCGCGATCCGAAAAACCCGGCCTGTAGTATATGCGGCCTGCGGGTCTGCACGTGCGGCGCCTGCGGCTGCCCAGACCCAGACAAGGAGAGCTTGCGATGAAACGTGCAGAACATGGCCGCATGGTTACGGTCAGCTATATCGGCACCCTGGATAACGGCCGGATCTTCGACAGTACAGAGGAAGGTGGCCCCTTAACCTTTACCATTGGTCACGATCAGGTCTTTGCCGCGCTGGAACAAGCCATCATCGGCATGGCCGTTGGCGAGGCAAAGAATATCCTGCTCGCGGCGGCTGACGCCTATGGTCCACGTCTGGATGAGAACATTATCAAGGTAAAGCGGGAGCTGTTTCCCGCAGAGCGGGAGCTACGCATCGGCGAGAAATTGCAACTACAGTTCAGCGGAGGGGTTGAGCGGGTCATGGTTATTCTCGAAGTGGATGATCGGGAGGTGACCCTGGATGCCAATCACCCCCTGGCGGGACAGGATCTGACCTTTGCGTTGAGACTTGATACTGTTGAATAAGGAAAAAAACAATGCAACCTACCAGTAAACCAGACCGCTATGTTTCATTTGTAGGGATTGACGGCGACTCCAACGCACAGAAGCTGGTGGTGCTGCTACGACACCATATTGACGATCCAGCCAAAACCAACCGCTTCTGGGAGCTGTTCAAGGGCAAGCTGGAGCGGATTACGCAACCTGCTGAATCCAGCGGTTTCAGCCAGGATGAACTGTATCTGATCCATGCCTATATCAATAACATCAGAGAGTTGTTTGAGCTGTACGATGATCAGGCGGCCTTGACGCTGCTGGATCAGATCGAGGCGGAAAGCTGTTGAGCAGCAAGACCGCACCCCGCCAGGGATGCGGTCTTGAAAGGTGTCTGATCACATACTAGGCTGCCTCTACCACGCCGACATTTTCTTCGTCTTCAACCTCCATAATGCCGAACTCCATCAACAGACTTTCCAGATCTTCCATCTCAAGTGGCGTGGGAATAATCAGCATTTTGTTGTCATTTATTTTTTGGGCCAATGTGCGATATTCCTGAGCCTGCGGATGTTCCGGAGAGTACTCGATGACTGTCATACGACGCATCTCGGCCCGCTGGACCTGATTATCACGCGGTACAAAATGGATCATCTGGGTACCAAGTTTTTCGGCCAGGGCACTTACCAGCTCAAACTCCCTATCGGTCTTTCGGGCATTGCAGATCAGGCCGGCCAGTCGAACCTTGCCGGATGAGGCGTACTTGAGAATCCCTTTGGATATATTGTTGGCGGCATACATGGCCATCATCTCTCCTGAACAGACAATATAAATCTCTTCTGCCTTTCCTTCACGGATCGGCATGGCAAAACCGCCACAGACAACATCGCCCAGGACATCATAGAATACAAAATCCAGGTCAGGTGTATAGGCGCCGTTTTCCTCCAAAAAATTAATGGCGGTAATAACACCCCGACCGGCGCAGCCGACACCGGGCTCAGGTCCACCTGATTCAACACATTTGACCCCTTCATAGCCGATCTTCATTACCGAATCAATTTCCAGATCCTCCACCGTACCCAGCTCACGCACCAGATCCATAACCGTATTCTGTGCCTTGGCATGCAAGATCAGGCGGGTTGAATCTGCCTTGGGATCACAACCGACAATCATGATCTTCTTCCCCATTGCTGCCAGCCCTGCCACCAGATTCTGGGTTGTGGTTGACTTGCCGATGCCACCTTTTCCATAAATCGCAATCTGTCTCATACTCGTTTTCTCCCCCGTCTTTTTAACTCGGTGTATCGGGGTGGCGAAATGAGGCGCCTCATGTGAGCTGTTCAAACTCCATGATCCCCGGCCTCGTGAGCCGTCTGCTCTTTACAAAAGAAACGCCCCGCATCTCATGGCTGAGAGCGGGGCGTGCATGCCTGGTTTTCAGGGTTTGAAGGTTGTAGTGATGACGGCCTGTTCATGTCATCGTACTACGGGAGTTACACTAACCGTGCCAATCAGGGGAATACTCGCAACCTACCATATTCAGGGCATCAAGGTGCGTTTAGCGGCTGCAAAGCTAAGGAGGATATGATTATCTTCTCTCCTGAGTGCTCATTAAACGTGCAGAACCAGGGACGCTTTCCGTATTTCCAAAATTGACGATAGTTACGGGAATGATGACGTGACTGATTATACTGAAAACGGTGTTTACTCACACAACTGATTTTTAAGGATTATAAAGAAGTGAAGCCAGCAATAAAGCTTGGGAATATCTCGTTTGCAGTGCGCATAAAACAATGCATAACATTGCGCTTGTTGTCATTCGCGGATTAATGTAACTTAAGCTATATAAACTACGTATTATTAGCGGAGGAATCACATGGCATTGTCATCAGCCAAGAGAAACGTCAACATCTCGCTTGCCAGCGAGAATGCCGAATTTGTCAAACAGATCGGTCTTAATTTGAGCAAGGCGGTTGATGCGATGATTGCGGAGATGCGCCGGGCCCGGGCTCGCGAGGCCTGGCTGCTTGAAAACCAGGAGGCTCTTAAGCAGCGCTGCAGCCTGCTTGAAGCCGAGGGCGGCACCGCAGCCGAACGGCTGTATGGTGTACAAAGTGTGGCGAGGAACTGACGTGGCAAGGCTTAATCTCTACAAAAACCATCTTCAAGAATTAGCAGGGAGCTATCCATATCTGCTTGATATCCAGAATGATCAGTTGCTGGTCGGCACGCGAATTGTCGCCCTGGTGCGTCCCAGCAGCAGTCTGCCGGATATTTCTATCACTACGCTCAAATTTTCATACGCCGGTGAGCACTATTCAGCCAGCCTATTGGATCTGCTGACCGTTTCGGAACGTCATCTGAGCAGTTCTCTGGCACAGCTTGATGGTCTGAAATCGGCATTGACTAATGCTGTTGATTTTATCTTTGTGGATTGAGCGCGGATGCGCTTAAGCAATCAAGGCAGCAGGGCAATAAAATTATCCAGCATTTGTTTTGCAGTAGAGCGGTAGTCATCAGCCTGTCCTTTAAAAGCTGCCACCAGCGCTTCTGTTTTGCAGGCCGTTGCCGGGTCCCATGCGCACCAGTCGCGGATGATCTGTTCCGTCACTTCAGGATGAAACTGTAATCCCCAGGCCGAATTACCATGCCGGAACGCCTGATGGGAGCAGGCTGCCGATGAGGCAAGCAGCACTGCCCCATCGGGCAGATCAAAGCTGTCGTGGTGCCACTGGAACGTGGAAAAGCTGTCCGGCAACCCCAGTAGCAGATGATCAGCCCTTCCCTGGGTACTCAGCTGCACCGGCAGCGTCCCCAACTCTTCCCAACGATTCGATATAACCTGCGCCCCCAATGCGGCTGCCAGCAGCTGACCACCCAAGCAGATTCCAAGGTACGGTATCCGGGCCGCAACAACAGTCCTGATCAGTTGTTTCAGGTCAACCAGAAAGGGATGTTTGTGGTCATCATTGGCTCCCATCGCCCCCCCCAGCACGATCAACGCGCTGATGGCATCAACCTCCGGCAGTTGGCCGGTTGTGTACGGATGATGGAGCTGCCAGGGAATGCTCAGATGATCAAGCAGACCACCGGGCGGCACCTCCGGGTCATTCTGGATGATATGCAGCATACTCACCCGCCCCCTGCTAGTCAGGCCGCAGGCATTCCCGCGCCGAACCGACCAGATAGTCGAATACCTCGCCACGGGTGCTGAGGAACCCCGGCATCTCGTTCAGCAAATCCTCCAGCAGGTGCAGGTGCTGGCCATCGACGGTGCCGAGCTCGTCCATTGCCGCACTGATCACCGGCAGGATTTCATAGAGATCATGCCGGTTAAACGGCGCCGGATCGGGCAGCCCGGAGAACTTCGGCAGGTCGCGATGTTTGATGTCGCGCGGATATTTGTATTTCAGATCTGATGCCTTGACGATAACCATACCGTCCTCCTGGCTTAATGCCCGCCGCAGCCGCCACAACCACCGCCACAACCTGGTTTGACAATGTCACTGGCCTGTGGTTTATCGCAGCATTGCAGCGATGAGCGATCAACATGCCAGCCATCATCCTCCTGCTTGCCGGCCAGTTCGTTTTTTTTCAGCATCATCAACACCCGTGTCTCGGTGGTGGCAAGCAGGTTTGCAGCTTCCGCAATCGGTACAAATACTGTCCCCGGTGCACACATGGTTTCCTCCTCAGGCGGCCTTCAAAAGCGCCGCTCCCCGTAGATAGATGTTCATCAGCTCGTGATCTGCCAGATCACGCTTGTGACGCAACGCCGCATGGCGCACCGCCGGCAGCAGCAGGGTGGCGTCATCGCGGGAAAGCACAATCCCCAGCCCACGGTAACGCTCCACAATTCCGCTGGCCCCGGAATGCTTGCCCACCACGATCTGGCGCGACAACCCCACCTCAGCCGGGTCGAACCCTTCGTAGTTGTGCGGGTCCTTCAGCACACCATCAGCATGCAGGCCGGATTCATGGGCAAAGACCCGTGATCCCACCACCGCCTTCCAGGAAGGAAGCTCCCGACGGGAGGCCCTGGCCACCATCAGCGAGAGCTCGCGGAAGCGGTGGGTTTCAACGTCGGTCTCGATACCACAGGCATGTTTCAGCCCCATCACCACCTCCTCCAGGGCCGCATTGCCGGCCCGCTCGCCCAGGCCGTTCACGGTAGTGTTCACAAAACGGGCGCCGGCCCGGATGCCGGCAATGGCGTTGGCCGTGGCCATACCCAGATCGTTGTGGGTGTGCACCTCAATCGCTACCTCCGGCACCGCTGCCCGCAGCCAGGCCACCTTGTCGTACATGCTGAAGGGGTCCATGATGCCTAAGGTATCGCAAAAGCGGAAGCGATCGCCTCCCAGCTCGCGGATCACCTGTAGCAGTTCCACCAGAAAGCCGGTATCGGCCCGGCTGGCATCCTCGCCGCCCACCGAGACGTACAGATTGCGCTCCTTGGCAAACCCCAGCGCCACCTTGAGCTGCTCCTTGACGGCTCCACGATCCTTTTTCAGTTTGCGGGCGATCATCTGATCAGAGACCGACAGCGAGATATCCACTGCGCTGACGCCGCAGCTGATACTGGCTTCGATCTCCGGAATCAGTGCCCGGTTCCAGGTCAGCAGACGGGCCGAGAGGCCCAACTCCACCAGGGCACGGATGCTGTCGCGCTCCTCCTTGCCCATGGCCGGGATGCCGCACTCGATCTCCTGCACACCCACTGCATCCAATAAACGGGCGATAGCCAGTTTTTCACGCAGGGAAAAGACCACCCCGGCGGTCTGTTCGCCGTCCCGCAGGGTGGTGTCGTCGATGATGATGTTGGTTGTGTCGATCATGGCTGACTCCTTTCGTGGAGCGGTGCCATGTTTTCTGCAGTTCAGGTGCCAAAACGAATAACGGTCTATTATCAGCAGGATGCGACTATCCTGGTTGGTTTTAGGCGCTGGCCAGAACGGATCGCGCCCAAATATCAGGCATGGATGGACGTGATTTCAGCGTTTGTGGTTTGTGTTAAGGAGAGAGGGTTGGAAGTAAAGCTAAATGAGTTCAGGCGGGCACAGATCATTTAACAGATCTGTTTAAAGGCCTATTCTTTGTTTGCTGTTGCGGGAAATTTGGGGGCCACAAAACGAAGTTGCTACATTGGTCTGGACTTTCTCTGCCAACTGGAAAACGGCAATATTTGACCAGGAAGGTTTCGAGAAATACAAGCCGAAGAAGTTTGTCGAGTTGGTAGAAGGTTTTGTGGAGTATCAGTACCCGACATGACAGACTGGATGCCGCTCCCACTGGCCCATTGCCTTTTTTAGCGATAACATGCTGATTTGTTCTAGAAAATCGTATTGACAGATCCTTTGTAAATGTAATACTTTTTCTAGTATTACATTGGTGAAAGGAGCACGAAATCATGCGTGTGACAAGCAAGGGACAGGTAACCATTCCGCGCAATGTCCGCCAAAAATTGGGCATCTTCCCCCGGAGCGAGGTTGAATTTGTGGTGGAGGGGAATACGGTTGTTTTGCGTACGGTCACTGCTGGTGAGGCCAGTAGAGGCAAGCGGCTGGTGGAGGCCATGCGTGGACGCGCTACGGTGAGGATGACCACCGACGAGATCATGGCGCTTACCCGGGGCGAAGAGTAGCAATGGCCGACGTATTGGTGGACAGCAACGTGTTGCTTGATGTGCTGGAAGAGGACGCCAATTGGTACGAATGGTCATCAGCGCAGGTGCAGAAGGCTGCCGACCAGGGGGCCTTGATTATTAATCCGATTATCTACGCCGAAATATCGATAGGTTTTAAACGTATTGAAGAACTGGAGCAGGCGCTGCCGACGGAGTTTTTCCAGCGGGCCACCTTGCCCTGGGAAGCGGCGTTTCTGGCTGGAAAATGTTTCATTCGCTACCGCAAGCTTGGCGGCACAAGGAGTTCACCACTGCCTGATTTCTTTATCGGCGCTCATGCCGCAGTTGCGGGGCTCACCCTTTTGACCCGTGATGCTGCACGTTACCGCACCTATTTCCCCTCGCTTAAGCTGATCACTCCGTAATTGCCATTCCTTTGCACTACCCCATGCTGCCCATGGAAGCGAATCCATAGATGCATTCAGGGTGGTAGGCCGGCGGCCGGCCGGCATACATCAGCGCGACCTCGTTGCTGACAGTAAAACCTCGGGAGGTGAGCAGGCGTCCGATGGACCGGTTGGAGGCCGGGGCGTCCAGCAGCATCCGCTCTTCAGTGGTCAACGCCTGCTCCAGCAGCCGTTCAGCCACGCTACTGTCCAGGGCGCCAAAAGGACCGATCTGCTGTCCATTACCCAACCGCTGCACCATCAGAAAGCCGCGATCTTCACCGATGGCCGTGCCACCTCCCGCCGCATAGCTCAACAGCTCGTTGCGGCTGTCACCCCAACCCAGGTAGTCAATCTCTTGCCAGCCCTGTGGGATCGTCACCAGCGCCGGGGGGTGCTCCTGCACGCTACCCGGCCGTTCCCAGCGCCGGACCTGATCGCACGAGCAAAAGCCGTTGCGCTCGTAAATCGGCCGGCCGACGGTTGAGGCGGTCAGCCAGACCGTGGTTGCTCCACTGCGCTGGAGCATCTCCATGGCCCGTTTAAACAGTGTGCTGCCGATGCCGCGCCCTCTGTTGGCAGCGCCTACCAGCAGGTTGCCGATCCAGCCTGAACGGCCATGCCGGATTGCGGTGACAAAGCCGACCGGCTTGCCCTGCTCGTGGCAGACCAGGCAGCCGTCCGGCGAGCGTTCCAGCAGGAAGGCCAGTTCACGGCGGGTGCTGATCCAGCCTTCATCCCTGGCCAGCGTCAGAAAGGGATGGACATCGTCGGGGGTAAAGGTGCTGATCTGCATGTCAGTCTCCTACAACAATCCAATGGCATCCGCGCGGCACTGCTTGCAATGCCGCATCTGATTGATGATCCGTTCGTTGTTGTTGCGCACTTCTGCCAGATATTCTGCTGTCGGGGCTGGAATATGGGCCAGGTCAGCCTGGGGTATCAACGGCATCACGTTCATTACAAAGGCACCCATCCCCTTGATCCGCTCGGCAATCTGCGGGATTTCAGCCTCGTTGATGCCGGGGATCAGCACGGTGTTGACCTTGACCACCATGCCTAATGCAACGGCCCGTTGCACCCCTTCGTACTGGCTGGCCAGCAGGATCTCCCCAGCGGCCTCGCCGCTGTAGCGCTTGCCGTGGTAGTAGATATGACGGTAGATCCGGGCAGCCGTGGCTGCCTGCACCGCGTTGATGGTGACGGTCAGGCTGTGCAGGCCAAGCTCGGCCAGCCGGTCCAGCGATTCGGGCAGCAACAGTCCGTTGGTGCTCATACATTTCATCAGATCGGGAAATTCCTGACCCACCAGCCGGAAGGTCTCGAAGGTCTGCTGGTTGGCCAACGGGTCGCCGGGGCCGGCGATCCCCACCACCCGCATGGTGGGTCCCAAAAGCGGCGAGGCCATCACCTCGCGGACCTTGTCCAGTGCCTCCGCAGGGGTCATCAGGCGGCTGGTGACGCCGGGACGGGATTCATTGGCGCAGTCGTGCCGGCGGGTGCAATAGCCGCATTTGATGTTGCAGGCCGGGGCAACGGCCAGGTGCATCCGGCCGGTCTTGTGGTGGTTGCCGCCGAAGCAGGGATGCCCTTGTACCTTTTTGAGCTGTTCGCAGTGTGTT
Source organism: Geobacter sp. UBA5730 (assembly GCA_002419465.1). Taxonomy (GTDB): domain Bacteria; phylum Desulfobacterota; class Desulfuromonadia; order Geobacterales; family Pseudopelobacteraceae; genus Trichlorobacter. The sequence goes on along the minus strand of DIGE01000018.1, from coordinate 157,152 downwards.
GCCATGAGATGTTCTCCTTTCACAAAAACAACGGCGCCGCAGGGGGTATCCCCGCAGGCGCCGTTGCCTGTGTGTCAGTAACAAAGCATAGAGCATGCCAGAATTGGCAATCATCTTGCTTGAGCAAATCCCATGATCCAGCATCTTGACCTGCATGAACTACGTGACCGGGCCCGGGCCGCTTTTGTGGGCATGGCCATCGGCGACGCCCTGGGCGCCACGGTGGAGTTCATGACGGCACCGGAAATCTCGGCGCAGTACGGCGTTTTTAACGAGATCGTCGGCGGCGGCTGGCTGCGGCTGAAGCCGGGCCAGGTGACCGACGATACCGAGATGGCGCTCTGCATCGCCCGGGCCGTTGAAAAAAACCAGGGCTGGTCGCCGGAGGCGATTGCCCAAGAGTTCGCGAGCTGGCTCAGATCGCGTCCGGTGGACTGCGGTGATACCTGTCGCAAGGGGATTCGTGCGTACATACTGCAGGGCCGTCTGGAGGCACCCTACAACCATTGGGATGGCGGTAACGGCGCCGTGATGCGGGTGCTGCCCGCAGCGCTGTTGTCGTTGCCGGACCATCAGCTGCTTAAAAAGTATGCCTTGGAACAGGCCCGTCTGACCCACCATCAGAACCTTTCCGACGCTGCCTGCATCGCGGTCGGCTCCCTGTTGCACCTGGCCCTGCAAGGGTTTTCCAAGGCCCGGCTGCGGAAAGAAGCTGATGCTTTGGTTGTCCGACACCATCAGTTCGGTTTCGATCCCTACCGCAAGCTTGCCACCGCCTATGTGGCCGATACCCTGGCAACGGTCTTCCATTATTTTTTCAAAGGCCGTGATTTTGAGGAATGCCTGGTGGGGACGGTCAACCAGGGTGCCGATGCCGACACGACCGGCGCCATCTGCGGCATGCTGGCCGGGGCTTATTACGGTCGCGAGGCGCTGCCGCGACGCTGGCTGAAAAAAATGGATAAACAGCTGGTGGCTGAGCTGGAGCGGCACGCCGACCAGCTGATTATGGCCAGTCCGGCCGGCAGGATGATAGCTGAATCCGGCCAGTATGGTTAAAGCAGTTTCAGTGCTGTCCTTCCCTGATAATCTCCTCCGCCAGCCGGGTCAGCGTGACCCGCCGCGCCATGGCCAGGCTGCGCATCTTTTTGAAGGCTTGCTGCTCGCCCATCTGTTCCCGATCCATCAGTAACCCCTTGGCTTTTTCAATCTGCTTGCGTTGTTTCAATGCAGTCTGGGCGGTCTCGCAGGAATCTCTGAGGCGCGCCATCTGCTGCCCGGCATGCAGGGCCAATTCGATGGTCAGGACCAGCCCCGCCGCTGGCAGCGGTTTGGCTAAAAAGGCATCAATCAGGCCTTCAGTTGCCTGTTTAAGCAGCTTTAGTCCACCCTGTTCAAGTAACAACACTACCAGCGGGGCGTACTGCGCCCGGATCGTTGTGATCAGTTGCAACCCGTCCAGTGGCAGGGCCGCCTCCACGATCAGCAGGTCTGGCCGGTGATCGTGTGCCAGTTCCAGAGCGTTATCGCGCTGGTTGCATACCAGTACCTCACTGATGCCAAGCTGCAGCAGGGCAGCCTTGAGGCTCTCGCGGGTTCTGATATCCCTGTCGCAGACCAGCGCTGTGTGCATGGGTGACTCCGTATTCCTGGAAGTGGTTGCATGCTTCCCGATGCATCTGCCGTGCCACAGATTTTTTGAAACGGATGCTACAAAATCGATCGTCTCTGCTATACTTCTTCAACTGTAGGTCCGACCGGGTGGGTTCGCGTGAAAGGTTTCCAGCGTATGCACTGCCATTGCCGCAGTATTGTTATACATTTCAGCGCTCTGGTCTGCCTGTTGGCACTGCCCGGCAGTGTTCCGCCAGGGGCAGCGTTTGCCCAGCCGCCGCTGGTCCTGACTGCTGCCGAACAACAGTGGCTGGCTCAGCATCCCCGCATCCGGGTCGGCATTATGGTTGATTGGCCGCCGATGAACTTCGTGGATCGTAACGGCACGCCGCGGGGGATCGGGGTAGAACTGGTGGCCGCGCTCAACCAACGCCTGGGTGGGGCGTTGGTGGTGGTGCCGGGATCGCTCGCTAAAAATTATGATCTGGTGATGCAGGGACGGCTGGATGCCCTGATGGATATCAGCCAGCGCCAGGAACGGGAGCAGCAGCTGGATTTCACCCAGCCGTATATCTCCATTCCGCACGTGCTGGTAGGCCGCAAGGACGGCCCCTTGTTCGAGGCTGAAGCTGACCTGTCCGGCAGGACCATCGCCCTGGAGCAGGGCTTTTATAACGTCAATTATTTCAGCACGAATTTTCCTGCGGTAACGATCCGCCAGTACCAATCCTCCCTTGAGGCGCTCTATGCCGTAGCGCGTGGCGAGGCCGACGCCTATGCCGGCAACCGGGCGGTGGTGATCCATCTGATCGAGAAGGAGTTGCTGACCAACCTGTTGTTGATGGGACAGCTCAAGGCGACCAGGTCAGAGCTGCGCATCGGTGTGGCCAAAGGCCAGGCCCAGCTGCTGGCAATCCTGGACAAGACCCTGGCCGCTATTCCGGCAGCAGAGCGGACAGCCATCGTTGAAAAATGGATCAATCACCCCTATGAACGGAAAGTGGATTACCGGCTGCTGTTACTGATTGCCCTGGTTGTCTCCGTAACCATCATCGCCCTGCTGGCGACCCTGGTGATTACCTCCCGTCGTCTCAGTGCCAAGTTGCATCAGCAGCAGGAGTACTGGCAGACCCTGTTTGAACATGACGGTTCCGGACACTTGATCGTCTCTTCAATCCGCCGGATAATCCAGGTAAACCAGCAATTTTGCGACATGTTCGGCTATCCGGAGCAGGAGCTGGTCGGCCAGAGTGCCAGACTGTTGCATATTGACCAACAGCACTATGATGACTGGGCCCCCAACTTTAGACAGGCCAGGGATGGCAAAACCCACCTCAGCGCCGAGTACCCCTGGCGGCGCAAGGATGGCAGTATCTTCTGGTGCGTCTTTACCGGCGTACGGCTACAGCTGCCCGACGGTGAGAGCGGGGTGGTCTGGAGCGTGATCGACATTACCGAGCGCAAGCGGGCAGAGCAGGAGGTGCATGAGTCCCACGAACGGTTGCTGACGGTGCTGAATGCTCTGGATGCGATTGTCTACGTGGCCGATATGCAGACCCATGAACTGTTGTTCGTCAACAAGTACGTGCAGGACTCGTTTGGGGATATTGTCGGGCAGCCCTGCTGGCAGAAGATGCAGAGCGGCCAGAGCGGCCCCTGTAGTTTCTGTAGCAACCGCTATCTGCTGGATGATCACGGCATGCCGCGGGGCGTCCACGTCTGGGAGTTTCGCAACACCGCGAACGGCCACTGGTATGATATCCGTGACCGGGCGATAAGCTGGGTGGACGGACGGATTGTGCGGTTGGAGATCGCCACCGATATCACGGAGCGCAAGCAGGTCGAAGAGCGGCTGCGACATGCCAAGGAGTCTGCCGAGACGGCCAGCCGGGCCAAGAGCGAATTTCTGGCCAATATGAGCCACGAGATCCGCACCCCGCTGAACGGGGTGATCGGCATGACGCATCTGCTGCGTACCACCAGCTTGAGCGATGAGCAGCAGCAGTATCTGAAAAATATCGAGACTTCAGCCGATAGCCTGATCAGCCTGATCGGCGATATTCTCGACCTTTCCAGGATCGAGGCCGGCAAAATGGAGCTCGAGGCCACAGATTTTTCACTGCGCGGCTGCGTCCGGGATCTGCTGGACAGCCAGCTGTTCCATATCCGCCAGAAGCACCTGGCGATCAAGACCGTCATCCCGGACGATCTGCCTGATCTGCTGCGCGGAGACCAGCTGCGGACCCGTCAGATCCTGCTGAACCTGGTGGGCAACGCCATCAAATTTACCGAACAGGGCGGCATTACCATCACAGCAGCGTTACAGTCCCAGGTTGACGATCAGGTCGTGATCCGTCTCTCCATCGCCGACACCGGCATCGGTATCAGTCAGGCGGCCATGAAAACCATCTTTGCACCTTTCACCCAGGCTGATAGTTCCAACACCCGTAAATATGGCGGCAGCGGTCTGGGACTATCGATCTGCCGGCGGCTGGCGGAGTTGATGGGGGGCCGCATCTGGGCGGAAAGCACGGTGGGAAAGGGCAGCTGTTTTCATATCGAGTTGCCGTTCACGCTGTCGAAGGCCGGCAGTTTGCCGCAGGCAACAACGCTTTCCGGCGCGGAACCGGCCCCGGCCACCCGCCCGTTGACCATTCTGCTGGCCGAGGATAACCGGGTGAATGCCGAATTTGTTTTTAAGATACTTGAGAAAAAGGGGCACCGGGTGACGGTGGCGGAGGATGGTCAACAGGCTCTGGCGCTCCTGGACAAGCAGGCCTATGACTGTATTCTGATGGATATCCAGATGCCGGTAATGAGTGGTGATGAGGCTACCCGTTTTATCCGTCAGCGGGAGCAGGGTACCGGCGAACATATCCCGATCATCGCCCTGACGGCTCACGCCATGGACGATGAACGGATGCGGCTGCTACAGCAGGGTTTTGATGCCCATATTGCCAAGCCGGTGAATGTCGCCGCACTATGTTCAGCATTGGCCCGATTGACGGCGTCCAGGAGTGACAGCTGATGTATTTTGCCCTGATCCAGAACATCGCCCTGCTGGTGGCGTTGACGTTTTTGCACAGTCTGCTGGTACGGCGGCTGAGCGGTCACCGCCTGCTGCCACTGGTTTCCGGCCTGCTGTTTGGCGCCGTGGTGATGATCGGCATGAAAACACCGGTGGTGTTGCAGCCGGGTTTGATCTTTGACGGCCGTTCCATCATCCTGGCAGTGGCCGGGCTGTTCGGCGGCCCGCTAACGGCCGGGATTGCGGCAACCATTGGTGCTGCCTACCGACTTTGGCTGGGGGGTGTCGGAGCAGCGGTGGGGGTGGCGGTGATCATCGGCTCGGCCGGCATCGGTGTGGGCTGGCACTACCTGCGCCGTCGCCACTCTGGTTGTGAGAGCATTTTTGCGCTGTATCTGTTCGGCGTTATCGTGCATCTCTGGATGATCGCCTGTATGACCGCTCTGCCGACGGCGATTGTCGCGCAGGTATTAACAACCATTTCACTGCCGGTGCTGCTGCTCTACCCGCCGGCCACCCTGCTGGTCTGCCTGCTGTTTTTGCAAATGCAGCGTCATCGCGAGGCCGAAGAGGAGCTGAGGCGGGAGCGTAATCAGCTGAACGCGCTGGTGCAGGCCATCCCCGACCTGTTGTTCGATCTGGGGCTGGATGGCCGCTACTATGCCTGCCATGCACGCCAGAATGAAAAATTGGCTGCGCCGTTGTCTGAACTGATCGGCAGGACCGTGGCCGAGGTAATGCCTGCTGATGCGGCTGCGGTCTGCCTGGCAGCCCTGCAGGAGGCTGCGGAAAAAGGCCAGTCCTCAGGCCGTCAGTTCATGCTGGGGCTTGAAGATGGCAGCCACTGGTTTGAACTGTCGGTTGCCCGTAAACAGGTTGCGCCAGGCGAGTCTCTGCGGTTTATCGTGCTCTCGCGCGATATCACCGAACGCAAGCAGATTGAAGAACAGCTGCGTCACGCCAAGGAGGTTGCCGAGGCCGCCAACCGGGCCAAAAGCGTGTTTTTGGCCAACATGAGCCACGAAATCCGCACCCCGATGAACGGTGTGATCGGCATGACCCACCTGCTGCGTTTTACCGAGTTGACCCCCACCCAGCAGGATTATCTGGAAAGTCTTGAGCTGTCGGCTGCTAACCTGCTCTCGCTGATCAGCGATATCCTGGATCTGTCCAAGATCGAGGCCGGCAAGGTGGAGCTGGAATATACGGATTTTTCCCTGCGTCAGGCGATCAGCGATCTGGTTGCCACCCAGATCGCTCACGCCTATGAGAAGCGGCTGCAGATCATCCCGCAGGTTGCGGATGAGATCCCGCAACTGGTGTCGGGCGATCAGTTGCGCTGCAAGCAGATCCTGCTGAACCTCTTGAACAACGCCATCAAGTTTACCGATCAGGGCAGCATCACCATCAGGGCCGGGATGGTTGCACAGAGTGAGGGGCAGCTGGTGGTCCGGCTGACGGTGACCGATACCGGCATCGGCATGACGCCGGAGGTGCTGCAGCGGGTGTTTGCCTCCTTCGAGCAGGCCGATAATTCCACCACCCGCAAGTACGGGGGCACCGGGCTGGGGCTGTCAATCAGCAGGCAGCTGGCCGAATTGATGGGGGGCCGCATCTGGGCCGAAAGTGTGCCGGGAGTCGGCAGCAGCTTTCACCTGGAGCTGCCGTTCCCGGTTCGACCGGCGTCCGGTTCTGACCGCCAGACTGGGACGCCATGAGCACGGCATCCTTTCATGATCATTTTGCCCGGGTGGCTGCGCACTACGCCAGTCATCGTCCGACCTATCCGCCGCAGCTGTTTGCCTGGCTGGCTGACAAGGCGCCGGACCGCCGGCTGGCCTGGGATTGTGCCACCGGTAGTGGCCAGGCAGCCGTGGCGTTGGCCGATTATTTCGCCGAGGTGATCGCCAGCGATGCCAGCAGCGCCCAGATTGAGGCCGCCACTCCCTGCGCCCGTGTGGTGTATCGGGTGGCCGGGGCTGACAGCTCGGGACTGCCAGACCACTGCGTCGATCTGGTGACGGTGGCCCAGGCCCTGCACTGGTTCGAGCTGGGTCCGTTCTATGCCGAGGTGCAACGGGTGCTGAAACCGGGAGGGTTGCTGGCGGTCTGGACCTACGGTGTGTTCAGGGTTGAAGGCGGTGCTGCCGATCAGATTCAGGCGTTGCTGGATCGTTTCTATTACGACACTGTGGGACCCTACTGGCCGCCGGAGCGCCGCCATGTTGAAAACGGCTACGCTCATCTGGCTTTCCCTTTTCAGGAACTGCAGGTGCCTGCCTATAGCATGGCGGTGAACTGGACTCTGGACGATCTGGCCGGTTACCTGCGCAGCTGGTCGGCCACCAGTCGCTACACCGAACAGCGGGGCATCGACCCGGTGGCAGGACTGGCGGCAGAACTTGCCCCGCTCTGGGGGGCCGGGCCACGTCGTGTGGTCTGGCCACTGTCGATGAAGGTGGGGCGGACGGCTGCGTAACCGCCACAAAAAACGGCGTGCTGCTCTGCTGCCGCCGGTCTTGTTTTGCTTGACGCCCTCCCCTGATCGGCACTACAAACGTCTCTATGGATCTTCTCTCCCACCTCAATAAACCCCAGAAACAGGCTGTGCTGCACGGTGAAGGGCCGCTGTTGATCCTGGCCGGAGCCGGCTCCGGCAAGACCCGCGTGATTACCCACCGGATCGCCCATCTGATCGAACAGCGCGGGGTGCCTGCCTGGCAGATCCTGGCGGTAACCTTTACCAACAAGGCTGCCAAGGAGATGGCCGAGCGGGTGCGCCATCTGCTGGGCGGCGGCGAGACACCGTTGATTGCCACCTTTCACGCCAGTTGTGGCCGGATTTTACGCAAAGAGATTCAGCAGCTGGGCTATGATCAGAACTTCGTGATCTATGACGACAAGGACAGTGAACGGCTGCTGAAGGAGCTGTTGCGCGAGCTGAATCTGGATGAAAAGCGCTTTCCGCCCAATGCGGTGGGGGCCCGGATCGACGATTGCAAGAACCGGGGGCTGTGGCCCGATCAGCTGGACACCGGTGATATCTGGAATCAGCGCTTTATTCAGATCTATGCCGCCTATCAGGAACGGCTGAAGCGTTGCAACGCTCTGGATTTCGGTGATCTGCTGCTGCTGACGGTGCGATTGTTCGAGCAACACCCCGCTGTGCTGGAACGGTGGCAGCAGCGGTTCCAGTGGCTGCTGGTGGACGAGTATCAGGATACCAACCCGGTCCAGTACCGGCTGATCCGGCTGTTGGCCGGCAAGCGTCGCAACCTGTGCGTGGTGGGGGATGACGACCAGTCGATCTACTCCTGGCGGGGAGCCGATATCCGCAACATCCTGGAGTTTGAAAAAGACTTCCCCGAGGTGACCGTGGTGCGGCTGGAGCAGAACTACCGCTCCACGGCCACCATCCTGAAGGCCGCCGGGGCGGTGGTCGCCAAGAACTTCGGCCGCAAGGGCAAGACCCTCTGGACCGAAAATCCTGATGGCGAGCCGATCAGGGTGCTGCGCCAGGAGACCGACCGGGATGAGGCCCGTTTTGTGGGCCGGGAGATCAGGAACCTCCAGCAGCACCAGCTGCCCTTGACCGAGATGGCGGTCTTCTACCGTACCAATGCCCAGTCCCGTTTGGTGGAAGAGGCGTTGGTGGCCGACGGGCTGCCCTATCACATCGTGGGTGGCGTGCGGTTTTATGCGCGGCTGGAGGTCAAGGATATCCTGGCCTACCTGCGGGTTTTGGAAAATCCGGCCGATGATATCTCGCTGAAGCGGATCATCAATGTGCCGCCCCGCGGCATCGGCGCCGCAACGGTGGACAAGATCGCCGAGCTGGGCGCGCGTCAGGGCAGTACCCTCTCCGAGTCCCTGGCGCAGTCGGTTGGCGGCGGTTTGCTGGCGGCATCGCCGCGGAGCAAGGTGGCGGCTTTTGCGGCGTTGCTGCAGCGTTTCCGGGATCTGGCCGGCAGCAGTACCCTGCCGGAGCTGGTTCGTGTGATCATGGAGGAGAGCGGCTATCTTGATCGTTTGCGGCAGAGCCGCGACGAGGATGATGGCGAGCGTCTGGAAAACCTGGAACAGCTGCAGGCAGCGGTGGAGGAGTTCTGCGAGGCCAACCCCGAGGCCGGTCTGTCCGGATTTCTGGAACAGGTGGCGCTGGTGGCCGACCTGGAGCGGGGCGAGGCCGGCAGTCCCTCGGTGACGCTGATGACTCTGCATGCTGCCAAGGGGCTTGAGTTCAAGGTGGTTTTCATGGTCGGTCTGGAGGAACGGCTGTTCCCTCACGTGCGGGCCCTGGATGATCTGGACGGCATGGAGGAGGAGCGCCGGCTCTGTTACGTGGGGATGACCCGCGCCCGTGAGCGGCTCTATCTGCTGTATGCCCGGCGACGGCATCTGTTCGGCCAGGAGCAGACCAATCTGCCCTCCCGTTTTTTGAAGGAGATTCCTGGGGAGTTGCTGGCAGACGGCCAGGACAGCAGTTGGGCAGTCCCCTCGGTGAACCGCAGTGAGCGGCTGGCCGCACCGCAATCGCACAATCTGTCTGCCGTCAGTTCGGCGCTGGCCGAGGTGGAGGTGGTGCCTGAACCGGGGGACGACTACGGCAGCGTGTTTATCGGGATGCGTGTGCGCCATGCCAAGTTCGGCACCGGTACGATCCGCAAGATTGAAGGCCAGGGGGACGACCAGAAGCTGGTGGTCTGGTTCACTACCGTGGGTCCCAAAAAACTGCTGGCCCGTTTTGCCGGGCTGGAGCGGGTATGAAGGAGGGGTGCGTGCTGACCTATGAACTGATTCAGGAGGCCAGCGACCGCTTGCGCAAGCGGGTCCGCCAGACCGAGCTGATCGCCTCGCCCCATTTCAGTGATCAGCTGGGCTATCCGCTCTATCTCAAGTGCGAGAATCTGCAAAAGACCGGGGCCTTCAAGTTGCGCGGCGCCATGAATTTCATGACCGCCCGGGACCGTTCCGAGTTGAAGCAGGGGGTGACCGCCGCCTCGGCCGGCAATCACGCCCAGGGCGTGGCCTACGGCGCCGATCTGCTGGGTGTGCCGGCCCGGATCTTCATGCCGGAGAGCACCCCGCCCCAGAAGGTGCAGGCCACCCGCGATCTGGGGGCCGAGGTGGTGCTGACCGGCGCCAATTTCGATGAATCCTTTGCCGCGGCCCAAGCTGACAGCCAACGCTGCGGCACCGTCTTTATCCATCCCTTTGACGACCCGCTGGTGATGGCCGGCCAGGGCACCATCGGCCTGGAGATGCTCAAGGAGCTGCCCGACCTGGAGACGGTGGTGGTGCCGATCGGCGGCGGCGGGCTGCTGGCCGGGGTTGCCATGGCCATCAAGACCACCCATCCCCAGGTGCGGGTGGTGGGAGTTGAATCAGCGGCCGCCCCCTGCATGTACCGGGCGATCAAGGATCACCGCATCAGTGAGGTGCCGTTGGGGCTGACCATTGCCGACGGTATTGCCGTCAAAAAGGCCGGCGGGCTGACCACCCCGATTATCCGGGAGCTGGTAGACGAGATTGTGCTGGTTGAGGAAGAGGAGATCGCCCTGGCGATCGTGGCCCTGCTGGAGCGCAGCAAGCTGTTGGTGGAGGGGGCCGGGGCCGTCACCCTGGCGGCCCTGTTGAACCATCGCATCAAGGGGCCGTTGGGCAAAACAGTCTGTCTGTTGTCAGGCGGCAATATCGATGTGCGCACCCTGGCGCTGGTGGTGGAGCGGGGTCTGCTGGCAGCCGGGCGCTACCTGAAGCTGCGGATTGAGATGCGGGACACCCCCGGCGCCCTGGCCCAACTGGCTACCGATCTGGCAGCGGTGCGGGCCAATATTCACGATATCACCCACGACCGGCGCACCAAGGGGCTGGTCATGGGCACCACGGCCGTCCAGTTGCTACTGGAAACCCGTGGTCAGGACCATGCCCGCGAGATTGTGGCCGCGTTGCGCCAGCAGGGATATGAGCTTGAGTTGGACGAGGGTTAGCGGCCGGGTGAGGCCAGCTGTTTTTTAACCAGATTTTCAATGACGGTGCCGGCAGTAGCGGAGAAGCCCATGATCTGCTCCTTGACGATGCCCTTCTGGTCGATGATGTAGATGACCGGCAGGGCCCGCACCCCATAATCAGACTGAATCTTGCCGGAAGCCATGACCAGCGGATAGGTGATCTTGTGCTGCTGGGCGTACTCTTTGACGACCCGTTCCCCGCCTTCGTCCACGCTCATGCCGATGATTTGCAGCCCCTGCTTGCCGTATTTGCGCTGCAGTTCGATAAAGAACGGGATCGATTCACGGCAGGGCGGGCACCAGGTGGCCCAGAAATCCAGAATGACCACCGAGCCCTTCAGACCTTCGCTGGATAACGGCTGGCCTGCTATGGAAAACGCCTTGAAGGCGGGAGCTGGCTGGCCTTTGCGCGGGGCCGCCTCCACCGTTGCGGTGTTTAAGAGAAAGGCTGTAGCGCAGAACGCTACAGCCTTGAGAAACAGATTTCGTGGCTGGCGCATGGTGTTAGAGCGCCTTGGCAATCAAGGCATCCAGTTGGGATTTGGGCACGGCGCCCACCACCTGGTCCAGCACGACGCCACCCTTGAAGAGGATCAGGGTGGGAATGCCACGCACCCCGTACTTGCCGGGTGTGGCCGGGTTGTCATCCACATTGACCTTGCCGACCTTGACCTTGCCGCTGTAATCATCGGCAACGGCGTCAATCAGCGGGGCAATCGCCTTGCAGGGGGCACACCAGGTGGCCCAGAAGTCAACCAGCACCGGAATATCAGACTGCAGGACCTCGCGGTCGAAGTTGGCGTCGGTAAAGGTCATCACTTTGTCACTGGCCATGGAAGCTCCTCCTTTAGACAATGTATTCAACTTTTTGAATAATACTGCGGAAGATAAATTTTGCAAGCACAAACTTTTGAACAGGAATCCCCCGCAGAGAAGATCAGCGCTTGCGCAGATCATGTTGAGCATGAAAGCTGTTGACGCTGGGACCGGGGCCCACGTACAATCTATCAATTGATTAAAGAGCTGGTGTTGGCCGTGCGTTATCGTCTGCTGAGGCCTGCCGGCAATCCCTGTTCTGACCTTGAGGTCCCCATGATGACCCAGATTTCCTTTTACCTGACCCTGGCGCTGTACGGTGTCACTACCCTGCTTTATCTGGCCTGCCTGTTGCGTTCGACCCCCTGCATGGCCCTGGCGGCCCGGCGCGTGCTGATTGCCGGTTTTCTGGCCCACTGTCTGGCTACCATCCATCGCTACATCGCCGTGGGGCATCTGCCGATCACCAACATGCACGAGTCGCTCTCCTTTTTTGCCCTGTCAATCGTGGCGGCTTACCTCTATTTCGAATTTCGTTTCAAGGTGACCACCCTTGGTTCGTTTGTGCTGCCGCTGGTTACCTTGCTGCTGATCGGCTCCAGCGCCTTTCCGAGTGAGCTGCGGCCCTTGAATCCCGCCCTGCAGTCGGCCTGGATCTATTCCCACACCCTGCTGGCCTTTGGTGCCTATGCCTTTTTCACCATTGCCGGCGGCGTTGCCGGCATGTATCTGCTACAGTCCCATTTTTTGAAAAAGAAACAGCTCGGGCCGCTGTTTCAAAAGCTCCCTTCGCTGGACACCCTGGACGATATCGGCTACCGCTGTCTCTCCTACGGCTTTCCGATGCTGACCCTGGCGATCATCACCGGCGCCATCTGGGCTGCCCAGGCCTGGGGCAGCTACTGGAGCTGGGACCCCAAGGAGACCTGGTCCCTGATCACCTGGTTCATCTATGCGGCCCTGCTGCACGGGCGGCTTACCACCGGCTGGCGTGGCCGGCGGGCCGCCTGGCTGACCGTGGCCGGTTTCCTGATCATGCTGTTCACCTTCATCGGGGTCAATCTGTGGATTCCCGGTCTGCACAGTTACAACTAAGGGGCGCCGCGAGATGAACATCATTGTTGTCGGCCTGTCCCACAAAACCGCTTCGGTTGATATTCGAGAGAAGGTGGCCTTCTCTCCCAACAGCATCGAACAGCCCTTGAAGGCGCTGATCGCCCTGGAAGGGATCGTGGAGGGGGTGATCGTTTCCACCTGCAACCGGGTGGAGATCTATGCCACCACCCGTGATATCGCCGGCGGCATCGGGCGGATCCGGCGCTTTCTGGCCGACTGGCACCAGCTGGCTTATGACACCATCGAACCCCACCTCTACAGCTACCACGGTGAGGCCGCCATCCGGCACGTCTTCCGGGTGGCCTCGTCACTGGACTCGATGGTGGTGGGGGAGCCCCAGATTCTGGGTCAGATCAAGACCTCCTACGGCTATGCCGCTGAATATGGCGCCTCCGGCATCATCCTGAACCGCTTCCTGCACAAGGCCTTTTCGGTTGCCAAACGGGTGCGTACCGAGACAAAAATCGCCTCTTCGGCGGTGTCGGTCTCCTTTGCCGCGGTGGAGCTGGCCCGCAAGATCTTTGATTCCCTGTCCGACAAGACGGTGCTGTTGATCGGTGCCGGCGAGATGTGCGAACTGGCAGCCCGTCATTTTCTGACCAACGGCGCCAAAGGGGTGCTGGTCACCAACCGCACCTATGAGAAGGCCCAGCGTCTGGCCGAGGAGTTTGAAGGGCAGGCGATCCCCTTTGAGGAGCTGTTCGATCATCTGCACAAGGCCGATATCATTCTGACCTCTACTGGTGCCCCCCACTTCGTCGTGACCCCCAAGGACCTGCGGGAGGTGATCCAGCGACGCCGGATGAAACCGATGTTCTTCATCGACATTGCCGTGCCCCGGGATGTCGATCCGGCGGTCAACGATCTGGATGCGGTGTACCTCTACGATCTGGATGACCTGCAGCAGGTGGTGTCCGCCAACCTGGAGAACCGTCTGCAGGAGGCTGAGAAGGCCGAAGCGATCATTGCCGAAGAGATTGTCCAATTTTATAAGTGGATTGCCACCCTGGAGGTCACCCCCACCATCGTTGCCCTGCGCACCCGTCTGGATGAGCTGCGCCGGGCCGAGATCACCCGCACCCTGTCCGGCTGGAAGGATGCTCCCGGGGATGCCGAGAAGCGTCTTGAGACGTTGACCGCCGCTCTGGTCAACAAGATCCTGCATCAGCCGACGGTGGTCCTCAAAAAGGGCGGGCAGGGCAACCGTACTGATCTGTACCTGGATGCCCTGCGGGCGCTGTTTGACCTCGAGACGCCGACCCCGGTAGAGGAAGAAACCGACGGAGCCGATCTCTAGCCGTTCCGACGTGTCTGATTCGAGGCAGGGGGCGCCATGCGCAGCGTCAAGTGTGCAGGACTTCAGGGGCGACCCTGTTCATTGCTTCTGGTTGTATGTGTTACCTGCCTTTTCCGGCATGTCCGTATGGACTGTCTGCCGTTGCCGAGTGTTGCGCAAAAACTGGGAATAGGCTAGGTTGCCACCTGTATGGAACAGCGCCAGACCATTCTGATCATTGACGATACGCCGATCAACATCCGGGTGCTTTCCGAGTTGCTGTCGGACGAGTACAAGGTGATCTTTGCCACCAACGGCCAGGACTGTCTTGCCATGGCCAGGTCGGAGCGTCCGGACCTGATCCTGCTGGATGTGATGATGCCCGGCATGGACGGTTACGAGGTGTGTCGTCGGCTGAAAGCCGAGGCAACCACCCGTGACATTCCGGTGATCTTCGTCACCGCGCTGGTGTCCGAGGCGGACGAGGCCAGGGGGCTGAAGGCCGGGGCCATCGACTACATTACCAAGCCGATCAGCCCGATTATCGTCAAGATGCGCATCCGTAATCACCTGGAGCTGAAACGGCACCGTGACCTTTTAGCCGACATGGCCGCCATCGACGGCCTGACCGGCATCCCCAACCGGCGGCGTTTCGATGAGGTGCTGCACATGGAGTGGCACCGTGCCCAGCGCACCGGCAAGCCGCTCTCACTGCTGATGATCGATATCGACCACTTCAAGCGTTATAATGACAGCTACGGCCACCTGCAGGGTGATGACTGCCTGCGGGATGTGGCCCGGGCCTTCGCTGAGCTGGTCCACCGTGGTGGTGATTTCGTGGCCCGGTATGGCGGCGAGGAGTTTGTCTGTGTGCTGGCCGAGACAGATGCCCAGGGAGCCCAGATTGTTGCCGAGCGTCTGCTGGCCGCGGTTTCTGATCTGAACATCCCGCACGAAACCTCGCCGGTTGCCCCCCGGGTAACGGTCAGCATCGGCTATTGCACTGCCAGTTCGGTGTCGGGTCATAGCTGGGAGCAGTTGATCGACTGTGCCGATCGCAATCTTTACCGGGCCAAGCAGGCAGGACGTAATCGTGTCCATATCTGCAACCTGGAAAATTGTACCTTATCCTGTTACGAAACGGAGCAGACTGTATGACCGTAAAACGCCTTCGCATCGGTACCCGCGCCAGTCAACTGGCACTCTGGCAGGCCAACTGGACCAAGTCGGAGCTGGAGCGCCGCTACCCCGGCATCGAGGTTGAGCTGGTCAAGATCAAAACCATCGGCGACAAGATTCTGGATGTACCTTTGGCCCAGGTGGGCGGCAAGGGACTGTTTGTCAAGGAGATTGAGGAGGCGATGCTGCGGGGTGAGATTGACCTGGCAGTGCACAGTATGAAGGATGTGCCCACCGAGTTTCCCGACGGCCTGGGACTGGTGGTAACCACCCAACGGGAAGACCCCCGCGATGCCTTCATCTCCAATGGGGTGAAATTTAGCGAGCTGCGCCAGGGAGCCCGGATCGGCACCAGCGCCCTGCGGCGTCAGGCCCAATTGCTGAAGGCCCGGCCCGACCTGGAAATGGTTATTATCCGGGGCAACGTGGAGACCCGCATCCGCAAGCTCAAGGAAGACAACCTGGATGCGGTGATACTGGCGGCTGCCGGCCTGAACCGCCTGGGTTTCACCAACGTGATCACCGAACTTCTGCCCACGGATTTTTCCATCCCGGCTATCGGTCAGGGGGCCCTGGGGCTGGAGTGCCGTCTGGATGATGCGGCAACCATTGAGGCCTTGTCGTTTTTGAATCATCCGGCTACCGCCGCAGCCGTGGCGGCCGAACGGGCCATGCTCAAGCGTTGCGAAGGGGGCTGCCAGGTGCCGATCGCCGCCCATGGCACGGTCAGCAACGACCGTTTGACCCTGGTGGGCCTGATCGCCTCGGTGGATGGCAGCCAGATTGTGCGTGATACCATCAGCGGCCCGGACGGTGATGCCATCAGGCTGGGTACGGAACTGGCCGACCGGTTGCTGGCCGCTGGGGGCCGGCAGATTCTGGAGACGGTGTACCAGCGGGAGCTGGGCCACTGATCTGATGCAGCCGCTTGCCGGAAAGCGGGTGCTGATCACCCGGGCGGCCGACCAGGCCGGCGAGTTTTCCCGCCTGCTGGCAGAGCGCGGTGCCGTGGTGATGGAATGCCCGACCATCTCGCTGGTGCCGCCTGACTGCTGGGATGAGTTGGATGCCGCCATCAACCGGTTGGATGACTTTGATTGGCTGGTGCTGACCTCGGTCAACGGGGTGCGTTTTTTCTTTGATCGCCTGGGGGAACTTGACAGGCACAGCAGCAGCCTGGGGCACTGTAAGGTCTGCGTGGTGGGGCCCAGGACAGCTGAGCTGGTGCAGACCCATGGGATCGTGCCCGCTTTGCTGCCGGATCAGTTCACTGGCGAGGGGGTATTGGCCGCCCTGAGCGCAAGCGGTGTCGCTGGCAAACGGGTGCTGTTTCCCCGGGCCGACGGGGCCCGTGAGGTTATCGTCACCGGGTTGACGGGGCTGGGTGCTGTTGTTACGGCACCGGTGGTCTACTGCAACCGGATGCCACAGCAACTGGACCAGGCCGCCCGGAAGGCCCTGGAACAGCGGGAGCTGGATGTGATCACCTTCAGCGCCCCCTCGACCGTGCGTAATCTGGCAACCCTGCTGGGCGGTGCCACCCGTCTGGGTGAACTGCTGGAAGGGGTGGTGGTGGCTTCGATCGGGCCGGTCACCTCCCGGGCCTGCCGTGAACTGGGGCTGCCGGTGACGGTTGAACCGCAGCGGGCCACCCTGGCTGATCTTGCCGATAGCCTGGAAACCTATTTTTTGTAACCATGCCGTTTGGAAAAAGCGAAAGCCCTGCCGGGCAACCGGCAGGGCTTTTTTTACTGCTGACAGCTGTGCTGATGCCCTTAGTTCTGGAGCAGTTGCAGCATCTTGGCGGCCACATCCTGGCCGCTGATGTTGTAGCTACCCTGAGCCAGCTGGTTTTTAATCTGGTTAACCTTCTCCATGCGTACTTCGCCGTTGGACGGTTCCACCTCGGCCACCTTGGCCATCAGGTCCGACAACTGCACATGAAAGGCGCTTTCAGCCCCTTGAACTCCGCGGGCGTAGCGGCTTTTTTCGGTTTCAGCGGTCCGCATCACCGGCTGTACGCCGAAGATCATGGCCTGCGAACTGGTGTCAATTCTCATAGCTGCATCCTCCATTACTAGCTCCATCGGACAGTTGCCCGAAAAACTTGAGCGTCATCATTGCAAAACCAGTTCACGCACCGTCCCGATGCCGGACAGCGGCCGGTCGAACAGCTTGTCATCTCCCACCACCACCAGTTTGAACGCCTCTGGCCGCAGTTGTTTGCGGGCCGCCCGCAGGACATCCTCGCGGGTGACCGCTGCTATCCGCTCCCGGTAGCGTTCCAGGTAGTCGGGCTGGTAGCCGTAAAGCTCCAGCCGGGCCTGCTGGGTCACGATGCTGGCCGGTGTGGTAAAGCCGAACAGAAAGGAGTTGATGATCGAATCCTTGGCTAGTTTGAGCTCCTGCTCAGTCACCGGCTCCTGACGAACTGCGGCGATGATCGAGGTCATCAGGCCGATGGTCTTGACGGTAGTCTCGGCCCTGGTCTCGGTTTCAGCGCTGAAACTGCCGGTGAAGCGGCGTCCGATATCAAAGTGGCTGCCCACGTGGTAGGCAAGTCCCTGGTTGGTGCGAATCTCCATCATCAGCCGTGAGGTGAAACTGCCCCCCAGGATAAAGTCCAGTACGCGGATCGCGTAGAGGTCCGGGTCCTCCTTGGTGGTGCCCAGGTGCCCCAGCCGGATCACCGATTGGTTGACCTCTTTACGGGCAAACAGCAGTTCAGGCTTGAAGGTGACCGGCACGGCAGGAATGTCCGGCAGCGCCAGCGGCGCGGCAGGCTTTCCGGCCGCCAGCAGCCGGTTCAGCAGGGCGAGCATCCGATCCCGGTCAAAGTCGCCAGCAACCGTGATCAGCAGGTTGTCGGGACGCACAAAGCGCTGGTGGAAGGCCACCAGGTCGCTGCGGGTGATGGCACGCACTGATTCGGCCGTGGGGAGCACGCCCAGCGGGTGTCCGGCGTAGAGCGTCTTTTGGAGTTCCCGGTCGCCCACCTCTTTCGGGTCATCATTCTGGCGGCGGATCGCCTCAACGGCCTGGCGCCGGGCCACCTCCAGGCGGGCTTGATCGAACCGGGGATGCAGCAGCACCTCGCTGAACAGCTGCAGGCTGCGCTCCAGATTTTTGGTGAGGGTGGTCATGGCGACCGTGCCGCTGTCACTGCCGAATGAGCTCTCCACGGCCGAGGCCATGAACTCCAGCTCGTCGTCCAGCTGGCCGGGCTCAAGGGATCTGGTGCCGCCATCGCGCAGCAGTGAGCCGGTCAGGGCAGCCAGTCCGCTCTTCGGGGCCGGGTCGTAGACCGACCCGGTACGGATCAGAGCGGCTACGGTGACGATCGGCAGTTCTCGATCCTGCAACAGGTAGACCGGCGTGCCGTTTTTCAGCAGCACCCGTTCGGCCTTGGGCAGGGCGAAGGTGAGCGGTGGAAATGTCATGGTGCGCGGATTGGCCAATTCGGCAGACCAGACGGTGCTTACGCAGAGCAGTCCGGCGATCAGTGTTGCTATCCAGAGCCTCATTTTGTCTTACCCCCTGTGCCGTTCTTCACCAGGGTGCCGACGATCCGGTTTTCGCGGGTGAAGTAGTCCCTGGCCACCCGTTGCAGATCGGCCGGGGTGACCTTTTCGACCTTGGCCCGATAGCCGGTCAGAAAACGCCACGAACCGGTGACCGCCTCGTATTCGGTCAGGTTGCGGGCCAGACCGCCGTTGGTCCCCATCTGGCGGGTCTCCTCGAATTCCAGCTTGTTGAGAACCTGTTGCAGCTCACGCTGGGTGACCGGTTGCTCTTTGAGATGCTCCAGTTCGGCCAGCAGAGCCTGTTCCACCTCGGCGGCGCTGTGGGGCGCCCGCGGGGTGGCGGACAGCACAAACAGGTTGGGGTAGCGGCTGCCCGGCGCATCAAAAACCGAGACATCGGTGGCGAGTTGTTTCTCAAGCACCAGCGAACGGTAGAGCCGGGAGGTGCGGCCCTGGCCCAGGATGGCGCCGATCACGTCGAAGACTTCGTCGTCCTTGGCTCCCAGAGCGGTTTTGTGAAAGCCGATTACCAGCTCCGGTTCGGCGTCGCCGATGATCTCCACCCGGCGTTCGCCGCGTTGCCGTTCCTCTGTTACGGTTACCTCCGGCACCGGCGTGCCGGGGGGCAGTTCGCCAAAGTAGCGTCCCACCAGAGCGATCACCTGTTGCGGATTGATGTCGCCCACCACGGCGATCACGGCGTTCGTGGGGGCGTAGAACTGTTTCAGAAACCGTTCCGCCTTGGTGCGGGAAAGCTGCTCGATGTCCGACATCCAGCCGATGATCGGCTGGCCGTAGGGGTGGGCGTTGTAGGCGTTGGCGATGAAGGTCTCCCACAGCTTGGCACCCGGTTCGGCATCGTAGGAACGGCGGCGTTCCTCCATCACCACCGAGCGCTCGCTGTAGAACTCCCGCAGCACCGGGGTGCGCATCCGGTCCGACTCGATGGCTGCCCACAGTTCAAGTTTGTTGGCCGGCAGCGAAATCAGGTAGGTGGTGCCGTCCTTGCTGGTGAAGGCGTTGTAGCCGGAACCGCCGTTACGGGCGTAGAGGTCAAAAAATTCATCTTTCACCACAAACCGCTGGGCCTGCTTTTCGAGGTCGGTCAACTGCTGCTTCAGTCGTTTGACCGCCGCACTATCGGCCTTGAGACCCCTGGCCTGTTCTGCCAGCAGCTGCTGGGCAGTGGCTTCAATCCTGTCCAGCAGGGGTTTTTCAGCGGCGTAGTCCCTGGTGCCCAGGGTGGTGGTGCCTTTGAACAGCATGTGCTCCAGCAGGTGGGCGATGCCCCGTTCGTCACTGCGTTCGTCGCCGCTGCCCACCTTGAAGCGGATCCAGGCCGATACGGTGGGGGAGCTGTGACGCTCCACCATCAGCAGCTTCAGGCCATTTTTAAAGGTATGTTCAATAACTTTCTCTTCCAGGCCGGCCGCCTGCAGCGGCAGGGGGGCAGCCAGCCAGAGGCAGAGCAGGCATCCATACAACAGTCGTTTCATCGCGGGTCGATCCTCCTAAAACAGTGACAGCTTGACGTAGCGCCCGGGGTTCTGCTTGATATCCGTCACCAGGGCGTCCAGGGATTCTACGGATTTGTTCAGCTTATCGTACAGTTCCTGCTCGTTGACCAGCTTGCCCATGGTGCCCTGGCCGGCCTTGACCCGGGCCGTGATGCTTTCCAGGTCCTTCATCGAGTTGTCGGCCTTGGTGATCAGCGAGAGGGCCTTGTCGTACAGTTCCTTGTCGTTGATCAGCATGCCCATGCTGGATTCCTTGGAGGTTAACTTGCGGTTCAGTTCCCGTACATCGTCGGCGGCGCTGATGCTCTTGTCGGCCAGTGCGGTCAGTTTGGTGTAGAGGGTCTTGTCGTAGATCAGCCGGTTCAGGGTGCCTTCCGAGGTCTGGATATCCTGAAGGGTCTTGTCGGACCGGGTCAGGATGCTCATCAGCTTGTCGTAGGGCTCACTGCTGCGGATGAAATGGCCCAGGCTGCCCTGGCCGCGGTTGATGGTGGTGGTCAGCTCTTTCAGCTCCGCCGAAAGCTGCACGGTGTTGGTGTAGAGGGTGGTGTCGGTGGCCAGTTTGCCCAGGGTGCCCTTGCCCTGGCGGATGTCATCCACAATGCCGTTCAGCTTGTCAACGGTAACGCTGGCCTTCTGGGCCACATCATCGATGGTGTGCACCGACTGACCGCTGAAGTTGTCGCCCGGTTTTTCATGGTACTGCCGGGAGGGGACAATATCCACATACTTTTCACCCATCAGGCCACGGGTCTTGATGGTGATGAGTGAGTCGGCGCCCACCTTTTTGAGGGCCTCCTGGTCAATCTTCATGGAGATATTGATCTCATTGCTCTTGCGGGGGTCCTTAAAGCGGATCTGTTCCACCACCCCCACATCCACCCCGGCCAGCCAGACCGGCGCGCCGACCTTTAATCCAGCCACGTTGTCCATGGTAATGTTAAGGGCGCTGGTGGGGGTGAACAATTTGGTCTTCTGCCCCATCAGCAGGATCGCCCCTGCCAGCACCACGAGCGCTGCCAGGATGAAGATGCCGGCCCGCACCTGGGCCCAGCTGATCTGATTGCTTCGTTCCATAGGTGTCACCGTCTCATACAAAAAGTGATTGATCTGTCGGTTTCAAAAATTCTTTTACATTGTACAGTTCACTGGCCCTCAGCTCCGCCTCGCTGCCCTCAAAGGCCAGGCGGGATTCATGGATCAACGAAAAACGTTGCGAGGTGGCAAAGGCGGTGGCCAGGTCGTGGGTCACCATCAGGGTGGTCTTGCCGTCTTGCTGTAACCGCCGCATCAGTGACACGATGTTGTAGACCCCGATCGGATCCAGACCGGTGGTCGGCTCGTCAAAAAAGATGTACTCGGGATCGGCCGCCAGTGCCCGGGCGATGGCCACCCGCTTCTTCATGCCGCCTGACAGCTCGGCCGGGTAGAGGTTGAGTGCCGGCTCAACCCCCACAAAACGCAGCTTCTCCCGCACGATTTCCTCGATCCGGGCCTCAGGCAGACGGCCTTCCTCGAATAGCCGGTAGCCGACATTCTCTCCCACCGTCATCGAGTCAAACAGCGCCCCGCCCTGAAAGACGACGGCGATCTTCTTGCGTTGCTCCCGATAGGCGGCCTCAGGCTGGCCGGTGATCTCCAGGCCGTTGATGAATATCCGGCCGTGTTGGGGGTGGATCAGGCCCAGGATCAGTTTGAGGATGGTGGTCTTGCCGGAGCCGCTCACCCCAAGGATGGTACGGTTCACGCCGCGCTCAAACAACATGTCGAAGTCGGTCAGGATGGTGCGGCCGCCCACGGTGTAGCAGACTTTTTCCATCCGTATGCTCTGATCGTTGGTTGGCATTTATCTGAACACCACGATTAATTTGGTCAGGAAGAAGTCCACCATCAGCACCGTCACCGAGGAGATCACCACCGCCCGTTTGGCTGCGGCCCCGACCCCCTCGGCCCCGCCGCCGGTATTAAGGCCGGTGTGGCAGGCGATCATGGTGATCAGGCCGCCGAAAACCAGCGGTTTGATCAGCCCCTCGAAGTAGTCGATCGGGAACAGAAACTGGGTGAAGGACGACATATACATGGTGGGACTGATGCCATAGCCGGCGGCGATGATGTAGCCCCCCAGCAGCGAGACGGCGTCGGTCATGATCGTCAGGAGCGGCATGGCCAGCAACATCGCCTTAAGGCGCGCGGTCACCAACCGCTGGATGATGTCGGTCCCTTCCACCCGCATGGCGTCCACCTGTTCCGTGACAACCATGGTGCCCAATTCGGCGGTGATGGCCGACCCGACCCGACCGGCCACCATCAGAGAAGCCAGCACCGGCCCCAGTTCCTTGATCATGGTGACCGCCACCATGCCGCCGATGTAGCTGGTGGCGGCAAACGGCTTGAGCTGGATCAGAAACTGCAGGGCCATCACCATGCCGGTGAACAGGCCGGTCAGGAAGCAGATCACAATTGAGCCGAAACCCAATTTGTCAAACTGGATGGCAAAGTCGCGGTAGTAGCTGGGACGCTGGAAGATGCGCGAAAACGCCTTCCAGGAAAGCAGGAAAAAATCCTGCAGGTCCGCAAAAAAACGCAGGGCTGCTTGATCGATGGCGGCCAGTCTCATGGTTTACAGCACCACTGCCACGGCTTCAGCCGCCTCGTCAATAAAGTGGAACTCCAGTTCCTGGCGCACGTTGTCCGGCAGGTCTTCCAGATCGTCCCGGTTGCGGGCCGGCGCCAGCACGGTCTTGACTCCGGCACGGTGGGCCGCCAGCACCTTTTCTTTCAGGCCGCCGATGGCCAGCACCCGGCCGGTCAGGGTGATCTCGCCGGTCATGGCCACGTTGCGGCGGGCCGGCTTGCCGGTCAACAGCGATACCAGGGCGGTGACGATGGTCACCCCGGCCGATGGGCCGTCTTTGGGGATCGCACCGGAGGGGACGTGGATATGGATCTGGCGCCCTTCAAAGGCGCCATGGGGGATGTTGAACTGGCCGGCGTGGGCCTGCACATAGGAAAGCGCCGCCCGGGCCGATTCCTTCATCACGTCGCCCAGTGAACCGGTCAGGATCAGTTCCGGCTTGCCCGGCATGGCAGTGGCCTCCACAAACAGGATGTCGCCGCCGGTCTCGGTCCAGGCCAGGCCGGTCACCACGCCCACCCGGTCATGCTCGGCCGCCACCTCGTTGTGAAATTTCCTGGGCCCCAGCAGTTTGCTGACAATCTCAGGGGTAATCTCCTTGCGCAGCGGTTTGCCCTGGGTGATCTCCTTGGCCACCTTGCGCAGCACCTGGCCGATGGTGCGCTGCAGGTTGCGCACGCCGGCCTCGCGGGTGTACTCGCGGATGATCCGGGTCAGCGCCTCTTCTGTAAAGGCGGGTGGTGTTTTGGCCAGGCCGTTTTCCTCCAGTTCCCGGGGGATAATGAAGCTGCGGGCGATATGCAGCTTTTCCTCGCTGCTGTAACCGGCCAGGCGGATTACCTCCATCCGGTCCTTGAGGGGGCCGGGGATCGGATCCAGCTGATTGGCGGTGGTGATGAACATCACCTTGGAGAGGTCGAACGGCACATCCAGGTAATGATCCTGGAAGGAGAAGTTCTGCTCCGGGTCAAGCACCTCCAGCAGTGCCGAAGAAGGGTCGCCGCGGAAGTCCTGACCCAGCTTGTCGATCTCGTCCAGCATGAAGACCGGGTTGTTGGCTCCGCAGCGGAAGATCTCCTTGATGACCCGTCCCGGCAGGGCGCCGATATAGGTGCGGCGGTGACCGCGAATCTCGGCCTCATCGCGTACCCCGCCCAGTGAGACCCGCACGAATTTGCGGCCCATGGCCCGGGCGATGGAGCGTCCCAGCGAGGTCTTGCCCACCCCCGGTGGACCGACAAAGCACAGGACCGGTCCCTTCATGGACTCCTTCAGGGAACGCACGGCCAGGAACTCCAGGATCCGTTCCTTGACCTTTTTCAGGTTATAGTGGTCCTCGTCCAACACCTCTTGGGCCTTGACGATGTCCAGCAGATCCTGGGTGGAAATGTCCCATGGCATGCCGGCCAGGTAGTCCAGGTAGGTGCGGGCGACGCTGTATTCCGGCGACGACGTGTTGATCCGTTCCAGCCGTTTCAGCTCCTTGTCGGCGATCTTTCTGACCTCTTCCGGCAGGCCGGCCTCCTCGATCTTCTTGCGCAGTTCGCTGATGTCGGCGGAGCGGGGGTCTTCATCCCCCAGTTCCTCCTGGATCTGCTTCATCTGTTCCCGCAGCAGGTATTCCTTCTGGTTCTTGCCCACCCGCCGGTTGACCTCGGTCTTTAGTTCTGAATTGACCTGCAGCTTCTGCACCTCGTTGGTCAGGTGGATGTAGACCTTCTTCAGGCGCTCCAGCGGGTCGACAGTCTCCAAAAGCTCCTGCAGGTCGGCCAGCGGCAGGTTGACATACAGTGCCACCAGATCCGAGAGCCGGGCCGGGTTGTCGATGTAGTCGATCATCTTCATCACATCGTCCGGCAGCGGTTTGCCGTAGGAGAGCGAGATCTTCAGCAGGCCGATCAGTGACTGCACCAGCGCCTCGGAAACCAGCCCCTTCTCAACAAACTCCCGCATCACCGCCACCTGGACCAGCGGATACGGAGCCGTCTGCTCCAGTTCCCCCAGCCTGATCCGGTTGACCCCTTCCAGGGTGATCTTGTGACGGCCGCCGGTGATCTTCTTGATCTGGGTCACCTTGCAGACCGTGCCGATATCGTGCAGCCTGCTCCGCAGGTCGCCATCGGGCTGGTCTGCCCGTTGCAGGGTCACGGCGATGAATCCGTCGTGGTTTTCCTGGGCTTCCTTGAAGGGCAGCGCACCGCCATCATCCAGGTAGACCGGAAAAACCATGTAGGGGAAAGCCACCATGTCCTTCAGCAGGTAGAGTGGCAGGCTGTCGGGTATGTTCAGTTCCGCGTTCGGCATCAGGGCGTCACGACTCCTCAGGTTAATGCATGATCTTTTGGGCCCTGGCCGTTTGGGGATCGGCCTTCAGGGCAGCGTAGGCCGGCTTGTCAGACGGCACGGGGATTGAGAAGTCGCCGGAGACCTCCCAGACGTCCAGGTAGGCCCAGGGGGCAATCGCCGACAGGCTGAAGCCCGCTTCAACCACCACCTGATCATGGGCCTGGATATCCTGAATCTTCAAACTGTGCTTTGAGGCTATCACGCGGTGACTGCCCTTGAACGGTTCGGCGCCGGGTCCGTCATAGTCCCAGGTCACGTTTTGCAGCTGGCTGCCGGTCAGCAGGTCGCCATGGCAGGAGTCGCAACTGCGGGCCTTGCCCAGCTTATGGGATAGTTTGTCCAGCTGAATCCAGGTCAGGGCCTTGTTGTTACCCACCATGCCGCCATGCAGGCCGGTGAAGGCCCAGGCATCGTCGGTACGCTGATGGTCCGGCAGGTTGGCGGGATAGCGCCAGTACAGACCTGGCTTGAACGGTGCCTCGCGTTGGTTCAGGACTGCCATCGGGTACGGCTTGACCGGGATCCAGCGTCCCTGCTGGTCTTTGATCAGGATCGGCTGCGGCATGATCCCCTGGTAGCCCTTGAACTTGAAGAAGGGTGTGGCAACCCCGGCCAGTTTGCCCGGCCCCCAGTAGGTGGCCTGGTAACCGGCCACCCGCTGGATATGGCAGGCCTCGCAGGTTAGCTTTTTGTGCCGTGAAACGGCATGGTTGGCCACCGCCTGGCGGTGACAGCGCACACAGGAATCAGCTGCCTGGCGTTTTACCACGCCGTGGCCAAGTGTTGGGTCGTTTTTACTGCTGTCATGGCAGTCCAGGCAGCCGACCTTGGCAGCGACATGGACGTCCGGCTCGCTCCCTTCGGGGATCGAAAAGGAACCGCCGTAGTAGCCGGCACCCCGCCGGTTATCCTCGGGGCCGGCATGGCACAGATTGGCCCGGCCATTGCCATAGCAGCCCGGGCTGGCTGGTGTTTTGGCAAAGCTGTGGCTGCCCGCAGTCAGGTCTCTGGCATCGCTTGGCCGGGGATTGAAGTGGCAGTCCAGGCAGCCGGTGTGGCAACTGTTGCAGACCTTCTGGTTGACGGCATGACCGGCTTTGGGGATCGGTATCCCGGTGTTGGCCTGCATTTTTTCAAGATTGCCTTCGAACCAGGGACCGCAGTTGTGTGGCCCCCGTTGTGGATCGGTCCAGCCGGCGTACTGGCTCTGCTTGGCCATGGCCCCCATGGGACTTTTCACAAACTGTTCAAATTCCCGGAGGTGGCAGGCCCCGCAGGTCTTTTGCAACCCTTCAAAATCCAGCGCCTGGTTGTCGGCCCGCTTGTCCTGCCACTGCAGTGTCGCCACCGAGGCATCCCTGGTTTTTTCACCGGCCTTATCAGTAGCAATATACAACCGGTTGGCCGGGTTGTTGCCATAGGCCAGCGGTTCAGTGCGCGGAGAGAGGTCGCTGGAAAGCCCCTTCTTGCGGACCACCAGCAGTCGGGCCAGCCCTTGGTGTGCCTGCTCTTTATTGCCGGCCTGCGGGTTGCCCAGATGACAGTGCTGGCAATCGGCGGTCGTATGTCTGGTCTGGTCCCGGATCGCTCTGGCCGTTACGGTAAAATGTGGAAAACCGAGCCGCTGCATGGTCTGCTGGCTTTCATGGCAGGAACGGCAGCTGTTTTCAGCGACTGATGTATCCGCAGATACAAGCAGCATCAGGAACATAACGGGGAGCGCAGACAGGGCGATCATACGCATGGGCAGCCTCCTTGGGCTTGCAACAGAGTGCCAGTTTAACACAGCCGGGCCACTCCTGCAATCAGGTCTGGCAAGCGTCAGATGGTGCATCAGGGACTTGCTTTTTTAGCGGCCTGTGGCAGACTAGGCTTGATTTTGGAACGTCATTGGCTGGCATGCTTACAAAACAGATGAGGAGCGGATCATGAAAAAAATCGGTGTGGTGCTTTCGGGGTGCGGCGTGCGGGACGGTAGTGAGATTCACGAAGCGGTGTTGACCTTGTTGGCCATTGATCAGGCCGGGGCAGAGGCGGTCTGCATGGCCCCTGATATCGAGCTGGCCGAGGTGAATCACTGCACCATGGAGCCCACCGGCGCCAGGCGCAAGGTGCTGGTTGAGTCGGCCCGCATCACCCGTGGCAACATCAGGGACATCGCCCAGGTCACGGCTGCCGATCTGGATGCCCTGATCTTCCCCGGCGGCTTCGGTGCCGCCCTGAACCTGTGCGATTTCGGCCGGAAAGGTGCCGCCGCCGCAGTTAATCCGGAAGTAGCCCGGCTGGTGCGGGAGGTGCATGCCGCCAAAAAGCCGATCGGCGCCATCTGCATCGCTCCGGCCCTGATCGCCGCCATCCTGGGGGAGGGGGCGGCCCCCACGCTGACCATCGGCAACGATAGCGGCACCGCGGCCGAGATCGAGAAGACCGGCTCAAAACACCAGAATTGCGGCGTGACCGAGTTTGTGGTGGACAGTGCCAACCGGATCGTGACCACCCCGGCCTACATGCTGGGCACCCGGATCAGCGAGGTGGCCCATGGCATTACCAAATGCGTCACTGAAGTGGTTAAGATGGCCTGAAACAACAACGGGCGTCCCGGATGGGGTGCCCGCTGTCGTTTGTGTATAAACCTGATCGGGAGTAGGGGGATCGGCTCAAACCTCTTTTTTGACCAGTTTCGTGAGCGCCTTGTCAAAGGTCAGCAGCCTGTGTTGTCCGTTTTGAACTGTGGCAGCCAGCAGGCAGTCCACCGGGTCAAGGGTTGTTTTCATAAAGAAGCCCAGCGCTGAAGCCAAACGATCCCGGTCAGGGTTAACAATCCCTTTATAGGAAAGCATGCCCAGCAGGCTTTCGGCGGCGGCAGGGCGCGGAACCTGGTAGTGCTTGGTCAGCACGTACAAGCATTCTGTTATCACGGATTCCTGCACGACTGCACGCTCTTTGCCGGTGCGGACCTGTTCGAAAAAGGCATTTGTCTCCAAAAACTGTTTGGCATCGTCACGCAACAGATATCGCAGGATGTAGTTGGTGTCAGGCAGCGCGACCGGCTTTTTCATCAGCCACCTCCTGCCAGACCTTGTTTCTGATGGCGCTGAAATCCTCTGCCCCTTGTGTTGCATACTGGGCCAAAGAACCGGCCACACTCTGTACCGGCCTTAAGATCACCTCTTCACCTTTTATCTCAATCTCAATCGTGGTGGTTTTTAACGCCTGCCGTGCCGGCCGGGGTATGGTGATCTGCCCTTTTGAGGTTATGGTTGCGGTGTAGGTCATAGAATGCCCTTCAAATGATTTATGCATTACTTTTATTTAGTGTAATGCAAAAACATAAAGGCGCAAAGTTTTTTTTATGCATCTGGTCGGCACGGTATCGTTCATCAATAAGCCTGCCACACCACGGTTCAGTCTTTCCCGCCTGTCTCAGATGCTAATTTATGTCTCTGGCGTAGCAGCAACATTCCGGAAATGTTTCTAAAAAACTTGGTGGCTCTGACTCTGCTACGCTGCAATCAACCAAAGGAGGTTGCGCCATGGAACTGCTGATCATCATCGTCGTCGGCGTGGTTGTGGCTGCTCTGCTGTTCAGGAAATTTGGCGGCAAGAGGAATACTACTTCCGGCATCAGCTCGCATGCTGCTGAATCAGCCAGTTCAGCAGGCACTTTTCCGTATGACTGGATGACCGATCCGGCCTATTTCTGGATGTTTGGGAATATTTACTATCAAGGCGACACGACAGCGTCGTCCTGGTCTGATTCGGGTAGCGATTGGATGACGGACCCCTGCTGTTCCTACATGCCAGGTAATATCTACCATGATGATCATTTCGGTTCGAGCAGCAGTAGCTTGTCAAATGACGATGCATGGTCATCGTCGAGCACAAGCAGCCTTGATGATGATTGAAGCTGCTGCGTGCTGGTTACATTTCTACTACGATGGTGCCGACCATGACTGGCGATAAGAGAGGTGGTGCATGTTGATCAAACGATGCTTGGGATATGCTGTATGCTCTGTTTTGGCGCTTACTCAAACAGGCTGCAGCAGTACGATGACGGTACGGGATGTTGGGATTGGCATGCAGGTCGGCAGCCTTGGCGGGAATGGTGGTATTTTGGCCCCGATCGTTTGGGGGACCGGTTTTGTTCTCGAGCAGGTTGGTGATGCCATAAACAGTGGCAGCTATGCGAGCCCAGACCAAGCCGGGCCTGAGATCATACAGCTTGGTGAAACTCCCCAGCCAGAGAGCCAATCTGTTGATTGAACACCGTTGATACGGTATAGATAGTTGACTACATCACCGGAGTCTTTATGCCTTCCCCTAAACAATTTCGTGAAGTCCTGATCTTCGTGGCCGGTGCCACGCCTCAGATCATCACCGAGACCATCTACGCTTTGGCCATGCAAAATCCGCCGATCTACGCCGACGAGCTGTATGTCATCACCACCTCTGCGGGACGTGAGGTCATCAACAGAAGGCTCCTGGACGATCAATATCTGCAACGGCTTTGTGATGAGTATTCCCTGCCACCTCTCAAGCTCGAAGAACATTCATTCGTGATTTTGTCAGATCCACATGCGCGTCAACTCGAAGACATCCGTAGCGCCTCTGATAACGAATCAGCCGGAGATCAGATCAGCAGCTTTATTTGTTTAAAGACACAGGAGAAAGGAACACGGCTGCATTGCTCGCTTGCCGGTGGCCGAAAAACCATGTCGTTTTATCTGGGATCGGCACTGCAACTGTTCGGACGTCCACAGGACAAGCTGTACCACATCCTTGTTTCTCCCGAATTCGAAGCAAACCCGGCATTTTTTTATCCCCCCGCACAAGACTCATTCATCGAATGCCGTATGCAGGATGGCGGCAAGCAGGCCTTGAATGCCCGCTCTGCAAAGGTTGAACTGGCCGAGTTGCCGTTTGTTCGGTTGGGAGGACTGCCGCTTCAGGAGCCGACGGTCAGCTATCGTGACATGGTGCTTGCAGGGCAGCGGGAAGTCGATAGTGCTACCCATCAGCCGCTACTGCAGGTAAGCCTTGCCGACCGGACCCTGCGCATCGGTGACACACTGGTAGAGTTGATACCGGTCCAGCTGATGCTCTACCTGGCGTTCCTGCGTCAGAAGACCGATTATTGCAAGTATGCTGATCGTGACTACTGCCGTGACTGTTCCGGTTGTTATGAAACGATCGTTGATTTCGCCTCACGAGAGGCGCTTGAAGTCATGGCGCGTGACTACGCGCTGATTTACGCCGGCAATCCCGGCCGGGTGGATGATCTGCTTGAGAAGTGGCCCGAAGGTATCGAGGTGCCGGCGCTGCGTGCCATCATCAGCAAAATCAATCGGGCCATCCGCGAACAACTTTTAGATGAGATCCTTGTCACGCTTTGCACGGTCACTACAGACCGTAAATATGCCGGCAGCAGGTATGGCGTTAAGCTTGAGAAAGCTAAAATTCAACTTGTTGGGGGGGCATCTTGAAATCTGCGCATATCTGTCTCGTATCAGACCAGACTATTCCGAACATACTCGCGCTCCACCAGGAAAAGCCGGATCAGATTGTTTTTGCGAGTACTAAAAGGATGGAGGAGAAGGGGGCTACTGGTTCCATCATCTCTGCGCTCAGACTGAACGGGCTTGATTATACGGATAAGCATCAAACGATCGTCGTAAATCAGGACTCCTACGATTCCTGCGAAAAAGCCTTTGGAAAACTGGCAGCTGGTCTTGGCCAAAAAAAAGTGACGGTCAATCTTACCTGTGGTACCAAGCTCATGTCGCTTGCTGCTTTCCACGTGTTCCGGCAACTAAAGGCAACGTTGATTTACACGCCCATTCCTAAAAACGAATACATCATCATCGATGAATCTCCCGATTCAGAACCGATCCATCCCTTGACGTTCCGTCTGGATGTCAGGTCATACATGACGGCCTGCGGCGTCAAGATCAGCAACATGCAGGAAGCCCAGATGCTGAAAGAGCGGGCTAAGCGGGGACGGGAGTTAAGCCGCTGGATGATGGATAACTATGCCGAGTTGGAAACCATGCTTGGCGATTTTGCGTGGCAAATCAATAAAAATAACGGAAGAAACCTTCAATACTACGACTTCAGCAGCCACTATCAGATCAAAAATCAGTCCGAAGCAGAGCTGCTTGCAAAGCTTGGCATGCAGCCATCTCATATGGCAAAACGGATGAACCGTCTTGAAAGCGGCTTTATTACTGGTGATTGGCTTTCTGATTATTGTTTTGAGGCGCTTTCGAGGCTTAAGGTTGATGACTGTGTCACCGGCATTGAACTGATAGATAAACACGGCAACCCCAACGAATTTGATGTCATGTTCACCAAAGACAATACGCTTTACACCATCGAGTGCAAGAGCCTCAAGCAAAAGGGCGACAAAGACGCTGACATACTGTACAAGATTGCGGCACTGCAGGATAATTTCGGCCTCAGAGTCCGCAGTTTTCTGGTCAGCACCTCCCGTGAGCAGATACTGGACCGGAAAAACAGCATTAAAGAGCATCTGTTGCGCCGGGCCCGTCAGTTCCAGACAGAAATCATACATCCCGCTGATATCATAAATTTTACCTCATGGATTAAAGACAAGGTCAAGGGGTTATAAAATCCAATGGAAAACATACAGATTGATCTGGCAACGCTGTATGCCGAAACAGGCAACGCCAAGCTTGCAGATCTTCCCCGATACGCTGAGATCGCCCAGCATTTAGCTGGCAATGGCAACATCGTCACCCTGACCGGCCAAGGGCCTATCTGGCTCTATCTGTACATCTCACATGCCCTGCACGGTAAAGTCACGGCACTGAAATATACCTCTCCGGTAACCGGCGATGTGGTTATCTATGACCATTCACCTTTTTGAGGAGTGAAAGTTTGATGGTAACTGCTCCTCTCCCTGTTGGTCTGTTTCGTTTTGACCTGACCGTAACTGAAGACGTTGCGCTTCCACCATACAAGGGGTTTGCCTTCCGTGGTGTATTCGGAACGGTACTGAGGGAGCTGGCCTGCGTGATGCCTGGAGAGCAATGTCAGCGCTGCCCCTTCAGGCATACCTGCACCTACGCCTACCTGTTCGAGACCTCACCCGCTCAAGGTGTAGACGGCTTCAGGCGTTTCAGCAACTTTCCACGCCCCTACATACTTCATCCACCAATGGGCGATAAACGGCTGTTCCGTCGCTATGACACCATGAGTTTCGCATTCGTGCTGATCGGCCGGGCCAGCCAGTGCCTTCCCCAGGTGATAACGACTTTTGAAGAGATCGGCCGGCGTGGCATCCGGAACGGCAGCGGTAGATACATGATCGACAGTGTGACCGCCATCGGTGATGAAGGTTTAGCACGGGTCATATATCGCAAAGGCGTACGCAACGGCACTGCCCTGCCGCTTAAAGCAATCTCTCTTCAACAGAGTGAAAGCCAGACCATCACTGATGTCACCCTGGAGTTCACAACCCCCTTGTTGCTGGAAGAACGGGGAAAGATACAGTTTGAACCTCCACGTTTCAGCCTGTTGTTTGAGCATCTCGCCCGGCGGATCATGCTGTTGCAGGCGGTGCATGGGCCTGGTTGCGTGGAGATCGAACAGCTGGATTCCTTGATGGAGTGTACTTCGGCAGTTGAAACAAAGGCCACTGATATGCGCTGGCAGAGCATGGAGCGGATATCCAACCGTCAACAGGCCCGGATCAAGACCGGCGGACTGGTTGGCAGCATCACCTTCAGTGGTGATCTGACGCCATTTGTTCCCTACCTGCAGGCCGGAGAGCTGCTGCACGTCGGCAAATCAACCACGTTCGGATTTGGAGCATACAAGCTAACACCTGAATAAACCTGTAAAGGGGGGGGGGTAGTGATGGCCTGGTATTACACGTTTGAGGCAAAGGAAATCCAGAGTTTCATCCTGCAGAGCGACAAACTGCGTGACATGGTTGTCGGTAGCGAACTGGTCGCGCAGCTCTGTGGCAGATTTCTTGAAAATTCACTGAAAGCTGTTGGTGTAAACGATCCCCATTCGGTGATTATCGCCAATGCGGCTGGCTGGGCGCGGCTGAAGTTTGACGAAGAGTCCCAAGCCAAGGAGTTTGCCTGTCACTGGCCATTGATGGTCAGCCGCTACGCACCGGGCCTCAGGCTTGTGCAGGCACTGTTGCCGATCCAGGGGAATCTGCCGGATGTCATGCAACAGGCTATGGATCAGTTGCGTGCGGAACGCAACTGTAATCAGGTCAGTCTGCCTGAGATCGGACCGTTGGTAGAGCGTAGTCCACGTACCGGTTTGGCCGCGAACAGCGCTCCATTTGACGAAAAGGCAGACAAACCGGTTCCGCTTGATCTGCAGACCATGCGCAAACGCAACTATGCAGAGACACAATCGTCACTCACCAAAAGGATTCTTTCAACCCTCCCCCATGATGTCTGGCCTTACGAAATCGAAGAGATCGCCTCTGACAAATCTGCCTATGTCGCGGTGATACACGCAGACGGCAATGACCTCGGCAGCATGCTTATGCGGATCAGAGAACATCTCTGCAGTAATCCAGATTCAGCCGCAGCAGTATATCGCGAGCTGTCAGAACGGATCGACCGGATTACCGTAAGTGCCGTGCAAGAAGCTACCGGGGCTGTCCTCGCACCTGATTATCAGACACGAAAACAGCACAAGGCAGATGCAAAAATAGCTGCCCGGCCGATTGTTCTCGGCGGCGACGATCTGACGATCATAGTCCGTGCAGATCTCGCAGTGCCGTTCACCGCTACATTTCTGGAGGCCTTTGAACGGCATTCGCAAGAGCAGTTAGCGGGCTTTAGAAATACCATCAAAGACTTTCCGGAGCTTCTCACCGCCTGCGCTGGCATCGCCTTTGTCAAAAAAACATACCCTTTCACCGCTGCCTACCACATGGCAGAGACACTGTGCGACTACACCAAAAAGCAGGCCAAGGCCGACCGGGATGCAAAAAAACAGGCGGACAAACATCTGCCAGTTCCCTCTTCCTTCACCTGGCACAGGATAACCAGCAGCATGACGGGAGGCTACGCCGATGTGCAGCGTCATGAACTGACCGGACGTGGTCTGCTTGAAAACCGGCCAGTTCGATTCTGGTTCGGTCCCTACGCTGTAGGCAGCCAGACCGGCAATCTGCCGTTGCTTGAAACGGTGCAAAACCTGTCCAAAACGGTCAGCATGCTGCCGGGAGGCTCTATCCGCACACTGATAAGCACCCTGCATACTGATCCGGTTACCGCTCGCAAGGATTACGAACGGATCCGAGAGGTTGCTGGAACTGATAAGTCATCAGGATTCAAGCTGTACCTGGGACAACTCACCGGGCAGCCTGAAAATTCACTCGTAAACGCCGACTGTCACACGCCGCTGGCAGATGCGTACCTGTTGGCAGAATTGGAGAAAGGAGCAGAACATGCCTAGCGCACTGATAACCTTCTCATTCCTCTCACCCTGGCAGATGGGGAGCGGATTCGGTGAAGGTGCCCATCTTGATGCTTTGCCGGTCAAAACAGCTGCCGGGCTGCCGTATATCCCCGGACGCAGTGTCAAAGGGCTCTTTCGTGAAGCGTCCCAGCTTGCAGAAGAATGCGGCCAACTGCCGCCTGACACCACGAGAAACCTGTTCGGCACTCGTGACAGCGGACTCTCCCGTTATGAGACCACGCCGGGCTGCCTGCAGTTCACCAATGCGACCCTGGGAGAGGCCATGGAACGATGGGCTGCAGAGGAAAGCAACCGTTATGCCGTGCGTGAGCTATATATGCCGCTTGCTTCCACCGCCATAGACACCAACGGCTTGGCTGACGACAAGACCCTGCGCAAGATCGAGGTAGCACTTCCTGTAAGCCTTACCGCAACTGTCTCATGTTCTGGTGAACATGCCAACGACCTTGCCCTGCTCCGCAAGGTTGCCCCGTTGATCCGTCAGGCAGGAGCAGACCGCCATCGCGGGCTGGGCCGCGTGCAGGTAACCGTAACGGAGGTGGCACCATGAAAACCCTGCACTTCACCGCCAGGCTTCTCGCTGATGCGGTCATCAGTGAGCGGGCCGCAACCACCGGCGGACATCGCACCCTCGACTATATCCCCGGCGCCACCCTGCTGGGGGCTGCAGCCGCACAACTGTATAAGAAGAATCAGGCGGCATCTTTTCAACTCTTTCATTCCGGCAAGGTCCGTTTTGGCAATGCCTATCCGCTTTCCCCAACAAATTTGCCCACCCTGCCGGTTCCGCTCTGCTGGCATCTGCCGAAGGGAGCCGAGGATAGTGATTACAAGAATGCTCGCAATCTGGTCCATGCCAGCAAGGAACAGTTTGATGAATGGGACAACCGGGGTGAACAGCAAAAACAGCTGCGTTCCGGCTACTTCTCCCCGGCCGGTGAAAAGGTAACCCCGTCCAAAAACTACCGTCTCAAGACAGCCATCGACCGAACAAAACTGGGGATGGCAGACGAAGCGCAACTGTTCGGCTATCAGTCGCTGGCAGCCGGTACTGGTTGGTACTTTTCCATCTGCTTTGATGACGATCTGGATCAACAGTTAGTCAACCAGGCAGCTGATGCGATCTGCGGCACCATCCGTGTCGGTCGCTCGCGCTCCGCCGAATATGGGCTTTTGGCGGTACACCGTACAGAAATGGCCCCTTTGCAGGTACCACCTGCGTCCGGCGACCGCCTGATACTCTACTGCTTCTCTGACCTGGCCCTGACAGATCGCTTGACCGGTATGCCCACCCTGATCCCCGATCCGGCAGCCCACTTCGGGCTTGCAGAGGGGGCATTCAATGCAGGCCGCAGCTACATCCGGGCCCGCAATTATGCACCCTTCAACAGCACCAGAAAACGGTTTGACCTTGAACGCCAGGTTATTGCCAGAGGCAGCGTGCTGGTCTTTGAACGCTCCGGCGGCTACGGTCTTGATGAGTTGCAGCAACTCCAGCAGCGGTTGGCTGCAGGAATCGGCAGTCACCGGCAGGACGGCCTTGGCCAGATTCTGGTCAACCCTCCGTTCCTGGCAGGTTTTGACTTTCAGCCATTTGAGGCGCAGGCACTTACTTCTCCAGCTCTCGCATCAGCGCAACCGCTGCCACCGCTTGCAGGCTGGCTTGGAACCAGGGCAGCCGAACGGGCCGAAGAGGCTGCCGCTGTCAAAGAGGTGGATGGCTGGATCAGGCAACTGGTGAAGGGACCGTGCCCCAAGAACAGTCAATGGGGCCAACTGCGTACCATCGCTGTCCAGGCTAAAGACCTCGCTGATATCGAGCAGCAACTCATAAAACTCTGCTGCGGAGGGGTTTCGAAAAAACAGTGGGACAAGTCCGTAAAGATCGGCGGCTCAAAGCCGACCTACCAACAATTCATCCTTGAAACCGTATGCGGCAAAGACACCAGCCTGGCGCTGGTCCGGAAACGGCTTTACCTGCTTGGCAACCGCCTGCCGCGTCTCAGCAACCAAACCGGAAACGGAGGTGACCAATGACCGCCCCCCAGCACCCCTTGCACTACCTGGCGCGGGTAACCATACAATTCGACACCCCCTTCATCATCGGCGGCGCTCAGGACGACC
Organism: Geobacter sp. UBA5730; assembly: GCA_002419465.1. Classification (GTDB taxonomy): domain Bacteria; phylum Desulfobacterota; class Desulfuromonadia; order Geobacterales; family Pseudopelobacteraceae; genus Trichlorobacter. Next base: position 120,489 of record DIGE01000018.1, on the reverse strand, counting down.
TGTTGTATGACAGCGTCTTTGTGACCGATGCCAACGGACTGCCGGCGCTCCCCGGCAGCTCCCTGGCCGGCATCCTGCGCCATGCCTGGGCGGATGCCGGGTATGACAACGCTGGCGATATCTTCGGCTTTCAGAACGGCGATCAGGGACACGGCTCCCGTCTTTCGGTCTCCTGGGGTTGTATCCACAACCAGGAAGACCGGCCGGTTGAGGGGCTCATAGTGGATCGAGCCATCCTGGCAAATGATCAGGTCCTGTCGGAATCCCTGGTCACCACCGCCCGCGACCATGTCAGGATCAACCACAAGGGCGCGGCTGCCAAGGGGGGCAAGTTCGATGAGCGCTCCGTCTCCGCCGGTCATCGTTTCACCTTTGAGCTGCTGCTGGAGGGGGACGCGGCAGACGCTGCTGATTGGCAGCGTCTGCTCTCGTTGCTCCGTTCCGATGCCATCAGGATCGGTGGCAAAACCAGGCGCGGCTACGGTCAGTACAGCGTCGTTGCGCTCAAGGCCGCAGACTTTGACCTGACTACGCAGCAGGGGTTTGAGGCGTTTGTGGCACACCCGCGAGCACTGGCAGAGCCATGCCAGCTCTCTGACATACTTGGTACACAGCCGCAGATCTCATCCCAAAGCGTTGTCGCCACCCTCAGGCTCACCCCTGAATCCTTCTGGATGATCGGCGGAGGTTTTGACGCAGAAGTTGATATGGCCCCGCTCACCGCCAACCGGATTATCTGGAACGGTGGCAAAGGCAGCGTTGATTACAACCGCGCGATTCTCACCGGATCAGCCATCAAAGGGGCCATCAGTCATCGGGTTGCCTTCCACTTCAACCGTTTAAAGGGCGCATTTGCCGGAGAGGTTCAGCCAAAAGAGCATACCGGCACTGAAAACAAGGCCGTTGCGAGCCTGTTCGGCAGCGAGAAAAATGGCAACGCAGGACAGCGGGGCCGGGTGATCATCAGCGATCTGTTCATAGACAACCCAGGGCCGCAGAAGATCATCAACCACGTCTCCATCGATCGCTTCACCGGCGGCGCCCGTACCCTTGAAGGCGCCTTGTTTGATGAAAAGCCCTACTACCGCGGTGACGAATTTTGCCTGAAGATAGCAGTAACCGATGCAGACACCATCAACGACCAGACGGTTCGCAAGGCTTTTGCAGCAGCTCTTGAAGACTTGGTCAACGGCCGTCTGGCGTTAGGGGCCGGGGCCGGGCGCGGCAACGGCTACTTCAAGGGGAAGATCATCTGGAACGAGCCGGGGCAGGCTTGGCGTGACGGAGGCAATCACTCATGAACAGCGAACTGATCAGACTTCTGGAGCAAGAAACCGGCGACAAGCTCACAGCAAAACAGGTGGCTGTAGCCGTCACATCACTCTCTGATGCCGCACAGGTATGGGAACAGGTACGCAGCTTTGCCTTTGATAGCGGTTGGCTCTGCCTCACGGACAAGGTGTGTCCCTTGTACTCAGGCCAAGACTTGGCAGATATCACTAACGGCATCATCTTAAGCGCAGAATTGGCTGGACAGACCCAAAGCCTGCACATCAGACAGTCAGAAAACGGCTGGACAGCCACCATCATTACCGTCGGCAGCGGCGAATCCTGCCTGATGCTGGAAGAAAGCTACCTGTCAACCGAAACCAAACAACAGGGCCGCGGTCGCCTGCAGTATCAGGTCTTCTGGAAAAGCTCTGAAGGCGTTTGCAAGCCGTTTGTTGCACGATTAGCCGGATTGGTAAAGGGAGGGAACAACTGATGAACGGCGACTTCAATAAAAATCGTCAAGGGAACGGCCGCCCGCCACAACGACCCCAGGGTAGCACCAATCGGCCTCCCCAGGGCGGCAGACCGGGTGGTGGATATCCGCAGCCATTGGCCCTTGAAAAAATAACCGCCCCCTACAACTTTGTGCCACTTTCCCGGAAGGTGTTTTTCCCGGACTGGTCGCAGCACGTTTCCCTCGATGTTCCCTTCGCCGACGCCATCTCGGGCGAGTTGGTCTGTGAACTGGTGACCGACACCCCGGTATATGTCCGCAATGGCGGCAAGTGGGAACACCACGACATCATGAATAATAAGGAAGCCCAATCGTTCTTCAGGGTCGGCGAACAAATTATGATTCCTGGAACAACGCTTAAAGGCATGCTGCGTAACGTGATTGAAATCGTCTCGTTCGGAAAAATGAACAAGTTTGATAATCATCGATACTCTATCAGGGATCTTAAGAATCAAGACCTTTATATGAACAAAATGAAAAACGTTCAAGCGGCCTGGCTGCAACGATCCGAATCCGGCACATCCTGGCTATTGGTCCCCTGCGAATATGCTCTGGTCAGTCACGAACTGCTCGGCAATCCATCAATCAAGGATGCGCAAAAAGCTTTGAGTAAATATTCGACATGGGGTTGGGATAAACTAGATGTACGTTTTACGTTTAAAAAAGGTTCTCTGGCCAACCGGGTTACCTCGATTGAAAAAGGAGAGCCTGGCAGGTTGGTTTTTACGGGCCAGCCGACGAAAAATCGTGGAGGAAAATTCGATAAGAAAAATGAATTTGTCTTCTTTGGGCAAAGTAAAGGCAGCCCCATTGAAGTGCCCCCCGAAGTACAGAAGGATATTATATTTATTTACACCAATCCCAATACCGGCAAACCATATGAAGAATGGGCGCACTGGTCCGATCAACTGGGTAAGGGCGCTAAAATTCCGGTTTTTTACCAGATGAACGGAAGTAAACTAGGGTCTTTCGGCTTCACTCGCATGTATCGTCTGCCCTATGAAAAAACAGTCAGGCAGGTGGTCGAACAAACCAGCAAGGATCACGTTCATACTGACCCTGACCTGGCTGAAACCATCTTTGGCATCGCCGAGCGAGATGACTCTCTGAAAGGCCGGATAAGTATTTCGACGGCAGTAGCCGAATTGAAAACGGTAAAACCGTTTAATGAAGCGGTAACTGCAGTGCTTGGTTCTCCAAAACCAACATTCTATCCGAATTACATCTATCAGCCACGTGCCGGAAGTGACGGGAAGCTTACAAAGACTGGTTCCTATGAAACATTCATGAGTAGCGAAAGTACTATCAACGGCTGGAAGCGCTACCCGACGAGAGAACTAAAAGACGTGGAACGTAAACCCGACATGGGAAAGGATACTGTAGCCACCAAATTCATACCACTCTCTGAAGGGGCAAAATTCAGCTTCAGTGTCAAACTGCACAACTTGAAACCGGAGGAGTTGGGGGCTATTGTCTGGGCGCTAACCTGGGGTAACAACAATAAACTTCGCCATAGTTTAGGGATGGGAAAATCTCTTGGCTTCGGGATTGCAGCGATTACGATTTCATCCGCGCATTTGGTGGACATTGCCGGGGAAAAAATCGACTGGCAAGACACATTGCGATCATTTGAAGGAATCATGAATACAGAGGTGGGTGGTGAATGGTTGAAAACCGCCCAGCTTGAGCAGTTGCTTGCCATGGCAAATCCGGTTGTCGTAGCGCAATGTGGAAAGCTAAAGCATATGACACTTGCAAACAAGGACTTCAGCAATGTTAAGGGAGGCGTCAAACCACCGACTCCCAGTCTTGCGTTGCTGCCCCATGTCCGCCCCACTGCCCTGCCCGACAGAGAGCGTTTCAAAAACCTGCAGCCGCGAAAGACGGATGCGGCAACCGGACGGAGTAAGCAGGTGCAAACCGTGCCAGAGCCTGATACAAAGGGTAACGTTCCGGCTGATGTCGCTCCACCAGACCTTTCTGCTCTGGATGCGCTACGGAATAAATTCAAAAAAAGATGAATCTGCGGTTTCACCATATCCGGCCTGCTCTTTGCCGTTGAACCAACCGCTATAATGTATTACTATGGCTTAAAAGTATTACATATCGATAATGGTTCAGCAGGAGGCGCATATGTTGTCAACCGTAACAGCAAAGGGACAGATAACCATTCCGGCAGACATTCGCAACCGGTTTAAGATTCAGCCCAATGATCGGGTTGATTTCTTTGTGGATGACGAGCGGATCGTCATCACGCCGGTCAAAACGCTCAAACAGCTGCGGGGAGTTGTTGCGTCGGTCGCCACGGGCGGCATCGCCGGGGAGCGGGAGGAGGCAAAGCGCACGGTTGCCGCGCGTATTGCCGATGAAAGTCTATGAACAGGTGCTTTGTCGATACCAACCTGTTCATCCGCTATCTGACCAACGACGATCCCGGTTTGGCCGATCGGGTTGGGCAGCTCCTGGACGATGCCGCAGCCGGAAACGTGCAGCTGGTGACAACCGAACTAGTGATCGCTGAAACCGTCTGGGTTCTTGAATCGTCCTATCGGCTGAAACATGATCAGATCGCGCCGCTGGTGCGTGGAATCCTGGCCACTGCGGGGCTGGAAGTCATCAACGGCGATCTGATCGGCAGGGCGCTGGTCATGTATGCATTTCATAACATTGACTTCGTTGATTCCTACATTGCCGCCCTGATGGAAAAGCAGGGCATACAGGACATCTATTCCTACGACAGAAAACACCTGGCCCGATTGAAGAGCGTAAACCGCAAGGAGCCATAATGAAAAACCCGATCCAGCAGCATATTCAGATAGACGCTGTCAAAAAGGTTGCTCATCAGTTTTTGGGCATGGAACAGTTCAGCCTTGTAGCCCTGTTTATGGTGGCAGTATTCTTCCTCGGTGCCGGTTGGCTACCTGATGCAGTCACCAATCTGCTGCTGCCGGGAGGAACAAGCAAGGCCGGATGGTGTCAGTTGGCCGGTTCAAGTGCCATCTTCATTTTTTTTGGTTTTCTGATTCGGCACAAAATCAAAAAACAAGAGCAGGTACGGATTGTTGCCAGCAGCCCGCCATCGGCACGAATTCTGATCATCTTCTTAAGCAGCTGTAACCAAAAACTCTGGGGAAAAATACAGCAATCAGACCAGCCAGCCGGAGTGGAGGAGCTTGCAGGGACCAGCTGGGAGATGCCGCTCCTGGCCATCCGTCACCATGCCGAGCGGCTTGAACAGCTCTACGTCTTTACCTCTTCCGGCGAATCAGGCACCCATCATCAATTTCAGCGTTTTCACACTATCGTTGCAGCCGCCTTCCCCAAACTTAAGGTTATCGAACTCACCGGCGAAGGCACTGATTTTGAGAACATGGCCGAAGTACACAAAGAACTGGATCGGCTCTACGATCAGTTTGATCACCTCAAATCCTATGGTGCCGATGATATCATGCTGGACATAACCGGCGGGCAGAAACCGAACAGCATCGCTGGCGCCTTGGCAACGCTGGCAGAGGGCAGGCGCTTTCAGTATGTCAGCACCGTCAACAAGAAAGTGCTCTGCTATGACCTGGTCGTTGATACGGCAAAGGCCGCATGACCACCCAGCAGCTGTCTGATATTGAACTCCCGTGGGAAGAACAGTCTTCGGCTGCTCAACCTGTGGTCAACTCTGCATCTGCCGCTCTG
>DIGE01000018.1:0-114916 GCA_002419465.1 Geobacter sp. UBA5730 | reverse complement strand
CCGCCGAACTTTCCAACCTGCGGTCCGCCTGGCAGCGGATCCGCGGCAAAGGGAAGGGGGGCGGCATCGATGGCGAAACCATCCACAGCTTTGAACAGCATGCCGAGCAAGAACTGGCCGCGCTTCGGGAAGAGCTGCTTGGCGGCCGCTTTGTGCCTCAGCCCTACAAGCAGGTCAACATCCCCAAAAAAGACGGCGACATCCGCTCCCTGGGGCTGATGACCAGACGGGTCAACAAATCGGTCTTTGAATGTTTTTTGTCTGACACCGAACTGAAGAAACTCAAGACCAAACTCGAACAAAAGGTAAAAAAAGGGTCTGACAGCATCCTTTGTTACCCGTTATGCGTCGATTGTATCGATAAAATAGAGCGGTATGGCTGTCCGGCCCCGGTTTTGGAGATGGTCAAAATCCTCTGACCGACCCATGGGCAATGAAAACAGTTGCGAAGATGGCCGAAAGGGCCACGCTCTTTGATAATATAATATAATCGGAAGGTTATTGTTTTGAAGGTTACCGTGCTGCGCCCGAATCGATCGTGCAAAAGTCGCAAGAGCACAAAAAACCCCCCTGCGGCTGAAGCAGTTGCGAAAAAACTTCCAAGGAGGCTGGTTTGCCCGTGGGAAAAGCGTGCTGAATCAGATATTTGCAGGTATGGTCACCGGGTGGTTTTCGCAAATCGCCTGGCTGACCAAAAGTACAAAACGATTTGCGAAGATAGGTTTGTAATAGATTCAGATTGTTATGGTATTTTATGGTTGAGTTGCGAGGTTTTACGATCAAAAATCGGGTTGATTTGCGAAGATGTTCGGCTAACGGTCAGTAACGCTTGCAATTCTGAACTGTTACAGCTATGTTTACCAATGGGAAGCAGGTGGCGTTTGCAGTAAAAGCGTAAGCATATCATGGCCTTCCCAACAAAAAATCCCCCGTGGGGGATTGAGACCGGCAGAGGGCTTCAACCAGCGACGACTTGCCGCTTCCCAACAAAAAATCCCCCGTGGGGGATTGAGACCCTCTTCCAGTTCGTCCAGCCAGTTTTGGGTTTCGCTTCCCAACAAAAAATCCCCCGTGGGGGATTGAGACGATGGTAGCCCTCGATCAGAGGAAGACCTTTTACCTTCCCAACAAAAAATCCCCCGTGGGGGATTGAGACAAGAATCCACCGTCTGAGTCTACATTGATAACATTGAGAAGGTCTTCCCAACAAAAAATCCCCCGTGGGGGATTGAGACAAGCAGTGCCAGGTGCCACGTACTTCTGACACAGTCTTCCCAACAAAAAATCCCCCGTGGGGGATTGAGACACTCCAGCGTTCCTGGCGATTGTGGCCAGTTCCGCCCATCTTCCCAACAAAAAATCCCCCGTGGGGGATTGAGACATTGATTCGGACTGACGTAAGGCTCTTTTCTTTGACGACTTCCCAACAAAAAATCCCCCGTGGGGGATTGAGACCCTCTTTACCTACATCCTCTCTAAACTCTGTGTAGTACTTCCCAACAAAAAATCCCCCGTGGGGGATTGAGACTCGCAAGTGATGGCCTTTTGTACTATCCTTTCCTTCTTCCCAACAAAAAATCCCCCGTGGGGGATTGAGACTTTTCGATTTGCTTCTTTTTAAACATTGTGTCCTCCCTTCCCAACAAAAAATCCCCCGTGGGGGATTGAGACCCCATGCACCATCTCGGTGACTAATCAGGGAATTCTTCCCAACAAAAAATCCCCCGTGGGGGATTGAGACTTTTCACCATAAACAAACCTGCAGCAGCAAGCAGCTTCCCAACAAAAAATCCCCCGTGGGGGATTGAGACACGGCGCACTTGACGCCGGGCATGGATTCCGTAGCTTCCCAACAAAAAATCCCCCGTGGGGGATTGAGACGGGTATAGGTGCCGAGTTTGACGATGCCTTCTGCCAACTTCCCAACAAAAAATCCCCCGTGGGGGATTGAGACTTGCAAGCTTTTCGGCTGCTAACCAGATAAACTTCACTTCCCAACAAAAAATCCCCCGTGGGGGATTGAGACACGGTTCCATATCTCCCCCGAAAACGATTTTATAGCCTTCCCAACAAAAAATCCCCCGTGGGGGATTGAGACATTGATGCTGTCCAGCTTACCCAGTGCCGACTTGCGAACTTCCCAACAAAAAATCCCCCGTGGGGGATTGAGACGGCACTTTATTGCAGCGGAAAATTGTCCATAACCAGCTTCCCAACAAAAAATCCCCCGTGGGGGATTGAGACGCTTCCCCTCCAGTCGTTTCCGCTGCCTTGTCTGCCTTCCCAACAAAAAATCCCCCGTGGGGGATTGAGACCGTTCCAGCAGTTCAAGGGTCAGATCAATTGTCCTTCCCAACAAAAAATCCCCCGTGGGGGATTGAGACTCTTGTGCATAACTCATGATGTGTCTCCTTTTGTAGGCTTCCCAACAAAAAATCCCCCGTGGGGGATTGAGACATTGATGCTGTCCAGCTTACCCAGTGCCGACTTGCGAACTTCCCAACAAAAAATCCCCCGTGGGGGATTGAGACGGCACTTCGAAAGAGTGGCGGTGGGTGTAAGGGAGGGAGATTAAAGCCGGACATCCGTCAGCACCGACAACCTTTCCGCAATGTTTCACTTTCCCCGCCATCAGCCTGCTCAGGCTACAGTTTTTCCAAAACCACTACGGAGGAACTATGGATACGATAACCCTGCTTATTGTCGTCTGTGCCGGCCTGCTCCTGCTGGTCGGGATTGTGCTGTTCATCACCATGGACGGCCTCAAGAACCGGGTGCAGTTCGCCTTCAGCGGCATCGACACCCAGCTCAAGAAACGGTTCGATCTGATCCCCAACCTGATCGCAACGGTGGAGCGCTACATGCAGCACGAGCAGCAGGTGCTGCAGCAGTTGACCAGTCTGCGTTCCCAGGCGGTGCGGGGCACTGCCACCACTGACGAGCTGGTGCAGATGGACAACCAGCTGACCTCGACCCTGCGCTCGGTGTTTGCCCTGTCGGAGAACTACCCTCAGCTGCGGGCCAGCGAAAACTTCATCCAACTGCAGGGGCCCTGAACGAGACCGAGGAGCAGATCGCTGCAGCGCGACGGGCCTACAACGCTGCCGTTACCGACTACAACAACGGCTGCGAGATGTTTCCGTTGAGTGTGGTGGAGCGGACCCTGGGCTGGATCTTTCTGGTGGTGGGGATTGTGGAGGAGCTGGACCTGAATACCCGCATCTGGAGCAAACAGTGACGGGAAGGAAGCGGTGTGCAAGCAGGCGGGCGTACCGGATGGGGCGCCCGCTATGGTTGTAAGGCCGTGAAGATACGTTATTTCGAGTACAGCACCGCCACGATGCGGGCCTTGCGGTCCCCCACCGAGACCAGTCCGTGGGGCTGGCCGGAGTCGTAGTAAACGCTGTCGCCGGTCTTGACCCGGTAGATGTCGGTGCCATAGTGCAGGTCGATTTCCCCTTCCACCACATACAGGAACTCCTCCTCCCCTTCATGGCGGAAGAACAGCTTGTCGTCCCGCTGGGAGTTCTCCACCTCCACCAGAAACGGTTCCATATGTTTTTGGCGCATTCCCTGGGCCAGGGAGTGGTAGGTGTAGGGACGGTTCTCGGTGTTGACCGGTTGGCGTTGCAGGTCGGGCCGCAACTCCTCGCCACGGGTCAACACAAGTTTCTGGCGGTTGCCTTCGTCCTCAAAGAAGAAGTGGATATCCACCTTCAGACCACGGGAGATCTTCAACAGGGTCGCCAGCGGTGGAATGACCTGTTCATTCTCGATTTGGGACAAAAGCGGCTTGGAGAGGCCGGTCAGTTCCGACAGTTCCTGCAGGGTCAGGCGACGTTGCTGGCGCTGGCTGCGGATCTTTTCGCCGATCCGGAATTCTTTGATCTGGGCCTTGATGTCGCTCACGGGTGAAGTCTCCTGTGGTAAACGTTGCCGATTAAATGGCTGGGACGGTTGACAGGCGCCCCAAAAGTGATTAAGTCTAACCTTGTTCTATTTTGAAGCTTGAGCCATTTATCAATACTTTGGGCGGAATGTCAACATGATGAACCATTTCTCATTATTTCTGCGTTCAATGCTGGCTGGTACAGCGGTTCTGGTGCTGTTGGCCGGTTGCTCCTCCTCATCCAGTGACGAGCCGCTGCTGTTTAATTCAAAACGGCCGACCGGAGAGGCCGATGCACCGGTCAAAGAGGTGCCGGCCGATATCCTGGCGGCCCAGCGTGCCTTTACGGCGGTTTCCAAAACAGTAACCCCCAGCGTGGTCAATATCTCGACCCTGGGCCGCCGTAAGCTCGTGCGTCCGGCCCCGGACTTCCCTCCCTTTTTTGATGAGTTTTTCGGCGAACCCCGGGTGCGGCGGGATAAAAGCCTGGGATCGGGCTTTATCATCAGCCGTGACGGTTTCATTGTCACCAACGAGCATGTGGTGCGGGATGCCGAGAGTATCCAGGTCAAGCTCTCTAACGACACGGTTTACCAGGCCCGGGTGGTGGGTGGCGATCCCAAGACCGATATCGCCGTGATCAAGATTGCAGCCACGGATCTGCCGGCGGCGGTGCTTGGTGATTCGGACCGGCTGGAGGTGGGACAGTGGGCCATTGCCATCGGCAACCCGTTCGGTCTGGAACGTTCCATGACCGTGGGGGTAATCTCGGCCACCGGCCGCTCCAACATGGGAATCGAGACCATCGAGAACTTCATCCAGACCGATGCCTCCATCAACCCCGGCAACTCAGGGGGGCCGCTGTTAAACATTCACGGCGAGGTGATCGGTATCAACACTGCCATTGTGGCTGCTGGCCAGGGGATCGGCTTTGCGATTCCCACCAGCATGGCCAAGCCGATCATCACCCAACTGGTGGAAAAAGGTAGTGTCACCCGGGCCTGGCTGGGGGTGGGCATCCAGCCGGTCTCTGAGGAACAGGCCCACAGTTTGGGGTTGAAAACTACTCAGGGGGTGCTGATCAGTGAGCTGGCGCCGGGTGGCCCGGCTGAACGGGCGGGAATCCAGCCGGGGGATCTGCTGGTGGAATTCGGCGGTACGCTTCTCAAGGACCCGGCCCATCTGCAGCGGCTGGTGGCCGACGCCAGGATCGGAACGCCGGTGCCGGTAAAGCTGGTCCGGGGAGGGCGATCGCTGACCGTGACCCTGGTGCCGGGCAACGCCGAGAGTGCTCAACCGCTGCACTCCTCTCGCCAGGGCCGGACCCGGCGTTAGTGTTGATACAACTGGTTTACTTTGTTGTAAAAGTGCGTTAGAGTGCGGCCAATTTTGCCGGTTTGGCATGTAACCTCCGAAAGGACGGCCCATGAATATCATCACCAGCAAGGAGCAGGCAGCGCGTCTGGCGCGGGCAATTGTCTCCGATGTGGCGATTTACAATCAGGAGAAGGTGGAAAAGGGGATCAAAAATGACAACATCTTCGATACGCTGCATGAAGAGATCGAAGAGGGTCGTCAGCATTTTTATTCCCGTGTGGCCCCGGAACTGGGTCCTGAACAGATGTTTGACCTGACCCTGGTGGATATCCTGATCAAGCGGGCAGGCAAGATCGAGTCGCCGATCTGGTAGGTGTGATGTTCAGACTAGTAGAGTTGACAGAGGCGTGCCCGGCTGGGTGCGCCTCTGCTGTTTGGAGCGTAAGCTATGGAAGCACAGTATCTACTAACGGTTCCCGCAGGGGCTGCCGGTCAGCGTCTGGATGCCTTTTTGGCGGGGCAGCTGCCGGAGATGAGCCGTTCGACGTTGCAGCGGCTGATCGAGGAGGGCCAGGTGCTGCTGGATGGCCGTCAGCCGCGCGCTTCGCTCAAACTGGGCGGCGGGGAGCAGGTGATGGTGACGGTGCCGCCGCCGGTGGCGGCAACTCCACTGGCGGAGCAGATTCCGTTAACGGTGGTCTATGAGGATCATGATCTGATCGTGATCGACAAGCCGGCCGGCATGACGGTCCATCCCGGAGCCGGGGTTGCCTCGGGCACCCTGGTGAACGCCCTGTTGGCCCACTGCACGGACCTGTCCGGTGTGGGTGGCGAGTTGCGGCCCGGCATTGTGCATCGTCTGGACAAGGGCACCTCCGGCCTGCTGGTGGCGGCCAAGCATGACAGCGCCCATCGCGGGCTGGCCGAGCAGTTCGCGGCCCACAGCATCAAGCGGCTCTACTGGGCCTTGATCTACGGTTCACCGGCGACGGATACCGGCAAGATCAGCGGTATCATCGGGCGTCATCCCACCGAGCGGTTGCGCTTGTCAGGCACCGCCCGCCATGGCAAACCGGCGGCCACCAACTGGCGGGTGTTGGAACGTCTGGGTACGGCCAGTCTGGTGCAGCTGCGTCTGGAGACCGGTCGCACCCACCAGATCCGGGTGCACCTGACCGAGGCCGGCATGCCGTTGTTGGGCGATCCGCTCTATCCTGACGGAGGACGTTTCAACAACCTGCAGGACACCCGCCTGAAAGGGCTGATTACCCATCTGGGCCGTCAGGCCCTGCATGCCCGGGTACTGGGCTTCATCCATCCGGTCAGCGGCCGGTATCTGGAATTTACCAGCGAGCCGCCGGAGGATTTTGGCGAGCTGCTAACGTATCTACGGGGTGCGCTTGCATCTTGAACTATAGCTGCTATGCTTTGAGGCGGTCTGCGATTAAAAAAGATTATTTGGGAGGGTATATGAAGCTTTTCACACCATATATGCTTGGCAACCTTGAGTTTCAGAATCGGGTGGTGATGGCCCCCATGACCCGTTCACGGGCTCCCGGCAATACGGCCAACGGCCTGATGGCCCAGTATTATGGACAGCGGGCTGCTGCCGGCCTGATCATCAGCGAGGGAACCTCGCCGTCCTTGAACGGACTCGGCTATGCGCGCATCCCCGGCATTGCCACAACGGAGCAGACCGCTGGCTGGAAACCGGTCAGTGATGCGGTCCACGCCGGTGGCGCCAAACTCTTTGTGCAGCTGATGCACTGCGGACGGGTGGGCAGTCGGCTCAACCTGCCGTCAGGCGCCGAGCTGTTGGCACCGTCAGCCCTTGCCATGAACGGCAACATCTGGACCGACAGCCAGGGTGAGCAGCCCTGTGATCTGCCGCGTAAGATGACGACTGATGTCGTCCGCAGCACCGTCGCCGAGTATCAGCAGGCAGCGCGCAATGCCATTGCAGCAGGTTGTGACGGGGTGGAGGTGCATGGCGCCAACGGCTACCTGATCACCCAGTTTCTCGACCCCGGTTCAAACCGACGCAACGATGATTACGGCGGTGATGCGGTTCGCCGCAATCGCTTCGCCCTGGAGGTGGCCGGTGCCGTGGCTGACGCCATCGGCAACGGGCGGGTCGGTGTCCGGCTCTCGCCCTACGGGGTCTTTAACGACATGAGCGGCAGCTATGACGGCATCGCAGATCAGTACATCGAGCTTGCAGGCGGCCTGGGCCAGTTGGGGCTGTTGTACCTGCACCTGGTTGACCATTCTGCCATGGGGGCGCCCAAGCCGGAACCTGCCACGGTACAGGCCATGTGCCGGGCATTTCGGCAGCGAGGCGGGCAGTCGGTGATTCTGTCCGGCGGTTATGACGTAGCCAGGGCCGAGGCCGATCTGCAGAGCGGCGCCGCTGATCTGATCGCCTTTGGACGGCCGTTTATCAGCAACCCCGACCTGGTGGCCCGCCTCAAGCAGGGCAAACCGTTGGCCGAACCTGACCAAACCACCTTTTATACCCCCGGTCCGGCCGGCTATACCGATTACCCGACAGCCACCTGAGGGGCAGGGCTGATCCCTGTCGACCGCTCAAAATAGTGTACGTGGCTGACCGGTCCGATGCCCGCTGCAATGGAGCTTAAGGCCGGTCAGTCCTCGGTTGCTATCTCGACCGGCATGACGCGTTTTAGCTGCTCCGCCAGATCCTCGCCAATACCTGCCACCGCAGCCAGTTGCTCTACCGTTGCCCGCCGCACCCCTTCCAGTGAACCGAAACTGGTCAGCAGCAACCGCTCGCGTCGCGGCCCTACGCCTGGAATGTCCCGGAGCGCCGAGTGCAGGGTCTCACGATCCCGCAGACTGCGGTGGTAGCCGATGGCAAAGCGGTGAGCCTCATCGCGGATGGCTGCCAGCAGTTTGAGCGAAGGCGAATCCTGCCGCAGTTTGACCGGGTTTCTGCGGCCCGGCAAAAAGACCCGTTCTTCACTCCGTTCTACATGGATATCCTTGCCATCTCCTTTGACCCGGCTCTTGGCCAGTGAGATTACTGCAAACCGCCCGGTCATGCCCAGTTCTTCCAGGGCGGCCACCGTGCTGTTAAGCTGGCCGATGCCGCCGTCCACCACCACCAGGTCCGGCAGCCCCCATGCAGCAATGTTCTCAGGGCTGAAGCGCCGGGAGAAGACCTCTTGCAGCATGGCAAAATCGTCCTGGCCCTGCACGTTGCGAATCCGGTAGCGTCGATAGCGGGCCTTGTCAGCTACACCATCCAGGAACGCCACCCCGCTGCCCACCGAGTTGCGCCCCTGCAAGGTGGAAATGTCGTAGCACTCGATCCGGCAGGGCAGGGCTGGTAGACCTAGTTTGTGTTGCAGTTCCTCCAGCGTGGAGCTGGTCGAACGTTCGCTGGCGGTCTTTTCCTGGAGAGCGGCCTGGGCGTTGCGGCCTGCCAATGCCACCAGGTCGGCTTTTTCCCCGCGCAGGGGACGCTGTAGCCGTACTCTCCGTCCTCGCAGATCGCTCAACCACTCTTCCACAAGTCCTTTCGCCTCAAGTTCGCACGGCAGCAGCAGCTCGTCCGGGATACTGCGCTCACCGTCATAGTAGCGCTGGATAAAGGCCGCCAGCGCATCGGCATCATCAAGTTCGCCGGAACCGTGCAGCACGGTGCTGCCGGACAGGGCGCCGCCTCTCAGAAAGAGCAGCGCCACCGCCACCCGTTCGCCGTCGCGGGCCAGGCCCACGGCATCCCAGTCACCCCCACGGCTGATCACCTTTTGGTGCTCCAGGGTGGTGGCCACGGCCTGGAGCAGGTCCCGCCAGCGGGCCGCCTCCTCATAGCGCTGTCCTTCGGCGGCCTCTTTCATCCGCTGTCTGAAGCCGGCCACCAGATCCTTGCCCTTGCCGTCCAGAAACATGACCGCGCCCTCCACCAGTGAGGCATACTGCTCAACGCTGATCTTGCCATGGCAGGGGGCGCTGCACTGGCTGATCTGGTGGTACAGGCAGGGACGGGGACGGTTCATGCAGTTTTTGAGCGGGTAGTGACGCAGGGGGAACATGCGCTGCAGTTGGCGCAGCACCTCACGGGCAGCTGTGGCCGAGGCGTAGGGGCCGAAGTAGCGGGCCCCGTCCCGGGGCACCTTGCGTACTACCGTGAAACGGGGAAAGCGCTCACGCAGGTCGATTCGCAGGGAGAAAAATGTTTTGTCGTCTTTAAGACTCAGGTTGTAGCGGGGCTGGTGCTGCTTGATCAGGGTGTTTTCCAGCAGCAGCGCCTCTTTTTCTGTGTCGGTCACGGTAAAACGGATCTCGGTCACCCTGGCCATCAGAAAACGAACCTGGGGACGGCTGTCCGGGGAGACGCCAAAGTAGTTTCTGACCCGTTGCCGCAGATTGCGGGCCTTGCCCACGTAAAGGATGCTGCCTTCGGCGTCAAACATCTGGTAGACGCCGGGGCTGGCGGGAAAGTTCCGTATGCTGTCGCGCAGTTCCATGGGGGCATTCTAAACTGAAGGTCGTTAAAAGAAAAGCAGCCTTGCTGCCTAAACCGCGGGCAGTGCTGTCCAAAATGTAGGCGCAACCGGCTGAGCATATTTTAGGCTGATGCCTTGTTTATCAACAGGTTACCGCTTAAGACCAGATTGGCCGCGTTCTTGCTAGAGGCTACAGGCTGCTGCCGATCGGGCAGGTCAGCCTATTTTTTTTACACGGAGGCGACCGGTATGGAGTCGTTGTCCCCCCTGACGAACATGAAACAAAGCGGTGATGTGTTGTTTCTGATGCTTGGCGCGGTGATGGTGTTTGCCATGCACGCCGGATTTGCCTTTCTGGAGGTGGGTACGGTCCGCAAGAAGAGCCAGGTGAACGCCTTTGTGAAGATCCTGACGGACTGGTCGGTCTCCACGGTGGTTTACTTTCTGATCGGTTTTCCGCTGGCCTACGGCATCTCCTTCCTCAGACCGGCGAACGAGCTGATGCAGGGGGATATGGGCTATAATCTGGTGCACTATTTCTTTCTGCTCTGCTTTGCCGCCTGCATTCCGGCCATCATTTCCGGCGGCATCGCCGAGCGGGCCAAATTCTGGCCGCAGGTGATCGCCGGCGCGATCTTCGCCGGGCTGTGCTATCCCCTGTTCGAATCACTGATCTGGGGTAAAAATGCCTCCTTGCTGCAGGGCATCTTCAAGGCGACCGGCGGTCTGGAGTTCCATGATTATGCCGGTTCGGTGGTGGTGCACTCCATTGGTGGCTGGATCGCCCTGCCGGCGATACTGTTGCTGGGGGCTCGCAAGGGGCGTTACAGCCACGGCAGGTCAACGCCCCTGCCGGTCAGCAATATCCCCTTTCTGGCTCTGGGTTCCTGGATTCTGGCGGTGGGCTGGTTCGGTTTCAATGTGATGAGCGCCGGTCATCTGGAGAAAATCTCCGGCCTGGTGGCCGTGAACTCATTGATGGCAATGGTGGGCGGGGTACTGGCCGCCCTGGTCGCCGGCAGAAACGACCCCGGTTTTGTGCACAACGGCGCTCTGGCCGGCCTGATTGCGGTCTGTGCCGGCAGCGACCTGATGCATCCCCTGGGAGCCTTGGCCACCGGGGCCATCGCGGCGGTGATTTTTGTGTGCGGCTTTCAATTCGAGCAGGAAAAACTGCAGATTGACGACGTGCTGGGAGTCTGGCCGTTACATGGCATGATCGGCAGTTGGGGCGGCATCGCGGCTGGTATCTTTGGCCAGAAATGGCTGGGTGGCATGGGTGGCGTCAGCTTTGTCTCGCAACTGAGCGGTACCTTGGTTGCGGTGCTTTTCGCCGTTGCAAGCGGCTTTCTGGTCTATGGCGCCTTGTCCAGGACCATCGGTATCCGGTTGCATGAGGAGGATGAGTTCAACGGGCCTGACCTGGCAATTCACAAGATCGGTGCCTACCCCGAGGATCATATCCGCTGAAACGGCTTTGAAACACGCTTTCCACGGTTGACAAGGTGGCGCGAAGGTGTTATGGAAATACGCATTTTATGCAAGTGTTTCTTGGCAGTTATCAACGTTGCCCCGTCAGCCGGGGAAAGGGTGCTCCCGTGAAGATGCTTAAGACCTGTCGCCGTCTGGCGACAATCGCCGCCGGACTGGCATGTGTCGTCCTGCTCGTTGCACCTTCGGTCATCGCCCAGGAGACCGGAGACTCCCAGATCTTCCTGGCCGGTTTCAACGCCTATCAGCAGAAGGATTACCCCACAGCCGTCACCCGTCTGGGTGAGGTGCTGGAGAAGCATCCTGAAACACCGCTGCGGGATATGACCCTGTTCTGGCTGGCACGTGCCCATTACAAGGCCGGCAACCGTCAGGAAGCGGCCCGCTATATGGCGCAGTTCACCCGCGAATACCCAGATAACCCCCTTAAAAATACCGTTGAAGAAGAGTTGCTGACCCTGGCAGCCCAGTACGAGCAGAGTGGGCAGGCGGCCCAGGTCGCCAAGGCTGAGGCTGAGGCCCGCCAAAAGGCCGAGACCGAGCGTGTCGCGCAGGAGCAGGCGGCCCGTGCGGCAGCAGAGAAGGCTGAAAAGGTCCGTATTCTGAAGGCCAAGGCGGAGGAAGAGCGGATTGCCCGTGAACAGGCCGAGACCGCCCGTCTGGCCCAGCTGAAACTGGAAGAAGAACGCAAGGCCAAGCAGGCGACTGAACAGCAACGACTGGCGGCTGTCAAGGCCGAGGAGCAGCGCAAGGCGGCTGAGGAGCGCAAGGCGGCTGAGGAGCGCAAGGCGGCTGAGGAGCGTCGTGTTGCAGAAAAGGCGCGGGCCGACCAACTGGCCCTGCGGGAGAAGGCCATCGGCGAATACCAGCGCATCCTGACCAGGTTCCCCGGCACGCCTGCCGCAAAGACCGCTGCGCTGCGTCTCAAGGAGTTAGGGGTTGCGGTACCCGTGGCAGCCAGCACTGCCGTTGTGCCGGCGCCAGTTGAGCATGCCCAGGTCTTGTCGCTGGAGGTGGCCCAGTATGCCGCCTTTGATTTCAGTCTGCAGGGCGGGCGAGCACCGGTGGAGGTTTCCAGCAGTACTGCCATCCCCTTTGAGGTCGTGAACCGGGGCAACGGTGCCGACAGCTTCTATCTGGCATCCGGTTTTCCGGCGGAGTATGGCGCACGGTTTGTCGCAACCGCGGCACCTGGGCAGGCCCTTAACCAGACGCCGGTGCTGGCCCCTGGTGAGCGCTTCAACGGCCTGCTGCAACTCTCGGTGCCGGCAGCCACCATCGACGGTCTGCGGATCACCTATCCGGTCAAGGCTGCCTCGCGGTTTGCTGCCGAGGCCTCCCAAAGCCGTGAAATTTCGTTGACCGCCTCGGCGCCGCTGCTACGGGCAATGGTGAAGTCGGATAAAGCCCAGGCAACACCGGGAGAGCAGGTCCAGTACCGGGTGACCCTGCTGAATGTCGGTTCCATGCCAGCCCGTGAGGTAAGCCTGCGGGTGAACTTTCCGGCTCAGTACGAACCGGCGTCGTTTGCCGGTTTCCGCCAAGAGATGCAAGCCGCTCTGGTACAGGACGGACTTGAGCTGAAATCGGGCGAGAGCCGTGAGTTTGTGGTGAGCTTCACCGTGAAACAGGAGGCGCTGGCCCGCGAGGAGCTGGTGGTGCGCGCCGACCTGGTGAACACCCCGCTCAAAGCGGTCAGCACCTTCCATGCGGCGGCGGTCTATGTCCAGCCGGTGAGCGCCGTGTCGGTCAGGATGGCCAGCAACCGGGTGGTGGTGATCCCGGGGCAGACCGTCAGCCTGCCGGCCACGCTGGTCAACAACGGCAACCAGCGTGAGCGTTTCAGCGTGGTAGCCAGTGTGCCTGTCCCCCAGAAGGTGACCGTCTATCACGACCTGAACCGTGACGGACTGCGGCAGCCCAACGAGCCCGAAGTGTCGGCCATCGGCCCCCTGGGTCCCAAGGAAGAGGCTGCCCTTGTGCTGGAAGTGGCCACCAGCCGTACCTCGCCGGATGGTTCCGAGGCCGGGGTAAGTCTGAGTGTGGCCGCTGAGTCGGGACAGGCCAAGACGGCCCTGGCCGATGCCCGGTTGGGCTTCTCCCGTCCAGTGCTGCAACTGGCCCTGAAAGGTCGTGGCGGTCTGCTGGTCCCTGGCGAGCTGTTGACGGTGGATCTGGTCGTGCACAACCAGGGTTCCAACCTGGCCAAAGGGGTCGAACTGCAGGCCTCCTGGCCTGAGCAGTTGGAATTGGTGGCCGCTGAACCGGCTGCCGAGGTCAGCAAAGCGGCCCCCCAGGATCGTTCCTGGCGCTTGAATGAGCTGGGGGCCGGCGAGAAGCGGGTGGTCAAGGCCTCCTTCCGGGTCAAGCCGGGCACTGGTGTTGGTACCGGTATTCAGGTGAAGAGCCTTCTTTCCTATTACGACCAACTGGGGAACAGGTACTGATATGCGTTTTCTGATTGGTGCGCTGGCGCCGCTGGCATTGCTTTTAACCAGCCCTGTCTGGGGCCAGGATTATCTCTATCAAGCCCGGCCGGTGGCTCAGGGAGAACAGCCGCCATCTGCAGACGGTGTGCTGGTGCGGGAGGTGCTGGTGAAAAAGGGTGATACCCTGTCGCACCTCTCGAAGCGGTTTTCCGGGCGAGGCGCGTATTATCCCCAGATACTGCTGTTCAACAGCATCAAAAATCCGCATCTGATCTATCCCGGCAACCTGCTGCGGGTGCCGGTCAGCAGCCGTCAGGCGGCTCAGCCTGCCACAATCGCCAAACCCCTTGCCGTTCCAGCGCCAGTGCGGCAGGATAAACCCGTGCCGGCCGTCGGGACACAGCAGGCGGTTACGGCAGCCCCGAGCAAGCCGGCCAGTGCTGAACAGGCCAGCTATGCCCGCGCCCAGGCGGCATTCAAACGTGGCGATTGCACGTCTGCGGTGGCACAATTTGACCGCTTCATGGCTGAGTTCCCCCAGTCGTCGTTGCTGCCCGACGCCAGCCTGAGTCGAGCTGAATGTTATCTTAAGCTGTCTGCCAAGTAGTGTGCTGACAGTATTCGATACCCTAAGCACAACGGGCGCCCTGATCGGGGCGCCCGTTGTGCGTTAAAGGCTTTGTGTGTCCTGCCTTCAGGGCCAGGTGACCACAAAACCGCGGAGTCTGCCTCCCTGCGCATCCCGGTACTGCACCAGCTCCAGCCCTGCCACTACCCCGCGGCGGATCTCATAGCCTTCCCTGATCTCTGACGAGGTAGGACGCATGGCGGTTGCGCCAGCCAGCTCCTTCAGCACACTAATGTAGAAGGCATCCTGGATGCCGGCTCCGCTGCGGTCAATCACCTGCACCGCCTTGATGGCGTTATCCTTTTCCCTGAAGATCCGGTATTCGCTGGTTTGACCGTGGTAGCTCTCCCAGCCTGGGTTGTCTTTGGTATAGCTGCGGTCGATGCCGGCCTGGGGGATGAAGGATGGCAGTGCCCTGGGCCTGCCTGCACCGTGGGATTGCAACCCCCTGTGGCCGATCGGTGCCGGGGTGGGGGGCGGGGCGACGGCGGCTGGCTCCACCGGCAGGGCCGGTGCCGGGGCTTCGGTGTCCGTTTTTCGGGAAGAACCGGGCCGCTGCTGGATCAGGGTAATGATGATTACCACTACCACGGTGCCGCTCAACAGCCAGAGACCGGTACGGCGAAAGAAGGGTGTTGCCGGCCGCTGCTCATCCTGTAGCAGATGGGGCTGCCGGTGCAGATCCCGGATGGCCAGATCGTTGTCCCGGTCAGAAAAGCGCGTCGGACCGGGAGCCAGCTCAGCGGCGGTGTGGTCCAGGTGCTGGCTGAAGGCCGAGATGATGGAGCTGTTCGCTCTGCGGGGCAGATCGTAGGTCGCCGGTTCAGGCAAAGACTGATCCGGCAAGGGGGCTGCAGCTGACAGATCAGTGGCTGACGTGGGTGGAGGCGGTGAGCTGATCTGCACCATGTCAGCCGCGCCGGCGAGGTTTGGCGGCGGCTCCGGCTGCAGGCCCGGCAGTTCCGGCTCCTGTTGCCTGATCGGCGGCAGTTCCAGGATGGAGCTGACCGGGGTGCCCGTTGACCGGGCTGCTCGTTCAGGTTGTGACAGGAGTTCTTCAAGTATCTGCGTCAGCCGTTCATCAGAGAGAGCCGGATCGAGGATCGCTTCGAAACGCGCGGAAAGCTCCACATCAAGGCTCTCGGATGGCGAAATCAGGGCAAAGCGCACCTTGCGCTTACCCAACCGTGATTTAAGGTGCTTTTGTACGATGTCAGCCGATAGGCCGGAGAGGTGGTTCTGCAGGATGATCAGTCCCGGTTTGTGGCGGTCCAGTTCCTCAATCCCCCGGTGGATCTCGCTCACCACCACCAGACCGCCACGCCGGGACGCGATCTGTTCAAAAAGTGCGCTGATACGCGGTATGTCGGTGATTACCAGCGTGGTCATGAACGGCTCCTGAGTGGTGCGACAGCGTATTTTACGGTAAGCCAGCCCAACAGGCAACAGGGAATCTCGGGCCGTTTCCCTTGCCTTTGGAGCGTTGAATCAGGTAAGCTCTTTTGCTATCAATCATGTTTTGAGGTGAACCGATGTTGGCACACAGCATAGTCGATCAACTACGGGCCATTGTAGGGCCTGAAAATATCGCCACAGAAAAGCAGGATCTGATCTGCTACGGCTATGACGCCACCCAGATGGAGTTTCTGCCCTCTGCCGTGGTGCATCCGGCCAGCCCACAGGAGGTGGCGGCGGTGCTCAAGCTGGCCAACCGGGAGCGGTTTCCGGTCTTTCCCCGCGGAGCCGGCAGCGGATTCACCGGCGGCGCCCTGCCTAAGGCTGGCGGCGTGGTGCTGGTGACCACCCGCATGAACAGGATCCTGCGGATCGATACCGAAAACCTGATTGCCGAGGTGGAGCCGGGGGTCGTGACCGAGGAGTTTCAGCTGGCCGTCGAAAAACTGGGCCTGTTTTATCCGCCGGACCCGGCCTCGCTCAAGTTCTCCACCCTGGGTGGCAATGTGGCCGAGAACGCCGGCGGCCCGCGCTGTGTCAAATACGGGGTGACCCGCGATTTTGTGATGGGCTTGGAGCTGGTGTTGCCCAGCGGCGAGATCATTCGCACCGGCGGCGAGACCTACAAGGCGGTGGTGGGTTATGACCTGACCCGCTTGCTGTGCGGCAGCGAGGGCACCCTGGGGGTGATCACCAAGATCATCTTCAAGCTGCTGCCGCTGCCGGAGGCTAAGAAGACCATGCTGACCATCTTCGATTCGATCGACGGGGCCGCCAAGGCGGTCTCCACCATCATCGGAGCCAAGATCATCCCCACCACCCTGGAGTTTATGGACTACGCCACCCTGCAATGCGTGGAGCGGCGCTTCAGTCTGGGAATTCCACCAGAAGGGCGGGCGGTGCTGCTGATCGAGGTGGACGGCGACAAGGATCTGATAGAGAAACAGGCGGCCCGCATCCAGGAGCTGATCGCTCCGCTGGGACTGGTGCAATGCACGGTAGCCAAGGATGATGCCGAGTCCGAGGCGCTCTGGAAGGTGCGGCGTCTGGTGTCCCCCTCGTTGCGGGACGTCAATCCGCACAAGTTCAACGAGGATATTGTCGTGCCCCGCAGCAAGGTGCCGGTGGTGATCCGGCAGATCGAGCAGATTCAACAGAAGTATGACATCCCAATCGTCAACTTTGGCCATGCCGGCGATGGCAACATCCACGTCAATGTGATGATCAACAAGGAGATCCCCGGTCAGGAGGAAAAGGCTCTCGAGGCGATCAAGGAGATCTTTCAGGCCGCCCTGGATCTGAACGGCACCATGTCCGGCGAGCATGGGGTGGGGCTGGCCAAACAGCCTTATATCGAATTGGAGTTGAGTCCGGTGCAGATCGCCACCATGCAGGCGATCAAGCTGGCGCTGGACCCGAATAATATTTTGAACCCAGGCAAAATCTTCCCCTGGAAGGAGTTCTCAGATGCAGCATGATGATCAGAAAGAACTGCAAGAGGCTTCGCTGCTGGGGCGGCTGCTTTCACTGGAGGTGGCGTTGTTGCTGATGGGGGTGGCCTCGCTGGTCTATGGCCTGCTGAACGGCATCTCGAGCAACATCTTTTTCGGTCTGGTGATCATTCCGGGGGTCTTCCTGCTGCATAAGGTCAAGAAAAAGGACTGGAAGGCCCACTGGGCCGAGTTGGAAGAAGCAAAAAAACGGGAAGAGGAGCGCAACGGTGACGGAACCTGAGCCGATGATCGTGCTGGCCTCGGCCTCGCCCCGTCGCTCCGAACTGCTGGAACTGGCCGGTATCCCGTTCCGGGTGGCGCCAGCGGACATTCAGGAAATGCCGTTGCCCGACGAACAGGCGATCCCCCATGCCCTGCGGCTGGCTGAGGAAAAGGCCCGTACGGCAGCTGCGCGTGAAGCAGGCGGCCGCTTTTTCATCGGCGCTGACACGATTGTCGTGCTGGATGGCCGGATCATGGGCAAGCCGGTGGATGCTGACGACGCTGTCCAGATGCTCTCCGCGCTTTCGGGGCGCAGCCATGAGGTGGTGACCGCCTACTGCGTCCTGGATCGTGACAGCGCGGTGTGCATCAGTCGGGCCGTACGGACCACGGTGCAGTTCAAGGCGCTGACCCCGGCCGAGATCAATCGTTATGTGGCCAGCGGGTGCCCTCTGGATAAGGCCGGCGCCTATGCCATTCAGGGGGGGGCGGCCCATATGGTGCGTGAGATCCGCGGTTCCTACACCAATGTGGTTGGACTACCCACCTGCGAACTGTATGAAACCCTGCAGCAGTTGGAGGCACTCTAGCCGTGTCAGCGATCGCCGGGCAGCTGGCTGCCGTCAATCAGCGGATTCGCGGGGCTGCCGAACGTGCCGGCCGCGACCCGGACATGGTCAGGCTGGTAGCGGTCTCCAAAACCCGGCCAGCTGAAGATGTCATGGCTGCCGCCGCTGCCGGTCAGTTATTGTTTGGTGAAAATTATGTCCAGGAGCTGGTGGCCAAGGCTGACGGGGTCCGGTCGCCGGTGCAGTGGCATTTTATCGGTCACCTGCAGTCCAACAAGGTCAGACAGTTGGCCGGTATCGTCAGTATGATTCATTCGGTGGACCGGCTCTCACTGGCCGAGGAGATCAACCGTCAGTGGGGGCGCTTGGAGAGCTGCTGCGATATCCTGGTGCAGGTGAATGTGGCGCAGGAAACCACCAAATCAGGCACCACCGCCGACGAGGCGTTGGCCCTGGTCCGCCGGGTGGCTCAGTTGCCCCATCTGCGGGTGCGGGGGTTGATGACCATGCCACCGTTTTTTGATGCGCCCGAGACGGCCCGCCCCTATTTCCGGCAGTTGCGTCTGCTGGCTGACGGGATCAGGGCTGCGGCGATTCCTGGCGTCGAGATGGCAGAGCTGTCCATGGGGATGTCCGGCGATTTTGAGGTGGCCATCGCAGAGGGAGCAACCCTGGTGCGGGTGGGAACGGCCATTTTTGGTGAGCGGTAATCCTGTTGAGGAGGACGTGAGATGAAACGACTGGTACTGATGTTGTTGCTGGCGCTGCCGCTGCAGGTCTCCGCCGAGATTTTTTCGTGGACAGACGCTGCAGGTACGGTGCATTTCACCGAAGATCTTGGGAACGTGCCCAAAAAATATCGAGCCGAGGCAATACGTCGTGCTAGCGGTGAAGATATGACGGCGCCCGCGTCGGCCGCCGCGCCAGAAGCCACATTGCCGCAAGCTGCCCCGGCCACCGCACCCAAACAACCTGCTGCATCGCAAGCTACTGCAGCAGCAGACCCTACGGTTACCCCTGCCACCCGCTTCGGCGGTCGCAGCGGAGCTGAGTGGCAGGCTGAGTTCAGGTCATTGCGCCAAAAACTGGCCCAGATCGAACAGCAGCAGGAGCAGCTGCGAAAAGACGGGGGCGATGGCACGAAGGCGTTGAGTAGCCAGCAGATTGCAGAGATCAATCTGCGGAACAGGCAGCTCTCTGGCGAGTATGAGGCCACCCGGCTGCGCTTCAACCAGCTGGTGGAGCAGGCCAACCAGGCCGGCCTGCCGGGTGAGTTTGGGCAGTAGGCAGGTTCCGCAGTAGTTTTTTTACCGGCTGCTAGTCGGGGTACCCGCTGGTGACCAGTTCCAGGTGTCCATCGTTGGGGCAGAACAGCAGTCCGTGGATCGGGACATCCTTGGGCAGCAGCGGGTTATCGCGCAGCACCTGCACCACCCGTTCCACATTCTCCCGCGGGTTGGAAAAAGCGCCCACCCAGTAAGCCATATCCGGTATCCGTTCATCGATCTCTTGTGCCGTGACCCCTCTGGCCAACATCTTGCCGCGCAGTCCGTCGCCGTCCACGCTGGCCATACCGCAGTCTTCGTGGCCGATTACGATGATCTCATCAACTCCCAATTCATAGATTGCCACTACCAGGCTGCGGATAACCCCGCCGTGGTGCGGATCAACGATGGTATTACCGGCGTTCTTGATGATCTTGGCGTCACCTCGTTGCAGGCCCATGGCCGGTTCCAGAAAGTCAACCAGGCGGGTGTCCATGCAGGTGAAGATGGCCAGCTGTCGGCGCGGCGATTTTGAGAGCGGTGGAAAGGCACCGGGGTGGGTGAACTGTTTGTTATGCTCAAGGATGTCGTCAAGCAGGGTCATGGGGGAGCTCCTTGGAAGTGGCCGTGCCGGCAGGTTCCTCAACGGGTAAAGGGCGCTGGAGGTCCTCAACAATCTTGATCACAAAACGCTGGGCCACCTCCAGGGCGCGGGGCAGATCCCAGCGGGTCAGGTCGCGATCCTCTACCAGATTGCTGATGCCGCGAATTTCCAGACAGGGGATGCCGTAGCGCAGGGCCGCCAGGGCAACCGCCGCTCCTTCCATGTTTTCGCAGATCGCCCGATGGCGACGGCTGAGCTCCAGTCCCCGGGCGCGGGTGCCGCTGCAGGCTGAAACGGTCAGGAAGCGTCCCCGCACCAGCCGGACTCCGTGGCTGTCGGCCAGTTGCATGGCTTTTTCTGCCGCGTGGCGTGAAAGAGGGATGGTGTTGTAGTAGTGTTGGGTCCCCTGTGAAAACATCGGTAGTTGCATCGCCTGCAGGTCCAGCCAGCCATCAGGGGTTTCGACCCCCTCATCGGCAAACAGCTCGTCACTGGCGATGGCCAGCCCGCCCACCGCCAGACCGCTGCCGGGATAGGCACCCCCGCATCCGGTGACAATCACCAGGCTGGGGCGATGCCGCTCCAACAAGGCCGTGGCGGCAGCTGCGGCGTTTGCCTTACCCACGCCGCCAGCACAGCAAACCAGCTGCGCTTCGCCCAGAAATCCTTCGGTGGTGGGATACACGCCGCTCTCGCTGGTCCGGCTTCCCTCCAGGGATGCGATCAACAGTTCCAGTTCGCGGGGTACTGCCGCTTGCACCATAATCGGTTTCACGGCCGGACACCGGCGGTCGGCGGCTCACCGTGCCGCCGGTCCAGTTCCACCGCAGCATAGGCCGAGTGGTTGTGGATCGATTCGAAGTTCTCAGCCTCAACCGAGAACCAGCTGACCTGTTCCAGTGCGGAGAGCCGTACCCAGGCCTCCCTGACCATGTCTTCCACAAAGCGGGGCTGCTCAAAGGCCTGCTCGGTCACAAACTTTTCATCGGCCCGTTTCAACAGGGCATAGACCGGGCTGCTGCCGCACTGCTCGATCAGCTCCACCAGGTCTTCGATCCAGATAAAATCCCGGTAACGCAGGCGCACGGTCATGATGCTGCGCTGGTTGTGGGCCCCGAAGCGGGAAAGTTCCTTGCTGCAGGGGCAGAGCGAGGTGACCGGCACCTTGACACCCAGCACAAAATCCAGTTGATCACCCTCCAGACAGGCATCGAACTCGCAGGTGTACTCCATCAGTGAGCGTGCGCCGGAAACCGGAGCCGCCTTGTCAATGAAGTAGGGGAACTCTACCCGCAGGTGAGCCGTGTGGGCGCCCAACTTGTGCTGCATCTCCCGCAGGATATCCTCCAGTCGGTCCAGGGCGATCTGCTCCCGGTGGCGGTTCAGGATCTCCACAAACCGGCTCATGTGGGTACCCTTGAACTGGTGGGGCAGGTCCACATACATGTCCACCTTTGCCACGGTGTGTTGCAGGTTGTGATGCTTGTCCTGCACCACGACCGGGTAGGAGATATCCTTGACCCCCACCTTGCGGATCGGCACCCTGCGATGGTCACGGCTCTGCTGCATGTCCGGCATCTGCTCGGCCCGTTTCATGGTGCGCTGTCCTGTGCGGAATCCAGGCCGGCGGCGGCAGCAACCGTCTGCCAGATCTGTTCCTTGCCTTCCCTGCTCAGGGCCGAAAAGAGCAGCAGCTGGCCGGCTGGCATCTCCAGGGTTTTGGAGATCAGGGCGGTCTGTTTGGCCCGTTCATTTTTGGTCAGCTTGTCGATCTTGGTCAACACGATGATCGGCCTGCGCCCGTATGAGCGCAGCCAGGAGAGCATCTGCAGGTCCCCCTCAACCGGTGTTCTGCGGATATCGAGGATCAGCACCACGGCGCAGAGTGTCTCGCGGCCGGCCAGGTAGCGTTCCATCATAGGTCCCCACTGGCGTTTAACCTCCAGGGGCACCTTGGCATAGCCGTAGCCCGGCAGGTCAACCAGATTGAGGCAGCCGTTCACCTCAAAGAAGTTGATCAGCTGGGTGCGGCCCGGCGTCGAACTGGTTCTGACCAGGCCTTTACGTTCCACCAGGACGTTGATCAACGATGATTTACCCACATTGGAACGGCCGGCAAAGGCGATCTCCGGCAGGTTGGCGGGCGGATAATCAGCTGGCTTGGCAGCGCTTTTTAGAAAGGTTGTGCTTTTGATTCGCATGGTTGGCGCATTATAGGCTGGCCCTGGCCGGGTTGCAAGAATGAAACGGCGCGGCTTTAGCTTTCCGTAGCCACAGGCAAGTTTTTATGGTAAAAACTTGCCTGTGCAGGATACACCAGGAACCGGCAGGTGGTTATGGCGGATCAGGCGGTTGACAGCATACGGCAGGTAGCCGGAGAGGAACCTCTCCTCTTGCGGTGTTGGCATGCATGGCCAGGCCCCCCTTCGCAAATCCCAGCATCCCCCGTTGTTTCAGATAGTGCCAGCGTTATGACTTTTCGTGCTCTGCGGAGCGTCTCTCACACCAACACCCCACAAGGAGGAGGCAGCTATGGAGAATGTTAACGCCAAAGACCGTAATGGCCACACCCAGCTGATCGCCGCATCCAAGGAGGGACGGCTTGAGTCCGTCCAGGACCTGTTGCACCGTGGTGCCGATATTACCGCCTCCAGCGACAAGGGCAAAACCGCCCTGCATTATGCCGCGGCCAATGGCCAGACCGAGATTGCCAAAATGCTGCTTGCCAAGGGAGCCGAGGTTGATGCCCGCGATCGCGAGGGGCATACCCCCCTGATGCTGGCTGCCATTTACGGCTGTAACAAGACGGTGCAGGTCCTGCTTGAATCCGGTGCGGATCCACGCGCCAGAACCAAGACCGGGAACACCGCCGCATTGTATGCCGAGAATAATAATCACCCGGTGGCCACCACCCTGCTCAAGAAGGCCGAGCGGGTCAAAACCGGTAACGCCTGATCTCATCCTCCCGCCGGGCGCACGCCCGGCGGGTTTGTTTCTGACCCTCAGGGCTGCATCCGTTGTGGCCTGTATTTTTTTGCTGTTAGGAGTTTGTGCATGCTGACCACCTCTGACTTCAAGCGTGGGCTGGTGATCCAGCTTGATGCCGCACCCTGTCTGATCCTGGATGTCACCTTTCAATCCCCTTCGGCCCGCGGGGCCAATACCATGGTCAAAACCCGCTACCGCAACCTGTTGACCAATCAGGTGCTGGACCGCACCTTCCGTTCCGGCGACAAGGTGGACGAGGCCGACTATGAGCGCCATAAGGGGCAGTTCCTGTATGCCGATGGCAACGGCGGGGTTTTCATGGACCTGGAAACCTATGAACAGTTTGAGATGGGTGAGGAGGGTTTCGCTGGCCTGTCGTCCTACCTGCTGGAGGGCACCGAGGTGACCCTGGGGCTGTTCCAGGGACGGATGGTGGCCGTGGAGCTGCCGCTGACCGTGGAGTTGATCGTGACCGAGACGGCGCCGGTTATCAAGAACGCCACCGCCACCGCCGAGACCAAGGATGCCCTGCTGGAGACCGGCCTCAAGATCAAGGTGCCGCCGTACCTGGAGACCGGTGTCAGGGTGAAGGTTGATACCCGCGAGGCCCGGTTTATCAGTCGTGCATGACCGTTACACAGGTTTGAATTGCCTTGACAGTCCAACGTAAGTTCCTGTAGTGTCAAAACTTCCTGCGCGGGCCTATAGCTCAGTTGGCTAGAGCCACCGGCTCATAACCGGTTGGTCCCAGGTTCGAGTCCTGGTGGGCCCACCACATTTACCATTACCATTGTCAGGGGATCAGACCGGATGCGGTCAAAGAGACAACGACCAGCCGTGACCACAGGTTCACCAGAGTGCACGCCAAAAGGCTGCACTCTTTTTGTTTCTTGTCGATGAAGCGGGCTAAACTCTCTGATATCGTTGGAATTATTAATAAAAAATTTCCATTCAGGTTGGCCGAGGAGTGGGATAACGTTGGTTTGCAGGTGGGGGACCCGGCTGCTGCGGTGGAGCGGATCATGGTGGCCCTGGATCCATTGCCCGAGGTGCTCGAGGAAGCCGTCACCCAGGGCTGCCAACTGCTGGTCACCCATCACCCCCTGATTTTCAAGCCACTGCGCCAGATTACCGCCAGCTCCACTGCCGGCCGTTTGGTGCTGCAGGCCGCCAGTCACGGGCTGGCGCTTGTGGCAATGCACACCAACTACGATATCGCTGATGGCGGGTTGAACGACCTGCTGGCTCAGCGGATCGGTCTGCAGCAGGTGCAGCCCTTGCAACCCACCAGCCCGGCCCCGTTGGTCAAGCTGGTGGTGTTCGTTCCCGACAGTCACCTCGAGCCGGTCAGGCAGGCTTTATTTGAGCATGCGTACGCCCTGGGTAACTACCGGGATTGTTCCTTTGCCGCAGCGGGTGAAGGCACCTTTACGCCCCAGGCCGGCGCTGTCCCGGCGATCGGCCGGGTCGGCACGCCGGAGCGGGTGGCTGAGCATCGTCTTGAGATTCTGCTACAGCGCGATCAGCTTGGCAAAGCCATCAAGACTATGCTGGCGGCCCACCCCTATGAGGAACCGGCCTTTGACTGCTACCCGGTCTTGAACGAGACATCGCAACAGGGGCTTGGCCGGACCGGTGTCCTGGCGGAGCCCTGCACGCTGGCCAGCCTTGCCGATTTGGTGCGTCAGCGACTGGGGTGCGGACCGGTGCGCTTGGTGGGCGATCTGGACCGTCCGATCTGCAAGGTGGCGCTGTGCAGCGGCAGCGGAACATCGCTCCTGAATGACGCCTTACGGGTTGGCGCCGATCTGCTGCTGACCGGCGACTGCAAGTACCATGAGGCCCGTGAGGCTGAGGCTTGCGGGATTGCCCTGCTGGATGCCGGCCATTTCGCCACCGAGATTTTGATGGTGGAGGCCGTGCAACAGTTTTTACAGACAGCGCTGGCCGCTGCCGGCTATCAGTGTGAGCTGGTCAGGGCAGCAGGGGAACGGGATCCCTTTCAGACACGATAGGTTGCTTAACGACGCAGAAGGGTACGTTTAGTCCAGGGAGGAGAAGGTATTGAAGAAAAAATTGTCGTTGTTGGAAGAGCTGCAGACCATTGACGTCGCTATTGACGAGCAACGGTTGGAACAGGCTGGTCATCAGGCCGGTATTGCCGAACTTGAGCAGAGCCTGGCCGTGGTGCGGTCTGCCTTGGCCGTTGATCAGGCCCGTCTGGCCGAGATCGAGCGGGACAAGGGTGAGCTTGAGGTCGCTTTGCAGGCCGAGCAGGACAATATCAAGCGCTCCGAAACCAACATGAAGGAGATCCGTACCAACAAGGAGTTTCAGGCCGTTGGTCGCGAGATATCCGCTGCGCGCAAGCAGGTGTTCGATATTGAAGAGCAGATCCTGCAAAAGACGGCGCAACTGGAGGAGCTGCAGGCGGTTATCGAGGCCCGTAGCGCCGAGTTGGCCGGCCTGGAAGAGCATACCGGCAACGGTTGCAAGGAGCATCAGGACGCCATCAACGGGTTACAGGACACCATTGACACCGCCGCCAGCAGTCGCGAGACGATCGTCAAGGAATTGCCAAACTCGGTGCTGCGCCGGTATCTCCAGCTGCGGGATCAGCGTCGTGGTCAGGCTCTGGCCGTGGCGCGAGACGGTTCCTGCATGGGGTGCAACATGAACCTGCCGCCCCAACTGTACAACACCCTGTTCAAGGGAGATGAACTGCACTACTGTCCCCACTGTCAGCGGATTTTGATCCTCAAGCAGGAACAGCAGGGCTAGCAACGGTCTTTTTCCGCCCGGGCCGCGTTTCGCCTGCGGCATGCCTGCTCAACGTACTGATCAGTACGCCTGCGCGCCATGCCTGGGCTCACCGCAACCAGGACGCAAAAATCCTCGTTGCTGATTTGAAGGTCACAACGCACTGAGAAGTGAACGTTGTCGTGGATTGGCTGGAGCAGGACAGACGGCCGCCGCTGCTCATGCAGGGGAGGAAAGTCCGGGCTCCATAGGGCAAGGCGCTGGATAACGTCCAGCGGGGGCAACCCCAGGGAAAGTGCCACAGAGAGAAGTCCGCCCGCTACGGCGGGTAAGGGTGAAAGGGTGAGGTAAGAGCTCACCGGGTTCGGCGGTGACGTCGGATGCCAGGTAAACCCCGCCCGGAGCAAGGCCAAATAGGGAGGCGTTAAGGGTGGCCCGCCCGTGCCTCCGGGTTGGCCGCTTGAGGCCACCGGTAACGGTGGTCCTAGATGAATGGTCGTCGCCTGTTGCGGGGTAACCTACAACGGGAACAGGACCCGGCTTACGGACTGCTCCAGCCAATATTTTTATGAAAAGGTGTCATCGTATGGCGGTAGAACAAGATCTGGTACTGGTGCATGTCGATAACAAACCAGGCTTTTATGCCCGGGTGGAGGAGATTGCACCCGATGTGAAGCCCGGCTGGTGGCAGGTCAAGCTGCTGGTGCTGACCTTTCCCCTACAGATATTCACCTGGATTCTGGACGATAATCAGATCGAAGGAGAGCCGTTCACCATGGGCGGCACACCCTTGCAGCTTGAAAAACTGATCTCCCCCCTGGAGGAGGAACGCCGTCAGCTGCCGGTTGACACGGTCGCCGACGTCAAGCCTAAGCCTAAGGCAGCGGTCAGTGGCCCTAAGGTGGTTTCACTGGCGGAACGCCGGAAAAAGTAGCCCCCTATTTTTGCTGCCTCCCCTTGAAACGCCCTCGCAAGAGGGCGTTTTCGTTGGTCTGACCCTTGTGACCTACCATGATTTGGCGTTCAGTGGAACGATAACGGACGTTAGAGTTCAATTTTGAAGACTGCTCAGGGTGTCAAATCGCGAGAACAGGAAGCATAAAGGGGGCGGGGGTTCAAAAAAAACGAGCGCATTGAATTACAATTTTATCGATTAAGGAACGGTCGAGCGCCTTTAACCGATATCCTGTTTCACCTGAAAATTAGCCAATCTCCCCTCTTTCTATCCAAGCAATTTCAATGTATAACCTTGCGATGGAGCCCAAATGAATACGAATTGTTTAAATGTCAATAACCGCAGGCTTACGGCAGTTGACGTCTTTGCAGGTGCTGGCGGTTTCTCTCGCGCTGCCATAAGTCTTGGCATAGAGATTCGTGCGGCTGTCGAGTTGAATCCCCATGCCTGCCATACCTATCGTGAAAATATAGCAAAATCTCATCCGCGGCTTCGTCTCCATGAAAACAACATACTTGATCTGCCACCAGAGAAGATCGTTCAAGAGTCGTTCGTTGAGGGTGAACAGTGTGACATCCTTCTGGGTGGCCCCCCATGCCAAGGTTTTTCCGTTCATCGAATCAAAAACGCAGGCATTGATGACCCGCGCAATTCGCTGGTCCTCAGGTATTTTCAATTCGTAGCCGCATTACGCCCGAAGGTATTCCTTATGGAAAACGTGCCGGGAATGCTTTGGAAACGACATGAAAAATATCTACATGGTTTCTATGATGCGGGTAGTAAGGCAGGATATGAGATTAGTTTGCCTGTCGTCATAGATGCTAGAGACTACGGCGTTCCACAGCGGAGAAAACGGGTTTTTGTCCTTGGCGTAAGAAAAGATGTGCAACTTGATATCGCTTGGCCTCCGAGGCCTACTCACTGCAATCCCAATAAACTGGAAAACAATTCCGGGTTGCTGTCTTGGCGTACTGCGCAGGAAATTTTCAACGTACCGCTCCCAGCAAATGATCCTAATGATGTGCATATGAATCATAGTCCTGAGATGGTTAAACGGCTCAAAGAAGTGCCGCTTAACGGTGGTAGCCGGAAAGATGTGAGCTGGGTGCTTCCCTGCCATCAGGATCATAATGGCCATAAAGACGTTTATGGCCGCATAGACCCTTCACTGCCTGGTCCGACAATGACCACAGCCTGCATCAATCCATCAAAGGGACGCTTTGTTCATCCGACGGAACCGCATGGCATTACTGTGCGACAAGCTGCCCGGTTTCAGACGTTTCCTGATGATTTCGTGTTTTATGGTGGGCTGATCGCTTCAGGGGTTCAGGTCGGGAACGCAGTGCCGGTCAAGTTGGGAGAGGCTCTGCTGAACGAAATCAAAAACGGACTGATTGAAAGGCAAGGTTAATGTTTATGGTCAGCTCCATTGCATTTAAAACACGCGCTCGTACTATTGATCATTTGGGACGTGAACAGATCGCGGATTGCCCAACCGCCGTCTCCGAGTTATGGAAAAATGCGTTTGATGCATATGCCCGAGAAGTAAGCCTACATATCTTTGATGGTGTTGTTCCTATCGCCGCAGTCCTTGATAATGGCCACGGCATGAGTCGTGATGAGTTTATAGAGAAATGGCTGGTCATCGGGACGGAATCCAAAGCGTCGGCAACTGAAATACCGGAGCAAGATCGCAATGGCCTTCCTTATCGAGAAAAACAGGGGCAAAAGGGCATTGGCAGGCTTTCTTCCGCATATCTCGGTTCTCTTCTCCTCCTTGTTTCGAAAAGAAAAAACAGTTCATTTACGGCGGCATTGATTGATTGGAGACTTTTCGAGAACCCCTTTCTGTTTCTGCAGGATGTCGTAGTCCCAGTCGTTGAATTTGCCGACAAAGATGAGCTATGGCAGCACATCCCGACTCTCTTTGACAAGTTGATGAGCAACATCTGGGGAGACGGTGGTGACAAAACACGCGATGAGCGGATTTCCGTTGCTTGGACAACTTATGAACAGTTTGAAATATCTGAGGGTCGCCCATCACCAAAAGAAGCTATCGAAAAGACGTTGATAGAAGCCACCTTTTCTGAACGACATATCGCCAACTGGCCTGTTTGGAACAGCGACAGTCTCCATGGAACGGCTATGTTGATGGCCAACCTTGCCTACGATCTTGAAGTTCAGATACCCAATTCTGCAACCATTGATGAAGCTACTGCTCAAAGTGCAAAAGAAAAGCTCTTTCAGACGCTATCCAACTTTACCGATCCCTTTCTTGATCCTGAAGAAGCACATAGCGAGTTGGAGGCAGACGACTTTCACTACTCGGTAACTGCCTGGAAAGGGGCTTTGAGCTATCCCGTCATTTCGGATGAACGGGAGTTTGATTACAACAATCTTGAGGAGTTGGAACATATACTTGAAGGCGAAATAGATAAGAACGGGATATTCAGAGGCAAAGTAAAGGCGTTTGGTAAATGGCTTGAAGGCGAAATTGTCATCAATCCTGCCAATGCTGTCCCCGCACGCACGGACACACGTATTGGTCCGTTTCATTTACGAATCGGAACATTTGAACAAATTCTGTTGAGTTCCACCCATCCTGCCGAACTCCATGGAAAGTTTGAAGAGCAGGCAAAGAAGTACAGCGGATTTATGGTGTTTCGGAATGGGCTGCGGGTTATGCCGTATGGACGAGAAGACAATGACTACTTCGAAATAGAAAAACGTCGTACTGAACATGCTGGTCGCGGTTTTTGGTCAAACAGACGACTGTTTGGACGAGTTGCTCTCGCGCGCCATGCCAATCCAAATCTTCGTGATAAAGCAGGGCGGGAAGGGTTAATCGACAACAAGGCAGCAAAATCATTTCGGGATGTCGTTATAAATATCTTAAGGGAAAGCGCACGAAGATTCTTCGGAACAAACTCTGATGTGCGACAAAATATGCTGCCGGAGATTAAGCAGACAAATCAAAAGCAAAAAGCAGAAGAGGCCCGCAAGCAGATTAAAGCCCGGAAGAGGAAGGAGTTCCGGAGTCGATTGAACAAGCACCTCCCGGATATGCGTTTAATCGTACGTGAGCTGGAAGAGCTGGCAGAAGCCGCTCGAAATGAGAATCTGCCTACGGAGGAAGCCGAACTTCTGGCGCTTCGTGAACGTCTTGCCGAACTTAAGAATCGCCGCATTGAGTTGGCTTTGGGGCCTGCACCGTCAAATCTCGGTGTCTTGGAAGACGATTATAGAGAGTTCCGGTCTTGCGACAATCAAGCCGCTGAATTGACAGTCCAATTGAGAGACTCGTTATCTCATGCTCTTGAAAGAATCAAGCCGAAGTCATCAAGAGATATGGCTTATGCGGAGATCAACAGAAACGGGGCGTATTTGCAACACCGTTTACGCAAATGGTCAACGGAGGCAAAAGGCATTCTCAACTCGGAAGTGAAACGTATTTCCGATCTCGTCGATGAAAGAAACAAGCGTTATCATACTGTGACGCTGCCTCTGTTGGATGATTTGGAGCATAGCAGGACTACGCTTGCCAAAGCGCTTGATCAGTTTGAGACTGAACGTGACAAACAGGACCGCGAAAATGCCGAATTGTTTGAGCCATATCTATCGACCTTAAAGAGCTTGCAGGAAAGTGTCGATATTGAATCTCTGGTAAGTTTCACGATGGAGGAATCGTCAGAGTTGCGCAAGGAGTTAGATCGATTGAATGCCCTTGCCCAGCTCGGAATTACTGTGGAAATAATTGGCCACGAGATCGAAGGGCTGGAAATGACGATTTCGCGAGGACTGGAAAACCTGCCGAATAACGTCAGGGAGTCATCGGTATTTGAGACGGTACGAACCGCCCATCATGCTCTTGTCGATAGGCTCAGATTCTTATCTCCACTGAAACTCTCTGGAGAAAAAACGCGAGAGTGGATCAGCGGTGAAAAGATAGTGAAATACGTAAAAACTTTTATGGGAGATGCTATTGAGCGGCGCGGCATCACATTGGATATCAGCCCTGAATTTATGCAGTTCAGCGTATTCGAACAGGCATCCCGAATTTATCCGGTATTCATCAACCTTATCAACAATTCCACCTATTGGGTCAACCAATCTTCCAACAGTTCAAAACACATTTCCCTGGATATAGTAGACGGTAAAGTCGTTATTGCCGATGACGGCCCCGGCGTGGAAAAGGACGATGTAAAGAATCTGTTTACACTGTTTTTTACAAAAAAAATTCGAGGCGGTCGTGGCGTCGGACTCTATCTCTGTCGCGCTAATCTGGCTGCCGGTGGCCATACTATCGGTTATGCAACTGAAAGCCGCATGAAGAAACTTTCAGGTGCAAACTTTGTAATTGATTTTAAGGGGGCGAGATATGCCTGAGGCTGCCGCTATACTCACAGACCACGATCAGCTTATCAAGGAAGTTTTTATCGATCCGATTCGTACCGTTATTGCGGTCGATGATGAATATCCAACTCTCGATAGTCTTATTGAGAAGGAGATTGATAATACGAAGGGCTGGTCTGGCAGCGCCGACGATGTCCAGCGGGTACAGGAACTATTGGGATACGCCAGAAGCAAGCCCAACCCTTGGCTGGTTGACGTTCATGACGGAAAAGATGTGCCCCCTGCTGCGGAACAGAAACTGGCTCCTCATCTTCAACACTCCGATCTGTTGGTTTTGGATTATCATTTGGAAGGGCATACCGATCACGGTGAGCGTGCGATTGAAATTTTGCGGGCACTTGCAGCGAATGAACATTTCAATTTGGTAGTCGTCTATACAAAAGGCTATCAAGGTGATTTCAATAGAGTTGTTAGAGAAATTGCACTTGGTTTGACCTCAATGGATCCGGAATTGGTTCTGCCTGCCGATGAAGAGAGTGCATTGCTTGTAGATCTGGATGAATGGGAGGCACAGGAGGATGGAATCTCCCAAAAACTTAAGGAAGAAATCTCGACAGATACATATCTTGAGGTGAGATCGAGATTTGTAGGTAATCCTAGTGGATTATGTGGTTTGGAAGAAGGTCAAAGAATCATAGCTTATTGGAAAACTCGTCCAAATAAAGATCAAATGAAGTCAAAGGAACCGCTTGCCAAATGGCTATTAAATGAAAAGCAAAAAACTTTGGCTGAGCAGTTTTCTAAGAACAATCTTGGTAATGTACAAGTTGGACGTTCCGAAGAAATTAATTGGATTCGCACAGACAAGCTATTTGTTACCGTATTGCCAAAAGAAAGTTGTTCACCAATCCAATTTGAGAACAGGCTCATGGCAGCTATAAAAGCATCAAATCCATCGCCCCACCGCCTGCTGCTGACAAAAATGCGGGCTGAAATCGACCAGCGAGGTTTGGCAGCGGAAACAGCAATTTTAGGTAATCGGCACATACAAACAGTATGGCTGAATGATTTTTTGAATCAGGCACCTGCCGACCCTAAAGCAGTTATAGTAAACACTATCAATCGTCATTGGGAGGCCCTTGGAGATCAGCTACATGGTTCTCTCGACGACTTTGCAAGTCAGCTCCAGCAAGTATTTGCTGCCTACGACAAATCCGCAGTGTTTAGTTTATGCGGCCTAAAAGAGGCAGATGCAAACAGTGAAGTATCTTTGAAGTACTTTAACTGGTATTCCACCACAAAACCAATTGATCGATCTCATTTGACCACGGGCCATATCATTCAAATTAATTCGGCCGGCAATGCACCTGATTATTGGATTTGCCTTTCGCCGGCATGTGACATGGTTCCTGGTCGTCAAAGAACGCAACGAGTTATAGGCTCTTTACCATTTGTTGCCGTAAAGTTACATCCTGTAACTATCGATAAAGCACTAAAGAATGCGACCAAAAACGTTTTTCTCTTTCTCAAGATTGCAAACAGCATCGAAACATATTGTTTTCTGAAAGATGGTGATTTGACCAAAAACCCGGAATGGGAGCAAATGTACGCTCAGAACAGCGGGAGGTTTGAAGTTGAAAACAAGCTTCGCCTGAGTTCTGTGATTGAAGACGGAGGATGCTTAAAAGTAACCAACTATGAGGCAACCATTGTTGCACAATTACGCTCCGAATATGCTCTGAACTTCCTACAGCGTATAGGTGTATTTCTTTCTCGGCCTGGTTTAGGAATTAACTTAAAGAGTCGTTAACCAGCGTAAAACATGGATAAGCTCACGCCAGCAGAGCGTTCCCGTGTGATGTCGAAAGTTCGCGGGAAAAATACATCGCCAGAAATTCGAGTGAGGCGGGCTCTTCATGCTTTAGGTTATCGGTTTCGGCTACATAAAAAAGACTTACCCGGCAAGCCTGATATCGTCTTACAAAAATATAAAATCTGCATTTTCGTTCATGGTTGTTTCTGGCACCAGCATCCAGGCTGTAAGCGTGCAACTATCCCTGTAAACAACCATGAATTCTGGGTTCAAAAGTTTGCAGATAACGCCCGTCGAGACGAACATGCCGTTAAGGAGTTGAGCGCACTGGGATGGAACGTCCTGAAAATTTGGGAGTGCCAGACGAAAAACAAAGTTGAACTCGTCAATTTAGTTTGTAGCCAATTGGGTTGCATGAAAACACCGGAAATTGAAGGATGAACTACTGTTTCTGGCGATTTTATCAAAGCATGATGTAGATTTAAATTCGTAGTTACAGTAAATTACGCTTTTAAGGGAATGGTTGTACAGTGCATTCAAGAGGCTGATTGGATTGTCAGTTGAATACGATCCCTGCATCCGTAAAGCAAGTTATTGCTCTGACGTTCCCCCGCTGTTAGTACCAGCAGTTGCTTAGCTTTTCGGTCTTTTGATTCTGGTTCTGTTGTGCTGCAAATTCTTCTGGTGTCATTTTGTTTAACGACTTGTGTGGTCTTTCAGAATTGTAATCCAGTCGCCAGTTTTCGATGATCTGCCGTGCGCTGTTCAGGCTGACGAAGACGTTATCATTGAGGCATTCGTCCCTGAATTTGCCGTTAAAGCTCTCGATGTATGCGTTCTGAACCGGTTTGCCCGGTTGAATGAATCTGAGTTTGACCTTGTTTTCAAAGGCCCAGAGATCCAGCGCTTTGCTGATGAATTCAGGCCCGTTGTCTACAGTTATGACTTCAGGTAAGCCTCT
This sequence comes from Geobacter sp. UBA5730, assembly GCA_002419465.1. Classification (GTDB taxonomy): domain Bacteria; phylum Desulfobacterota; class Desulfuromonadia; order Geobacterales; family Pseudopelobacteraceae; genus Trichlorobacter. The sequence goes on along the minus strand of DIGE01000018.1, from coordinate 81,252 downwards.
GCTCAATGCCATGCGTTCAAGGACTCTGGCAACACGCTGGCCGGTCAGTGAATGGTCAGCTTCAAGTACAGGGCATTCACGGCTAAAGTCATCGACAACGAAAACGTCTGCCGTTGTAGAGACTGTCAGAAACGAAATCCATGGACCAGTGCTGGTTGATCCGTTCCGGCTTGTCCATGACCACACGGAGATGGCTGATACGCTTTCTGCGCTTCTTTAATCTGAGTGAGAGGCTTTCCTCACGATACAGGCGTTCAGTGCGCTTGTGGTTGATCAGGTGGCCCTCCCGACGCAGCAGAGTGTGCAAACGGGGAGCGCCAAACTTGCGACGCTGTTCAGCCAGTTCTCGCAGGCGTAATCTGATTGCTTCATCGTTTTTGGGTTTCGCCTGGTACCGATGACTGCTCCGGCACAGCCCGACTGTTACGCAGGCCCGTCGTTCGCTGAACTGGTGGCTCTCCATGAGAAAGACCACTACACTCCGCCGGGCGGCAGGCGTTACCACTTTTTTGAAAGAACGTCCTTGATGGCCTTGTTCTCTAGCATGGTATCGGCAAGCATCTGCTTGAGTTTCCTGTTCTCGTCCTCAAGCAGCTTTAACCGCTTGGCGTCTGAGACTTCCATGCCGCCGTACTTGCTGCGCCAGTTGTAGAAGGTTACATCACTGATGCCGTGCATTCGGCAAAGCTCAGCGACCTTCATGCCGGCCTGGGCCTGTTTCAGGATGCTGATGATCTGCTCTTCAGTAAATCGTTTCGCTTTCATGTCTAGTCTCCTCCGGGAGTTCTAGACCGAAATCACTAAGCTGGCAATGGATCAGTTACAGGGGGTAACGTCAGCTCTACCCTCGATGTGAGTGAGGCATGATATCTGAATGCCTCGTCAATCGTATTGAGAATGACGTCATCATTCCAGGGCTTGTTTAAGAACTTGTAGATTGAGCCTCGATTGATGGCATCGGTGGCTGTGTTCAGGTCGGCATGAGCGGTCAAAATGATGCGAACGGTATCGGGGTAGAGCTGCTTGACTCGGCTCAGGAATTCAGTGCCGGTCATGATAGGCATACTCTGGTCTGCGACAATGATTGAAACCTGATTATTTGCCAGCAGCTCGAATCCTTCTACAGCACTACCGGCAATCAGCACCTCATATTCCTCCAGCAGAAGTAGCCGTTGTAATGCCAGTGCCACTTCTTTCTCGTCATCCACCAAGAGGATGGTCTTTTTCTGGCCATGGCCGTTGTCAGGTGCAAACTGTAGTTGGCAATCTTCTCGTAGCAGTTGCTCAAATGCAACGGCTGTCACTGGCCGACTGAAGTAATAACCCTGTATTTCGTCACAACCATGTAAACGGAGATAATTCAACTGCCCTTCAGTTTCGACTCCTTCGGCAATTACCTTTAAATGCAGGCTGTGTGCCATGGCAATCACTGTTGTGGCAATTGCGGCATTGTCAGGGTTACTGGTTATATCCCGTACAAAAGATTGATCAATCTTCAGTTTATCGAAGGGAAAACGAGCCAGATACCCTAAACTGGAATAACCTGTCCCGAAGTCATCCATTGCCAGAGATATTCCCATGTTTTTCAGAGCGTTGAGGATGGTCGTCACTCGTTCCGCGTCCTGCATAACCATGCTTTCGGTGATTTCCAGTTCCAGATAGCGCGGATTGAGACCGGTCTCTAGCAATATCTGGTCTATCAGACCGGTAACATTTTGCTGCCAGAGTTGACGTCCCGAGAGATTAACCGCCACAGTCAGCGGGCTAAAACCGGCATTCTGCCAAGCCTTGTTCTGCATGCAGGCGGTTCTGAGTACCCACTCGCCAATCGACTCGATCAGGCCGGTTTCTTCGGCCAAGGGTATGAAGGTTGTCGGCGACACCATCCCCAGTTCAGGATGCTGCCAACGGATTAAAGCCTCCATGCTGGTGATCCGCCCAGTGTCCAAATTCACCTTCGGCTGGTAATACACGAGAAATTCATCATGCTCCAAGGCTCGTCGCAGATGTTTTTCCATGGTCATGCGCTCAAAGGAACGGGCATTCATTTCGCCAGTGAAGAACTGGAATGTATTACGACCCTGCGCCTTGGACCGATACATTGCCATATCAGCATTTTTAACGAGTGTCTGTACGTCTTCGCCGTCTCGTGGAGAGATACTTATACCGATACTACAGGTGATCACGAGTTCATGTTCGTCGATGCAGAAAGGTTGTGCTATCAGCTTCAGTACCTTGTTGGCAATCATGGTCGCATGATCGGATACGGACTGGTCAGAGATGACGATGACAAACTCGTCTCCTCCCTGGCGTGCCACGGTATCTCCGGACCTCACACAACCTGCCAGACGTTCGGCAGCGATTTTCAGGAGTCTGTCGCCGACGTCGTGCCCCAGGCTATCGTTAATGAACTTGAAGTTGTCCAGATCGACAAAAAATAGTGCTACCTCGTTATGGTTCCGCCGGGACATGAGGAGCGCCTGCTGGATACGGTCGGTAAGCAGGTTGCGATTGGGAAGATTGGTCAGATCATCATGGTTGGCCTGGTATTCAAGCTGTTCCTCGTACCGTTTGCGTTCACTAATGTCTTCCAAGGTCTCAATGACGGCCAGCAGTTTGCCCTTGCTGTTGCGAATCGGGGCGGCATTGAACATGATATAGCGCTCTTTGCCGTTGAGGTTTTGATACCAGCCTTCGGCCTGAATCCCTTCCGGGATAAAGTTAGATTTTGCAAAGTTGCTGAAATAGTGAGCGGCCTGTGCCGTGTCACCAGCTACGATACTATCTGCTAGTACAGGCTGCTTATGGGCATAAAATGCCTTCCAGGCCTCATCCCGGCCGAGCATGGCTTTCGCCCGGATGCCGGTCAATTCTTCGCAGGCCCGGTTCCAGATAATGACCTGATGTGCCGGGTTGAGAACAAAGCTGGGTACCGCACTATTTTGCACTAGACTTTCAGCAAACTCCTTCTGCTCAAACATCACATTTTCAAGCAGCCTGCGTTCCGCGATGTTGTGGATGATAGCAATGAACGTCAAGCGATCTCCCGTGTCCTGCCTGCTGATGGAAAGCTCCAGCGGAAAGAGGGTCTGATCCTTGTGGTAACCAACCGTTTCATGACGCACACCTGTTTCCATGTAGGTCAGAGTGAGGTCAACCGCTTTATCGCTAATTTGGGGGATGATACGTCCGATTGGCTGCCCGATTATTTCATCAGGCAGATACCCAAACATCTTTTCCGCTGCCGGATTCAACGACTCTACATTTCCCTGATTATCAAAATTGACCACGGCATCTACAATGTGTCCCAAGGCAGCCTTTGTCTTATTAAATTCCGACAGAGCTGCATTTCGTAATGGTCTGGCAATCAGCCACCATATGAATGGGGCGCTGGTAAGTGTTAATAATAATCCGTCAGCGACGTTTTGGATAAAATCCGGGGCATCAGGAGGCAGGATGAATGGAAGAAGGAACATGATGAGTATCTCTGCCAAGGAAATAATCACCAGTAGAAGGGCAGCTATCTGCAACGGCTGGGGGACTCGCTGGTAAAGAGGGGGTTGCACGGCCATGACAACATCCACCTTTTAAGGTTCATTTTAATTGAATCGGCATACTACTGTCCGGCTAATAGTTAAATAAGCCCAATAAGTTTGATTTGTTGCTGGCAAGCTGGGTCATGAGTAGTAGCCTTGAACGTAAGTGCCTGGCAAAGGGAGGTTACGTCACGGGCACCGTTTGGTCAAGAAAGGTGTTATGTGAACTTTGCTGACAGCTGAGCCATAAATTGTCCACCACCTATTGAACCATAAAATGGCCATTTGGCCATTTTATGGTTCAGGTCACAACACCCTCCCCAAAAGTGAAGCTTTGTTCTTGACAGTCCCTTGACTACTGGTATAGTTTGCCGCAAAGTGGAAAAAAGTGGTAATTAGTGGAAACAAGGGGAAGGGATGCCATGTTTGGCGGCGAAAGCCTGACAACCATTGATACCAAGGGGAGAACCAGCATCCCGGTGCGTTTTCGTGACGTGCTGGTGGGCAGCTTCGGTGATGAGCGTTTTGTGATCACCAAGGCCTCTCCGGTGGATTTTGGCGACGGCAGTTACGGCCGGGGGCTCTCGGTCTATCCTGTTTCCGAATGGCTGGAGTTGGAAAAGAAGATTCAGGCCAATCAGGGGGGACTGCCGCTGGCGCAGTTGAACAGCCTGAAACGTCTGGTGCTGGGGCCGGCTCAGGAGTGTGTGGCCGACAAGCTGGGACGGGTACTGATCCCCCCGGCCCTGCGCCTGCATGCCGCCTTGGAACGCGACCTGTATTTCGTCGGCATGGGCAAGCGCTTCGATGTCTGGGGCAAGGAGACCTATAGCCGGGTTAATGCTCAGGATGAACGCAACTTCCCCCAGGATTCGGCTGCGTTGGCCGAGCTGGGTATTTAGGTGGAGCCGTTTGGCCATCAGTCAGTGCTGCCGACGGAGGTGCTGCACTATCTGGCCCCCCGGCCGGGAGGCGTCTATGTGGACGGCACCTTGGGCGGCGGCGGGCATAGTGAGTTGATTCTTGAGGCACTTGGGCTGGATGGCGTGCTGTACGGTATTGACCGTGATCCGGCGGCGCTGGCAGCTGCCACAAAGCGTTTGAGCCGTTTTGGCGATCGTTTTCAGCCGTTGCAGGGCAGTTTTGGTGATCTGACTGAGCTGTTGGCCGCTCGGGGTGTCAGTGAGATTGACGGTCTCTTGCTGGATCTGGGGGTCTCCTCGCCGCAGCTGGATCGTCCTGAGCGTGGTTTCAGTTTTCGGGCCGATGGTCCGCTGGATATGCGGATGGACCCCACCCAGGGGGAGACGGCAGCCGATCTGGTGAACAGCCTCTCCGAGCGGGAGCTGGAGCTGGCTATCAAGGAGTATGGCGAGGAGCGCTGGGCTCGCAAGATTGCGCAGCGGATCGTGACGGCTCGTCAGGAACAGCCGATTACGACCACGCTGCAGTTGGCGGCGCTGGTGGAGCGCACCATTCCGCGCAGGTTTCAGGAGGACCGGATCCATCCGGCCACCCGTACTTTTCAGGGGTTGCGCATTCTGGTGAATGGTGAGCTTGAGCAGGTTGAGCAGGGGCTGCAGGCCGGTATCGGCCTGTTGAAGCCGGGAGGGAGAGTGGTGGTGATCTCCTTTCATTCTCTTGAGGATCGGATCGTGAAACAGGGTCTGCGTGACGCCGCCACCGGCTGTCGTTGTCCACGGCAGTTGCCGCAGTGCGTCTGTGGACAGGTGCCGTTGGTGCGTGTCCTGACCGGCCGTCCGGTGACGGCTGGCGCCGTAGAACTGGCCGACAACCCCCGCTCCCGCAGTGCCAAGCTGCGGGCGGCGGAACGGGTGGTCAGCTGATGGAGGAACAAGGACTATGAATACAGCAAAATTTGGTTACGGCAAGGTGGTGTTGCCCTCTTCGTTGGAGGTGGAGGTCTCTGCAAGCAGGCTCGATATCGTCAGGTTCCTGATGATCTGCATGGTGCTGTTGACGATTGTCTCGATCTTCCATGTCTGGTCACGCTTCCGGCTGGTGGAGCTGAACCTGCAGATCAGCGAGGCGGTCCGCGAGATGAAGGAACTGGAGCAGCAGCAGAAACGACTCAAGCTGGAGGCCGCATCGCTGCGCACGTCGGCACGGATTGAGACGATTGCCAAACGGGATCTGGGGATGACGGTGCCTCAAGAACAGCAGGTGGTTGTGGTGAAATGAGCAACGACAGCGACGACATGCGGGAAAAGTCATGAGAGATCAACGGGAGAAGTGGGCCAGGGTCAGGATTATTCTCTTGGCCAGCCTCTTTGCCTGCGGCTTCTTTGCGGTCAGCGCCCGTGTCTTTTACCTGCAGGTGTTGCGTCACGAACAGCTGGTCAAGCTGGCGGAGCGCCAGCATAACCGCACCGTGCCGTTAGTCCCCGGCCGAGGCGGTATCTACGACCGGAACGGCGCCCCATTGGCGGTATCGCTGGAGATGGATTCACTATACGCCGAGCCGCAACGGATCAAGGATGCGGACGGTACCGCAACCGCCCTCGCGCAGATTCTGGGTGAGCCGAGGCAGGAGTTACTGAAGAAGCTCAATTCGGATCGTGGTTTTGTCTGGCTGGAGCGCCGTCTGACCCCCGAGCTGGCCGACAGGATCAAGCAGCTGAAGCTGGCCGGGATCGGCTTTGTCAAGGAAAGCAAGCGCTTCTATCCCAATTTTGAGGTGGCCTCACATGTGTTGGGATTCACCGGCCTGGACCCGGAAGGTCTGGAGGGGATCGAGCGTCGTTACGATGCCGCTATCCTTGGCAATACCGGCTATCTGGTGACCGAGCGGGATGCGCTGGGCCGGGATGTGGCCCTGCATGATGCCGTGGTAAAGGATGCGTCGCCGGGCAGGAGCCTGGTGCTGACGTTGGACAAAAATATTCAGTACCTGGCCGAAAAAGAGCTGGCCAAGGCGGTGCAGGAGAGCGGTGCAAAAAGCGGCATGGCGGTGGTGGCGGAGCCGGCAACCGGTAAAATATTGGCTATGGCCAACTATCCGACCTTCAACCCGAATGCCTACAACCGCTACCCCGTCGACCAGCTGCGCAACCGCAGCGTGGCGGATAGTTTCGAGCCGGGGTCCACCTTCAAGATATTCTTGATGTCGGCAGCCCTTGAAGAAAAGGTGGTGCGTCCCCAGGATCTGATCAACTGCGAGGGCGGCAGCTATTCCTTCGGCGGCAGGACCATCCGTGACGACCATCCCCAGGGACGGATCTCGGTGACTGATGTGCTCAAGTACTCCAGCAACATCGGGTCGGCCAAGATCGGCTTCAAGATTGGCGAAGATCGTTACTATCGCTATCTGAAGGCCTTTGGATTCGGTGAAAAGACCGGTGTCGACCTGCCCGGTGAAACCGGGGGCGGTTTACGGCCGGTCTCCCGTTGGTATGGCAGCGATCTGGCCACCATCGCTTTCGGCCAAGGGGTCTCCGCCTCCGCGATCCAGTTGGTGACGGCAGTCTCTGCGGTGGCTAACGGCGGACTGTTGATGAAGCCGTACCTGGTGGAACGGATCACCGATGATGCCGGCCGGGAGTTGCAGGCCTTTCAGCCCCAGGTGGTGCGGCGGGTGATCTCCAGCGAGACGGCGGCTAACGTAACCAGGATGCTGGAAGGTGTGGTTACCACTGGCGGCACCGGTACCAGGGCGGCGGTGGAGGGTTTCCGGGTGGCTGGCAAGACCGGCACGGCCCAGAAGGTTGACCCGCTGACCAAAGGGTATTCTGGCACCAAGCGAATAGCCTCGTTTATCGGTTTCGTGCCGGCGGACAAACCGCTGCTGACAATCCTGGTGGTGGTTGATGAGCCGAGTAGCAGCCCTTATGGCGGTGTGGTGGCTGCGCCGGCCTTCAGGGAGATAGCCTTTAACAGCTTGTGCTATCTGAAAAGCACCAATGGAATGGCTGGCGGATCGAAACGCGCAGGCTTGCAGGCCAAAGCGCCGCCACCGCCGCCAGCAGCCCAACCAGCTCAGGCGCCGCACATGGCGATGGCGGCGACCAGCGGTGAAGGCGGTAGCATTGATGTTGCTGGCGCTGGCACGGTGATGCCGGACTTTCGCGGTATGAGCATGCGCAGGGTGTTACAGGTGATGGAGAAACGTCAAATCAACATCCAACTGAGGGGCAGTGGCCGGGTGATTGAGCAGTATCCACTACCGGGTCAGGTAATTCGGGGTGCCGACGAGATTTGGGTCCGTCTGGTGCCGACTGCGTGAAGGAGTGACCATGCGCTTACAGCAGCTCCTGGAATCCATACAACCGCTACAGGTTGCTGGTGACCGCGGGATCGACATCCAGGCGCTGACCTGCGATTCCCGTCAGGTACGCCCGGGCACACTCTTTTTTGCTCTGCCAGGCGCCAGTGTGGATGGCCACAACTACATCGGTCCGGCCGTACAGGCAGGTGCCAGCGCTGTGGTGCTGGAAAACCCCGTTTTTGCGCCGGCTGGACTGCCGTGGGTGCAGGTGAGCGACGGGCGGCTGGCCATGGCTCGTATGGCGGCGCGTTTTCATGACGACCCTACTGCCCGGCGTCCCCTGATCGGGATCACCGGCACCAACGGCAAGACCACCACCACCTATCTGATTGAAGGCGTGCTGGCAGCGGCAGGGGTGCCGGCCGCAGTGCTGGGCACCATCAGTTACCGCTTTGGCGCCACCGCAATCAGCGCCAGCCACACCACGCCGGAATCCACTGAACTGCAGGCCGCCTTCCGGCAGCTGGCCGATGCCGGTGCCCAGGCATTTATCATGGAGGTTTCCTCCCATGCCCTGGAGCAAAAACGGGTGGATGGCTGCCACTTCGACGTGGGCATTTTTACAAACCTGACCCGTGATCACCTGGATTACCATCAGACCATGCAGGCTTATCAAGCGGCCAAGCAACGGCTGTTTACCGAGCTGTTGCAGCCTGACACCACCAAATCGCGCCGCCGGGCGGTGATCAATCTGGACGATCCGACGGGAAAGGATTTCGCAGCAACAGCGGTCTGCCCGGTGATCAGCTACGCCATTGAACAGTTGTCCGCCGATGTGAGCGTGCGCGATCTGATCTCTTCGGTTGACGGGTTGAGCGGCATACTGGTGACGCCGGCCGGGGAGATAGCGTTCCATTCAGCGTTGGTGGGGCGCTACAACCTGTCCAACATTCTGGCCGCAGTGGCCACCGGTATCGCCCTGGAGCTGCCGCTTGAGGCGATTGCCCGGGGCATTGCGCAGCAGGCTACGGTGCCGGGACGGCTGGAGCGGGTGCCGAATCAACGGGGGGTCACCTGTCTGGTGGATTATGCCCATACCGGCGACGCCCTGGAAAATGTGCTTACGACACTCAAGCAGCTGGCTACCGGACGAATCATCACGGTTTTTGGCTGCGGCGGCGACCGGGATCCCGGTAAGCGGCCGGTGATGGGTGCCATTGCCGCACGGTTGTCTGACTTCAGCGTCGTCACCTCGGATAATCCGCGCACCGAGGATCCAGTCAAGATTCTGGCACAGATCCGGGAAGGGATACTGCCGTTGGGATTGCGTCAGTATGAGCCGACTGAGTTAGGGCAAGGCGCGAGCGGCAAAGGGTTCACCGTGCTGGAAAACCGGCATCAGGCGATCCGGCTGGCCGCTGGCCTGGCGCGGGCCGGCGACATCCTGTTGCTGGCCGGCAAAGGGCACGAGGATTACCAGATCATAGGCCATACCAAGCATCACTTTGATGATCGTGAAGAGGCAGCCGCTGCCTTAGGGGGGGGCTGACTAGGTGTTCACCGTAGCCGAGATAGCCGCTGCGACCCACGGGCGGATGCTGGTTGAAAGCAGTGCGGTGGTGAACGGTATCAGCACCGATTCGCGTAGCGCTGCGGAGGGGCAGCTGTTTGTTCCGCTGCGGGGTGAGCGGTTTGACGGTCATGATTACCTGCCGCAGGTGGCGACGGCCGGGGTGCGAGTGTGTCTGGCCGAAGAACGTTGGTTGAAGCAGCATGATCTGCCGGAAGGCCTGGCCGGTGTGGCGGTGAAGGACAGCCTGCGGGCGTTGGGCGATCTGGCAGCGGCCTATCGCAAACGTTTTGAACTCACGATGATCGGTGTCACCGGCAGCAACGGCAAGACCACGACCAAGGAGATGCTGGCCAGTATTCTGGGGTTGACCGGTCCTGGACTGGCTACTGAGGGAAATCTGAACAACCTGATCGGGCTGCCGCAGATGGTGTTCCGCCTGCAGCCGGACCACTGCTGGGTTGTGCTGGAGATGGGGATGAGCGAGCCTGGCGAGATTGACCGCTTGGCTGAGATCGCCCAGCCCAAGGTGGGGATCGTGCTGAACGCCTTTCCGGCCCACCTGCAAAGTATGGGCAGCGTGGAGGCCGTGGCCAAGGCCAAGGGCGAGCTGTTGCATCGGATCAGCGATAACGGCCTGGCCGTGGTGAATGGCGATGACCCGCGGATCGCCTCGTTGCCGCAGAACGCTTCGGCCAAGCGGATCAGTTTTGGTATCAGCCGTGGCGAGGTGCGGGCTGAAAACATTCGCTCCCATGGCGCCGATGGTCAGAGCTTTACCTTGGTGACCCCTCTGGGAGATGTCGACGTGCGTCTGGCGGCCTGTGGCAGTCACAACATTTATAATGCACTGGCAGCTGCCGCTGCGCTGCTTGAAAAGGTGCCACTGGAGATAATTGCCGCAGGTTTGGCCAATTTCACGCCTTACAAGGGCCGTTTCCGGATTGAACAGGTCGGCCCGCTGACCCTGATCGACGACAGCTACAACGCCAATCCGGCCTCAACCGCCGCCGCATTGGCCACCCTGGCGGAGATTAAGGGCAGTGCCAAGGCCTTTGTGGCGTTGGGCGATATGCTGGAGCTGGGGGGTGATGGGGCTGAGCTGCATCGGCTGGCCGGGGTGCAGGCGGCCCAGGTGGCGGATCGGCTGTATCTGGTCGGCGATCTGACCAGCCATACGGCAGAGGGCGCCCGGAGTGCGGGTCTGTCTGCTGAGCAGATCAAAAACGCTATGAACCACGAGGATGTGGCGGCCGATATCATGGAACGGGCCCAACCTGGCGACTTCGTGCTGGTGAAGGGATCGCGCGGGATGCGGATGGAGAAGATCGCCGAACTGATTCGTCAACGGCACGCTTAGGAGAACGAAGGATGCTCTATCACCTGTTTTATCCATTGGCCAGCAATATGAAGATCCTCAACATCTTCAAGTACCTGACCTTTCGAAGCATCTACGCCATGATTACGGCGCTGGTGGTCTGCTTTGTGCTGGGCCCCTGGATCATCCGCAAGCTGGAGGGGCTGCAGGCGCGGCAGGTGATCCGCACCGACGGCCCGGAATCCCACCTGCAGAAACAGGGCACCCCCACCATGGGCGGGGTGATGATTCTGGCCGCCATTATCCTGCCGACGCTGTTGTGGGCTGACCTGTCCAACCTCTATGTCTGGATCACCCTGTTCATCATCGTTGGCTATGGTCTGATCGGGTTTGTGGATGATTACAAAAAGGTGGTCGAGAAAAATTCCAAGGGGCTTTCGGCTCGACAGAAGATGTTCTGGCAGGTGCTGCTGGCCAGCAGCGTAGCGGTGTTTCTCTACCAGTATCCCGGCTTCAACGAGCAGTTGTATGTCCCGTTTTTTAAGAATTTTCACCCCGACCTGGGGATTCTGTTCATACCGTTTGCAGCCATCGTGATCGTGGGGGCCAGCAACGCCGTCAATCTGACCGACGGCCTGGACGGTCTGGCCATTGGCCCGGTGGCGATCAATGCCGCCACCTATATGCTGTTCGCCTACATCGCCGGCCATGCCACCCTCTCGGCTTATCTGCAGATCCCCCGGGTGGTTGGAGCAGGCGAACTGGCCGTGATCTGCGGCGCCATGGTGGGGGCCGGGCTGGGCTTCCTCTGGTTCAATTCCTATCCGGCCGAGGTGTTCATGGGCGATGTGGGGTCGCTCTCCCTGGGGGGTACCCTGGGTACCATCGCCGTGCTGACCAAACAGGAGATTCTGCTGGTGATCGTGGGGGGGATCTTTGTGGTTGAGGCGCTCTCGGTGATCTTCCAGGTGGGATCGTACAAGTACCGGGGCAAGCGGATCTTCCGCATGGCGCCGATTCATCATCACTTTGAGTTGAAGGGGGTGGCGGAGCCGAAGATTATAGTCCGGTTCTGGATCATCACCATTATCCTGGCCCTGGTGGCCATATCAACCTTGAAGATGCGCTGACATGGACCTGAAAACAAAAAAGATCACCGTCATGGGCCTCGCCAAGACCGGCGTGGCCTGTGCCCGTTTTCTGGCAAGCCGGGGCGCGCAGGTAACGGCAACCGATCTGCGGGATCAGCAGGCGCTGGCCGGCGTAATGCGGGAACTGGCTGACACTGGCATCCGTTTTGTTGTGGAACACCACGATGCAGCAGATTTTTTGAATGCCGATCTGGTGGTGGTGTCGCCCGGCGTGCCACAGGAGCACCCGTTGCTAATGGCTGCCAAGGCCAAAGGGGTGAAGATTGTCAGCGAGGTAGAACTGGCCAGCCACTTTATCAGCGCTCCCCTGGTCGCGATCACCGGCACCAACGGCAAGACCACTACCACTACCCTGGCCGGTGAGCTGTTCAAGGCCAGCGGCTTTGCAACCTACATCGGCGGCAACATCGGCGACCCGCTGATCGACCTGCCCACCAGCGGAAATGCGGTGGATGTGGTGGTGGCCGAAATCAGTTCCTTTCAACTGGAATGGATTACGGCTTTCCGGCCAACGGTGGCGGCTTTGCTGAACCTGAGCGAGGATCACCTGGACCGTTACGCCAGCTATCAAGACTATATCAACGCCAAGCTGCGCATTTTTGAAAATCAGATCGCCAGCGATTTTGCGGTGGTCAACCGGGATGACGAACTGGTCTGGCAGGCTGCCCGTAGCCTGCGGGCGCAGCTGTTTCCGTTCAGTCGCAGCCAGGCGCTGGAGGAAGGGATTTTTTTTCTGGGGAGTGAGATCATTTACCGCCATCAGGGACAGGAGCTGCGCTTTCCGGTGGCTGGTTTCAAGTTGCAGGGTGTCCATAATCTGGAAAACATCATGGCGGCACTGGCGTGCGGGCTGCTGCTGGGATGCGATCAGGCCAAAAGCCAGGCGCTGCTGGAACGATTCAGCTCGTTGCACCATCGAATGGAGTTTGTGCGTGAGGTGAACGGCGTCAGCTACTACGAGGACAGCAAAGCCACCAACGTGGGCAGTGTTGCCAAGGCGTTGGAGAGTTTTCAGGATATCACCCTGATTGCCGGCGGCAAGGATAAGGGCGGCGCCTACGCGCCGTTGGCGCCGTTGGTCAAGCAGCGGGTCAGGCATCTGCTGTTGATCGGCGAGGCCAGTGAGCGGATGCGGCAGGAGCTGGGCGGCCTGACCGATACCCGGCGAGCCGACAGCCTGGAACAGGCGGTGCATCTGGCCGCTGAATTGACCGGTCCGGGCGGGGTGGTGCTGCTGTCGCCGGCCTGTTCGAGTTTTGACATGTTCAAGGATTACGAGGAGCGGGCGCAACGTTTCATCACAGCGGTCAGGGAGCTCTGATGGCCGAAGGTAAAAGCCAGTTCCGGCTGGCAGATTACGATCTGGTGTTGTTGCTGATGGTGGTGGCCCTCACCTCCTTCGGCATCGTGATGGTCTATTCGGCATCATCGGTGATGGCTGCGAAGAACTTTCACGACGGCGCGTATTTTCTCAAACGTCAGGGGCTGTTTGCACTGGTGGGGTTCAGCATCGCGGCAGTGGTCATGCGGGTGGATTACCACCACTGGCGCAAGCTGGCCGTGCCGGCCCTGCTGGTTTGTCTGGCGCTGCTGGTGCTGGTCTTGATCCCGGAAATCGGCGCCAAGGTCAAGGGGGCCTCCCGCTGGATACGACTGCCCGGATTCAATCTGCAGCCATCAGAATTTGCCAAGATCGCGCTGATTCTCTACATGGCCTATTCGCTGGAGAAGAAGTGCGACAAGATCAAGTCGCTTTCGTACGGTTTCCTGCCCTACATGGTGGTGCTGACCATCATGTTGCTGCTGATTCTGAAACAGCCCGACCTGGGTGCAGCCCTGACCCTGGCGGCGGTCACGGTGCTGATGCTGTTTGCGGCTGGTACCCGGCTGGTTTTTTTGTTGGGCACGGCGATGATGGCGGCGCCGATTGTAGCCTATCTGATCTTTCACTCGGCCTACCGACTGCGCAGGATCAAGGCCTTTATGAACCCGGAGCAGGACCCCACCGGCATCGGCTGGCAGATTATCCAGTCCAAGTACGCTTTTGGGGCCGGTGGTCTGTTCGGACAGGGGCTGGGCGAGGGCAAGCAGAAACTGTTTTACCTGCCTGAAGCCCACACCGATTTTATCCTGTCAGTGGTTGGTGAAGAGCTGGGCTTTGTGGGGGTGCTGGTGATCGTGGGAATGTTTTTTATTCTGATCCAGCGCGCGATGCGGATAGCCCTGGCAGCCAGAGACCCGTTTGGACGGTTTCTGGCGCTGGGGATTGCAGTGCTGTTCGCCATTGAGGCGGTGGTCAACATGGGGGTGGTGACCGGACTGCTGCCTACCAAGGGACTGGCGCTGCCGTTTATCAGTTACGGCGGAAGCTCATTGTTGATCAGCCTGCTGGCGGTGGGCATTCTGCTGAACATCTCATCAGGGCTGAAGCTGACGCCGATTACGGAAGGAGCCGCATCATGAGGTTGATCATTGCCGGTGGCGGCACCGGCGGTCACCTGTTTCCCGGTATCGCCGTGGCGGAAGAGTTTCTGGCCAGGGATCCGGCCAATCAGGTGCTGTTCGTGGGCAGTGCCCAGGGCATCGAGGCCCGTACCATCCCTCGTCTGGGCTACCAGCTGGAGTTGATTTCGGCCGCCGGTATCAAGGGCAAGGGGAGTCTGGCAAAACTGAAAGGGGCAGCCATGCTGCTCTACGGCTACTCTCAATCCCGCAAGGTCCTGCAAAGCTGGCAGCCTGACCTGGTAATGGGCGTGGGCGGCTACGCCTCTCTGCCGATGGTTATGGCAGCCCGCGGTATGGAGGTTCCCCGGTTCATCCACGAGCAAAATGCCCTGCCCGGCATGTCAAACAAGGTGCTGGCGCGGGTGGCGAACCGGGTGTTCATCTCCTTGGAGGAATCGGCGAAGTTTTTTCCTGTCCCGAAGACCCTGCTGACCGGCAACCCGCTGCGGCAGCAGATTCTCGAAGGACTTGGACGACAAGATGAGGCGGCAGCGCCGTCAGACCGGTTCAAACTGTTCATTTTTGGCGGCAGCCAGGGCGCCCATGCCTTAAACGTGGCCGTGCCACAGGCAGTAGCTCAACTGGATGCCCGTTATCAACAGCGTTTGGAGATTATGCACCAGACTGGTGAGCAGGATTACGGTCAGGTGTGCGAGGCCTACCGGGCCGCCGGGATCGAGGCGCAGGTGCGCCCGTTTATCGACGATATGGCACAGCAGTATCAGCAGGCAGATCTGATCATCTGCCGGGCTGGCGCCACCACCATCGCCGAGGTGACGGCGTTGGGCAAGGCCTGTCTGTTTGTACCGTTTCCCCATGCCACCGATGATCACCAGCGTAAGAACGCCGAGGCACTGTTGAAAAAGGGTGCCTGTGAACTGCTGCTGGAGCGGGAGATCAGCGGCCAGGGATTGTCCGGCGCCATTGCACGTCTGATGGATAATCCCGAGGAGTTGCAGCGGATACGTCGCAATGCGGCCGGACTGGCCCGGCTGGACGCGGCCAAGGTGATTGTGGATGAGATGCTGAAGGTGGTCAGAGCGAGGTAGCCCATGTACGGAAAGATAGAGAAGATTCACTTCGTTGGCATTGGCGGCATCGGCATGAGCGGTATTGCCGAGGTGCTGCTGAACCTGGGCTACAAGGTGTCCGGCTCCGATCTGCGCGGTTCTGAAACCACCGAACGTCTGGCGGGGCTGGGAGCCGAAATCGCTGTCGGCCATCAGGCGGAAAACCTCAAAAGTGTCGATGTGGTGGTGATCTCTTCAGCAGTGCATGACGACAACCCGGAGGTGGTGGAGGCGCGCCGGTTGCATGTGCCGGTGATCCCGCGGGCGGAGATGCTGGCGGAATTGATGCGGATGAAGTACGGCATCGCCATTGCCGGCACCCATGGCAAGACCACCACCACCTCGATGGCGGCGTCAATTTTGGGTCATGCCGGGATTGACCCCACCATCGTGATCGGCGGCAAGCTGAACGCCATCGGCACCAACGCCAGGCTGGGTCAGGGCAAGTTTCTGGTGGCAGAGGCGGATGAGTCGGACGGCTCATTTCTGGTGCTCTCCCCCACCATTGCAGTGGTCACCAATATCGACGCCGACCACCTGGATCACTACTCCGGCATTGAAGAGATCAAGGACACCTTTGTGGAGTTTATCAACAAGGTGCCGTTCTACGGCCTGGCGATACTCTGTCTGGATGATCAGAACATCCGCGAGATCCTGCCGAGGGTCAAGAAACGTTATATGACCTATGGCCTTTCGGCACAGGCCGATATCCGCGCTACCCATGTCAAACACGACGGTTTCACTACCTCTTTTGTGGCTCACTACAAGGGATATCGGCTGGGTGAGGTATCCTTCCCGATGCCGGGTTCCCACAATGTGCTGAACGCCATGGCCTGCATCGCGGTAGCCATGGAGCTGGATATCCCGTTTGCCGCCATCCAGGAAGGCTTTGCCGCCTTCAGCGGCGTGGGGCGGCGTTTCACGGTCAAGGGACAACCCAAGGGGGTCATGGTTGTAGACGATTACGGACACCACCCGGCCGAGATCAAGGCCACCCTGGCGGCGGCCCGCCAGGGCTGGCCGGAGCGGCGGATCGTGGCAGCGTTCCAGCCTCACCGTTACAGCCGTACCCATGAGCTGTTCGATGACTTTGTGACCGCTTTTTACGACGCCGACCTGCTGGTGCTGACCGACGTCTATGCGGCAGGCGAACACCCGATTGAGGGTGCCACTGCCGAACGGCTGGCCGCTGAGATCCGGCGTCACGGCCAGAAGGAGGTCACCTGGATCGGTGACCGGGAGCTGATCCCCGAACATCTGGCCGGGGTGGTCAAAGAGGGCGACATCGTCATCACCCTCGGTGCCGGCAATATCTGGCAGCAGGGCGAAGCCCTGGTCAAGATACTGGAGGGGTAACTGGACCTGCAGGTGATCAGCATACGAGGTACGTTGCTGCGCAACGAACCGATGAGCCGTCACACCTCGCTCAAGGTGGGTGGACCGGCCGACCTGTATGCCGTGCCGCAGGATGTGGACGACCTGCAACTACTGGTGACGCAGCTGGCGCAGCAGCAGGTACCCTGGTTGGCCATCGGTCGTGGCTATAACCTGCTGGTGCGGGACGGCGGCATACGCGGTGCGGTGATATCGCTGGAACGTTTCAACCGGGTTGAGGCGCTTAACGCTGACCAAATACGGGCTGAAGCAGGTGCTGAAAACCTGGAAGTGGTGCGCTTTGCGCAGCAACGCGGGTTGGGCGGCATCGGCTTTATCGCCGGAATTCCCGGCACCATCGGCGGGGCCATCAGGATGAACGCCGGTGCTTACGGCGAAGGAATTCTGGAACGGACCGCCTGCATGACGCTGCTGCGGGAAGGCAATGTTGCCGAGTATTGTATTGACCAGCTTGCGTATGGCTACCGGCGGCTTGATCTACAGCCGGGCGACCTGGTGCTGTCGGCTACCCTGCACCTGGAACCGCGGGACCCGGAGCTTACTGAACAGGAGATCCGCAAGGATCTGGAGCTGCGGCGCTCCAAGCATACTGTCGGCTTCCCCAGTGCCGGTTCCTTTTTTAAAAATCCGGCCGGAAAGGCGACGTGGCGGCTGATTGACGCGGCCGGAATGCGGGGCGTCAGGGTGGGTGGTGCGCTGGTATCCGAGGTGCATAGCAACTTTCTGGTCAACGCAGGTCAGGCGACGGCCGCCGACTTTCTGAGCTTGTCGGCACGGGTGAAACAGGCAGTGCTCGAGCAGAGCGGCATCCTGTTGGAGGAAGAGGTCAGGATTGTGGGAGAGGAATTATGAACAAAAAACGGATCGGCGTGTTGATGGGGGGGCTCTCGGCGGAACGAGAGGTGTCGCTGAAAAGCGGCGATGCGGTCCATCGGGCGCTGCTCAAGCAAGGCTATGACAGCGTGGCCATCGACGTGGGACGTGATCTGGCCGGGGTACTGCGCAGGGAACGGGTTGAAGTAGCCTTCATCGCCCTGCACGGGCGCTACGGTGAGGATGGCTGTGTGCAGGGTCTGCTTGAGCTGATGGATATTCCCTATACCGGCTCCGGGGTATTGGCCAGCGCCCTGGCGATGCATAAGCTGTACAGCAAACAGGCCTTTGCCGCGGCCGGTCTGACCATCACCCCTTATCTGGCGGTGCGGCGCGGCGAGTCCATCACTGCCAACAGCTTGCTGTTTGGCCTGCCGGCTGTGGTCAAGCCGGTGCAGGAGGGCTCCTCGGTGGGCGTTTCGATCGTCAAGCACGCTGACGGCCTGCAGGCGGCACTGGATGAGGCCTTTCGCTATGACGACATGGCGCTGATAGAGTGCTATGTCAAGGGACAAGAGGTGCAGGTGGGGATTCTGGACGACCGTCCGATCGGGGCCATTGAGATCATCCCCAAACGGGAGTTTTACGACTACGAGGCTAAATACACCGATGGTCTGGCAGAACATATCTTTCCGGCTCGACTGAACCCGGCCTGCTACGAAAAGGTGCAGTCGCTGGGGCTGAAAGCCCACCAGGCCCTGGGCTGCGACGGCTACAGCCGGGTAGATTTCCTCGTCGCAGAATCGGGAGACTGTTATCTGCTGGAGGTCAACACCCTGCCGGGTATGACCGCCCTGTCGCTGCTGCCGGAGATCGCCCGGAAGGGCGCCGGGCTCGGCTTTGAACAGCTGGTGGAGCGGATTGTGCTGTCGGCAGCAGTCAAGGCAGGGCTCTCTACGGTATGATGACCGATCTGCGGCATATCGGCGCAAAGCCGAACCGCAAGGTGGCCCGCAACCGGACCAAGGTCAGGAAAGAGCCGCTGGACCTGCGCAAATATCTGCTGCCGATCATTCGTTACGGCAGTCGCTACGGATTGGCGCTTTTGGTGGTGGTGCTGCTCTTTGCGGCTATCAAGGGGCTGATGCAAACCACGCCCTTTCCGGTGCAAAAAGTGGATGTGCGTGGTGTGCAGCGCCTGACCCGCGAAGAGATTGTAACGCTGACCGGTGTGCTGCCGGGTCAAAACCTGCTCAGTCTGCATCTCAAGGCGGTCGGCCAGCAGGTGGCACGGAACCCCTGGGTCGCCTCGGTGCGGGTGCAGCGTTTCTTTCCCGGAACGCTGGCGGTCAGCATCACTGAACGGCAGCCGGTGGCAGTGGTCAACCTGGGACTGCTGTACTATCTTGATAATCAGGGCGAGCCGTTTAAACCGCTCAGCTTTGGTGACACCCTGGATCTTCCGGTGGTTACGGGGTTGAGTGAAGATGCGCTGGCCGCCGACCCGGCAGGTACCCGCGAGGCGCTCAAAAGTGCCTGCGAGCTGCTGGGGGCGTTGCAACAGTATGGTTCATTTATCCTTGCGGATGTGTCTGAGATTCATTACGATAGGGGCCACGGATTTACCCTGTTTACGACCTCCGCAGCTGTGCCGATCAGGATTGGCACTGACGACTTTTCCGGCAAGCTGGCACGTTTTGCCCGGATTTATCAGACCCTGATGACTCAGCAGCCCGGGCTGCACTACATCGATCTGGATTACATCGACCGGATCGTCGTCAAGAAGAGCTAAGCGGGAAGCCGCCTGGCAAGCTCCCAAGGGAGGGATGCAATGTCCGCAAAGAGAGACAACCTGATCGTCGGCCTGGACATCGGCACAACCAAGATCTGTGCCATTGTCGGCAACGTGACCGAAGACGGCATCGAGATTGTCGGCATCGGCTCCAGTCCGTCCAACGGCCTGCGCAAGGGTGTGGTGATCAATATCGAGAGCACGGTGGCCTCCATCAAGAAGGCGGTTGAGGAGGCCGAGCTGATGGCCGGTTGCGAGATCAAGTCGGTATACGCCGGTATCGCCGGCGGCCATATCAAGGGAATCAACTCCGACGGCGTCATCGCCATCAAGAACCGCGAAGTCAATCAGGACGACGTACGGAGGGTGATTGACGCCGCCAAGGCGATCAACATCCCGATGGACCGCGAGGTGATCCATATCCTGCCTCAAGAGTTCATTATCGATGAGCAGGACGGCATCCGTGAACCGCTGGGAATGAGCGGTGTACGGCTGGAGGCCAAGGTGCATATCGTCACCGGCGCGGTCACCAGTGCCCAGAATATTGTGAAATCCTGCAACCGGGCCGGACTGGACGTGGCCGACATCGTCCTGGAACAGCTGGCCTCGGCCGAGGCGGTGCTGTCTCCCGATGAAAAGGAGCTGGGGGTCTGCATGGTGGACATCGGCGGCGGCACCACCGATATCGCCATCTTTGCCGAGGGCGCCATTAAGTACACCTCGGTGATCTCTCTGGGCGGCAATCATCTGACCAATGACATCGCCGTAGGATTGAGAACGCCGATGGCCGAGGCGGAAAAGATCAAGCGCAACCAGGGCTGCTGTCTGGCCGCACTGGTGGGCAAGGATGAGAAGATTGAGGTGCCCAGCGTAGGCGGACGCAAGCCCAGAGAGCTGTCTCGCAACGTGCTGTGCGAGATTCTGGGGCCCCGCGTTGAGGAGTTGTTTACGCTGGTCAACCGGGAAATTGTCAAGTCGGGACTTGAGGATGCCATCGCATCGGGGGTTGTAATTACCGGCGGATCAAGTATACTGGAAGGCATGCCGGAGCTGGCGGAGCAGATCTTCAACCTGCCGGTTCGGCGCGGTCTCCCCCAAAAGATCGGGGGACTGGTTGATGTGGTCAACTCACCAGCCTACTCCACGGGGGTCGGTTTGATCATCTACGGCAGTCGCAACGTCGGACCACGCGAGTTTCCCACCACCAAGTCGGAAGACAGCATCTTCAGCACCACCAGCCGGCGGATGAAGAGCTGGTTCCGGGAGTTCTTCTAGAACCCTTGGCGGTGTTGGGCTGCACCTGAACTGATGAGATTATTATTTAAATATAACAAAGGGGGAGCGGATGTTCGAATTTGACGAAACCATCGAGCAGAGCGCGGTCATCAAGGTAGTTGGCGTGGGCGGCGGCGGTGGTAATGCCGTGAACACCATGGTGGCCAGCGGCATTAACAAGGTGGATTTCATCGTCGCCAATACCGATGCCCAGGCGTTGCGCTCCTCCCTTGCGTCGGTCAAGGTACAACTGGGTGGGCAACTGACCAAAGGTCTGGGCGCTGGCGCCAATCCCAATGTGGGTCGTGATGCAGCCCTGGAGGATCGCGAAAAACTGGCTGACCTGCTGAAAGGGGCCGACATGATCTTCATCGCCGCCGGCATGGGCGGTGGCACCGGCACCGGAGCCGCTCCCGTGATTGCCGAAGTGGCCCGTGAAGTGGGGGCACTGACGGTCGGTATCGTCACCAAGCCGTTTTCCCGCGAAGGCAAGCTGCGCCAGCTCAAGGCTGATGAGGGTGTCCGCGCCCTCAAGGAACATGTTGACTCACTGATCATCATCCCCAATGACCGCCTGATCAGCATCGCTCCCCGCTCCCTCGGGATTCTGGATGCCTTCAAGCCGTCGGATGATGTGCTGCGTCAGGCTGTTCAGGGTATTTCCGATCTGATCACCACCTCCGGTTTCATCAACGTGGACTTTGCCGATGTCAAGTCGATCATGAGTGAACGTGGCATGGCCATGATGGGGATCGGCATCTCCAACGGCGAGAACCGCGCCGTTGAAGCCGCAACCAAGGCGATCTCCTCGCCGCTGCTGGAGGATATTGACGTCTCCGGCGCCAGGGGCGTGCTGGTCAATATCACCGGCTCATCAAACATGACCATGGACGACTTCGACGCCGTCAACAAGACCATCCATGAGAAGGTGCATGAAGATGCCAATATCATTGTCGGTGTGGTGATTGACGAGTCAATGGGCGAGACGGTCAAGGTGACCGCCATCGTGACCGGCTTTGGTGACCGCTTCGAGATGGTTGAGCGCAACCGTGGCTTTGCGCCGATCGGTATTGCCACCCCCAAGCAGCCCAATGTGATCAACATCGAAACCCCGACCTTCATCCGCGACCGCCAGAAGATGGACAGCCCCCGGCCGACACGGCACGTGGGAACCGTCTCCATCGACGATGAAGACCAGTACGATATCCCCACCTTCCTGCGCAAGTCGGTGGACTAGACCTAACCCATTTAAGAAGCGTTGTCCGTACGGGCTGCGTTTCTTTCTGCCCGGCCTCCTCCCCCCTCCTTGGATGCCGGGCTTTTTTATACCGCTTTCAGATCAAGGCGCTCGTTGCGTTGGCTTCGTCGTCGGCTCCTCCTTGCCGCCTTGTTATCATCTGATCTGAAACCGAGGTGCTGTTTCAGGTGTTACAATCGTGGGCGTACATCATCGCCAGCCGTGCCCGGTTTTCCAGGCACTGCGGGCAGAGTTCCCCCGCATCCTGCCAAACCTCTTCAGCCAGCCAAGCCCCTGCTTCGTGAAAAACCGAGGACATCGGAATGGTCTCGTCAAACTCACTACCGCAAATGCTGCACTGTTTCATAGCTGTACTCCGATCAGCCCCATGGCGGTCCGGTACTCGTCTTCCAGCCTGGTTCGGTCCGTGGCCAGGATCACCTCCCAGGGAAGTTTGGCATCCAGCGTCAGGGTCGTGGTGACCAGCTGCTCGGGGTCGATCCGGCAAAGCTTGGCAGCCTTCCTGAGGTTCAGGCCAGCTGCCATCTGCAGGATCAGCGGCGTCAGCTCCCGCCCGCCACGGGACAAGAGCGCCTGCAGCACGCAGCCCTGCAACTCTTCCACCTTCAGCCGCACATTGGGGATCGGCCGCAGCCCTTTTTCCAGCAGCGCCACCTTGCGTTTCAGTTCGCCGAGCGGACACATGCCGGCCCATTGCAGCGGGGTGAACGGCTTGGGGATGAACGGATTGACCGAGAGGGTGATCTCACCCAGCCGCTTGTGGGCCCGGGCCTGCCCCACCACGGTCCGCTGAATGGCGGCAGCCAGGTCGATCAACTCCTGAAGGTCCTGGTCGTTCTCGCCGGGCAGGCCGATGATGAAGTAGAGCTTCAGGTTGAGGATGCCGGCCTGGGCCACCTGATCTGCGGCAGCAAGAATCTGCTCAGCGGTCAGGTTTTTGCGGATCATGTCCCGCATCCGTTGTGAACCGCCCTCCGGGGCCATGCTGATGGTCTTGTGCCCTGAGGTAACCAACAGATCAAGCAGACGCGGCGACAGGCGGTCAAGGCGCAACGAAGAGAGCGAGGGGGCGCCGCCCTGCTCCACAATAAAGCTGCACAACTCTTCGATCTGGTGGTGATCGGATACCGCTGCTCCCACCAGGCCGATGGTGGAACGGTGTCTGAGGCCTTCCCGGCAGGCGGCCTTGAGTCGGTCCAGGGGGTGCTGGCGAAACGGCTGCCAGACGAATCCAGCGGCGCAGAAACGGCAACCCCGCGGGCAACCGCGGCTGACCTCAATCAGGTACATGTTCCCGAACTCGGTCTGCTCGGTCAGGATCACCGACTGTGAAGGTGACGAATCGGCCGGGGCGCAGCGCCGCGTTACCGGCAGTTGAACAGGCAGTGCAGGTATATAGATGCCGGGGAGTTGGGCTGCCTGCCGCAGCAGCTCCGGCCGAGGCAGTGCCCCGTGATTCAGCAGCAAGGCGGACAGGTCGGGGATCAGCGTCTCCCCTTCGCCGACGGCGATCAGGTCAAACAGCTCGGCTGCCGGTTCCGGGTTGATGAAGCAGGCCGCGCCTCCGGCCATCACCAGGGGGTGGGAGCCGTCCCGCTCCGCAGCCAGCGCCGGGATGCGACCCAGTCCGAGGATGCGGGGGATGTTGATGAAGTCCGGTTCAAAGGAGATTGAAAAGGCGACCATGTCAAAGTCGGACAGCGGGCGTTCGCTTTCCAGCGAGACCAAAGTGTCACCAGACTTCCCGTAGGCAGCCAGTTCGTCGCGGTCCGGCAGAAAGGCTCGTTCACAGACGATCTCGGGCTGCTCGTTAAAGAGTTGGTAAACTGCCTGAAATCCCAGGCTGCTCATGGCGGTTTCGTAGCGGTTGGGGTAGACCAGACAGACCGAGAGTGTGCCGCCACGCCCTGGCGGGATGGCCCCCTGTTCTGCTGCGCGTCGGCGGCGCAGTATCTGTTGAATCTGCCAGTTCATATGAGCAATAGAAAAGGGCGCCGCAATCTGCTGCGGCGCCCTGAGCGTACCATGGAGAGAACGGTCTGACTAGCCCTTGCTGATGGTCACGGTCAGGCTGGCAGCCGGCTTGATCAAAAGCGTGGTCAAACCGCTGGTCCTGAAGTGGGTAGGTGCCACTGCCAGACCGGCAGGGATGGACGGCTGCAGCTGAACCGGCAGGCTGACCGAAGTGCCGTTGGCACCCAGGGTAACCTTGTCGCCGTTAGCAACACCCAGTTTGGCGGCATCGGTTGTGCCCAGTCGCAGCGTCGCCTCTGCTGCCACCTGCAGGTTGTTGACCGACCAGCTGGTGTAGCTGCCGTTGTGGCGCAGGAATGGTGCGATCAGCAGGGTCATGCTGCCGGTGGCCGGGGCCTGCGGGGTAACGGCGGCAAAGGCCGGACGCTCCAGATGTTGCTTGACCGGCACGGCGATCTCCTGTTGCAGGGCAGCCAGGCTGGGGATAGCGCCGCCGGTCAGGCGGGCATACAGATCGCCCAGAATCACGTAATCGGGACGAGCCTCGCCGGGGGGTGTTGCGGCAGCTGTAAAGCTCTGGGTGCGGTTGTCTGCCGTGGTAAATGAGCCGCTCTTCTCCGGCGCGGCAGCGGCCGGCAGCACCACATGGGCCAGGTGTGCGGTGGCGGTGGGGAACAGATCCAGCACCACCAGGCATTCCAGCTTCTTGAGGGCTGCTTCGATTCTGCTCCGGTTCGGCATGATCTGCAGCAGGTCGCTGCCCATCACAAACAGGGCACGAATCTCGCCGGCTTCGATGGCATCGATGATCTGGAAGAGGTCCTTGCCGTCTGCGCCAGGAATCACACCCATATCCAGCATGCCCTGGGTGTTGTTCTTCTCGTCAATCGGATAGAGGTCTGCACCGGTCAACAGCGCCAGGTTGACCGCGCCGGTTACGGCAGCCTGCGCATCGGCACTACGGATGAACTCATAGCCATAGACCACCGCCACCGGGCCGTTGATGAATGATACGGCATCGTTGTAGTCGGCCTCTGACAAGCCGGTGGCCGCCTGAATCTGGTCAAAGGAAGCGGCTGCCAGGGATTGCTTGAAGCCGTCCAGACCATCAGTAGCACCGGCATCCGTTTTGCCCTGGTTCAGGGCTGCCTTGGCCAGACCCAATGCCACAAATCCTTCTGAACCGGCCTTGTAGCGCAGGGCGCTGTTGGCAAAACCGTCCAGAGAGGTGGGACGGGCCGAGGCGATCACCAGCTTGGCATCATGCTTGGTGGCTGCCTTGATCACCCGGTAGCCGAAGCCCGCAGACTCAGCCTTGAGGTCGCTTCCCAGCACGATAATGGAGCCGGCCTGTTCCAGCGCGTCCATGGGTTGGGTGGCGCCGGTCATGCCGAGCATGCTGGCCTGAATCTCCTGGGCCTGGGCATAGCCCAGCCGAGCCTCCGAATCCAGGTTGGCAGAACCGATGGCCTGTTTGATCAGCTTGGCAAACAGAAAGTTCTCTTCGTTGGTGGCGCGGGGGGAGCCGATACCGGCCACCGCCTTGGCGCCGTACGTGGCCACCAGTTCCTTGGTGGCTGAAACGGCAACCGACAACGCCGTATCCCAGGTAGCAGCCCGCTGCTGGCCATCCACCCCCTTGAGCAGTGGTGTGGTCAGACGTTCAGGGGCGTTGAAGGCGCTGTAGCCGAAACGGCCATTGATGCAGAGGTTGCCGTTGTTGTAGGTGCTGTCGTCGCTGGTGACCCGGGCCACCTTGCCGTTCTGGACATGGTACTCGATCTGGCAGCCGGAGGAACAGAAGCCGCAGATACTGTTTTTGACTTCGAAAGACCAGGGGCGACCGGCAAATTTAAACGGCTTGCTGATCAGGGTGCCGGTGGGGCAGGCCGCGATGCAGTTGCCGCAGAAATCGCAATCCAGCGGCTGGCCGGAAACGGTTTCCACCACGGCGCGATCACCGCAGGACTGGGTCTCGATGGCGCCCACGCCGGTGATCTCGCGGCAGACCTTGACGCACTTTTCGCAGAGGATGCAGCGGTTCGGATCGCTTTCCAGCAGTGACCAGTCGTAGCGGATCGGCAAACGCTCCAGGTCAGCGGCATACTCCTGTTTGGCGACACTCAAGCCGTAGCAGGTATCCTGCAGGTCGCACTCGCCGGCTGCATCGCAGACCGGGCAATCAAGCGGATGGTTGACCAGCATCAGTTCCATGGTCTTTTTGCGAATCTGCTCCAGTTCAGTTGACTGGGTAATGACCTTGATCCCTTCCTTGACCGGCGTGTTGCAGGCGGTCATCGGACGGGCGACCCCTTCCACATGCACGGCGCAGACCCGGCAGGCGCCGGTGGTGGAGATCTTCTCCAGCCAGCAGAGGGTCGGGATCTTGATCCCCAGCTTGCGGGCTGCGTCCAGAATGGTGGTGCCGCTGGGCACCTGAACGTCGCTGCCGTCAATGGTCAGGGTGATGGTTCTATTGGTATCGCAGCATTCAGTATGTGCCATTGCTTGGTTCCTATGCTGAGTTTAATTTGTGTATCAATACAAGGAAGCGAGCCGTTTCCCTACAGGGCCACCATGGCCATGCGGTAACAGCGCAGACAGCGGTCGGCTTCGGCCTGGGCCGTTGAGTCGCTGAAGCCCAGTTCCACCTCGCCGTAGTTGCCTTTGCTGGCGCGCTCTTTGCCGTGGACCTCTTTCTGGCCGGCACGCCCGGCAGAATCCAGCCAGGCCACCGCTTCGTTCTTGTCGTAGACGCCCAGATAGGTCAGCAGGTCTTCGAAGATCTCCTGCTCGGTCAGATAGGCCGTGCCCTCTTCCAGGTAGCGCCCGATTACATTGGCGGCCCGGTGAGCGTTGCCGATACAGGCCACCACCGTCAGGGGGCCGATTTCAGCATCGCCACCGGCAAACACGCCCTCGCAATCGGTAATCAAGTAACGGGAGAGCGGATTACCCATGCCGTCCTTCAGCTCTTTGCCAGCAGCATCCTTGAGCGGCAGGTACTTGGTAATCACTGTGTTCCATTTGCTGATGTCGATGCCCATCTCAGGCGGAATAAACCCGAGATCGGCATCCTGGCCGATGGCCGGGATCACCGTATCGCATTCAACCACAAACTCGCTGCCCGGCATCGGTTCAGGTCTGCGGCGACCGGAAGCGTCCGGCTCTCCCAGAGCCATCCGTACGCACTCCACGCCGGTGACCTGGTTGTTGCCATCCACCAGGATCTTGGTGGGCAGCACCTGGAATTCGAATTTGACCCCTTCTTCGTCAGCGCCGTCTACCTCCCAGACATCGGCCGGCATCTCGTTACGGGAACGACGATAGAGCAGGATCGATTCTTCCGCGCCTTCCCGCAGGGCTACCCGTACGCAGTCGATGGCGGTATTGCCGCCGCCCACCACGCAGACCTTTTTGCCCATGCCGGTGGGGCGGCCCATGTAGGCCTCCCGCAGGAAGTCGATACCGCCGGGCAGGAAGCCCTTGTAGCCCTTGTCTTCACCCTCCACGCCCATCGGCTTGGAACGGTGTGCGCCGGGGGCCAGGAATACGGCATCGTACTGGGCCTTCAGTTCCGGCAGGCTGATATCCGTACCGACCCGCATGTTGTACTTGATCTCGACCCCCATGGATTGGATGATGTCGATATCGCGCTGCAGGATGTGACGCGGCATCCGGTAGGCAGGAATACCGACCGCCACCATGCCGCCGCCGAAACCTTCCGGCAGTGCTTCGTAGATGGTGCAGGGGTACCCTTGCAGGGCCAGGTAGTAGGCGGCTGCCAGACCGGCCGGACCGGCGCCCACAATCGCGATTTTCTTGTTTTTGCGAGGGGCAGGCACCATCGGCGGGGTCAGCTTGTGCAGCCACTCATAATCCGAGGCTGAGCGTTTCAGCACCATGATGTTGATGGCATCATCCACATTCTTGCGGCGGCAGGCTGTTTCGCACGGGTGCGGGCAGACCCGCCCGCAGACTGCCGGCAACGGCATGTTTTCGCGGATGGTGGCCAGCGCGTCGGAGTACTGATAATTCTTGATCTCTTCAATATATTTGGGGATGTCGATATGGGCGGGACATTTGTCCATGCAGGGTGCGGTGATTTTGTGCAGGTACTTTTCCTGCTTTGCAGTGCGGCCGCCGTTCAGGTAGGCCAGGAAGTCGGCGCGGTAGTACTGCACCGCGTCAAGCACCGGCTGGGTCGAACTGGGGCAGAGCGTGCACTTGCAGTTTTGCAGCAGGGCGTTCAGATCGGCCACCTGGTCGAGGTCGGCTTCTTTTGCCTGGCCGCTGATCACCTTTTGCAGCAGATCGGCCAGGACCTTGGTGCCCTTCTTGCCGGGGGTGCACTTGCCGCAGCAGAACAGGGTCTGTACCCGTTGCATGTACTCGGCGGCCATGGCCGGAATATCGACCTCGTTGTCGAAGACGATCAGGCCGTCCCAGCCCATGAAGGCCCTGAGCGGCTGCTGACCATCAAAAGCCACCGGCAGGCGGAAGCTGGCTGCTGCCGGTTCGCCGGTTACTGATCGGTTGTCTATGACATTATTGCCCCATGTTGAAAAAACGACCTGTGCCACAGCTACCTCCACAACACAAAAAGCCAAATTATTTTGAGGGCTTAAGTGCTGATAATGACAGACGAAAAGAGTCCGTAAAATTGTATACAGTATGCCTGCTTACCATAACCATTCCGTTGAAATCAAGGGAAAAAATATTAGGAATCTGCTGATCGGCAGCACCAACGCAGGCTGATTTGTGCTATAAAAAAGTCACTCACGCGAACGAGGGGGGACCGACTGTATGCATCAGTACCATGGAGCCTTCGAGGCACTTTTCAGGAGTAATATGGGCTATCGCTCCGGTGAGCGGATTTTGGTGTTCAGTGACCTGATCAGGGCCGATGAAGCCGTAACCGCGTCAGATCTGGATCGGCGCACCCGGCTGCACACCACGGCCCGGGAACTGGCCGGTTTTGCCGGGGATACCTACGGTAACGCAACCTTTGTTGACTTTCCCGCCACACCGGCCTCCGGAGCAGAGCCGCCATTAGCGCTCTGGACCGCTGTCTTCGGCGAGGCGATGGTCGAGCAGTTTGAACTCACCGGTCTGATGGGGCCGCTGTTGGCCAAGACCATCGACCCTGCCGGTCTGGAGCGGGCGCGGGCCATTGTGGCTGCCGGTACGGCCGCCGTGGCCAACATCATCATTGCTCTGTCCAACAACTCCACCAGTCATACCAATTTCCGCAAGCTGGCCTGCCATGCCGGGGCCCGTTTCGCCTCCCTGCCGCACTTTGACCCAGAGATGTTTGGCACCTCCATGACCGTGGACTGGCAGGCCCTGGCAGCCCGAACCGCGAAGCTGGTTGAGGCGGTTAACCGGGCTGAGTGGGTCTATGTGGAGTGCCCCAACGGCACGGTCATGCATATTTGT
This sequence comes from Geobacter sp. UBA5730, assembly GCA_002419465.1. Taxonomy (GTDB): domain Bacteria; phylum Desulfobacterota; class Desulfuromonadia; order Geobacterales; family Pseudopelobacteraceae; genus Trichlorobacter. The sequence goes on along the minus strand of DIGE01000018.1, from coordinate 51,931 downwards.
AAAAAGGGACGCCATGCCGAAGGGGACGACGGTCTGCTGACCGCCGACGGCGCCTTTGGCAACCTGCCGGCCGGCGAGGCCTACCTGGCCCCGCTGGAGGGTGAGAGCCACGGCACGATGATGATCGAGTGGGGTCCCACAGCCAAGCTGGCCAGCCCGCTGACCCTGACGGTGGCCGATGGCACGGTGGTGCGGATTGACGGCGACGATCCGCTCAAGCAGCGGCTGGAGGCAAAATTTGCTGAGAACCCCAACTGCCGTAACCTGGCCGAGCTGGGGATCGGTACCAACGACAAGGCCAGCCGACCGGACAACGTACTGGAGGCCGAGAAAATCCTGGGCACCATCCACCTGGCCCTGGGGGACAACACCGGCTTTGGCGGCACGGTGGCGGCACCGTTCCATGAGGATTACGTCTTTTATCAGCCCACTGTGACACTGGTGATGCCGGACGGCAGCCATGAGATCATCATTGACAATGGACAGTTGCAGTTTTAAAGGACATCGATGTTATCGTTTGACGATACTATCGTGTGGGCATACGAAAAGGGTGATTAGCCATGGTACAACGTGATGTTGCACCGATACACCCCGGCGTGAAGTATGAACAAAAAATAGAAAAAACACCTATCTAATTAAAATCGGAACTATACTATAACATCCATATGTCAATAGAAAAGAACTTCGACATCCCCTTCATCTCCTCTCTGGCCCTGCGTGAAAAACAGATCCAGCAGAACTACCGTCCCATAATCGCCGTACATAAGTGGTTTGCCCGCCGTCCGGGAACCCTGTTCCGTGGCCTGATCCTCTCCGAATACAGCGACCGACCGCTCAAGGATGCCTTTTTCTCCGCCAACGATTTCAAAGGGATTGCCATTGCCGACCCCTTCATGGGTGGCGGCACCCCGCTGATCGAGGCCAACCGAGTGGGGTGCAACGTGCTGGGGTACGACATCAACCCCATGGCGTGGTGGATCGTCAACCGCGAAATCGAATACCTGGACTTGAAGGAGTATCGGAAATCCGCCACCGGGCTGATGTATGCACTGGAGGAACAGGTCGGCCGTCTGTACCGAACCCGTTGTCTGGGGTGCAACTCCGAACATGCGTACGTGAAATACTTTCTCTGGGTGAAGCAGAAGGAATGCCCATACTGTCACAAGGATTTCGATCTCTTTCCCGGCTATCTGCTGTCCGAGGATAAGCGCCACCCGCTGAATGTACTGGTCTGCGCGGCATGCGGCGATCTGAACGAAGTAAAGGACCGACGTAATCCCGGAACATGCGCGTCATGTGCTACCGGACTGCGACTGGAAGGCCCTGCCAGGCGAAACAAATGTGTTTGTCCCCATTGTAATCACGTTTCACCCTATACCGAGCCGGGCGGCGGGCCGCCCCGCCATCGCATGTTCGCCATGGAGTACCACTGCCGCACCTGCAAGCCTGACCACTCCGGGCGTTTTTTCAAGCGGCCCGACACAACAGATCTGGCCCGCTACGGCCAGGCATCGACCATGCTGGCATCTATCGGTGCCCGTTTTGTGCCCGAGGATGCCATTCCTCCCGGAGATGAGACCGGCAGACTTCTGCGCTGGGGCTATCGCCACTATCGGGAGATGTTCAACGCGCGGCAGCTGCTGGGCCTTGAGATGAGTTGCCGAATAATCACGGCTGAGCGGAACGAACGAGTCAGAAATGCCCTGATCACCAACCTCTCCGACCTGTTGCGTTACCAGAACATGGTCTGTCGCTACGACACCATGGCGCTCAAGTCCCTGGACATCTTTTCAGTGCACGGCTTTCCGGTGGGACTGGTGCAGTGCGAATCCAACCTGTTGGGGATTGCCAACGGTGGCGGGGTGAGCGTGGGGAGCGGTGGCTGGTCCAATATCATCGAAAAGTACATGAAGGCCAAACAATACTGCGACACCCCCTTCGAGACCCGGCAAGACGGTGCGCGCAAGGTCCAGGTGCCAATCACGGGAGAGTGGATCGGCGACAGTCGAGGGGATGAAGCCGGGCGTACGGTGCGCATCCTCTGCCAGAGTGCCACGACCGCCGAACTGCCGCCAGCCAGTCTGGACGGGGTCTTCACTGATCCACCGTACTTCGGCAACGTGCAGTATGCAGAATTGATGGACTTCTGCTACGTCTGGCTGCGCCAACTAGCGCGCGAGGCGATTCCGGCACTTGCATCACTCTCTACCCGCAATCAGGACGAATTGACCGGCAACGTCACCATGGAGCGGGGGCTTGAACACTTCACCGAGGGGCTGGCGGCGGTCTTCGGCAATATGGCCCGCGCCCTTAAGCCGGGCCGCCCCTTGGCCTTCACCTACCACCACAACCGACTGGATGCCTACCACCCGGTGGCGGTGGCGATCCTAGACGCTGGCCTGGCCTGTACTGCAGCGCTGCCATGCCCGGCTGAGATGGGCGCTTCGATTCACATCAGCGGCACCGCTTCTTCAGTGGTGGATACGGTCTTCGTCTGCCGTTCCACAGGTGTCGTCACACGTCGAGGTTTGGCACAATCATGCGCTGAATTTGCAGAGCTTGTAATTGCAGACCTCGATAAACTCCGCCAGGGCGGACTTAAGCCAACACGCGGGGATAGCCGCTGTATAATCTTCGGCCATCTGGTACGGATGACCGTCTGGAAGCTACGAACAAGCTGGAATCCGGCCCTTTCGGCGAAACAAAAACTGTCAGCAATTGTCTATCATCTGGCGACTCTGCCGCGTCCAGAGGAAATCGAGGCAGCACTTTCCGTCGAAGAATTGTTGGCGTTACGTTTTGCAGTGCAAGAAGGCCCGTCTGTCTATGAAGTTGATAGCGATGAGATTTTATTTTAGGAGGGATATATGGCGGGAGAACGACCGTTCGAATTGAGTCAAGAAGAATTGTTAACACGCATTGAGGAAATGGTTGAGACAACTTTTGGCGATCTTTCTTCTGAATTCCTGCTCATGCCATCCGGATCGTGTTTCGTGCGATATCCTGTGTTCCAGGCCGCTTACGAGGTTTTAAAGAGAAATACGGCAGGCTTTCAAAACCTCTCACCCGAAGCGGTTAAGAATGCTTTGCTGGAAAACAGCCTTGTCCTTGGGGTGCTACGCTCGGTTCTCGGCATGACGGCCCCGGAATGGGCCGAACTGGCGCGAACCGAATTGGGAAGTGACATCACCCAGGGTGCCGCGCGAGGGATCGACAAGGATTGCAAGACCATCGACTATTATCAGAGACTGATTGCCCGGAATTCAGCCGTCAAAACAATTGAGCGGATAGACGCCCTTATAAGGGTTGCCATCCAGTATATCGAAAAAGGCGCTCCGCCTGAGCAGGACGGTGTCATCCATCGCCTGGCAAAATTCGATACCACCTTCGGACTTGAGTCTCTAGCACACGCAGTCAAAGAGAATGTCCCTTATGCCGTACTTCTTTATGAGCGTTATCTGGGACGTCCATTTGCGACTCATCGCGACGCAGTTTCCGAACTGGTAGGAGAGGTTATGGAAAACGCTGTAGAGCAACGCTTACGCGAAGCCGGCGTTTCCTATCGCAAAACGGGGCGGGCCGAGAGAATACCCGGCTTCGGACAGGCCCCAGATTTCTGCATCCCCGACGAACTAAACCCCATAGTAATCATAGAGGCCAAGATAACAAGCGACGATGGAACCGCCAGAGACAAGGTGACCAGAATGAAAGAGTTGGAAACACAGCGTAACAAGCATGTCAGTGAGGGCCGACCACACTACGAGGTGGTTGCTTGCATCGACGGTCGAGGTTTCCGTCAGAGAAGGGCCGACATGCACGATCTGTTGCTGCGTCTGAATGGCAAGGTGTTTACCGCCATAACTCTTGACCATCTGATCACCAACACTAGGATCAGCGAGTTTGTAACAAACAGCAGCGTCAGCCCTTAATTAGACAGATCCCGGAGTTGCTATGAAACAACCACTGACCCTCGGTTTTTCCCCCTGTCCCAATGATACCTTCATGTTCTATCCGCTGGTGCATGGCCTGGTGGATACCGGCGGCCAGCGCTTCAACGAGCGGCTGGAGGATGTGGAGACCCTGAACCGGCTGGCGGTAAAGGGGGTGCTGGATGTGACCAAGGTTTCCTACGCCGCCCTGGGGCATATCCGTGGGGAGTACGCCTTGCTTAAGGCTGGCAGCGCCCTGGGGAGAGGCTGCGGGCCGCTCTTGGTGGCGCGGGAACCGCTGGACCCTGCTGGGCTCAAGGGGAAAACCATCGCCATTCCGGGGCGCTATACCACCGCCCACCTGTTGATGCGGCTCTACAACCCAGAGCTGGAAACCTTTCTGGAGATGCCGTTTCACGAGATCATGGATGCCGTGATGACCGGCCGGGCCGATGCCGGGGTGATTATCCACGAATCACGCTTTACCTATCAGGGCTTTGGTCTGCACCAGCTGGCGGACCTCGGCGCATGGTGGGAAGGCGAGACCGGCCTGCCGATTCCTTTGGGTGGCATTGTGGCCCGCCGCTCCCTGGGAGCCGCAACCATTAACAGCATCGAAACGGCTCTGGGGGCCGGGGTGGAGTACGCCCGCGCCAATCCCGGCGAGGCAGCTCACTACATCCGTGAGCATGCCCAGGAGATGAGTGAACAGGTCTGCAGCGCCCATATCGGCCTGTATGTGAATGATTTTTCTCAGAGCTTGGGGGATGAAGGTGAACGAGCCATTCGCGAGTTATTGCACCGCGCAGAGGTTGCTGGTATCGTGCCTGCCTGTCATACACCGTTGTTTCTTTAACCTTACCACTGGAGGGTAGCACCGCATGGAATGGCTTACCGACCCGCAGGCCTGGCTGGCCCTGTTGACCCTGACCGCCCTGGAGATCGTGCTGGGGATCGATAACATCATCTTCATCAGTATCCTGACCGGCAAGCTGCCCGAGCACCAACGGGCCAGGGCCCAAAAGCTGGGCCTGTCGTTGGCCATGCTCACCCGGTTGCTGCTGTTGTTCTCGCTGACCTGGGTGATGAAGCTGACGGCCCCGTTTTTCTTTATCCTGGGGCATGGGGTGTCCGGCCGTGACCTGATCCTGATTGTGGGTGGCCTGTTTCTGCTGGCCAAGAGCACCATGGAGATTCATGACAAGCTGGAGGGGGAGGAGCATCACGCCGATGGCAGCAAGGGGGCCGTCTCCTTCAACGGTATTCTGATCCAGATCATGTTCCTGGATATTATCTTCTCACTGGATTCGGTGATTACCGCTGTCGGCATGGCCCGTCAACTGGGGGTGATGGTGATGGCGGTGGTGATTTCGGTGGGGGTGATGCTGTTTTTTGCCGGTGCGGTCAGTCAGTTTGTGGAGCGGCATCCCACGGTCAAGGTGCTGGCACTGTCGTTTCTGCTGATGATCGGGGTGGCCCTGATCGCCGATGGTCTCTCCTTCCATATCCCCAAGGGCTATATCTACTTTGCCATGGCCTTCTCGGTGTTTGTGGAGATGATCAACATCAAGGTGCGCAGCAGCACCGAGAAACCGGTTAAGTTGCGTCAGCATCTGGTGGGGGAGATCGACGAGTTGGACTAGTATCGCCAGGTTCTGCTTTGCCAGCAGCTGGTTTGATGATGAGTATGATGCCGCTTGCAGCCAGTATGGCCAGACCGCTGAAACCGAACCAGGCCAGGGATTCAAGCAGGTAGTAGGAGAGTGGCCGGTCCCAGTTGGCAAGGCTGGAGATGGCCGTAGCTACAGCCATGAGGATGGCCAGTGAGCGGAGGCTGAACGGTGCGGAGTGCCGGTTGGAAGTGGTGAGGTGGCTCACGGCTGGATAGAGCAGGCAGCAGAAGGCGCTGCCGAACCAGACGCCGGTCAGGTGTTTGATGGTGTTGACCGGCGGGCGTAGTCCATAGCGAACGGTGGCAACGTCAATGAAGAGTGGCAGACAAAAAGCTGCCGTCGTGGCCATAAGTGACCACGGCGGCAGCTTTTTTACGTGACAATGCCAGATCAGCTGAACCAGCAGGGCGATGCCAAAACCGGCATAGATGCCTGCACAGCGGGCATCCCAAGAGAGGGTCTGTCCACCCAGCCAGATGGCCCGTTCCGGGGTCCAGTGCAACAGATACCGGGCCAGCAGTTCCAGCACCGGCTAGAACCGCTTCAGGTCGCGAATCTCCTTGACCTTCTCCTTCAGGGAGATGATCTCGTCGGTATCCACATAGGTCCAGAGCTTGCCCATGATCTCGGGGTACATCTGTTTGATGGCGTCAGCCAGGGCCTCTTTCTTGCCGTCATAGAGTATCTCGCCGGGATTGTGCCCTACCAGTACCTTGTATTCATTTTTGGTGGGCGGCACAAACAGGAAGCCCGGATCATAATTTACCCGCGTTTCATACTGGGGGATTGCCCGGAAGTATTCGATTCCCTTAACTACCGTTTCCGGCAGTTCCAGGCGCTTGATCCACATCTTCTGACCGGAGAGCGGTTCCTGCATCACAAAGGAAACCCAGCCGCCGATCTTCATCTCGAACTCGCGGCTCATCACATCGACAATCTGTTCGTCGTAGAGGTAGTTGCCCTCCACCTGCCACTTGGTGATGTAGCGAGAGTCGGCGGTCAGAAAGACTTTCGGCACAATGGCCAGGTCAGAAACCTTTTTGTCGGAATAGGTGATCTCGTCAACCGTGGCAAAGGGACCCTTGGAGGTCATCCCTTTGGCGATCAGCACCTTGTCGGTGTCAACACCCATGGAGGAGGCGAACCCTTTGGCCACCTTTGAATAGGTGGGGTTGGCCAGGGTGCTGTCGGCTTCCTTGTAGTAGGGGTCGACCACGATGATGGTTGCCGGGACCGAGGCGGCTTTTTTCTGCGCGGGCGGGTCGTAACGGTAACTGTAGCGATCACCCCAGGACGAGGATGGCAGGTGTTTGGGCGGCGGCGGCGGTTCTTGCGGGGGCGGCACGCAGGCCAGCATGAATCCGGCCCAGGTCAACAGCGAAAGTCCTACAACCCAGCGAGCAATGGTTGATCGCCTCGTCACGGTTTTCATGACAACCTCCTTGGGGGATATCCCCTTGTCTACGCAGCAAGCATAACAGTGGAATGTTGACTGTCAACGAGTCAGGCTTATTATGGTTGCCGGCGGTATTCAGCCGTGGGCCAGAAGGGAATACCGCCGCGTGGGGTGAACTCGCCCTTGACGGTCAACCAGGCCGGATTCAGCAGCGTGACCAGGTCGTTGCAGATCCGGTTGACCCCGGCCTCGTGGAATTCGCCGTGCATCCGGAAGGAGCCCAGGTACAACTTGAGGCTTTTGCTTTCCACGCAGCGTTGATCGGGCTGGTAGTCGATGATGATGGTGCCAAAGTCCGGCTGCCCGGTCATCGGACAGAGGCAGGTAAACTCGGGGCATTCGATATGCAATGTGCCGATGCAGCCGCTGGGGTTGGCCGACCGGTTGGCAAAGGGGGAGGGAAACCATTCCAGCAGACCGGCATCCGGGCTGTCGTAACGATAGCTGGTGGCGGTGCCTTTACCCAGGGTCTTCAGTCCTTCATGCAGGTTCATGACCGTACCTCGTGGTTGCAAAATGGTGTGCATCATGCACAATTTCCTCTATAGCATTTCTTTGGTTCAATGTGAAAGGAGAAGCCATGTCTGCTGCAGAACAGTTGCTGAATGCCTATCAACAGCGCCGGGGCGAGGAGCTTACCGTCGGTGACTGGCTGCTGATTGAGCAGGCCCGGATCGACGCCTTTGCCCAAGCCACCGGCGACCTGCAGTGGATTCATACTGACCCGCTACGGGCCGCCACGGAATCACCCTATGGCAGTACGATCGCCCACGGTTTTTTGACCCTGTCGCTCTTGCCGCTCTTAACGCAAGCCAATGCACCGGGCCAGTTTGAACGGAACTATCCCGGTATGCGTTTGCGGGTCAACTACGGCCTCAACAAGGTTCGCTTTCCGGCGCCGGTCAAGCCGGGCGACCGTGTCCGGGCCCATACCATGGTTTTGGAAGCAGCCCCGGCCGGGGCTGGTGTGGAGATCATCTACCTGTTGACGGTGGAGATTGCAGGCAATGCTAAGCCGGCCTGCGTGGCGGAGCAGGTCGTCCGCGTCTATCCGTAGGGGGTTCAGATGCTACCGGAAGTATGTCCCAAGTGTGCTCGACCGCTTCGTGAACCAGTTGACAGCTGCCCATACTGCGGGGTGATCTTCGCCAAGCTGGCCCCGGCCGAGTCCTGCAGAAATCTTGCGCCGCCGCAGCCGTTCGGTAGTCTTCTGCCGCAGGTTCTACTGTTCGTCAAGCCGGGTGAGCATGGCCTGCTGATCGTGGGCAAGGCCGCCTTTATGCTCCTGCTGGCGGCCTACGGTATCCGGCTGATTTTTACGCCGATCGTTGCGTTCCCCTCTACTAGTGTGTGGTTGCACGCAGTGAACCTGGTTTTTCACGAAGCAGGCCATGTTCTGTTCATGCCGTTCGGGCGTTTCTTACAGGTACTGGGCGGCTCTCTGGGGCAGCTGCTGGTCCCGGCCGTGGTGATCGGTGCTTTTCTGCGGCGGCATGATACCTATGGGGCAGCGGTGGGTACCTGGTGGCTGGGGGAGAGTCTGCTGGATCTGGCACCCTACATCAATGACGCCCGGGCCGGACAGCTGATGCTTCTGGGAGGTGTCACCGGCAGCGAGGTGGAGGATTATCATGACTGGGAGCTGCTGTTGACGAAGTTGAGCATGCTGCCGTACGATCATGCCTTGGCGCGGATGGCCCACACCACCGGCACCCTGTTGATGCTTTCGGCCCTGTTCTGGGGCTGCAGGTTGCTCTGGAAGAGTTGGCAGCAGCGAATCAGCTAGTGGGGGATTTGCGGCCGGTTTGCGACCTTCCTAAGCTGTGGTATACAGAAGATGCTGTTTGGCTATACCAGCGCAGCTAAAATGTAACTTGTCAGAAACGAGCAATAGATGCGTTTTGTCCTGAACGAACATGTCCGCGCGGTGCATGAACCACCGATCAGCGAGGTCAGGGGGTGGGCGGCCGACCGTCCCGCCGGTGCGCCTGCCTTGATTGATCTGTGTCAGGCGGTGCCGGATTATGGCCCGCCAGCAGAGCTGCTGGCTCATCTGCACGCTGCCGTGGATGAGCCCCAGACCTGTCGTTACACGCCGGATGAGGGACTGCCGGAGGTTCGGGAAGCGGCCTGCGGCCGCTACCGCAGGCGCTACGCTGCCAAGGTCGCGCCGGAGCAGTTGTGCCTCACGGTGGGGGCCAGCGCCGCGTTCTGGCTGGCCATGCTGGTGCTCTGTCAGGCCGGTGATGAGATGATCCTGCAATTGCCCTGCTACTTTGACCATCCGATGGCTTTGGGTAGTCTGGGCATCCGCCCGGTCTACGCACCTTTTGTTGAAAAGGAGCGTGGCCTGCCCAACCCGGCCGCCATAGCCAAGTTGATCACTCCCCGCACCCGGGCGATCCTGCTGGTTTCCCCCAGTAATCCCACCGGCACGGTGATCCCACCCGACCTGCTGCGGGAACTGTATTTTCTTGCCCGCCAGCACCGCGTCGCCCTGGTGCTGGACGAAACGTACGGTGACTTCGTGGAGGGGATGCCCCACGACCTGTTTACCCTTGAGGATTGGCACAGCACTCTGGTGCAGGTGATGTCCTTTGGCAAGAGCTACGCCCTGACCGGCTACCGGGCTGGTCTGCTGGCTGCTGCGCCGGCCTTTATCGAGCAGGCCCTCAAACTGCAGGACACCATGACGGTCTGTCAGCCGCGGATCACGCAACTGGCCCTGCAGTACGGCCTGGAACGGCTGGATGAGTGGGTGGCGGCCAACCGCTTGATGATGTCGTTGCGGCACGATCTATTTGTGAACGAATTCAGCCTGCCGGGCAATCGGTTCCGGCTGGTGGCCAGCGGCAGCTTCTTTGCCTGGGTCAGGCATCCCTTTGACGGCCGCAGCGGTCGTGAGGTGGCCCGCCGCCTGGCGAGCGAGGCCGGTCTGCTGACGCTGCCGGGCGAGGTGTTCGGACCCGGCCTGGAGGCGTATCTGCGGCTGGCCTTCGGCAATATTCGGGACAAGGCGATTCCCGAGGCGGTCTATCGTTTCAGGCAGTTTGCCTGAAGGAGGGTGGGCATGATGATGTTACGTGCGATGTTATTCAGTCTCTTGGTACTACTTTGGGGCGCCGGTGTCGGCGCGACTGACTATCATAAAACCAAGGTGGCGGTGCTGGATTTCCAACAACAAGGCTCGTTTAGTAACCAGGACGTGGGCAAGATCGTGGCGGAATGGTTCACCACCAGCCTGGTGGAGGCCGGCCGTTTTGAGGTGATTGAACGGCGTCTGATGCAGCAGATTCTTCAGGAGCAGAAGATGGGTTCTTCCGGTCTGCTGGACCCGAATAGTGCCTCCCGGATCGGCAAGCTACTGGGCGTCAAGACGGTGGTGACCGGTACGGTGCAGAGTTACGAACGCACCTATGAGTTGAATGTCAGGTTGATCAATGTCGAGACCGGCGCCATCATTACGGCCGATCGGGTGCGGGCCGGCTCCACCACCAGTCTGAATGATCTGGTCGCAAAGATATCGGCCCGGATCATCCGGCATTTTCCCCTGGAAGGGTATGTGGTCAAGCGGGATGGCGATGCGATTATGGTTGATCTGGGCCGTCAGGCCGGAGTCCGGCCTGGTTTTGCCTTTACGGTTTACCTGGAGGGGGCACCGGTGCGTCATCCCAAGACCGGCGAGATTCTCTCGATTGAGCGGGTGCCCAAAGGCTTGCTGAAGATCACCGAGGTACGGGACAAGACCGCCCAGGCGGTGATTGTGCAGGAAACGTGTGCTGGCTGTATTCAGGCCGGCCAGCAGGTCAGCAGCAGCCAGCCGGAAGAGGCGTTGCGTCCTGAAGAAGCCGCCAGGTTGCGCGAGGAAGAGCGCAAACGTGAGGAGGCCGAACGCAAGGCGCGGGAAGAGCGTGACAAAGAGGTGCGCGAGTATCAGGAAAAAGTGGAAGAAGAGGCCCGTGAGCGAGAAAAGGACCGACTGGAGGCCCTTGAGAAGGAGCGCAAACATGCGGCGGAGCGGACCGCTCAGGCCGCGATCAGTGGACTGGCCCCGCTGGCGGCCTTTCCGGTGCAGCGCGAGGAACTGCGGAGCCTGGCCCTGGCCCCGAATGGCACCCTTGCTGCCACCGGTGATGATGATGGTTTGATTGTGCTGTGGGATCTGGCCAAAGGGGTGCAGCTGGCCACCTTGCCGGGGCATCTGAAGGGCGCGGTGGTCGCCCTTGCCTTCAGTGCTGATGGGCGTCAACTGGTTTCAGCAGGCAAGGATAAACGGGCGGTGCTCTGGGATATCGCTCGTCGGCAACAGCTTGCTGCTGTCGGCCTGAAAGAGGTGGCCAGCGATATCGAAATGGCTGCTTCAGGACGTCTGGTGGTGATCGGTTCCAAGGGGGACGAATCCTGGCTCTGGGATCTGAAGGCCAATCGGTTGCGGACGCTCAAAAATCAGAACGATGTGCTGGCGGTTGCCATCAGCCAGGACGGCCGCATGCTTGCCACTGCAGGCCAGGATAAGCAGATAGCGTTGTGGGACCCGGCCACGGGACGCCAGTTGAAGTCATTGTCCGGCCACGGCGGTGATGTCAGGATGCTGGCCTTTCTTGCTGGCGGCAGCTATCTGGTTTCAGCGGCTGAGGACAAGCTGGTGCTGATCTGGAACCCCCGTAACGGTACGCAGCAGCAGATTCTGCGCGGTCATGCCGACGAGGTGGTCCACCTGGCTGTCAGCCGGGATGGTCAGCGAGTGCTGAGTGGTGATGAGAAGCTGGTGATTCTGTGGGATGCCCAGAACGGACAGGAGCTACGCCGATATCGGGTGGAAAAACGGATTGATCTGTTGGGGATGACTCCAGACGGACGTCTGCTGGTGCTGGGCAGTGGCAAGGAGTTGACCAGCTACCGGCTGGATACCAACTAAATGACGGAGACCGTTGCCGAACAGCTTGCCGTCGGCTCAATCTGGGGGTAGCATGAAACACAATCATTTTTTATCACTGCAGGGAGGTTTCGGCATGAAGAAGCTTGGCTTGGCACTTTTGCTGGTGGTTTGCTGGGTGGCAACCGCCTCGGCCGCACGGGTCTATCTAAATGATGGCAGCTGGATCAACGCCAGACAAGTATGGCGTGACCAGGGCAAGGTCGTGGTGTTGGTGAACCGGGACATCATCACCAGCTACAGCACGTCCGAGGTTAACCTGAAAAAAACCTTTCCTCCGCGGAAAAAGCGGGTAAAACGGGTCACTGTTGCGGCACCCGCTCCGGCTCCCCCCGCTGTCTCCGCTCCGCCTGCTCCAGCGCAACCGCAAAAGGGTGGCAAGCAGCTCAGCCTGCCTGCGCTGCGCACCAAGTTGCCGGAACGGGAGCCACCCAAGCTGGGCGGTGAAGAAGGCGCCATCCGCAAACAGAAGAAAGAGATGCAGCAGCGGCTGAATGAGTAGACGAGGTTGAAGTGAGGCAGAAAAAAAGGCGGCCAAACGGCCGCCTTTTTTTGTTCAAGGTTGGAGACGTTTACTGCTTAAGCCATCGGGCCACATCCTTGGCGTGGTAGGTTATAATCAGGTCAGCACCGGCCCGTTTGAAGCTCAGCATGGTCTCCATCACCACCCGCTCCTCATCGATCCATCCGTTGGCCGCCGCCCCCTTGATCATGCTGTATTCGCCGGAAACGTTGTAGACTGCCAGCGGCATGGCGTATTCGTTGCGCAGGTCGCGGAGGATATCAAGGTAGGGCAGACCCGGCTTGACCATGATGATGTCGGCCCCTTCCTCGATATCGGCCTGGGCCTCCCGCAACGCCTCCAGCCGGTTGGCTGGATCCATCTGGTAGGAGCGGCGGTCACCGAACTGGGGGGTGGACTCGGCCGCCTCACGGAACGGTCCGTAGTAGCCGGAGGCATATTTAACGGCATAGCTCATCACCGGGATATGGGCAAACCCGTTGTTGTCCAGAGCCTCCCTGATCGCCCCCACCCGGCCGTCCATCATGTCTGAGGGCGCCACCATGTCGGCTCCTGCCCGGGCGTGGGAGAGGGCCTCCCGCGCCAGTAACTCCACGGTGGCGTCGTTATCCACATCACCATCCTTGATGATGCCGCAGTGACCATGGTCGGTATATTCGCACAGGCAGACATCGGTAATCACCGCCAGTTCCGGTACCTCGCGTTTGATGGCCCGGATGGTCTCCTGGATGATGCCGTGCTCGGCATAGGCGTCGCTGCCTGCCGCATCCTTGGTTTCGGGGATACCGAACAGGATCACGGCCGGAATGCCCAGCTCGTGGACCTCCCTGGCCTCCGCCACAATATGCTCGATAGATTGCTGATAGATGCCCGGCATGGAGGAGACCTCCTTGCGGATGCCGCTGCCGAAGGCGGAGAACATCGGATAGATCAGGTCGTTGACCGACAGTGCGGTTTCACGCACCATGCGGCGGAAGATTTCTTTGCCGCGAATTCTGCGGCCTCGGTGTGAAGGCGTAAGCATGGGACAATGCTCCTGGAGGTGATTTTTAGTGATCAATATAGCCTGTCCGGATGATTTATTGCAAGCACCAGGCGGGCTTGACATGACTAAAAGTGGTGTTAATGTTTCAAATACATTGATAGGATCCGCAAGGGCTGGCAGGTGCCTTGGGGGTCAGATTTGAAAGGAGGATTATTGCGATGATCAAGAGGTTGGCAGGAATTGCAGCCTGTGCCGTGTTGCTGCAGGCCGGGGCCGCGCTGGCTGAAAACAGGGCCGAGACCGTTACCTTTGCCCCGTATGTGGGGGGCTATACCTTCCAGGGAAAACAACACCTGGAGACTTCACCGGTGTATGGTTTCCGGCTGGGCTACAACCTTACTGAGAACTGGGCCTTGGAAGGGGTGATTGATTACCTGAAGACTGAAGGGACCAGAACTGGCAACAATGTAGAGATGGTGCGTTATGGTGGTGACCTGCTCTATAATTTTATGCCCAAGGGCAGCTTCGTGCCGTACCTGGCAGCCGGATTTGGCGGCTTTGACTTCAATGACTCCAAGACCAAGGCGATCTACAACTACGGTGGCGGGGTTAAGTGGTTCATGACCGACGATTTCGCCCTGCGTGCCGATGTGCGCGGTCTGAACTACAGCGCCAGCAGTGAAATTTATACCAACGTGGAATATACCCTGGGCCTGCATATTGCTGTCGGCGCCCCCAAGCCGGCCCCCAAGCCTGTGGTGGTGGAGGAAGCGGTGGCACCCAAGGCTGCCCCGGTGGTTGCTCCTCCGGCTGACAGCGATGGCGACGGCGTGATTGACGAGCTGGACAAGTGTCCTGGTACCCCGGCCGGTGTCAAGGTCGGCGTGGGCGGGTGTCCCCTTGATTCAGATATGGACGGTGTGTTTGATTATCAGGACAAGTGCCCAGGCACTCCGGCTGCTGTCAGGGTCGATGCCGAGGGGTGCCCCCTTGATTCAGATATGGACGGCGTTCCCGATTATCTGGACAAGTGTCCCACCACACCCCGCGGTGACAAGGTTGACCGGAATGGTTGTACTCCCCAGGTGGTTGAGTCCACCGCCCAGAAGGCCGTTGCTGCCGGTACCCGCCTGTCCTTGAAGGTGCAGTTCGACACCGGCAAGTCTGTCATCAAGAAGCAGTACTATGGCGAGTTGAAGACTGTCGGCGATGCCCTGAATGAGCAGAAGGAGCTGAAGGGAATCATTGAAGGGTATACCGACAATGTGGGCAGCGACAAGCTCAACCAACGGCTTTCGCAGCGTCGTGCCAATGCTGTCCGTGACTATATTGTCAAAAACTTCAAGGTTGATGGCAAGCGTTTGACTGCCAAGGGCTATGGTGAGGCTTCGCCGATCGCTGATAATGCGACTGCCGAAGGCCGTGCGCAGAACCGCCGCATCGAGGCCACCTTTGAAGAGATTCCCAACTTTAAACCTGATGCAGAGCAACAACCAGCCCCGGCCAAAAAAGTAGTGAAAAAAGTGGCCAAGAAAAAGGCCACAGCCAAAAAATAGTAATTACAAGGCAGTACGTGGATGCGTCAAGGCCCCGGTTCCTTTTGGAATCGGGGCCTTGGTTGTTGAGAGTTGTTGTGCTGACCGGGACGGGTTAAATCCAGGCGTCCCCACCATCATATTGCAGATCTTCACCCTTGCCCTTAGGGGCCATCTTGAAACGGGCCTCTCTGGCATATTGTTTGAGTCGCCCGGCGGCACCATCCTGGAGGCCGGCTAATTTTCTGCGTGTCTCGGTGCCTGGCGCAGGGGCCAGCAAAAGGGCGGCAACAGTGCCCAGCAGGGCGCCTGAGGCAAAGGCCAGAATGGCGGTAGTGGTGTTCTCGCTGGATCGGGACATGAGGGACCTCCTTTATACAGGCAATTTCTTTATTCTATCTAGCACAGGTCATGTTGACAGCAAAAGTAAAAAGTGCGGATCAATCGGCCCTGACCCGCTGTAGGTGGCGACGGACCATCTGTTCGAAGTCCGCGTCGCGATTTCCGCTGTAGACCAGTGAGGTCGCGATCTCGGCCGCCAGGATAGCAGTCTGGTACTTGCGCGGCAGTTTGCCGATCCTGCGCCTGAACCTGGGCTCTTCACGCAAAAGCGCCGGCAGGTGACGCAGCAGGGCATCCCGGAAAGGTGGTCGCAGGCTGAGTTCGGGCCGTTCGTTGAAAAACTGGAACAGGCGGCTGTAGTACCCATTGATGTTCAGGCTGATTTGATTTGAGATCTCGGTGTAGGGCTGGCTGTCGGCGGCATCCTGCCGGCGTTGCAGTATCAGGCGTGCCTCGTCCCCGGCCCGTTTTTCCAGAATGGCCAACACATCGCGTATGTAATCTTCCTTGACGGTTTGGAATTCCTGTTCTGACAGCAGCAGGTTTGCGATAATCTCATAAGATGACGAGATTACGCCGCATTTGTTGGCCGAGGCGTCACGTATGATGCAGCAGCCGGCTTTTTGTAACTCAAGGCGGGCCGCCGGAGTGATGAAGGAGTTGGCGCCCTCTATGATCACCGGTGCTGATGGGCTGCCATCTGGTAACAGAAAATCACGCCAGTTCTGACTGTCAATGGTCTCAGGCCGTCCACCGGCCGGGATGAACAGGTCGGCCGGCACGGTGAAGACCATCGAGGAATATTCCCGGTGAAAGTCGTCCAGAGCCACCCAACGCTCCTGCAGGCGGCCATCATGTAGCCGTTCAAGCCGGCGGTGCAGTTCCTTCAAGGTCTCTTGCCGCACCTCGGTACGGTACAGCATTATCCCCCCCGGGGAGAGGCAGGCAGGATCAAAGCCATCCAGATCATGCCGCAGGGTGATCCGTTTCAGCTCGTCACGGTTAAGTCCCGCCGGGTCATAAACGGCCGCGGTGCCATCCAGCACGAGTACGATCCGTGCCTGGGGACAGCGCTCCAGCAGTAAGCGCAGGCAGTTGCCGGCTACGTCGCCACCCGGGCCGCCGGTCAGCTTAATGCTGAACGGATCCTGGCGGATGTTGACACCCTGTGCTGCCATGATCACCTCGGCAAAGGTCATCACCCCGGTGGAGGTAACACCATACTGTTTGTGGTTGATGCCGAAGCGTTTGCTGGAGATCACCCCCACCCCCAAGAGGTAGCCACGTCGTCTGGAAAGTTCGGCCAACGCTTCAATCATGCTGTCGTGCATGTTTTCGTCCGGCCCCAGTTCGATCGGTTCGTCGTCTCCGTAGTAGTCCACCACCCGGGGGTCCCGTGCATGACCTGAACTGGTGACAAAAATGTCGAGAAAGGCATTGGCAATGCCGTACTGCAACTTGTACAGGCGGCAGGTTTCAGCCTCGTGATCAGCGCTGGCAAGGTCAGTGGCATCAAGCACCAGCACCATCTTGGAGCCACCCTCATAAATATCCTTGTTTTTCAGGTGCTGTGTGTGGGCTAATACATAGACTTCCCGAAGCAGGCCGTTGGCAACGGTGATGGCGTCGTCCTTGGTGCGGGCGATGACGGTGCGCCAGCCGCCGCGGGCGATGTCCGAAAAGCCGATATGGTAACCATGGCCGCAGCGGCTGAAGAAGAACGTGATCCTGAAAGCCGGAGTATCAGGCAAATCAGCGATGAATTCGCTGCCCAGCTCCCGCAGGTAGAGCGGGTCAAGCCGAAATGCCAGAGCCTGCTTTTCAACCACAAAGAAGTTGGTTTTCAGTGTGTTGGTGATCAACAGCAGGCAGCAGCGGTAGATGGTGCGCCGGATATCGTCCAGCCAGCGGTGGCCGGTGTTGTAGTCCTGTATGGTGATGCTCGTCTCGGCCAAGGCTTGCTGATAGTGCTGGCGGTCAGGCAGCTCGGGGTCGAAGCGCAGTCGGAGTAGTCGAACCAGTTGCAGTGCCATCTCCGGGTGGTTGTGGAAGGCACTCTGCACATCTTCAAGTCCGAAACGGTCCGGGCAGTTATGGGCCAGGTTGGTGTGGCAGAAGGCTATGAAGGCGTTCACCAGGGCGGCATCGTCCCCTGACATGAGTCCGTTGGTCACCCATTCCCGGTAGCTGTAACCGTCATAGGCCAGGATCTGAGTGTTGCAGAGCTCCTGCTTCATCTGTTGTACCAGTCTGGATTCAGCGTCAAGTGATTGTCCGCCGCGGTGACGCAGATAGAAGGTCCCCAGAAAGTAGGGGTGAATCCCGTTGGAGATGGTCTGGCAGTAGGCTCGCCGAATACCGATGTCCAGCCGGTTGAGCACTTCGACTACCTGCAACAGGAAATCTTCCTGGGGGGGGTTGCCCACGGCGAAGAGCAAGCGCGCCTCCCGTTTGCCATCCCGCTCCACCTCGCGCAAATCCAGAAAGAGGCCGCCACTGGCGTTGCTTTGGGCAAACAACCAGACTAGCCAGGCGGTTCGTGCCGGGGGAGACATCGTGACATATGCCTCGTTGTTCAACCAGAGGAGTTTCAGCAACCGCAAGGCGCGTTGCCGGTCAAGGTTCGGGACAATGCAACGCAACTCCTGCATGATGGCTCGCTGCAGCCGTGTTGAAAGCGTCAGTCGGCGTTGCATGTCTATGGAGCTGTTGGGACGACGATTAAACTCAAAACGTTGTACTTCCAGCTCCTGTGACATGTTGGGCATTGGGCCGTTGGAATGGGAGAACATGGCGTAGGATATTTCCCCTGCCCTGATACGGCGCAGGGTTTCGTAGAGGGAACCCGCCTCGTCTGCGCAGGCCATGACCAAGGTTTGATCCCGATCGGTCAGCACCAGATGGTGGTTTCGTTGTAGTGATCCCAGCTCCTGGGCCAGAGTGATCAAGGCTTCTGGCTCATCACTCATAGCCTGGAAGAAGTAGGGTGACATCCGGGACTCAAGCCATTGAGCATTGGCGAGTGCCGTTGCTGCGCTTGCGTTGCGGCTGCGTCGGATGTGGGTGGCAAGCTGCATAGGGAGCCTCCTGGTCAGGTGCTACGTGCAGGTTGAGTATACCGGTAAACCCGTGATGGGCAAGAAGGGAAACAGCGATCTTGACCCTGCCCATAACGCGTGTGTATACTTTAACCCTGCTGAAAATATGGAGGAGAACGAATTGATGTCGGAAAAGGCCTGCCGGATAGAGCTTCAAGGATCGATTGCGTGGCTGCGGCTTCCTGGTAGTGCGCAGCTTTCCCGTCGCAGTTTTTTAGAGATGGTGCGTAGGCAGCTCGACTGTCTGGCAGCACATGACGACGTGCGGGGGGTGCTGGTGTGCGGCCAGGGTGGCACGTTCTGCACTGTTGGCTCCGATGGTCCCTTGACACCGCCGGAGGCTGCCCGATTGGCTGGTTTTGGCCAATCGGTTTTGTTCTCCCTGGAGGCCCTCGGTAAACCGGTGGTGGCAGCCCTGTCCGGTGAGATAACCGGTCTGGGGTTGGAGTTGGCCTTGGCCTGCTCTTTTGCTGTTGCTGAGAGTTCGGCCCGTTTTGGTTTTCCCGAGATCAGCCAGGGCCGCCTGCCAGCCTTTGGTGGAACCCAGCGGCTTGCCCGGCTGGTGGGGCGCTCTGTGGCCAAGCAGATGTTGTTTAGCGGTGAGTTGATCCCGGCAGATGAGGCGTTACGGGTGCGGCTGGTGAATCGGCTTTTTGCTCCGGCTGTGCTTGAGCAGGAGGCCCTGGCGTTGCTACAGCGGATCTGTACTCGTTCGCCGTTGGCTTTGCGGGTGGGAGCCGAGATGGTGGAGGCCGGCTATGATATCGACCTCAAGACCGCCTGCCTGCTGGAGCGGGATGCCTTTGCCCTCTGTTTTGCTTCCCGCGACCAGAAGGAGGGGATGGATTCCTTTCTGGACAAGCGGGAGCCGCAGTTCAGCGGGGATTGATCGATGCCGCTCAGTCAAGGCTGTCTACAGATTTATACCGGTGCCGGGAAAGGCAAGACCACTGCCGCCCTGGGGTTATGTCTGCGGGCTGTGGGCCGCGGACTGAAGGTCTGTTTTTTTCAGTTCATCAAAGGGGGCGGTCCCTATGGTGAACAGCTGATCGCTGAAAGGTTGGCACCGCTCTTCACCATCATCCAGACCGGACGGCCTGGCTGGGTGAACACTGATGATATCAGCGCAGATCGGGCAGCTGCCCAGGGGGCCTTGGCGCAGGCCCGGGAGATTGTCACTGCGGGGAATTACGATCTGGTGGTGCTGGATGAACTGAACGGTGCGCTGGGGTTTGGTCTGGTTGATCTGGAGCAGGTGCTGGAACTGATCGCCTTGCGGCCGCCGCAGATGGAACTCGTCATCACCGGCCGCAATGCCCATGAGCAGCTGATTGCCGCCGCTGATCTGGTCACCGAAATGCGTGAGATCAAGCACTACTACAAAGCTGGCGTTCCTGCGAGAACCGGCATTGAGATGTAAGCTGGACCGGCCAAGGAGTCAATGACTGATGCCGTATAAAAAAATGCGTATCGAAACTCGTAAGCGGGTCGGCTACCTGATCCTGGATGGCGGCTCTCGCTTCAATAAGCTGTCGGTGACCGCCATCCGTGAGCTCAAACGAGCCTTTACTCAGCTTGAGGCCGCTGATGAGGTGGGTTGCATCGTGCTTTCAGGCTGGCCTGGCGAGTCTTTTGCCGTGGGGGCCGACATCGGCCAGATGCGTTCTTTCACCCCTCTGGAAGGCTTGCAATTCAGCGAACTCGGGCAGTCATTGTTCGAACAGATGGAACGGTGCACCAAGCCGATTGTCGGCGCTCTGAATGGCATCACCATGGGAGGCGGTTTTGATCTGGCGCTGGCTTGTGATATTCGCATTGCCAGCGACAAGGCGCTGATTGCCCATCCCGGTGCACGATTGGGGATCATTACCGGTTTTTGTGGCACCCAGAAGCTGCCCAGACTAGTGGGAAAAAGCCGGGCACGGGAAATTTTTCTGACCTGCGACAGCTATGGCGCTGCCGAGGCGTTGCAGATGGGGCTGGTGGACCGGCTGGTGGCTGCTGATCAGTATTGGGCTGACGTGATCACCCTGGCAGAGCGGATCGCCACCATGCCTTCCCGTTCCTTAACCTGGGCCAAACAATTAATCAATCTGGCCGAAGATACCAACCTGCAGAGTGGTTGCCTGGCTGAGCAGGCTGCAGCTGCCTTGTGCGGGAGTGAGTATCTCGGAACGTCAAAATCTGTGTGTGGCTGAATCCGCGTGCTGCGTGCCTTCTGAGGCGTCACGGCGGCGCTTCTGGAGTTCTGTTTGAAAAAACCTGCTGAAGCGCTTGCACAACCGGTGCCTTAGGTTATACTGTAAACTCATTCTGATGTTTCGTGAAAGGAGTGCCGTAATGACTTTCGGCGCACTTGCAGCACTGATTGCTGCCCTCGCCCTGGTGGTGTTGGTACTGTTCCTGATTCCGACCATCATCTCGGTCAAACGTACCGCTGAATCGGTTGCTTCTCTGGCCGACCTGCTCACCAATGAGCTGAAGCCCACTATCACGGAGCTGAATGCCGTGCTGGTAGAGTTGAAGACCGTGGGGGGCGGCGTGGCTGAGCATACCGATGATGTGAAAAGGTTCATGTCGGCTCTGGGTGAAACCGGTAACCAGATTTCTACGATCAACCGCTCGGTGGGGGTGGTCACCAGCGTTCTCGCCCAGACCGGCGTCTGGGTGACTGGTGCCAAGGTTGCCGGTAAGTACCTGCTGGAGCGCTATTACAATCGTACATTGAAAGGAGAATAACCATGGCACACGATGACAATGGAGTATCGACAGGCACGGTAGTGGTTTCATTTTTGGCTGGCGCAGCCCTTGGTGCCGGTCTGGCATTGCTGTACGCTCCCAAAAGCGGCCGTGAGACCAGAGAGCAGATCGCGGACCTGGCGGATGACGCAGTGGACAAGATCAAGGCGTACGCTAAGGAAGCCCAGGCAAAGATTGTTACTGCTTATGAAGAGGGACAAGAAACGCTGCGCGAGAAGAAGTCAATCCTGGCCTCAGCCATTGAGGCTGGCCGGGAGGCCATGCAGAAGGAAAAGGGTAAACTGCATTCCTAGTCACCCGTTCCCATTCTTTTGTGTGAACCAAACAAGCCCACCGGCAACCGGTGGGCTTGTTTGGTTTTTATTAGTAAAAACAGGTAATTATGTTGTTTGACATTGCCGGAGCAAGCGACTATAATGCGCCATCTTTTGCAATGTAATGATGAGGTAACTCCCACTCGTGAAACCATCATTTTTTCTCGCATGTCTTGCACTGCTGCTTATGACAGTACCTGCCCAAGGTGCTTCTGAGCCGACTCAGGCACTGCTGAACGAGTTGGTTCGTCCACATATCGCCGGTGCCACGTCGCCCAAGCCCGATCTGCACGCCTTGTCGACGGGCCTTGAGGAGTTGACCGGCGGTGCGGCGGTCGCCGGTGTGACACCATTTTTCACCCTCGATGAGCTGAAGGAAGGTGCTGCCGACTTGTCGGAGTTGCGGTTGCCCGATGACTTGCCGGCCTCTGATCTGCCTCTGACCTTGAACAGTCAGGTGGAGTACTTTATTAACCATTTTCAGGGGCATGGTAAGGCATCCTTTGCTCGCTGGCTTGCCCGTTCCGCCCGTTATGCCCCCATGATGAAGGAGGTCTTTCGCAAAGAAGGGCTACCGGAGGATCTGGTCTATGTGGCCATGATTGAGAGCGGCTTTACGCTGCATGCCCGCTCGGTTGCAAATGCCGTGGGCCCCTGGCAGTTTATGTCCGCTACCGGCCGGCGTTATTCCCTGCGGATAGACCAGTGGATTGATGAACGTAAGGACCCGGTCAAGGCCACGGTGGCTGCTGCCATGTATTTGAAGGACCTCTCCGGCATGTTCAACGGTGATTGGTATCTGGCTACGGCCGGTTACAACGCTGGCGAGAACAAAATTTTCCGGGCCATAGACAAATACAATACCAGCGACTTCTGGGAGCTGACCAAGGGTTCCTACCTCAAGCGTGAAACCAAGGATTACGTACCCAAGTTGTTGGCGGCCGCCATTGTTGCCAAGGACCCGGCCCGTTACGGTTTTGCCGCCGCTGTGGCGGTGCCGCAGATCGAATACGACACCGTGACCCTGCCTGGCCGGACCGACCTCGAACTGGTCGCCCGCCTGACCGACACCACCTGCCAGAGTATCAGGGATTTAAACCCGGCGCTTCGGCACTGGTCAACCCCTCCAAACTACCCAGACTTTGAGTTGCGTATCCCCAAGGGGACCCGTGCGCGTTTTGAAGCCGAATACGTCAAGGTTCCCGAGCAGGAGCGTTTTAGTGAAAAGACCGTGTATGCACGCTATACTGCCAGCCGCAAGGATAATCTGCGGAGCGTTGCCCGTCGTTTCAATATCAGCACCGGTGAACTGGCCGAGCTGAATGGCTTGAGCAGAAAGGACCGGGTGGCCGGAAAGGTTTTGATCGTGCCGGCTCGCCAATCTGTACATTTTGCCAATGAAGGCAAACAGCCTGCTCGTCAGGCAGATAACCGTTATTACACGATTCGCAAGGGCGATACCCTGCCTGCTTTGGCTCGGCGATTCAAGGTTTCCACCAAGCTGCTGGCCGTATGGAACAATCTGAAGACCAAGGCTGTCCTGGCCCCCGGCAAGCGGCTGATTATAGCGAAGAACAACGCCACCGACAGGGTAAAGGCATAACGTAACCGACAATTCCCCCTTGAGAGGATTATTATTCAATGTATTCAATTCTGGTGTGTGCTGCTGCAGGTGTTGCTGTTTTTCTCGTGTTGTTGGCGTTTAAGCTTGCCTGGTGGATAGCCTTGTTGATTGGCGTGGTGATCTTTACCGCCAGCTTTGTGGTGCTTTCCCGAATTATCATCAAAAAGGTGATGGTGGCGCTTGAATTGGCCGGTAAGGATCTGCAGGGACAGCGGTTCGAGAAAGCGATCCGGGTGATGAAAGATGCCTTGCGATATGGCCCCTGGCAGCTTTATGTCAGCCAGCAGATCAACTCGCAGATCGGCATGGCCTACTATATCAAGCGGGATTTTTCTAATGCCTTTCCCCATCTGGAGCAGGCTTTTTTCAAAAACTGGATCGCCATGGGTATGTTGGCCATCTGTTACCTGAAACGTCAGAAGCGGGACAAAATGGAGAAGGCGTTTGAGAAAGCGGTCCAGTGGAATGGCAAGGAGTCATTACTCTGGAATCTCTATGCCTACTGCCTTGCCGAAGAATGCAACGATACAGCCAAGGCCATTGAGGTGCTCAATCGAGGATTGAAGAAACTGCCTGGAGACCCCCATATCACCGAAAATCTCGACCATCTCACGAATAACCGCAAGATGAAGATGCGCAGTTTTGGTGATCCCTGGTACCAGTTCCACCTTGAGAGCCTCGGACAGTTGCAGAAACACCAAATGGCAGCCATGGGCGGTCGGATGCAAAAACGGATGACGGTGCGGCGATGAGTGCCCCGACCGGCGAGACAGCAGAACGCCCTGAGATCTGGGTGCTGGGAGTCCGTCCAGATGAAGGACGCGAGGCAATTCTGTGTCGTTATCTGGAGTCAGCCGGCTATAGTGCCCGGCTGGGGACGCTGGAACAATTAGCTGAAGGGCGTCCGTTGGGAGTGGTGCTGGATATTTCGCCGCACGCAACCGACGGCTGGGGGCTTTTGCTACAGATAAAAAGCAACCCGGTTACGCGGAATATCCCCGTGTTGCCGGTCTTTTTAAGTGAAAAGGGCAAGGTTGGCGGAGTCTTTCCGGTGGCCGGTTTCTTTGTGACCCCATTGGATGAGCAGTATCTGCTGGACCGGTTGGCTGTCTACGGGTTGACCGAGGATGTTGAAACCTGGGATCTGCAGGCCTTGGTGGTGTCCCGTTCCGGCGAAGAGAACCTTTCCACTCTGCTGACAGGAATCGGTTTTGAGGTCGTCAAGGGGTACACCGGGAAAGAAGCCCTGGCGCTGACCTCGTTGCACCCAAAGTACCTGGCCTTTAGCACTGCGATGTTGCCTGACATGTCGGCTTTTGAGTTGCTGGACAAATTCCGGCTGTTCCCCTACAGCCAGAACATTCCGTTTTTCGTGCTGTTAAAGGGGGAGCTGAAGGATGGGGAACGGTCGGCTATGAGCCGGGAAATCTCCCATCTGGTCAGCAAAAAACAGTTAACACAAGAGGAGTTTCTGAAATACCTGCGCAACCGGGCCTGATACTTTGCGACCCTGAAAGCGCAACGCCCCTGTAGCCAATGTGGCTACAGGGGCGTTGCTTTGTGTTGCATGGCTGTGGTTACCCCATACTGCGGCTAGATCAGCCCGTGGGCATCCTTGATCTCGATGCTGGCCTTGGCGCGTAACTCTTTCAGCCATTGGACAAATCGTTCATCCTGCTTCTTGCGGTACAGTTGATCTTCGATCTCGGCCTTGACCTTTTCAAAAGGCTTCACCTTGCCACTGGTGCGCTCTTCAAGTTTGACGATGTGCAGGCCTGACGGTGTTGAGACCAGGTCCCCTACCTCGCCGGGCTTGAGGAGCAGCAGGGCTTGCTCAAGATCAGCCAGCATCTCGCCCCGTTTGAAGGTTCCTAAGTCTCCGCCATCTTTTTTGGCGGCCGGATCGTCAGAGTGTAGCCGGGCCAGGTCGGCAAAGTCTTTGCCGCTACGGGCTTCGTACAGGAGTTCCAAGGCGCGGGCCATCGCCTTCTGGGTTTGGTCAGCCGGAGCCTTCTCGTCTACCTTGATGAAAATATGCCGGGCCCGGAACTGCTCCTCTTCGGCATATTTGTTCTGGTTGGCTGCATAGTAGTCTTCAAGTTCCCTGGCGCTGACGTAGACCTTGGAGCGGACCTCCATACTTACCAGCCGCAGACGTTCCAGCTGTTCACGAATCTGTCCCTCATACTGCTCCAGGGTGTATCCCTGATTTTTGAGGGCCGCCGCCAGTTGCTCCTGGGTCATGTTGTTGTTCTGGCGCTTGACATCCTCAATGGACTGACGGATCTCATCATCACCGACCTTGATTCCCAGTTCTCTGACCTTCTGTTCGGTAAGCCGTTTTTCAATCAGGCGTTCCAGCACCATTTTGCGCAGGTCGCTGCGGGCCTTGTCATCCACCAGGCCTTTTTTCTGGCTTTCGGCGATTACCGGTTGAGCCTCCCGGATCACCTCGCGAACGGTGATCACCTCGTCATTGACAATGGCGGCGATTCCATTGATCGCTACAGCTCCAGCCGGCAGCGGTGGCAAGGTCGGTTGCGTCAGTACGGCGGCTGGCGGTTTGAGCGACTCTGACACCAGCTCAGGTGTGGAGGCACACCCGGCCAGCATCAGAGCCGACAACAGGAGGAAGGGTACTAAACGCTGCGTGGACGACATGATCATGTAGGTGGCCTCGAACTACTTTTTCTCAGGGGGTGCCGGGAGAGTCGCCGGTTGAGCGGCGGCCTTCGGTTGTGCATCAGCCGGAGTGCTTTCCTTTAATTCGATCTTGGCACCCTTTTTCAGGTCTTCCTTAAGCTGCATAAATATCTGCTGCTGCTTGGCAGGCATGAGTGCGGCCTTGATCTGCTCCTTGGCTTCGTCAAAGGAACGAGTGCCTGCCGCACGCTTGCCGGTCAGCTTGATGAGGTGAAAACCGAACTCGCTCTTGACAATGCCGGACAGTTCCCCTTCCTTGAGGCCAAAGGCGGCTTTTTCAAAGGTCGGCACCATGTTGCCCTTGCCAAACCAGCCAAGATCTCCGCCCTTGCTGGCCGAGGTGTCCACTGATTTGGCCTTGGCCAGGTCCTCAAACTTGGCGCCGCCTTTCAGCTGGGCCAGGATATCCTTGGCCTCCTGCTCACTCTTCACCAGGATGTGGCTGGCCCTGACCTGCTCACCGGCCTTGAACTTCCCCAGGTTCTGATCGTAGAATTTTTTCAGATCGTCATCGCTGATTTTGGCATCGGTCTCAACCTTCTTCTTCAGATAGGAATCCACCACGATCCGTTTTTTCAACTCAGCCAGCTTTTCCTCGATATCCCTGCCTTTGTCCAGCCCCTCTTTGGCAGCCTGCTGCAGGATCAGCTCCCGCATGACCAAGGTGTCCAGCAGCTCCTTCTTGCCCTGAGGGGTATCGGCCATGCCGCGGATGTATTCAGGCAGCGCCTTGACTTCACGATCGAAGTCTGCGCTGGTAATGTCGACACCGTTTACTGTTGCCAGCACCTTGACAACCTTTTTGTCAGTGCTGCTGTCAGTGGAAGAGGATTTACCCTGGCAGGCCACCAGGGCCGCCAAAGCGAGGGCGGTGATCGTCAATGTGACAATAGTACGAGTGTTCACGGCTGCTCCTTTATGGGTGGGTATAAATATGAATGATGAAACTTGTAAAAAATACCATAGTTGACGGGTTTGATGCAAGGCGCAATGCGTTGGCTGAACCGTGCCCCGGAGAGAGCTCGTAACTTATTCCAGCCGCAGCAATGTCTCATGGGCGGCGGACAGAAGCTCCGCGCTACTGGCATGAGGCGGCAGGGTCACTAACAGACGGTGGTCGGGGGTAAACTGGTAGCTACGGGGATTCTGGCGGATCAGGGCTATCAGGGTCTCGGGATTGACCAACGTAGCGGGGTGGAAGCTGAGCGACAGCCGCTTGCCGTCGGACTCGATTTTTTGCACCTTCAGTCGTTTCAGGCTGATCCGTAACCCCATGACCTCACCGAGGGTTGCTACCGGTAATGGCGGCCGGCCGTAGCGATCGGTCATCTCAGCCAGGGTTTCAGCCACATCATCCTCGGACTCAGCCTGTACCAACCGTTTGTAGAGCACCAGTCGCTGGTTGGTGTCCGGCACATAGTCTTCAGGGATGAAAGCCGGCACGGCAAGGTTGATTTCAGGGTCGCAGCGTTCATCCAGAGCTTCTCCCTTCAGCTGGGCGATCGCTTCTTCCAACAGTTGATTATAGTACTCAAAGCCGATATCAGCTACCGCGCCGGATTGACGGGCCCCCAACAGGTCTCCTGCTCCGCGCAGTTCCAGGTCATGGGTGGCAATCCGGAAGCCGGCACCAAGATCTGTGATTTCTTGAATGATCTTGAGGCGCTCACGAGCATCCTGGGTGATGGCGCCCTGGCCGGGAATCAGCAGAAAAGCCTCTCCGCGTACCGTGGAGCGGCCGATACGTCCGCGTAACTGGTAGAGCTGGGAAAGGCCATAGGTGTCGGCCCGATCCACCAGCATAGTGTTGGCCTTGGGGATGTCCAGCCCTGATTCGATGATGGTGGTGCAGAGCAACAGGTTGGTTTCACCATGCATGAAACCAAGCATCATTTTTTCCAGCTGTTTCTCCTCCATCTGGCCGTGGGCAACAGCGATACGGGCCTCAGGCACCAGCCTTCGCAGCCGTTCCGCCACCAGACCGATTGTTTGCACCCGGTTGTGGACAAAAAACACCTGCCCATCCCGTTGCAGCTCTCTGATGATGGCCTCCCGCACCAGTTCGTCGCTGTCTCGTGCCACCACGGTGCGGATCGCCTGCCGGTCCACCGGCGGGGTATCGATGATCGAGAGGTCGCGGATGCCCATCATCGACATATGCAGGGTGCGGGGGATCGGCGTGGCGGTGAGGGTCATGATGTCCACGCTGGCCCGGTATTGTTTGAGTTTATCCTTGTCCTTGACTCCGAAGCGTTGTTCTTCATCCACGATCAACAGGCCCAGATCTTTGAAGGCCATATCCTTCTGCAACAGGCGATGGGTGCCGATGATGATGTCAATCTCACCCTTTTTGACCCGCTCCAGGATGATTTTTTGTTCAGCGGCGTTGCGGAAACGGGAGAGCATTTCAACCGTGACCGGGTGCTCCTTCAGGCGGCCAGAAAAAGTCTCAAAATGTTGTTGGGCCAGTATGGTGGTGGGGACCAGCACCGCCACCTGTTTGCCATCCAGTATAGCCTTGAAGGCGGCCCGCAGAGCAACCTCGGTTTTGCCGTAGCCCACGTCGCCGCAGACCAACCGGTCCATCGGGCGGGAGTGCTGCATGTCGGTCAGCACATCCTGGATTGCGGAAAGTTGATCCGGGGTCTCCTCCCAGGGGAAGGTGGCTTCGAACTCGCGGAACAGCTCATCTGGTGGCGAGAAGGCAAACCCCTGGGACGCTTGACGTTTAGCATAAATCTCCAGCAACTCCTGGGCCAGCTCTGCCACCGCTTTTTTCGCCTTGCTGCGGGTCTTTTCCCAGCCGGGTCCCCCCAATTTTGCGGCGTGGGGCTGAGCGCCCTCGCCGCCAACGTAACGTTGCACCAGTCCCAGCCGGTCGATCGGCAGATAGAGCTTGTCGTTGCCGGCGTATTCCAGCAGCAGGAAATCACCCTCAACAGCGCCGGTCTTCAGGTGCTGCAGGCCGCGGTAAATGCCGATGCCATGGTCGATATGCACCATGGCGTCACCTGGCTTCAGTTCGGCCAGGGAGGCCATGATCTGTTTGGTGCGCAGGGCTGTTACCCCGCTTTTGCGGCGGACCCGTTTGCCGAACAGCTCTTCCTCGGCGATCAGGACAAGCTTTGCCTCCGGCAGGCGGCAGCCCCGGGCGATTTCCCCCAGTGCCAGACACGCCGGTGCGGTCGTGGCCAGCTCGATTGCCTGGTCCAGTCCCTCGGCCACGCTGGCCGGGAGTGTGATGCCGTAGGGCTCCAGTAACGTTCGCAGGCGTTCAGCCTGGGTCGGTTGGTGACAGACGATCACACAGCGCCAGCCCGTTTCCTGCCAGTTCTGCAGGCGTGCGCCAAGCCCTTGCAGGGCATGCTCATGCTCACGCCCCACGTTGATTCGTAGATCGGTGTTGCTTTCACAGCGGATGATCACCGGTTCATGTCCGGGAACTTCACCACTGACGCTCAGCAGCGGCAATTCGATCCGTTTCTGCTGCTCCACCAGACCGTTCAACTCGTCGGAGGTCAGATAAAACTCGCTGGGGTGAGGGTGCAGACGTTCTTCGGCCAAGGCTTTCTGGGTGCCCATCAGGAGGTCGTTGGCTTGTTGCCGGGCGGCCAACTCCAGGGCTGCGGGATCTGCCAGTACCACCAATGGATTCTTCAGATAGTCAAAGAGCGTCTCCATGCCCGGGTGGAACAGGGGCTGCAGGTAGTCGATGCCCGCAGGAAAGCTGGCGCTTTGCAGCTCTTCTGCCAGTTGTCGCCGCCGGTCAGCTGGCAGGTCCAGTTCATCGGAACGCGCTTTCAGGCGGGGCAGGAAGCCCTCCAGTACCTGAGAGGTAAGTACCAGCTCACGCGAGGGGAGCAGTGTCAGCCGTTCCAGCGGTTCAAGGGAGCGTTGGCTGATCGGGTCAAAGCTGCGCAGGGTCTCAATGGTGTCACCGAATAGCTCGATTCGTACCGGTCGTTGCAGGCTGGGCGGGAACAGGTCAAGGATGCAGCCCCTGACGGCAAAGGAGCCCCGTTCCTCTACCAGGGCGGCAGGGCTGTAGCCGAGCCGTACCAGTCGCGCCAGCAGTTCATCGCGATCGAATTCGTCACCGGGAACCATGCTGCAGGAAGCACCGTTAAGCACTGCCCGTGGGATAACCCGTTGCAGCAGGGCAGAAACCGGAGCAACTACCGTGGTCTGGCCACCCTGTAGTAAACGGAAGAGGGTTTCCAGGCGGGCACCGCTGATGTCGGGGTGCGGGGAGGTTGCGCTAAAGGGGAGACCTTCCCAGGCGGGAAACCTGACCAGGTCAGGTGTGCCACAGAACTGCAGCTCACAGGTCAGTTCGTCGGCACTGGTCTGGTCGGCAGTGATCAGCAACAGTTGTTCAGATGTGCTGCGGGCCAGTTCGGCAACGACCAGAGCCGGCGCACAACCGCATAGCCCGGCGATTGCCAGCGGACTGCGTATTTTTGAGAGGTGCTGACGCAGGTCGTGAAACAGTGGGGTTCGGGAAAAGGACTGCATGGCGTGGGCGGGGGTTACTCGTAACTCTTTTTATGTTTTAGGCCGGCCTTGATCTTGGGTTTGCCATCCTCTACCACCACCCGGAACTGGATGTCGTTGGTGCCCAGTTTCTGAGCCAGGATCGGGCGCTGTTTTTCGATGGTGGCGGTCAATTGTTCCCGGCTCATGGCGGCCGTAAGATGACAATTGCGGGAGGCTTCCTGTAATTCTGCATAGATCCGTTCGATTTCCTGCTCATGGGGTGAGCGTTGGTGTTGAGCGGCAGTGGCGGCCGTCGAGGGCTTTGCGCGCTCTGTTTCGTGCAGTTTGGCTCGAAAACGGTCGCGGGAGTAACGCCCCTCCTCGATCTCGCGCAGAATACGGTTCCATTGCTGGCGATAGGTGCTGAAGCGGGCTATCAGACCGTTGTAGCGATGTTTGTACATCGTGTTGTTGATCGGGACGGTAGCGTAACGGCGGGCGAGTTTTTCTACCTCCTCCAGCAGCTTGAGCGGTTCACGTTTCTCCAGGCCGATGAAGTACTGGTCGTAGCTGGTGATCAGCTCTTTCAGGCGGGCTTCAAATATGAGCAGGTCTTCGGTAATTCCCATGGATCTCTCGGAAAAAACTAATAATTTCGCTGGGCACTATAGGGGTAAAAATGGTGGCTGTAAAGTGTTTCCGGCAACAAGTCTGCTTGACGGGGGTGGTTACCCCCGTTACACTTATGACTTCATCACGTTTGAGGAGAGTTTCATGTCCATGATCGCAGCCCTGATCCTTGCCGCAGGCAAGGGTACTCGTATGAAATCGGATCGGATCAAGGTTTTGCATGAAGTGGCCGGTCAACCGATGGTGGCGTGGTCCCTGGCGGCCGCCCGAGAGGCCGGGGCCGATGAGGTTGTGGTGGTGGTGGGCCATCAGGCCGAACAGGTTCAGGAACATCTGAAAGGCCAACCGGCGTTGCGGATCGCTTTGCAGGAGGAACAGCTGGGGACCGGACATGCGGTATCCTGTGCTCTGCCGGAGCTGTCGAGGGGCAGTACAACCGTGTTGATCCTCTGTGGCGATACCCCGCTTTTGACCGGCAGCACCCTGCAACGGTTGGTTGCCGCCCACTGTTCGGCCAAGGCAGTGGTAACGGTGCTGACGGCAAAGCTACAGAACCCTTTCGGGTATGGCCGCATTGTGCGGGATGCCGAAGGCAGGGTGCGGCGAATTGTGGAGCAGAAGGATGCTACGGTAGAAGAAGCGGCAATTACCGAGGTGAACAGCGGAATTTACTGTATGGATTTGACGTTTCTGCAAGCCCATATCGGTAGTCTGGGCAGCGACAATGCCCAAAACGAGTATTACCTGACCGATCTGGTTGCGATCGCTGTGGCCGAGCATCAAAAATGCGTTGCCGTGTCCGCAGAGGATCCCCAGGAGATCATGGGAGTTAATGACCGGGTGCAACTGGCGTATGCCAGCCGGTTGCTGCGCAAGCGGATCAATACTCGTTTGATGCAGGACGGTGTGACCCTGATTGATCCCGATCGGACCTACATTGACGACGGCGTGGTGATCGGTCATGACACTGAAATTTGGCCCGGTTGTGTGCTGCGTGGCAAGACCATCATCGGTCAGGGCTGTCTGCTGGAGAGCAATGTGCAGGTCAGTGATTGTATACTGGGAGATCATGCCCATCTGAAGAGCGGCAGCGTACTCTCCGGGGCGGTGTTACGGCGGGAGGTGGCGGTGGGGCCGATGGCACACCTGCGGCCCGGTTCGGTGCTGCATGATCAGGTCAAGATCGGCAACTTTGTGGAGACCAAAAAAGCGGTGCTGGGCAAGGGCAGCAAGGCATCCCATCTGACCTATCTGGGCGATGCGGAGATCGGTTGTGACGTGAATATCGGCTGCGGTACCATCACCTGCAACTATGACGGCGTCAACAAGCATCAAACCGTGATTGGCGATAACGTTTTTGTGGGCAGCGATGTTCAGTTGGTTGCGCCGGTGAGCGTGGGGGACGGTGCCCTGATCGCCGCCGGCACTACCGTGACGAAAGATGTCCCGGCCGGTTCACTGGCCATCGCCCGCACCCCCCAGGTGAACAAGGAGGGCTGGTGCCTCAGGAAAAAGTCTTGATACCTACGCTGGCTGATGCGGCGCACGGTCAGCAGGTGCTGATTGTTGAGGATAACCTTGCCTTTGGTGAGCTCTTGGCAGGCGCCTTGAAAAATGAAGGCTACCGCTGCCAAACTGTGACCAGCGGGGCCAGCGGTCTGGTCTGGCTGTCTACGCATGGCGTAAACCTGGTGATTGTGGAGCATGCCCTGACCGATATGTCCGGTGTGACGTTTATCACCGCTATGGTGGCTCAGGGCGTAACTGCCCCCTTTATCGTGATCGCCAGTCAGGATGATTCTGCCCTGGCAGTGCAGATGATCAAGCAGGGGGCCAGTGATTTTGTCGTCAGAGACACGACACTGCTTGATCGATTGCCGATGGTGGTAACCCGTACCTTTCAGGAGGCCGAAGTCGCTCATCGCCTGCAACAGGCAGAAGCGGCCCTGCGGCAGAGCGAGGCCCGTCTGGCCCGGGCTCAGCAGGTGGCCAGGATTGGTGGTTGGGAATGGGACCTGCGCTCTAACGAGGTCTACTTGTCCAACGGGCTGCTGCTGATCCTGGGGTACGATCCTGCCGAGCCGCCACCGGTCTCAATGGAATGGATCATGGGACGGATCAATCCGGCCGATGTTCCGATGGTGCGCATGGCTATGGCAAAAGCACTTGAGACCGGCCACCCTTTGAACGTCGTCTACCGGATCACCACGGGCTCTGGTGGTGAGATTGTCGTCAGTAGTCAGGGCGAAGTCGAGAATGGCGAGGATGGCAAACCGATGCTGCTGATTGGTGCCACCCTTGACATCACCGCCCGCTCAAAGGCAGAAGAGGCGATTCAGCAGTTGGCTAACTATGATGTCCTGACCGGGCTGCCAAACCGGAACCTTTTGTTTGACCGGTTGCAGCAAGCCATCATACAGGCCGTGCGGAACCACCATCGCGTGGGGGTGCTGTTTGTCGATCTGGATCGTTTCAAGGGGGTTAATGATTCGCTGGGACATCGTGTCGGTGACAAGTTGCTGCGTGCTGTGGCCGCCAGATTACGGGCCTGCGTACGGGAAAGCGACACCCTGGCACGTCAGGGCGGTGACGAATTTATCGTGGTTCTGAGCGGCGTCGATCATGAGGAAGGTATCAGCGCGGCCTCGAATAAAATTCTGACCTTGGTTGCCGAGCCCTTTGTGATTGAGGGGCATGAACTGTATCTGACTGCCAGCGTTGGTGTGGCAGTCTATCCCGAAGATGGTGAAGACGCCGCCAGTCTTTTGAGGCATGCCGATCTGGCCATGTATCAGGCAAAAGAATTGGACCGTAACAACTTCCAGTTTTTTTCCAAAGACATGAACGTCAAGGTGATGGAGCGGATGGTGTTGGAGAGCTCTTTACGGCGTGCCTTGGAGCGGAATGAGTTTGAGTTGTTGTATCAACCCCAGGTGGATGTCAAGACTCGTCAGATTGTCGGCTTTGAAGCATTGATCCGTTGGCATCACCCGGATCTGGGGATGATTGCGCCGGACAAGTTTATCCCATTGGCTGAGGAAACCGGCTTGATCATCCCGATTGGCGAGTGGGTCATTCGTACAGCTGTCCATCAGGCCAAGGTTTGGCAGGCGGTAGGTCTCCCCAAGGTCAAGGTGGCGGTTAATCTTTCCGGACGACAATTCAAGGTTCAACTGGATCAGGTGGTGGCGGCCATTCTGCAGGAAGCTGAGTTTGACGCCTGTTGGTTGGAGCTGGAGATCACCGAGAGTATCCTGATGCATAATGCTGCCAATAATATGGCGTTGTTGCACGCACTGACCGATATGGGGTGCAGCCTCACGATTGATGATTTTGGTACCGGCTACTCATCGTTGGCCTACTTGAAAAATTTTCCTGTTGGACGCCTCAAGATTGATCGTTCTTTTGTGCGCGATATCACCAACAATGCTGATGATATGGCAATTGCCAAGATCATTATCGACATGGCAAATACTCTGCGCATGCAGGTGACTGCTGAAGGGGTTGAAGAACCCGCACAGCTCGAGATGCTTGCTGCTCACGGCTGTAGCGAGATGCAAGGTTATCTGTTCAGTAAGCCGGTGATCTCTGATAAAATTCCTGAAATGTTCAAGCAAGAGTTTAGGTTCTGACCAATTATGTCACACGAATTTATAAAAATAAAAGGTGCTTGCGAGCACAACCTGAAGTGTATCGATGTTGAGATCCCGCGGGACCAACTGGTGGTGATCACCGGTCTCTCCGGATCGGGCAAGTCCACCCTGGCCTTCGATACTATCTATGCTGAGGGGCAACGTCGCTATGTTGAATCGCTCTCGGCCTATGCGCGTCAGTTTCTTGAGCAGATGGAAAAGCCGGATGTTGAGTCTATTGAAGGCCTCTCTCCAGCTATTTCCATCGAACAGAAGACCACCTCCCGCAACCCCCGGTCGACCGTCGGCACCGTTACCGAGATTTACGATTATCTCCGGCTGCTGTTCGCCCGGATCGGCCAGCCCCACTGCCATGAATGCGGCAAACCGATTACCGCCCAGACGGTCTCCCAGATGGTTGATCGGATCATGGAGTTGCCTGAAGGGACCAAGTTGCAGCTGCTGGCGCCAATGATCCGCGGTCGTAAGGGTGAGTACAAGAAGGAGTTGCAGCACCTGCGCAAGCAGGGCTTTACGCGAGTAGTGGTGGACGGTGCGCAGCGGGAATTAGCCGATGAGTTTGAGCTGGACAAGAAGAAAAAACACGATATCGAGATTGTGGTGGACCGGGTGGTGGTCAAGGAGGGGATTGCCCGCCGGTTGGCAGACTCGTTGGAAACAGCCCTGGGGCATGCTGACGGGCTTGTGGTGGTGCAGATCGTGGACGGCGAACGGCTGACTTTTTCAGAAAAATTTGCCTGTACTGACTGCGGTATCTCCTACCCCGAGATCGCTCCACGCATGTTTTCCTTCAATAACCCGTATGGCGCTTGTCCCGACTGCACCGGACTAGGTACCCGGATGTATTTTGATGCCGAGCTGGTGGTGCCCAACCCTGACCTTTCGATTCGTGAAGGTGCCATCGTACCCTGGGAAAAACGGCTCTCCGGGTGGTATCACCTGACCCTGGAGGCGTTGGCGAAGGCTTACAAGTTTGATATCACCACCCCCTTCAAGGAATTGCCGCCCAAGGCCCAAGAGGTGATCCTGTTCGGCTCCAAAGGGGAGAAGGTAGAGTTCTGGTGGGAGGAGCATGGCCGTCGCCATACCTACCAGAAGGAGTTTGAAGGCGTTCTTAACAACCTGGAGCGCCGCTACCGTGAGACTGATTCGGACGCGGCTCGCGAGGAACTGGAAAAATATATGAATGTGATGCCGTGCCCCACCTGCCAGGGAGCCCGGCTCAAAAAGGAGGCGCTGCACATCCTGCTGGGAGAGTCCAATATCCAACAGGTAACCGCGCTGCCGATCAGGGATTGTCTGACGTTTTTTGACGCACTTGAGCTTAGCGATAAGGATATGGAAATTGCCCGGCGGATATTGAAGGAAATCCGCGAACGGTTGGGATTCCTCGTAAATGTAGGGCTGGATTATCTGTCGCTGGACCGTACCTCGGGCACCCTTTCTGGCGGCGAGGGCCAGCGGATCAGGCTGGCCACCCAGATCGGTTCATCACTGGTAGGAGTGCTCTATATCCTTGACGAGCCGTCCATCGGCCTGCACCAGCGTGATAACGAACGGCTGCTGGACACCTTGCGTCACTTGCGGGATATCGGTAACACCGTGCTGGTGGTGGAACATGATGAGGACACGATTCTGGCAGCTGACTACGTGCTGGATATGGGGCCCGGGGCTGGCGTTCACGGTGGCGAGGTGGTCGCCCAGGGGACTCCTCAACAGATTATGGCTAATCCGGCCTCCCTGACAGGCCGCTATCTGTCAGGCGAGTTGTCGATACCGGTGCCGAAGAAACGGCGTAAGGCTGAACGGACGATCACTATCCTGGGGGCCTCAGAGAATAATCTGAAGGGAATTGATGTGGAAATCCCCCTGGGGGTGATGACCTGCGTGACCGGGGTTTCCGGTTCCGGCAAATCCACCCTGGTAATCGATACCCTTTACAAGGTGTTGTCACAGCGGCTTTACCGCAGCCGTGAGAAGGCCGGAGCCGTGCGGGAGATACAGGGGCTGGAAAATCTGGACAAGGTGATCAATATCGACCAATCTCCCATTGGTCGCACCCCCCGCAGTAACCCGGCTACCTACACCGGGGTATTCGGCGACATTCGCGACCTGTTTGCCAACCTGCCTGAATCCAGGTTGCGCGGATACAAACCGGGGCGGTATTCCTTCAATGTCAAGGGAGGCCGCTGCGAGGCCTGTTCCGGCGATGGAATCCTTAAGATCGAGATGCATTTTTTGCCTGACGTTTTCGTGACCTGTGATGTCTGTCACGGTGCCCGTTACAACCGCGAGACCCTGGAGGTGCACTACAAGGGCAAGTCGATTGCCGACGTGCTTGCCATGACCGTGGAGCAGGCGCTGGAATTTCTGGGCGCCATTCCCCGTATTAAAAACAAGCTGAAAACACTGGTGGAGGTCGGCCTGGGGTATATCACCCTGGGGCAGTCGGCTACCACCCTGTCCGGCGGCGAGGCACAGCGGGTCAAGCTCTCCAAGGAGCTATCAAAACGCGCTACCGGCCGCACGATCTACATCCTGGATGAACCGACCACCGGTCTGCATTTTGCCGATATTGCCAAGCTGTTGGACGTGCTGCATCGTCTGGTGGACAGCGGCAATACCATTGTGATTATCGAGCACAACCTGGATGTGATCAAAACCAGCGACTGGATTATTGATCTGGGTCCCGAAGGAGGCGACCGTGGCGGCATGATTGTGGCCTGCGGGACCCCGGAGCAGGTGGCCAAGGTTACCAAGTCATATACCGGCAAGTTTCTGAGGAAGCTTTTGTGAGCGTCATCGACGGCACGAGCCGTAAACGGGTGGTGATCGTTGGCATGGGATTTGGTGGCGTTCATGCTGCACGGGAACTGGCCGGCAGCAACCTGGATGTCATGTTGGTCGATCGCAACAACTTCCACCTGTTTCAGCCACTGTTGTACCAGGTGGCTACGGCCGGTCTGGAGCAGGAGTCCATCGCCTATCCGGTGCGGGCCCTGGTGCGGGGCTGGTATAATCTGGCCTTCAGGATGGGTGAGGTGACCGGCCTTGATCTGCATGCCAAAAAGGTGCTGACCGACAAGGGAGAGCTTGGCTACGATTACCTGATTCTGGCTGGTGGCAGCGTGACCAACTACTTTGGCAATCAGGGCGTGGCACGTTACGCTTTTGACCTGAAACGGCTCACTGATGCGGAACGGTTGCGGAATGCCGTTCTGAATACCTTTGAGCTGGCTGTTCAGGAAGCAGATATCCAGAAAAAACGAGAGTTGCTGACCTTTGTGGTGGTGGGAGGTGGTCCCACCGGAGTGGAGTTCGCCGGGGCCCTGGCTGAGCTGATCCGCTATGTGTTCCGCAAGGACTATCCCACCTTGCGTTTGGCAGAGAGCCGGGTGATCCTGCTGGAGGCGGCTCCGACCCTGCTGGGGGCCATGCCTGAGAGGCTACGCCGCTACGCCGGACAGCGGTTGCAGCAGATGGGGGTGGAGGTGCGCTGCAACACACTGGTGGCCGATGCGAGCGAGGGTGAGGTACGGCTGGGCAATGGTGAGACCATTGCCACCCGGACCCTGTTTTGGTCTGCCGGAGTCAAAGCGGCTCCAATGGCCGATATGGTGCCTGGCGACAAGGGACCCGGCGGCCGGGTGCTGGTACATCCAGATTTGAGCCTGCCCGGCCATGATGAGGTGTATGTGGTTGGTGATATGGCCTGTGCCTTGCACAACGGAGCACCGCTGCCGATGATGGCGCCAGCGGCCATGCAGCAGGGTCGCCATGTGGCCCGTTCTATACTCTGTCGTGAACGTGGCGAGGTCGCAGAGCCATTCCGTTACTTTGACAAGGGCAGTATGGCCACCATCGGCCGCAGCAGTGCAGTGGCTACCGCCTTTGGACTTTCATGCTCGGGATTTATTGCCTGGCTGGTCTGGTTGTTTCTGCACCTGTATTATCTGATCGGTTTTCGCAACCGGATTGTGGTGCTCCTTAACTGGGCCTGGTACTACTGGTTCCATGAACGCCAGGTGCGGCTGATTACGGCTGTGGACAAGCGGGGAGATGACGGAGGAATTCATGGTTAAGACGGCAACCTTTGAAGCGCTGCTGGAATCGTTACAGCAGGCTGAGGATGGCGATGGTCTTCTCTTCACCCTGGAAGGCAGACAGTACCAGATCGTGGATCGGGATGACGTTCGCAGGATAGCGGAATCACACGGCTACATTATTATTTACTGACCCTCCTTGATGGTGCGCAGTATTGCGGTAAACATCGCTTCCTGTTCGGTTTGCGAGACCGAGATCACCATCTCCACCTCAAAGAGTCTGCCACAGATATCCCAGCGGTACACTGCCTGGATCAACTATAGGCAGTCCCGCACCGGTCATGTCTTTCAGGGCCGTTACAAGGTACTTCTGATCGATGCCGATTCCTGTCTGCTTGAGCTGGTGCATTATGTTCACCTCAACGGCCTTTGTGGGGCATGAGGATATCCCCTGGCTGACAACGCAAACGGCCAAAACCCAAAAGGCGACATGCAAGGAACTAACCTGACAACGCTGAAAAATAATACCATGTTAGTTGTGTTTTGCCAGACTGAAGCTATTATTTCAACTGAACTCAGTTGAAGAATCGGACGAAAACAGGGGAAACTTCAGCGAAACTATGGCTGGCACAAACTGGCGAGATGCGTTGAATCATTATCTCTGCCTCGATTCCGTGGCCGCAGGTCTTTCCCCTGCGGGGGAAATGATCGTAACACGTGCAGAGACAATTGGCTATGGAATGTGCTTCATCAACAGGGGGAAGACATCATGAAAGAACAATCCCGCTACATCCGCTGGTTCGATGAGATCACCATCAACGACGTCCCCTTGGTAGGCGGAAAGAACGCCTCTCTCGGGGAAATGTACCAAGAGCTTGTTCCCAAAGGAGTACGGGTCCCCAACGGCTTTGCCATCACGGCCGATGCCTACCGCTATCTCGTCAACTCCGCAGGAATCATGCCGGAAATGGAAAAAGTCCTTGCCGGCATCGACAAGCTCAACCTTGAAGATTTTGCCCGGCGGGGACACCGACTGCGCGAGTTGATCTATCAGGTGCCGCTGCCCCATGACCTGGCTGAAGAGATCACCGCCGCCTATCACGCCCTCTGCCGGCAGTATGGAGAGAACACCGATGTGGCGGTCCGCAGCAGTGCAACAGCCGAAGACCTTCCGACTGCCTCGTTCGCTGGTCAGCAGGAGACCTACCTCAACATCAGGGGCGCAGCCCAACTCATGGATGCCTGCCGTCGCTGCTTCGCATCCCTTTACACTGACCGGGCCATCTCCTACCGGATCGACCAGGGGTTTGACCACTTCAAGGTTGCTCTCTCCATCGGCGTTATGAAAATGGTTCGCTCGGATATGGCGGCAAGCGGTGTCATGTTCACCCTCGACACGGAGACCGGTTTCCGCGATGTGGTCCTCGTCAGCGGTGCATACGGCCTTGGGGAGAACGTTGTTCAGGGGGCAGTGAACCCTGATGATTTCTACGTCTTCAAACCTACCCTGCGTACCGGGCACCGCCCGGTCATCCGCAAAAAGCTCGGCGAGAAAAGCATCAAGATGATCTATGGCAGCGGCACCTCAAAGGTTCTTACCCGCAATGTTGAGGTGCCGGTGGCCGAGCGGCGGATCTTCTGCCTCAGTGACGATGAAATCCTGGAACTTGCCCGCTATGCAGTGGATATCGAGGCGCACTACTCGCAGCGGGCGGGGAAGGATCAGCCGATGGACATGGAGTGGGCCAAGGACGGCATCACCGGCGAGATTTTCATTGTCCAGGCCCGCCCGGAAACCGTCCAGTCGCAAATGGCCCTGGATACCATGGAGATTTATCACCTTGAGGCGGAAGGTCCGGTTCTGGTCGCCGGAACAAGCGTTGGCGACAAAATTGCGGCTGGTCAGGCGCATGTTATCAAGGATGTGCACCAGATTGCCGACTTCAGACCGGGGGAGGTTCTGATCACCGATACCACCACCCCTGACTGGGAGCCGGTGATGAAGACAGCAGCAGCAATTGTCACCAACCGCGGCGGCCGCACCTGCCATGCGGCCATCGTCAGCCGTGAGCTGGGGATACCGTCCATCGTCGGGACCGGCGACGCTACGGAACGTGTCTCCAGCGGAAAGAACGTCACGGTCTGTTGCGCGGGAGGTGCAATGGGAAAGGTCTACGATGGCATCCTTCCGTTCCGTGTCGAGAAGGTGAACTTGACTGGCCTGCAACGGCCACGGACCAAGATCATGATGAACCTTGGAAACCCCGAGGAAGCGTTTTCCCTGTGCAAGTTACCCAATGACGGCGTTGGGCTTGCCAGGATGGAGTTCATCATCAACAACTACATTAAGGTCCACCCCATGGCGCTGGTTCATCCCGAGCAGGTGGCGGATGAGGCGGAGCGGCAGGAAATCGAGCGCCTGACCTTTGGGTATAGTGACATGGAGAGCTATTTTGTTGCACAGCTTGCCGAGGGTATCGCCACCATTGCCGCCGCGTTCTACCCCAAACCGGTCGTGGTGCGTCTCAGTGATTTCAAGACCAACGAATATGCCAAGCTGATCGGCGGCAGGGCATTCGAGCCACAGGAGGAGAACCCGATGATCGGCTTTCGAGGTGCGTCACGCTATTATGACGACCGGTACAGGGAAGGGTTCGCCCTTGAGTGCCGGGCCTTGAAGCGGGTCAGGGAGGAGATGGGACTGGACAATGTCATCCCCATGGTGCCGTTCTGCCGGACCGTGGTTGAAGGGGAGCAGGTTCTCGCGGAGATGGCACGAAACGGGCTAAAACGGGGCGAAAACGGTCTGCAGGTCTATGTCATGTGTGAGATTCCCAACAATGTCATCCTGATCGATGAGTTTAGCAAACTCTTCGACGGCTTTTCCATCGGCTCCAACGACCTGACGCAACTCACCCTTGGCGTGGACCGGGATTCGGCGTTGGTGGCCCATATCTTTGACGAGCGCAACCCCGGTGTCATGTGGCTTATTTCCCAAGTGATAGCCGGGGCACGAAGAAACGGCCGTCACAGCGGCATCTGTGGTCAGGCTCCGAGTGATTACCCTGAGTTTGCGGCGTTCCTCGTCCGGGAAGGGATCGACTCTATCTCTCTTACTCCCGATTCGATTCTGAAGATCACCTTGCGGGTGCTGGAGATGGAAAAACAGTTGTGATCTGAACTTGTGAACGTTCGGTGATACAGAAAGTCAAGCCTGACCCCAGAACTGACCGAAAGTCCTGTAAAGCCATTGACGCAATCTCATTTCAGGTAGTATACAGTCTGCACTTAAAAGCCAATTTTCTGCCCCGTACTAAGGAGTCACCGATGCGACATCTATGTTGTCTGTTCCTGGCGGTTCTGACGCTCGCCGTTTCCGGCACTGCCTTTGCGGAGGAATCCACCACCGCTTACGGCGTCGAGCTTGAGGGATTCCCGTATCCTTACCCGGTGGAGCATTTCCGGTTCACCTCGCAGGGGCGGGAGCTCCAGATGGGCTACATGGATCTGAAAGCAAAGGGGCAGCCCAATGGGCACACGGTTGTGCTGATGCACGGGAAGAACTTTTGCGGCGCGACCTGGGAAGCCACCATTGCCGCACTCTCCGGCGCTGGCTACCGGATCATCGCCCCAGACCAGATCGGCTTCTGTACCTCGACCAAACCGGCCTGCTACCAGTACAGCTTCCAGCAGCTTGCCGCCAACACCATGGCTTTGCTGAAACAGGCGGGGGTCTCTCAAAGCATACTCATCGGCCATTCGACCGGGGGTATGCTGGCGACCCGCTTTGCTTTGATGTACCCGGAGGCCGTCGAGAAACTGGTCATGGTCAATCCTATAGGGTTGGAAGACTGGAAGGCATTGGGCGTACCTGGCCGGACGGTGGATCAATGGTACGAACGGGAACTGAAGCTGACAGCAGACGGGGTGCGCCAGTACGAGAAGTCCGTATACTACGGAGGCCGCTGGAAAGCGGAATACGACCGCTGGGTGGATATGCTGGCCGGGCT
Organism: Geobacter sp. UBA5730; assembly: GCA_002419465.1. Lineage (GTDB taxonomy): Bacteria > Desulfobacterota > Desulfuromonadia > Geobacterales > Pseudopelobacteraceae > Trichlorobacter. Next base: position 9,241 of record DIGE01000018.1, on the reverse strand, counting down.
CAACCGGGGGCCTGGGCATAAGCTGGTCGCCTGGAACTCGGCGCTCATCTACGACATGATTTACACCCAGCCGGTGGTGTATGAGTTTCCCCTGTTGAAGGTTCCGACCATTCTGATGCTCGGCGATGCCGATACAACAGCCATCGGCAGCGACATCGCCCCGCCGGAGGTCAAGGCCAGGATCGGTCGGTACAATCATTTGGGTCCGCAGGTTATCAAGACGATCCCCAACGGCCGTCTGATAGAATTCCACGGTTACGGCCATTCACCGCAGATGGAGGACCCGGCCATGTTTCACAAGGTGCTGCTTGATGAGCTGACAAGAGTGGAACACTGAATATCTGCTGGTCAAAAACTCTGCCACCCGCTCCACCAAAAAGCGCTGGGTCAGTCTAGCATACAGGTGACGCATATTTGTAAAGAATCATATTTGATCCTTGCCAACGTCATAAGGCTGACCGGCCAATTCTCGGCCGATCTTGCCGCTAGTTGGATGCTGTTCTTTTTTTCTTAAATTCCTTTCTAGCCTCCGTTATTCACCTAGTCTCGTGTCAGTGCTGGTCCCGTCTGAGTTAAGGGCTAACAGTCTGCGAAAATTCTTCATGGCGTTTCGCTCCCGCCCGCTTTTCCTGCGGACGAACCAAGTGACGACTGTACCCACTTCTGGAGGAAGCGCCCGGCATTCCACCGAGTCGCTGTAGCGCGGTAAATCGACCACCGAGCGCGGCAAGAAGCTTATTCCCATGCCGGCGGCTACGCAGCCGATAATCGCTTCGATGGAACCCAACTCCATCACCCGGTAGGGAACCTGTCCGGTCTGCCGTAACCATCCCTCCAGACGAGCGCGGTAGGCGCAGCCGGAACGAAAAACCAGAATAGTCGTCGTTCCGCTTTGCAGTATTCCTTCTCCCCCCGGGGCAACGACCATCGTCAACTCTTCATCAAATGCCTTTTCCGCCACCAGACCTTCATGGGACACCTCGCAGCTGACAAACGCGCCATCAAGTTGGTAATCCAGCAATCTGGTGATATTTTCCTCCGAGGTGCCGGTATGCAGGCTTAGTTCAACCTCGGTGTGGAGCCGGTGATAGCGGGCCAGCAGCTCGGGTAGGCGAACAGCCGCAGTCGTCTCCATTGAGCCGATCGAAAGCTTTGCCCCACGTCCATCCTGCTCCCGTATTGCCTGTTCCGCCTCCAAAACAAGATTGACAATCTTTTCCGCATACTCAAGCAGCAACGCACCGCTTGCGGTCAGGTGCATTCCTCTGTTTCGTCGCTGGAAAAGAGACGTGCCCAACTGTTCCTCCAGCTGACGGATACGGGCTGTAACATTGGACTGAACACAATGCATTGTTTCGGCGGCACGGGTGACGCTTCCTTCTCTTGCCACGGCCATGAACATACGTAACTCATTCAGTTCCATACGGTAATTATATCACTTAAAGTGATGTTGTCATCAAAATAATTCATTTGTAGAGATGTCAAAGTTATACTACGATTACCCCATGAACACCGAACAAAAGAAAAGCGACCCTACTGAGACCAGTCATCAGCCAGCTCTGCGGGTGCTCATCGGCGGGATGTTTGGCATGATGGTGGCCATGGGGATTGGACGTTTTACCTTCACTCCTATTCTCCCCCTGATGCAGCGCGATCTGGGGATCAGCAACAGCCTTGCCGGGTGGCTGGCCTCGCTCAATTACGTGGGTTATCTGGCGGGGGCGCTACTCTGCGCGGTAAGACCACGACTTTTGCAAAGAAAATGCGTCAACGTCAGCGCCCTGGTCGGCAGCATTGCCACTACATTACTCATGGGGTTGACCGTCTCTCCGTTTTGGTGGGGCATCCTGAGACTATTCGGTGGCGTAGCCAGTGCACTGTTATTTGTCATAATTGCCATTGAAGTTAGTGAAGTATTGGTGTCGTCCCGCCATGGTCACTGGAACAGCGCTCTCTTTAGCGGGGTTGGCTTGGGAATCGCCCTGAGCGGCGCGCTTGTGCCGATTATGGACCGTCTTGGTGGCTGGAGCGTCGCCTGGCTGGGTATGGGAGCAGTGGCTGTCGTCTTGGCTGCGGCGGGCGTCGGTCTGGCTGGCAAACAGCATGGTGAAGTACAGGTTCCGCATGATACAGTGCGCAGTACCGGCTCTTTAAAAGGTATCCGCCGACTCGCCATAGCCTATTTTTTGGAGGGGGTTGGTTACATTGTGAGTGCCACCTTCCTGGTAACCATGATTGCCCATACGCCAGGGCTATCCGGCTTTGCACCATGGAGTTGGGTGGCGGTAGGTTTGGCGGCAGCTCCGTCCACGATTTTCTGGCAGCTGGTTGCGCGCAGAATCGGAGTGCGGGTAACACTGACCCTGACCTATCTGTTACAGGCACTCGGCATTTTTTTGAGCATTGGTGCGGCTACAGCTTTTACAGCAGGATTGGCGGCTGTCATTTTCGGTGGCACCTTCATGGGGATCACGGCACTGGCGATGGCCGAGGGTACGCAGCGCGCAGGCAAGGAAGGTCGCCGTGCGGCGGCCGTCATGACCGCCTGTTTCGGGGCAGGGCAGGTTGTCGGCCCACCCCTGGCAGGACTTTTGGCAGATTATCTGGGTGGATTTTCCGTGGCACTGATGATGGCAGGCGCTTTGGTGGCGATTGGCGGTATCCTCGTAGCAACCGACAATATTTTCAATTTTCGACACAAGTAGAATCACAACCATCAAAAAAAGGGGACATCCATGCCTTACGTGAACATTAAAATTACCCGCGAAGGAGCAACGGCTGAACAGAAAGCAGCCCTGATCAAAGGGGCAACGCAAATGCTGGTGGATGTACTGGGAAAGAATCCGGCGACAACGGTGGTGGTGATTGATGAGGTAGATACAGACAATTGGGGAATAGGTGGCGAAACAGTCACCCTACGGCGCAAGGCTGGAAGATAACTGAACTCAACAAGATTTTTGGTGTTTCCGGGTACCCAGATTTCAGGGGTGTCCGCTATACCTCCACCCTGCAACGGCGTGAGCGCAGCCCTGACGGGTTTTCGGTCGCGTCTGGCGACCTGTTGGGCTTCCTGTACCTGAACTACCTTCGGGCTTTTCCGGTAATATGACAAATTTCAATTTTGAAGCATTTTGTGGCTTTGTCCTGTTGCGCAATGTACTGTTTTCCTTCTTCAATATAATCGGGACAGTACTTCTCTAGAAGCCACAACAGAGCACTATGCTTTTCGGCACCTTTGATCTCTGATGCAACACCAAAGACCACGGCACTTTCATATTCGGTGGCGAATTTATCCGGCAGTACCCTTGTGTTGCCAACTACGCAAAAGGAAACCTTGGTATTGTTTGCTATATTTTCAAGTTTCTGTCCACTGAGGGCACAGTGGAAGTAGATGTCGTCGTTCCTATAAACAAAACTCAGTGGCACTCCATAGGGTTGACAGTCTTTGTCTACGGTCGATAAAACCCCATATTCGGCTTTATCGAGTAATGCTTTTGCCTCTTGGATTGTTATCTCTAGGTCACTTCTCCGAATGCTTTCTTGCCATAGTTTGTCAAAAGTACGCAGTGTCATTGAGCGAATTCAAGCGGCCAGGCAAAAACCACTTTTTGCCTCACGTTCGCTCAAAGACCACCTCAATATGCCCAGGTTGTCCGCATATCCGGCCGGTTGATGTCAGGCTGCCGGTTATGCAGGGTCCCTTAGGTCTTGATTGTTCTCAGTATTGCGGTGAACATGGCCTCATGCTCACTCTGGGAGACCGATACCACCATTTCCACTTCAATTTCCCGGCCGCAGATATCCCGAAGTGTATGACGGTTGGAATTGCCCAGCAACTGGCTGCTGCCAGCGGAAAAATAGTTCTCTATCCCCTGTCTGACGATGGACGGATCTGCCATGAAGTCAAAGATGCTTTGTCCCAGCAGCTCGTCTTTGCTGAGTCCGAACAGCTTTTCGGCCTTCTGGTTGGTGATCACGATCTTGCCGTCTGGCAGGAAGGTGACGATCGGCGATTGGGCAATCTCGATGAAGTTGCGGTAGCGCTCATCCGATTCGTGCCGTTGGCGTGTGCGTCGTTCCAGTTCCGCCATCAGCTCGTTGAAGGAGTTCACCAGCCGCCCAATCTCATCGTTGTTGGTGGCAGCGATCGGGCTTGAAAAGTTGCCGCTGTTGGCGGCAGTCTCGATTCCTTCCGCAACCTTGGCTACCGGCGACAGGATCGTGCGGTGAATCAGCCAGCCGGTAACTGCCACCAGCAGCAGTACGATCAATCCTTCCAGCAGCAATTCACGTCGCATATTTTTCAGGATGGTTTGCTGCAGCGAGCTGAGCGGCACCGATACCGAGATGGCGCCGATCAGTTCGCCGGCCTGATAGTTGTACGACGGGTGCCCCCTGGGGAAACGTTGCTGCACAAAGCGCGGAGCCTGCTCGAAGCTGCCGTGACAGGCTAGGCATGATTGATCAGCCACCATTGGCAAAAGGTAGCGCAGCGCCTTTTGGTTGCCTTCACCCACTATCTGGAAGCGCTCTTTTAGCTGTGATCCCCGGAATTGCTGCAGGGTTTCTCGTTCATAGGCGTCAGGCTGGTTTTGGGGGTTGCGGTAGCGCAGTGACACCTGGCGTACGTAGTAGGGGCTGTCTTGGGTGAGGCGCAGGGCAATGCGGGTGGCGGCCACCTGGGGGGTCAAGCCGGCGTTTTGCTCCACCTGTTCGACCCGCACCACCAATGAAAGGTATTCGCGGATCTCCACAATCTGGCGTGCGATGGTGCGGGCTTCGTCCACGGTTTCCTGCAGGGCCAGGGCCTGATCGTGCCGGTACGATGCCCAGGCCAGGGTGATGAACAGCACCATCAGCAGGCAGCTGATGATCAGGGTCAGCTTGGTGGTAATTCGCATGCGTTTGCCTCGTCTGGATGGAGATGCGAGCAGAACCAGTATAGCCGAAAGTGGCCTGTTGGCAAGCTGTTGCAAAAGCCTTGAACCCTGTTGGTGAATCGGGTATCGTGCGCAAGCAGCGGGTCTTGATCCGTAATTGGCCATGAAGAAAGGGCCCTGAATATGTACAACGAACAACAGCACCATCATCGACGTGCGGCAGGCCGTTCTGGCAATCGGCTTTGGTCCACCCTGCTGCTGGTCGTGATCACCTCGGGGGTCCTGGTGGTCTTGGGTTTGGCCGGATATCTGGCTTTCCTGGTGGCAAAGCTGCCTAAGGTGGATCGTTTGGCCGACTATAAACCGCCGGTGGTCTCGCAGGTGTATGGTGATGATGGCACCCTGGTGGGTGAGTTTTATCTTGAGCGCCGGATCGTGGTGCCGGTCAACAAGATGCCCCGTAAACTGATTCAGGCGTTTGTGGCGGCGGAGGATGCCAGTTTTTATTCACACGGGGGGATAGACTACTTCGGTATTGTGCGGGCTGCGTTTAAAAATCTGATCTCCTTCCGCAAAAAGGAGGGTGCCTCCACCATCACCCAGCAGGTCACCAAGACCATGCTGCTGACGCCGGAGAAGAAGTTGTCCCGCAAGATCAAGGAGGCGATTCTGGCCAAGCGGCTGGAAGAAAAACTGACCAAGGACGAGATACTCTATCTCTACCTCAACCAGATTTATCTGGGGGCCGGTGCCTATGGTGTGGAGGCGGCTGCAGAGACCTATTTCGGCAAAGGAGTGGAGCAGCTTAACTTGGCGGAAATGGCGGTGTTGGCCGGATTACCCAAAGCTCCCAACGCCTATTCTCCCATCAAGCATCTGGAGAAGGCCCGGGAACGCCAGAATTACGTGCTGGATCGGATGGTGCGCGAGGGGTTTGTCACGGAGGCAGAGGCAGAGCACGCCCGCAAGACACCATTGAATGTTCGTCCCGGCAGACGGGTGATGAACGATCAGGTTGCTTATTTCCTGGAGCAGATGCGGATATATCTGGAGGAAAGGTATGGCGAGGATCAACTCTACAAGGGTGGGTTGAAGATCTACACCACCATGAACTACGAGATGCAGCGTTCCGCCTACGAGAGTGTGCGGGCAGGTCTGAAGGCGGTGGATAAACGTCAGGGGTTCCGTGGTGCTACAAAATTTTTGCAAGAGACCGAGGTGGATCAGTTCTGTGCCAAGGTTGAAGAGGCGATAGATACGGCTGCACTCAAGGCGGGGGATACCTACAGCGGTGTAGTGGTTGCCGTTGATCCGGCCAAGGGTGAGGCCACCGTGCGGGTGGGTGACCGGATCGGGCTGCTGAACCGCAAAGGGATGGGGTGGGCCGGCAAGCTGGGGTTGGTCAACAGTTATGGCAAACCCGCTAAACCCTCCAGAAATCTGGCGCTGGGCGCTGTGGTGGAGGTGCAGGTACTCACGCCGGATCAAAATAAACAAGGAGCCATCTTTGCGCTGGACCAGGTGCCTGAGGTGCAAGGGGCTCTGGTGGCAATCGACCCGCGTACTGGCGGTATCAAGGCGATGGTGGGCGGTTATGACTTTCGTTCGAGTCAGTTTAATCGGGCAGTTCAGGCCAAGCGTAATGCCGGGTCGGCCTTTAAGCCGATTATCTATGCTGCGGCCCTCGAAAAAGGGCTGACCCCGGCCACGGTGATTGTGGATGAGGAGGTTGAATATCCCGGGGCAGGAGGTAAGATCTGGAAACCGAAGAACTATGACGGTACCCACCGTGGTCCGGTTACCATGCGGGAGGCCTTAACTCATTCTATCAATATAGTCAGTGTCAAGATCCTTGATCAGATCGGCGTCGACTATGCGGTGGAGTTTGCCAAAAAGTTAGGTTTTACCTCCAAGATTGAGCCCAACCTTTCGTTGGCCTTAGGGGCCGCCAGCGTATCTCCTCTTGAATTGACCTCGGCCTACAGTGTGTTTGCAAACAAGGGAGTCTATCAACAGCCTTTTTCCATTCTTCGGGTGACTGATAGTGACGGGGTGCTGCTGGAAGAGCGTAAGCCGATTCTGCCGGCGGCCCCCGTCGTGGTGCCACCGGTAGCGCCGGTAGGTGCACCTGTAATCCAGGGCACGGCAGTCACGGTTATTGCCCAGCCTTCAGCTGTGACACCGCAGACAGCCTATATCGTGACCAATCTGATGGAGAGTGTAGTACAGAGCGGGACCGGACATCGTGCATCGGCCATCAACCGGCCAGTGGCCGGTAAGACCGGTACCACCAACGAAATGAAGGATGCCTGGTTTGTGGGCTACATTCCGCAATTGGTTGCCGGGGTTTGGGTGGGTTTTGATAATCAGGAACGTTCTCTGGGCTCCGGTGGGTCCGGCGGTCAGGCAGCGGCGCCAATCTGGGCTGATTTTATGCTGGGGGCTGTCAAGGGGTTGCCGGTGGAGCGCTTTGAACCGCCTGAGGATATCACCTTTGTCAGGATCAACCCCAAGACCGGTCGGCTTGCCAGAGGGGGCGAAGGGGTAGCGGAGTGCTTTGTCAAAGACAGTGAACCGTCCAGTTACGACGGTGACTGAGGCTGCTGTGCCGGAGGAGGCTCCTGTTGCTGGGTCTCTACCGCTTCAAGGGTGATCTCCTCGGCCACACCGGCTCTGCGGGAAATTACCCTTTTGACTTTTGCCCAATCAACCCTGTCACCCATCCCCATGGTGTTCAGCAGGATTTTCGCTTCACGCTCAACCCCCCTGGTCTTGGCGTAGATGTCGCCATGTATCTCCAGGAAGATGCGCCCCTCTTCCGTGGTGGCTACCTTGACAGGCTGATAGATGATCTCGCCCGGGGTGTTGATCTTGACAAGCCTGAACAGCTCCTCCATCCGGTCGGGGTACACCCTGACGCAGCCGTGGCTGGCATAGGTATAGATCGACCAGGGCTTGATGGTGCTGTGGATCAGGATGCCTGGCAGCGAGGTTTTCATGGCATACTTGCCCAGCGGATTCTCAACCCCCGGGGGGATGCTGGTGACGACCTCCTTCCCTTCTCTGCGCATCTCCTCCTGGATTGAGGGAGGCACGGTCCAGGTCGGTTCCTTGGCCTTGTTGACAATCCTGAACCTGCCGGTGGGGGTGTGCCAAAGGATGTCGTCCATCTTGGTCGGCGTGCCGAGCGCTACGGCAGTGGCGTAGGCCAGCTTGCCCTTTTCAAAGTAGTAGAGCATCCGGTCCGGGATGTTAATCACAATCCCGTCTTTCAGCCTGCTGCGGGGGATAATCCGTTGGTTGTTGTAGCGCAGGGTTTGTCCCACCTGGAGGTAGGACTTGGGGGACAGGCCATTCATGGCAATCAATTGACTGCGGCTCACTCCCAACTTGCCTGCCACCAGTCGTAAGGTGTCATTTTTGACCACGGTGTAGTTGCCGATGGTACCCACCAGTTTAGTGGAATGGACAGGTTCAGCCTCCATATCCTGGGCAGGCTGCGAGGTTGCCGGCGGTTTGCTGTGCGCAGCCGTCGGCTGGGCCGGGATCGCTGTCTGAACGGGTGCCGCCGTTGCAGGTAGCTGATCAGTGGAGGGTGTCGGCGTTGGAGTGGATGCTGCTACTGGTTCAGCGGAAGCCGGAGCAGCGGTGGCAGCCTTCAGGCGCTCCTGGAGCAGTGTTCCTTTTTGGGTGGCTTGACGGTAGTAACGTTCAGCATTCTGCTGATCGTTAAGCTGGTAATACATCTCTGCGGTGGCTACGGTAGCATCAAGGCTGCGCAAGTTTTCGGGAAAGCTGGCAGCAACCCCCGCCTGACGCAAGCTGGCCAGCATGGCCATGGCCTCACTGCGGATATCGGCCTGTGAGGCAGTGGTTACTGCGAGGTACACCAGTAGTGCCAGCGTACAGGTGGTCCTGCTTTTCATAAACTGCAATCTCCTTGCGGTAAGCCTGCTAAACCGAGAGCCTGCGTATACCCTAGCAATTCACTGTTTGCAAGATGAATTTCAGCCGGTTAGCAAGAATGAATTTTTTTTCCAAAAAAATACTTGACGCTAAAAGCAGGCGTGTGTATAAACGGGATTCCTTGCTGCACAGGACACCAAGCAAAAACGCAGCGGGTTCGGTCTTTGACAACCAGATAGCAGTTTAAGTTGATTGCGGGCAGCAATCTCTGTTTTTAAATTTGAGTTAGTGTTTCATGATACAGGTAATTCAAACTGGAGAGTTTGATCCTGGCTCAGAACGAACGCTGGCGGCGTGCCTAACACATGCAAGTCGTAAGAGAAAGTCCGCTTCGGTGGATGAGTAAAGTGGCGCACGGGTGAGTAACGCGTGGATAATCTACCCTTTAGTCTGGA
>DIGE01000008.1 GCA_002419465.1 Geobacter sp. UBA5730 | reverse complement strand
GGTCAATTTTGCACGCCGATTCACAGATAAATCTAATCCAATCCGTTCGGCACCGCCGGAATCAGGGCCATTCGATTAGTTCGTTATCAACTTAAGTTGCCGCGTGCGCCTGCATTTCAGGCTCTACTGTCAAACGCAACCCCATGCCATGCAGCAGTTTTGAAATGCTGCTGAATTCAGGATTTCCACGCTTCGATAATGTCTTGTAAAGACTCGACCGGCTGACATGGGTTTTTTCTGCAATGGCAGTCATTCCGCCTTGAGCCTGTGCCACGTCACGCAACGCCAGCAAGAACGCTTCTCTGTCGTTGTCTTCGATTACTGCATTGAGAAACGCTGCGGCGTTTTCAGGGTCTTTCAGCCATTCAAGATGATACTCGTCATAGTTTCCGGTTTTTCGGGTCATGTCAATTATCCTCTCTGTTGTCGGTTCCAATACGCCTTTGCAACTTTGACATCTTGTTTCTGGGTGGACTTGTCGCCACCGATCAGCAGCAATACAACCGTTTTACCATTCATGGCATAATAAACTCGGTAGCCGGGGCCATAGTCGATTTTCAGCTCAATAACCCCGTCACCCAAGGCCTTGATAACGCCAAAGTTGCCAAGCTTTACCCGGTTTAGTCTCGCACTGATTCTGGCGTGCGCGTTTCGGTCCCGAAGGTTAGACAGCCATTCCGTGAACGGCGCACTACCATCATCTTCAAGGTAATATTCCAGCCGGTAAGGTGTATCAGTCATGTTGAATTGTATCCTTTGGAAGACAAATGTGCAAGAAGATATTTTTCACAGCAAATCAAGCTGATTTTTTGTTGCCGATTGAAATGACTTTGCCCTTTTCACCTTTAATGATGCTGTTCAGTTTCCGCTCCCAGGCTTCGAGTGTCAATCGCAGCCTGTATATTGTAGTTTGACGGTATTCACCTGACAGTTGGTCATTTCTTGACCGTCAAGCAGCACCAATCTTATCTCAGCGCCCGATAGGGTTCGAAGTGTTTCGACCAGGGGACGCCAATAAAATAAGTGACTTACAAAATATATTTGTAAGTCCCTTTTCTTTTAATTCTGCTTTAGTGGTACTTTAATAGTACTTCTATACTTCGCTACCCCCTCCCCATAATTGCCACAATGATCAGTCCGACGAAACAAGCTTTTTATGCGCGAAGTGAATGAACGCTCAAAGGACGGCTCCGAAGACCTTCTGACAGTAATCCTTGCCAAGACCTGGAGAGAATCACTTGTGAGTATAACCACAGGGGCGAATGCCGACTCGTCCCCTGTGATGGAAGAGCTACATCCCCTTCACGGCATAAATACCGGCGGCATTGCGCCACATACCGTCATAGTCCAGTCCATAGCCGAATACGAATCGATCCGGGATATCCAGACCGGTAAAGTCAGCCCGGTAGCCGGGCTGCACCTTGCGGTCGTGCTGTTTGTCCAGCAGTACGGCGGTTAGTACACTTCTGGCGCCGCGCTGGTGACACTCATCAGCCAAGGCCTTGAGGGTGATTCCCTCATCGAGGATGTCATCCACCAGCAGCACGGTCCGGCCGTTCATGTCAGTCTGGGGGACAGCCTGCCACTCCAGCTCGCCGCCGTTGATCTCCCGCCCGTAGCGGGTGGCGTGCAGATACCCCACCTCCAGCGGAAACGGCAACCGGGTCAACAACTGGCCGCAGAAGATCAGGCCACCGTTCATGACGCAGAAGACCAGCGGGTTCTGTTTGCCGATCCGCGCAGTGATCTCGGCGGCCATCCGGGTGATCGCTGTCTCCACAGCAGGTTGGTCAACCAGGCAATCAGCCTCTTCCAATACCCGCAACGCCTCGTCACGCTCCATGCCGGCCTCCCACGATCCGCTGAATACCACCGGGATCGGTGGCTGTGATGATATCACCAAATCCGGCCTGCACCAGCAATGTGGAAACATCCGTCGCCTGCCCGGCCCCTACCTCCAGCAGCAGCCAGCCGCCGGGCTGCAGATGCGCCGGGGCCTGAGCCGTAATCGCCCGGTAGGCATCCAGACCATCCAGGCCGCCATCAAGGGCAAGACGAGGTTCAAAATCTCGCACCTCTGGCTGTAGAGTAGCCAGATCAGCACGGGTAATGTAGGGGGGATTGGAAACGATCAGATCGAACCGGCGTCCAGCCACCGGCTCGAAGAAGGAACCGGGTAGAAATTCAATGACTGCGCCGTGCGCATCCGCATTATGCTGCGCTACGACCAGGGCTTCAGACGAGAGGTCAACTGCCGTGGTCATAGCTTCCGGTAGACGCTTTGCGAGAGCGATGGCAATACAACCGGAGCCGGTACCAATATCGAGAATATAACGGGCTTGAGGAACACACAGCACCGCTTGTTCAAGCAGCGTTTCTGTGTCGTGGCGAGGAATCAATACGGCAGGGGATACCTCGAAGGATAGGCCATCAAACTCCTGGCTGCCCAGGATATGCTGAAGCGGCTCCCGTTTTCCCCGGCGGGCCACCAGGGCACGGTAACCGGACAACTCGTCATCGCTCAGCGGCTTGTCAAAATTGAGATACAGCCCCACCCGGTCCAGACCGGTGGCCTCACACAGCAACCACTCAGCCTCGCGGCGGGCGTTCTCCACCCCCTTGTCAGCCAGGTAACCGGTGGTCCAGGTCAGAACCTTGAGGGTGGTCCAGGTGTCGTCAGGTGCTTTCACTTTGGGCCTTTAACGCCTCCATCTGGTAGTACGTCCGCAGGGCATCGGTGATCTCCTCGATATCACCGGCCATAATTGAATCCAGCCGGTAAAGGGTCAGACCGATACGGTGGTCGGTCATCCGGCCCTGGGGATAGTTGTAGGTACGAATCCGTTCGGAACGATCGCCTGAACCGACCTGCTGCTTGCGGTCGGCCGCCATCTTGGCGTTCTGTTCCTGGAGGATGTTGTCCAGTATGCGGGTCTTCAAGACCTTCATCGCCTTGGCCCGGTTCTTGATCTGACTGCGTTCTTCCTGACAGGCCACCACCGTGCCGGTGGGAAGGTGGGTAATCCGTACCGCCGAGTCGGTGGTGTTGACGTGCTGACCGCCAGCGCCGGAGGAACGGTAAACGTCGATCTTCAGGTCGTCCGGCCGAATATCGATATCCACATCCTCGGCCTCAGCCATGATCGCCACGGTGCAGGCGCTGGTATGAATCCGCCCCTGGGCCTCGGTCTCGGGTACTCGCTGGACACGGTGGGTGCCGGACTCATACTTCAGCTTGGCAAAGACATCCTGGCCCTCAATCGAGGCGATCACTTCCTTATAACCACCCCGCTCCGACTCGGAACAGGAGAGCAGTTCCACCTTCCAACGATTCTTCTCGGCAAAACGGGAATACATCCTGAACAGGTCACCGGCGAACAGGGCCGATTCGTCACCACCGGTGCCGGCGCGAATCTCCAGGATTACGTCGCGGGAATCATTGGGATCTTTGGGCAGCAGCAGCAACTGGATAGCTGCTTCCAGCTTTGCCCGCTCATCCTCAAGACGGGCCAGCTCTTCCGCGGCCAGCTCCTTCATCTCGGGGTCAGCCAGCAGTTCCCGGTTTTCTTCCAGCTCTTCCTGGACCTTCCGGTAACGACGATAGGCCTCAATCAACGGCGCCAGATCGGCATGTTCACGGGACAGCTTGCGGAATTCCGGCTGGTTGCTGATCACCACCGGGTCGGACAGCAGCGACTCCAGCTCCTGAAAACGTATTTCCAAATCTTGAATCTTATCGAACATGCTTAAAATTCCTCAAACCAATCAATAAAAGGAACGCGCGTTTTTCGCAAGGTCAAGGCGTCCCAGGGACGACGCGGAGGCGTATAGTGGTGATACGCCGCACAAGGAGGCCCGCAGGACAACGCCGAGATTGCGGAAATAAGCAGTTCCGTTACACAACTATTCTATCGTCACGGTATCCTGCGTTTTCGTCCAACGCCTCCTGCACCGAACGGATCGCCACCTCAAGTTGGTCGTCATCCGGTTCACGGGTGGTCAGACGCTGCAGGGCCAGCCCCGGTGTGATCACCAGCTTGACCAACGGATGCCGGTCATTTTTGGCGCTCCATTTCAGAAACTCGTAAGAGATGCCAGCAATCAGCGGCAACAGCACCACCCTGGACAGGGCCTTGTAGACAAACGGCCAGGCCTTGGGGATCAATGAAAACACAGCGATACTGACCAGCATCACGATCAGCAGGAAGCTGGTGCCGCAACGGGGGTGCAGGCGACTGAAATGCCTGACGTTCTCCAGGCTCAATTCAACCCCTGCCTCAAAGGCGAAGATGGTCTTGTGCTCGGCCCCATGGTACTGGAACACCCGCTGGATATCCTTCATCCGGGCAATCGACCAGATGTAAAGCAAAAAAACCACCACCCGGATCAGGCCGTCCACCAGATTGAAGAGGATGTTGTTGTCACCCATCACCGGCACCAACAGCTTGGTCAGGTAGAGCGGTAACACGAAGAACAGGGCGATACCGAAGCCGAAGGCCACCACCATGGTGCCGGCCAGTGCCCAGGAAGACAACTCCTCTTTTTTGGCCTCCTGCCCCTCCTCTTCCTCCTCTACCAACGCCTCGTTGGCCGAAAAGTTGAGTGCCTTGATGCCGATGATCAACGACGTGACCAGCGCCACGGCGCCTCGCAATAACGGCAGCTTAACGATCGGGAACCGCTCCGACAGAGGGGGGGACTGCTCGCGCCTGATGACAATCTCGCCGTTGGGACGACGCACCGCAATGGCCATGGCCCGGGGAGCACGCATCATCACCCCTTCCAGCACTGCTTGGCCACCAATATTGATTTTATCCATTAGGTCAGGCTCCTGAACTGTTTGCGTACCTCGGCCGTGCGACCGCAACAGAAATCCCCTTCCGGGCAAGATCCGGCCACACAGCCGGGGCCGGCATCCCGGAAGATGGTAGGGGCGATCTGCTTGACCAGCTTGAGCATGCCCACCGCCATGGAACGGATTTCCCACTGGGCCCGCTCACAGCAGCGCAAGCGGAAGAAGTGCAATAACTCCCTGGCGTTCATGGTCATGATCAGCTTGGTCTCGGTGGCGTTCGGCAACAGGTAGCGGGCATCCTCGGCGGCAATCCCCATCTCCACCAACTGTTTGTAGGCCTGATGTACCACACCGGTACTGAACTCGAATATCCGCTTGGCCTCCTGATTGGCCGCCACCGCAGGAGGCAGCACCGCTGCAAAACGTTCGGCATGGGAGACGTAGCGTTGAGATTGCTGGGAATAAGAGGCCACCCGATGTCTGACCAGCTGATGGCTGGTGACCCGCGAGATCCCCTCAACCCCGAAGGTGAAGGAGGCGTGTTCCAGCACCGAGTGGTGCCCCAGGCACATGATCTTGTCAATGAAGGCGGCACAGTCCGAGCTGTCGATCTTGCCCCGCAACTCATCAAGGTCGGCCGGCGAGTAGCACAACCGGGCCGCCAGGGCCACGGTTCGCTCCGGTTCAGGGGTGTATTGCAATAGTTCGATGTTCATAGATCCCCACATCATGCCAATTCCAACTCAAGGCGCTCTCTGCGTTAGAATTGGTATAGATGCAAAAAGGGGGCTGCACCTGTCCGGCACACCCCCCTCGACACGCTACAGGTGAACGCTAAGCCTGGCCGTAACGGCGCTTGAACCGCTCAACGCGGCCGGCGGTATCCACCAGCTTCTGCTTGCCAGTAAAGAAGGGATGGCAGGCGGAGCAGATTTCAGTAAAGATTTCCTTACGGGTGGAACGGGTCTGGAAGCTGTGGCCACAGGCGCACTTCACAGTAATTTCGTTATAAGCGGGGTGAATACCTTCTTTCATTGCAGCTCCTCCTTGTGGTCAGCTCGTCATAAAGCTGTGTTTCGGCGAAAGTTTACTTTATCGGATGTAGGCCTGTTTTTTCAAGCACTTTTTTCTATTTATTCATCGAATCCAGGAAAGCCTGATTGGTCTTGGTCTCGGAGAGCTTGTCCAACAGGAACTCCATGGCATCCATTACGTTCATCGGGTGCAGCACCTTACGCAGGATCCAGATCCGGTTCAGGGACACCTTCTCGATCAACAGCTCTTCCTTACGGGTGCCGGACTTGTTAATGTCGATGGCCGGGAAGGTCCGTTTCTCCACCAGGCGGCGGTCCAGGTGGACCTCCATGTTGCCGGTGCCCTTGAACTCTTCAAAGATCACCTCGTCCATCTTGCTGCCGGTGTCCACCAGGGCGGTGGCGATGATGGTCAGGGAGCCACCCTCCTCGATGTTGCGGGCGGCGCCGAAGAACCGCTTGGGTTTCTGCAACGCGTTGGCGTCCACCCCGCCGGTCAGGATCTTGCCGGAAGGGGGCAGCACGGTGTTATATGCCCGGGCCAGACGGGTGATGGAATCCAGCAGGATCACCACGTCTTTTTTGTGTTCCACCAGCCGCTTGGCCTTCTCGATCACCATTTCGGCCACTTGGACGTGGCGGGTGGCCGGTTCGTCAAAGGTTGAGGAGACCACCTCCCCCTTGACGGAACGCTGCATGTCGGTCACCTCTTCCGGCCGCTCGTCGATCAGCAGCACGATCAGGTAGACCTCTGGGTGATTCTCGGCAATCGAGTTGGCAATGTTCTGGATCAGCATGGTCTTGCCGGTGCGGGGCGGGGCCACAATCAGGCCACGCTGTCCCTTGCCGATCG
Organism: Geobacter sp. UBA5730; assembly: GCA_002419465.1. Taxonomy (GTDB): domain Bacteria; phylum Desulfobacterota; class Desulfuromonadia; order Geobacterales; family Pseudopelobacteraceae; genus Trichlorobacter. The sequence goes on along the minus strand of DIGE01000008.1, from coordinate 101,668 downwards.
GCGAGACCAGCTCCATCACCCGCATGCCGTAGTTGTCCGGCGCGGTTTCCAGTTTGAGTTTTTCTTCGGGATACAGCGGGGTCAGGTTGTCAAACAGGGTCTTGTCGCGGGCCGCCTCGGGCGGTTCAAAGTTGAGGGTCTCCACCTTGAGCAGCGCAAAATAACGCTCCCCTTCCTTGGGAGGGCGGATCTGACCCGAGACCGTATCACCGGTGCGCAGGTTAAAACGCCGGATCTGGCTGGGCGAGACATAGATATCGTCGGGACCGGGCAGGTAGTTGTAGTCAGGCGCCCTCAAGAATCCGAAGCCGTCTTGCAGGGTCTCCAGGACACCTTCGCCATAGATGGAGCCGTTCTGTTCGGTCTGGGCATTCAGAATGGCAAAGATCAAGTCCTGCTTGCGCAGGCCGGAGGCCCCCTCGATGTTCAGATCACGGGCGATGGCATTCAGTTCGCTGATTTTCTTGTTCTTGAGTTCCTGGAGGTTCACGACAACGTTCTCCTGCTGGTGGGATTAAGTGGGGTCATGGGACAGCCGGACATCGCCCCGATGGAGATTCCGCAGCTGACAGGCAGAGCACCCAGGGGTCTGGACCAGTTTGAATGCGTACAAAAACGCGATGAGAGATCAGGCATCTACTTTTTCACGGATAGCAACAGGGAATACAAACAAGGAATGAAGGCCAGTGTGGACGGTAACAACACCTACGTTGTTTCAGCTAAAACACAAACTGATCATCTCTGTCAACAGGAAAGTGATGAGGCAACAAGCCTTTGGCCCGATAACTCCTTGACCCCCCCGGTACGAACGGCTATAACACACACCTGACGCAGACGGCGACTCATACTCCATATGCCCCAAGGCAGGTATCTTCCGTGCAAGGACAGTCACTCCTGAATGCCATCGGCAACACCCCGCTGGTAAACATCAGCAACGCCCCTCACCCCAAGGTTACGATCCTGGCCAAATTGGAAGGGAACAACCCCGGCGGCTCGATTAAAGATCGTCCGGCTCGCCAGATGATCCTGGCTGCCGAACAATCCGGCGAGCTGACCCCGGACAAGATCATCCTGGAACCGACCTCCGGCAACACCGGCATCGCCCTGGCGATGATCGCCTCGGCCCGTGGCTACCGCATTAAGCTGGCCATGCCGGCCTGCGTCAGCCAGGAGCGCCGCAGCATTCTGGAGGCCTATGGCGCCGAGATCGTACTCTCCCCCGGCTGCGAAAAAACCGATGGAGCCATCCGCCTGGCCCATAAAATCTATAACGAGGAACCGGGACGCTACTACCTGCCGAATCAGTACGACAACCCCAACAACCCCCTGGCTCACGAACTGACCACCGGACCGGAGATCATCTCCCAGACGGGCGGCACCCTGACCCATTTCGTGGCCGGCATGGGCACCGGAGGCACCCTGATGGGGGTGGCGGCCTGCCTGAAAAAGCAGCTGCCCACCGTCCAGGTGGTGGGGGTGGAACCGAACCTGGGGCACGCCATCCAGGGTTTGAAGAACATGAAAGAGGCGATCGTGCCGGCCATCTATCACGAAGCGATGCTGCATCGCAAGCTGGTGATCGATGACGAAACCGCCTTTGACACCGCCCGGCGCCTGGCCGCCCACGAGGGGATCTTCTGCGGCATGTCCGGCGGCGCCGCCATGGCCGGGGCCTTCCAGCTGGCCCAAGAGCTGGAAAGCGGAACCATCGTGGTGATCATTCCCGACCGGGGCGATCGCTACCTGAGCACCAATCTGTTTAAATCGATGTGCGCCAACTGCCCGCCCTGACCCCGGCAAAGCACCGTTCGATTCTTGACCAAGCCGGTATCTCTCTGGTATGTGTATCTGTCACCCTGCGTAGTTATATACTTTAATCTCTATCCTCACGGAGGTAGTACCGTGACGTTCCAAGACCTGATTCTCTCCCTGCAGGGCTACTGGGCCAAGCAGGGCTGCGTTATCCAGCAACCCTATGACACCGAAAAGGGTGCCGGCACCTTCAACCCGGCCACCTTTCTGCGGGTGCTGGGCCCCGAACCCTGGAACGTGGCCTACGTGGAACCATCCCGCCGCCCCACCGACGGCCGTTATGGCGAAAACCCCAACCGCTTGCAGCACTACTACCAGTTCCAGGTGATCATGAAGCCATCCCCCGCCAACATCCTGGACCTGTACCTGGACAGCTTGCAGGCCTTCGGCATCAACCCCGGCCAGCACGACATCCGCTTTGTGGAGGACGACTGGGAATCGCCGACCCTGGGCGCCTGGGGGCTGGGCTGGGAGGTCTGGCTGGACGGCATGGAGATCACCCAGTTCACCTACTTCCAGCAGGCCGGCGGCATCGACTTGAAACCGGTTTCGTCCGAGATCACTTACGGCTGTGAACGGATCGCCATGTACCTGCAGGGGGTGGACAACGTCTACGACCTGGAATGGATCAAGGGGGTCAAATATGGCGACATCCACCATCAGACCGAGGTGGAGTTCTCCCGCTACAACTTCGAGGAAGCCGATGTAGCCCTGCTGCTGGAACTGTTCAGCAAGTATGAGCGGGAATGCATCCGTCTGGCTGAAAAAGAGCTGGTCTTTCCGGCCTACGACTTTGTGATGAAATGTTCCCACACCTTCAACCTGCTGGACGCCCGCGGCGCCATATCGGTCACCGAACGAGCCTCCTACATCGGCCGGGTCCGCAATGTGGCTCGCCTCTGCGCCGAGGGTTATGTCCGCCAGCGTGAGCGGCTGGGCTATCCGATGCTCAAAGGGGGGAACTAGACCATGACCAAAGAACTGTTACTTGAGATCGGCGCCGAGGAGATTCCGGCCGGCTTTGTCCCCAAGGCCCTGGCCAGCCTGGAAGAAATGATCCGCAAGGAATTGGTTGCGGCCCGCCTGGAATACCATGCGATAAAAACCCTGGGCACCCCCCGCCGCCTGACCCTGGTGGTGCAGGGACTGCCGGCAGTGCAGCCCGATGCCGAGCTCACCGCCATGGGCCCCTCCCAAAAGGCCGCCTTTGCCCCTGACGGCACCCCGACCAAGGCCGCCGAGGGATTCGCCAAAAGCCAAGGCGTTACAGTCAAAGACCTGCAGGTAATCACCACCGACAAGGGTGAGTATCTGTCCGTTACCAAGCAAGAGCAGGGACGCCCCACCCACGAACTGCTGGCAGAGCTGCTGCCGAAGCTGGTGACAGGCATCCCGTTCAAGAAGTCGATGCGCTGGGCCGATCTGGACATCCGCTTCGCCCGGCCGGTCCACTGGATTGTGGCCCTGTTTGACGGCAGTGTGATCCCCTTTTCGTTCGGGCCGATCACCAGCGGCAACGTCTCCCGCGGCCATCGCTTCATGGCCAACCAGCCGTTCCCGGTACGTGATTTTGACCACTACCTGGAGGAATGCGAACGCCACTTCGTGATTGTGGACCAGGTGCGTCGTCAGGAGATCATTCGCAAAGAAGTACACCGGGTTGCCAAGGCTACCGGCGGCCACCTGCTCGCGGATGAGGCACTACTGAATGAGGTGACCTACCTGGTGGAGTACCCCAGCGCCATCATCGGAACCATCCCGGCCGAATTTCTGGTAGTGCCCAAGGAGGTGCTGATCACCTCAATGCGTTCGCACCAGCGTTATTTTTCGGTGGTGGACGAAGCCGGCAAGCTGTTACCCTACTTCATCACCGTACCCAACACCCTGGCCGAAGATCCGACCGTGGTAGTCAAAGGCAACGAACGGGTGTTGCGGGCACGCCTCTCCGATGCCCGCTTCTTCTTTGACGAAGACCGCAAGGTTCGCCTGGAGAGCCGGGTTGAAGGCCTGAAAAGTGTGGTTTACCAGCAGAAACTGGGCACCTCCTTTGAAAAGATGGAGCGCTTCAAGGCCCTGGCAGAGCAACTGGCGGGGCAGCTTAATCCGGCAGTACAAAAGCAGGCCGGCCGGGCCGCCTATCTGTGCAAGGCAGACCTGGTCTCCGGCATGGTAGGCGAATTTCCCGAGGTGCAGGGGATCATGGGCTGCGAGTATGCCCGGCACGATGGCGAGGAACCGGCTGTGGCCCTGGCGATTGCCGAACACTATCTGCCCACCCAGGCCGGCGGCGAACTGCCAGCCTCGGACGCCGGAGCCTTTGTCTCACTGGCTGATAAACTGGACACCGTCTGCGGCTGTTTTGGCGTGGGGTTGATCCCCACCGGCGGCGCCGACCCCTACGCGCTGCGACGGGCCACCATCGGCATCATTGCGATCATACTGGACAAGGGCTACCGGATATCCCTCAGCACACTGGTGGATAGCGCCCTGAGCCAGCTGGCCCCCAAGCTGACCCGCCCCCGCGACGAGGTGCGTCACGATATCCTGGAATTCTTCCGGGGGCGTCTGACAAATCTGCTGGCCAACGATATCCCCGCCGATGTAATTGAGGCTGCACTGGCCATCGGTTTCGACGATCTGGCCGACCTGGCTGCACGGGTCAAGGCTTTGGCAACCTTCCGTAAACGGGAGGATTACCTGGCCCTGACCGCTGCATTCAAACGGGTCTGTAACATCGTCAAAGAGGGTATCGATGCACCGGTCGATCCGGCCCTGTTTCAGGACGAGGCGGAGCACACCCTCTACAAAGCCTTTCAGGAGGCCAAGGTCAAGGCTGAGACTGAAATTGCTGATCAGAACTATCTCAAGGCACTGGCCGAGATCGCTGCCATCAAATGGGCAGTGGATGGATTTTTCGATGCCGTAATGGTCATGGCTGATGAAGAGAAGGTGCGCGCCAATCGCTTGGCCCTCCTGACCGCTATCAGCCGCCTCTTCGGCAAAGTCGCTGATTTCGGCAAACTTTCGGGTTAAACCGCTCACCAACTCTAAGCCGCATATGGAGACGTGTCATGTCCTTTAGCACCCGTATCATCTCAGGAAACGCCCTGATCATTGTGCTGGCCGTACTGGTACTGACGCTGTTGAACCGCACCGGCAGCCTGCTGAACGCCGTCCTGATCGGTCTGGTGCTACTGGCCGGTTCCACGGCAGTACTGTGGTATCTCTGCCAACAGGCCTTCAGGCCGCTCAGCGGCATCGTTGACGCCATGGAGAAAGCGGCGCAAGGTGATCTCTCGGTTCGGGTGCCACTGACCGGCATTGGCGAAATCGGGCGTTTATCCACAGCTTTTAACACCATGATGACCGACATGAACAAGGCCATGCGCCAGTTCTTCTCTGTGGCCGATCTGGTCCGAGACTCAGTGAACATGGTGAGCAACACCACCAGCGCCATGGTTTCGACCGCCGAAGATGTGGCGCTCCAGGCCAGCACCATCGCCACCGCCAGCGAAGAGATGGCCGCCACATCCGGCGACATCGCCCGCAACTGTCTGTATGCGGCCGAAAATGCCCAGGCCGCCACGGAGCAAACCACCAATGGCGCCCAGATCGTCCGCTCCAGCGTCCTGGTAATGGAAAACATTGCCCAACGGGTGCGTGAGTCATCTCAAACCGTTGAGAGCCTGGGACAACGGTCCGACCAGATCGGCACCATTGCCGGCACCATCGAAGACATTACCGACCAGACCAACCTGCTGGCCTTAAACGCAGCCATCGAAGCGGCCCGGGCCGGTGAGATGGGCCGCGGTTTTGCAGTCGTCGCCGATGAGGTGCGGGCCCTGGCCGAGCGTACCGCCAAGGCCACCCGCGAGATCGGCGGCATGATCAAGACCATCCAGACCGAAACCCAGTCGGCAGTGGGCTCCATGGGTGAAGGGGTCGAGCAGGTCAAACGGGGCACCGTCGAGACCACCCGCTCCGGCGAGGCGCTGGAAGATATTCTCACCAAGATCAACGAACTGGCCATGCAGGTCAGCCAGATCGCCACCGCCGCCGAGGAACAGACCGCCACGACCCACGAAATCACCAACAACATCCAGATGATCACCGATGTGGTGGACCGGAATGTACAGAACGCCCGGGGCACCACCGACGCCATCAGCAAACTTGAAGAACAGGTGGATCAACTGCACAAGCTGGTGGGGCACTTCCGGCTGGCCAAGGCCCTCGAGTGGGACGCCAGCTTCGAGACCGGCATTGCCAGCATCGACGGCCAGCATCGCAAACTGTTTGACATGGTCAATGACCTGCACGATGCCATGCAGCAAAAACGGACCAAGGAGGCCATCAGGCAGATCCTGGGCCGACTGATCGAATACACGGGGGCACACTTCGGCCATGAGGAACAGGCTTTCCGCAGCACCGGTTACCCGGAAGAGATCGTACACAAGCAGGAGCACACCCGCCTGGTTGAACAGGTGCTGGCACTGCAGGGCAAGTTCAACAACGGTGAGGCGGTGCTGACCCAGAGCGTGATCGAATTCCTGCAGGACTGGCTGATCAAGCATATCAAGGGCACCGACATGCGCTACGCGCCCCATCTCAAAAAGAACGGCATCAAATGATTGCGATTATTGATTATGGCATGGGCAATCTGCGCTCGGTCCAGAAGGGCTTCGAGCGGGTTGGTTGCCAGGCGCTGGTCACCAGTGACCCGCAGCGCATCCTTGAGGCGGATCATGTGGTGCTGCCCGGCGTGGGGGCGTTCCGTGACTGCATCCGCAATCTGGAGCAGGGCGACTTTGTGGAGCCGATCCTCAAGGTGATCGCCGAGGGCCGTCCTTTTCTGGGAATCTGCCTGGGTCTGCAACTGCTGTTCAGCGAGAGCGAGGAATTCGGCCTGCACCAGGGATTAGGGGTGATTCCCGGCCGGGTGGTCCGCTTCCCAGAAGGGATGACTGAAGCCGGCCAGAAACTGCCGGTACCCCACATGGGCTGGAATCAGATCAGCTTCCAGAAACCTTCGCCACTGTTTGCCGGGGTCACAGACAACAGCAATGTCTATTTTGTCCACTCCTATTATGTCAAACCGGACGACCCATCCGTGGTGGCAGCCACCAGCAGTTACGGGTTGGAGTTCTGCGCTGCCATCCAGCGCGACAACCTGGTGGCCACCCAGTTCCACCCCGAGAAATCCCAGGCCATCGGCCTGCAGATGTTGAAGAACTTTGCCGAGATGAAAGACTGACATGATCGTTATACCCGCCATAGACCTGAAGGAAGGCAACTGCGTCAGACTGGAACAGGGGCTGATGGACCGCGACACGGTCTTCTCCGACAGCCCGGCCCGGCAGGCCCGGCTCTGGCAGCAAGCCGGCGCCGAACTGCTGCACCTGGTGGATCTGGACGGCGCCTTTGCCGGACAGCCCAAAAACAAGAACGCCATTGAGACGATCCTCGCGGCGATTACCATCCCGGCCCAACTGGGGGGTGGTATCCGCGACATCGCCACCATTGAGGCCTATCTAACTTTGGGCCTGTCCCGGGTAATCATCGGCACCGCCGCCCAGCGTAACCCCGGGCTGGTGGTGGAGGCCTGCCGGAGATTCCCCGGCCGGATCGTGGTGGGGATTGATGCAAAAAACGGTATGGTGGCGGTGCAAGGCTGGGCTGAACTGACCGACATCACCGCCGTTGATCTGGCTCGAAAATTTGAAGACTGCGGCGTATCAGCCATCATCTACACCGACATCAGCCGGGACGGCATGATGGGTGGCCCCAATATCAAAGCCACGAAAGCCCTGGCTGAAGCGATTTCAATCCCGGTGATCGCCTCCGGTGGCGTTTCATCCCTGAAGGATATCGAAAACCTGATGGCCATCGAACAGAGCGGCGTGACCGGCGCCATCACCGGCAAGGCGATCTACACCGGCGCCATTGATCTGAGCGAGGCGATCGCCCTGACCAAGCGGAGTCAGGCATGCTGACCCGCCGGATTATTCCCTGCCTGGATGTGACTGGCGGCCGGGTGGTCAAAGGGGTCCAGTTCCTGGAACTGCGCGATGCCGGCGACCCGGTGGAAATCGCCGAGGCATACGACTGTCAGGGAGCCGATGAGCTGACCTTTCTGGACATCACCGCTTCCAGCGACCAGCGGGAAACCATGGTGGACGTGGTGCGCCGCACCGCCGAACGGGTTTTCATGCCGCTGACCGTGGGCGGCGGCATCCGGGTGGTGGAGGATATCCGCCGGATGCTGAACGCCGGTGCCGACAAGGTCTCGATCAACACCGCCGCCGTGCAGCGCCCTGAATTTGTCCAGGAGGCAGCTGAGCGGTTTGGCTCGCAGTGCACGGTAGTCGCCATTGACGCCCGGCAGGTGCCTGGTGAACAGCGTTGGGAGATATACACCCACGGCGGCCGCAACCCCACCGGCATCGACGTGGTAGAGTGGGCCGCCCGGATGGAAGGTTTCGGAGCTGGTGAAATTCTGCTAACCAGCATGGACCGCGACGGCACCAAAGACGGTTACGACCTGGCCCTGACCCGTGCCGTCGTTGATGCGGTCTCAATCCCGGTGATCGCCTCCGGCGGGGTCGGCACCCTGGAGCACCTCTACGACGGTTTTGCCGTAGCCGGGGCCTCGGCCTGCCTGGCCGCCTCCATCTTCCACTTCCGCCAGCACACCGTAAGCGAGGCAAAAGCGTATCTCAAGGGCCGGGACATCCCGGTCAGAATGGTTGAGCCATGAGTACCCCCCAACATGTTCTCGATGAACTGTACCAGGTGATCCTGTCCCGCAAGGAAGCCTCGCCGGATAGCTCCTATACCGCCTCACTGCTGGCCAAGGGCATCGACAAGATTCTCAAAAAGCTGGGCGAAGAAACCACCGAGACCGTGATCGCCGGCAAAGGGGGCAGCGATACCGAGTTGACCTGTGAAGCGGCCGACCTCTGTTACCACCTGCTGGTACTGCTGGCTGCCCGTAACATTCCCGCCAGCGCGGTATGGGAAGAGCTGGCACGCCGCTCCGGCACCTCGGGTATTGCCGAAAAGGCATCACGAACGGCCTGACCGGCACCACCATTTAGTGGTTGACATCTGGGCAACTGCTGTTAATATGCAAAACTCGCAAAAAAAACGTCTTGGCATTCGCGGCAGCATCTGCTGTCAGCGTTTCGTATCTTACGATGGAGGGGGGGATTATGGATGCCGGGAGTAAAGATTCGGGAAAACGAACCCTTTGACCTCGCCCTGAAGAAGTTCAAAAAGCAGTGCGAAAAGGCTGGAATCCTCTCTGAAGTTCGCAAACGCGAGCATTACGAGAAACCTAGTATCAAGCGCAAGAAGAAGGCGATTGCCGCACGCAAGCGCGCCCTGAAGAAGCAGCGCAAGATGATGGACTAAGCCTGTCCAACGCCAGGTCGGCAGACGAAACTTCCGTCTGCCGACCTGGCATTGTTGTTTTGACGGGGCTTTCGCAAGAAAGCCCCGTTGGCGTCTTTCACTCCACCCTTGGACTTTCTGATGAATCTGCTCGACATCTCGATCATGATTGTTCTGGCCCTGATGGGCCTGCGCGGCCTCCTGCGCGGCCTGATCAAAGAGGTGGCGGCACTTACCGCGTTGATCCTGGGAGGCTGGCTGGCTTATCGTTACCACAGTGTCGCCGCCGGGCCGTTAAAAACACTGCTACCTGCTGCGGCTGCCGAGGTGGTGGCCTTTGTGCTGTTATTGATCCTGGTGGGACTCTGCGCCCATCTCCTGGGCAACCTGCTGACCGGTCTGATCAAACTGGCCCTGCTGGGCTGGGTCAACCGTCTGGGTGGCGTGGTGGTGGGGCTGCTTGAGGGGAGCCTGATTCTGGGGATGATCTTCTACGCCATTGTGGCTATCCCCTTCCCGCTGCAGCTCAAGGAAACCATCAAAAAGCACTCCGTTGCCGCCCCACTGGCAACCTTTGGCGGCACCATGCTGGACCGGGCCAAGGCACTGCGTCCGACAAACCCATGATCGGCGCTGACAAGGTTCGCGAGGTAGCCGAGCGCCTCTCGATCGTTGACGTGATCGGTGAATACGTAACCCTGAAACGTAGCGGCACAAATTTTACCGGACTCTGTCCGTTTCACGGGGAGAAGACCCCCTCCTTTAACGTCAATCCGGCGCGGGAGATCTTTCACTGCTTCGGTTGCGGGGCAGGGGGCGATGTCTTTGCCTTTGTGATGCGACTGGAGGGGATCAGCTTTCCCGAGGCGGTACGCAAACTGGCTCAACGGGCAGGGGTAGTCATTGAGGAGCGTTCGCTGACCCCTGCTGAACTGCGGGCCAAGGGCGAGCGGGAAGAACAGCGGACCATTCTGGACCTGGCAGCCCGCCATTACCGGGAAATGCTGACCCGACGGCCGGAAGGGGCTGCTGGCCGCAGCTACCTGCAACAACGTGAGGTTGATCCTGAGACGGCGGCCGCCTACGGCATGGGCTATGCCCCCGAACGGCGGGACACGCTGGTACAGGCTCTCAAGGGGGCCGGTCACTCCCTGGAAACGGCAGCCGCACTCGGACTGATACGCAATGGCGAACGTGGCAACTGGTATGACCTGCTGCACAACCGCCTGATCTTCCCGATCCGGGACAGCCAGGGGCAACCGATCGCCTTTGCCGGCCGGGTACTGGACAGTTCGCTGCCCAAGTATATTAATTCGCCGGAATCGCCACTCTATCGCAAGAGCAGCGTGCTATTCGGCCTTGATCTGGCCCTGCGGGAGATTCGACTGGCCTCTTCGGCAATTGTGGTGGAAGGCTACTTCGATCACCTGGCCCTGTACCGTGCCGGGGTGCGCAATGTGGTAGCCACCTGCGGCACCGCCATGACCGATGGCCATATCAACCTGCTGAAGAAGCATGGTGACCGGGTCTACCTGCTGTTTGACGGCGACAACGCCGGCCGCAAGGCCACGGTGCGGGCCATGGAGCTCTGTCTCGAACAGAAGTTGCCGACCTACGTGATCACCCTGCCCCAGGGCGAAGACCCGGACAGCTTTCTGCAACAGCATGGCGCTGAAGCTTTCCAGCAACGGATCGAAACGGCCAAGCCGGCCTTTGAGCAATATCTGTGCTGGCTATTGGCAAAAACGCCGCCGGACAGTGTCGACCGCAAGGTGCGGCTGATGGACGAAATCGCCCCCCGTTTCAAACGGATTGCCGACCCGGTGGAACGCGACCTGTATGAAAAAGAGGTCTGCCGGCTTTTGGGGGTTGAGCTTTCAGCCTTTCGCAAGCGTCTGGCCGGTGAACGCGGCCAGCCCCGGCCCATGACGCAGCCTGTCGCACCGACGATGACGGCACCTCCACCCCCGGCCAGACCGCGGGACCGGACACAGGAAACCCTGCTGCTGCTGTTGAGCCATTATCCCGGCGCACGGCAAGAGGCCCGCAAAACCGGCCTGACGGAACTGCTGGACGCACAGCACCGCCCACTGGCCGAGGCTCTGCTCCAGGAGGCTGACACCAGCACCGACGAATCGCCGCTCTGGCCCAGGATCTTTGCCCGGCTTGAAGAACCGGCTCACCAGGAGCTGGCGGCGCGGCTGCTGATGTCTGACCAGCATCTGGTCGGCATGGAAGAGTGGCGGACCGCTTTTACGGACTGCCGGCAACGCCTGGAGCAGGCCGGCATCAAAGATTTGAAAAAACTGGCCGGGCGGCTTGCCAGTATGTCCAGCGACGATCCCGGCTATCAGCAGCTGCTGGAGCGGGCCAATGAGTTGCGAAATCAAAAATCAGGGCTACAGTAACAAGGCAGCGAAGGTCTCAAACATATCCTGCAAAGGTTGGTACCTATGGCAAAAAAGAATATGGACGAAGTCAAACAGCTGATCGATCTCGGCAAGGAAAAGGGGTTCCTGACCTTTGACGAGGTAAACGACATACTGCCACCCGATATCGCCACTGAACAGATTGACGATGTGATGGGAATGTTCGGCGAAATGGATATCGAGATCGTCGAAACGGCACAAAAGGTCAAGATTCCCAAGATCAAGATCGACCTGGAAGAGGGTGAGGAAGAGCCGGAAGGCGAGGCCGAAGAGGTCGAGTTTGAGCCAGGCTCCATCGGCCGCACCAGTGATCCGGTCAGGATGTACCTGCGCGAAATGGGTTCGGTATCGTTGCTGACCCGCGAGGGCGAGGTGGAGATCGCCAAACGGATCGAGGACGGTGACCGCGAGGTGGCCGGCATTATCCTTAACACACCGATCACGATCAAGGAAGTGATGGCGCTGGGCGAAAAACTGCGCAAATTCCAGATCACGCCCTCCGAGATCAGCAAGGATATTGAAGAAGACCCCGAAGTCGACGTTGAGGAGGGTGAGGAGGATGTCCATAAGGCCCGCCTGCTGGAGACCATCGACGCCATAGCAGCCAGCGACCTGCAGGTGAACGAACTGGCTGTCGGCCTGGAGAGTGCCAAGGGCGCCACCAAGAAAAAAGAGCTGGAGAAGCAGTACAAGGAAGCCAAGGAACGCCAGGCCGAACTGCTGAGATCCCTGCGGATGAAAGACCGCCACATCACCAGGGTGGCCGACCGCCTGAAAGAGCTTTCCAGCAAGGTTACCCGTGTCAAGCACGAGTTGGCCGAGGTTCAAAACCTGGTGTCTGCCGACAAACTGACCGAGATTCTGGAAAAGTTCAGGTTGGACGAAGCCAAAGGGCTGGCTGCGCTGAAGCCGCTCAAACTGAACGAGGAAGACTTCCAGAAGGTTGAAAAACGGTTGCGCAACGGAGCCCGCAAACTGATCAAGGTGGAGCAGGAATCAGGCTTCAAATCCAGTGAGCTGTCCAAGGCGATCCGGGCCATCCGCGAGGGTGAGCATAAGGCCCGCATAGCCAAATCGGAGCTGATTGAGGCCAACCTGCGCCTGGTGGTGTCGATTGCCAAAAAATACACCAACCGGGGCCTGCAGTTTCTGGACCTGATCCAGGAAGGCAACATCGGCCTGATGAAGGCGGTGGACAAGTTCGAATACCAGCGGGGCTACAAGTTCTCAACCTACGCCACCTGGTGGATCCGGCAGGCCATTACCCGCGCCATTGCGGATCAGGCCCGCACCATCCGGATCCCGGTGCATATGATTGAAACCATCAACAAGCTGATCCGTACCAGCCGCCAGCTGGTTCAGGAAAACGGCCGTGAGCCCTCGCCGGAAGAGATCGCCGAGCGGATGCAGCTCCCGCTGGACAAGGTCCGCAAGGTGCTTAAGATCGCCAAAGAACCGATCTCCCTGGAGACCCCCATCGGTGAGGAAGAGGATTCACACCTGGGAGACTTCATCGAGGACAAAGGGGTGGTTTCACCGCTGGAAGCGGTTATCAAGGCCAACCTGACGGAGCAGACCTCCCGCGTGCTGTCCACCCTGACCCCCCGCGAAGAGAAGGTGCTGCGGATGCGTTTCGGTATCGGCGAAAAGAGCGACCATACCCTGGAAGAGGTCGGGCAGGACTTTGAGGTCACCCGGGAACGGATTCGTCAGATCGAGGCCAAGGCACTGCGTAAACTGCGGCATCCCAGCCGCAGCAAAAAACTGAAGAGTTTTGTGGAGTAAGCATGCATCGTGTTCTATCGCTGCTGTTGTGTGCCATGCTGTTGGGCCTCTCGCTGACCGTTCCTGTCCAGGCTGAGGTGGATGATTCCTCCCTGTTCATGGAGGCGTTCAACGCCTTTCAACGCAAAGATTACCTGCTCAGCACCGAGAAACTGAACCAGCTCAACCAGCACTTCCCCGATTCCCCCCTGCGGGATGTCTCGCTGCTGATGCTGGCCCGCTCCCAGCAACGGGCCGGTGAAAACGAGGCAGCAGCCCGCAGCATCAACCAGTTCAGTGCCGAGTTTGGCACCAGCACCCTGGCCGGTTCGGTGGATGAAAGCCTGCTGACACTGGGCAAGCGTCAAAAAGCCGGGGAAAAGCTGCTCCCCAACCGGCACCTGCAGATCGCTGCCCACAAGGTACGCAACGACCAGCTGGCCATCCAGCGAGCCGCGGCCGAACGGGCCGAACATGAGCGCCTGGCACAGGAACGGGCCGAGCGTGAGCGGATAGCCCGTGAAAAGGCGGAAGCCGAACGGCGCGAGCAGGAACGGCTGGCTGCCATCAAGGCCGCCCGGGACGCGATCCGCTTCACTATTGAGATTGCCGATGGGGAACTGCTGGCCGAAAGCGGTACGGTTACCAGAATCCCTTTCAACCTGGTCAATCACGGTATCGGCAGTGAGGAATTTACGCTGGAAGGGATCTTCCCCGCAGGACTGCAAGGAAACCTTGCCCCTGCTGACGAGAGCACCAAAGCCCAAACCAGGATTACCCTCCAGCCCAAGCAGAGCTTTAAAGGACTGCTGACCTTCACCATGCCGGGGAACCGGGTTGACGGTTCCCGCCTGGGGTTGTCCATCAAGGCGGCTTCGGTGAAGTTCAACGACCTGGCGCAGACCAAAGAGTTGCAGATACTAACCCAGGCGCCGCTGCTACGGGCCGTGGCCAAACTCCAGCGTCCGGCCGCAGCGGTTGGAGACAAGCTGAGTTACCGGGTAACCATCCTGAATGTCGGTTCCAAACCGGCCAAGGAGGTTGATCTGCGGATCACCCTGCCGAATCAGCTCAAACTGATCGAAGCCGGCGACGGCTGCTGGGTTGAAAACGAGCAACTGGCGGCCTGCCGCATCAGCAGCATCGAAAACGGTCAACTCAATGAACGATCCCTGGCAGTCATTGTCCGTGACAAAGCAAGCGGACAGAATCTGCGTGGAACGGTCGAGGTGCTGCAGACCGTGCTACAGACCAAAGAGAGTTTTAACGGGGCCGGTTTCAGCATCAAATAATCCGCCTCCAACAACCGCTTGAGACGCACAAAGCCCCTGCCCGATAACCGGTCAGGGGCTTTGTCTATGCAGATCAGGCAAAGGGTTACAGCAGCACCAGATTATCGCGATGGATCACCTCATCGCCATAGCGATAGCCCAGCAGTTCTTCAATCTGAGCGCTCTTATGACCAGCCAGGACCGCGATCTCCGCACTGCCGTAGTCAGCCAGACCCCGGGCGATCTCACGGCCATCGGGACCACAAATCCGCACACAGCATCCCCGCTCAAAACGTCCTTCCACGGCGAGAATACCCGATGGCAGCAGACTGGTGCCTTTTCCCGTGAGCGCCCGACAAGCGCCCTCATCCACCAACAGCTTGCCGGTGGGACGCAAGGTATAGGCAATCCAGTGTTTGCGGCGGTTCAAACCATCCCTGGCCGGCAGGAACAAGGTGCCGACCTCATCACCGGCCACTGCCGCTGCAATGATACCCGGCTGTTTGCCCGCTGCAAGGATGGTCGGCACACCAAAACGGGCCGCTTTTTTGGCAGCGCTGACCTTGGTGGCCATACCGCCGGTGCCGACCGTTGAACTGCTGCCGCCGGCCATCCGCTCCACCTCGCGGGTAATACTGCGTACCAGCGGAATCAATTGGGCCGCTGGGTCGCTCTGCGGGTTGGCGTTATAGAGCCCCGCGATGTCTGTCAGAATCAGCAGCAGATCAGCCTCTGCCAGGCTGGTTACCAGGGCTGACAGATTGTCATTGTCGCCAAACTTGATCTCGGCAACCGCCACGGAATCATTTTCGTTAATCACCGGCAGGGCCCCGGCGCTCAGCAACGCTTCAAGGGTGGTCCGGGCATTCAGAAAACGGCTGCGGTTGGCAAGATCATCGGCAGTCAGCAGGATCTGGGCCGTGACCAGACGGTGAGCCGTGCAGGCCTGTTGGTAGGCCTGCATCAGCAGCGGTTGTCCCACTGCAGCTGCAGCCTGCTTTTGGGGTATGGTCAGGACCTGGTCCCCGCTCCGCAAGGTGTCCCGCCCGGCAGCCACGGCCCCTGAAGAAACCAGAATCACCTCCAGGCCTCGTGCATGCAGAGCAGCGATCTCGGCACAGAGCCGGTTGATGACCGCGTAATCCAGTCCGCCGCCATCAACGGTCAGCACCCTGCTGCCCACCTTGATCACCACCCTGCGGACCTGCTGCAACAACTCCCTACGCATCACCACTCCTCCTTGGGAGCAGACCAGAGACGTTCAGCAATGGCATCCAACAGCTCCTCCACGCCTTCACCGGTAATGGATGATATTGGATAGACCGGGATATTGCGTTCCTGGAACCAGGCCTGCGCCACGGCCAGATGTTGCTGCGCCGCAGGCAGATCCATCTTGGTCAAGGCCACAATCTGGGCCTTCAGCCCCAGCTCTTCGCTGAACAAGGCCAGTTCCCGGTTAATCGCCTCAAAGGCGGCATAGGGATCACTATCCGGCAGGCCGGAAATATCCACCAGATGCACCAGAATACCGGAGCGCTCCAGGTGTTTCAAAAAACGGTGCCCCAGGCCGGCCCCTTCATGGGCACCCTCAATAATACCGGGGATATCAGCCATCACAAAGGAACGATAGTTTTTGTAGCCCACCACCCCCAACGAAGGGGCCAGCGTGGTAAAGGGGTAATCGGCAATCTTGGGACGGGCCGCCGAGACCTTGGTGATCAGCGATGACTTACCGGCGTTGGGCAGCCCCAGCAGCCCCACATCGGCCATCAGCTTCAGCTCAAGACGCAACTTACGCTCTTGCCCCTCCTCGCCAGGCTGGGCGAACTTGGGGGCCTTGTTGGTGGCGGTGGCAAAGCGGGCATTACCCTGCCCGCCGCGGCCGCCCTTCAACAACACAATCCGCTGGCCGTCCTCTGTCAGGTCAGCCAACTCCTCACCGGTCTCGGCATCCTTGATCAGGGTTCCCACCGGCACCTTGATGATCAGATCATCCCCGGCTGCGCCGTGACGATCCTTGCCCATACCGTGCCTGCCCCGCTCCGCATACTGGTGCTGTTTGTGGCGCAGCTCCAACAGGGTAGAGAGCGACCTGGTGGCCTCAAAGATCA
Source organism: Geobacter sp. UBA5730 (assembly GCA_002419465.1). GTDB lineage: Bacteria > Desulfobacterota > Desulfuromonadia > Geobacterales > Pseudopelobacteraceae > Trichlorobacter. The sequence continues at coordinate 84,892 of DIGE01000008.1, read as the reverse complement.
GGTCGCCGCCACGGCCGCCATCGCCACCGTTGGGACCGCCAAACGGGATAAACTTCTCACGCCGAAACGATACGCAGCCTGCGCCACCGTGGCCGGAGGCACAGAGCAGGGTTACTTCATCGATAAATTTCATGCCGTATCCTCTGCCAGCCAGGCGGTAATTGCAGCTTGACGCTCCTGCCAACCCGCTCCCAGCCGTTCTTGCAGAAAGGTCACCAACAGCGAATCAAACAGTTGCAGGCCGGCCTCCAGCAGATACATCCGCTCATAGAAGGCCGATTCCCGCTCCGACAGATCTTCCACCCCCTCCCGCTCCACCTTGACCGGCGGACAGCGGAAGGAACCGAAGGTAAACAGCTCGGCATTCAGCACAAAACGCCACTGCAACTCATTCTTTTCCAGGTAGATGGCAGCGCTGCTGATCGCCTTGCCGCTTAGAAGCGCCGAACGGGCCTCCAGATAACGATCCTGGGAACCGGTCACCGCCACCTTCTGCGGGCCACCCTCGCCACCGCCCTGCAACTGGATCCGGTCGTCAATCCAGGCGGAGAAGGGTTCCTTCTGCTTGTAGTTGCCAGGTACCGACACGGCAAAGTTGCCGTCACCGTCCAGACCTCGCTGCAGCAGCCAGAGCAGGAACTCCTCCCCCAGCCAGCGATTGCTCTGGATCTCGTCCAGAACCGCATCGGAACCGGCCTGATTGGCGACGGCCAACTGCTGCTGGCCGGCCTCGTCCAAAAGCGCCTTGGCTCGGGCATAGGGATAGATCAACTGTGGGCGCAGATTCTCAAAACTCTTGGAGAACAGCTCTTCAAAACGTTCCATGGCTTTTGACGAGGCACTGAACAGGGTCAACAGGCCATTGTCGATCTGCCAGGAAACATCCATGGTGGAAGGACTCGGCAGGCTGCGGGCCAGCAGTCCCAGGCGCGCCCGCTCCTTGATCTCCTCCCGCTCCCGCTTGGGCGGGCGCTTCAGCTCGGGGCGCTTGGCCAGATAATCGCCTTCGGCTCTGCCGATATGGGACTTGAGCAGGGCTGCCGGGATCCGGCGCTGGTCGCGACGATAGGTGAAAAACAGATAGCGGTCACGCCAGCAGTCGGCCGGTGACTCAAAGGCCGGATCATCCGGCGCATCGGTACAGGTCCACCCCTCGGCCTGCTCTTCGGCCGACTGTTCGATGGATTTGAAGATCCGACCCTGCAGTGCGGCTGACAGCCATGCAAAACGTTCCTGCTGCGGAACATCCCCACTGACACGGTACTGGGCAAAACTGACGGTATTTGAATAGACACCCATAGGTACGGAAAACCCCTTTACAGCTGACGATAATGAAGCGTGTATGATACGGTGAACCGGCTGGGAAAGCAATTGGCAACGACATAACGCCATATATTAAATGCTCAGATTGGTGTTCTTGTTTGCTGTATCGCCCGCGGACGGCCGAGTTGATATTTATAAAAAGCGACACCAGAACCAGCGATTGAGAACCGTAAGCGTTGTATCATAAGCCTCCCTGTTCCCTGAGACGGCAGATGACTACATCTGGCCGCTATTTATCGGTTGCTTTCCTATGACCAAAGGCCTAGGATATTAAGCAGATAGAATAGGTGCTGCCTGGAGCGGGTCATGGATGCTTCTGTGACGACAATCAATTCCCCTGCAATGGGTACGAGTGTGACCTCACCCTCAGTGCGTGTAGAGGTGACGACTGTCCAGACTGCCATTCCACCGGCACGCCAGGAAAATGGCAGCCCGGCTATCTCCCCGCAAAAAGATACGGTTGATCTTTCATCCCAGGCCTTAAACTTGAGTAAAGAGCTGGCCAGCACGCAAGACCGCCAAGAGGAGCAGGATAAAAAACCGGCCCTCGAGGACGCTGCCCTGCAACGTAAGATCGCCGAGCCGGTTATTCAAAAGCCCCCTGATAAACCTGATCTTTCAATAACCAAAAATTTTCCGCCCTTCATGGGCAACGCCGATGAATTGAAACAACTCAAACAGATTTCTCCGGCACTGTACCGGCAGGTGCTGAGCATGATCGTGCCGCCGCCGGTCAACATTTCATATTCGGACATGCAGTATCTGAAACGTCCGACAACCGTTTCACGTGCGTCGTAACAGAGCTTTGGTTACATCGAGCACAATCAACCGACGGGAGGTGGTTCAAATGGCAATCAGTCAGGTATCACTGAACAGTGTCACCACAAATCCGGCTTATACCAACCCCTACGCCAAGACGGAGCAACAGACCTCTGTGCCGCAGGTCAACCAGGACGCCCAAAAAGCACCGCAGGTGGCCAAGACCGACACAGTGACCATCTCGCAGCAGGCTTTGCAGAAGGTCAATGAAGATATGAGCGCACAGGACAAGGCGAAGGAAAGCTTGGCTGCGGAAAAGCAACCGCAGTATCAGTATCCCAACGTGAAATGAGCGGATTCACCGCGTTATTACAACAGCGGCCGGAGAGCCTACAGGTTTTCCGGCCGTTTGTTTTTTAACGCCCCTCAAAACGCCGTACGAAGTTGCACCACTCACAGTCAGCCTCACCACAGCCCTGGGTGAACTCCTTGTTGCGAATCCTGGCGTAGACCTCTCTGATCTGGTCCTTTACGATAGCGACATCCTCCTCAGACACTTCCACTACGGCGGTATGAAACTCACCGGTTTCCTTGTCCGGCTCGATGAAATCAAATTCCGCAGCTGTCATGGTCAGCCTGCGACGGGGGTCGTGTTCCAGCAAAATCCGGTAGAAGACCGCCTGTCGCCAATAGTCGCCTCCCAGCAAATCCTCGGACGAAGGCTGTTTCCCTTCGGCACGGGCCTTGGCCACCTTGTCGGGATCGGGTGCTCTCAATTTTTTCAAGGCATTTTTATGGTTACCGGTTTTGTAGTCCACCACCCGCGCACGGCTGCCATCCAGCTCCAGCTTGTCCAGCTTGCCGTTCAGCGGCACCTCATCCAATACAATCGAGCGATAGGGATGTTCCACCAGCACGTCCCGATGCCAGTTGGCCTGATAACGGGCATGAAAGGCCGGCAGGATCGTCTCGCCGTAAGAAAGCCGCCGCTTGTATTCCGAGGGGGTGAAGCCGTCCTCATGCCGCCGCATGAACCAACGGAAATCATCCAGAAACAGATCAGCTGACGGGAATTGGCGAGAAGGCTCGGCCAGCATCTTGCGAAACAGTTGTTCCAGGGCGTAATGCACGGCCGAACCGAAGGTCATGGCTGCATTCATCGGGGCCGGCACCCGCAACAGGGTGTTGAAGTAGAACGACAGGGGGCAGCGCAGATAGGTGTTTAAGTGGGTAACACTCAGCGAATATTTCTGTAGCAGGGTATCCACAAAGCCGGTGTCGATCAACCCTTGAGGCAAGCTGCGTTGTTGAACCTGCAGGGTTACGGCGCCAAAAGCCAGAAGCGCCTCGTCCGGCAGAACAATGGTCTCGGGCTGCAGATCAACACATTGCGTCAGTTCGGCCACAAAACGGCTCTGTTCCAGTTCCTTGTCATGGTTATCCCGCTGGGGCCAGGAGATTACCAGCTGCTTGCGGGCCCTGGTCATGGCTACATAAAACAGACGGCGCGATTCCTCTTCTTCGCTGCCGCTACAACGGGTCCAGATGGCAGGCGGCAAACTGTAGGTACGGCTGCGTCCGGCACCATCCCAGGCGCCGCTGGTACAGCCGAGCATGAAGACATGATCAAACTGCAGTCCCTTTGACGCGTGGGCGGTCAGGAAATTGACCCCCTCGCCGGCGTAACTCAGCTTTTCCACCGGCAGACTGATCCCCTGTTGCTGCATGTCCTGCAACATTGCCAGCAGGTCGGACAGCCCCATGCTGCGCTTGGCACATTCATCCCGCACAAAGTCGAACAACGTGTTCAAGAGCTGCAGGTGCCAGACCCGCTCGACAGATGAAAGAGCGGTAGCCAGCAGACCAAGTTTCGTAATCACCTGATGCAGTAGTTCCTGCAGGGTCATGGTGGCGGTGTTGCGCACCAGCTCCTCGATGATCTCGCCAGCCTGATGCAGGGCATCAAGCGCCGGATCGCGAAACAGTTCCCCCTGCACAACAGCCCGGCCGCTGGCAGCCAGCTCGGCCCGCCAGGAGGTGACCCGACGTTCGCTGTTACACCGGCCAATCTCCAGCGAGAGCTGTGCCAGGGACAGGGGCGCGATGCCGAACCATGGTTCATGCAGCAGTTCAAACAGCAGCCGCTCACCGGAGTGGGGACGGTTCAGTTCAGCGGCCAGATAGCGCAGCACCAGCAACAGCTTCTCGATCAACGGCTCCCGCAACAGATCAGCCCGGCGGCGGGTGGCCACCGGTATGCCCCGGCTGGTCAGGTAGCGGATGATCTCGTCCGACTGGGAGTGATTGCGGTAGATCACCGCGATCCGGTCGAGGGGCACGCCCTTGTCCCGCAGTTGCTCAATCTCTTGGGCAAGCCCGACGGTCTCGTGGGCCTGGGTGATGTAACGCCGCAGTTCCGGCCGCTCTGGCAGGGCAGCCACGTCCGGGTTCATGGCCTTCAGCTGCTTGTCATCGGTCAGGCGCTCACTATTGCGGCCGATCAGTCCGGCAGCGGCATCCAGGATCTGTTGCGATGAACGGTGGTTGTCGGTCAGGGTCACCACGGTCAGGTCGTTGCAGTAGCGCTCCTGGAAACGGCGGATATTTTCAATACTTGCACCCTGGAAGCGGTAGATCGACTGGTCATCGTCCCCCACCGCAAACAGGTTGGGGGCGTCCCAATAATCGGCCAGCTGCATCAGCAACTCATACTGTGAACCGCTGGTATCCTGAAACTCGTCCACCAGCAGGTACAGATAGCGTTCCTGATAGCGTGACAGCAGATCCGGTGACTGTTCAAAGGCCTTGATACACCAGAGGATCATGTCGCTGAAGTCGTAGCGCCCCCTCTCCAGCAGCAGCTGCTGGTAGTCGGGGAAGCTGCAGGCAGCCGCCTTGAGCTGGGCCAACCGCCGCAGGGTGTCACGCAATTTTTTCTGATTCAACTCACCCTTCTGGTGAAGGGTGCCGTCACGGTCCTTGGTGGCCCGCTTGTAGCGATAATCCGGATCCTCTGCCAGGCGTGCGGCATAGTGATCGGCCTGCTGCACCAGAAAATCGGCCGACCAGTCCTCCTTCTTCATAATCTCGTACAGGGCCAGCAGCCGGTCCGCCTCAAAGTGAATATCGCCAGTGGAACGGGTCAGGGGGTTATCCTGGGAAAAGGCGTCGATAATTTCACGCACCAGCTGGAACTGCTCCAGCTCCGAAACCGGCGACAGGGAGCGGAAGCCAAACTGATCTGCATTTTCCTGAATCACCAGATTGCAGAAGGCGTGGAAGGTGAAGATATCCACCCGGTAGGCATCGGGGCCGATAAACTCCAGCAACCGCGAGCGCATGGCCACGGTGCCGGCTTCGGTATAGGTCAGACAGAGGATACTTTCGGGCGTCACATCTGCCTGCTGTAAAATGGTGGCAATCCGGGCCGCCAGAATCTCGGTCTTGCCGGTACCGGGACCAGCGATCACCAACACCGGCCCCTCAATGGTTTCTACCGCCTTGCGCTGGGCTGCATTCAGGCGGGCCTTAACCGCGCCAAATTGCCGATCAAGCTGCTTCATGGTCTGTACCTGCTCCTTTCACTGCTACAGGAGTATAACGAATAGCTGCTGACGACGAAATCTAAAATACCCGACAGCGTTGACCTGACCGCCGTGAAGTGGTAGGAATGGCTGCATGAACGTCTCCAAGCCTCTTCGCGGCCGCCTGCGTCCGGCCCTGCCCCTGATCCTTGCCTCCTTTTTACTGCTTTTGTGCGGCGGCGCCACCGCCTCCAATGACCAGCAGTTGCAGCAGGCCTCCCAGCAGCTACGCAGCCGCCAGTATCAGCAGGCCCTCCAGAGCATTCAGAAAGCGCCCGCTTCGGGACGCCGCTCCCTGATGGCCGGGGTTGCTTATCTCCGGCTCAACAAACCGGAAGAAGCCCTGCCCCATCTGGCCGATGCAGAACGGGGCTATCCCCTGTTGGCCGACCATGCAGCCAGCCTGCGGGCTAAGACCCTGTTCCAGCTGAAACAGTACCGTGAAGCAGCCGATGCAGCCACCAAGGCTGCCAAGCTAAGCCGGGTTGCCAGTCTGGCACGCCAAATGGAAAAACTGACGGCCGACGCTCTGTTTGAGAGCGGTGACCTGAAGGCGGCCCTGCTGGCCTACCAGCAGTTCAGCATACGCCACACACTGGGCAGTGACAGCGTGGATGCCCGCTATCAAGCCGCCCTTTGCCGTGAACGCCTGGGTGACCTGCCTGCTGCGCTGACTGAATACCGCAGCATCTGGTTGCTGCACCCGGCCTCACCTCAAGCCGACAAGGCCTTTCAGGCTATGAAACAACAGGAGTCGTCAGGCGGCACGGCTTTTTCCCCCGAAGAGTTGTATCAACGGGCAACCCTGCTGCTGGCTGCCGGCCGGGCCAACGATGCCGCCTGGGCCCTGGCTGCCATCCCCCGCAGCAACCTGCCGGATGACCTGTTGGCCCGCATCGAGCTGAAATCCGGGCAGGCGGCCATCAAACAACGCAAGTTCACCCTGGCGGAAAAATTTCTGACCAGAGCGGCGGCGGCACGAAACACATCCATCCGGGACGAAGGCCGGCTGGCGCTGGCCAGGACTGAAGAACGTAACGGCCAGAATGAGCGCGCACTGGCACGCCTGTTGAGCCTGGCCTCTGAAAGAGGACCACTGGCGGATGATGCCCTGCTGGAGGCAGGTTTTGTCCAGAAGCATGCCGGCCGCTTCAGCGAAGCCACCCTGCTCTTTGAACGGCTGCCGCGGGATTTTCCCCGATCAGACCTGGCAAGCAGAGCAACCTGGGAGGCGGCCTGGAGCCACTATCTGGCAGGTGACCTGGCTACAGCGGCCGAAGCCTTCCGACGTCTGCACCCTGACATGGCCTACCGTGAGCGTTCGCTGTACTGGTATGCTCGCACACTAAAACGACAAGATAAGTCACATGAAGCCGAGGCCTCGCTCAAGGCATTACTGAATGAGTACCCATTCGGTTTTTATACAGCCTGGCATCGCAACCACCAGCAGCTTGCCACCGGTTGGGAGCCGTTGCCAGCCCAACTGCCTGAGCCGCCTCTGCCTGCTGGCAGCGAACGAATCCTGGCACTGGTCTCCTGCGGACTGCTGGAAGATGCCAGGGCTGAATTATCCATCCTGAAAGGTAACGGAAGCAACAAGGCCCTGGCTCCCGGGCTGGCACGGCTGCAACAGCTGGCCGGCGACCCTCACGGCGCTATCGTGACCTTCCACCAAAATCGCCCCGAGCGTTGGGAGCGCCAGTCATTGCCCTTCTGGGCGCTGGGCTATCCTCGCCCCTATGCCGAACAGTTTTCAAAACATGCTGCCGCCAACCGGCTGTCCGAGGGCCTGGTGCTTGCGCTGGCCAAGGCCGAGAGCAGCTTCAGACCGGAGGTAAAATCACCGGTCGGGGCCATCGGCCTGATGCAGTTAATGCCGGCCACTGCCCGGATGACCGCCGGATATAATGGTAAAAAACCGTACAACCCGCTCTGGCTGGTTGACCCCGAGTATAACATCCGGCTGGGCACCAAGCACCTGCGGGATCTGCTGGACCAGTATCATCAGGATCCGGTCTACACCCTGGCAGCCTACAACGCCGGGGCCGGGGCGGTCAACCGCTGGCGCAAGGCCTTCGGCAACCTGGAACGGGACGAGTTTATCGAGAATATCCCTTATCAGGAAACCCGTGACTATGTGAAAAAGATCGTCGCCCACATTACCATCTACAAGTCTCTCTACCGCATCCCTTAGGAACATCCATGACCAAGGTCGCCCTGTTTGCCGTCATGCTGCTGTTGATCGTCACCACCATGCTCACCGCCGCGCCGAACGAGGATATTACCTCTCTGACAGCCCGTATCAGCATGGAGTTCAACGGCAAGACGCCCCAGCAATGGGGAGAAAACGTACCCGGTGTACGAACACGGCTGGCAACGGATGAAAAGGTGCTGGCCCTCACCCTGGACGCCTGCGGCTCTCCCAGGGGAAAGGGAGTTGATCGCCAGCTGCTTGACTTTCTGACCCGTGAACAGATTCCAGCCACTCTGTTCATCAACGCCCGCTGGATTGATGCCAACCCGGAGCTGTTCAAGCAACTGGCCGCCAACCCGCTCTTCGAGATCGCCAACCACGGCATGTGGCACAAGCCGGCCTCGGTCAACGGACGTTCGGCCTATGGGATAGCCGGCACCAAGGATATGAAGGAACTGGTTGAGGAGATTGAGCTGAATGCCGACAAGGTGGAGGTGATCAGTGGCAGACGCCCCCGTTACTACCGTTCAGGCACCGCCTTCTACGATGAATATGCTGTGCAGGTTGCACAGCAGCTAGGCCATGAGGTGGTCGGCTACTCGGTGTTGGGGGATGCCGGAGCAACCCTGCCAGCCGGCAAGGTCAAGGCAGCCCTGCTTGCCTCACGGCCGGGCGATATCATCATCGCCCACATAAACCACCCCGAGGCCGGGACAGGTGCCGGAATCATGGCTGCCGTACCGTTGCTCAAAAAACAGGGATTCCGGTTTGTCCGGCTGTCGGATTATCAACTTCAGTGACTCTCCACCATACAGGATGTTGACGCTTCGATAGTGGCAATAATATCAAGCAGTTGCTCCGCAGGCACCGCCCTGGCGTACATGAACCCCTGCACAAAGGTGCAGCCGATCTGCATCAAAATCTCCTGCTGCTCAGGGGTTTCAACACCTTCGGCCACGGTCTGCATACCGAGGTTGTCGGCCATATTGACCACCGATTGGGCGATGGCCCGATCGCCGCTATCGTCGGTCAGATCCTGCACAAAGGAACGGTCTATCTTTAATACGGAAACCGGGAACGCCTTGAGGTAACTGAGCGAGGAGTAGCCGGTGCCGAAGTCGTCGATCGAAATCCCGCAACCCAAACCCCGCAAGCGTTTCAACACCCGCACCACCTTATCCGGCTCTTCAACCAGGGCGCTCTCGGTAAGTTCCAGTTCAAGCTGATCTGGCCTGATGCCGGTCTCGGCCATCACAGCAGCTACCCGATCGATCAGGTCCGGCGACTTGAACTGCACTGCCGAGAGGTTGACGGCCACGTTCAGATCAAACCCCTGCTGGCACCAAGCCACCTGCTGCTGACAAGCGGTGCGCAGCACCCAATCACCGATCGGCACAATCAAGCGGTTCTCTTCTGCCAGCGGAATGAAGCTCAGCGGAGAAACCAGCCCGAACTCCTTGCTCTCCCAGCGCAACAGCGCCTCAACCCCTACAACCCGACCTGTAGCCAATGAAAGCTTCGGCTGGTAGTGGAGCCGTAGTTCCTGCCGCGCCAAGGCGTGTCGCAACCCCTGATCAAAGGCGATCCGCTCCTGCACGCCACTGTTCAGCTCTTCGCGGAAGAAACGGAAGGTATTCTTGCCCTCATCCTTGGCGTGATACAGGGCCATGTCGGCATGTTTCTCAAGAGTTTTGGCGTCCTCGCCATCCTTGGGATAGAGCGACACTCCGATGCTGGCGCTGATGAACAGCTCACCCTCCTCCAGTACCACCGGCTGTTCTATGGTACGCAGCAGCTTGTTGACCACCGGCACCACATCCTCTTCGTGATGGATATCGTGCAAGATAACGGCAAACTCGTCGCCACCCAGTCGGCAGACAACGTCATCATCACGCAGGGCAGCCAGCAACCTGCGGGACAGCTCTTTCAGCAGACGATCCCCGGCGGGATGCCCCAGACTGTCGTTGACATGCTTGAAACGGTCCAGGTCGATGTACAGCAACGCCATGCCGCTGTCCTGGCGGCGGCTCCGTTTGAGGCCCTGCTCCAGCCGGTCCTGTAGCATACGCCGGTTAGGCAGGTCGGTCAGTGGATCAAAATAGGCCAGATGCTCGATGGTTGCTTCAGCGTTCTTGCGGTCGTTGATATCCTCCACATTGGCAATAAAGTGGGTGAGTTGCCCATGTTCATCATGCAGTGGGCTGATTGAGGCCACTGACCAGTAGACCTCGCCACTCTTGCGGCGATTGAGCAGCTCGCCATGCCAATCCTCTCCCTGCAGGATGGTGCTCCACAGTTCCTGAAACACCTCGCGCGGTGTCGATTCTGACTTGAGGATGCGGGGATTATGACCGACCGCCTCCTCGGCAGTGTAGCCGGTCACCTGGGTAAACTTGCGATTGACGTACTCAATAGTACCGTTGACATCGGTGATCAAGACGCCGCTGGCGCTGTTTTCAACCCCCAGTTGCAGTTTGCGCAGGTGTGCGTTAACCGCCTCAGACTCTTGCAGAAGCTGGCGCTGTCGCCGCTGGTAGACGACCAGCGCCAGAGCGGCGAGCAGGGTGATGGTCAGAAAGGTGGCTGTCTGGTAACGGGTATGGGTACGCCAGTCGCTTGTAATTGCATCCAGGCGGCGCGCCGCAAGCACTATAAGCGGCTTTTCAAGCTGCAGCTGTTCCGGCTGAAAAGTCTTGAAGATCATCAGGCGCTGGTCGTTGGTGGCATACAAGGTGCCGCTGAACAGGTTTTCTTGTTTGCCGCTATCCCGATGCGCCGAAAAATAGGTGCCCGGCAGGTTGAGGTTCTTGCCGGACAGCTCTCCCCGCTTTGGCTCCATGGTGAAGATCAGCCCGTCGCCATGAATAATGGCGGTCACCATATCCTGGCTGTAGCTTACCGAGTGCAGCAAGGTCTGAAAGTAGTCCGGATTGAGAGTGGCACCCACAATACCGCCAAATGCGCCATCAGGCCCTTTCACCACACGTACCAGGGTCACCCCCCAGGCCCCCAGCAAGGTGCGAAAAGGCGCCGAGACAAACAAGGCATCCGTAGTGCTTGCATCGCGCGCACGCAGAAAGTAGTCGCGGTGTCCCAGTTGCTGTCCCAGCAGCTCGCTGCAATTGGAGAGACGTATCTGGCCACTGGCATCAACCGCATTAAGCACCCTGATGCCGGGTAGCACGTCTTGAAATAGTCTCATTTGCTTCTGCTGGATCACTGCATTCCATCTGGCCGGGTCACGCCCGCCCAGTTCGCTGCACAACGACTTGATCACCCGATCGGCGGCGGCTATCTGAACCGTGAGATTATCGCTGATTACCCGTGCCTGGGTCTGCAGACGGTGGCGTTCACCCGCCATGATATCGCGGTGGATCTTGTACAGGTTATGAGCCACCGCGCCGCCCAGCAGCAGCAAGGCCACGGTCAGCAATGCCCACTGCGAGAGGAAGCCTTTTTTAAACTTTCTGGACATCATCGCTCCGTCATCTTCAATGCTTTTCGCCATGCGACCCTATCACACGCGTCAACTCTTCAACCAGCATGCTCAGTTCCACTGGCTTGGCCACATAGCCGTCGAACCCCTTCGCAAGTATCGCTTCCCGCTCTCCACGCAAGGCATGGGCCGTCAGTGCAACGATCGGCAGGTGTTTCACCCCTGTCTCCCGCTCCTTTGTACGAATCGCCTCCGTCACCTGAAAACCATCCAGCAACGGCATCTGCAGGTCCATTAGAATACAATCATAGGCGTTTTGCTGCAAGGCATCGAGCACCTCCTGACCGTTGCCGACAACCACCGCCTGATGCCCGATCCGCCCCAACAAGACCTCGATGTAGCGTGCATTGATCGGATTATCTTCCGCCACCAGTACGTTGAGAGCCTTGCCACTGCCAAGGCGCAACGGATCAAAACGGTCTACTGTGCCTGCAACCCGGTCTTTGTGCCGCAGCAAAAACGGCAGCTCCACATAAAAACTGCTACCTGTGCCAAGACTGCTTTCAGCCCAAATCCGGCCGCCCATCAGATCGGCCAGCCTGCGGCAGATCGAGAGTCCTAGGCCGGTGCCGCCGTACTGCCGGGTGGTTGAGCTGTCAGCCTGTTCGAATGGCTTAAAAATCCGTTCCAGGGCCTCCGGCGCCATACCGATGCCGCTATCCGTAACCCCCAGGCGGATCACTGCCGTATCACCCTGACGGGAAACCAGCGAAGCGGAGATGGTGATACGGCCACGTTCTGTGAACTTGACGGCGTTGCCCAGCAGGTTCAGCAGAATCTGCTTGCAGCGCAACTGGTCGCCATAGATCAGGTCTGGCAGCTGTTCGTCAATCGCCAGCTCCACCTGCAATCCCTTTTCGGAGATGCGCGACTTCTGGATGGCAATCAGATCCTGAATGCTGCGACGCACGGAAAAATCAGTGGCATGCAACTCCACCTTGCCGGCCTCAATCTTGGACAGATCGAGGATGTCATTGATCAGTGACAGCAGATTGTTAGCCGAAAGCTCGATGCTCTCGAGATATTCCTGCTGTTCCGGTGTCAGTTCGGTAAACCGCAGCAACTGCGTCATACCGACCACACCGTTCATCGGGGTGCGAATCTCATGGCTCATATTGGCCAGAAACTCGCTCTTAGCGTGGTTGGCAGCCTCAGCCGCCTGTCGGGCCTGCTGCAATTCAGACTCATACTGCTTGCGCTCGGTGATATCGCTATGGGTGCCGATCATCCGCTGCGGCTTCCCCTCAGTAGTCCAGCTCACCACCATACCGCGGTCCAAGATCCATTTGTAACTGCCGTCCTTGCAAAGCAACCGGTATTCCGTCTGGTAAAAGGGAATTTCTCCGTTCAGATACCGGTTCAGTTCATCATAGGCCCCTTGCCGGTCATCGGGGTGCAGAAAGCGGTCCCACGAGGCAAGCTGGTTAGGCATCTCCTCGTCATTATAGCCCAGCATAGACTTTGCCCTTGGGGAGTAGAAAACGGTGCTGTCGATGATATTCCAGTCAAAGACGCCATCGCCGGCCCCCTCCAAGGCGAACTGCCAACGGGCCTCACTGTCCTGTAACGCCTTGGTTCGCTCGACTATCCGTTGTTCAAGCTCGTTATTGAGGGTCTGCAGCTCATGAAAGCTATCTTCCAGGGCTTCAGCAGCGGCACGGTAATTCTCCAGCAGATCTGCCGCCTCACTGGTGCTGGGGTCAGGCCACAGGATCGGCGTACCGCTCCGCAGCTTGCCAGGCAGTTCATTGGTAACTCCACGCAGCTCGTTGAGCGACTTGACCAGACGTGAGGCGAACCAGCGGGACAGACAGGCGGTAAACAGCATCAGACCGGCTACAAGGGCCAGCAGCTGAAAGGTTCGCTTGTTCAGGTACTCCATGATCGGCTTAAGCGAAGCCTCTACCACAACACGCCAACCTGTTTCAGCCGATATCTCTGACTCGGTCAGGTAGTACGAACGTAGCCAACGCTTGATGGCGCCCACACCAGGCACCGGGTCCGGTATCCACTGATTGAGTTTTTCGTTGATCGGCTTAAGGGTCCCCCCTGTTGGCATGACAAATGGCTGCAGTGTCTGCAGATCCTCGCGGGTGCTGACTAACACTCGACGTTGGCGATCGATCACGGTGACCTGGATCGGACGATGAGCGGTAACACTCTTAAGCAGAGCCAGCGGATACTCCAGCGAAAGGACCGTGAAGGCCGCCCCCCGATACTGACCAGCCCGGCTGACTGGAGCCAGGATCAGCAAGCGGGGCCCCGGCGCGCCGATCCTGCCCATGAACAGATCGAAGACCTGTTGATTGCCAGCCCGACGCAGTGGGCCTATATAGGGACGATCCGACAGATTGATGCCGATGGTCGATTTACCCCGTTCATCCACGGTCGGCGAAAACGCACGGGTGATGTTTTCCTGATCCAGCACCCCCATCCGCTTGACGCTTTCAACCCCCAGGCGGAGGTCATCCACCGTCCGTTGCATGACCGCCGGCGGTGAGCCGCTGGGGTCACCCACCAAACGCTTCAAGGCATTGACCCGTTGCTGTTCCTGTTCGATCCAACTGGCCAAGGCAACCCGACTCAGCACCGCCATCCGCTGAGTAAGAATCTGGAGGTTCTCAGCCTGCTGCTGGTACTGCGCCCTGCTGTCAAAGTACAGTAGCACCAGGGCCGGGATCAGTACCAAGGCCTGCATCACGATCAACATCAGACTGCGCAGTGAAGGCAGTTCGCGGCCTGACGCCCTTCTCATGCACAGCAGATAATACAGCCCTTCGGCCAGCATGGCGTTTAAAACGCCATTGACCCCCTGCTTGACCCCAATCATCAGGGTGGCTTGGTGCGGCAGCCCCATCACCAGATGGTAAAAAAACCAGACCAAGGCGATGCCGAGAGTGAACCAATAGAGCATCACCGCGGGTAGCAGTTCGATCCGTCGACGCTGCAAAAGCAGGCCCGCCACCAGTGTCTCGGCACCCCAGATGACGATATTCCAGGGATTATGCCAATGCAGAACGGTGGCGCCTGCGGCCAACAACGCGGCCAGCAGCCCTGTGCCGAGCCCGTAACGCAGCAGGGCAAACAGGACCAAAACGGAACCAAAGAGGAACCGGACCTCAAGAAAGAGTTCAAGCGTCAGAAGATTCAGCAGAAAACCGGCGCCACCGAACAGCAGGCCGGTGATCAACGTGCGGCGATTCATGGTATGACCCCTAATGGAGTACCTGCACCAGTATTGTTTCACACCTTTCCTGCTTGTCAAGCCGCACCAGCGTTCATTCCTGGACTTGTATACAAAAGCCCCGGCCGAACGACCGGGGCTTTTGGGGCCACATCAGCACTACTGCACTACTTCTTCGGTTCTTCCTTCTTTTCCGGCTGCTTGGCTGCCAGCATTGCATCGTTCAGTATCTTTACTCCGGCCTTTGAAGCCGCAATGGAGGCGGTCAGTGAATCACGGGCCAGGTCGGGATTGTGGAAGCCGTCCGAGTTCTCGGCGGTCCAGTACTCCCAGAGCACGTGGGCCTCTTCATGCTTGGCGCGGGCCTGATCCAGAATGGTGGGAGCCACGCCGGCACGGGCGGCAGCCTGATAAGCGTCGATCAACTCTCCCAGCCAGTACTCTGATTTACGCATCTTGCCCTTGATATAGTTGCGGATGGTGTCAATCTGCCACCTTTTTTTCGCGACACTGTCGCCAGGGTGGCAGGTGATGCAGGATTCCTTAACCATATTGATCGGTTTGACCACGCCGTGGGTGGAATACGGCTTGCCATCCTTGCCCTTCAGCTTGGGCATGTGGCACTGGTGACACTGTACACCAGCCTTGTCATGCACCGACCCGGCATAGGTCTCAGTCTCCGGATGCTGGAACTTGATCAGCCGGGCACCGGTAATGGCATGCTTGAAGTCGAAGAAATCCAGCTCTTTATAATGGGCCAGCAGCTCCTTGGCATTCTTGAGCGGGAAGTGGTTGGTGCGGGTAGAATCGAACTTGACCGGCTTGCCGTCGCTCCACTGGGTGCCGGGGTTGCAGTTGTACTCCACGTGGCACTGGGCGCACATCATGCGGGAATCGGTCTTTTCCATCACGCCAATCTTGCGGAAACCGTCACGGAAGATGATCACCTTCAGATCCGTCTTGCCGTTTTCGGCAAAGATGTTTTTCGCGGGGTTCTTTTCAATGGCTTCCACCAAAGCATCGCGGATGATGCGTGGCTGGGTGCCGTGTGGATCGTGACACTCAATGCAGCCCACCGGATTGTGCACATCTTTCACCACGTCGTTGACATTGGAGCTGCGGTCGAACTTGCCACCTTTTTCACCCAAATGCCGCCACTTCAGGATCAGGTCCGAGGACTTACACTGGATACAGGTGGGATTGCCGGCCATGGCGCTTTCGGTCAACTTGCCACTGGCCCCTTTGTCCTCCAGGATATCCCAGGTTTTACCAACCTTATCGTAGTTCTTCCAGCCACCCTTAAACTGGTAACGACCTCCCTGGAAGCGATCCACCGCGAACTGATCCACCACCATGAAAGCGTGTCCACGCGGCTCGGCATGCTCAAAGGTAAAACCGTGACCAGCCAGCAGTTTATCCTGCATCGGCGAACGGCCGTTGGGGGTCCCCTTCTCTTTACGGGAACCGCCTTCAGGATAATGCACGGCATAGAAGCTGTCAAACTGAGCCTTGTGACACCTGCCGCAAACCGTTTGATCGATCCGGGTGATCGGCTTGACATCAGGCCCCTTCTCCAGATGCTCCTTGGTGTTGTCATGACAGACGCTACAGGCCAGCTTGGCGTGCTTGGAATTTTCCTTGAGCGCCTTTACCTCACTGTGACACATGTAACACTGCTCACGGCCATCCTTGGCCACTGCAGCCGCCGGTTTGGTTTTCGGCGCGGCCAGTACCGGGATGGCCACAAAGGCCCCCAGGCCGATAATGATTGCTGCCAGGGCTAGTCTCTGCTTCAGCATGCTCATTCTCCTTCCATTTAGTGATATCGTACTCATGCAAGCTAACCCGCACCTATCACAACAGGCCCGGTCCTGCCTCATCCTGTCTGCCACCCTGCCCAGTCTTGGGCTGGCGCATCCTACTTTGTATCTTCATAACCGATGTTTGACCAAAGTCAAATTTACATAACCCACTGTTTCTATATATACAAATTACGAGATGTTGACTTTTACGCTGTACTTGCTATAAACGGATATATATGAATCCGGTTGGACAAAGGAGCAGCCATGCCACTGGTTGACAGAAAGGCGCCGCGCTTTGAGCTTGAAGGGAGTGATGGCAAACATCACCGGCTGGAAGACTATGCCGGCAAGCGGCTGCTGTTGTTTTTCTATCCCAAGGACAACACCTCCGGCTGCACCAGAGAGGCCACCAGTTTCCGTGATCTGAAGCCTGAATTTGACAAGCATAACGTTATTATCCTGGGAATCAGCAAGGATTCGGTCAGTTCTCACCAGAAGTTTAGTGTCAACCATGAACTCAACATGGTGCTGCTGTCTGATCCTGATGCAACCGTCATGAAGGCCTACAAGGCCTATGGCGAGAAGACGCTGTACGGCAAGAAGGTTTCCGGGGTGATCCGCTCGACAGTCCTGATTGGACCGGACGGTACCCTAAAAAAACATTGGACCAAGGTTGCCAGGGCTGAGCACCACCCGGCCGAAGTGCTGGCATACATAGAAGAATATTGCATCTAAACAGGAGGAAATTACGTGAGCTTCATATCACTGCAGGAAGTTATTGATTTTGCTATCGAGCGGGAAGAAACCGCCTACCAGCTTTACAAACGGGCTGCCGAGCTGACGGTCAGTCCAGCCGCCCGCAAGATGTTCGAGGAACTGGCAGAGGAAGAAGCGGCTCATCGCGATGTCTTCGCCCGGGTGGACCCTGACAGAATCGACGAGCTGAAGGTCTGCAAGCTGCCGGAGGCCACCATCGGGCAGTATCTGAAGGATGTGCCGTTCCACCCCCAGATGACCTATCAGGACATTCTGGCCTATGCCCTCAAGACCGAAGAGAGCGCCTATCAGCTCTACAAGGCCGCTGCCGGCATGACCGAAGACCCCAAGCTGCAAAAAACGCTGTTGGCCTTTGCCGAGGTTGAACTGGGGCACCGCCGCAAGATTGAGGCGTTGTACGATGAGAAGGTGCTGAGCGAAGGCTAGCCCAACCAATCATAACCGTTCAGAGAAAACGGGGTGGTGGCCATGGAGCCATCACCCCGTTTTAGTGGGCTGGAGATATATGGTGCCGATCAGCCCTTGGGCATGAATACAAAAAATGACAGGGACAGCGCAGCCAGCACCCACATCCCGCCGGAAACCTCGCGCACCCGGCCGGTGCAGAGCTTGATCAGCGGATAGGAAAGCAGGCCGGTGGTCATCCCCACCCCAATGTTATAGGTGAAGATCATCAGCACCACCGTCAGGAAGGCGGGAATCAGCTCAGTAAAATCATCAAAATCAAGGCGGGTGATCGGCTGAAGCATCAGGGCGCCGATCACAATCAGGGCGATGCCGTAGGCGTGGGGCGGCACCATGGTAAACAGCGGGGCAAAAAACAGCGACAGGGCAAACAGTCCGCCCACCACCAGCGCGGTAAAGCCGGTGCGACCGCCGGCTGCGATGCCGGTGGCAGATTCGATATAGGCACCGGTGGTAGTGGTACCCAAGAGCGGTGCCAGGGTGGTGGCCACGGCATCGGCCAGCATCGGACGCTCTATCTCCGGCAGGTTGCCATGCTCGTCCAGCAGGTCGGCCCGCATCGAAAGCCCCAGCAGGGTGCCGATGGTGTCCAGAAAGGCCATCATAAAGATCACCAGCACCACCGGGAAGATGCCGGGCTGCAGGGTGCCGGCGAGATCCAATTGAAACAGGATGGGCGTCAGTGACGGCGGCAGGCTGACCAATGAGCTGGGCAACGCGGTGATCCCCAACAGCACCGACCCCAGGGTGGTGACGCCAATCCCGAACAAAAGCGCCCCGTTCACCCGGCGGGCCAACAGCACCGCGGTCAGCAAAAAGCCGGCCACGGCCAGCTGCACGGTGGGCTGGGTGATATTACCCAGCTTGACCGGCGCACCGGGCACCCCCGGCACCACCAGGCCGACCTCGTTCAAGCCGATGAAGGTTAAGAACAGTCCGATCCCCACCGCAAAGCTGGCCTTGAGCGATAACGGAATCGACTCGGCCAGCCAGGATCGTATCCTGAACAGGGTCAGCAACAGAAAGGCCAAGCCCGCCCAAAAGACCGCGCCCAGAGCGATCTGCCACGAATAGCCCATCCCCTTGACCACCACAAAGGCCACAAAGGCGTTCTCGCTCATGTAGGGGGCAATAGCAAAGGGTCGCTTGGCCCAGAAGGCCATGGTCAGACAACCGATGACCGCGGCCAGGATCGTAGCGGTCACCTGAGCATCCTTGGGGATGCCGGCCACCGCCAGAATGGCCGGATTGACAATGATGATGTAGGCCATGGTCAGAAAGGTGGTCAGACCGGCCAGGCTCTCCTGACGGTAGGAAGTGCTGTAGCGCTCGAATTCAAAGAATGCTTTCACGCTGGTCTCCCTTGATCCGCTTTGTTTTTCACACCGCACAGATACCATCTGAAAACCAGTGTGGCAAGCGCTTACAGCAGTGTTGATTCCCTCTGGACATAGCTGGCCGGCTGGGCTATACAGCATCGTGTTTACATCACGTTCAAGGAACGATCATACGCAACCGGTCATACCAGCCAACAGCAACAACACAAACCTGAACCAGCCCCCGAAGGCGGGTTTTATCTGTTTTCCAAGATGTAAAGGAACGTTACACGTTTTGTATTGTGCTGATTTTGCAGACTTTAATTAAGGGATGGATACAGACGAATTAAGTATCATGTCCCCAAAACCCCAAAACCTAAACGATGATAGCTCTAACATCGGCGTAGACACTGACGCGGCAAACAACGCCGCGCAGGTCACGCCGAGAGCCGTTGTTCGCAACGTCCAGAGACCAGACCGCTCAACCGGAAAGGACTTGAGCACACTGCGCAGATCAAAGCACCGGTCCGCTAAGCGCAGCTAACGTCCCATCAGTTCCCGATACTCGGCAGGGCTCACCACGCTATCCCAGTGGCCGGTGGCCTTGCCGAGCCGGGTGGCCCCCCAGAACAACCCAACCACCAGCAGGGCAAACAGTATCCCCGGCACGGCATAGCGGCCCAAAGCCCGCATGCTTAAGGCCGTATGCACCCGGCAATGACTGATGCAACGCCAGCAGCCCAGGCATTCCGGGTCATTGACCCGTTTGGCATGCATCACGTCGATCCGTGAAGGACAGACCTGGTTGCACACCCCGCAGGAGACACAGCGCTTGAGGTCACGCTGCACCGCCAGCGGTGACAATAATGCCACCACCCCCAGCAGGGCGCCGTAGGGACAGAGATAGCGGCAGAAGGGATTGCGCAACGGCAGGGAGAGCGCCAGCAACAGCCCCAACACCGCCAGGGTGGTAACGGAGGGAGCACGGAAGAACTGCAGCAGCTGAACGTCGGAGATGGCGTGATAACCGCTGTAGAGAAAGCCATGCAACGCCTCGAGAGACCATGAAAGCGCCGTGAACAGAAAAAAGACCAGCAGCAGGTATTTAATCCCCCGCAGCCCGATATCCAGCCAGCGGGGTGGCAACAGGTTACGGTTGAACTTGTGAAACCCCGCCTTCCAGAGCCATTCTGAGAGCGTACCCACCGGGCAGATCCAGGAGCAGAACGACCGTCGCAGCAACCAGGCGCCTGCCACAACCGCCACAAAGATCACCACCGCAGCCGGATGCAGCGGATTAATGCCACCGCCCTTTAACCAGGCAGCCGTGCCGAACAGTCCCGAGATCGGCAGAAAGGCCTCAATACCGCCCGGCCTTGGGGGGACAACACCGCCAGCCAGCACGGCAGACACAAAACCGGCGAAACGGATGCCGATCAGCAGACAGAGCAGCAGAAAAGCAATCTGAATGATGCTGCGCAGCGGTTGGATATAACGGGCGGACATGGGGCCTCCAACGACACAGGGGCGACCGTTCGGCCGCCCCTGTCGGTTCATGCTATCTGGCAGATCATCAATCCGCTGCCACGGCTGCATAGCCGAATGACCCGTCAGGACGGCGCAACAACAGCCGCACCACCTCGCCTTTTTTAACCTTGACGGCCAGGGCGGAAAAAGCCTCAAGATTCTCGACCGGTTGACCATTGAACTCCAGCACCAGGTCGCCCCGCACCAGGCCTGCCTCTTCCGCCGGAGAACCGGGTCTGATCTCGGAGACCACCACCCCCTTCTCATCCTTAAGCCCCAACTGGCGGGCCAGCTCGGGGGTCAGTTCCCGCACACTGACGCCAATGCCGGCGCTCTCAGGCGTGGCACCAGACTTTGCATCGGCAATCGCCTGTTGGCTCTGCCCCACCACAACAGTCAAGGTCTGGCGTTTGCCCTTGCGATAAACCACCACCTTGACCGCCTTGCCGACCGGGGTGGCAGCCACCACCTTGGGCAGGTCGGTGTCGCCATTCACCGGCCGGCCGTCAAACTCGACAATGACGTCCTCCACCTTGAACCCGGCCTTTTCAGCCGGTGAACCCTTCTCAATATGGGTGACGATGGCTCCCTTGTCCGATGCCAACCCCAGGGATTTTGCCAGCTTGGGATTTAAGATGTCGAAGTTGACCCCCAGATAACCCCGGATCACCCGGCCAGTGGTCTTGAGCTGCTCCACCACTGCCTTGACCATGGTGCTGGGAATGGCAAAACCGATCCCTTGGCCGCCTGCAATGATGGCGGTGTTGATGCCGATCACCTTGCCATTGCTATTGAACAGCGGGCCGCCGGAATTGCCCGGGTTGATGGAGGCATCGGTCTGAATGTAATCATCATACGGACCGCTGCCGATTACCCGTCCCTTGGCGCTGACAATTCCGGCGGTGACCGTATGGGCCAGGCCAAACGGGTTGCCGATGGCCATGACCCATTCACCTACCTCCAGAGCATCGCTGTCGCCCAGCTCAACCGCCGGCAGCGGCTTCGGGTCGCTGATTTTCAGCAGGGCGATATCCAGCTTGTCATCCTGCCCCTTCAACTCGGCCTTGATCTCACGGCCATCGGAGAGCTTGACCATGATCTCGTCAGCGCCACCTGCCACATGGTTGTTGGTCAGGATGTAGCCATCGGCGCTGATGATGAAGCCGGTGCCCATACCCTGTTGTTTGCGAGGCTGCTGCTGCGGGGCCTGCTGCCCGAAGAACGGCCCGAAAAATTCATTAAACAGGTCGTTCCCCAGGAAGGGGTTGACCGCACGCCCGCCGGGCCTTGGTTTGATGTTCTTGACGGTCCGGATGTTGACCACGGTGGGTCTGAGCCGTTTGGAAAGTTCGACAAAATCGGGGCTGACGGTCTTGGCCGGCGCCATGGACGGCGCTGCAAGCAGCAAACCGGCACCCACCACCATGCTGAGGCAAAAGAATCTGAACAATCGCATCGTGTGTAACCTCCTTTGTTGTTAGCCTTCGCGCAGGACATACCCCTGACCACGTACGGTCTGGATCAACTTGCGGTCATGTCCCTTGTCAATTTTCTTGCGCAGGTAATTGACATAGACGTCGATGATATTGGTAAAGGAATCGAAGGTGTGTTCCCAGACCTGCTCGGCAATCATGTTGCGGGAAAGCACCGTATTGGGATTGCGCATCAGCAGTTCCAGCAGGTCGTACTCCTTGGTAGTCAGGTCGATTTCGCATTCGCCGCGCCAGACCTGATGACTGACCGGGTCCATCCGCAGGTCGGCAAAATGCAGTTCAGCCCCGCGCTCCATCACACTGCGACGGACCAGCGCCCTGACCCGGGCCGACAGTTCGGCAAAAGCGAACGGTTTGGTCAGATAGTCGTCGGAACCGGCGTCAAGGCCGGCCACAATATCGTCGGTGGTGTCACGGGCCGTCAACATCAGTACTGGCGTGACATTCCCGGATTGGCGCAGCTCCCTGACCACGGTCAAACCGTCCTTCTTGGGCAGCATAACGTCCATGATCAGCAGGTCATAGGGGGTCTCACTGCCCATCTGCACCCCTTCGGCACCGTCATGGGCAGTGTCCACGACATATCCTTCTTCCTCAAGGCCCCGCTTGATGAAGGCAGCAACCTTTTTTTCATCCTCCACAACCAGGACCCGCATGCCTGCCTCCTTTAACAACGCTCTACGCAGCAGTTCAATAGACCTGTTGACCACCGAGCCGGCGCAGGATCTCGGAGGCAGATTCTTCAATGGACTTGCTGGTAACGTCGATCATCAACCATTCGGGATGCCGCCGGTAGTACTGGCGGCAAAAACTGATCTCTTCTTCCACCCGTTCGTAGTCGGCATAGGTATTCCGCATACTCTGCCCCATGTTGACCAGCCGGGAGGTGCGGATCTCCACCAGCCGCCTGGGACTGATTACCAACCCCACGACCTTTTTCGGATCAATCCGATCCAACTCGGGCGGCGGTTCAATCCCTTTGACCAGCGGCACGTTGGCCACCTTGTAGCCCTTGTGAGCCAGATACATGGAGAGTGGGGTCTTTGAAGAGCGGGAAACCCCCACCAGCACCAGGTCGGCCTTGTGCAGGCCGCGGGTTTCCTGACCGTCATCATGCTTGACCGTAAAATTAACCGCTTCCATCCGGCGGAAGTAATTCGTGTCGATCTGATGCAGCAGGCCGGGCGTGGATTGGGCCGCGGCTCCCAGAAAAACCGACAGGCTCTGGAGCAACGGCGACAGCAGGTCAAAGGCCATCAGGCCATGTTCCTCGGCAATGGTATGCACGGCAATGGCCAGCTCGATATCAACCAGGGTGTAGACCAGCAGCCCGCCTTCAGCGGTGACGGTGGCAATAGCCTGCTGCACCTCCTGCTGGTTGGCTACCTTGCCTAACCTCGCAATCCGAACATCACTGCCCCCGAACTGCGAAAGAGCCGCCTTCACCACCCGTTCGGCGGTTTCACCGGTAGAATCGGACAACACGTAGATAGTTTTCATGGAGCGCAGAAGCCCTCGTGGCAGGACGCACAAAAAAATATGCCAATTTTCTAATGAAAATTAGTCAACTGCCGCTGTCTTGTCAAGGTTTTTTGTTGTCAGGCCCCAGCCATTCTGCTACCTTGCGCCCCATCTTCAACCTTGGGAGTCACAATGACGTCAGCATGGTATCAGGTCAGTTGCGAAGTCCCCGCCCCGCTGGCGGAAGCGGTGGCCGACTGCCTGACAGAGCTTTCCGGCTGCGGCGTCTGCACCGATAACCGCAACGTGGACACCTTTTCGCCGGATGACATCCCCAATCCTGCCAGTGTCACCATCAGCAGCTACTTCGGCGTACCCTGCCCGATTGAAGAACATCTCACAACGCTGGCCGGATTTCTGAACCAACAGTCCGCAACCTTCCCCGGCTACCGTCCCACGCCGCCAACGGTCAGTCTGATCGCTGAAGAGGACTGGGCCAGTTCATGGAAAGAGCATTTCAAACCATTGCCGATCGGGGAACGCCTGCTGATCATCCCCTCCTGGGAGACTCCCGCCGCTACGGAGAGAAGACAGATCATCACCCTGGACCCCGGCATGGCCTTTGGCACCGGAGGACACGAAACTACCCGGCTCTGCCTGGAATGCCTCGAACAGATCCTGACCGACGGTCTGCAGGCTGACGCACCGGTGCTGGACCTGGGCACCGGCTCGGGAATCCTGGCGATAGCCGCGGCAAAGCTGGGGGTCAGGCGGATCGATGCCGTTGACATTGACCCTCAGGCTGTGCTGGTGGCGGATGAAAACTGCCGTCTCAACCGGGTGTCGGATGCGGTGAGCTGTAGTACCACCCCCCTGGAACAGTTGCCGGACGGCTACCGGCTGATCCTGGCCAACATACTGGCGGAAGAACTGGTCCGGATGGCACCGGAACTGACCAGACGTCTGCGGCCTGACGGCCTGCTGGTATTGTCCGGCATCCTGGCGGAACGGGAACAGTTCGTGGTTGACGGTTTTGCCTCACAACCGCTCACCCTGGAGGCATCCCTGGCAGCCGGTGAGTGGCGCTGCCTGCGCTACCGGAGGCAGCCATGAGCGGTCGCCGCCGCTTTGTGGTCAGTTCCCGCAGCATCAGGGACGGCTACGGTTCCTACGACGGACAACTCCACCATCACATGATCCGCGTACTGCGCATGCGTCCCGGTGACGAGGTGCTGCTGGTCGATGAACAGGGACGCCGACACGAGGGGCTGATTGACCAGGTTACCCAGGAGTGGACGGCAATCCGGATTACGGCGACCCGTGAGGCTGCTCAGTTTCCCGATGCCCCGGCCATTACCGTCATGCAGGGCCTGCCCCGCGGCGAAAAGATCGAACTGGTATTGCAGAAGGGAACCGAGCTGGGGGTCAACGAATTCGCCATCTTCCGGGCCGACCGTTCAGTGCCTCGTCTGGCAGGCGACAAGCTCCAAAACCGGTTGGAGCGCTGGAACAAGATTGTGGCCGAGGCAGCCCGTCAATCCGAGCGTTTTGACCAGCCCACGGTAGCCTGGCACCCGACTGCAGCGGCAGCGGCGGCCGGTGCTGCCAATGCCGACCTGAAACTGTTGCTCTGGGAACGGGGTACCCCGTCCCCCTTGCGGGAGCTTTTGGAAGGACAGCCCCGACCGGCCCGGGTGGCCATTGCCATCGGCCCGGAAGGCGGATTTGAACCAGGGGAGGCCGAGGCCTTTTCGCTGTGGGGTTTTACGCCGGTGACCCTGGGGGAACGGATTCTGCGCACCGAGACTGCCGCCCTTGCCATGACCGCAATTCTGCAGTATAAATGGGGTGATATATGAAGGAGGTTCGTCCATGAAATGTCCCAAGTGTGGCTATAATAGCTTTGAAACCAGCAATAATTGCCGCAGATGCTCCAACGACCTGAGCGCCTTCAGAGAGGCCCACGGCCTCACACCGATCGTGCTGCCGGCGGCAGTGCGGGCCAGTATGGCAAGTGCGCTGGGTGGGACGGTGGTGGAAGAACACCCGTCACACGAGACCGGTGGCGATATGTTCACCTTTGACCTGCCCCAGCACGACGAACCGCTAACCCCGGCCGCACCCAGCAATCCCTTTGCCTTTGCCGCCCCGAATGCTGGAAGCTCTTTCGGCAGCCCTGTCGCACCACATGACCCCTTTGCCGAACTGTTGGAAACCACCCCGCTGACCCAGAAATCACCGGAACCGGCTGCGGCAGCGAAGAACGGCGCCCAGGGTTTCGAACTGAACAGTTTTTCCTGGGACGATACTCCCGAACCGCCAGCAGCCGGGGCTGAAGCCCAGCCGGCAGCGCCCAAAAAGGTTGACGACGACTTCAGCAGCCTGTTCGGCGACCTGGGAAGCCCGGAACAAAAACCTTGATCCGGTGAAGCGCAACAGACGACACGAACCAGGAAGAGCGGGGCAGCCCGCTCTTTTTTACATGGAGTACCGGTGACACCTCGCATTAAGATACTTTCCGAGAGCCTGGCCAACAAGATCGCCGCAGGTGAGGTGGTGGAACGTCCGGCCTCGGTGGTCAAGGAACTGGTCGAAAACGCCCTGGATGCCGGAGCTACGGACATCCGCCTTGAGATCACCAACGGTGGCCGTCGGCTGATCCGGGTGACCGACAACGGCCACGGCATGTCCCGCGAGGGCAGTCTGCTGGCTCTGGAACGCCACGCCACCAGCAAGCTGGCCAGCGACGCCGACCTGGACTGCATCAACACGCTTGGATTCCGGGGCGAGGCGCTGCCCGCCATCGCCTCGGTGGCACGGCTTCGCCTGAAGAGCCGGCAGGCTGGCACTATTGAAGGTAGCGAGATCAACCTGGAAGGCGGACGCATCAACGCGGTGGCTGCCTGTGGCATGGCCCCTGGCACCGACATCACGGTTGAACAGCTCTTCTTCAACACCCCGGCCCGGCTCAAGTTCCTGCGCAGCACCGAGACCGAAGCCGCCCATGTGGGTGATCTGATCGTCCGCCTGGCCATCTCCCGCCCCGATGTGGCCTTTTGCTACGTGAATGACGGACGGGAGCTCTTCAGGGTATCAGCCGGCGACCTGCTCCAGCGGCTTCAGCGCCTGATGGCCCGCAACGCGACCCTGTATCCGTTTGAAGGAGAGACCGATGCAGCCATGGTCAGCGGCTATCTGGCCCCCCCCAGTGCCAGCCGCTCCACCGCCAATGCCATCTTCACCTTTATCAACGGTCGTTTCGTGCGGGACAAAGTGGTGCAACACGCCATTTTACAGGCCTGGCGTCCGGTGCTGGAACGGGGACGCTACCCCCTGCTGGCGCTGTTCATTGAGCTGCCCCCCGATCAGGTGGACGTCAACGTACATCCCACCAAACATGAGGTCCGTTTTCGCCGCCAAAGCCAGGTACACGATACCATTCAAGGGGTACTGTCCGAGGCGCTCAGCCGTTCCCCTTGGCTGCAACGCAACGACCGGGCCGCAGCTCCCCCAGCACCCTCGCCCGTTCCACCGCCTGTACCACACCACGAGGGCGTCCAGCAGGCCCTGGACCGCTTCATGGCAGCGCCGCCATCCCTGCGTCCAACGCACCCATCGGTGCAGGAAACCCCTCCGGCCTATGCCGTTGCGCAGCCAGACGACGCTACCGGCTACTTCTCCTCACTGCAGGTGATCGGCCAGTTCCAGGCTGCCTACATCCTGTGCCAGGGCAGCGACGAACTGGTGATTATCGACCAGCATGCCGCCTACGAACGGGTCCGCTTTGAGCAACTCAAGGCTGCCTTCCAGGCCGGTTCGATAGAATCACAGCGGTTACTGCTGGCAGAAACGGTTGAACTCTCCTTTAGCGAGGCCGATGCAGCCCGCCGTTACCAGCAGCGCTTGCTGGAATTGGGCTTCGAACTGGAAGCCTTCGGCGGACAAACCTTCCGGCTGACCGCCGTGCCCAGGATCATTGCCGACGCCGAGCAGCTGCGATTGCTGCGCGACCTGCTGGCGGATCTGGCGTCCATCGGCGCCAGCGGTTCCTTTGACCAGCTGCGGGACGATCTGCTCTCACGGGTGGCCTGCCACAGCGTGGTCCGGGGCGCCCGCCCCCTTGACCGTCGCCAGATGGACGAGCTGCTCAAGGATATGGACCGCACCGACTTCTCGGCCCACTGCCCCCATGGCCGGCCAGTCTCCCACAGCATCGGACTGGGAGAACTGGAAAAGCTGTTCAAGCGGACATGAAACCACGGGTGCTCGTTATTGCCGGTCCAACCGCGTCGGGCAAATCCGAGCTGGCCCTCCAGTTGGCCGAACAGCTGGACGGTGAGATCGTCTGCGCCGATTCCCTGACCGTCTATCGCGGTCTGGATATCGGCAGCGCCAAACCGACAGACTGGCAACGCAGCCGCGTTCCCCACCATCTGCTGGATATCCGCGACCCTGGTGAGCCGTTCACCGCAGCCGACTTCATGACGGAGGCCCGGCGAGCCGTTGACGAGATCCTGGCCCGTGGCAAGCGTCCCCTGGTGGTCGGCGGCACCGGCCTGTATCTACGGGTGCTGCTGCATGGCCTGACCGATGCGCCGGGAGAGGACCCGTTCCTGCGCCAGCAGCTTACAACACGTGCCGCCCAGGAAGGACCTGAGACGCTGCTGGAAGAGTTACGCCAGGTCGACCCCGAGACGGCTGCCCGCTGCCATCCCAACAATCTGGTGCGCATTGTGCGAGCCCTGGAGGTCTGGCTGACCACCGGCACCCCCTTCTCCCGTTTCCAGCAGCAGCATGGTTTCAGCGACGCCCCGTACGACCCGCTGCTGCTCTGTCTGGATCTGCCCCGCCCGGAGTTGTACCAGCGGGTCAACCGCCGGGTGACGGCCATGCTGGAGGCCGGGCTGGTGACAGAGGTCCAAAATCTCTTGCAGGCCGGGATTCCTGCCGATGCCAGACCGCTGCAGGCCATCGGTTATAAGGAGGTGCTGGCCCACCTGCGTGGCGAGACCGATCTGGAGAGCATGACCGAGCTGATCAGGCGCAATACCCGGCATCTGGCAAAACGTCAGCTGACCTGGTTCCGCCGCGAACATGACGTGCACTGGGTTGCATATCCGCAAAACTCTGCTACTATCGCCGCATCTGCTGTTATGTTTTTTAAAGAAGGAGAGATGCCCCATGTCCAAAACCCCCTTCAACATTCAGGATCAGTACCTGAATCAGTCCCGCAAAGAGCGGGTAAAGGTGATCGTTCGCATGATGTCCGGTGACGCCATCGAAGGCTTCATCAAGTCCTTCGACAACTTCTCGCTGCTGCTGGATGCAGGTGGCGACATCCTGCTCTACAAACATGCCATCGCCACCATTACCTCGGTGGACGGCACCTTCCGCCTGCATCACCAATAACGCCACGGCAGGGGGTACGCCCCCCGCAGAGCACCGACCTATGCCCCGTAGCTCAAAAATTCTGCTGATCGTCCTCTGCCTGCTGACAGTCGCCACCGCCCTGGTCTGGATCAGGGCTGGTGCCGTACTGGTGCAGCTCTTCATCGCCCTGGCCCTGGCCTACCTGTTGAACCCGCTGGTCAGACGCCTGGAACAACGCGGCCTGAACCGGCTGCTCAGTGTGCTGCTGGTTTTCAGCCTGGCCCTGGCGGGGATCACAGCCATCCTCTTACTGCTGTTTGTTGCTATCAAGGCAGAGCTGGCCAAGGTCCAGCTGAACATCCCCGAGTATGCCACACGGCTCTACGAACTGGTGCCGACCAACCTCAAGATACAGCTCCAGATCGACACCCCGGAAAAGATCTCACAACAGCTGGATCTGCTGACCAGGGAATTCCGGGGCATCGCCTTTGACATTGCCAAGCCGGTTTTCGGCTGGCTGCAAAAGGCGGTCACCTCAACCGTCGGATTTCTGCTCAACCTGCTGGGCTACCTGATCATCCCGATCTACCTGTTCTACCTGCTGGCCGACATGCCGCACCTGATGGCCTGGCTCAAAGATCTGCCACCGCTGCGTTTTCGGGACGGGTTGAGCCTGCTGGCCCACCAGTTCGACACGGTGTTGGGCGGTTTTGTGCGGGGCCAGCTCCTGGTGTGCGCCATCCTGGCGGTACTCTACTCGGCAGGGCTCTGGATGATCGGCATTGATCTGGCCGTCGTGATCGGCACCCTGTCCGGGGCCGCCTTCATCATCCCCTACGTCGGCACGGTGCTGGGAATCGTGCTCTCGATGATCATGGCCATCCTCAAGTTTCACGACCTGCTGCACCCCCTGCTCTGTCTGGGCTGGTTTGTGCTGGTGCAGGCGCTGGAAGGGGCGGTCATCACCCCCAAGGTGGTCGGCAATACGGTGGGGTTGCACCCCCTGATCGCCATTGTGTCACTCTTGATCGGCGGGCAACTGATGGGGATCAGCGGCATGCTGCTGGCCATCCCGGTGGCCGCCATCCTCAAGGTACTGGCCGGCCATCTGCTGACCTACTACCGTTCGTCCGAATTCTACCAAGGAAACTGAGATGGCCGGGTTATTGATTGAGACGGTGGCCCCCGGCTCGCCGGCGGAACGGGCCGGACTGCAACCGGGCCAGAGACTGCTGACCATCGACGGACAACCGCTGCGGGACCTGATCGACTACGCCTACCTGGCCTTTGATGACGAGGCCGAACTGACCGTGATCGACGCTGCCGGAACTCAGCGCACCGTCCAGTTGGAGCCGGAGCCGGGCGAACCGCTGGGACTGGTCTTTGCCCCGCCGCAAACAAAGCGTTGCGGCAACAACTGCGTCTTCTGCTTCGTCCATCAACTGCCCAAGGGATTGCGCCGTCCGCTGTATGTCAAGGACGAGGATTACCGGCTCTCCTTCCTGCAAGGCACCTACGTCACCCTGACCAACCTGAAAAAAACCGAACTGCGCCGGATTATTGCCCAGCGCCTGTCGCCGCTCTACATCTCGGTGCATGCCACCGAGCCGCAGTTGCGTGAACGTCTGTTGGGCAAAAGCGGAATCCCCCTGATTCTCGAGCAGTTAACCTCCCTGGCAGCAGGACGCATCCGTATGCACACCCAGGTGGTGCTCTGCCCCGGCCTGAACGACGGTGCGGCCCTGGAACAGACCGTCAACGATCTGGCCGCCCTGTACCCGGCGGTCCAATCCCTGGCGGTGGTGCCGGTGGGGCTGACTGATCACCGTCAGCGCCTGCCACAGCTCAGACCGGTGGACAACGCCTATGCTGCGGAGTTTATCGCCACCTGGCTGCCACGGATGCGAGCCCTTAACAAGCGGCTGGGAGAACCGTTTCTGCAACTGGCCGACGAGTTCTTCCTCAAGGCCGGGCACCCCTTTCCACCCCTGAAGGACTACGGCGACCTGCCCCAGTGGGAAAACGGGGTCGGCATGGTGCCCTGGTTTCAGAAAGAGGCCGCCAGTGTTCTGAAACGGGCCAAAGCGCTCCCCCGCCCACTGCATGTGACGGTGATCACCGGCCGTTCGGCCTACGGATTTGTGAGTGCCTTTCTGGATGAGCTTGCAACCAGAACCGGCGCGGTTCTGGATACGGCCGCCATCCCCAACCGGTTGTTCGGCAAAAACGTCACCGTGACCGGCCTGATCAGCGGCAAGGATATTATCGCAGCCCTGCAGGGTCAGGAACTTGGGGAACTACTGCTGATGCCGGAGGTGATGCTGAAGGAGGGGGAAGGCTGCTTTCTGGATGATCTGACCCCGGCGGCCGTCAGTCAGGCACTGCAGCTCCCGGTGGTCAGCTTTGACGGCACACCCTCAGGGCTGTACAAGACCCTGCACAAACTGGCCAGAACGGATTCCGGAAATCAGTCTGCCCGCTCACGCAATCATCAAACACACCAGGGAAAAACAGCCTGAACCAGACCATGATCCTGGGCGGTGTTTCGTTCAGGTTCTAGCGGAGAGGCTTCACGTATACGCAAAAAAGGGCCGGAGCATGACGCTCCGGCCCTTGCGTGTTGTATCATTGGCTTGGGTTATTCGATGATTTTGGCAGAGATAATAGTGATCGGCTCCAGCGGCACATCGCCATGACCGTTCTTGTTGCCGGTCTTGACCTGACGGATCTCGTCCACAACCTCCATCCCCTCGATCACCTGACCGAAGACACAGTAGCCGAAATCGTCCTGACGCTTGCCTTTATTATCCAGAAAGGCGTTGTCCACGGTATTGATGAAGAACTGCGAGGTGGCTGAATCCACCAGGGCAGTGCGGGCCATGGCCACGCTGCCGCGCAGGTTCTTCAGACCATTCTGGGCCTCGTTCTTGATGACGAACTTGGTCTTTCTGGGCTGCATATCAACATCCAGACCGCCCCCCTGCACCATGAAATCCTTGATCACCCGATGAAAGATCAGCCCGTCGTAGTAGCCATCCTTGACGTAACTCAGGAAATTTTTCACCGTGATCGGTGCCTTTTCCTTGTTCAGTTCCAGGGTGATGTTCCCCTTGCTGGTCTCAAGCACCACCTGTGGTTTGTTCTCGTCTGCCATCTGACCATCCTCCTGTTGCCGAACATCGGCATATTCGATAAAATAAAAATTTTATAGCACAACTCCCGACTGCGTGCCACCCGATTTTGACACTTTGACATCCCCCTGGTCTTTGGTTACCCTGCCGCAATGACCGCCCTGGAAAACGCCATTGTCCGCCTGCTGAAGGCCCGCCCTTTCTACGGCCACCTGCTACTCAATCTACGCCGCGAGCAGCTGCACGGCGCCAACCAGGCTGCCGGTATCACCATCCGCGATGGCATACCGGTACTGGCCATAGCAGCCGAAGCCTTCACCACCCTGCTTCCCAGCCAGCAGGAAGCCCTGCTGGAACACCTGCTCAAGCACCTGCTGCATCTGCATCCCTTGCGACGGCGAGAGCGCAACCCCCACGATTGGGATGTGGCCTGCGATCTTGCCATTAATCCCGGCATCACGCAGCTACCCCCAGGCGCCCTGAACCCGGTGGCATACCAGATGCCGCAAGGCCTTGCGGCAGAGGAATATTACGACCTGATCGTGCCCCCCTTTGACACCGGCAACGTTGAGGGCAGTGGTTTCGGATCAGCGCAACAGGATAGCAGGGGAGCGGCCGGAGCCGGACAAGGTGAGGCCTTGCGGGAGGCTGAGACTGTTGACAGCCACGAGGCCTGGCAAGAGGCCGATGGTACGCCGCTGACCCTGGCGGAAGAGATGGTGCGCAGTCTGGTGCGGGATGCCTTGCAGGGCAGCGCTGGCGAGACGCCGGCTGATATCCGAGAGGTGGTCAGCAGCCTGCTGCAACCGGCACCGATCCCCTGGAAACAAATTCTGCGGCAGTTTGTGGCCACTGCCGGCCGAACCGGCCGCAGCACCACCTGGATGCGGGAGCACCGCCGTTTTGAACATATGACTCCCGGTGTCCGCAAGCGCCGCAGGCTCAACCTGCTGGTGGGGGTGGATGTCAGCGATTCCACCAACTGCGTGGAGCTGCGGGAGGCCTTCGGGGTTGAGCTGGTCAACCTGGCCCGGGGGAGGGAGTGCCAACTGACCGTGCTCTATGCCAACAGCCGGATTCAGCGGATAGAGGCCTTTAACAGCAGTCCAATGGTCGCCCGGCGGTATGACGGGGGCGGTTTCACCGACCTGCGCCCCGTGTTTGAATATGCCAAAGCCCTGCACCCCCGGCCGGCGGCCGTGATCTACCTGACCGACGGTATCGGTCCGGTGCCGGAACAGATGGAGTTTCCTACCCTGTGGGTGTTGACCCGGGAAGGTGAACGGCCGGTTCCCTGGGGTGTGGAGCTCAGATTGACGGTATGAGGTAACGCCGGCCGCGTTTTACCACGAATCCTTCCTGCAGCATCCCATCCAGAATCCGTTGCAGACGATCACCGTCAACCGCCAGTTTCAACTGCAGAACAGCAGCGGTCATGCCGTCAACCTCCAGCAATAGCCGCAACAGCGCACCTCGAATCTGGCGGTCCGAGCCCTCGAATCTGCCCTGTACCGTATGATGAAGACTACGGCGGCTGGGGTTGGGGAAGCGTCGTTTCAGGTCACTGCCGTAATCCATCAGGGCGTTGTACCAACTGCGAGGGTTGGCCTGATCCAGCACAGCTGTGACGAACGGTAGCAGTTGTGTGTCGGTGACACCTTGCTGACCGGCAAAAAAGAGATGCAGCAGCACGGCGCGGATGTTGGTTTCCAGAAAGACGGCCGGCTGGTTGAAGGCAAAGGCGGCAATGGCGCCGGCGGTGTACGGTCCGATGCCGGGTAGTTGCCGCAGCTCCAGAGGATCGTCCGAGAGTCTGCCGCCCCACTGCGTCACCACCTGTTGTGCCGCACGCTGCAGGTTGAGGGCCCGCCGATTATAACCCAGCCCCTGCCAGGACTCCAGCAGCACAGACAACGAAGCGGCAGCCAGGGACGCCGGGCAGGGAAACTGCACCATGAATGCAATGAACCTGGGGACCACCCGCTCCACCTGGGTCTGCTGCAGCATCACCTCCGACACCAGCACCGGCCAGGAACCAACGGTCTGCCGCCAGGGCAGGTTGCGCCGATGCTCATGAGCATAGCCATAAACCAGCTGCCGGAATTCATCCACCAGGTCCTCAGACAAGCCTGCCTGCACGTAGTGGGCCTTCAGGGCCTTCTCGGCCGCGGTGTCCCGCCCGCTCGGCCAGGCCGTTGTTCCCCCCTTGCGGTCAGAGGCCTCTTTCGGGTAGGCTGTGCAGGATTTTGTCATTCGAGAGGTTACCATGGACACACCTTTACAACCGATGACTGCTGATTCGGTCCGTGAACTGCTGGAAACCGCCGGCGCCGAGGTGATGGCTCGTTCAGGCCGTTCCGAGCATTACAGCGCGCCGCGTGAATTTTCCTTTGAAGCAAAAGGGATCTTTCCCAACGGCATGACTTTGCATGTTGTGGCCCGCCAGTTCAACTACCGCGACCCCTGGGAGGCCAGCGGCCGGGTCAACGACCTGGTGGATGTGCTGCTGTTCAGGGATGGTGGCTTGAGCACATTGCCGAAGGGGTACCCGTTTTTCCAAGGGATCGACGAGGAGACCGGCATTGATGAACCGACCCTGCGGGAGATCATCGGCTGTGTTCAGTCAGTCAATCCCAAACTATATGAACTGCAACGGATTACCGGCGATCTATAAAAAACGGGGATGCCGTCTCCGGCACCCCCGTTTGCTAAAATCGAGAAGCCCCTGCTTGGCTCAGCGGTGTTTCTGACTGAAACCTTTGAAGCCAGGACCCTGTTCCTGAGCAGGAGGAGTTCGCCGCGGTGGCGAGCTCAGTTCCCAGACCACCTTGGAAAGTGATTTTTCCATCGGCAGCAACATCAGGGCCACCAGAAAAATCAGCGCAAAGATCGCAAAAAAACCGATGATCATTGCGATCGAAACCAGGAATGCTTCCACAATAACCGGCATAACCCCCTCCTTCGACCGCCCATCCGAGCCTGCAACACCAACCAAACGCTTCTAAAAAAATACTACCACAGAGTCGGCGGTATTTCCAGCATCGGCAATGCAGCTTAAGCTCTCCCACGGGCCTGCTGGCGTTCCTCACGCAGCATATCCAGTGCCACCAACGCCACGCCAACGCAGATCAATGAATCGGCCACGTTGAAGGCAGGCCAATGATGATTCCTCCAATAGACATCCAGAAAATCGATCACCTCACCCAACCGCACCCGATCGATCAGATTGCCCACCGCGCCTGAAAAAATCATGGCCAGGGCAGTTTGAGCCAGACGCTGGTCCTCCCGCAACCTACGCAGCGCCACCAGAATGACGACTGCCGCCACCAGGGTCACCGCGCTAAAGAACGGAATCCTCCACGAAACCTGGGAAAGGAAACTGAAAGCCGCTCCCTTGTTACGCAGATAGGTGATATTAAACAGGCCCTCCAGCACCGGAATTGACTGGTGCAGGCTCATGCTGCCGTGGATGTACAGCTTGGTGACCTGATCCACCAGCAGCCCTGCCAGCACAATCAGCGAAAAGCGCAGCCAGCGTCCCATGGCTAGCTCAGCGCCTCAAGGCAACTCGGGCAGATGGTCGGGTGCGCCGCATGCTGCCCCAACTGCTCACTGTAATGCCAGCAACGTTCGCATTTTTCACCAGAGGCGGCATGCACCGCAATCTGCAACCCTTCCACCCCTTCGGCCGCCTGGCACTCGCCTTCAATGGCATCCACAAGGTGCACCTGCGAGACAATCAGGATGGTTGCCAGCTCGTTGCGGTAGCCCTCCAGAAACTCGCGCAGCTCGCCGGTGGCCGCCAGCGTGACGGCTGCATCCAATGACAGACCAATCGTCTTGGCAGTCCTGGACTGCTCCAGCACCTTCAACACCTCGGCGCGAATCTTCATGATCCGCCCCCAGCGCTCCACCAGCCCATCATCCTTCACCGCAGCGTTCAGGGCCGGGAAGGCTGCCAGATGAACACTGGCCTCATGTTCTCCCGGCAGATAAGCCCAGGCCTCGTCGGCGGTAAAGGACAGCACCGGCGCCAGCAGCCGTAACAGGTTGTCCAAGATCTGATACATCACTGTCTGGGCAGACCAGCGGTCATGCGAGTCCACCTTGCTGGTGTAAAGCCGGTCTTTCAGAATATCCAGATAGAAGGCGCTCATCTCAACGGCACAGAAGGCGTTGATATCCTGATAGATCACATGGAACTCAAGCTCCTGATACGCCTTCAACACCCGTTCTTTCAACAGTTCCAGCTGATGGAGCGCCCAACGGTCCAGTTCCGGCAACTGGCCGTACGGTACGCTCTCCGTTGCCGGGTTAAAGTCGTGAATGTTGCCCAGGATATACCGGCAGGTGTTACGGATGCGACGGTAGGCCTCGGCCACCCGGTTGAGAATATCTTGCGAGATGCGATTGTCGTTACGATAGTCCTGGGCCGCACACCACAGCCGCAGGATGTCGGCGCCCAGCTTCTTGATCACATCCTCAGGCGCCACCACATTGCCCATGGACTTGCTCATCTTGCGGCCCTGGCCGTCCAGCACAAAGCCGTGAGTCAGCACACTTTTATACGGGGCACGGCCGCGAGTCCCCACACTTTCCAACAGTGATGAGTGGAACCAGCCCCGGTGCTGGTCACTGCCCTCCAGATACAGGTCAGCCGGGCTGGTCAGCGTGGGGTTCGGCTCCAGCACGGCGGCATGGGAGACCCCGGAGTCGAACCAGACATCCAGGATGTCCATCTCCTTCTCAAAATCGGCCTTGCCGCAGGCGGAACAGGTGGTACCGGCCGGCAGCAGTTGCGCCGCATCCCACTCGAACCAGATGTCGGAGCTGTGCTGTTTGAACAGTTCAGCCACATGATCCATCACCGTGCCGTCCACCAGATATTCACCGCACTCCTTGCAGGAAAATGCCGTAATCGGCACCCCCCAGGTACGTTGCCGCGAGATGCACCAGTCCGGGCGATTCTCGATCATACCGTAGATCCGTTCGCGGCCCCACTTGGGAATCCACTGCACCTGACCGATCGCCTCCAGCGATCTGGCGCGCAGGTCGTTGGCCTGCATACTGATGAACCACTGCTCGGTGGCCCGGAAGATGATCGGCTTCTTACAGCGCCAGCAATGGGGGTACGAGTGGCTGATTTTGCTCTGGCCGACCAGGGCACCCAGCTCGATCAACTTCTCGATCACGGCGGTGTTGCCTTCCTGCACGGTCATCCCGCCGAAGAACTCCAGGCTCTTCAGGTAACGGCCATAATTATCCACCGGGTTGTAGATATCCAACCCTTCCTTCAGGGCCAGCTCATAGTCCTCCTGGCCATGGCCGGGGGCGGTGTGGACACAGCCGGTGCCGGCCTCCAGGGTGACATGCTCACCCAGCAGGATGATTGAATCGCGATCATAAAAGGGATGCTTGCAGCGTTTGCGTTCCAGCAGGGTGGCCGAAAAAGTAGCAGCCACGGTACCGGTCAGCCCGTTGGCGGACAGGAACCCATCCTTCAACCCCTCAGCCACAATCAGCAGCCCCTGCTCGGTCTCCAGTGCCACATACGCAAATTCGGGATGCATGGCGATGGCCAGGTTGGCTGGCAGGGTCCAGGGGGTGGTGGTCCAGATCACCACATAGGCCTGTTTGCCCGCTAAGGCCGGAATCGCTGCCGAGAGATCATCAGCCAGGGCGAACTTCACAAACACCGAATGGGAGGTGTGGTCAGCGTATTCAACCTCAGCCTCAGCCAGGGCGGTCACGCAGGAAGAACACCAGTGCACCGGTTTCTTGCCGCGGTACAGGCCGCCGTTTTTGGCGAAGCGGGCCAACTCGGCCGCCGTCAGCCCCTCGTACTCATAGTTCATGGTCAGATAAGGGTTTCCCCAGTCACCCAGCACCCCCAGCCGCTTGAACTCCTCACGCTGGATATCGATGAACTTCTGGGCATAGATCCGGCACTCCTTGCGCATCTCGGCCTTGGTCATCTGATGCTTTTTCGAGCCCAGGTTCTTTTCCACCTGCAGCTCGATCGGCAGACCGTGACAGTCCCAGCCCGGCACATAGGGGGCATGAAACCCCTCCATCCGCTTCACCTTCAGGACAATATCCTTCAAGGTCTTGTTCAGGGCGTGGCCGATGTGAATATGGCCATTGGCATAGGGCGGGCCGTCATGCAGCAGGTAGAGCGGACGATTCTTGCCCTGCTCCTCAAGGGCAGCGTACAGGCCGTCCTGATCCCATTTAGTCAACAACTCGGGCTCACGCTGGGGCAGGTTGCCCTTCATCGGAAAATCGGTCTGGGGAAGGTTCAGGGTATCTTTGTAATCCATAGCGCAGCGCTCCAAGCAGTTTGAAAATTGAAATAAAATACTGGCCTGATCCGGTAAAGTCAAGGAAAGAGACTAGATACGCCGTTTGCAGCCCTGTTTTACCCCT
This sequence comes from Geobacter sp. UBA5730, assembly GCA_002419465.1. Lineage (GTDB taxonomy): Bacteria > Desulfobacterota > Desulfuromonadia > Geobacterales > Pseudopelobacteraceae > Trichlorobacter. The sequence goes on along the minus strand of DIGE01000008.1, from coordinate 46,584 downwards.
TGCATTCACAGCCACCTTCTGCTAGCGTACCAGGTCCATTTTGCAACGAAAGGAATGATCCGATGTTCAAGATCTTCGACTCATTATTCGGCATGTTCTCCAACGACCTGGCGGTTGACCTGGGCACTGCCAATACCTTGGTATACCTGAAAGGCAAAGGGATTGTGGTGCGCGAACCTTCGGTGGTGGCGGTCCAAAAGCTCCCCACCGGCCAGCAGAAGGTACTCAAGGTCGGCATGGAGGCAAAACAAATGCTGGGCCGCACCCCCGGATCCATCACCGCCATCCGCCCGATGAAGGATGGCGTGATCGCCGACTTCGATATCACCGAGGAGATGCTGCGCTACTTCATTCACAAGGTTCACAACCGTAAGACCCTGGTCCGTCCACGGGTGGTGATCTGTGTCCCCTCCGGCATCACCCAGGTAGAAAAACGGGCGGTCAAGGAATCGGCCGAATCGGCCGGCGCCCGGGAGGTCTACCTGATCGAGGAGCCGATGGCGGCTGCCATCGGCGCCGGTCTGCCGATCACCGAAGCCAGCGGCAACATGATCGTGGATATCGGCGGCGGCACCACCGAGGTGGCCGTAATCTCACTGGCCGGCATCGTCTATTCCCAGTCCACCAGGATGGGCGGCGACAAGATGGACGAAGCGATCGTCCAATACATCAAGCGCAAGTACAACCTGCAGATCGGCGAGCGGATGGCCGAGGCGATCAAGATCGAAATCGGTGAAGCCTATCCCGGTCCCGAGGTGTTGTCAATGGAGGTCAAAGGACGCGATCTGGTCTCCGGTATCCCCAAAACCATCGAGATCAACTCCGACGAGATCCGCGATGCCCTCAAGGAATCGGTCAACGCCATTGTGGACACCGTGCGGCAATGCCTGGAGCGGACCCCGCCCGAACTGGCTGCCGATATCGTTGACAAGGGGATTTTCCTGGCCGGTGGCGGCGCCAACCTGCGCAACCTGGACATGCTGCTGCGGGAGATCACCAAGGTGCCGGTACTGATCGCCGAAAACCCGCTGGACTGCGTGGTCTTGGGTTCCGGCAAGGTGCTGGACGAACTGAACCTGCTGAAGAGAGTTGCTGTTACCTCGTAACCTTTTTTGCCTTTGATGACCTGCACACAGGGTGGACAACACTGCCCACCCTTGCTGTTACACGACAGCTAGATATCTATGATCACTCCCACTGTTGATATTATCGTACCGGTCTGGAACCAGCCCTTTGAGACCCGGGCCTGCCTGTTATCGATCCTGAACACCACCGACACCGCGCGGCTGGTCATCGTTAACAATGGCTGCGACCGGGACACCGAACTGTTGTTGGAGGAGTTCTGTGATCCTCTGGGCAACCGGGTACTCTATCTGACCATGGAGCGCAACATCGGCTTTGTACCGGCCCTGAACCGCAGCCTGATCCGATCCGATGCCGATTGGGCCATGCTGGTTCGCCCCAACGGCATGGTCACCGACGGCTGGCTCAACAGCCTGCTGAACGTCGCCGGCAACGAACGGGCCGGTATCATCACCCCGCGCTGCAGCTCCGAAACCCTGCTGCCGAAAGGGGCGTCCGTGGCCAGTTGCAGCCGATTGGAAACCTGTCAGATATCTTTTGCCGGCTTAATGCTTTCCCGTGCCATGCGCGACGAGATCGGTACCTTTGACGAGGAACTGGACGGTGCCCGCTGGTGTCTGCAGGACTACCAGCAACGGGCCACTGCCCACAACTATCGCACCTACTTTGCGCCGGGGGCACTGCTGCAGAGCGGTCAAGCCCTGGTCTTTGGTTCAGAGGAACGACGGGCCGAACGGGAACGCTACTCACGGGAGACCTTCCGGGCGCGCTGGGGCAATCCCCGGCACCACGCCGTCTACTTCCCCAAAACGACCGAGACCGAGCACCTGTCCAGCGCATTGACGACGATCCTGCCGGCTGCCCGACGGGGAGACAGCTTTACCCTCTTTCTGCATCACCGTCAGTATCGGCAGTCTGCAGAACAGGGATGGCGCTGCCTGCACACCTCCATTGAACTGGCCGACCTTTCCCGCTTAACGCCGGAGCGCGATCTGCACAAGCGCCTCCAGAAACTTAAAGCGCTGATCCCCGAGTTGCAGATTGTGAAAGGTGTGGACGGCATCCCGGTTCCCGGCTACGATGGCGCCCTGCCCTTTTCCGCAGTTGAGCAACGTGTCACGGAGGCCGCACCATGCATGATCTGATTTGCAGCCAGCTGCAGGAACATCGCAAACTGATGGTTCAGATCGAAAATGAGCTGACCGCAACGATCGCTAATCTGGCACAACGGTTGATCGACACCTTCCAGATCGGCAACAAGTTGTTGATCATGGGTAATGGCGGTTCCGCAGCCGACGCCCAGCACTTTGCCGGCGAGATCGTCAGTCGTTTCAGGATTGAGCGTCCCGGGCTGCCTGCCATTGCGCTCTCCACCGACAGCTCGATTCTGACTGCCATCGGCAATGACTACGGCTTTGAACAGGTATTCAGCCGTCAGGTGGAGGCGCTGGCCTCGCCTGGCGATGCCGTGATCGGCATCTCCACCAGCGGCAATTCCCCCAATGTGGCCAAGGCCCTTGAAGTGGCCAGGCAGGCAGGCTGCACCACCATTGGCCTGCTCGGCAAGGATGGCGGGAGTATCAAGGAGCTGTGCGACATCCCCCTGATTATCCCCTCCCCTGACACTCCCCGTGTGCAGGAAGGTCACATTACCATCATCCATATCCTCTGCGACCTGATCGAACAGGGGATGTTCTGCTCAGGCGTCAACGGGAGGTAGCCGATGGACCGCAAGACCATCGAATCGCTGTTCGCACGCGCCGGAAATCTGCGTTGCCTGGTAGTGGGCGACCTGATGTTGGATGAATACCTGTGGGGCAAAGCCGAGCGGATTTCCCCCGAGGCCCCGGTGCAGGTAGTGGATGTGTTACGGGAAGATCTGCGGCTGGGCGGGGCCGGCAACGTGGCCAACAATCTGCTGGCCTTGGGATGTCAGGTCACAGTGGCCTCGGTGATCGGCGAAGATGAAAACGGCTGGGCACTGTTGAAAGCCTTCAATCGGCAGATGATTGACACCTCCGGCGTTCTACAGGAGCCGGGACGTCGCACCGGCCGCAAAACCCGCGTGATAGCGGCTAACCAGCAGATCGTCAGGATCGATCGCGAGTCACGAGAACCGCTGCCCCCCCCCCTTGAGCAGCAACTCTGCGATTGGCTGCAGGGCCAGCTGGCCGGCTTTGATGTGGTGCTGCTCTCGGACTATCTGAAGGGAGTGCTGACACCGGCGGTACTGAACACGGTGATAACAACCGCCAAACAGCGCAACCTGCCGGTACTGGTAGATCCCAAGGGCAGCGACTACCGCAAATATCGCGGCGCCACCTGCCTGACCCCCAACCGCAAAGAGGCCGAGACCGCCTCCGGCGTGCCGATCCGCGACAATGAGAGCCTCAGACAGGCCGCCGATACCCTGATGGCCTCTGTTGAGCTGGATAATCTGCTGATCACCCGCAGCGAGGAGGGCATGTCACTTTTCTCCGGCAACGGCGAAACCGTGCATATCCCCACCGTGGCCCACGAGGTATTCGATGTGACCGGCGCCGGAGATACCGTTCTGGCAGTGCTGGCCTGCGGCGTGGCCGGTGGCCTTGGTCTGGCCGAAGCAGCGCGGCTTGCCAATCTTGCCGCCGGCATTGCCGTCGCCAAACTGGGCACTTCGGTGGTCACCCCGGCTGAAATCATTGATGCCATTACCCTGGCTCACCGGGACAGCGACAGCAAAATCAAGAACCGGGACGTACTGGCGGCCATCATTACCCGAGAGCAGCACAAAGGCCGGCAGGTAGTCTTCACCAACGGCTGTTTCGATCTGCTGCACGCAGGCCATGTCAAATACCTGCAGGCCGCCCGCCGCCTGGGTGATCTGCTGATTCTGGGTCTGAACAGCGATGCCTCGGTGCGACGCCTGAAGGGCCCCAAACGGCCCCTGATCAATGAAGAGGAGCGTGGCCACATTCTGGCTGCCCTGGATTGCATCGATTATGTCTGCCTGTTTGACGAGGATACACCGCTTGAACTGATTACCGCCTTAAAACCACAGGTGCTGGTCAAAGGCAGTGATTATACGGCAGACAATGTGGTGGGCAAGGACCTGGTTGAATCTTACGGTGGGCGGGTTGAGCTGATTCCGTTTGTGGACGGCAAATCCACCACAAACATCATTGAAAAGGTGTTGGAGCGGTACTCAGCCGACGAATAGCCGCGGAGACATCAAGCCATCCCAGCGGTTACCTGTCGCCGATTATCGTACAATCCGCCGTACCACCCTGCCAACCACAATCGGGTAGGTCATGTTGTTGTTAGGGTCAATGATATCTGGTGGGCAACATTCATTGTCACATTTTGCCAAGAAAGTTCCATCTGGGTTACGGAACACCCGGCGCACCATCATCATGCCGTCGTTATAGCGCAAGACGAGACATCCGCCATTAATCGTTGTTTTTATGCCGGTATCAACGATAACCAGATCCCCATCCTGCAGCCACGGGGCCATATTGTCCCCCAGCACCTTGATCAATAAAAAATGTTCAGGGGCAACCCCCAAAGAATGGTTAAGCCAGTTAATACCCGGCGCAAGCACATCAACAATTTGCGGAGAACTGAACGAGGTCAGCACCTCGCCGTTCTCGGCTCGCTGGGTATAGGCCTTGTATGGTGGATGAATCCGCGGATGCCCGCATAATGCGGGAGTATATGTGTCACGGGGCTCGTTCGCTCGCTCCGGATCATACACACATTGCCCTGCCGGGTCCTGCACTCCCCTCATCTCAGCCCTTAAGCCTATCCCTATCCTGTGTCCCGTCAGGATATACTGCAAATCCAGTCCTTCCTTACCACAAATCGCCACAATCTCCTCAGTCGGGACGGTGTTGCGGTTTTTCCAGTTATGTATCCTCCGTACCCCGACCCCCATCATTTCCGCCAACTCAAGATCGGTATCAAGACCAAGTTCACGCTTGATCCGGCTCAAGACATCCTTGGTACAGACATTGGTATCCTCTCCGCAACTTGAAACAATACAATCGGACTGGCGGACCACACCTGCAGCCGGGTTGTTGACGGAATCGTGTATCTCAACCACGTTCGACTTTCTGGAATTCATGACATCCTCTCCCCAGCTATGCAATGGGCAACACATCAATCAAAGATATATTCAAACCAATACACCAAAATACGACTTGACAAAAGCATAAACCGGGACTAACTACAAGCTGCAAATTACCAGTTTTGATGAAAAACTCACCATAAACGGTAAATACTGCCAGCTAACGTTCATCAGAAATAGACACGTCTACCAAGAAGCGCCAGAAGCGCCTTGGCCAGAGTAGCACCAACCGATGCCACAGGAGTACAACCACGTGAACGCCCTGCATACCACCCCTGAATCCACCCAGTACCATCAGGCCGACACCAGGAAACTTGCCTTGGCACTGCTGCTTGATTTTCTCCCGCACCCACAGGCCCACAAACTTCACGCACACTTTGCAGATGAAGTCATCAACCAGCTTCCCCACGGGCAATCGCCGCTGTTTCTCTCCCGCAGAGATATCATGTCCTGGGTTAATTCCAGAAAAGGCTAACATGAACGCTTTGATTGTTGAGGACAACCAGGAGACCCGACTCAGGATTGTGGCTGACCTGGAGCATAGTGGCCTGTTTAGTCATATTTATGAAGCCGTAGATGGTCTGGAAGGCTTCCGAATAGTATCTGAAAGAGCACCTGACCTGATTCTGTGCGATGTTGAAATGCCTCGCATGGATGGCCTCAAGTTCTTGAATCTGCTGCACACAAAACCGGACACCTGCCATATCCCGGTATTAATGCTGACCGGGGTTGTCAACCGTTCCGTCAAATTGAGAGGATTGACCGAAGGGGCCGTAGATTTTGTCCAGATACCGTACGACCCACAGGAATTGATTGCCAGAGTAAAACTGCATCTGGCCACCAAACGCCGGGAAGATGAGCTGAAGCGTAAAAACAGGGAGCTTGAGCTACTCTCCAACAAAGACCCGCTCACCGGTGCATTCAACCGCAGGTACCTGGGACAGAGGCTAAATGCCGAACTTATGCGCGCAGCCCGGAGCAATGGAGCGCTGTCAGTGCTTATGCTTGACATTGATCGCTTCAAGAAGATTAACGATAGCATTGGCCACCAGGCTGGCGATCAGGTGTTACAACACGTGACTGCTCAGATAATGGCAAGCCTGAGAGACTATGATCTCCTTTTTCGATATGGCGGGGAGGAGTTTGTTGTATTGCTGCCTGACACCAGACTTCCCGAGGCAACAATAGTTGCACAGCGGCTCTGTATAAAGATGCATTCGATCAAGCTCTCAGGAATCTTGGAAAAAATCGCTATAACCGTTAGTGCCGGGGTTGCCAGTTTCCCCGGTCCTGATACCGACACCGCAGACAAACTCCTGGCCGGCGCTGACGCCGCCCTGTATGAGGCAAAGTCCTGCGGCAGAGATCAGGTTGCTGTCCACGGCTACGAACTGACCGATATCCCCGCAGCAAAAATCTCACGCAGACTGCTCCGCTCCAGAAGCGACTCTGCCGTACAGCCTCCCGCACACTCAAGCACCTGAAAGTCCGCGCGTTTACCAACCGTCAGCGAGCCAACCTGACGCGCCAGCCCCAGACCGGCAGCGCCACCACTGGTTGCCATCTTGAGCAACTCTTCCGGCGTCAGCTCACCATTGTAGGCGTCCAGGGCAAACCTGAGCTCATCCCACAGCGAGAGCGAATCGTTACTGGCCAGCGAATCGGTGCCGATACAAAGCGGAATCCCCAGCTTCTTGAACAGATGCACCGGTGCATGGCCGACCGCCAGCCGTTCATTGCTGCGGGGACAGAGGCAGATGGTGACGTCCCGCCCTTTCAGCAGGGCAGCATCAGACGGCGTTACCTGGACGCAATGCACCGCCAGGGTGCTGGGCCCCAGCAAACCGCCATGCATAAGGTAGCGGGCAGGTGTGGTGCGGCGTGGTGCCGGCAAAAAGCCCTGCCAGCCGACCAAGGGATACAACTCGTCGGCCAAGGGACCACTGGAATCGAACAGCAAGGTATCCTCATCTGCTGATTCTGCCAAATGCAAGGCCAGGGGCAGCTTGTGCTGCTGTGCGGCAGCGGCGATGCCCGGCAGTACGGCCTGGCTCAAGGTATAGGGAGCGTGCGGGGAAAGGCCTGCCCGTTGCGTACCATTCAGCGCCAGGGCGGCCTGGAGCGCTTTGCGCAACCGCGGTTCAAAGATCGTCAGATCCTGCCCGATCAGCTCCAGATACAATCTCCCGGCCAGCAAACTCCCCTCATAGGCCGCCAACAGTTCCGGGGCGGTGACGATATCACCCACACTGGTGGTGCCGGCCCTCAGACAGGCGGCTATCCCGGCCTTAAGCGACAGACCGGTCTCTTCGGCCGTCACCCCCCGCCGCACCTTGACCATCTGCACGATCCAGTCCACGAAACGACGGGGATGATAATCCAGCCCCCCCCGCAAGCGCCAGGCCGGAAAGTGGGTCAACTCCAGGTGTGTATGGGCATTCACGAAGCCGGGCAGGATGACACAGCCCGGATAGTCAGCCGTCGGCTGACCAAAGCGCATGACGAGTTCGGTGGCCGGGCCAACCGCCAGGATGTGACCATCCTGGACAGCAACGGCACCGCCGGGGATCGGCGGCTGTCCCGGGTTATAGAGCCAGGATGCGGTATAGAGGGTGATGGTAGACATGGAATCAGAGTACCACGGATTGCAGAATTGAAAAGCTCATGATTTATTCGTCATTCGTTTTTGAGTTCTTGACTGACGACACATCATACCGTACAGTAAACCTGTACATAAAAAGGAGGCACTGACATGCTACAAACAACTTATACCAATGCTAGAGCCAATTTTGCCGGACTTTGTGACGAGGTAATAGAAAATCGAGAGATCGTTCTTATTCGTCGTCGCAAGGGTAACAATGTGGCTATGATTGCTGCTGATGAACTGCAAAGTTTGGTGGAAAGTTCTCATCTGATGCGTTCCCCCAAAAATGCCGAAAGGCTTCTCTCTGCTCTGGAACGTGCACTGAAAGGGGCTGACAAAGCATCTTCAGTGAAATCGCTTCGTTCCGAGGTTGGTCTTGAAGACTAAACAGCGGGACACTGTTTTTCAGCCAGAGTTCCGTGAAGACCTGCGTTATTGGGTACAGACTGACCGAAAAGTCGCGTTGCGGGCTTTTGATTTGATAGAAGCAATCATGCGCGACCCCTTTACTGGCATCGGCAAGCCAGAACCGCTTAAATACCTTTCATCCGGCACTTGGTCGAGACGCCTCACACAAGAGCACAGAATTGTCTATCTTGTTCGTGATGACCGCATTGACTTTCTCCAGGCCAGATACCACTATTAACAATTTCTCTTGCTTATCTTATTCAACGGTGATTAGGCGCACCAGCGGCGCGGGGCTGTTTCCGCGCCGACTGAATGCCGCCGAGTGGGCTATTTCAGGCGAGTTCTACTTTTAATCTTTTACCAAGTGCCAGAGCTGCCCTTTCGAGCGTCTGTAATGTTACGGAAACATTCCCTGGGTCGAGCAATCTGTCCAGTGCCGACCGGCTTGTATGCATCTTATGTGCAAGTGCTGTTTTTGAAAGATTTGATTTCTGCATCTCCTGTTCAATTTGATACGCGACAACCCTCTTGATTGCAGTGGCCTCCACATCAGCTAGTAAACCTTCCTCTTTCAGAAAATCGTCAAAGTTTGATCCCGAGTGGATGTTGTTCATTACTTGTTCCTCCAAAAATGACGTGTCCTGTCAATAGCAGACACTCCCTACTCAAGCGGCGGCCTGTAGTAGGCTGTAGTTTTGTGCGAACACAGCGGGAGCAAGATAGCCCAGACGCGAGTGTCGTCGTTGCCGGTTATAGAAGATCTCGACGTACTCTCGGATAGATGCTTTCACGCTCCGTACCTTGATACTGGCAGTCTCATCTACAGACAAGCATCTAAATCTGCTCCAGCAAGGCCTGAATCTCCGGCTGCCGGGCGATCTCGCACTCATCAGCCAGAACCGACATCAGAATCTCATCGGTGGTCAGCGGATTGGCCAGTACGCTGCGCAGCACGGTGATCTCTTCACCATAACCGGTCATGCGCAGCCGGGTGCGGGAAACGAAGGTTTTGCCGGCCTCCCGCTGGTACTTCTGCAGCAGCTGACAAACCTGGTCCAGAATGGCGTTGATCCGGAACTGTTCCTGGGGTCCGGCAGCGGCCAGGGTCTGTTGTATCGCGGAGGGACAATAGCGGTAGGTGAGGATGTTCAACTCCGGCGCGCTGGTCAGCTCGAAATCGGGATGCTGACGGATCATCTCGGCAAAGATACGGGCCCGCTCAATCCCCAGGTCGATCAGCAGTTCATACCCCTTGCGTCCGACGATCGAGAGTCCGGCATGCACCAGCAGCGCCTTGCCGGGACGTGATCCCTCCAGGGTGTGACTGCCCAGGTCCTTGGAACCGTGCCGCAGGATATAGGCGGCGTGGTGCTCAATGGCCGACACGGCGGTGGGGTCCTTGAAGATTACCATCCCCGCTCCCATCGGCACGTACAGCTGCTTATGGGCATCGATGGTGACCGAATCGGCCCGCTCGATGCCGGCCAGAAGACTGCGATGGCGGTCAGAGAAGAGCGTCGGTCCGCCCCAGGCCGCGTCCACATGGAAATGGCAACCCAGCTCTCCGGCAAAATCGGCCATGGCCTCCAGCGGGTCCACATTGCCGGTCTCGGTGGTACCGGCTATCCCCACCAGTGCCAACGGCCGGATATTCTGATCCTGCAGCCGCCGCACCTCCTGGCGCAACGCCTGTAGATCAATCCGGTTATTCTGGCCGGTCTTGACCTTGACCAGCTGATCACGCCCCAGCCCCAGCAGGTCGGCAGCTTTGCCCAGCGAATAGTGGCCACGCTCCGAAACCAGCACTGCCACTCCGTCGATGCCGTGGTGTTTCAGCGACCGGGCCAACCCCTCCTGGGCGATGCCGCGAAAGTCACCGTCCGGTGCGAACAGCCGGTTGCGCGCCACCCAGAGGGCGGTGATGTTGGCGATGGTGCCGCCGGAGCAGAAGGCCCCCAGAGCGGCCTGGCTGTTATGAATCCAGGAGGGATAGAAGTCATCGGGGCAACGGTAGATCAGATGGTGCAACATGGCCAGCACCTGCCGCTCCATCGGGGTAAAGGCCTTGGAGGTCTCCACCTTGACCAGGTTCTGGTTAAGGGCGGTCATCAAGCGCGACAGGGGCAGCATGAAGTAGGGAAAGGCCGAGGTCATGTGCCCCACAAAGCCGGGGGCGGCGGTGTGCACCGACTGGGCCACCAGGTTGTCTTGGACGAACTCGGTGTAGTCGGAGACATAGGTTGGTTCTTCCGGGATGGCGGAGGAGGCAAAACTGGCCTCGATCTCTTCCAGGGGCCGCTCGGTGGCAACGATATGGTTCTGCAGAAAACCGGCCACATCGTCGGTAATCGCCTTATCGATGGCGCCAAGGGTCGTGTCAGGCTCCTCCGGCACGGTAAAGATCCGGTAGAGGGTTTCCAGGTTGGCGCGGGCCTTTGGCATTACAACTGATCCCCCAACAGGGTGTTATCAATAAGCCGGGTCGATCCGATCCTGACAGCCAGGGCCAGCAAGGTGCCTTGGTCGGCCTGCCTTGCCAGGGACAGGGTGGTAGCGTCCCGCAGTTCCAGATACTCGATCACGGCGGCGGGCACCGCTTCAATCTGAGCGCGGGCTGCGGACAACAGACGATCCACAGAGGTCTCACCCTGGACGAATAACGCTCTGACCTGCTGAACCGCTCTGGACAGGCACAGAGCCTGCTGCCGCTCTTCCGGCGAGAGGTAGCTGTTGCGGGACGACATGGCCAGGCCGTCCAGCTCCCGCACAATCGGCATCCCCACGATCTCCACCGGCAGGTTCAGGTCGACCGTCATCTGCCGGATGATGGCCAACTGCTGAAAGTCCTTTTTGCCGAACAGGGCGACATCCGGCAGCACGATCCCGAACAGCTTGGTGACCACCACCGCCACCCCGTTGAAATGGCCGGGACGACTGGCCCCGCATAACGGCTCGGTCAGTGGGCCCAACGAAACCGTGGTCTGAAAGCCGGGCGGATACATACCGGCTGCCGTGGGTGCAAAAACGATATCAACCCCGCAGGCCTCTGCCAGGGCGCAATCCCCCTCAAGATTACGGGGGTAACGGTCAAGATCTTCGTTGGGGCCGAACTGGGTCGGGTTGACAAAGATTGACAGTACCAGCAGATCGCCACGTTTGCGCCCTTCCCGCAACAGCGAGGCATGACCTTCATGCAGAAAGCCCATGGTAGGCACAAAGGCGATCCGTTTGCCCTGACGTCTGAAGGCCAGCGCGGTCTGTTGCATCTCATGGGGATCGTGGAGTAACCTCATGCGAACGAGTGCTCCTCGTCAGGGAAAATCCCCGCTTTTACTTCCGACACATACTGTTGTGCCGCCTCGGTGATCACGGGAGCAAGGTCAGCGTAACGCTTGACGAATTTGGGAGAGTACTTTTCACACAGCCCCAGGATATCGTGGATTACCAACACCTGACCGTCACAGGCCTGGCCGGCGCCGATCCCGATGGTGGGGATCTCCAGCATGTTGGTAATGCGGGCTGACAGCGCGGCGGGGACCCCCTCCAGCACGACCGCAAAGGCACCTGCTTCCTGCACGGCAACGGCATCCGCAATGATACGCTCGGCCTGTTCCTTGCGTCCCTGCACCTTGTAGCCGCCCATGCGGTGCACTGATTGCGGGGTCAACCCCACATGCCCCATCACCGGAATATCCATTGCCGTCACAGCCCGGATAATTGCGGCCATGTTGACGCCACCTTCGATCTTGACCGCCTCGGCCCCGCCCTCTTGCAACATCCGGCCGCAGTTTTTGAGCGCCTCAAGCTCGCCGCTCTGGCAGGTCATGAACGGCATGTCGGCGATCACCACCGCCTGGGGCCTGGCCCGCACAACGGCCTTCACATGATAGAGCATCTCATCCATGGTGACCGGCAGGGTATTCTCATAACCGCTAAACACCACCCCGGCGGAATCCCCCACCAGAATGGCATCCACCCCGCCGGCATCGACCAGACGGGCAGTCGGGTAATCATAGGCGGTCAGTACCGCCACCTTACGCCCACTGGCCTTCATCTGCACAATATCGGGTATGGTGAGCTTCTTGCGCATAGCGGTCTCCTGCACCAACAAAAAAAGCGCACCGGAGGACGGTACGCCTGCAACCATAAATACCGACACGAGGCCAGCTGAAGGTTCTCTGATTCCGTCCGTCCCGGTTTATCCTACGCTTCAAATCCAGGCGGTATGTTGGTGTCTGTTCTTATCTGCGGATCAGTCCCCTAAAGGGTGACTGTCCTGTAACGGTGAGACACTATCATATTCAAACTTTTGAATACAACCTTTTTTGCTTCAGCCGTTCAGACCAGCCGCGCCACCGCAATCCCCCCCAGGTTGCCAGCAGACACAGGGTTACACTGAGCAATACGTACCAAAGGCAACCATTAACTGCCCCCGCTCCAGCAACCTGAAGGTCTCGTAGCTGAAGGTGGAGAAGGTGGTCAGCCCCACCCGTAGCGTGTCGGAGAGCAGGGTGCTACGCAGGCCTGATGCCATGACAAGACCGACACAATACGCGCCAATGACGTTTACCGCCAAGGTACCGTACGGAAAGTCACGCCCGAACAGGTTATAAACCCAGCCGGAAAGATAATAGCGGGTAAGTCCTCCACCGGCGCAGAATAGAGCAATCGTAGCGGCCATCTTCATCAAACAGATTCTCCTTGCATGAAAGTATAACGCAGCTTCCAGCGATGTCACCCTTTATCCGGCGCTTAAATACGGTCCGCGCTGTTGGCCAGCATGAAACCCCTACGCCTCCCACCGCCCTCCCGATACGTCCAGGAATGCTTTCAATAAAGCGGTACAACGGCTTTCCCGGCGCCTGAGCAAGGCCAGCGAACGTCTGAGATCCAAGGGGGTCTTCACCTCTATCAGCCGCCCGTGCTCAAGCTCGCGATGCACTGCAAGACGTGAAAGACAGCTCACCCCCAGCCCGGCGGCAACGCCGTTCTTGATCGCTTCGGTATGGCCGAATTCAAGGGCAATGGTATAGTTGATGCCGGATCTTTCCATGGCGTTCTCAAATATTTCACGGGTGCCGGATCCTTTTTCCCGCATGATCCAGGGAGCCAAGGCCAAGAGACCGGACGTTATTTTCTTCTTTCGTGCCCACGGGTGTTCAGGCCCGGTCACCACCACCAGCTCGTCATCGCGCCAATGAACGGCAACCAGCCCCCTGCGGTGGCAAGGACCTTCCACAAAAGCGACATCGAGACTACCGGCGTCAAGCCATTCAGCCACCTGCTGCGTATTTCCGACCCGCAATTGGACCCTGGTCTTGGGGTGCTGCCGGGCGAAGGTTCCCAAGAGTGCCGGCAGCAGGTAATTCCCAATGGTGGTACTTCCCCCGACCAACACTTCACCCACCAGTGGACCACTATCACCCTGGAGCTGCTGTTCGACCCGCTTGACGGCCGAAAGGATCTCGCGGGCGTCTTTCAGCAACAACCGGCCGGAATCGCTCAGGAGAAGTCGTCTTCCTGACCGCTCGAACAAAGGAGTTGCGCTCACCTGCTCAAGCTGTGACAAGGCCATGCTGACCGCCGATTGAGTCAGCAACAGCTCTTCGCCGGCCTTGGTGACGCTGCCGGTGGCGGCAATTTTTTCGAATATTTCCAGTTGACGAAGTGACAGCGGCACAATTCAATCCAATTGATAAATTTAATAAATATTATTCATTTTTATTTATAATAATTCCCCGGTAAGCTGTCAATACGTCAAACCGCTCAAAGGAGTCATTTCGTGAAAAGCACCACCGGAGTGAACGCAATGTTCTGGTTACTATTGTTGGGCTGCTGCTGGCCTACAGTCAGCGCGCCTATGGCGCTGGCAGCCGGCATTACGTTTGGGATGGTCATCGGCAATCCCTGGGGTGCAACCACCTCCACCTGGAGCAGACGCCTGTTGCAAGCCTCGGTGGTTGGGCTGGGATTTGGCATGAACCTGCCGGAACTCCTCAAGACCGGCAGGGATGCCTTTCTGTATACCGCGCTCAGCATCAGCTTCACCATGTTTGCGGGCTACCTGCTGGGCAGGATTTTCAAGACCCCCCGACGCACCGCAACGCTGATCTCTTTCGGGACTGCCATCTGCGGCGGTAGCGCCATTGCCGCCATGGCCCCGGTGATCAAGGCAGAACCAGAAGAAACCGGTGTTGCCCTGGCAACCGTCTTTACGCTTAACTCCATTGCCCTGCTTCTCTTCCCCCCTATGGGGCATCTGTTGGCAATGGGGCAGCGCCAATTCGGACTCTGGTCTGCCCTGGCAATTCACGACACCAGCAGCGTGGTGGGGGCGGCGGCAGCCTATGGCGGGCTTGCCTTGGCCATCGGCACAACGGTTAAGCTGACCAGGGCGTTGTGGATCATGCCTTCGGCCCTGCTTGCCGCCTGGGTGACCAAATCGGAAGGAAAGGCCAAATTTCCGATGTTCATACTTGGCTTTGTTCTCGCCGCCACCATCAAGACGGTGCTACCCCACCTGTCACTGCTATGGGACCTGTTGAACAGTGTGGCCAGACAAAGCCTGGTGGTAACCTTATTCCTGATCGGCAGCGGCCTGACCAGAGAGGTGCTCCGCAAAACCGGCATCAAACCGCTGGCCCAAGGGATCTCGCTCTGGATAATCGTTTCGATCACCAGCGCTGTAGCAATCATGCTTGGCTGGATAAACTAAAAATCCGTTCTCAAACCAAAAGACTCCCGCCTTTTCCGGGCGGGAGTCTCTGAAAAACATCTCCTGACATCACACACTAGAGCTGGCAGGTAAGGCTCTTCATCGACTCCAACTCTTTCACCACTTCCGCCCCCTGAGCTCGGCGGGCATCCATGTTGTCGAACATCTGATTCACCATGGTGCTGACTGATTCCACGGTCCGACGGATCTGTTGGCCGTCATCAACCTGGCGGGCCGTGGACTGCACCATCTCATGAGCCATCTCCTTGACGGTCTCAATGGAGCGGGCGATACTGCGGGTGGCTTTGGCCTGATCCTTGGATGCGTTGAATATCTGGGAGGTCATATCGCTGATATCTTCCATGGAACGGGCCACCACCTGGACACTCAAGGACTGTTCTTCCGTGGCCTGCTTGATTTCTTGGGTCATCTCCATGGAACAGACGGAACGATCATAAATCGCCTGCAGGGTCTGGCCCATGGTATGGCCCAACTCCACACCGCGCTGCACCAATCCCTTGCTGGTAGTGATATTGTCCGCTGCCTGCTGGGACTCAAACATAATCTCCTCGATGATCCCGGTAATCTCGCCGGTGGAGTGACCGGTCTGTAGCGAGAGATTGCGGATTTCATCGGCCACCACCCCGAAGCTGCGGCCATGCTCGCCGGCCTGGGCCGCAATGATCGAGGCGTTCAGGGCCAGCAGGTTGGTCCGTTTGGTGATGTCGTTGATCACGCTGACGATATTTTCGATGCGGTTGCTATTGGCGGCCAACCGGGTGATCCGGGCATGAGACTCTTCCACCGAACACTGAATCTCATCCAGAGCGCCAATGGTTTCGTTGACTGCGGTACGGCCTTCGTCGGTCTGGGCCTGCACCTGACTGGAAACCTCGTGGGAGATGGCAGCACTGCGCTCTACGTTGGCAATGGTACTGGAGATCTCCTCCATGGCCGAGGCCGACTGGTGCACGATCCCGGCGAGGGTATCCAGATTGCGGGAGACCTCCTCAATGGCCACTGATATCTCGTTGACCGCCGTACTGGTCTCATCCACCGAGGCCATGGCCCCTTCCGAGGCTGAGGCGATCACGGCGGCGCCATCGACAACCGACTCGATACTGGCCTTCAAATCGGCGACATTGCGAAAAAACTGATCACGGTGGGACAACAGGAATGAAAAGGAACTCTCCATCTCGCTGGTCAGGGTGTCAATGGAGGTTAACAGATTGATGCGGGTGATGGCGTTGGCAACCTGATCGGCAAACAACATAATCGTATCCAGGTCGGATTCGTTCAAAGGACGACGAGAGCGCTTGTTGTCGATGGCGAAAACCCCCAGCGCTTCCCCCTTGACCACAATCGGACAGATGATGAAATTACGTGAGCGCAGCACCTCGATAGCATCATGGGGCGGCTGGAGATGATAATCGCTGCCGTGACGGGTGATATCGTCAATCAGATACGGCTTGCGCTCCTGGATAGATTTATAAAACACGCCAATCGAAGGATCTACCGGCAGGGTTAGCTCACCGGTCAGGTCGCTGTCACTCCCGGTGGTGGTGACAAAACGCAGTTGCTGGCCCGAGTGGGTCACCATCAGGATATTGACCCGTTCATAGGCCAGCACATCGTGCAACCCCTCTGCGCAGAGCAACAGCACCTGCTCCAGATTGAGCGAGGTCTGAATCCGGCTGCTGATCTGATGGAAATTCTTGATATTGGTGTTCAGCACCTTGAAGCGATTCTCAAAAATCTCCTTCTGGGAGGCAACCTCCTGATGCAGTCCATCCAACTCCACTGCGCGAGTACGCAGCTCGTCACCGTTCCTGCCGATCAGATACCCCAGGGTCGCCAGCACAAAGGCTGTACCGAACCCCATGTAGCTATACAACATGCGGTGTTCAGCATCCCGTGTCATGTCATGCAGCAGTTGCGCGAAGATTGACTGGCCTGGTTCGTAAAACAGCAGCAGACGCAGCACCACCCAGCCCATCGGAGCGCCGATCCCCAGGAAAAAGCCGAACAGAGAGTATTTTTTGCAGTTACTGCAACGCTTCATTGCTGCCTCCAGCGAGGTCAGTTTTGGGAAGAAATTTTCTCTTCAATACTGCTGTAGATCTCTTCCAGCACCTTCTCGGGATCGGCCGTATTGTAGGCGATAATATTCTTCAGGTGGGTATAGGAGTCGAGATCCACCTTCTCGAAATGAAAGGCAATGCCATGCTCCGTCAGTCTGGCGGCACGGCCACTGAAAGCGACCTTGATCTCCGGGTCGGTGCCGGCCAGACTGATCACGATCTCCACCGGCTCCCCTTCGGAGAGGCGCTCGGCCGTTTCCATAAACATGCCGTTCATGGAAAGGTTTTCCACCGCCCCCTGAAAACTACGGCTGCCGGCTGTGATAGTAGCGACAACGTGGAATGGTACCCGCGAGAACTTGCGCATGCTCATGGTGACAACCTCACGGAACGTACTCTCAACTGAAGAAGCGAGGATTTCAGGCTTTGCCTGCCGAGCCCAGCACCGCTTCGTTCTTATGCCTGATCAGTTTCACCAGCTCCTTGCGAGCCTCACCCAGATACTTGCGAGGATCGAACTCTTTGGGATCCTTGGCAAAATATTCCCGCACCTTGGCGGTCACCGCCAAACGGCCATCAGAATCGATATTGATCTTGCAAACCGCGCTGGCAGCAGCTTGCCGCAACTGCTCCTCCGGCACGCCCACCGCCCCTTCCATCTTACCGCCATACTGGTTAATCAGGGTCACATACTCCTGTACCACCGATGAAGCGCCGTGCAGCACGATCGGGAACCCGGGCAGCCGCTTCTCGCACTCCGCCAGGATATCAAAACGGAGTGGCGGCACCGGTTGGCCCGCTTTAAACTTATACGCGCCGTGGCTGGTGCCGATTGAGATGGCCAAAGAGTCCACCCCGGTCTTTTTGACAAAATCCTCCACCTCTTCCGGTTTGGTGTAGGTGGAATGCTCAGCTGAGACCTCATCCTCGATGCCGGCCAGCACCCCCAACTCACCCTCCACGGTCACGTTAAACTGGTGGGCGTACTCCACCACTTTTTTGCAGAGCGCCACGTTCTCCTCGTAGGGCAGGTGGGAGCCGTCAATCATCACTGAAGAAAAGCCGCTGTCCACACAAGACTTGCACAGCTCAAAAGAATCGCCGTGATCCAGATGCAGACAGATCGGGATACTGGAACCCATTTCCCGGGCCATCTGCACAGCTCCCATGGCCATGTACCGCAGCATGGTCTCGTTGGCATAGCTACGGGCACCTTTGGAGACCTGAATAATCACCGGCGAATTGGTCTCGGCACAGGCCACTACGATGGCCTGTAGTTGTTCAAGGTTATTGAAGTTATAGGCCGGGATGGCATATTTGCCCGCCATGGCCCTGGCAAACATCTCCCTGGTGTTGACCAGTCCCAACTCGCTGTAGTGCACCTGCTTGTTCTGCATGGCTTCCTCCTGAGGGTTAGTGATCGTCAAAAAGGTTTGAGCAACCTTGCAAACTAAAGGCAAACAGTGTTTATATGTACCATCGAATCCCTTGCAAGGCAAGGACGAACCCTTGAAAATACCGCTCCCGGAGCCTCTTTCACATGCCCCGTACCATCACGTTTTCACCAGAACTGCTTGACAGTCATTGCATCGTGGACGCCAGAACTCCGCTGGAGTTTGCCGAAGATCACCTGCCGGGAGCCATCAACGTGCCGATCCTGACCAACGCCGAACGGGTGGAGATCGGCACCCTCTACAAACAGCAAGGCCCCCAGGTAGCCCGCGTGCGCGGCCTCGAGTTGACCTGCCACCGCTTCCCAGCCATTGTGGCCAGTATCACCGAGGCTGCTGTCGGCAGGCCAATCCTGGTCTACTGCTGGCGGGGCGGCCTGCGCAGCGAATCGATCGCCCTGCTGCTGGAGATGACCGGCACGCCCGTGGTCAAACTGGCAGGCGGCTACAAGACCTTCCGCCAGCTGGTCAGCAGCTTCTTCAAATCGGTCAGCCTGCCGGTACAACTGGTGGTGCTGCATGGCATGACCGGCTCCGGCAAGACCGAATTCCTCAACCAGCTGCCGGCCAGCGACTGGACGGTGATCGATCTGGAGGGGTTGGCGCGCCATCGCGGCTCGGCCTTTGGCTCACTGGGATTGGGAGAACAACCGCCCCAAAAACGGTTTGAGACCCTGCTGTGGGACGCCTTTCGCAGGGCGCCGCTGGACCGGCCGATTGTGGTGGAGGGAGAGAGCAAGCGGATCGGTCAAGTCACCCTGCCGGGCAACCTGTACGAGGTAATGGCCGACAGCACCAAGATCTGGTGCGAGGTATCGGTGGCAACACGGGTCAAACGGCTGGCTGCGGAGTATGCCCGCCAGGACTACCAGCAACCGATGGCTGAGGCAATAGAGCGGATCAAGAAGAAACTGGGTGGCCAGCATTATGATGAGCTGATGCACAAATTGGAGGCCTGGGATGTGGAAGGGCTGGCCCAGGGGCTGATCGAGCAGTACTACGACAAGCTGTATTACCGGGTCAGAAAATGGGAGCCGGAAGGGACCATCTCGCTTGAGGACTATGCCACAGCGGTTCGGGAGTTGGCCGCCATCTGCACAGCCTAGCAACGTCTTGCATTATTTTGCATGGCAGCCGCCCTGCCATGCAGATGATTTGAATTACATAGGCAGAAAAAGGGAGGCAGACTGGTGTACGCAAAAAAATAGCCGTCACGTAAAATGGGTCCGAGTAAGGTTCCCGACCTACCTAAGTAGGTGTGACGGCTACGAATAAAGTATATCACCACAAGAACAAAACACAATAAATTAGCTGGTCTCACACACAGTACAAGGCCGCAACGCAGAATGCCGGCGGATAGCCTAAGATAACTTCGACGAATCGCTCATGACCATAGCCGGCATCACCAGACGCCAGGGACGTAGACTCGATACATGCCGCCGAAAACTGCCTTATACCAATCTTCCCACATCAACCCTTTAAAATCTCTCAAAATGAATGAAGCAACGGCGGAACGCTTACATAGCCTCTGTTTGGTGCCGTACGGGGGAGCAACGCGCTCCAATCGCGCATGGAGGAGGTTACTGCCCCGCACGGCGCCCTGCAAGTAATCTCTCTGGGGAGCACATTTCGAGGATGTGGAGTCAACACCAGCCTATTGCAGGGCATTTCTACTGCTCTCTCAATCGCAGGGACGAAGGCAGATTGTGAGCGACTCAGGCGCTACGTGCCACGGCAGCAGTTCTGGCCTGAAGGCGGTAGCTGCCCAGGCCAGCAGCTTGCAGCAATCGGCACCCTGCAGTTCCGCCGGCACACGGACCCCCAGAAAATCCAGCGCCTTGACCAAGAGTTGCGCCTCACGGCCCGCCACCCGGCCGTCGGCCAACGAGACCGTGTTATCCCGTTTACTGAGCTTACCGCCACCCGGTCCGGTCACCAGCGGCAGATGACAGTACTGCGGCAACCGCCAGCCCAGCAACTGATGCAACAGCACCTGCCGCGGTGTCGACTCCAGCAGGTCATCACCCCGCACGACCTGGTTCACCCCGCTCAACCGGTCGTCCACCACCACCGCCAGCTGATAGGCAAAAATCCCCTCCGCCCGCTTGACCACAAAATCGCCGCTGGTAGCGAGATCTGTCGTGATCCGGCCATGCCTGAGATCATCAAAGACTACGGTCACCCCTGTCGTTCTGAGCCGCCACGAGCGCGGCTTTTGCCCGGGTGGCAAACCGTTGCGGCAGGTCCCGGGATACACAACCTCCTCACCGGGGTGGGGTGCGGTCGCAATCCGGGCGATCTCGGCACGGGAACAGCCGCACGGATAAACGACACCAAGTTGCTGCAACTGTTCAAAGGCAGCTGTGTACTGTTCCGTGTTGGCGCTTTGCCGGCTGACGGCACCATCCCACACCAGCCCGAAGCGCTCCAACGTTCGCAGAATATCGTCCTCGAACTGCTGTCGGCAGCGGGGCCTGTCCAGATCGTCAATCCGCAGCAACCAGGTTCCGCCACCGCCCTTCGCCATCAGCCAGCTGCCCACCGCTGCCACCAGCGAGCCGGTGTGCAACGGCCCGGTGGGAGACGGGGCAAAACGACCGATCGTCGATTGTTGTTCCTGCCTGCAGAGGTTCTGCATGGACCGTATTCCCTTTCCGGTATCTGCCACCAGCTTCGTTCTTATAACGCAGGAGATCCCAGGAAACCAGTGGCGATTCACCACGCGAAACGGACCTTGCCGGTTTCAGCGTAAGGCGGTATAGTAGCACGATTTCTTTTTCCGTCACACGGGAGGTTGCCATGCATATGGCAGATGCCTTGATTTCGCCACCGGTTGGAGCGGCGATGTGGGCTGTATCAGCAGCCACTATCGCCTACAGCTCGGCAAAGATCCGCAAAGGGCTGGATGATCACGTCACCCCACTGATGGGCGTGTTGGGGGCGTTCCTGTTTGCCGCCCAGATGATAAATTTCAGTATCCCCGCCACCGGTTCCAGCGGACATCTGGGAGGTGGGTTGCTGCTGGCCATCCTGCTGGGCCCCCACGCCGCGTTCCTCACTCTTGCATCAGTCCTGGTGGTGCAGGCGCTGTTCTTCGCCGATGGCGGCATCCTGGCTCTGGGCTGCAACATCTTTAACATCGGCTTCATTCCAGCCTTCATCGTCTATCCGCTGGTCTACAAGCAGCTCATCGGCACAGCTCAGAATAGTACGCGTCAAAAAACGGCAATCATCCTCTCTGCCATGATCGCTTTGCAGTTGGGACCGCTCTGTGTCGTGCTTGAAACCTGCCTCTCCGGTATTTCGGCCCTGCCGTTTTCCACCTTCCTGCTCTTCATGCAGCCGATCCACCTGGCGATCGGGATTGTTGAAGGAATAATCACCCTGGCTATTGTCTCGTTCGTACGCAAGGCCCGGCCAGAAATCCTGCTGGACGCCCTGGCAGCCCGCCCCGTTGACCCTCATCCAGTCAAAAAGCTTGTGCTGGCCTTTCTGGCCGCTGCCATCATCACCGGAGGGCTAGTCTCCTGGTTCGCCTCGGAAAATCCCGATGGCCTGGAGTGGGCTATCGCAAAGGTAACCGGACAAGAAGCGCTGCAGGGAGCGACAGGGATACATACGGCCTTGGCAACGCTACAGGAGAAGAGTGCCTTACTGCCTGACTACTCTATAAAAGCCAAGACTGCAGCAGCACCAACTGATCCGTATGGTCGATGGGGCACCACGGCCTCCGGCCTGCTGGGGGTGTTGTTGACCCTGTCCGGTATTACCCTGTCCGGGATTGCCCTGAGAAAAACAGCTGCCCTGTCACGAAAACCGCTCCCCTCCGGAGAATACGGATCAGGACGGTAGCCGGGCACAGGAGAACCGCTTGTCAATGATTGACAACAGCATTATGGATTTCAGGCAGCTTGACCTGCTGGCCGGGGGCGACAGTGTCATCCATCGCCTTGATCCCCGGACAAAGGTTCTGGTTACCCTGGCCTTCATCATTGCCGTGGTCTCCTTTGACCGCTACGCTCTGGGCGCCCTTCTCCCCTTTGTCCTCTTTCCCGTGGCCACCATGGCTATCGCCAACCTCCCCGTGGGATTCTTCGCTGCCAAAGTCATGCTGGTTTCCCTTGTTGCTGTTGCCATCGGCATCTTCAATCCGCTGCTGGACAGCCAGGTGCTGGTCCGCATCGGTAACGTCGGCATCAGCGCCGGCTGGGTCTCTTTTGGATCAATTATCCTGCGCTCTGCACTGACAATAACGGCTGCTCTGTTATTGACCGCTACAACCGGTTTTTCTGCCATCTGCCAGGCCCTGGGGCGACTCGGCATGCCAGAGGTCTTTGTGCGCCAGTTGCAGTTCATGTACCGGTATCTGTTTGTGCTGACCGAAGAGGCGCAGCGGATGGCGCGGGCGCGGGAACTGCGGTCATTCGGCAAGGGCGGGCAAGGAATTCGTGCTCTATCCTCGATGGTGGGGCACCTGCTGCTGCGGACCTGGGAGCGGGCGGAACGGATTCATATCGCCATGCGCTGCCGCGGCTTCAACGGCAGGATGGCTGCCAGCTGTTCCACCGGTTTCGGCCTGGTTGACCTGTTGTTTCTGCTGGGCTGGATCACACTTTTCACACTGCTCAGGCTGTATGACCTCCCGCGCCTGATCGGCGATACCATTATGACCCTCACACTCTGAAAGGGCGGCAACCGGATGAGTCATCACATCGTCGCAGCCAGACAACTCTCTTTTTCCTATCCGGACGGCACCCCGGCCCTGAAAGAGGTCTCGTTCTGCATCCATCACGGCGAATCAGTGGCGGTGATCGGGGCCAACGGGGCTGGAAAATCAACCCTGCTGTTGCACTTAAACGGCTACCTGGCGCCGGCAGCTGGACAGGTACAGATCGGCGAGGCTGCGGTTACCCGTCATAATCTTGATGAGGTGCGCAGGACCGTCGGGATGGTATTCCAGAACCCTGACGATCAACTGTTCATGCCCACGGTGTACGATGATGTGGCATTTGGCCCCCTCAACCTGGGCAGAGCGCCCGATGAGGTGGAACGCAGCGTGCGGACGGCCCTTGCTTCAGTGGGGGCCGCCCATCTGGCTGACAAGCCCCCGTACCGTCTGTCTGGTGGAGAAAAAAAACGGGTGGCGATTGCAACGGTGCTGGCCATGGACCCCGCAATCCTGGTCATGGATGAGCCGACCGCCGGCCTTGACCCGTTCTCCCGCCGTGAGCTTATCGGGCTGTTACAGGCTTTCAACCACACCCGGATCATCACCAGCCATGATCTGGATATGGTGGCCGAGGTCTGCCAACGGGTGATCGTGCTGCATGAAGGAGGGGTGCGGGCGGACGGACCGCTGCGCGAGATATTTGCTGATGCACAATTACTGCACGATTGCCGCCTGGAGCCGCCCTTATCCATGCAGAGCTGTGTCAATTGCGGCACTCCGGCCACGGGCGGCAACCATCTCAAACAAAATGATTATGTCTGCGCATCAGCAGAAGCAACGTGAATCAGCCGCTGCGCCAACGCCAACTCCTCATCTTTCGACGCCACCTCGCCATCCAGCCGTGCCGCCAGCAGCCGTTCTTTCAGGCTGCGGATGGCAGGCCCCCGCGCTACCCCCAACCCCTGTAGCTCGGTGCCGCTGACCAGACACCTCACATTGACAAGTCGAGTCAGATAGTGGGACACCAGCCGTCTCAACTCATCCCGGCCGCTGCGGGCCAGACCGTACAGCAAAAGCTCCGTCGGCACACCATGCAGCCAGGCAACCAGCTGGCTGTTTTTGACCTCCTGCCCGCGATTAACCGTCTGTCGCATGGTCTGGAGCCGCCGCAGGGCGCCGTGGCGGTGGCCAAACAGCCGTTCCATCAGCCGGGCCGGCATGGCCAGCCGCTGGCAGGTCTCCAGGTAGCGGGGTGAATCCAGCCGGTCGGTCAGGGCCAGGAACCAGATCGCCCATGGTTCCACTCGTTGCTCCAGATACAGCAGCTGGTACCAGGCCAGCACCCGTTCCGTCTCGGCAAACAACTGTTCGCTATCAGGCCCGAAACGTAACGCTGGATGGATGCAGGGCAACAGGCCCAACTGGGCCATCCGCCCCACCGCCGGGGCTGGTTCACGCTCCTTGAGGATATTGATCAGCTCACCCAACAACCGTTTGCCACCCACCCGCTCCACCAGTCCGGCCCGCACTGCCGAGCGCAGCAGGCCCTCGGTGTGAGGATCAAGCTGGAAACCCAGCCGCTGTTCAAAGCGGACCCCCCGAAAAGCCCGGGTGGGGTCTTCCACAAAGGACAGGTTGTGCAGTACCCGCACCAGTCGCTCCTGCAGATCCTTCTGGCCGCCGAAGAAATCCAACAGGCGGCCGAAACGCTCTTGGTTCAGACAGAGCGCCAGGGTGTTGATGGTGAAATCACGCCGGTAGAGGTCGTGACGCAGACTGGCCCGTTCCACGGTGGGCAATACGCCGGGGGATTCGTAGTACTCCAGGCGGGTGCTGGCCACATCCAGCTTGCGGCCATCGGGGAAAACCGCCACAGCGGTGCCGAAAGCCTCGTGGGGACGCACCCGGCAGCCATGGCGGGCGCCAAAGGTCTCGGCAAAGAAGATGCCGTCACCCTCGACAGTGATATCAATATCCAGATTGGGCAGTTCCAGCAGAAGATCCCGCACAAAACCACCCACGGCATGCACTGCCACCCCCAGTTCATCACCGGTCTGCCCCAAAAGCTCCAGCAACTGCACGGTCTCTGCCGGCAGACGGTGAGACAAAAGCGGCGCAAGCTCCCGCTCCTTCGGCTCCGGCGAAAGACGCTCCAGATCGTAGAGGGTTTCCCCTTCGCTGCGGCTGCCATGCAGGTGCCGCAACAGGTCGGTGCGGGTGACGACTCCCACCAGCTGTTCCGCCTCAAAGACCGGCACAAAACGCCGATCCCCGCCCACCATGTGATCCATCAGATCGCTGAGGGCGGTTTCCGGGGTGGCGCGCAGGATGGCGGTATGCATCACCTCGGTCACCGGCCGTTCTCCCAGGCCGTGATACACGGTCTTTTCCGCCACCTTGCGGGTGATGATTCCCACCACCTGATCCGCCTGCACCACCGGCATGGCGCTATAATTGTAGCGCAACAGCAGGTCGCGAGCCGCACCCACGGTGGCATCAGCCCCCACCGTCTGCACCGGTGACGACATGACCTGGCCCACGGTTCGCCTCGGGCGCACCGCCAACAGCAGACTGCGGTCCAGACGCTCCAGCACCGCCTGTAACGACTCTCCCTTGACCGTGGCCGAGGCAGCCGAGGCGTGGCCGCCGCCGCCAAACTGGCGCAACAGCTCGCCCACATCCAGCTCGGGTACCCGGCTGCGGGCCACCAGATGGACCCGATCTCCCATGGCCACGGCCAGCAGCAGCACGTCCAGGTTCTCCATGTCCCGCATCATATGGGCCAGGCCGGCCAGATCACCGATGTACCAGGGGCGGCTGGCGTGGGCCACTGACAAGCGCACCCCGGCCACCTCGCTGGTCTTGAGCGTTGCCAGCAGATCGTGCAGCAGCTTGACCTGAACGGTGGTCAGTTCCGGGGAAAGGATTTCATCCGCCAGATGCAGCCGGGCGCCTCGCTCCAGCAACCAGGCAGCAGCACGATAATCCTCCGGCGTGGTGGTGGGGAACAACAAACGTCCGGTATCCTCATGGATACCCAACAGCAGCAGCGTTGCTTCGGCCGGGCTTGGCTCGATACCCCGCTCCTTCAGCAGGGCGGTCAGAATGGTGGAGGTAGCGCCACAGGGGCGCACCACACCACCGGAAAATAACACCGTATCGGGAGTCGCCGGATGATGATCGTAGCAGTGCAACTCCAGGCCGGGACGTCCCAGCAGCTCCGCAAAGGGGCCGATCCGGGAGGCCTGCTGGCAATCAACGATGATCAGACGGGTAATCCGGGAGAGGTCCAGATCTTTGGGACGGACAAGGGGAGGAATCAGATCGGCATGACGGGCACTGAACTCCCGCAGGTTTTTTTCCTGGGAACCGGGAAAACAGAGCAGGGCATCGGGGTACAGCCGGCCAGCCGCTGTCAGTGAACCCAGGCAGTCGAAATCGGCATTGACGTGGCTGATGATCAGGTCCAAGGGATTACCTTCCGGCCAGTTTACTCTCCCAACGCCAGGCATCTTCCACAATCTGCCGCAGGTCATTATACTGCGGCTGCCAGCCGGTCAGCTGACCAATTTTTTCAGCCTGGGCAATCAGACAGGCCGGATCGCCGGGGCGACGGTCGGCCTCAACCACCGTAAAGTCAACGCCGCTGACCTGCTTGACCATGGCCAGCACCTCCCGCACACTGCTGCCCCGTCCATAGCCGACGTTCATGGCCGTGGAGGCCCTGCCTTTCTGTAGATACTGCAAGGCTGACAGATGGGCCGCTGCAAGGTCCTCGATATGGATGTAGTCACGGATGCCGGTGCCATCCGGCGTTGGATAATCGGTGCCATAGATGGCAACCTGGCTACGCTGCCCCAAGGCGGCCTGACAGGCCACCTTGATCAGGTGCGTGGCTTCCGGTGTGCGCTGCCCCATCCGGGCCTGGGGATCGGCCCCGGCTACGTTGAAGTAGCGCAGTGCCACGTACTGCAGATCATGTGCTGCCGCCACGTCCCGCAGCATCCACTCACTGATCAGCTTTGAGCTGCCGTAGGGATTGATTGGCGCCAGGACAGACTCCTCTGAAGCACAGCCGCCTTCGGGAAAACCATAGACAGCGGCGGTACTGGAAAAAATGAAGTGCTGCACCCCGAAACGGACACAGCCCTCCAAAAGGGCCAGGGTGTTGCGGCTGTTGTTGCCGTAATACTTGAGCGGCTGCGCAACCGACTCCGGCGCCACGATGGCGGCGGCAAAGTGCAGCACGGTGGCAAAACAATGCTGACGAAAAACCTCCTGCAACGCATCGTGATCGGCCAGATCAGCCTGAATCAGTTCTTCACCGTTGATCAGGGCGTCGCGGAATCCGGTGGAGAGATTATCGTACACCACCACCTGATGACCTGCCTCGGAAAGCTGCCGCACCACATGACTGCCGATATAACCGCACCCGCCGGTAACCAGAATCTTTTTTGACATAGTATGTCCTATAAATACGGCTGGATATTTTTTCTGGCCCGCTCCAACCGTGCTCGGCTGTGGGCCTCCAGGGTCCAAACGGCCTGGGGTGCATACTGTTTCAACAGGTCGGTCACCAACGCAAAATCGATCTCCCCCTCACCCACCGGCAGATGTTCGTCCGCCTGGCCATGATTGTCATGCAGGTGACTTTCCACGATCCGCTCACCCAGTACCGCAAACCACTCCTGCAGGCTGACCGTGGCAAACATGTTGAAGTGGCCTGAATCGAAGCAATGCCCCACCAGCGGGTCATCGATGCGTTCAAGTACCTGCCTCAGGGTGGAAGGTTCCTCCTCAAAAATATTCTCCAACGCGATGTTGCAGCCGATCTCACGGATACGAGGCAGTTGGGCCCGCCAGAAGGCAACACTGTTGGAAACCCAGGTCTCGACGGCCGAACCGTAGGTCAGCCGACTATAACCAGGATGGAAGACCACTACCCGGGGGCGCAGCACACTGGCCACTGCCAGGGTCTGCTCCACCCGCTGCCGGGTGGTCTCGCGCACGGCCCGGTCAATTGAGCCGGGATTAAGATCCATGAAGGTGGCGTGAATGGTGCACGACAAACCGCAGTTCGCCAGCTCGGCAGCAAAGGAACGCAGCAGGTCCCAATCCAGTGTATCCAGCGCATCAGCCGGCAGGTACAGCTCGGGATCAATCCGCTCATCCAACAGGTAACGATGGTGTTCCGCCAGACGTGGCCAAGGCACATGGGCGCACAGCAGACTAGGCATGGGATACTCCCGATGTTTTACGGGCAGTGCCGAGCTTGTGTTGCACCAGCTCCTCCAGTTTGTCCACCGCCGTTGGATCACCCAGAATGATCAGGGTGTCACCCGCATCAATGCAGGCCTGGGGGTTGGGATTGAAAATCATCTGGCCGTGGGATTTTTTAATACCGACGATGATGACGCCGGTTTCCTTGCGGAAGCCTGAACTGATCAGGGTTTCGCCACTGAACGAGGAGTCGGCCGGAATGGTTACCTCCTCCATCTGCAGATCCATATGTTCGCTGCCGGTGGCGATCTCGATAAAATCAACCACATTGGGCCGCAGAATTGACTGGGCCATCCGCATCCCGCCGATGCTATAGGGGGAGACCACCTTGTTGGCACCGGCCCGCTTCAACTTGAGCTCAGTCCCCTCTTCGCCCGAACGGGCCAGGATGTACAGATCAGGATTCAACCCCCGGGCAGTCAGGGTGATGTAGACGTTCTCGGAATCGGAGGTGACCACCGAAACCAGGCCGGCCGCCCGCTGGATACCTGCTCGTATCAGGGTGTCATCCAGGGTGGCATCGCCTTTCAGGTAAAGGTAGCGATCGTCATCAATCCGCTCAAGCACGTCCAGGTTGTGCTCCACCACCACAAAACGCACACCGTTGGCCGCCAGTTCGCGGCAAATCATGGAGCCAATCCGGCCAAATCCACAGATGATATAGTGCCCTTTCAATGCATCGATCTTCTTTTCCACCTTTTTTCTCCCGATGATCCGTTGAATCTGACCTTCAAACATAAACTGGGCCAAGCTGCCCACCAGGTAAAAAAACACGCTGACACCGGTTACAATCAGCAGCAACGTGAAAACTCGCGCTGCATTCGAGAGGGGATGGACCTCGCCAAATCCAACCGTGGCCATGGTGGTGATGGTCATATACAGCGAGTCCAGCAACGGCCAGCCCTCAATCAACATATAACCGGCAGTGCCCGTTACAATCAACAGCAGCAGCACACTGACCGAAACCACTATTCGTCGGAATGAATACACTGGCCTCCCCTTTGTATCGTACCATACAACCGGAGCCGGTGCTGATTCAAGGTCTTTGATCAGACTCCTCCCAGAAAAATCTGTACATACCCACCCGGACCTGCTGACATACCATCCCGGAACGATTGACAAAATGTGCATACTGTATACAATGCAAGCACCTTGTACCGGAGCAGACAAACCATGACCAAAAAAACGACGGAAAAACATCTCACGCTGCGGGAAAAAATCCTGGAGAATATCCGCGACGCCATCATCTCAGGCACCATGCCCCCTGGAAGCCGGGTCTCAGAACCTGATCTGGCCGAACGGCACGGCATCAGCCGCACCCCGATTCGCGAGGCATTCCGCCAACTCGAATCGGAAGGATATCTCACGGTCATCCCCCGCAAGGGAGCCCTGGTCAGCGCTTTTTCACCAAAGGATGTCGAGGAGTTCTACGCCATTAAGAGTATTCTGGAAGGCTACGCCGCCCGCCGGGCCTGTAAAAACCTGAGCGACCGCGAGATCGACCGTATGCAGACGATCAACGAACGCCTGCGCGAGATGGCGAACCAGGGTGACGTCAAACATTTTTTCAAGGTGCATAACGACTTTCACGACCTGTTCATCAAGGCTTCCGACAATGAGAAGCTTCGTGATATGATCAACAACCTGGTGACCCGCTTTCAGCGTCTGCGGCTGATGTCCCTGTCAGTGCCGGGAAGGATGGCGGTCTCTGTACAGGAACATACCAAGATTATCGAAGCCTTCAGAAGGCGAGATTGCGAAACGGCTGAAGCGCTGGTTCGAACCAATGCCGAATATGGCGGGAAGGTTCTGATGGACGGTGGCGGCAACCTGTCCGGCATGTCCCTTGATCTGTAGCCTGGAGCTGAGAGATGAGCATCCCCCCTGACGACATCCGTCGCCTGACCCCCAAGATGGACAAGGTGTTGGCCTGGCCGGCCGTAGCGGCCCTGGCTGCATCAGCAAGCCATGCCGAGTTGCGCGAGGCGGTACGCTGTGTGCTGGATCAACTGCGCTGCGCACTGTCCTCCGGGGAGCAACCTGATCTTTCTCCCCCACGAATTTCCAGCCTGGTAGCGAACCACCTGCAACAAGCACAGGCACCTTCGCTCCGCCGCGTTATCAACGGCAGCGGCATTGTCATCCACACCAACCTGGGGCGTTCCCCCTTGCCCAAGGCAGCCGAGCAAGCCCTCAAAGAAACCGCCTGGGGCTATAGCAATCTTGAATTTGACCTCCAGCGGGGTGAGCGGGGCGAACGCTACGTCCATGTGGAGCAGTTGCTCTGCGAACTGACCGGTGCCGAGGCTGCCCTGGCGGTAAATAACAACGCTGCTGCAGTGATGCTGGCCCTTTCCGGCCTGGCCAATGGCCGCGAGGTGATCGTTTCTCGCGGCGAGCTGGTGGAGATCGGCGGTTCCTTCCGCATCCCTGACGTGATGCGTCAGAGCGGTGCCACCTTGGTGGAGGTAGGCACCACCAACCGAACCAACCCCAATGACTATCGCGCGGCTGTCACCGAACAGACCGCCCTGTTGTTGAAGGTGCATACCAGCAACTTCGTTGTGGTGGGATTCACCGCCGAGGTTGCAACGCCCGGGATGGTCCACATCGGCCGGGCCTTGGGCATCCCCACCATGGTGGACGCCGGCAGCGGTTGCCTGATCGATCTGGCCCGCTTCGGCATCCCCGGCGAGTCGACCGTACAGGACTATATCAAGGCTGGCGCCGATCTGGTGACTTTCAGTGGCGACAAGCTGCTGGGCGGCCCCCAGGCCGGGTTGATCGTCGGTAGCAAGGCCATCGTCAAACAACTCAAGCGCCATCCGCTGTTGCGGGCCCTGCGCATTGACAAACTGACCCTGGCAGCCCTGGAAGCCACCTTGCGGCTGTACCGGGATGAGCGCCGGGCCCTGGCCGAAATCCCCACCCTGCGGATGCTGACCACCACCCTGGACGAGCTGGATGGACGACGGCGGCGCATGCTGCGCCGCTTACGACGCATGCTGCCGGCCAGCATCACCCTGGCTGCGGCGGAGGGCACCTCCAGTCCTGGAGGCGGCTCCTTCCCCCTGTTGCAACTACCCACCCGCCTGATAGAACTGTCAGTGTCGGGACTATCGGCTAACAGCCTGGAAACGGCACTGCGTGCCACGGACCCGCCGGTGGTGGGACGAATCCAACGGGACCGTTTCATGCTGGATCTACGCACCCTGAACGAAGCGGATCTGCCACTACTGGCCGCCGCCCTTCTCCAGGCGCTGGAGCACCAGCCATGAACACACTGCGGGCCTTTGCCATCATCCCGGCCGCCGGCATGGGCAAACGGATGGGAGCCTCCATCAACAAACAGTACCTGCTGCTGGCGGGCAAACCGATCCTGGCCCATACCCTGGCGGTTTTTCAGGAGAGTCCCGCCATCGCCGGCATCATCCTGGTCACCCCGGTGGATGAGATTCCTTTTTGCCGCGCCGAGGTGGTGGAGCGGTATGGCCTGTCAAAGGTGCTGGCCATCGTGCCTGGTGGCGCCGAGCGGCAACACTCGGTCATGAACGGCCTGCAGGCCCTGCAGGGCCATGCTGCGGACAACGACATTGTGGTGATCCACGACGGGGTGCGCCCCTTTATCAGCGCCTCGCTGCTGCAGGAGTCCATCAACTTCGCTGCCGCCGGGGACGGGGCACTGGTGGCAGTACCGACCAAGGACACTATCAAGGTAGTGCAAAACGGCATGGTGACCGCCACTCCCGAGCGCGCCAGCCTCTGGCAGGCCCAAACACCGCAGACCTTTCGTTTTGCCCAGATTCTGCAGGCTCATCAGCAGGCCGCGGCAGAAGGTTTTCTCGGAACTGACGATTGCTCGTTGCTGGAACGCGCCAACGGCACCATCCGGATCGTCACCGGCAGCTACCGCAACATCAAGATCACCACACCCGAAGATCTGGTGTTGGCAGAGGCATTCCTGAAAGAAGCCGCCGGAGGCGACCTATGACCATCCGCAAACAGATCCTGCTGGTTGAAAACGGCGCCCAGGCCCCGCAACTGGCTGCACAGCTGCTCACCGCCGCCGGCTCCTTCGAACTACACCAGGCAACTGACTGCGCAGAGGCCTGCGGGCTGATTCCCGGCAAGCGCTTCGACCTGATTCTGCTGGGGTCGCCGGCCCACGCCGAATGCCTGCCTCCTTTGGGTAAGCTGCGGGAACTGGGCAGCGACCCTGCCGTAATCGCCCTTCTCGATGCCAACGAAGAGGGGCGGTACCTCACCTGCCTCAAAGAAGGGGCGGTAGACTGCATGATGGCGCCGTTCACCGGCGATGAGCTGATCAAACGGATGGAACGCGGCATGGCTCTCAAATTGCTGGACCGTGAAAAACAGGACTTTGTCTCCATGCTGTCCCACGACCTGAAAAATCCGATCACCGCCGTGATCGGGTCGGTGGATCTGGTCCGGGAAGGACGCCTGGGTCCGGTCAACACCGAACAGGCCGAATACCTGATGTCCGCCATCGACAGTTGTATCGAGGTGGTGGCCATGATTGACAACCTGTTGGACATCCACCGCTTTGAGGCCGGCAAGATGCACCTTCGCCCTGTTCCCGTCAATCTGGCCGATCTGGTGCGCCAGGTCACCACTAGCTACCGTGGCGCAGCCCTGGCTGCCAATCTGCGTCTGACCACCCTGATCGATGATGGGCTGCCGCAAGTCGTTCTGGATCGCGACAAATTTTCCCGGGTCCTGGCGAACCTGCTTAACAATTCAGCCCGCTTCACCGCTGAGGGCGGTGAGATCACCGTCACCTGCTCGCAGGGGATCTCCGCCGACTCTGAGCTTGCCATCATACTGAGTGTGAGAGATACCGGCGAAGGGATACCGGCAGCTGATCTGCCTCAGATATTTGACCGTTTTGTCCAGGCCCGTAACCACGGTAGCCGCGGTGGTGGCGGTAGCGGCTTGGGGCTGGCCTTCTGCAAGATGACCGTTGAGGCTCACGGCGGCAGCATCAGTGCAGCCAGCCGCCAAGGGCACGGCAGCGAGTTCATTATCACCCTGCCGGCCCCTGAAAAATAACCACTAGTATCCGAACCAGGAGTCAGGCCCCATGCCAATCCGTCCTGTACCACTACTTGTCAGCCTGCTGTTTTCGTTGGTTACCCTGCTGCCGGTTTCTGCCGCCGCCGCAGATCTGGATCTCTCCAAGGCCCTGGTGATCGGCAACGGCCCCAAAACGGTGATCGAATTTACTGATCCCGACTGCCCTTTCTGCCGTAAGGCAGCCAGTTACTTTGCCAACCGCACAGATGTGACAAAATATGTTTTTTTTATACCGCTGGCAAAACACCCGGAAGCAAAACTGAAAGCCAGGTATATCCTCTCCCAGGCCAACCGTGCCAAGGCCTACCATGAAGTAATGTCAGGAAAACTGGACGGCAGTGACGTACGCAAGCTACCGGTGACACCCAGGGGAGTTAAACTACAGGAGCAACAGCAGGAGATCGCAAAGAAGGCCGGCATTGATGCAACACCGACCTTCATGCTGTTTGGCAGAATCATTGAGGGGTTCGACCTGGTAAAGATTGAGGCATTGCTGGGGAAATAATACTTAATACTCAAGGGGCATTGCTTTAACCTGTTTTGCGGTGAACACCGGCCCATCTTTGCAGACATAGACATTACCCACATTGCAGCGGCCGCACTTGCCCAGACCGCACTTCATGCGATTTTCCAGGGTGGTATAGATTGCCTCATCACCGAAGCCCAGCTTTTCCAGTACCGGCAGGGTAAACTTGATCATCACCGGCGGCCCGCAAACCAGGGCAATGGTATTTTCTGCACTCGGCGCCGCCTCCTCCAGAACCGTCGGCACAAAGCCCACCTTACCATTCCATTCGGGGCCATCACCACCGGGGTCCACCGTCTTGACCAACCGCACATCACCGCGCTGCTGCCACTCCGACAATTCCCGCTTGTAGACCAGATCCGCCTCAGTCCGTGCGCCGTAAACGATGGTGATGTCGCCGAACTTTTCCCGCCAGTCAAGGCAGTTCCAGATCAGAGTCCGCAGGGGAGGCAGGGCGATGCCGCCTGCCACGAAGACCAAATTTTTACCGAAAAACTGCTCAATCGGGAAGGAGTTGCCATAGGGGCCCCGCACCCCCACGGTGTCGCCCGGTTCCAGGCGGCGCAGCGCCTCGGTGACCCGTCCCACCCCGCGGAAACAACACTCGATGGAGCCGGTACGGGTCGGTGACGAGGCGATACAGAAGGTGGACTCACCTGCGCCAAAGGCCGAGTACTCGGCGAACTGACCAGCCCGAAAACTGAAGGTGTCACGCAGCTGCTCGTCCTGAAAGATCAACCGCAGGGTACGCACGTCCGGTGTCTCGTCGATCACCTCGTCAACGGTGGCCAGATAGGGCAGATAGATGTTCTGGTTCGAATCGCACATAGATTACTCGTTCGCCTTTTTTTCGATCTCTTCCAGCACCCCGGCGATATCAATCCCCACCGGACAGAGCCGCACACAGCGTCCACAGCCGGTGCAGAGGGTTTGACCGAACTTGTCATCGTAGTACTTGAACTTGTGCATAATCCGGTTTCGGTACCGCTTGGGCTGAAAATCCCGCGGGTTGTGCCCCGAAGCATGGTGAGTGAACTTCCAGAACCCGCAGGCGTCCCAAAATTTACGGCGCTTGCCCGATTTTTCGCTTCCCTCGTCCACAATATCAAAGCAGTGACAGGCCGGGCAGACAAAGGCGCACGAACCGCAGCCCACGCAGCGGGTGGCAATGCCATCCCAGGACTCGTCCTCGAAGTGCTCATCCAGCCAGGCCTTGATCTTTTTCAGATCAAAGGACAACGTCTGCGGTTGGGCCAGTGGGAGGGGCTGAACTGCCCCCGGTTCACTAAACAAGCCCGCGTGGGCCTCTAGCAGGGCTTCGCCCTTCTCGCTGTGACTCTCGGCCAGATAGCCGCCATCCTCAAGAGGGGTCAGCATCAGATCGGCCCCCCTGGGTTCGTCAGGCGCCAATCCCACGGCAGTACAGAAGCATGCATCATCAGCGCTGGTGCAGGCCAGGCTGATGATGGTGGTTCGGGCCCGTCGCTCCAGAAAGAATTGATCCTTATAATCCCAGGAGAACACCGCATCCAACACCGGTATGGCGGCGGCATCGCAGGGTCGCACACCAACCAGTACGGTCTGAGGAAACGAGGCCGGGTCAACATCCTGCAGTGTAAGCTGCTGCCCCTGCTTTTCATAGGCCAACAGGTCCTCGCAGACCGGAAAGAAGGCCTCCTTGACCGAGCGACGGGGCAGTTCATCCAGCACCAGTTCGTCCGGTGTGATGAGCGGTTCATACAAAAGTATCCCGGCAACACGCCTGGGACCAACCACTCGAGTACCGGCGGCGATCAGAGCTTGTAACAAGGCGGTAAGATGTTCTGAAGAGAGTTGTTTGCGCATGGGAACCTTATTTAATGAAGCTTTGGTCGTCCTGTTCGTTGTATTCAGCCAAAGGCCCCTTTTCACGCACCTCGAAGCCGGCCTCGCTGTGGAACAGCTCCTTCAGCTCCCGTGACATCTTGCGATTAAGCAGATTTAAAGGGATATCCATGGGGCAGACCCGCTCACACTCAGCACAGCCGGCGCAGCGTCCGGCCAGGTGCATGGCCCGCACCAGGTGCCAGGCCAGATTGCCGGCCGGCCGGGGAGTACCTTCTACCATCTGTGGTTTGTTGCGGTCGCAGAGGCACTGTTCACAGAAGCAGAACGGGCAGACCTGCCGACAGGCATAGCATTTGATGCACTTGCTGAACTGCTCCTGCCAGTAGCTCCAGCGCTCGGCCGGAGTCATGGCTTCCAGACGGGCGATCTCGACAGCGTACTTTTTTTCCAGAGCAGGCGATGCGGGCAACGCAACTGTCGGCACAAAATCAGCCCCCTGCGGCATCCGGTCATCACACTCGCGACACTTGTCTGCAACGGTCTCAGCATTAAGCTCCACGGACGGCTGCAGGGTGGAACCCAACACCCCGACACAGGGCACGCCAATGATGTACAGGCTGTCCCGCTTCAGCTGGGATTCACCCAGAAGCCCCACCAGCGCCTTCAGGTCGCAGCTCTTCACCACAATGCCGATCCTCCCCTCGCGGGGCAGCTCTTTCTTGGCCTTGGTCAGGTACACGGCAAGATTGTTGACGCAGGCCGCCGAGAAAATCAGCTGGTTCGCTTCCTCCGGCTTGGTTAGTACCACCGGCTGGGCAGAACCTTTCCGCCGCGCCATGGTGTAGCCCACCACCGCCGCCACGGTACCGTCCGCCAGAACACGTTCCGCCTCGGTGCGAATCGCCTCACCCACGGCGCTGTATATTATTTCAGTCGTCATATTCAGATCGCCTCGTAGGCTTCCTGCAATTCCGGTGTAGTTAAGCTGCCCGACCACTGTTCCTCCAGCGCCAGATCCTTGAACTCACGCATCGGCCCCATGGCCCGCACCCGTTCGGTCAGCTCCGTCACCACCTCAACCCACTTGCCGGCTTCGGCGGCCGAGACCCAGGAAAACTGCAACCGCTGCAGGTCAACCCCGATAAACTCCAGTAGTTTGCGAAAAGCGGCGAAACGCCGGCGGGCGTGGAAATTACCGGCCATGTAGTGGCAGTCGCCGGGATGGCAGCCGGAAACCAGCACCCCGTCGGCACCCTGCTGAAACGCCTTCAAAATAAATACCGGATCGATCCGCCCGGTGCAGGGAAACTTGACCAATCGCACATTGGCCGGATACTGCATCCGGCTGGTGCCGGCCAGATCGGCTCCGGCGTAGGTGCACCAGGTGCAGACAAAGGCGATGATCTTTGGTTCGAATTCGTGTTTCGGTTTCGCGTGATGCACCGTTATATCTCTCCTGGAACGAGCAAGTTTTCGTCAGATCAAGAAAGGCAAGCTCTGACGCGGAGGCGTATAATGCAGTACGCCGCACAAGGAAGAGCGCAGCCTGACGCCGAGCTGGCGGAAAATCGTTCGTTCATAGTGCCTCGATCATGGCGACTATTTGTTCGTCAGTATAACCATCCAGTTCCACCGACTTGGAGGGGCAAGTGGCCTGGCAGGTACCGCAACCGGCGCAGACACCGGGGTTGACGTAGGCCACGGTCTTAATCAGCTTGCCGTTTCTGTCCCAAATCTCTTTTTCCTCCACCGCACCATAGGGACAGACCTTCCGACAGGAGAAGCAGCCCACGCAGTTTTTCTCAGAGACCCGCGCCACCACAGGTTCCCGCTCCAGCTGTTCCTTGGCGAACAGCGTCATCACCTTGGCCGCGGCGGCTGAAGCCTGGGAGACGGTGTCGGGAATATCCTTCGGCCCCTGGCAGGCGCCGGCCAGATAGATACCGGCGGTGGCGCACTCCACCGGCTTCAGCTTGGCGTGGGCCTCAGAATAAAAGTGGTACTTGTCGTAGGAAATACCAAGCTTCTGGGCCAGACTGTCGGCCCCCTGGCGAGGCATGATCGCCGTGGCCAATACCACCAGGTCCGCCTCGATCTCCACCTGGACCCCCACGGCGATGTCGCTGCCCATCACCACCACCTTGTCTCCCTTCTGATAGAGCCGGGAGACCATGCCACGGATATAGACCGCCTCTTCCTCCTCAATGGAACGACGCCAGAACTCGTCGTAGCTCTTGCCGGGGGTGCGGGCATCCATAAAAAAGACATAGGCCTGACCATCGTGCACCTTGTGCTTGAACAGCATGGTATGTTTGGCGGTGTACATGCAGCACACCTTGGAGCAGTAGGATATGCCCTTCTCGCGGGCCCGTGAGCCGACACACTGGATAAAGACCACCTGACGCGGCTCCTTGCCATCGGAGGGACGCAGGATCTTGCCACCGGTGGGCCCCGAGGCCGAGGCCAGCCGCTCAAAGGTCATCCCATCGATCACATCGGGAATCCTGCCGTGTCCGAACTCGCCATAGCCCTTGATTTCAGAGCCTTTTGGCTTTTCATCGATACTGTAGAGGTTGAAACCTGTGGCCACCACAATGGCCCCCACCGGTTCCACCAGCAAGCGGTCCTGCTGCTCGAAATCCACGGCGCCGGGCCCGCACACCTTCTGGCAGACCCCGCACTTGCCGGTTTTAAACCTGGTACAGTGTTCCCGGTCAATCACCGGGATATTGGGGACCGCCTGGGGGAACGGCACGTAGATGGCGCTGCGGGTCCCCAGATTGCAATCAAAGCTGTTGGGTATCTTGTTCTGGGGACACTTGGTCAGGCAGACCCCGCAACCGGTGCATTTCTGTTCGTCCACCGAACGGGCCTTCTTGCGAATGGTGACCTGGAAGTTGCCGATATAGCCGTCCACCTGCTCAATCTCGCTGTAGGTATGCAGGGTGATGTTGGGGTGGTTGGCCACATCCACCATCTTGGGGGTCATGATGCACTGGGAACAGTCCAGGGTGGGAAAGGTTTCGGAAAGTTGAGCCATATGTCCACCGATTGACGGCTCACGCTCCACCAGCACCACCTGATGGCCGGCATCGGCAATGTCCAAGGCAGCTTGTATCCCGGCAATGCCGCCGCCGATCACCAGCGCTTTTTTGGTAACCGGCACGGTGATGGTAGGCAGCACCCGGTTCTTCTTGACCCGCTCCACCAGCATGCCGACAATCTCGATCGCCTTGGTGGTGGCCTCTTCGCGATCCTCATGCACCCAGGAGCAATGCTCACGAATATTGGCCATCTCGCACAGGAACGGATTCAGTCCGGCCTGTTCCACTGCCTTGCGGAAGGTGCGCTCATGCATGCGGGGTGAGCAGGCTGCCACCACCACGTGGGACAGGCGCTGCTCGGCAATGGCCCGCTTCAAGAGCCCCTGCCCGGGGTCGGAACACATGTATTTGTAGTCGGTGGCAAAGGCCACCCCTGGCAGCTGTTCGGCTGCCCGGGCCACCCGTTCCACATCCACAGTCCGGGCGATGTTCTCACCACAGTGGCAGACAAAGACACCGACGCGGGACATCTAAAGCTGCTCCTCGGGAATCAGCTCCAGCTTGCGAAGCGTCCTCAGCAACTTATCGAGCCTGACCGGTTTGACCAGATGGGCCGCTGACTGGGCCGAAACATAGGCCTGGATAATGTCCTGGGGGGTATTGAGCGATGACAACACCACAATGTTTACCCCCCGCTCCACCGGGATACCGCGATCCTGTTCCAGGTTGCGGATGGCGCGGGCAGCAGCGTTTCCATCCATACCCGGCATAACAATATCAAGAAAAATCAGCTGGTAGGGGTTTCCCTCAAGTAATGCAGCCGTGAACCTGGCCACCCCTTCATAGCCGTCGGCAGCCAGATCACAGACCGCATAGGGCTCCAGCTGGGTCGCCAGCAGCTCACGTCCCAGTTCATCATCATCGATAATCAGGCAATGCAACATGATAGCTCCTACAGCAGTTGCCGCTCCCGCAACAGCGGAAAAGGTGACACGATCAAGGCATCCAATCCCAGCTTTTCGGCCGACAGGCCCAAGGCCAGACCCACCAGTTGAGTCAGATAAAAAACCGGCATACCGTACTGGGTATGGTAGACCCCCTCGATCTCCTTCTGGCGGATATCCAGATTGCCATGGCACAAGGGACAGCCCACCATGATGCAGTCAGCGCCGGCCGCCTTGGCCGAATCAAGAATGGCGTTGGACAGCTGCAGCACCACACCGGGACGGGACAAGGTAAAGTTGGCACCGCAACACTCCAGGCGATGGCTCCAGGCCACCGTCTGTGCACCGGCCGCTTCAACCACCGACTCCATAATCGTTGGCGCCTCAACGCAGTCAAGGTTCGGCACATCGTTGGGGCGGGTCAGCAGGCAACCGTAGTAACAAGCCACCTTTAAACCGGATAACGGTTTTTTGACAGATTTAGCCAGCCGATCCAGTCCCAGGTCACGGGCCAGAATCTCCAGCAGGTGCTTAACCGTGCCATTCAGGTGTACCGGGGCGGCGATGGCCTGCTCCACCTGCTTACGCTTGGTTTCATTCTCTTCCAAAATGTGTTGCGTAAACTTGAGCCGGGAAAAACAGGCCGCACAGGCCACAGCTACATCGCCTTCCACCTGCTCAGCCAGTTCCAGATTCTTGGCACACAACGACAATGAAAGCAGTTCATCAACATTATGGGCGGGAGTAGCGCCACAGCAGAACCAGTCCGGAATCTCGGTCAGCTTGATCCCCAGGGCCGCAAACAGTTCACGGGTTGAGAGGTCGTATTCACCTGCCGAGGCATGCAGTGAGCAGCCCGGATAATACGAATACTGCAGTTCACTCACAGGGCCTCCCCGTTACGGCGCATCGCCTCAATCCGGCTGAAGATCTGTTCGATCTCGGCCATATTTTTATTCTTCTGGTGGAATACCTTCAACTTGCCCTTGGTGAGCAGCTTGGGGCCCAGCATCATATCCTTCAGGAATTGGCCCGACTTGACATTGAACACCGCTGCCAGGCGCATCTCGTACTGACGGCCATAGGTGCGGATATTCTGGAGGAACAATCGGTTGGCAAGCTGCACGTAGCTCTCCTTGGAGGGACCCTCATGATCCCAGGACAGCTTGCGCAGGGCGTCCATGATCGAGGCCAGGTGCACCTTGTTGGGGCAGCGGGTGGAGCAGGTCTCGCACGAGGCGCAGTACCAGATCGAACGGCCGGCCAGTATCCGCTGCCACTGCCCCAGCTGCAGCAAGCGCACCACCCGGTTTGGAGGATGCTCCATAAAGGTAGCCATCGGGCAGCCGGCAGAGCACTTGCCGCACTGAAAACAGCGTCGCACCGAGGTGCCTGACAACGCCTCCACCTTGCGCACCATGGCGATGTCCATCGTCTCCTGCGAGATGAGCATCTTTTTCTTTTTCACCGCGCCACCCTTTTAGCAAGACTAAAAAATTGTCTACCTGCACAGTTTTTAATCAGCCATTTCAACTCTATTTCCCGAAGCTCACCTTAATTGATACTAAAAAATGTTTACACTATCAGCACTTGAAAATGCAAGATTTTTATTCCTCACCCATATACTAAACAAAGGGCCTGTGGATCTCTCCACAGGCCCTACATATCGCCATTTCAACGCTTCAGACTACTTCTTGATCTTTTTCATCGGATCACCTGCGTAGCCGAGCGCCTTCCAATCCAAACGCCCCTTCTCGCCATGGCAATCATTGCACTTAAGGGCCTGGTCTTTAGGAACAACCATATGGTTCACCGACCAAACCATGGATGTTTCCACAAAACCATACTTGCCACTGTAGGGCTGCCCGGCGGCCTTCATGCCGGCCGCGATCGCCTTGTCCCAGTCATACTTGACCCAGTAGGCGGTCTCGCTGGTGGGCGGGCCGAACACGTTGACATAGGCAATGGTGTTATTGACGCTATCATAAGGCTGCTTGCCCCGCATCACCTTGAACGGCATAAGCTTGGCATTGGGGTCCTTGCGGGTGCCCTGAGCGGCTGTCAGCTTGACCACCTGCTTCGGATCGATCTTGTCGCCGGCGATATAGCGATCAACCTTTCCGTTAAACCAGTAATAAGCCGGCACCACATCCTTCTCCCACTTGAAGTCACCCTTCATCTTGTCATACAGCTTCTGGCCGTACTGGTCCTTTTTAACATCTTCCGGCTTTACGTCCTTGCCAGCCGTAGACCAATCCCACCAGGTTTTGGTAGGCAGCGACTTGGCAAAGCTGGGGATGTGACAGGTCTGACAGGCCACCTTCTTGGCATGCTTGTTCAGGAAAGCATTCTTGTGCACAGTTGCCTTGTGGCAATCGGTGCAACCCAGAATACGCTTGCCGGTACCCACCGACACTGACAGAGCCTCACCCTTGACGGCGTGATCCTTGCCGCCCTTATGACAGGATTGGCAGCTCATCTGAGCCTTGCCCCCCATATGGACATCAATCTCAGGCGTCGGGCTGGTCATCGAGGAATCCAGATCACCATGTTTCACGTGATCGCCGCCACCGCCATAGAAGTGACAGGAACCGCAGGCGGCGCGGGTCGGCTTACCAACCGACTGGGCCACCTTGACCAGGTCAACCACCGGCCAGGGCTTGCCGCCGAACTTTTTGTCCTCACCCGGATAGGCCGGATGACCGGCTCCGGCAGGAAACTTCTTATACGTTCCGGTAGTTTCATGGCAGACCAGACAGTCAACATTCTCTGCCTTGCTGAAATCGAACTTACCATCCTTCCAGCCATAACCGGCGTGACAGCTGGTGCAACGCGCCCAGTTGCCGGGCAAACCGATACAAAAGTTGTTCAAAGCATTCTTCTTGCCCAGTTCGACCTTCTTGCCGTTTACTACCTGCTCCCGCGACCAGGTCCAGTGCACCGACTTCATGAAAGCCTTGGTCTCAGCATCGTGACACTCCATACACTTTTTGGTTACTTCCGGACCGCTTTTGAAAGGGCCGTTGCCGACATAATCGGCATGGTTCCCGGCGGTGGCAGTGGTCGCCAAGGCAAGCCCCAGCAACAATGCCGCATGTGCGAAGATGCTCTGCAGTTTCATATGTTCTTCTCCTCCATGTGGAATAACCTCATAGCGAGGTTTTGAATATATGAATATCTGAATAACATATCGATTACACTATGTTTTCTTTCACGAGCTGTGTATACGCTACTTTCGATCAGAGTCAAGTAATTTCATATAATTAAACATTTGTTTAAATCAAAAACAACCAGGTCCATTTTTGACCTTGACACCAATTTATTCAGAATGGTAAAAGAACGGTCTCTTTGTTCCCCAGTAGCTCAGTCGGTAGAGCGGGTGACTGTTAATCACCATGTCCGTGGTTCGAGTCCGCGCTGGGGAGCCATAAAAATCAAGGGGTTAGCCAATCCAGGCTAACCCCTTTTTCTTTCATGCAACCTCTGGTGCAACCTTTCCGCCACTGGTTGCCACTTTTCTAGTGTTGACCTCAACCATCCTCATGTTAGACTTTTTACGAGCTCAATCGCTTTAGCCTGGCACTGAGGGACCTGATGCGTTTCTTCTTCCGGAAAAAAGATGAATCCCCACCATTCCAAATTCAGACACCGCTGCAGATTGTTCCGTCAAATCGCAATTTCGACCAACTGAAAGACTGCGATGTAGCCCTAAAATTCTGGCTACCAGAATATGTTAAAAAAATGATCGACAGGATGTGCCGCTTTCAGGACACGAGCGCCTCCAACCTGATCCGTCAGATTCTTTTCATTCACCTCTACACACCGTCAGGCACCGACTCGCCGACCCCGTTCTTACCGTCCCATGCCACACTGCCCTTCCCCGTGGGACTGGCGGTGAGCAGATAATTCTTCACGCTGCGGCCAGTGCTATCAAGCAGATCAACCTTCAGGTCGCAGACATCAGCAAGGTCGTAGGAAATACTGGTGGTATCAAGCCGTTGGTCGCTATTGGGTGAAAACAGGGCCGGGGTCGCCGCCAGGCTCTTTACCAGATCCTTGCGTATCCCCAGGTCAATGGTAGAGGTCACCACACTCTTGTTGCCCACAGCATCTTCTGCCGAAAGCTTGAGGGTCCAGAGCCCCTTAA
This sequence comes from Geobacter sp. UBA5730, assembly GCA_002419465.1. Classification (GTDB taxonomy): domain Bacteria; phylum Desulfobacterota; class Desulfuromonadia; order Geobacterales; family Pseudopelobacteraceae; genus Trichlorobacter. Next base: position 2,566 of record DIGE01000008.1, on the reverse strand, counting down.
GCCCATAGGTGTTCCAGGGGAAAAGGAATCCATTGGCATCCTGCACTGTTGCGGTCCTGAGCATTTTCCAGTCGGTCGGGGTACCACCCTCGCCGGCTTCAAGGGTATATGACTTAAAATGCAGGTCCGTAACACTGCCTTTAACCTCAATCATCACACCGGTGGGCAACGGCTGTCCCATCAGTGGATAATCGATGGCCACGGTTGGAGCAGTCCTATCCAGCTCCACCGGCTTCCAGAGAGCTGCGGCATTCCCGCAGCTATCGGCTGCAGCCAACGCAAGCGCATACTTGCCATCGGGCAGTGTGGCACCTGCAGCGTCCTTGCCATCCCAGTCAAAAACATTGCTGCCTTCCGAAACAGTCCAGCCGGACTTTAGACGCTGCAGCTGTTGTCCGAGGCTCTCCACACCCTGGGCATCCTTCATGATGTTGTAGGCCGACAGATCGCCAACGGCCGGCTCCATAAGATTGAACCCGACCTTTGTCAGGTCAAGCAGGCCATCGTTATTGGGTGAGAACAGCCCCGGCACAACACCGTAACCCACCACCTTGAACTCGCGATCCACCTTGACAAGGGTCGTTGAACAACTCTTGTTGCCGACGGTATCGATCACCTCCAGCTTGAGCGTAAAAACCGAACCGGGAATATCGGTAATATCCCACCGTCCGAGCCGCCCTGAAAAGGGTCCCGTGCCCTCAATCAGCCTGGTCGTGTTATTATCCTCCAGCGAAACAGCAGCAAGCCACTGCGCAGGTGCCTCCCCCACGCCGTAGTAGAGCTTATAGCTGGAAACCGCCCTATTATCGGCAACAACACCACTGACATCGATCAGCTTGCGCTGCCCACTGCTGGTGCTTCGTGTGACAGGACAGCTTGAGGCCGGCACAGAAACCTGTGCGGTCGGCGCCTGATGATCGACAATCACCACCTTGCTCAAATCAATCGTTTTTTGGCTGTTGTCCGTGTAGGTAACCGCGATGGAAAGCGGGTAGGCCCCTTCAGGATAGGCAGCGGTGTCAAAGAAGACCCGCCGCGGCCCTTCAACCTCAACGTTCACCTCACCCATCAGCTGCATTACGCTGCCTACCTTCATCAAATAGGCGATCCGTTTCACCGCGCCCAACTGTAGCAGCTCGGTCGGCAACTGAATCTCTCCGGAAAGGGTGTTACAACCTTTCGGCGTATACAGCACATTAAACTCTTGGCGTGTAGTACCGACAGGGCCTGATAACGGTTCATCATCACCATCAGGCGGCTCTTGCACAGGCGGGGACGCACACGACGTTCCGACTGCCTTGGACACAAGATATGTTTGCCCGCTTTCTCCCACACCGTTCATGTACCCTGCCCTCTTCGTCGGTTTCAGCGGCAAGGTTGCCGCTGTCGTCAAAGGCCCAGAGGTGGATGCCGTTAGGCCATCAATGCCATGCTGGGCATTGGTCCGTTTAATCCGCTGGTAGCGGCCGTTGTATTCGTAGTTGGTTGTGTTGCCTTCCTGATCGGTCTCGCTTTTCAGGTTGCAGGGGACTGGCTACTTTTGCCAAAAAGTTGCCTGTCCCCGTTTTGAACGCCAGGGTGTCAAAGGTGTAGCTGGTCTGTTTGTTGCGGTTACGGCCGCTTTCAAGCTGGCTGGTGCGGTTGCCGTTGGCGTCGTAGGTGTATTCAAAGCGTGAGATGGTTTCTCCGCTGCCGGTGTTGGTGATGGTTTTTACCCGGTTGGTCTGGTAGTATTCGTATTCTTCTTTTGCTGTGTTGGGGTACGTTACCGTTTTCTTCTTACCGTCAAGGTAGTAATCAAAGGTGGTAGTCGCGCTTCCTGTTGAAGCGGTCTTGACCCGGTTTCTGGCGTCGTAGCTGTAGACGGTTGTGCTTGTGGGCGTACCCACACTCAGCCGGTTGCCGTTTAAGTCGTAGCTGTAGCTGACGGTGATGCCGCGCTGGGTGCTGGAGGTCAACCGGTCAAAGTTGTCGTAGAGATTGGTGGTGCTGTCACTGCTGGTCCCGCTTATGCCGCTTGATACGACGTTGTTGTTCTGGTCGTAGCCGGTGGTTGTTGCCAGGCCGCTGTAGGTGCTGTTGGTTTCCCTGCCCTCTTCGTCGGTTTCAGCGGCAAGGTTGCCGCTGTCGTCAAAGGCCCAGAGGTGGATGCCGTTAGCGCCATCAATGCCATGCTGGGCATTGGTCCGTTTAATCCGCTGGTAGCGGCCGTTGTATTCGTAGTTGGTTGTGTTGCCTTCCTGATCGGTCTCGCTTTTCAGGTTGCAGGGGACTGGCTACTTTTGCCAAAAAGTTGCCTGTCCCCGTTTTGACGCTGTCCCGTTCCTCTGGCGTATCAGGTACAGTCGGTTGATAGTTCCAAACCGGTCTGCCCTGTGCAGAATCGTGAGCAGAGCCTGCGGCAGCAGAGGTGATCAGCCCCCGCTGCCGCGGCTCATGCTTGGGTGTATGCGGTTGTCAAAGATCGGTACGAATGGTTAAATCAGTGGGAGAAAAAGCAGCCTGTCCCCGATTCTGCCTGTGCCTGCGAATGGTTAGGAACAATTATTACCACGGCAAATAAATA
>DIGE01000016.1 GCA_002419465.1 Geobacter sp. UBA5730 | reverse complement strand
TACTTAAATTTCAACAGCCTGCTAGATAATCATTGGATCAGCTGATTTCAAGGGGCTGGTCACTATAGGGGGGAATTGCCTGAAATGCAAGGGCTCTTGGGAGTTAGCAATTGACGTGAGCAGAGGAAAACAGGTATAAAGTACGATTCAATGCCGACTAAAAAACTGTACATAGCCACCTTTGGTTGTCAGATGAACGTGAACGATTCAGAGCGGATCGTTACCATGTTGGAGGAGTTGGGGTATCAGCCCACCAACCACCTGCGGGAAGGCGACCTGATCCTGTTCAACACTTGTACCATTCGGAGCGGGGCTTCCGATAAGGTGCACCAACATCTGGCCAACCTGCGCAACCTTAAGAAAAAGCGGCCCGGCACGTTGATCGGTATTGCCGGCTGCGTGGCACAGCAAGGGGGTGATCAACTGCTAGTGGACTATCCCTGGCTGGATATCGTGATTGGCACCCACAATCTCCACCTTTTGAAGGATATGGTCCGGGATGCAGAGGCCGGATTCAGACGCAGCGAAACCGATTTTTTGGAGAACAGCCAACGCCTGGACCTGTTTCCGCCGATTGCGAGCAACAGCCGTTCCTCGGCCTTTGTGACGGTGATGCAGGGCTGCGACAACTACTGCGCCTACTGCATCGTGCCCTACGTGCGGGGCCGGGAGATCAGCCGTCGCTTTGATGAGATCATCCAGGAGGTGCGTGAGCTGGCCGGACAGGGTGTCAAAGAGGTGGTGTTGTTGGGCCAGAACGTCAACTCCTACGGTTTGAAAGGGGAGGGGCAGCCACCCTTTGATGAGCTGATCAGGGCCGTGGCTGAACTTGCGGGGATCGAACGGATTCGCTTCATGACCTCCCATCCCAAGGATATGTCCGATGAGCTGATCGCCTGCTATGCTGACGTTCCCAAGCTGTGCGGCGCCCTGCATCTGCCGGCCCAATCGGGCAACAACCGGATCTTGAACGCTATGAACCGCGGCTATAGTCGGGAACGTTATCTGGAAACTGTTTACAAACTGCAGGTCGCCCGCCCCGGCATACAGATTACCGGGGACATGATTGTCGGCTTCCCTGGCGAGACAGAGGCTGAATTCGAGGAGACCCTCTCGTTGATGGAGGCGGTCAACTATTTTGATCTGTTCTCCTTTGTTTACTCATCGCGACCAGGCACCAAGGCGGCCGAGCTGGCTGACGATCTGCCCAAGCAGGTCAAGCTGGAGCGGCTGGAACGGTTGCAGCGTTTACAGTTACTCCACAGCCGGGCCCACAACGAGGCCTACGTCGGCACCGTCCAGCAGATATTGGTAGAGGGTCTGGCCAAGCGAGCAGGGCAGGTGACCGGCCGGGCCGATTCCGGTCGGATCGTCAATCTGACTGGCGGTCCAGAACTGATCGGACGGATGGTTGCTGTGCGGATTGTTGAAGGCTATGCCAACTCACTGCTGGGCGAGTTGGGCTGATAATTGCCGTCTGACGTCTTGTGATGTATAGTGTTATCAAAGATACCAGGCGGGAGGTTTGTCATGGGAAACAGGCAGCTGGGGCTTAGGCTTGACGAAATCGATAGCATGAACCTGAAGCGTATTGCGCAACGTGAAGGGCGCAATGAGCAGGATGTACTACGGGATTCATTACGGATGTACGTGCGCAATGCTGACGAGCAGAAAGAGTTTTTCGACTCAATAGAACGTGGCTGGTACGAGCTTCATTCAGGCTTAGGAACTGTTGTTGCGGAAGGCGATGCCTTTTTCGATAGCATAAGAAACGAGCTGCGGAATGCTAAAACGTCCGCTTAAACGCTCACTGGAATATCAATCACGGGTCAGGCACTATGCGCTGAACCTGGCTGAGCGCTATCGGATAGAGGTTGCGGATGCGTTTCTGACGCGCATTGAGGCCGCTGAAAAATTTCTCTACGAAAACAATCGTGCCGGTACTGATGCCCCTTATCTACTCGCTGGTCAGCAGGTGGTGTTGAAAGAGTTGTACATCGATTCCGGGCCGGTCAAATACTGCATTATCCATGAGGTCACCGAGGAGTATGTCGGACTGGTTTCACTGTGGCATGGGGTTGGCTTACGAAAGTCGAAGACGCTGTCAAGGTTGTGGGGGATGAGTTGAATTGATACCTTGCTCCAAATTTCAGGTACTTTCCCGCACAGTTGGCTCCACGATCCTGTCTTCGGCTACCTCGACTCAGGAATCACTTGAGGGATATCAGGGACATGGTCTGTTTACCTGAGTGCTGGCAGAAGGGATGCAGGGCAAGGCAGACAAAGGGAAAATCGGCCTGATCAAGACTACCGACCTGGTGGATTATGTGGAGAGTGAAGTGCCGGAAATCGCAGAGAGGTACTTCAAGCGCAAGCAGTACCCGACCACCGCCGTGAGCGGACAAGGTTTTCCCATCGGTAAGACCGGATTGTAATTTTACGCGTTAAAGTCAATACATAGATCATTCAATTCATCAATTATGAGGCACTAATGTCGAACGAGCCAACCAACACTCCCACAGCAAACTTCCTGCGCACGATTGTCAGCGACGATCTTGCCAGCGGCAAACACCAGACGGTGGTGACCCGTTTTCCGCCGGAGCCCAACGGCTATCTGCATATCGGCCATGCCAAGTCGATCTGCCTTAACTTCGGCCTGGCCCGGGATTTCGGCGGGGTCTGCCATCTGCGTTTTGACGACACCAACCCTGTCAAGGAAGAGGCCGAGTTTATCGATTCCATCAAGCAGAGCGTGCGCTGGCTGGGGTTTGACTGGGGCGAGCACCTCTACCACGCCTCGGAGTACTTTGAGCAGCTCTACCAGTGGGCCGAATACCTGATTAAACAGGGCAAGGCCTATGTGGATGACCTGACCCCGGAACAGATGAAGCAGTACCGTGGCACCCTGACGGAAGCAGGTACCGAGTCCCCCTTCCGCAGCCGCTCTGTTGAGGAGAATATCGACCTGTTCCGCCGCATGCGGGCCGGTGAGTTTGCTGACGGCGCCAAGGTGTTGCGGGCCAAGATCGACATGGCCTCGCCCAACATGAACCTGCGCGATCCGGTGCTGTACCGGATTCTGCATGCCAGTCACCCCCATGTGGGCGATGCCTGGTGCATCTACCCGATGTATGACTTTACCCATGGCCAGTCCGATGCGATTGAAGGCATTACGCACTCCATCTGTACCCTGGAGTTTGAGTCTCATCGACCGCTCTACGAGTGGTTTCTGGAGCAGCTGCCGGTGCCCTCCAGGCCCCGTCAGTACGAGTTTGCCCGTCTGAACCTCTCCTACACCGTGATGAGCAAGCGCAAGCTGCAGGAGTTGGTACAGACCGGTCTGGTCAACGGCTGGGACGACCCGCGCATGCCTACCATCATGGGGCTAAAGCGACGTGGCTATACCCCGTGTTCAATCCGCACCTTCTGTGACCGGATCGGGGTAGGGCGCAGTGATGCCTGGATCGGCTACGAAGTGCTGGAGGAGTGCGTCAGGAACGACCTGAATGAAACAGCCCAGCGGGCTATGGCAGTGCTGCACCCGGTCAGGTTGATCATCGACAACTATCCCGAGGGAACCGGCGAGGAGTTCGAGGTGGCAAACCACCCGGCCAAACCTGAGCTGGGTAGTCGCAAGCTGCCGTTTTCTCGTGAAATACTGATTGACGCCGACGATTTTCTGGAAGATCCCCCCAAAGGGTTCCACCGTCTGACGGTGGGGGGGGAGGTCAAGCTCAAGTACGCCTATGTGGTCAAGTGCACTGGCGTTGTCAAGGATGAGCAGGGCCGGATCATTGAGCTGCATGGCGAGTATGACCCCGGCTCCACCAACGGGCCGGTCACCTCCGATGGTCGCAAGATTAAAGGGGTGATCCACTGGGTTTCAGCGCCCCATGCAGCCACTGTAGAGGTTCGGCTGTTTGACCGGCTCTTCAATGATGCCAACCCTGACCGGGGAGGCGCTGACTATAAGCAATTTCTGAACCCTGACTCCCTTTCTGTTTTACCGGCCTGTCGCGTTGAACCGTCCTTGCTGCGGTCGCTATCAGGGCAGAGTTTCCAGTTTGAGCGGCTGGGTTATTTCAGCGTTGACGGAAAGGATTCAAAGCCAGACCAACCGGTATTCAACCGGGTGGTGACCCTGAAGGATACCTGGGGCGGAAAGAACTAAGTTATGGAAGCTACACCATTTAAATCAGGCTTTGTCTCGATTATCGGCCGCCCCAATGTGGGCAAGTCGACCCTGCTGAATCGTATCTTGGGGGAAAAGATTGTGGCTGTATCGGACAAGCCCCAGACTACCCGCAATGTGATCAGGGGCATTCACTCCGACGGAACCAGCCAGATCGTCTTTGTGGATACCCCCGGTATCCACAGTGCCAAATCACGGATTAATCGCGCCATGGTGGATGCTGCCATGACTGCCGTAACCGGGATTGACCTGCTGCTGCTGGTGGTGGACGCCACCCAACGGGTTGATGAACCGTTTGTGAAAGATATCTGCGCCAAGTCCGGTGCGCCGATCTTTCTGGTATTGAACAAAATTGACCAGGTGGAGCCAAAAGAAAAACTGTTCAGCGTGATTGATGGTTACACACGACTGCACGACTTTGCGGAGATCATTCCGATCTCGGCTCAAAGCGGCAGTAACGTTGATCGGTTGGTGGGACTGGTGCGGGAACGTCTGCCCGAAGGGGTGCCTTACTTTCCTGATGATATCCTGACCGATCTGCCGGAGAAGTTTATTGTTGCTGAACTGATCCGTGAAAAGGTCTTCCGCCTGACCACCAAGGAGATCCCCTACGGGACTGCCGTGGTGGTGGAGGACTTTCAGGAACGGGAAAACAACCTGGTGGCAATCTCCGCCATTATCATGGTGGAACGTGATACCCACAAGGGGATCATCATTGGTAAAAAGGGCAGTATGCTCAAAAAAATCGGTGAGCAGGCGCGCCGTGACATTGAGCGGTTATTGGGTACGCGGGTCTATCTGGAACTGTTTGTACAGGTTCAGGAACGCTGGACCGAGCGGACCGCCATGCTGCGGGAACTTGGCTATGAATAATGATTCTTTAATTGCCCCGGTGACTTTGCTATGGTATAAAAACCTGTTGGCAGCCACAGCACTCACGTTCTGTGGCTTTCCTTTGTGTATCTTCCATCTCATATATCCTGGAGTTTATTGCTGTGTCGCATCCCCGTATCCTGAAGTTTCTGTCACTGAAGCGTACCGTTCTTTCCCTGCTGACACTGCTTCTCCCGGTTCTTTTTCTGGTAGTCAGCTGTCAGGACCGCCCGCACTCTGCCATTCCTGATTTCAAGCTGGTTCAAGCCACTACTTCTTCTTCAATCAAGGGTCGGGCCGAGCTTGTTCCCAGACCGCAGGGGTTCGTCCAGTACAGCAGCACGCTGGGAACCGAACCGGCTCCTCTACAAAACATCAGTACGGCCAGGGGCAGGGTAAAGATTAAATATAACTCAGGCGAAGACCCTGAATACGCAATCAGAAAAGGCTGGCCTAAAAAATATCCGGCTCCGCTACCGGGTGCGATTCTGCCCCAAAAGCGGATCGTGGCTTATTACGGCAATCCACTTTCCAAAAGGATGGGGGTGCTGGGCGAGTTTCCCAAAGACGAGATGTTGATGCGCTTAAAAGGAGAGGTCGCCAAATGGGAAAAAGCCGACCCGGCCATGCCGGTGCAGCCGGCTTTACACCTGATTGCTGTAGTTGCCCAGGGTGATCCAGGGAAATCAGGTAAATATCGAATGGTGATGGCTGATGAGATTGTAAACCAGGTTTACGGTTGGGCCAAAGAGATCGGCGCCATACTGTTTATAGATATTCAGACAGGCCATGATGACATTCGGGCGCTGCTGCCACGTTTCGAGACAATTCTAAAAAATCCTGACGTACATTTGGGGCTTGACCCAGAGTTCAATCTGATCACGAGCAAGTTCAAGCCGGGCAAGAAGGTCGGCACCTATGATGCGGCAGACATCAACTATGCAAGCAACTACTTGAAAGATCTGGTGCAGAAATACAAGCTGCCGCCCAAGGTGCTTGTGATGCATCGTTTCACTCGTAATGGGGTGACTAATTTCGATAAAGTTGTATTGCGTCCCGAGGTGCAGGTGGTCATGCATATGGACGGCTGGGGAGCTCCCTGGTTAAAGCGTGATTCCTACAAGGACAACATTGTCGCGGAACCGGTGCAGTTCACCGGGTTTAAGTTGTTTTATCATAACGACACAAAGAAGGGTGATCCTCTCATGCAGCCTCAGGATCTGCTGAAGCTGAACCCCAGGCCGATCTATATTCAATATCAATAACTTTAACAACTTTACATAATATAGCTTATGGGCGATTATGGTGCAGGGATAGTGATAAAACTTGCAAATCACGGGGAATACCGGTACTGTTACTGTCTCACGAAACTGAGGACAAAGGAGCTTGGCGCTGCATGAGCAAAGAAGAAGCGATTGAAGTTGAAGGCACAGTGATTGAGCCGTTGCCGAATGCGATGTTCCGGGTCAAGTTGGAAAACGATCACGTTGTTCTGGCCCATATCTCCGGCAAGATGCGTAAGTACTTTATCAAGATTCTGCCTGGTGATAAGGTTACCGTGGAACTCTCCCCCTACGACCTGAGTCGGGGCAGGATTACTTATCGCGCAAAGTAGCTGCTGCGCACCAGTAACACACTTACCAAAACTCATGCCGGGCAGCTTATTGCTTTGCATGAGTTTTGTGTTGTTAATTATTTGATATAAGGAGATTTTATGCTGTCAGTCGCTGATCTTAAAAAAGGCACCAAGTTGATTCTGGATGGTGACCCTTTTGTGGTAACTGCCTTTGACTTTGTCAAGCCGGGCAAAGGCCAGGCATTGTACAAATGCAAGATGAAGAATATGATCAACGGCACGACCCTTGACCGTACGTATCGCTCTGGTGAAAACTTCGAGCCGGCCAGTATGGATGAACGGGATATGGAATACCTTTACAAGGAAGGCACTCACTATACCTTTATGGACCAGCAGTCCTATGAACAGGTGGTAATGGAAGAAGACGCCATGGGTGATGCCAAAAACTTCCTGCTGGAGAACACCAAGGTGTCGGTACTGTTATTCGGTGAAAAACCGATTGGCGTATCCCTGCCCAACTTTGTGAATTTACGGGTTATCCAGACCGACCCCTGGATCAAGGGTGACACCTCAGGCAGTGATTCCAAGCCGGCCACACTTGAAACCGGTTACGTCTTGCGGGTCCCCCCCTTTATCGAAGAGAATGAGCTGGTCGTGATTGATACCCGCACCGGGGAATATTCAACGAGAGTAAAGGGTTAGCATGTCACACGCGGCCCTGACAGTTCGGGCGCAGGTGTTACAGGCCATACGGCAGTATTTTGTTGAACGGGGGTTTCTCGAAGTGGAGACCCCCCTTCTTATTCCTGCCAATGCGCCTGAAGAGTATATTGACCCGGTTACCGCCCTACCCTGGCAGCTACAGACCTCACCCGAGATCTGCATGAAACGTCTCTTGTGCCGTGGTCACCAATTGATTTTTCAGATCAGCCACTGCTGGCGTGCCAATGAACGTGGTTCTCGTCACCTGTCAGAGTTTACCATGCTGGAATGGTACCGGGCTGGTGCAGATTACCGGGAGCTGATGGATGATTGCATCGGATTGTTACGACAGATAGCGGTTTGTTGTACGAGCGATGGCAAATTCACCCGTTTTGGTAAAAAAATAGACCCAACGGCCAATTGGCTGCGTATCGGCGTCCAGGAAGCTTTTTTGCGTTTCGCGCAGGTTGATGCCTTGGCCAGCGTTCAAAATGGATGCTTCGACGAACTGCTGGTGTCGCAAGTTGAGCCTGAACTCGAGAAAATTGACGTGCCGGTGCTGCTGACCGACTATCCGGCTCCAATGGCTGCTTTGGCGCGTTTGAAGTCTGATGACCCTCGTTTTGCAGAACGGTTTGAACTGTATCTGGCTGGCCTTGAACTGGCCAATGGTTTTAGTGAGCTGATCGATCCGGAAGAACAGCGGGATCGTTTTAACGAGGCCAACCATAAACGGCAATTGGCAGGACGGTCAGTGCTGCCATTGCCGGAACGTTTTCTGACTGAATTGTCAACCATGCCGCCATCTGCCGGAATAGCTCTGGGGGTAGACCGGCTGGTGATGCTGGTTACTGACGCCGCAACTATCGACGAAGTGGTGGCCTTCAGACCTGAGGAGCTGTAAACTATGTTACAATTTAAGTTACTCCACAAGGACCGCTCATCTGCTGCCAGGCTGGGGATGCTTACGACCAGCCGTGGTGAAATCCCGACACCTATCTTTATGCCGGTTGCCACCCACGGTGCCATGAAACCGCTCACGCCGGTCCAGATTGAGGAAACCGGCGCAAAGATCATCCTTTCCAACACCTACCACCTGCATCTGCAACCGGGAGAAGGTCTCATTCAGAAGGCTGGCGGTCTGCATCGTTTCATGGCTTGGGATAAGCCGATCCTGACAGACTCCGGAGGGTTTCAGGTCTTTTCGCTCCCCAAAAAACGGATTACCGAACAGGGCGTTTTTTTTAAGCATGAACTGACCGGTGAAGAGATCTACCTTGATCCGGCCGCTGCGATTCGTATTCAGCAGGACTTAGGCTCAGATATCATGATGGCCTTTGACGAATGCATCCCCTACCCGTGCGACAAAAGCTATGCCGAACAGTCTACTAAAAAGACCATCCGCTGGCTGAAGGAGTGTCAAAACGCCTGGACCAATCCAGAGCAAGCCTTGTTCGGCATTGTTCAGGGCAGTGTCTACGAGGATCTCCGAATGATGTGCGCCCGGGAAATGGGCACGCTGGACCTGCCCGGTTATGCCATTGGCGGGGTTTCGGTGGGCGAGGGGCTGGAGCTGTTGAAGAAAGTGGTGGGCTGGACCGCGCCCCACCTGCCGGAGCATAAGCCACGTTACCTGATGGGGGTTGGTCTGCCGGAAGACATCCTGGAAAGTGTGGAGCGCGGCATTGACATGTTCGACTGCGTGATCCCCACCCGCTATGCGCGCAGCGCCACCCTGTTCACCCGGCGGGGTAAGATCCGTCTGACCAACAAGAACTACAAGCGGGATTTTTATCCGGTCGATCCGTCCTGTTCCTGTTATACCTGCTGTACCTTCAGCCGTGCCTATCTGCATCATCTGTTTGTCGCCAATGAGGTGCTTTCGGCTGTACTGTCAGCTATTCACAATATTACCTTTTATCTGACCATGATGGCTGAGATCCGGCAGTCAATTGCCGACAACCGTTTTATGGCCTACAAAGGGGCATTTTTGCAAGAGTATCTGGGGGGTGAAAAACAGGGGAAAGCTGGCAAAGGCTAAACAGCGTGGTCAACGTTTTCGTTTTTTTTCTATTTCAAGGTCAAGTTCCTTGAGACGCTCAATGCTCTGGCGCAACTCCCGATTTTCCCGCATCAGCTGGTTGACATGTTCCCGATCCCGGTCACGACTACCCTTGATGCCAGCCAGCCAGGCTGCCAACGGCGCGGCCTGATGAGCCCAGGGACTCCCGGGGTATTCCTTGCGCAGGCGTTCCAATAATGCCTGGGCTCGTGGAACCGCCTTGCTGCCATCTTCACCAAGCTGTAGCAGCGCCAGACGAAACAGCGCTTCATCGGTGATCTTGTCAACCGCAGGCTCATTCACCACACATTCAAATAATTCATGAGCCAGCCGCAGGTTGCCTGACTGGAGTGATAGCAGGCCTTCCGCAAGGCACCGCTCGGAGACCGGAGACCGGGCGCTACTCATAAAAGTAGTGCAACCGGCAAGCGATGCAGTCACCAGCAGTGCTCCTGCTATGCCAACGAGTCGCTGAGATTTAACCACCGCCTGCCTCCCGCACGATGATGTAGTTGCTGCCTGCCGATTCCTTGACCCGATCCTTGACCTCTGCCGCCGCCGTGGCGATCTCTGCCGCGCTGGTGTACTTGCCAGGCTGACAGTTCAGTACCGCGATGGAGATGGACACCAACGGAAAATGTCGGGGTACGCCATAGCGATCAACACCATCGATATAGCCGACAACGCGATCCCCTTCGGAATAGTATTTCGGTATCATTGCATCAAAGTCATGGATGATGTTCTGACAAGCGGTTTTGGCCAACATGTGGTTAATGACCACCACAAAATCATCACCGCCGATATGCCCTACAAAGGCATCCGGGTCACCCAGTTTTTCAACAACGTGATGAATCAGGTAGCCAGCTTCTTTAATCAGTTCACTGGCTCTGATGTACCCGTATTTGTCATTATACGATTTGAAGTTGTCCAGGTCCAGATAACACATGGCAAAGGGTTGTTGCTCTCGCAACCGCTTACTGATAGAGCGTTCAATGGCTATGTTACCCGGCAGACGGGTCAGCGGGCTGGCATCAAGGCTGATCTGTTCAAGATCCTTCAGGCGCTGCGCCATGCGCATGAAATCCTGAGCCAGCATACCAACCTCATCCCCTGGCGGGATGTGGGGATCATGTTCAAAATCACCGGCAGCGATCCGATGAGTAGCTTTTTTCAGTTTGCCGATGGATGCCGAGAAGGTGTACACCAGCAGGGCGGCCACTGTGAACGCCAGGGCAACACCACATAACGCCAGCCCCAAGGCCCAAGTCAGGGTACTGGCCTCTTTTTGCTTGGCGCTGGTCAGTTTTAGTTCCAGCAACTGTTGCTGTTCGGCCCGCAGTTTTTCTATGGCAGTTTCAACCTGAGCAGCCGACTTTATTAAGGCAGCTTCAGACACCGGTTTTCCCGTGAAGAGTTTGGCGCCCAGCAGGGTGTACGCTGCATAGCGTGAGTCAAGCTCATTCAAACTTTTGAGGTTGGTGCGCTCCCGAAGTAATGTCTGGGCCTTGCGGAAGGTTTCGGCCTGCCGCCCATGAACATCAACCAGTTCAAGTTGGCCAAGGATCATGAACTTTCGAGCGGTTCGTTCCTGGGCCAGCATGCTGTCACGCAGGTTAATGGCAGCTGTGGCAGCTGTCAGATCGTTATGGGCGATATCTCCAACCATGCGGTGCATGGTGTTCAGACCAACAATGGCATACACCAATGCACCAAGCATGCAGATGCCGTTGATGGAAAAACTGACGATCAGCTTTTGGGTTAGCGTGAAACGGTTGTTTCGCAGATGGAACATTTCTGTTGCCTCTCCTCCACCATGCCAACGCCACACAGGTTTTGTGCGCGGACATGCTAACATAAACTGTAGTTAGAGCACCAGACCCAAATCCGTTGCCGCTCTTGTTTCGTCATGCCTGTATTTTGAAGGAGCCATTCCCATGTCTGACCAGCAAACAGGATTTAACCGGATCATGACCATCATGCGACAGCTGCGCGCCCCGGGGGGATGCCCCTGGGATGCCGAACAGACCCACGAATCGCTTAAACGTTATCTGCTGGAAGAGACCTATGAGGTCATGGAAGCCATTGATAGCGGCTCGGATGACCACCTCAAGGAAGAGTTGGGCGATCTGCTGTTGCAGCCGGTGTTCCATGCAGCCATTGCCGAGGAGCGTGGCGCATTTACCATGGATGACGTACTGTCTACCCTGGCCGACAAGCTGATCAGACGACACCCCCACGTTTTTGGCGACCTTGAGATCAGGGATAGCCAGGCCCAGATTGAAAATTGGGAAAAAATAAAAAAAACGGAAAAAGGAGAAGGACGACGTTCGGCCCTGTCGGGTGTTCCACCTCAGCTCCCTGCCCTGCTCAAGGCTCAGAAAATCACTGAAAAAGCCTCCAGGGTCGGCTTTGACTGGGACCATGTGGACCAGGTGATGGCCAAGGTCATGGAGGAATTGCACGAGTTTGAGGAGGCCCTGGCCAGTGGGAATCAGGAACATACCGAGGCGGAACTGGGTGACTTGTTGTTTGCGATTGCCAATCTGGGTCGTTTTCTCGCCCTGGATACCGAAGAGGCCCTGCGCAAGACCATCAACCGTTTCCAAAAACGTTTCAGCCACGTTGAAGAACAGATTCACCAGCGCGGACTCAGCCTGCATGACGCCACACTCGAGGAAATGGATTTGTTGTGGAACGAGGCCAAGAGGAAGGAACGTGATATATGATTATTCACATACAACTGTCTGTTCAGGCTATTACGTCGTATTAAATCCTTATCAACACAAACTGTGGACAACCTGTTGATAAGGATGTTGATGCAAAGGAAAAGCAATGCTCTTACATACGATTTTTTCTAATTGCATAAAATTTAGTCACTTGTTTTGCCATATAAAATCAAGTAGTTATAACTACAATGCCTGTTTACAGTAACTTCCATAGCAAAATCTCTGTCAAAAAAATAAATATTTTTTTAAATCAGTTGTTCATGTGCAAAACCGTCAAATTTTAGTTGACACGCTCTCCCCTGAAATCAACCCCTTCCAGCTCTAACAAGTATCTCTTCATGGCAATTCCGCCTGCTCCACTATAGCCGGTCAACTTGCCTGAGGCGGCCACCACACGATGACAAGGGATAACTATCGGCAACGGATTGGCAGCCATTACTCCACCAACCGCCCGGGCAGCGCCTGGCAAACCGATCTGCTGAGCCAGATAGCCATAGGTGACCACGTGACCATAGGGGATCAGAGCTGTCAGGCGTAGAACCTGTTGTTGAAACAGTGTCAAGCCGGTGATATCCCAGGACAGGTCAAAACGTATCGGCTCCCCTTTAAAAAAACGCTCTAACTGGTCGGCAGCCTGTCTGCTGACTGCTGACGTAGCACCCTTAGCATCACACTCGCCAAGTGGTGGCACATCTATCCGGCAAATGCCGGTATCCGTGGCAACAACCTGGCCGATCCCCAGCTTGGTATGAAACAAAGACCGATATATCAAGGCTAGGCCCTCCCCAATTTACGTTTGAGGATACCGCTAAAATCTTGCATCTCTTCAGAACGGAGCAGATGCATCAGAAAGCCGTAACAGATCAGAGCAAGCGTTACAGCAACTGCCAGTGTTCCAGCCTTGAGCCACTTCTGACCGGCCTGCGACCAGTCCAGCAGCTCCACAACCCGCCAGGCCACCAGCCCCGTCGGAATGGATGCTGCCATGGCGGTGATTGCAGTGCGCAGCATCTTTCTCCCCCCAAGCAGGCCAAGTTTGCGGCGCAGCAACCAAAACAAAAGCAACATATTTGCCAAGGCAGCCAGTGACGATGCCAGAGCCAGGCCACCATGCAACAGTGGCCGCATCAGCCAGAGACTGAAGGCCAGATTAAGCAGGAAGGCGATAAAAGCCGTGACAACCGGTGTTCTGGTGTCCTGCAGGGCATAAAATGCCGGCGCCAACACCCGCACCAGGGCAACACAAGACAGTCCCAGTGAGTAATAGATGAGTGCAGTTGCCGATTGCTGTGCCATGACATGATCAAACTGCCCCCCCATGAACAGCAAGGTCATCAGTGGCTCAGCACAGATCGAGAGCCCTGCCAAGGCCGGTATGGTCACAAACAAGGTCAGGCGTACACCATAGTTAAGTGAATCTTTCATGGCTGCCAGATCACCCTCGGCAGCCTGACGGCTCATACTCGGCAGCACCGCCTGAGCCACCGAGACGGTAAATACGCCTTGAGGAAATTCAAACAAACGCTGGGCATAATACAGATAGGAGATACTGCCTTGTGGCAGCAACGATGCCAGGATATTTCCAACAGTAATATTAAGATAATAAACCCCAACCCCTAATGTTGCAGGCAACATCAGCAGGGCTATTTTCCTGAGTTTTTGGTCACTGAATCTGAAGCGCAACCGGATCGGATAGCCCTTGTGCCACAGCACTGGCAGTTGCAGAACCAGCTGAATCAGTCCCCCGACCAGTACGCCTACCGCCAGGGCGGTGATCGGGTATTGGTAGAACGGCCGTAAGAACAAGGCACAGACAATCATGGCGATATTCAGAAAAACGGTAGAAATGGCCGGGGTAAAGAAGTGACGCAGGGTGTTGAGTATCCCCATACAGAGCGCCACCAGTGATATGAAAAACAGGTAGGGAAACATCACCCTGTTCAGGAATACGGTCAGTTCAAACTTGCCCGGCACAGCAGTGAAACCGGGAAACATCAACCCCACAATGGCCGGTGAGAAAATGATCCCCAGCAAGGTGACACCAGCGGTTACGATGAACAACAGGCTAAAACAAAGATTTGCCAACTCACGTGCCCGCTCTTCCCCTTCCTGCACCAGGGTTTCGGAAAAAGTAGGCACAAAAGCCGCCGTCAAGGCGCCCTCAGCAAAAAAACGCCGCAACAGGTTGGGGATCTGAAAAGCGGCAAAAAAAGCATCGGTAGCCATACCGGCACCAAACAAACGGGAGATGACCATATCCCGGACCATTCCCATAATTCGGGAAAGCATGGTCGCCGAACCGAGGATGCCAGCAGCCTTCAGAATACCTTTGCGCTCAGACATCGTTGTCCTCGTCAGTCAATTCCAGAAGGCCCTGCGCCTCACCACTGGGCAGTGCCTGGACCCCCCTCAGCTTGCGCTCCATCTGGCGGGTACGGGTTGTGGCTACATCAATATGGTTGCCAGCCTCCTGTAATTTTTTACGGGTTTTATCCAGAATTTCACTGAATTTGCCAAACTCGGTGCGCACAGCCCCCAGCAGATTCCAGACCTCAGAGGAACGCTTCTCAATGGCCAGGGTCCGAAAGCCCATTTGCAGGGAGTTGAGCAGTGCCGCCAGGGTCGTGGGGCCAGCTACCAGTACCTTGTAGTCGCGCTGTAAGGCCTCTGACAATGCAGGACGGCGCAGAATCTCAGCATACAACCCTTCGGTGGGCAGGAACATCACCCCGAAATCCGTGGTATTGGGCGGATCGAGATACTTGTCCCGGATGTCGCCCGCAGCGAGGCGAATGGCTCGCTCCAGCAGCCGACCGGCCTCTTCGGCCGCCGTGGCATCGGCCCGTTCCTGGGCATCCACCAATCGCAGATAATCCTCCTGGGGAAATTTGGCATCCAAAGGCAAAAAGACCGCGCTGTCCCCCTGGTCACCGCGGCCAGGCAGCCTGACCGCAAACTCGACCCGCTGACCGCTGCCGGGGCGTGTTTCAACGTTGGTTGCGAACTGTCCCGGTGACAGGATCTGCTCCAGTAACGACGCCAGTTGCACCTCCCCAAAGGTGCCGCGGGTCTTGACATTGGTCAACACCCGCTTCAGATCCCCGACACCGTTGGCCAGGGTCTGCATCTCTCCCAATCCTTTCTGTACCTGCTCAAGCCGCTCACTGACCAGTTTGAACGATTCACCCAACCGTTTTTCCAAGGTATCATGCAGCTTCTCATCCACCGTGGCCCGCATCTGCTCCAACTGTTTGGCATTATCTTCCTGGATGGATTGCAGGCGATTCTGCAGGGTTTCACGCAGTTTTTCCATACGTGCATCGTTGGTGCTGGTCAGATTTTTCAACTGCTCGGCAAATATCTCCAACTGGCTTTTTTGCAGCCCGGCCAGTTCACTCATCCGCTGCAAGAGCCCGTCTCCCAGCAGCTGAACCGCGTTCAACGACTCCTCCCGCCCTTGCCGGCCAATGGCCTGGGCTTCTTCCCGGCCACGCCCCAACTCATCCCGCAGGGTGCGTTCATTACGCTCCAACAAACGCTCCAGTGTTTCCAGACGTGGCGCCAGAGCCGATGAAGCAGTGCCCAACCGTGACAGCTTAATCACCAGGATCACCAGTACCAGCAACACCACCAGATTTACTGCCAATAATGCCGGCATAACTATCTCAGTCATGGTTTCTCACTTTTCCCTTACTGTCCGTAAAAAACCGCCTGTCAGCGGAAGACTGTAGCAGGCGGTCTGTTTTTTGCGTCATCATGAAACAATGTTCAGAGCTTCCGCTTGTCAATTACCCGTTGGGCCTTGCCTTCAAAACGCGGGATACTGTTGGGTTCCACCAGCTTGACGCTGACGCCGACACCGATCACTGATTCGATTTTTTTCTCAACCAGTTCCAGGAAGGCCCGCTGACGTTTCATTTCATCGAAGAATAGGTGCTCGGTGACCTCGATGTTGACCTCAAGCACATCGGTGGTGCCACGCCGTTCCACAATCAACTGGTAGTGCGGTTCGCAACCATCAATGGCAAACAGCACCTCTTCGATCTGCGAAGGGAAGACATTGACCCCTTTGATGATCATCATGTCATCGCTGCGGCCCATGGTCTTTTGCATCCGTACCATGGTCCGGCCACAGGCGCAGGGCTGGTAGTCCAGGCTGGTGATATCGCGGGTACGGTACCGGATGATCGGAAAGGCCTCCTTGGTGAGGCTGGTCAGCACCAACTCCCCGACAGTACCGGGTGGCAGCACCTCCCCTGTTTCGGGGTCAATAATCTCCGCAATAAAGGCATCTTCGAATATATGCATGCCTGATTTATGCTGGCATTCACCGGCGATGCCCGGGCCGATCACCTCAGACAGGCCATAGTTGTCAGTGGCACTGATCTGCAAACGCTGCTCGATCTCGCTGCGCATCGCCTCAGACCAAGGTTCACCGCCAAACAACCCCACCTTGAGGGAGAGGGACTTGGGGTCGATCCCTTGCTTTTCCATCCGCTCGGCCAGGGTCAGGGCGTAACTGGGGGTGCCCACCAACACGCTGGATTTGTAGTCCTGCATGATCATCAGCTGTTTATCGGTGTTGCCGCCGCCCATCGGAATTACGGCGGCACCGATGGTCTCGGAACCGTAATGCAGACCAAAGGCCCCGGTGAACATTCCGTAGCCGAAGGTGATTTGAATCACGTCGTCATGGGTGACACCGGCAGCAGTCATAAAGCGGGCCACCAGGTTCGACCAGGTTTTCAGATCGTTTTTGGTATAACCGACCACCGTCGGCTTGCCGGTTGTGCCGGATGACGAATGGATCCGCACAACCTCCCTCAGCGGTACTGCAAACATTCCGTACGGGTAGTTGAGCCGCAAATCCTCTTTGGTGGTGAAGGGCAGCCTGGCCAGCTCGGCCAGGGAGGTGATGTTCTCAGGAACGATGCCGACTTCGTTAAATTTGTTCTGATAACAACGGACATTTTTATAAACGCGGTTCAGGGTAGCCTGCAGCCGCTCCAGCTGGAGCTGTTCCAGCTCTTCACGAGGCATGCACTCGTGCGAGGGATCCCAGACACCGCTCATCGAATCCCCCCGCAGGCTTTGCGTACTGCCTCCAGCACCCGGTCTGCTGCCTCGTCAGGTGTCAACAATGTCATCTCTCCCCCTGCCCGTTCCTTGTATTCCACCTTGCCATCGGCCAGATTCTTGCCGCCCACCACAATCCGCAGGGGAATACCGATCAGGTCATGATCCTTGAACTTGAAGCCGGGGCGTTCATCACGATCATCCAGCAGCACCTCCACCCCGGCTGTTTCCAGACGGTCATGCAACTGTTGCCCTGCCACCAGGGCAGCCTGATCCTTCTGCGCGTTGATCACCACCACCGAGCAGTGAAACGGCGCCAGGGGCAATGGCCAGATGATCCCGTTTTCATCGTTGTTCTGCTCAATGGCGGCAGCTACGGTACGACCGATGCCAATGCCGTAGCAGCCCATGAAGATGGTCTGCTCCTTGCCATCCTTGTCCAGATAACTGGCATTCATACTGCTTGAGTACTTGGTACCCAACTTAAAGACGTGGCCGACCTCGATCCCACGCCAGATCTCCAGGGTACCGCCCTGACACCGGGGGCAGGGATCACCGGCACCGACCAGACGGATATCGGCACTCCTGGTGACGACGAAGTCCCGCCCTTGGTTGACCCCGGTAAAGTGTTGATCGCTCTGGTTGGCACCGACCACAACATCAGACATGACGCTGATGGCGTAGTCAGCCACTACGTCGAGTCCCTCTTTCAGGCCGATCGGCCCCAGAAAACCGGGGGGCGAGCCGGTAAAGCGCAGCACCTCTTCATCGGTAGCCATGCGGATTTCAGCCCAGCCCAGGAAATTTTTGAGTTTCAGCTCGTTCAACTCGTGGTCGCCCTGCACCAGGGCCATAACAAACTGCCCTTCGCCATCAGAACAGATCAGGGTTTTTACCAGGGTCGATTGAGTCAGCTGAAGGAATTCGGCCACCTCAGCGATGGTCTTGCGGCCAGGGGTATGCACCTTGGCCAAGGGCTGCTGTCCTGCCCCGCCCTGCGGCATCTGCACGCCTTCGGCCTTTTCCACATTAGCAGCATAGCGACAGGAGCTACAGGAGACAATGGCATCCTCTCCGGATGAGGCCAGCACCATGAATTCGTGGGAAGCAGAGCCACCGATTGAGCCTGTATCAGCTTCAACGGCCCGGAAATTGAGGCCACAACGCTCAAATATCCGGTTATAAGCCTGGTACATCTTGTCATAGGAAAGATCAGCTGCAGCTGAATCGACGTCAAAGGAATAGGCATCCTTCATGATGAATTCGCGGCCCCTCATCAGGCCGAAACGGGGGCGAATCTCATCACGAAATTTGGTCTGGATCTGGTAGAAGTTGACCGGCATCTGGCGATAGCTCTTGACCTCGCGCCGGGCAATATCGGTGATCACCTCTTCATGGGTAGGACCCATGCAAAATTCGTTATCCTTACGGTCTTTAAAACGCAGCAGCTCCTTACCATACTGAGCCCAGCGTTTTGATTCGATCCAGAGCTCTGACGGTTGAACCGCCGGCATTAACAGTTCAATGGCGCCGGCCCGGTTCATCTCTTCACGCACAATCTGTTCGAACTTACGGATAGAACGCAACCCCAACGGCATGTAGGTGTAGATACCGGCGGCAATTTTTCGGATCATGCCGGCCCGCATCATTAACTGGTGAGAGATTACCTCAGCATCGGAAGGGGTTTCTTTGAGTGTCGGAATAAAAAAACTGCTATAACGCATTGCAATAACTCCGAATCAGATCAGTTTGTAGCGTGTCAGCATCTGGGTGACCGCATCACGTCGAAATGGTTTTACCACATAGTCATCACAGTCGCCTTCGAAGAAGGCGTTTTCGATATCCTGGGGAGAGTTGCAGGCCGAGATCATAAAGACCCTGGTGCGATTGCCACGCTGCTGGTCACGTTCACGAATCTGGCGCAGGGCCTCGGTGCCGTCCATGACCGGCATGACGATATCCAGACAAATCAGGTCGTAGGGGCTGCCCGCAGCTGCGGCACGATCAACAAGATCCAGAGCCGCCAGGCCGTTCTCTGCCTGGTCACAGGGGCCGAACTCTTCCAACAGAGTGGCCAACATCATTCTACCCATTTCGTCATCGTCAACGATTATGCTCCGCATTGCGACCCTCCTACTGGTTACAGTCGGTTAATTTCTTCCAACAGCGCATCGGCTAGCTCCGACTCGGCTACTTTGCGAACAATCTCACCTTTGCGGAAGATCAGTCCCTCACCTTTGCCGCCAGCCACCCCCACATCGGCTTCACGGGCCTCACCCGGTCCATTGACAGCGCAGCCCATCACTGCAACGGTGATCTGTTTATCCACTGATTGCAATCGGCGCTCCACCTCTTCGGCAACCCGGATCAGGTTTATCTGACAACGGCCACAGGTGGGGCAGGACACGAAATTGACCCCCCGTTTACGGAGCCCCAATGACTTCAGAATTTCGTAGCCAACCCGCACCTCGTCCACCGGATCGCCGGTCAACGAAACCCGCAAGGTGTCACCGATGCCGTCATGCAGTAGAATACCGAGCCCCACCGATGATTTGATCGTGCCGGAGAAAATCGTGCCGGCTTCGGTAATGCCGATATGCAGCGGATACTCGACCTGTTGAGCAAGCAGGCGGTAGGCAGCCACAGTCTTGGGCACATCAGAGGCCTTCAGCGATATTTTAATTTCCTGGTAGTTCAACCCTTCCAGTATACGGATGTGGCCCAGGGCCGATTCCACCATCGCTTCAGCAGTGGGATGGCCATATTTATCCAACAGGTGTTTTTCCAGAGAACCGGCATTGACACCGATCCGAATCGGCACCTTGCGCTCGGCAGCTGATTTCACCACCTCGGCCACCTTCCAGTGGTCGCCGATATTGCCAGGGTTCAGGCGTAGACCGTCAATGCCACCCTCCAAAACCTTAAGGGCCAGCTTGTAGTCAAAGTGAATATCGGCAATGACCGGAATCGGGCTCTGTAACTTGATGGCGGAGAGTGCATCGGCAGCATCGGCATCAGGCACAGCACAACGCACAATCTCGCAACCAACCTTGTTCAGGGCATTGATTTGCCTCAAGGTCACAGCGATATCACGGGTATCGGTTGAACACATGGACTGGACTGCACAAGGAGCGCTCCCGCCCACCGCCACCGGGCCAACATGAATCTGTCTGGTTGTACGTTTCATAAGGTTCAAATACTAGCGGAACACGTTCTGAAAAGCAACACTGCCTGACATGCTGGGCTGACGGTTTCAGATATTATCAGGAAGGGCTGCGATTCCATAATGGCTCCGGTAAAATGAAATGGTCAAAGTCAATGAACACCGCAGCAGGGATCAGGGTGTCCAGTTCGTTGAACGGTTGTCCCAGCAGCTGTCGGGTGAACTCACGAAACAGCAGTTGTTCCTGATAAAAAATAGCATTGAAGGGGGCCTGTAGTGCTTGCATCTGTAGCGGATCACAGTGGGTAAAGTTCATGCTGCACCACTCATCAAACAGCACTTCTCCACTCTCATCCACCATCGGCACGCCATGCAGCCGGCAGGTCATCGGCCGGTTTTCATACACCAAACAGAGCCCGTCATCCCCCAACAATGCGCAGGCGGTCTCATCCTCTTCCGGCATGAGCCGTTCCCACTCTTCCTCCGGATGCAGATTCAACAAATAAGGGTGATCAAAATCGGGCCAGAACAGCCGGATCTGCGTGACCCTGCTGTAGGCAGCCCGCCCCACCTGTTTCTGTTTTGCGGGCGGTAACCGATCAAATCCGTCTTTCAGCAGAAAAGCATCCAGCAAGGTAATATCGAACAAACCACGGCAGCAGGCAGAACAGCCCCGTCGGCAGGCGACGGCATCACCCGCTGCGAGGCTGCAGCGTAAAAACCAGTTATCCACCTCACTGAGCAGTGCCTGGTAGCGGACCAGCAGGGCGCGCAGATCGGACATTACATGTAAATCATGACTTTGAGGTTGGCTGTACCATCCTTGTTTGTGAACGGAATGGTCACTCCCTTGCATTGCACGTTCATGCTGGCACTGTCTTCAGCCGGTTCGGCTACCGTACGTAACTGGCCGGAAACCACCAACGGCAGTCCCATGGCCACATTGCCGTATTGATCGTGGTACTTGGTCTTGAATGAACCGGCAATGTTGTTGACCAACTCACCGATGGCGTCCCGGATCGAATCTTCATCCGGATCGTCATCCATCAGCATTTCACGAGCCACCAGATTAGCCGTGGCTCGATCCGCAGCTATAATAATATAGCCAACCCGATCACCGGCCACACCGATGATACCGGTCACGTCGGAATCAACCGGCGCCATCCTGCGTTCAACCTGGCCGGCAAACAATTCAACGTTCATGTAACACTTGAAGGTATCCTGGGTGGCAGACATGATGGTGAACATAATTTCTTCAAAACTGAGACCGCTCACAAAACCTCCTGCAAAGATGGGATAAAATCACTTCAATGACCTCAGATAATCAGCCAGTGCTGCGGCCTGAGATGGCTGCAACTGACTGGCAAAAGCGGGCATCCCGCCAGAGCGCCCATCCATAATGCTTTCTATCACATGCTGCCTGTCTTTGCCGTATTTATATGCTGTGGCACTCAGGTCAGGACCTACTCCACCCCTGGCGTTTTCGCCGTGGCAGGCAGCACAGTAGTCGGCAAAGAGTTGCCGCCCCTGGGTTATCAGGGGCGGTTTGCTGTCAGGCAATTCACTCTGTCCGGCCGGTGAACAGCCTGCCAGAATAAACAGAACGGTAATCCATGCCATGTTCCGATGTGCCATTTCAGAGTGCCTTGCCGGTCACCTTAAAAACAAAATCAAAATTCAAAATATCTTCCCACTGGAACCCCTTGGCTGTGGAACGGGTATCATCACCACCACTATACGGTTTGCCGGGGGTAAAAAACCAGTTCATGATCGCTTCACCCGAAGCGCGGAACACAATCCAGTATTTGCCGGGAGTGAGCTGTTGCGGCTTATGACCATCCGGCGGAAACGAAAAGTCCACCCAGTAGTAGCCGGGCTTGTTGCGGGGAACCTTTTCCAGGTCCAGCAGATTGGAACGTATTCCCTGCATGATGTCCGGCCGGCCATCCTTGTCCTTGACCAGGTCAAGATAGACCGAACCATCACCACCAAATTTGTGCATGGCCAACGATATCCGCTCCAGGCTCATCCGGTCTTTGACCTGGAAAGCCTGAGCATAGATATAGTTGGAGGTCACATACTCAGAGGTTTCCCGTTCAAAGACCCGGGTACCGGTGTCGCCTTTGACGTTATACAGGTTTACCAGTGCAGGAAAATCCATGTTTCCAAAGATCAACCGTGTGCCTGAAACCGGTTTTTTGTGCACGGGTTCTGCCGGTGGCTTGGCTGTCTGAACAGGTTTCGCCGGTTTTACTGGTTTGGTCGGCTTGGTGCCGACCGGTGGCCTGGCTGGTTTTACCGGGGGGTAGCGGACTTCACCGTTGTCATCAGTGGCCGTGGGACCGTCAATCGCTTCAAAGCGGGTTTCAGCCGGACCAGCTCCGGAGCCCGTTGCTGGCAGCATCGGTTTGGTGGTGGCTCCAGCAGTCCGTGGGGGCGGCTGCACAGGGGAGCCCTCTCCCGGTTCAGGAGCTCCGCCAGTGGCGGCGGAAATCATATTGCTCAACAGATAAGGACGCGGCAGGGTGTCAAACCGTTTCATCTTCAGATTGATTGTGTCGGTTGTAAAGCGTCCTTCGATCATCTCACTATAGGCTGGCAGATAGGGGCCGCCTCGCCAGGTGTCATTGATATCCCTGGAATCAATACCGTGAGACTGTTTGATATGACGGGTTGAAGTAAACTGCTTTGATTGCTGCGGGTCGTAGGGCAGCCAGCCCAGGTCGGGAAACCAGACCTCCAGCCAGGCATGCCCGCCCTGTCCCATGCTCTGAACAATGGAGTTACGGGCATCGATCGGCACCTTCCAGGAGTCTTTCAGGGTGATCCCTCCGACAATCCGGGCCGGTATGCCGACACTGCGCAGCAGAGCTATGGAGAGATGGGCAAAATTCTGACAGTTGCCGCTCTTGGTGACAAGGGTGTACCCTGCGTCATAGTGGGGCGGGTTAAAGGTGTATTTGATGTTATCAGCTACCCAGTTGGTCACCGACATGACCGCCTCATACTCGCTTTTGGCGCTGCGGGTCAGTTGTCTGGCCAGCCCGATGATCTCGGAGCTGTTCGACTGCACCATGTCTGAAGCCTTCAGGTAGCTGCCCTCAGCAGTGGCCTTGCTGCCCAAGGGAAATGGGGCACTGCTTTCGAGCCCCGTCAATTCAGTATGGATGGTGGCGGTATAGTCCAGCCTGACCCGGATATCCTGATCAACATTTTCCCAGGTTACCTTTTGAAAACGATTGCCAAAGCGGTCGGTTTCGACGGTTGAACTGGAAGGGCGTGGGGTGAGTGTGGCTGCAAACCCGTCAATGGATTGGCTCACTGTGCGGGTACGAAAACTGGCTGGCAGGGCAAACCGGAAGGAGAAACTGGAGACCACGCCTTTGTTAACACTGAATTCCATGGCCTGTCGCATGGCCACGGAACCATCAAGTTTCCCTTCCAGGATCAGGGTCTTGGCGCTGGCCACCCCGCTTGTAATGATCCAGCAACAAGTAATGGTGACCGTGGCGAGGAGCAGCTTTTTCATGTACCCTCCTGCTTTTTCAACCAGTTATATTATTCCCATTCAATTGTGGCTGGTGGTTTCTGTGAGATGTCGTACACTACGCGATTAATCCCCTTTACCTCGTTGATGATCCGGGAAGAAATGCTGCCCATTACCTCGTAGGGGAGTTTGACCCAGTCAGCGGTCATGCCATCCAGAGAGTTTACCGCTCGCAAGGCGATGGTGTAGTCGTAGGTACGGGCATCACCCATCACTCCAACGGAACGTACCGGCAGCAGCACGGCAAAGGATTGCCATATTTCACGGTATAGTCCGGCCTTGCGGATCTCATCCAGCACAATGGCGTCGGCTTCCCGTAAAATTTCCAGACGGTCACCGGTAATCTCGCCGATACAGCGGATTGCCAGGCCCGGCCCGGGGAACGGCTGGCGTTGAATCACCTCGTCCGGCAGGCCCAACTCCTTGCCCAACAGCCGCACCTCGTCCTTGAAAAGCTCCCGTACCGGTTCAATCAGTTTCATCTTCATCCGGTCAGGCAGGCCACCCACGTTGTGGTGACTCTTGATCACCGCCGACGGCCCCTTGGTGGAAACCGACTCGATCACGTCCGGATACAGGGTGCCCTGAGCCAGCCACTCGACAGTGCCCATTTTCTTGGACTCATCCTCAAACAGGTAGATGAACTCGTTACCAATGATCTTGCGTTTCTGTTCCGGGTCGGTGACCCCTTTCAGCTTATCAAGAAATCGTGATGATGCATCCACATAGTCCAGATTTATATTGAAGTGACGGGTGAAGAGGTTGACCACCTTTTCGGCCTCACCCTTGCGTAGCAGGCCATTATTGACAAAGATGCAGTGTAGTTGGTCGCCGATCGCCTTGTGCAGCAGCACCGCCACCACCGAAGAATCTACCCCGCCGGACAGGGCGCAGATCACCTTGCCGGTACCCACCCTCTCACGAATGGCGGCAATCTCGGTCTCGATGAAATTGGCCATGGTCCAGAGTGGCTGACAGCCGCAGACCGTAAAGACAAAGTTACCCAGCATCTCGGCCCCTTTCGGGGTGTGGACCACCTCGGGATGGAACTGCACCGCGTACAGACGGCGTTGATCATCCTTCATGGCTGCCGCCGGGGTGTTTTCGGTATGGGCGATGGCCTTGAACCCCTTGGGCATCTGCTCGATCTTGTCGCCGTGGGACATCCAGACCTCTTCCTTGCCGGACAGGCCGGAAAACAGGTCACTGGTGTCGTCAATGTTCATGGCGGCTCGACCAAACTCACGTTTATCGGAACGTTCCACCTTGCCGCCCAGCTGGCTGGTCATCAACTGCATGCCATAGCAGATTCCCAACACCGGCACACCCAGATCATAGACCCCGGCGTCGGAATGCGGCGCATCTGCGTCATAGACACTGCTGGGCCCGCCCGACAGAATAATCCCCTGGGGGCCAAAGGCCATGATCTTGTCCAACCCCATATTGTAGGGGTGAATCTCGCAGTAAACAGACTGTTCACGAATACGACGGGCGATCAGTTGGGTAACCTGAGAACCGAAATCGAGGATCAGGATCTTCTGGCTATGAATATCGGTGAAACTCATATCACTCAATTCCTTACTGTGCTCTATAGTTAGGCGCTTCCTTGGTAATAGTGACGTCATGGACGTGCGATTCTTTCAGGCCGGCGCCAGTGATACGGATAAAATGCCCGTTTTCCTGTAGTTCCTTGATGGTGGCGCAGCCGGTATAGCCCATGCCCGAGCGTAATCCGCCGATCAACTGATGGATATTCGCAGACAGGGGGCCGCGCAGCGGTACCATCCCTTCAATTCCCTCAGGTACCAGCTTGACATCATCGCCCACATCAGACTGGAAATAGCGATCCTTGCTGCCTTCCTTCATGGCGCCAATTGACCCCATGCCGCGGTAGCTCTTGTAGGTTCGGCCCTGATACAACACCGTGTCGCCAGGAGATTCCTCCGTGCCGGCAAACAGTGAACCGATCATGACTACATCGGCTCCGGCAGTGACCGCCTTGGGCAGATCACCGGAGAACTTGATGCCGCCATCGGCAATCACCGGTACACCATGTTTATGCGCCACGCGAGAACACTCCAGAATGGCGGTAATCTGTGGCACACCAACACCGGCGACCACACGGGTGGTGCAGATGGAACCTGGTCCGATGCCAACCTTGATGCCATCGGCGCCGGCTTTGATCAAGGCTTCGGCTGCAGCGGCAGTGGCAATATTGCCGGCAATTATCTCAATACCGGGAAAGGTGGCCTTGGCGCGGATCACAGCATCGATTACACCTTGGGAATGGCCGTGGGCCGTGTCAATAACCACAGCATCAACACCGGCCTTCATCAGGGCCTCAATGCGGGCTTCCATTTCTGCCGTGGGTCCCACAGCCGCCCCCACCCGCAGACGTCCCAGACTATCCTTGCAGGAATGGGGGTACTTTTTGACCTTCTCGATATCTTTAATGGTGATCAAACCTTTAAGATTGCGGTCATCATCCACGACCAACAATTTTTCCACACGGGTATGTTTCAGGTGTTCCTTGGCCTGCTCCAGTGTGGTGCCTACCGGCACCGTCACCAGGTTCTTCTTGGTCATGCGCTCAGAGATCGGCAAATCAAAATCGGTCTCAAAACGCAGATCACGGTTGGTCAGGATACCTACCAGCTTGCCGCGCTTATTGATAACCGGCACCCCGGAGATGCGATAGCGGGCCATGATCTCTAGTGCCTCGCGGATCTTTTGGGTAGGACGCATGGTGATCGGATCGACAATCATGCCCGATTCGCTCTTTTTAACCTTATCCACCTCCTGAGCCTGCTCCAGGATGGTCATATTTTTGTGAATAATGCCGATGCCACCCTCGCGGGCCATGGCGATGGCAGCACGGGATTCGGTTACCGTATCCATGGCGGCGCTCACCAGTGGAATATTCAGGGCGATGTTACGGGAGAGTCTCGTGGTCAAATTTGCATCACGGGGCAGCACCAATGAATGGGCGGGGAGCAGCAAGACATCATCAAAGGTCAGGCCTTCGGGGAATTTTTCATACGGCATGGCGTCGCTACCTCATGGTGAGATAAATTTTATAGACGTTAGTACAGCATTACGGCGAAGTCAAGAATGTCTACAGTATATCAGAGCGGCAGAAACTCCTCCCGCGTTTTGATCCGCTTGAGGGTGGCCACAATCAACTTGGCGGACTCTTCCAGGTCCGACAGGGCCAGCACCTCCACCGGCGTATGCATATAGCGCAGCGGTAATTTGACCAGGGCCGTTGCCACCCCGTTACGGGAAATCTGCATTACATTGGCATCGGTACCGGTGGCCCGTGGATTGGCTGTCAGCTGCACCGGAATCTTGTCCTTCTGGGCAGTATTGTAGAGTAGTTCGAACAGGGCATGATTAATATTGGCGCCACGGGTCAGGATCGGTCCCTTGCCCAGGGCTACCTCGCCGTTGTGTTTACGCTCTACGTCAGGCTGATCAGTAGCAAAATCTACCTCCATGCAGATGCCGATATCGGGGTTAACGGTATAACTGCTGGTGGTGCCACCCCGCAGGCCGATCTCCTCTTGTACCGAGGAGACGCCGTACAGGTCCACCGGCAGCTTTTTTGTTTCAGCAGCAACAAGCCGCAACACCTCGGCGACCACAAAGGCACCGGCCTTGTCGTCAAACCCTCGGCTGGCCACCCGATCACCCTGCAGACGGGTAAAACCGCTGTCAAAGGTGATGCAGTCCCCTACCCTTACCAGCTTTTGAGCCTCCTTTTTGTCCCTGGCGCCGATATCAACATACTGCGCTTCCAGCTTGACCACTGTCTCCCGATCCTTGGCATCCATCAGATGGATCGGGCGTTTGCCCACTACGCCGGCCAATGCGCCGTTGCTCGTATGGATATTGACCACCTTGCCGGGGGTCAGGTGAGCATCCACGCCACCGATGGCGGCAAAATAGATAAAGCCTTTATCGTCAATATACTTAACCTGCAGGCCGATCTCGTCGGAATGCCCCACCAGCATCACCTTGGGACGGTCCTTGCCCTGGCCGGGGATAAAACCGTAGACATTGCCCAGCACATCACTGCTTACCTGGCAATAAGGGCTGATATAGTCACGGAACAGTCGTTGAGCCGGTTGTTCGTAACCAGAGGGACTGGGAGCGGACAGCAAGTTTTCGAGAAACGTCAGGGACTGTTTACGCATGCATATTCTCCTAGTAAAAAAGCGTTGTTATGATTGAACCAGTAATCTTCTGCTTGATGGTTTCCAGTCTGAGTTGATCCCCCTCCAGGGAAGAATCACCCAGAACTGTCGTGATACCAAGCCCGGCCTGACGCCAGCGCTGCAGGTTGCGTTGACCGTGCCCGCGCACCTCGGAAAACCGCCTTGCATTGCAATACACAACGCTATCCGCGGAATTGTTGAGCTGTCCGGACAACTGCATCACCAGGTCATGGTAAAGCTCGCCTTTCACCAACTGTCCCAGGGCCGGGTGCCAACAACCGGCCAAAATGGTCTTGCCGGGCGTCAACCCCTGATCGGCCTGCAGGCCGATCCGAATCACCGGCCGATCGGCCTGATACGCTGCATGCAGCAAGCGGGCACAGATTTTAACTCCTTGTTCAAAATCGGGTGGCTGGTAGCTGCCCCGTTGATAGAGTCCGGCCAAGCCAGTGCCGGACAATACCACTGCTGGATAGATCCGTAGAAACTGCGCCCCTGCACCAATCACCCCGCACAGTGAGGCGAGCGCCGTATCCTGATTATCCCCAGGCAAGCCGGGCAGAAGCTGGGCGCCAACCCTGAAACCGGCGGCAACGACCCGCTGAATAGCCTCTATCGACTGACGGGCGGAATGCCCCCTGGTTGCACGTTGCAACACCTCGTCGTCCAGAGATTGTACCCCAATTTCGACAGTCTGCACTTGATGTTGAATCAGAAACTGCAAGGTGTCAGCATCCAAGGCATCGGGACGGGTGGATAAACGGATGCCGTCCACTTGACCAGCCCTGATCAACGGCTGTACCGCCCCCAATAATCCTGCCTGTACTGATCGAGGCAGCAAGGTAAAGCTGCCGCCGTAAAAAGCCACCTCGGCTGGTCGTCCCGGTGAACGCTCCAGCCACTGCTGCACGGTTACCCTGATCCGCTCTGGTGTTGGAAGCAGCGTTTGTTCACCGCTGATCGTTCGTTGATCGCAAAACAGACAGGTATGCGGACAACCGGCATGGGGGATAAAAAAGGGAATGATCAACGGGCGCATGAAAATTATGATTGCTGCAACAGTTCTAATGCCGCCTTGGCTGCTGTCTGCTGGGCCACCTTTTTGCTGCGGCCCTCCCCTGCACCAATCACCTGTCCATCCAGGCTGATGGATACCGTAAAACGGCGATCATGTGGTGGTCCGACCTCCCCTGTCAGATCATAGGTCGGCAGAGGACGGTGATGGGCTGCCAGCCACTCCTGCAACTCGCTCTTGGGGTCGTTAAGTGCCACCCCCGCCACGGCCGGTGTGAGCAACGGCAGATAGAGCTGTTCTATCAGTGATCTGATCGCTATAAAGCCGGCATCCCGGTAGATGGCACCGATCAACGCCTCCAGCACATCGGCAAGGATCGAGGGTTTTTCCCGGCCGCCATCCTGTTCTTCACCACGCCCCAGCAGGATATGGGGGGCGATGTCAAGCCGGGCTGCCAGCTCGGCCAAGCGGGGCTGATCCACCAGGGTTGAACGCAACCGCGAAAGATCGCCCTCTGCCAACTCGGGCTGACGTTGGGACAGAAGGTCGGCCAAGCAGAGGCCCAGGACCGCATCCCCCAGGAATTCGAGACGTTGATAATCGGTCAGGCCAGACTCGCGCGACTCATTAACAAAAGAAGGATGAGTCAGGGCTTGGCGCAAAAGAGACGTATCGAGAAAGGTGTATCCGAGGATGGTTGCAGGCAGTGTTGGCATTACGGCTCCTTGCCGGTGAGTATACAGCCTCGTCCTGTCTGCTGCAAGAGGTTCAGGCTGTCAAGAGAGCACTTTACCTGAGGATTTGCGGTTGCCAAGCAGCGCTCAGATGCCTATAATGTCCCATTTTCAAGGATGTGTCGCCAACGATGTTCATTACCTTTGAAGGCATAGAAGGGTGTGGCAAAAGCACCCAGATTTCGCTCCTGGAGCAAGCCCTGACAACCAGTGGCCGGCGGGTTGTCCGTACCCGTGAGCCGGGTGGTTGTCCGATCGCTGATCAGGTGCGAGCGGTTCTGCTGGATGCCGCCAACCGGGCCATGGTGCCGATGACCGAGCTGATGCTGTATGGTGCGGCCAGGTCCCAGCATCTGGCCGAGGTGGTTCGTCCTGCCCTGGCACAGGGGCAGATCGTGCTGTGCGATCGTTTCAGCGACGCCACCCGGGCCTATCAAGCCTTTGGCCGTGGCCTTGATCGTCAGTTGATCGAACAGATCAATCAACTGGCCTGTCAAGACGCATCGCCTGATATCACTGTGCTTTTGGATTGTCCGGTAGAGATCGGCCTGGCCCGCGCACAACAACGGATTGCCGCTTCCAGCGGTCCCCGTGAAGAACGCTTTGAACTGGAGGCTTTTGAATTCCATCAGCGGGTGCGTGATGGTTACCTGGCCTTGGCTGGCCAGGAACCGCGGCGTTTTATCACTGTAGATGCCACAGCTCCCCCCGAGCAGGTAGCGGCCGCCATTGCGCAGGCCGTACTGCCTCGCTTGGAAGCACAATAACATGCGTTTGGCCGAGGTTATGGGACAGAAGCGGGTAGTGGATGCCCTGCAACGCTCAATTACCACCAACCGGGTTGCCCACGCCTATCTGTTTGAGGGTATTTCCGGCTGCGGCCGTCGCACCACCGCACTGGCCCTGATCAGCGCCCTGTTTTGTCAACAGCCGTCAGATGGCGATGCCTGCGGCCGTTGCTCCAGCTGTAAAAAACTGGCGGCCGGCAGTCATCCCGACCTGCACCTGCTCCAACCATTGCCGGACAAGCGGGATATCAGCATCGAACAGGTGCGGGAGCTGCAGCAGATGCTTTCGTTGCGTCCCTTTGAGGCCAAACGCAAGGCCTGCCTGATTGAACCGGCTGAGCGGATGTCATTGGGTGCGGCCAACTCACTGCTCAAAACCCTGGAGGAACCTCCCGGCCATGCCGTGATGATCCTCTTGGCAACGCAGGCTGACCGACTGCTGCCGACGATCCGTTCCCGCTGCCAGCACCTGCGGTTTGCCCCATTGGCAGTGTCAG
The DNA here is from genome assembly GCA_002419465.1 of Geobacter sp. UBA5730. Classification (GTDB taxonomy): domain Bacteria; phylum Desulfobacterota; class Desulfuromonadia; order Geobacterales; family Pseudopelobacteraceae; genus Trichlorobacter. Next base: position 252,505 of record DIGE01000016.1, on the reverse strand, counting down.
ATCTGGTCACCCTGCTGGAACGTCAGGGGGTGGAACCATCCGTTGCAGCGACCTTGGCGCCGCTTTCGGAGGGCAGCCTGGAGCAGGCCCGTGAAGTCGACAGTGAGGCAGCAGCGGCAAGTCGACAGGAGCTGTTGGGTGCCCTGCGCCAAGTGCGGCATCAACAGGTGGCTACCGTGTTTGACGCCAGCGAGCGTTTGGCAGGCAGTCGTGACGAGACACTGGGACTGTTCAGCCTGCTCATTTCGTTACTGCGGGATATGATCCTGCTGCGCTCGGCAGCCATGGACCGGATTACCAATCTGTTTTTGCAGGATCAGTTGGCTGAAGAGGCTGCTCGTTTCCATCCCGCTGACCTGATGGAGGCGCTTGAGCTGGCCCTGGAAATCCGCCGGTCGATTCAGGGTAATGTTAATGCCAAGTTGGCGCTGGATCGATTCCTGTTGCGCTACAGTCGTTTAAGAACCACCTGACCTGTAAAATCCGGGTCAGGTGTCACAAAGGAGTTACTCACGTGATACGTGTCGTTGCAATACAATTCAACCATGCCGGCAAGATGTACGACTTTAACGCCGGAGATCTGGAACTACAGGCGGGTGACCGGGTGGTCGTGGATACCGAACGCGGTGCCGGCCTGGGTACGGTGGTCGCCGTTCCAGCGGAAAAAGACCCTGCCCTGTTTCCCAACCCCCTGGCAATGGTGCGGAGGCTGTTAGGCCCGGATGACGAGAAGACCCTGATTCACCATGCCCAGTGTGAACAAGAGGCCCGCGAATTTTGTCTGCGCCGTATCAAAGAACGAGCAATGGATATGAAGCTGGTGCGGGTGGAATATCTGTTTGACGGCAGCAAGGCAATCTTTTACTTCACCGCCGACGGCCGGGTTGACTTCCGTGAACTGGTCAAGGACCTGGCCCACACCTTCCATACCCGGATCGAAATGCGCCAGATCGGTGTACGGGACGAGGCCAAAATGGTGGGCGGCTTGGGAATCTGCGGCCGCGAACTGTGCTGTGCCTCATTTCTGCGGGATTTCCAACCGGTATCGGTCAAGATGGCCAAGGAGCAGAACCTGGCCTTGAACCCCACCAAGATATCCGGTCAGTGCGGGCGGCTACTCTGTTGTCTTGATTATGAGTATGAGGCCTACTGCGAACTGCGTAAAAACTTCCCCAAATGCGGCAAACGGGCCTGTACCACTTCCCAGTGCGGCGTGGTCGAAAAGATGAATCTGCTGACCGGCGAGTTGGCCCTGCGTCAGGGTGATGGCAAGCTGGTCAATGTGCATGTGGGTGATCTGGTGGACGAATCCCGCCTGGAGACCCCGTTCAAGGAACAACCGCCTGTACGCGAACGGGAAACGCAGCACCCCAGGGAGCGCAAAAGCCGTGAACAGGCGACACAGCAGCAAGCCAGAAAACAGCGCCCTCCGCAACCGTCGCCACAGCAGGAGCCGTCGGCCGTTGTTGTGGCAGAACCACCGACGATTTCCCAGGCAGTTGCAGAAGATGGAAAGCAACCGGCTGAAGGACAAAAGCCGAAACGCAAAAAACGCAACCGTCGCCATGGTCACCGCAAACAGCAGGACAAACAACCTGATTCACCATCCCAGGAGTAACCGCCATGAAGCCGACTTTTTATCTGACCACCCCGATCTATTATGTCAACGACGTCCCCCACATCGGCCATGCCTATACCACGCTGGCAGCCGATGTGCTGGCACGTTACAAGCGTCTCAAGGGGTTTGATGTTTTTTTTCTGACCGGCAGTGACGAGCATGGCCAGAAGGTGGAAAAGGCGGCAACCACCGCCGGCGAGACCCCACTGGAACTGGCCGATCGGGTGGTGAAACGGTTTCAGGCCCTGTGGGAAAAACTGGGCATCTCCAACAGTGACTTTATCCGCACCACCCAGGAACGTCACAAACAGGGTGTCAGCCATATCTTCAAACAGCTGATGGATCAGGGTGACATCTACCTGGGTGAGTACGAAGACTGGTACTGTACCCCCTGCGAAACCTTCTGGACCGAGACCCAGGTGGAGGACGGCAAGTGCCCCGACTGCAACCGGCCGGTGGAGAAACTGAAGGAAGAGTCCTATTTCTTCAAAATGAGCGCCTACGGCGAACGCCTGTTGGCCCACATCGAGACCCATCCGGACTTCATTCAGCCCCGCACCAAGCGCAATGAGATTATCGCGTTTCTGAAAGAAGGGCTGCGAGACCTTTCCGTATCCCGCACCTCGTTTTCCTGGGGCATTCCGGTGCCGGGTAACGAACGACATGTGATCTACGTCTGGTTTGATGCCCTGACCAACTACATCACCGCCCTGGGCTATCCGGACGCTTCCGGCAATTACGGCAAGTACTGGCCGGTGGATGTCCAGTTGATCGGCAAGGATATCCTGCGTTTTCATGCCGTCTACTGGCCCACCTTCCTGATGGCCGCCGGCCTGCCATTGCCCAAAAAGGTGTTTGCCCACGGCTGGTGGACTGTAGAAGGCCAGAAGATGAGCAAATCGCTGCAAAACGTGGTGGAGCCGAACATGCTGATCGACAAGTACGGCGTGGATGTGGTGCGCTACTTCCTGCTGCGTGAGGTGCCGTTCGGCCTGGATGGCGACTTCTCTCACAGCTCGCTGATTAACCGGATCAACTCCGACCTGGCCAACGACATCGGCAACCTGCTGTCCCGGTCCACTGCCATGTTGGTCAAGTATTTTGATGGCACCCTGCCCGCCCCCGGTCCGATGACTGAACTTGACCTGGCCCTGAAGTCAAAAGCGGAGCATATGATCACCAGCGTGGACGCCTGCATGGATGAACTGGCCTTCAGCAAGGCGTTACAAGCTATCTGGGAGGTGATCGGCGCAGGCAACAAGTACATCGACGAAACCGCCCCCTGGACCCTGGCAAAGGATCCAGCCAATCAGGAGCGTCTGGCCACGGTGATGTACTGCCTGCTGGAAACCCAACGCATGATTCACAGCCTGGTGGCGCCCTTCATGCCTGAGACCGCCCAAAAGGCATTGACCTGCCTGGGGTGGACTGCCGAACTCAGCCAGAACGACCTGTTTTGGGGCAAGCTGGCTGCCGGCACGGTGATCAGCAAGTCCGAGGCACTGTTCCCGCGCATTGAGACCAAAGAATAACCATGTTGCCACACACGTAAAAAGCCCGATCGGAGATTAGCTGACCGGGCTTTTTTGTTATGCAGCGGTTACCTTGTGGTTATGAACAGGACGATGTTCCCAACGCGGGAGCAATCACCAAACCCTCTCCTTCTGCTGAGCTGATATAATCAACCACCTGTTCATCAACGAACGAGACCAGATTTTTCTCAATCACCACCTTAATATCGTTTAAAAGCAGTGTTGCATCCTTTTCGGTTGGCTCATCCAGAGCCAGCCCCAAACGGGGCCCGCCTCAACCAAACCCCTCAAACACTACCCGCAAGCTCTTGCCTGGATTTTCGGCAAGTACCGGCAGGAGCATCTCCTTTGCCGCATCCGTGATCTGCATGACCACCTCCAGATAATATATTCAATTATTCATATAATACAGGTCGGCCACTTTGTCCAGCGAAGAGTGAGTGGTGAAATGACGGTGATAATGGTGGACGTGATCCAAAAAAGATTGACACTGCCGCTCGTCGCGTAGATGAACCTCCTCCACAACCGGCAACAGAGGGAAACGAGTGGTCAATGCGGCCGCAAACAGACCACGACCTTCAGCGGGTGGTAGAGCAGCAGAATCCGAGCTGATCTCCACCTGAATCAATCCGCAACTCGGAGAGTTCCTCTTGAATATAAAACCGCACAGACCATCCTTAGCCATTTCTGTCAGCTTCCGCTCACAGAAAGCAAGCAGCTGTTGCGTTAAATCGTGTCCAGAACAAATGGTTACCAATCGAGGGTTGGCCTGATCACCCACCAGACGCATCGCCTCACGAGGTACCGGCATACCGGATTCGTTCTCCGGACAGACCGCTACCAGATCAAAAAAACCACCCAGAATGTCAGTGATATAGTGGTCGTGCTTATGGCCTCCGTCATAGCGCACCGATTCCCCCAGCAGACAGCTGCTGACACCGACCCTGATCCGTGGGGAACCGGTTAAACGGTTATTGAGCCGCGCACAAACCACGAAAGCAGGTCAGGCCAGAAAAGAACAGCGGTAGTCGGAAACCGACTGCACCTTCATGGTAAAAGATGAGTTGGCTGGCACCTCAAAGGATTGGCCACCACCGATTCTGCACCAGCCGTTTTCACCCGCCAGTTGCAGGTCCAGTTCGCCGGAAAAAATCTCCATCAGTTCGGGGGCGCCAGTGTTGAAGGTGTACTCGCCGGGCTGCATGATGCCGAGGGTCTTCTTGGTGCCATCACCGAACAAAATGGTGTGGCTGGCAACTGCGCCATTAAAATAGATATTGGCCTCACGAACAACAGTGACATCCTTGAATTCTGACATGCTGGTAACTCCTTCAAAAAGGTAATGTTCATACTACAACGAAAGCTGATCTACCAAACGGAAACGGCAGCATAGGCCACTACTTCGCGAAGGTCGCCGGTGATCTCGCCGCTGGTGGTGTAGGCTACCAGTTCGGCCTGACTGGCCCCCAGTTCCTTGACCGCCACCAGCATCACCGCCGCAGGGATCACCCCGCACATACTGATACGATTGGCCCGGCAGACCTCCACCAATCCCCTGGCATCCAATGCCAGGACCCGTTCCAGGGCCAGTGAGTCTTTCTGCTTGGCCGCCTGAGCTGATTCATAGTGGGTCATGTCGGAACTGGCAAGAATCAGGACCGGTTCACCATATGCATGAATGGCAGCGGCCAGACCTTTGCCCAGCAGCTCACAGCCGGCATAATCGCCAAAGGCCAGGCACAGGGGAACAATGCGGACATCTGGGCGCAGATACTGCAAAAAAGGCACCTGCACCTCCAGTGAGTGCTCACGAAGGTGAGCATTACTGTCAAGTTGCACCGCCGGAATCTGCTGTTGTATCAGCGCTGCCAGACGTTTTTCAATCGGCACTGTGCCCAGAGGTGTCTGCCAACCATCCTCCGGTGATAACGCCGCCAAGGCACCACCGCCATGATGGTTGGGCCCCAGGATCACCACGGTTTGAGGCAGGTCAATCCCGGACAGCAGGCGACCGGCCGTCGAGCCGGAGTAGATATAACCTGCATGGGGGCAGACCACACCGAGTGCCGCACGCTTAGACGCATGATCAGGAACCAGTCGATTCAGCTCCTGGCTCAATTCACGGGGACTGCCTGGGTAAAACTGTCCCGCCACTGCCGCTTGCCGGATCATGATGCACCTCCCTTAAGGATTGCCAGCCTTCAGCGGCAACTCCTCCTGCACTTCGTATATCGGCACCTCGTCCAGGGCTTGCATCTCCCGCAGCGTGGGGAGTCCTTTCAGGTCGTTCAGATTGAATATCTCCAAAAAATCACGGGTGGTGCCATAGATAATCGGACGACCGGGGATATCCTTTTTGCCCAGGATTCTGATCAGTCGCTTTTCAAGCAAGGATTTCAGTACTGCTCCGGTATCCACGCCACGCAAGTATTCAACTTCCTGACGGGTGATCGGTTGACGATAGGCCACGATGGCCAGAGTTTCCATGGCCGAGGGAGAAAAACGGGGGGGCTTGCCCTTTACGAGACGGGATAAAAAAGGCATCAACTCTGGCCGGGTGCGTAACTGCCAGCCACCAGCCACCTCAACCAGATGGATTCCGGCCTGACGAGCCTCATAATCATCGCGCAACTCTTGCAAAACAATCCGAATGGTGGCGCGATCGTACTCGGGCAGCAGTTCGCTCAGCCGATCCACCGTCAGGGAGGCATCAGCAACAAACAGCAGGGCCTCGATAATGGCGTTAAGGGAGGGTGTCGCCACCGTTTACTCCGTCGGCAGCTTCAACCGTCACTGCCGGATAGATGTAGATTGTGCCACAACCAGAATTCTGAAGTATTTTTGCAAGTTTAAGACGACATAGTTCAAGTAGTGCCAAAAAGGTTACGATCAGCCGTTCGCGACTGTCATCCAGGTTAAAAAACTCTTCAAAGGCAAGCATCTCGCGCTCCTGCAACAGTGAGAGCATTTCGTTGATGGCGTCGGCGATACTGATGCTCTCAAAACCGATCACCTCATGGACCCGGGCCGTTGGCACACGACTCAAGAGTAAACGGAACGCTTCAGCCAAATCAAACAGGTCCAGTTCCAGCGGGCCATCATCAACCGACACAGCACTTAGATCAGGATCAACTACCCGCCGGGTAAAAACCTCACGTCCCAGCAGCGCGCGTTCTCCCAGATGCAGACCGGCTTCCTTGTAACGTTGATAATCCAAAAGACGCTGTACCAGCTCTGCCCGAGGATCCTCCTCCTGTCCATCCTCCCCTTCTTCCGGCTCCGGATTGGGTAACAGCATGCGCGACTTGATTTGCAACAGGGTGGAGGCCATTACCAGAAAATCACCGGCCACCTCAAGATTCAACTCCTTCAGAAACGAGAGGTATTCCAGATACTGCCTGGTAATCAAGGCGATCGGGATATCGTAGATATCCAGTTCGTTTTTGCGAATCAGGTGCAACAGCAGATCCAGCGGCCCTTCAAAGGTGTCCAGCTTGACACTGTAGGCGGACGAAGTCCCATCAAACAGCGAGGCAGCATCCGCCGCAATGCCCATGGTTTAGACCCTCAGAGCTGCGCGAACATCCTTGATGGTTTTCAATGCCTCAACGGAGGCGCGTCGGCTACCGTCCGCCAGCAACTCATTCACAAAACCGTTGTCACGGGACAACTCTTCCCGTCTGGCACGGAACGGCGCCAGACGCTGGTTGAGATAGTCTGTCAGGATTTTTTTGCAGTCCACGCAGCCAATCGTAGCATTTTTGCAGGCCGGTACAATCTCATCCAGCTTGGCCTGCGGCACGTAAATACGGTGCAGATTGAAGGCGACACAACGCTCCGGGTCGCCGGGATCTGCCCGCCGAACCCGCTGCGTGTCGGTGATCATTCCTTTGATCTTGGCAGCGGTCTCTTCAGCAGTTTCAGACAGATAGATTGAGTTGCCGTAGGATTTACTCATCTTGCGGCCATCCAACCCCAGCAATTTGGGGGTTTCTGTCAAGAGCGCTTCCGGCTCCGGGAATACCTGGCAATTATAGAGGTGGTTAAAACGCCGGGCGATCTCGCGGGTGATCTCCAGGTGAGGCAACTGGTCGTGGCCCACTGGCACTCGTAACGCCTTATACAAAATAATATCAGCCGCCATCAACACCGGATACCCAAGAAAACCAAAGGTGGTGAGGTCACGCTGTTCGATGTTATCCAACATCTCCTTGTAGGTGGGGTTGCGCTCCAACCAGGAAACCGGTGTAATCATTCCCAGAATCAGGTTCAATTCGGCATGCTGGTCCACCCGACTCTGTTCAAAAACCAGGCATTTTTGGGGATCAAGACCAAAGGCCACCCAATCCAACACCATCTCGCGGGTGGAATCCTTGATCCCGGCGGTATCAGCATATTCTGTGGTCAACGAATGCCAGTCGGCAACAAAGAAAAAACAATCGAACTGTTCCTGAAGCTTAACCCAGTTTTCCAGGACACCATGATAATGACCGATATGGAGGCGCCCGGTTGGGCGCATGCCGCTGACGACACGCTGCTTTTGCATGTGCTGACTACCTCGATTCAAAAGATCTTGAAACTTGCCACATTGTACACTAAAAGGCTGTATGGACCTGCCAGCAGCTTGATTCCGGCACTCAAAAAAGGCAACAGGATGTAGGAAAAAACCGGGGTGAAAAAGACCAGCAAGATGATGATGATCATTCCGTACGGCTCTATACGGCCAAGGGCCATGGATTGACGATACGGCAAGAGCCCCATCATTACCCGGCCACCATCCAGGGGCGGGATCGGGATCATGTTAAAAATGGCCAACAGCAGATTGATATAGATCGAAAAGGCAAGCATGTATTCAATCGGCTTTAGCAACTGCAGCGTAGTGGATGCTTCCAGGCTGCCCAGTGAAGCACTGGAGATGATTCGCAGCAAAAGGGCTGAGAGGATCGCAATCATCAGGTTGGTGATCGGCCCGGCTGCAGAGACCCAGACCATGTCACGTTTGGGGTTACGCAGGTTTTCGATCAGCACCGGCACCGGCTTTGCCCAACCAATCCCGACCACAAACAGCATCAGGGTGCCAATGATGTCCAGATGTTTAAGCGGATTCAGGGTGAGTCGCCCCTCCATCTTGGCGGTAGGGTCACCGAAACGCCACGCCACAAAACCATGCGAAACCTCGTGACAGGTAATGGCAAACAGACCCGGCACTAGCTTGATGGATAATTTAAGCAAAAAGTCTTCCACATCCCCTCCTGATTGCTGCTGGTCTGTTTATCTATCATGAAAGCAGGTATGGCGTCAAATTAAGCCAATGGAAAAGGCGGGATCGCTCCCGCCTTTTCCATTGCTACATTTTTGCACAAAATCAACTAAATGTCATAGTACAGATTGAACTCCAACGGCACCGGACGCATCCGGACAGGGTTCACTTCTGCCTCTATCTTGTACTCGATCCATTTTTCGATAACGTCGGGGGTGAAAACATCACCCTTCAACAGGAAGTCGTGGTCAGCCTCAAGGCATTTAAGTGCCTCTTCCAGACTGCCTGGAGCGGACGGGATATCCTTCAATTCTTCAGGTGACAAACCGTAGATATCCTTGTCCAGCGGCTGCCCCGGATCAATTTTGTTCTCGATACCGTCCAGACCGGCCATCAACATGGCAGCAAAGGCCAGGTAACCGTTGCAGGAGGGATCGGGAGTACGGTACTCAATCCGCTTTGCCTTGGGGTTGGTGGACATCATTGGGATACGCAGTGAAGCTGAACGGTTCCGGCTGGAGTAAGCCATGTTGACCGGAGCCTCGAAGCCCGGCACCAGTCGCTTGTATGAGTTGGTGGTCGGGTTGGTGATGGCGCAGAGTGCCTTGGCGTGTTTGATGATACCGCCGATGTACCAGAGAGCCATCTGTGACAACCCGCCGTATTTGTCGCCGGCAAACAGGTTCTGGCCATCTTTCCAGATGGATTGGTGGCAGTGCATACCGGAACCGTTATCGCCATACAGCGGCTTGGGCATGAAGGTAACGGTCTTGCCGTTACGGTAGGCAACATTCTTTATAACATACTTGAACCACTGCAGCTGGTCCGCCATATCGACCAGTGAGGAGAAACGCATGTCGATCTCTGCCTGGCCACCGGTGGCAACCTCGTGGTGCTGGCACTCAACACGGATACCAACCTTCTGCAGCTCCTGAACCATTTCGTTACGCAGATCGTTCTGGGAGTCCACCGGTGAGCAAGGAAAGTAGCCTTCTTTGTGGCGCGGCTTGTAACCGAGGTTGGGGAACTCTTCACGACCGGTATTCCAGGCGCCTTCAACCGAATCAACCATATAGAAGGCCTGGTTGGAGGACGAGTCGTAACGGACCTCATCAAAGATGAAGAACTCGGCCTCAGGACCGAAGAAAGCGGTGTCGCCAAGACCAGTGGACTTGAGGTAAGCCTCAGCCTTACGGGCGATATTACGCGGGTCGCGGGTGTAGTCTTCCTTGGTGATCGGATCAAAGATGTTACAGATCAGCGACATGGTCGGCACGGCAATAAACGGATCGATCTTGGCCGAGCTCGGATCCGGCAACAGGATCATGTCGGAAGCATGGATCGGCTGCCAGCCGCGGATGGAAGAGCCATCAAAGCCCTGGCCCTCTTCAAAGGTATCCTCATCAAACTCGGTGATCGGCACAGATACATGCTGCCAGGTACCAATAAAGTCCATGAACTTGTAATCAACCATCAGGACGCCATTCTCTTTAGCAAACTCAACTACCTGTTTCGGGGTCATCTAACGTCTCCTTTCAGGATATGGGGTATCGCAACAGCAACGGATATTCTAGAGGGCGTCTTCACCAGTTTCGCCAGTCCTGATACGGACTACGGCTTCCACTGGGGTTACGAAAATCTTGCCATCCCCAATTCGACCAGTTTTGGCAGCCTTTTCAATCGACTCCACAACTTTTGACAGGATACCATCGGCAACAATGATTTCGAGCTTTATTTTTGGAATAAAATCAACAACATACTCAGCACCACGGTACAATTCGGTGTGGCCTTTCTGACGACCAAACCCTTTCACCTCGCTAATGGTAATCCCCTGGATACCAATCTCGTTCAGGGCTTCTTTAACTTCGTCCAACTTGAACGGCTTGATAATCGCTTCTACCTTTTTCACTCGGTATTCCTCCCTTCTCAGTCGGCTAAGGCAAAAAATGTGATTTTTTATACGGGTATCTGTCCTGTACAACAATGCAGGTATATTGCTAAATGCAAGCAGTTTGCCAACTTCATAACGCGAATCAACTAGCTGATTTTATTAGCAAACATCTCTATCTTGACGGAAATTAAACACATATACTGCCCAATATGGAGGCAGCCCGGTCTGGTATTGCACAGTAATTATGCAACAAGCAAGCGGCTCAGACAGACAGCTCTTTTAACTCTCTAATGATCTCCACTTGACGCTGATTGATATAGTAGGCAAGGGATTGCTGGGAGTGCCGCTCGGAATGAAATTCAAGAATACAGGTATACGGTGGAGAATCACCAACCATCTTAACAATTGTTGCCGTTGCACCAATTTCACTCAGAGAAAGATCGTCAGGTGCTTTGAGCTTGAGAACCAAATTGAGTTCTTTTCCAACATCGAACCCGCTGATCTCACCATTTATCTGCAGGGCTACCCCTCCCAGCGAGATATCCTTGATTGAGGCCGGAATAATGTCGCTGTCGCAATAAATATCGACATCAGAACGACGCCCATCCAGAAGCACGCGCACAAAACGACGCAGGTCAGAACGGATTTTGGCGTAGTGAAAACGACTGAGTATCACCTTCTTGCGAGTAGTATTGACGTAGAAAACCTCTCCCACAAGGTCTTCAGGCACCGGACTTTTTTCGTGGGCACGGATCAAAACCTTTTTTTCAAAACTGATCACTTTGGCCTGATACTCATGCACTTCGAACTCAGCCATCTCGTTTTCTACCGACACCAGCCGGGCATCAAAAGAAACCGGGATTTCCTTGTAGTAGTTTAAAAAAGAAAAGGTCTGTCCCACCATCCCTTTCAGAAATTGCACAATGAGAAGCCCATCCTCCCGCTCGGAGCCACGTACCACATCATCATAATAGGAAAATTTCACGTAAAATCCTTGGGCTGGTTACTGGCGGCAGAGATGAAGCGATTGCATTACGATTGGTAAACCTCTATACTAAATTAATAATTTCTACCAAAAATGAGAGCCTATCACAAGCCCGCTATGCAAAAAATAATTCCAGCCTACGCCAGCAGTTTTACACAAAAACAGATAACCCTTTGGTTCTGTTTGGTATCCCTACTCGGCATCCCCTCTACCGGCCAAGCTGATATTTATCGCTTTGTTACCATAGACGGGATCGAGAGTTTCACCGATGCACCGCTTTTAAAAGAGGCAAAGGTTCTGATCAAGGACACCGCCAAGTCCTCCCGCAAAGGTTCCGCAAAGGCGCTGTCAAAGGAGTCCATCCGTAAATCAGCGCCTTCTTTGCAGGAAATTATCGAAAAAACGGTACAGGCACAGCTTCCCCGCCAAACATCAAGACAGAGCTCTCCCGAGACAATTCTGCCGGTAGATGGCCGGATCACCTCAGGAGTTGGCATGCGCATTGATCCGCTTGATGGCTCTTGGCGCCAGCACAACGGCATTGACATCGCTGTGCCTGAGGGTACGCCGGTTAAAGCCGTTTCAGACGGCACGGTACTGTACGCTGACCTGCGTTCAGGCTATGGCTGGACGGTTCTGTTGGAACACGACTCCGGCATGATTACCCTGTATGCGCATAATAGCAGAATTAACGTAGCGGTTGGGCAGTCAATCAAAAAAAATGATACCATCTCGCTGGCAGGCAATACCGGACGATCAACCGGCCCCCATGTTCATTTTGAAGCATGGCAGGCCGGCACCAACGTTACTCCGGCCTTTATGCCGAACAGTGATGTCAAGCTGGCCGCTCTTCCCGGTTATCACCGCACCAGGGCAAGTTTTCACAAAGTGGTGCTGGCAGACGGCTCACTCTTAATCACCAACCTTCCCAACGCCATCCCCTAGTGGAACAATTGTTGACCAGATACGCACGGCGGCTTGAGGCCGAGGGCTGTGTGCAACCCGGCAGAGTTGCTCTGGCCTGCCGGAATGAATGTGTTGGCACGGTGGGGCCTGATGACCTTGTTCAACTAGCTACCGAGCTGATCAATCGTCTCCCGGTTACGGCGGTGATACTGGCCGAACCGCTATTCCCCTTCCCTGCTCTGCTCCTGCGCCGTGCCTTGCCCGGCTTGGCTGCCCTGGTGCCCAACGATTCAGAATCACTCGCTTCGCTGCATGACATCCCGCTGGTGGCACTGTCGGACAAGGCATCGTTGCCCGCTGCAATCAGTGCTGCGCTCACCCGTCGCAAAGGTTGTATCATCGACGGTATCGGCATGGCCTCACAAGGTTCACTGACCCTCGAGCAAGCCTACATCGCCTGGTCATCGCTCTATCATGCCAGCTTCATAAAATATCATGAAGATTTGCTCAGCTACGGCATGCTGTTACCGGAAGAGTCAACGGCACTTGCTCATATTCTGCAGGAGAACACTCACGCGGGCCCCCCTGTAGCCAGCCACTTTTGCACAGGCCCTCTGGAGACCGCACCTGAGATCATAGCCGAACTTGCGGCTGTTGGCCGGGCAACCGTAAAAAGGGGATTGGTGGATTCATTCTTTGGCAACATCTCCTATGCTGGCAACAACGCTCTGTACATCTCCCAGACCTCGGCCCGACTGGACGAACTGGAGCAGCAGATAGTCCCTGTCCCGTTTGACAACGGCTCCACCCTCGGCATTACTGCCTCAAGCGAGCTGCCGACACACCGTGCCATCATTACGGAAACAGGTTGCCGGGCTGTACTGCACGGCCACCCACGTTTTCCGGTTGTGATGAGCTTTTTCAGCAGTCCTACAGAACATGAAGGGATTGATCAAGTTTGCGAATTCCCCGTTGTGGGTGGTGAAGGCGGTCAGGGAGGAATGGCCCAGACAGTGCCGCGTGCATTTACCCTGACCAAAGCCAGGGCAGTAATCGTTCGCGGTCATGGCGTATTCAGCATTGGCCATGATGACTTCATCGATCCTTTTGCTGCGTTGGTGGAGGTGGAACAACGTTCACGGGAGGAATACTGCCGACGCCTTGTGGACAAACTAAGTCTCTCGGCACAGAGGCAACCATGACAAACAAAGAGGGCGCGAAATAATTTCGCGCCCTCTTTGCACAACCTACAGGATGCGTGAAACTAGCAGCCGGCCGTTTTACGGAACAACTTGCTCACGTTTTTGCCATCAGCATCATTATATTTGCAGCGAATCTCATCTCCCACCACGATCCGCTTATCCTTTAGCTTGTCCAGGGTCAAGTTGTCAATCACCTGAATTGGCACCTTATTGCCGGTTTTATTGTCCTTCAGGGTCACCGTAGCAACATTGCCGGATATCTGAATCTTCTCGACCACGCCCACAATCTTCTGGTCAGCGGCAAAAGCAAACGAAGAGATGCCGATCATAACAACCATCATAAAAACAGACACGATTCTTTTCATAATGCAGACTCCTTTACGGTGATGAAATTGGTCGGGAAAAACGGCTGATTGCGGGGCATATATATAACTATTTTTTGTTTTTCGCAAGTTGTTTCAGCTTTTTGACTGCCCACCATGACGTCCGTAACGGCTCAGCAACGCCCCATATTCGGCAGCCAGATCAGTAGTCAGCCGATCGGGTTGCATACGCCAGCTCCAATTTCCATGGGCAGTCCCCGGCAGATTCATCCGCGCATCTGAAGATAATCCCAGGATGTCTTGCATCGGTAGAATGGCGGTGGCGGCAACTGACATGAGTGCAGTACGGATCAGATCTTTCAAGGGGTCACTACCAGTGACACCCAGATAGGTGGCCATCTTGGTGCGCACCGCAGGGGTCAAGGCCTCAGCCCATCCCTGGGTGGTATCATTATCATGGGTACCGGTGTAAACCACACAATTAGTGATGTGGTTGTGCGGCAAATAGGGGTTGGCCGCATCAGAATCGAAGGCAAACTGTAAAATCTTCATGCCAGGCAGACCGAATTTATCCCGCAAGGCCTCGACCTGCGGCGTGATTACCCCCAAATCCTCAGCAATAAACGGAAGCTCACCAATCGCATCAGACATCGCCCTGAAAAAATCTTCTCCGGGTCCCGGAACCCAGACTCCCTTGACAGCTGTTTTTTCCGTGGCAGGTACCTGCCATGAGGCTTCAAATCCTCTAAAATGATCAATCCGCACCAGATCAAACTGATCCCGCAAATGTCTGATCCGGGAGATCCACCAAGCATACCCTGATTCAGCCAAAGCACCCCAGTTGTAGAGTGGATTACCCCACAGTTGACCGGTTGCGCTGAAATAGTCGGGAGGCACACCGGCCACCACCGTTGGACGACCGTTTGAATCAAGCAAAAACAGCTGCCGGTTACACCAGACATCGGCAGAGTCATGTGCCACAAAGATCGGCAAATCGCCGACGATGTCGATACCGTGCTTGACGGCATAGTTGTGCAGCTTCTGCCACTGTCGCCAGAATTGCCACTGCTGATACTTTTGCACTCCAATCTCACTGCCCAACGCAACAGAAGCCTGTTTGCAGGCAACCGGGTCACGCAATGCAATCTCGTCAGGCCATGCTGTCCACGAATGTCCACGGTACTTCCGCTTCAGGGCCTGATACAGTGCGTAATCATGAAGCCAGTCATTACTGTCGCAAAAGTGCCAGAACTCTTCCAGGAGCGGTAAGTGACCCCTGGCAAAAAAGTGCTCCGCCGCATCGCGCAAAAGCAACTCTTTCCAAAGCGAAACGGCTGTAAAATCTGTCTGATCATCACTAAATTCACCCATAATTGCATCAGCAGTGAGATCACCTTCCTGAACCAAGGCATCCAGATCGATCAACAATGGATTGCCGGCAAAGGCAGAGTAGGCTGAATAGGGAGAATCACCGGCTGTCGGCGGGGTTAAGGGCAGTACCTGCCACAAAGAAAAGCCCGCTTGAGCAAGAAAATCAAGAAAACGGTAGGCTTCCGTTCCCAGGGTACCAATCCCTCCCGGACCAGCCAGTGAGGTCGGATGCAGCAGTACGCCAGCCCGCCGTTTGACTATCATGATCCCTCCTTTGACTTGACTGATAACGCTTGAATTAGCGGAATTGTACGCTATAGTCAAACCATTCCATCGAGTGGTGATACCGCCGTGTTCGACTCCGTTATCAAAGATTTGACTTCACAGATCAACCTGTCAAAGGCGATCAGCGCCATGGCCGCTGAGTTGCACATTGCTCGCCGCCACTGGAATGCCTACCCTTCTGGGCATCCTGTTGTGCTGAATGCATTGCAAAAACTGCTGCAGGCTTACCGAAATCTGTCCGGACTTCAAACCGGCCTGACGATCGGCGTAACCCGTGACGGGCTGGTTTTAGGTGACGAGTATATCGACAAGGGCAATCAAAGCTGCCGCATGGCCGCTGCCATGTTGTTTGAACGGGGCATCGGCGCCTTGGTTATCAGACAGGTGCCATCGCTGGATGAGCTGGCACAGCTTCTGGGCCTCCTCGGCATGAAACGTGAGGATATCCTCTCGACCGGGGGTGTCGAACTGCTTTGGCAACAAACCGGTAGTGCCAATCTCGAACTACGCGGCATCCGCTACGATCGTTTCAGCGGCACCGAAGAGTCACTACTTGACGGTGCAGACGAATCTGAAGGTAATCTGTGGGAACGATTTGTGCAGCTGTTGATGCAGGGCCAGGTAGGATTGAGTGGCATTGATCACGCAGGTGACGCCCGGCCAGAGGTGCTGGCCGCTACCTTGAATGCCCTGTTTGCCCAGCGCCTGGGAAGCGGCAGTGGTCTTTCCTCCAGCAGCATTCGTGACTCATTGACCGCCATGCAGACCATCATTGCAGACAACGGTAGCAACGGTAGCAACGACAGCAATTCAGTCAAGCATGCGCCAGGATCAGCAGACTATCCCGTCACCGGTGACCAGGCCGGCTTGGCTACGTTCATCGCCGCCCTCGATCCGACCCTGCGCCGCCAGATTCTGAACGGGTTCTGTGAGACCGGCGCTAACAACTCCGCTATGGGAGAGGCTTTTTTCCGCCACCTGGGTCCTGCCATGCTCCAGGAAACCTATGCCACAGCAGAGCAATATGCCGCCGCACCTGAATTGTTAAAAGGGATTCTGCGTAAACTGGTCCCCCAAATGACCAACTCCTATGAAACCAGCAGCGAGGACGAAGAGATTCGCGACAGGGTACGTGTTCTCTTGCAGGAACACCGGCAGGAAACCTACATCCCTGACGATTATTTTACAGGCTTGCAAAATCTGCTCGAGAATAATTTGCCAGATCAGGTTGACCTGACTTTCATGAAAGAACCACTGGCCACCCTGGAGCCGACCGTTATCGAAACCAAGGCGAGTGAAATCATTCTACAATTGGTAGTTACTGACCCAGATGGCGAAAACATTCCGGAACTGATCAAGAACCTTTCAGATATGTGCGGTTACTTTCTGGAGATGGGTGATTACGGACAGGTACTTAAAATACTCAGTCAGGCAGCGGCACCCGAAGTCGCGCCAACACTACGTCTGGCCCTGCGTGATGCTTTCAGCCGCCGTGAGTTTATGGACGAAATACTTTCCGGCCTGACCATCTGGGGCAAACCCAAATATGATCAGGTAGGACTGTTGATCCAGATCATCGGCAAACCTTTTATTGATCCGCTGCTGGATCGTTTGGCAGAAGAAGAGGCCATGTCATTACGCCGGTTCATGATGGACCGGGTGTTGGCCTTTGGTGAGGCGGCCCGTCCTGCTCTGCTGGATCACCTGTCCGATAGCCGCTGGTATGTGCTGCGCAACATCATTGTAATGCTGCGTACCTTGGCACCGGGTCAGGAGGCTGATCGTCTGCGTCCACTGATGAAACATGCCAACCAGAAGGTACGTCAGGAAGTACTCAAATCACTGTTGCTGGCCGGTGATCCGATCGCCCAGCGGCAGTTGTTGCGCGACCTGGACTCCAGTGACCGGGAAGTCCAGCTTGGGGCACTGAATCTGGTTGATCGAGCCAATCACATGCCTGAAATACCCAAAAAATTGCTGCAACTGCTCTCCAGCGGCGGCTACTCTCCGGTAGAGTATGAACTGAAAGCAGCCTGTGTGCAGGCATTAGCGGAGACAGGACAACCTGAGATCGTACCGGAACTGGCCAAGCTGCTTAATTCCCGCAGTTTGCTGGCATTTAAGGCGTTAAATCGCCTCAAGACGGATATTGTCCGTTCTCTGGAACGTTACCCGCTTCAGACCTCCGTACCGCTCCTTGAGCACCTTGCCAAAGGCTCGGATGAACTGGCGCTTCTAGCAACTGAACAACTGAAAACTCTGCGGAGTAAGCCGGCATGAACAATGGCACGTTGATGCATGACATCCACGAATTCATCCGCCATCTTCTCTCGGCCGCTGCCGCGGCAGGCCTGTACGGTATGTCGCATCAGCAGGTGGTGCGTTTGGTGGGGGTGGCACATACCAGCTTGAGCAGAGCGCTGACGGTCCGTCCCGACATCGCCATACTGGAGGTTGATGGCGAACTGGTAATTGACGCTGAACCACAGCCTTTTACCTTGGTATTGGACCGTTTTGGCAAAATGCTGTTGGAAAACAGGATCGGACACCTGCGTTTTTTGGCTGGTATTCCACTCGATGAACTCAGCCAGTTTGTCAGCGCCCTGGCAAAAAAGGATTCAGGGACACTGGGGTCTGGAGCATTCATCCGGGTCGGCCGGGTAGAGATGCCGGAAACCGGTGAAGAGTCCGGCAGTCTTGGGGCCGGCAATGTAGGCAGCGCGAGCGGCCACTTCAGCCTGGAAGAATTGCCTGCCATTGAACTGACACGCATGATCGAGATTTATGAAGCGGTCAAGCGCAAAGAGCGGCTCAAACCGAGCAGCATTGCCGAAACCGTCGCGGAGCTGGTAGAGGCGTTCAAGCGGGAGGGAGAGGCATTGCTGGTGATGGCGGCGCTGAGAGAAAAGGATGAATACACCTTTACTCATAACGCCAATGTCTGCATCCTGACTATGGCCCAGGCCATGTCATTGGGGATCAGGGGACAGCTGGTGAACGATATCGGCATGGCGGCCATGTTACATGATATTGGTAAAATGTTTGTGCCCGACGAAATCCTGACCAAGCCCGGGAAATTGACCGATGAAGAGTTCGCCATCATGAAACGCCACCCGGTCAAGGGAGCCCGCTACCTGCTGGAGACTCCGGGCGTGCCACGTCTGGCGGCTATTGTGGCTTACGAGCATCACATGCGCGACGATTTAAGTGGCTATCCTCCGGCACCACAGGGCTGGCGCCTGAATCTGGCCAGTCAGCTGACCGCGATTGCCGACGTGTTTGACGCCATGCGCACCCGTCGTCCCTATCAACCCGCCAAAAATCCCCACGATATTGGCAATCTGCTTTTATCAAAAACAGCCACAGAATTTCATCCTCAACTGGTCCAGAATTTTTTACTGATGATCTCCCGTAGAGCAAAAAATGGCTAGACTCCTTTGCGGCTTTTCTTGTCTGCATACATTGCCAGATCCGCCTCCCGGATAGTCTCCTGCAAACAGCTCGGAGCATGCGTTGTGGCAGATCCCAACGAAAAACGGATCGGCAGGCCATGTTCAGAACAACTGCTGCCACTGGAAAGCAGCTCCCTGGCACGATCCATGATGGTGGCCAGCAACTCTTCGCCGACACCCTTCAGCAACACGGCAAACTCATCACCGCCCAGCCGGACGATCGTATCACCACCCCGGAACACCTCCCGCAACAGCTCTGCAGCAGCCTTGATCAGCGCATCGCCATGATCGTGACCATACTGGTCATTCACCGCCTTCAGACTGTCCAGGTCAGCAATCACGACCGAAATCGGGCTGGTCCTCCCCTGGCGCAGGTTCTCCAGTTCAGCCTCAAAAAAAGCCCGGTTAAATAACTGGGTCAACTCATCATGGGTGCTGAGATAGCGGAGTCGATCTTCCATCTCCCGGCGTTTGGTGACGTCCCTGGCCACATGCACCGCACCCACCAGACTTCCCTCCGCATCAAAGGTCGGATTGACCGTAATATGAAAAAAGCTGTCCAGGCGGGGAATAAACACCTCGGTTTCATGGGGTTGCTGATCCTGCAGCAAGGCGGCATGAGGGCAACTGTCCGGCGGGTGACTGGCGCCATGGAACTGCAGATAGCAGGGGCCCACCCCTTCCAGGCTGGTTCCGTCAACTCCCAGACGTTCTCGGGCGGCCTTGTTGATATGCACGATCTGGTGGGCAGTATCAATCACGGTTACCAGATCGGGAATCGTGTCAAAGGTCTCACGCCACTGGACATTGGCAAATTCCATGGCCCTCCTGGCAGCGACCCGCTCCTCCTCCATCTTGAGCCGACCCATAAAGCTGCCCAGACCGCGAGTAGCGGTCATTACCATCGAAGTCTCAGCATCAGTCCAGGCCCGCTCTCGTTGCATGTCATACAGGCTGGCAAACCCCCATAAGTGACCCTCTTCAAAGATGGGAGTCATCAAAATTGAACGGATGCGCAAACCATCAAGTACCGACCGTTCCTCTACCGGAAAGGAGGTGCGGGGGCCAGACACTGACTTGCCCTGACGCAGCATGCGGTACCAACGCTCCACGTAGGGCAGTTCCGGGGCCTCGGGATCAATCCCGTTCAAAACCCGCAGCACCTGGTCGCCACTGGCAAAACCGCTCACCAGACGCACTTCGCGTTGGCCAAAGGCCGCAGCATGAAAGCTGAACAGACAGACCTTGTCAGCTTGAGCCGCCTTGGCCATCTCCTGCAAAGCAAAATCAACAGCATCCTGGTTGGCATCGGCTGAGAGCAGATATTGAATCGCCATGTTGACCCCGGACAACAACCGGGACTGCTGATTAGCCAAACGTTGGCTGCGCAGGATTGCGGCCTCTTTCTGCAAGACAAAAAACAGTTGTTCGATGTTGAGGGGTTTTAGCAGATAGCCATCAATCTTAAGATTGATCGCCCTGAGCAGATGTTCAGTATCATTACAGGCCGAGATGGTGATCACCGGCACCATCGGGCGCTCTTGTTTGATAATTTTTGCCAGCTCCAATCCGTTCATGGCCGGCATAGTGATGTCGGTCAGCACCAAATCAGGCTGATGGCGCCGAAACAGCTCAAGAGCGATCCGGCCGTTTTCTGCCACCAGTAACTCACGGCAGATGGGAGTCAAAACACGTGCAACATGCTTACGCACAAGCTCATCATCCTCGGCAAAGAGGATCGTAAGCTCACGTAAATCAAGAGGGGTAGCCAAAGGAGAGACTGTTTTGAATGGAACCATGAAAAACCCTGTTTCCACCAACAAGTGGTGTTGTTAATTAAAAAAATTTATCGCGGATACCATGCACTGTCAAGGGCAGCTAAACTTTATTTTGACCCCGCCAAGCCGAAATCTCGCGATTATTTTGGCAATCGTCAGGGGCATGACACACTCAGCAGACAGCAGTCCACTGGCAGACGAGTCATTGAAGACTTCCCTTTTGCCGCGCCAGTTGGTATACAAAACAAACAGTCATTTTATTGCGGCCCGCCTTAGCTGCGGCCCGGTCAAATTCCCTTGAAGGAGATCTACGATGAGTGAAATTGTTGACATCTACGCGCGGGAGATCCTTGACTCTCGCGGCAACCCCACCCTGGAATGCGAAGTTTTTCTTGAGTCCGGTGCCTTTGGCAGGGCTGCCGTACCTTCCGGTGCTTCTACCGGTGAACGTGAGGCCCTGGAATTAC
Organism: Geobacter sp. UBA5730; assembly: GCA_002419465.1. Lineage (GTDB taxonomy): Bacteria > Desulfobacterota > Desulfuromonadia > Geobacterales > Pseudopelobacteraceae > Trichlorobacter. Next base: position 231,435 of record DIGE01000016.1, on the reverse strand, counting down.
GTGATGGCGACAAATCACGCTATCTGGGCAAAGGCGTGCTTAAGGCGGTGGATAACGTCAACAACAGGATTGCGGATGAACTGATCGGCATGGAAGCAAGTGATCAGGTGGGGATTGATCAGCGGATGCTTGAACTGGACGGCACCGAGTTCAAGAGCAACCTGGGGGCCAACGCCATCCTGGGTGTTTCCCTGGCAGTTGCCAGGGCTGCTGCCGAAGAGGCGGGCCAACCGCTCTATAAATATATCGGTGGCGCCAATGCCCGTGAACTGCCGCTGCCGATGATGAATATCATCAACGGCGGCGCCCACGCCGACAACAATGTGGATATTCAAGAATTCATGATCATGCCGGCCGGAGCCGATTGCTTTGCCGAGGCGCTGCGGATGGGTGCCGAGATATTCCATGCCTTGAAGGGGGTGCTGAAGGCAAAGGGCTATAACACCGCCGTTGGCGATGAAGGCGGTTTCGCCCCGAACCTGAAGTCCAACGAAGAGGCGCTGGAAGTAATCATGGAGGCGATTGTCAAAGCCGGGTACAAGCCTGGCGAGGATGTGCTGCTGGCCTTGGACGTGGCCTCTTCGGAGTTGTTCGACAAACAGAAAGGAATCTACACCCTGGAAAACGAGACCCAGAAGGAGAAGACTCCGGCCCAGATGGTGGAGTTCTACGAAAATCTGGTCAACAAGTATCCAATTATCTCCATCGAAGATGGCATGGCCGAAAACGACTGGGACGGCTGGAAGCTGATGACCGACCGCCTGGGCAAGAAGATCCAGATTGTTGGTGACGACCTGTTTGTGACCAACCCGGCAATCCTGAAGGAAGGCATCCAAAAAGGGATTGCCAACTCGATCCTGATCAAGCTGAACCAGATCGGCACCCTCACCGAGACCCTGGAGGCGATTGAAATGGCCAAACGGGCAGGCTACACCACCGTCATCTCCCACCGTTCGGGAGAGACCGAAGACACCACCCTGGCTGACTTGGCCGTAGCGGTCAATGCCGGGCAGATTAAGACCGGGTCATTGTGCCGTACCGACCGGGTGGCCAAGTACAACCAACTGCTGCGCATCGAAGATGAGCTGGACACCACCGCCCTGTTCAAGGGCAAGGATGTCTTCTACAACGTACAAAAATAGATTGTAGATAACAGCAATTGTTTACAGAAGGCGGGGAGCAATCTCCGCCTTCTGTAGTATTGGGAACCCCTCATAAGCTATGACGGAATTTAACCAAGACATAAAAACAACCTATCCCGCCCATCGCCATGAGCACGTCGCGTAGCCAGGGGATCGGTTGCCCAAGCATGGAATAGATCAGCGGGTCAAGCAGAGCGGTGGTCAAAAGCCCGATGGCTCCCCAGGTAAATAGTTTTTTCATCACTCACTCCTGCGTTGGTGTCTCAACGTACGTTGCCATTGTACGAGAGCTTCTTTCTCAATGCCACAGGTTATATAATCTACTCTGAAATCCGGCCATTCTCTGGTATAGAGAGTGTAGTTCAGTAATATCAAGGAGCCGTTCGCATGACCTCCATCAACACCTGGAAGCGCTTTGAGCACTATCTCTGCCACTGCCCGGCCATCGGACTCTGGCTGGATGTCAGTCGAATGAATTTTGATGACGAGTATCTCGCCCGAATGGAACCGGCCATACAGGGGACGCTCATAGCCATGCAGAATTTGGAAGCCGGGGGCATTGCCAACCCTGACGAAGGCCGGATGGTTGGACACTACTGGCTACGAGATGCTTCTCTAGCTCCCCAGGAAGAGTTACGTCAAGCAATAGAAGAAAATATTACCGCCATCAAAGACTTTGCTACCACTATCCATACCGGCACCATCAGTGGCCCAGCAAACCAACCGTTCAAAAAACTGCTGATTATCGGTATCGGCGGTTCGGCTTTAGGCCCACAGTTTGTGGCCGATGCCCTCGGTAGTTCAAACGACAGGATGATCCCGTTTTTTCTAGACAATACCGATCCTGACGGTATGGATCGAGTCTTCAGTCAGATAGGCGGCTTGAGTGACTGTCTGGTAGTGGTAATATCCAAAAGCGGCTCCACCAAGGAGACCCGTAACGGGATGCTGGAGGCCCAAGCAGCCTGGTCAAAGGCCGGACTCGTTTTCAGCAGGCATGCCGTAGCCATAACGGGCAAAGGCAGTCAGCTTGACAAACTGGCCTGCTCAGAAGGCTGGATTGCCCGCTTTCCAATGTGGGACTGGGTGGGCGGCCGGACCTCGGTGACCTCTGCAGTAGGCCTGTTGCCTGCGGCATTACAGGGGCTGGATATCAGGGGGCTGCTGGCTGGCGCCAGGCAATGCGACGCCCTGACCCGTCAAACCATGACCACACGCAACCCGGCTGCCCTGATGGCCCTGATGTGGTATTACGCCACCGGCGGTTGCGGCAGCAAGGATATGGTCATGTTGCCGTACAAAGACCGGCTGCTGCTATTCTCCCGCTATCTGCAACAGTTGATCATGGAATCAATCGGCAAGCAGTTTGATCTGGAAGGTAAAAAGGTCAACCAGGGGCTGACGGTCTACGGCAACAAAGGCTCTACTGACCAGCATGCCTACGTGCAGCAGCTACGGGAAGGAGTGCATAACTTCTTCGTGACCTTTATCGAGGTGCTCCAGGATCGCGCAGAGGCCTCGCTCGAGGTCGAACCGGGCGTTACCAGCGGTGATTTCCTGTTCGGTTTTCTGTATGGCACCCGCCAGGCCCTGTCGGAGCAGGGACGCGACTCGATGACCATCACGGTGGAGCGGCTTGACGCCCATACCATTGGGGCGTTGATTGCCCTGTTCGAACGCACCGTCGGGTTATACGCCTCACTGATCAACATCAACGCGTACCACCAGCCTGGGGTTGAGGCTGGTAAAAGAGCAGCAGGTGACGTCATAGAACTGCAACGCAAGGTGCAGACACTCCTCAAGGAAAACCCCGGCATGACCTCGCCTGAGGAGATAGCCTCCGCCATCGGATCGCCTGATCAGGTGGAAACAGTTTACGCCCTGCTTCGACGCATCAACGCTAAATAAGCGCAAAAACGCCCCTCATGTCTGGCACCTGAGGGGCGCTGCGGATACCTATAAAAAACTGAAGGTCTTAAAACTCCGCGTCGCGCGATTCCTCCAGCAACGCTTCCAATTCGGCGATCTGCATCTCACCGATATCCAGCACCTCTGCCTCCAAAGTCAAGGCCAGAACCAAATCCGGCTCATGTTTCAGGCCCAGACCGATCCGATGGCAAGTCTGGTTCACAAAACGGACGATGGCCAGCATCTTGTTGACCGGGTCCCACTCTTCATTATGGTGATCACGTACCACATCACAGTACATGGCCGGAAAATTCCAGTGTTGCATCAGACGATAGCCCTGCTCCACATGCATCGCCTCAAAGATCTCCATCACCAGTTCATCGTCGAACATGGAGCTGATCACACCGGCCTGCACCAGACGTTCAATTGATTTCAACAGATACAGTTTGCCGACATCATGCAGCAGCGCCGCCAGATAGATCTCATCGGCAATGCCGCGCATTCCGCAATTATGAGCCAGCCAGCGGGCTCCCAAAGCACTGCCGTGGCTGTGGAGCCACAACGCCTTCATGTAACGGTCAAGGGCTGGATTTTCAGAACTATGGGCCGATGCCTGCGAGGCGGCCAAAGCGATATTGATCACCTGCTGGGCACCCAGGCGAATTACCGCCTCCTTGATGGTGGCTACTTTGGTACGCCCCATATACATCGGCGAGTTGGACATCTTCAGCATCTGACTGGCCAGAGACTGATCTTCATTGGCTACGTGGGCTACTTCATCGACGGTAAAGTCGTAATCCGACAACATCCGTTGCAGCTTAATTGCCACCGGGTGAAAAATCGGCAGTTCAATCGGCTGTGAAGCCAGCAGTTTTCTGACCGTTTCCGGTATGACCGCCTGAGACATGCAACCCTCCTGACTTACTGTACAATCTGTTCTAAAAAGCTGTTATTCCTTAAGCCATATTCAACGGCTTGTCAATCTTCGCGACGCCCGATAGTCATGTTAACCGGGTAACGGTGCTGTTGTCCATCACGGGTCTTGAGTATATCCATCACCGGCACCGAGCGAACCGAGCGAAATCCTGCATCACAAAAATAATGTTCCATTTCGCTCACAGCAAATCCGTTATGCTGGATACCGGTGGGATCATCATGAAAACTGCCGTCCTCCGACTCCAGATCAGCGATGCACAGCTGTCCGCCAGGCTTGAGGATGGAATTGAACCGTTTCACCAATGTGGCTACATCGGCGATGTGGTGCATGGTCATACTGCTCACTACCAGGTCGAACCGGTCAGGCAGCTGCCCTGCCCCGTCAAGTGGCAGCAAAAAAGGCTGGACATTGGAGATGCCGGATGCGCCAAGCTTGTTGGCAAGTTGTTCGAGCATACCCTGTGAACTGTCAGCCGCCACTATTTCCTGTACCTGCGAGGCGAGAGCCAAGGTGACCAGGCCCGTACCGCAGCCAAAATCAAGTACACGCATCGCCTGAAGCGGCCGTGCCTCGCAACTGATTGCGTCAACCACCTTGCGGGCCAGTTGTACCCGCCGGGGTTCCTGATCCCAGCTGGCGGCTACGCTGTCAAAATCTCGCAGCATCTGTTGGTTGTTCATGATGACACCGTTGCTGCTGCCCGCAAGGTACACTCGTGATCCCATTCCTCATATCCTTTACCAGCCAGTGCCAAAAATCGTTCAATCCGGCCACGGTAATACTCACGCTGATCAGCCTCCAGCTCCAGCATGGCCAATTCGTCAGTTGAAATCAAATGTCGTTCCCGTAAGAAACGGTACCAGGCGATGATACCGTCCAGGTGTCGTTCCAACACGACCAGTTCAGGTTCCAGGGTCCGGGTGATATACCAACTGGCGGCAAAATAACGCAGCTGGCCAGGCAGAGGGCGCAACACATTCTGCTGCAAGAAATCCAGCAGGTAATCCCGCACAAAATAATCCACCGAAAAAGCCAGCTCTGATGCTCGCTGGGGAGTGAGATCGATATTCTGCAGATGGTTATAAAACTGATGTAAGAGCTGACGGCACAGACCATCGACCCGCAGCTCGTCCTCCAGGGTCTCAAACTCGAAATCTTCATGGTCAAATTCAATCATGGTCTGGTTATCTGGCATCAGGGCAACCTTTAGCGGAGAGTACGCGGGTCAAGGGCGTCGCGAATCCCCTCCCCCAGCAAATTATAGGACAAGACGGTGATCAGGATCGCCAGGCCGGGAAACAGAGAGAGCCACCAGGCGAATTCGATATAATCCTTGCCTGAGGTGAGGATGTTCCCCCAACTGGGTGTCGGTGGCTGGACTCCAATCCCCAGGAAGGAGAGTGCTGATTCGGTCAGAATAGCTCCGGCCACACCCAGTGTGGCTGCCACCAGCACCGGCGATAGAGCGTTCGGCAGAACATGTCGAAAAATAATTCGCAGATCGGAACAGCCGATACAACGTGCCGCCATGATGTATTCCATTTCACGGATCGCCAGCACCTCGGCCCGTACCAACCGTGCCACCCCCATCCAGCCGGTCAGACCAATTACCACCATAATGATCCAGATTGAGGGTTGGAGAAAGGCGATTACCGCCAATATCAGGAAAAACGTGGGGAAACACAGCATGATATCCACCAGACGCATCAGCAGAGTATCAGCCCAGCCGCCGTAATAGCCGGCAATCAAACCCACCACAGCCCCCAGCGCCACCGCGATACCCACTGCCACAAAGCCAACCTTCAGTGATATGCGGGCGCCGAACAGCACCCTCGCCAAGACATCACGACCCAACTCGTCGGTGCCGAACCAGTGCTGCCAGGTGGGCGGCTGTAGTACCTCCCAGGCATTGATGGAGGAAGGATGGTGGGACACAAACCAGGGAGCAAAAAACGAGATGGCAAATAACAACAAGACCACCGCACCACCAGCCACAGCCAAACGATTACGCCTGAAGCGCGGCCAGAATACTGCATAAGCAAAGGAGGTCTTGAGCATCTGCATACCTGTCAACTCTGTCGAATACGCGGGTCAGCCAGGGCATAGCTGAGATCGGCCAACAGATTGCCGATCAGTGTCAGGCCAGCACCGATTACCAGAATTCCCATCACCACCGGGTAGTCGCGGGACATGACACCCTGGTAAAAGAGCTGTCCCATGCCGGGAATAGCAAAAATGGTCTCAAAGATAACACTGCCACCGATCAGGCCGGGCAATGAGAAACCAACCAGGGTGATCAGCGGCAGCAGGGCGTTGCGCAGGGCATGTTTCCAGATAACCAGACGCTCGGACAATCCCTTGGCCCGGGCCGTGGTGATGTACTCCTGCTCGATTACCTGTAGCATGGCCGAGCGCATGTAGCGGGACACTCCGGCCAGGGAACCGAAGGAAGCCACCAGAATCGGCAAAATCAGGTGTTTTGCCAGATCCCACAGTCGACCAAACCAACTGTAGGATTCGTACCCCAGGGTATGCAGCCCCGAAATCGGCAACCAGTTCAGCTTAACCCCGAAAAAATACATCAGCAACAGGGCCAGCCAGAAAGTGGGCACAGCAAACCCCACAAAAACGACTACCGTAATCCCCTTGTCCAGCAGGGTATTACGATGCACAGCCGCCATCACGCCAATCGGGATGGCCAACCCGAACTCGATGAGCAGGGCAATGATATTCAACGAAAGGGTGACCGGTAACCGTTCTTTGATCTTGTCAAGCACCGGCCGGTTATCGCTGGAGAAAGAACGACCGAAATCAAGCTGGGAGAGCTGTTTCAGCCAGGTGATATACTGAACATGCAGCGGCTTGTCCAGGCCGTAAAACTTCTGCAACCGCTCCCTTGCCTCCTTACCAACCTTGGGATTCATGGCCATCTGCATCTCTACCGGCTCACCGGGGGCCAGATGGATCACCGTGAAGGTGATCAGCGTGATCCCGAACAAGAGCGGAACCAGCAGTGCGATGCGCCGCAGCAGGTAGGCAATCATCGCTGCTCCCGTTGCTGTAAATAAACGCGGAAGGCGCTTAAGGCTTGGCCACGATGGCTGATATGGTTTTTTTCTTCCACTGACAGTTCCGCCATGGTTTGTTGGGAGCCATCGACCAGAAACAGGGGATCATAACCAAAGCCACCTTCACCACGCAAGCCATCCAAAATACGCCCGCTAACAACACCCTGAAAGATTTGCTCGCTGCCATCAGGATGGACAAAGGCCATCACACAGACAAAAGCGGCCTTGCGGCTGGCCATTGGCAGAAGTGCCAGCTCCGCCATCAACTTACGGTTGTTTGCCGCATCGCTTGCGTCAGGTCCGGCAAAACGAGCTGAAAGCACACCTGGACGACCATCCAGACCATCCACCACCAGACCTGAATCATCGGCAAGCACCGGCAAACCGGAGGCCTGACAAGCCTCGCGGGCTTTTTTAAGAGCATTGTCGACAAAGGTACTGCCATCTTCAACCGTCTCCGGCAGGTCAGGCAGGTCAGTACTGCAAAGCAGCTGATCCACCAGCCCATCCAGTACGGCTTTAATCTCCATCAACTTTCCCCTGTTACGGGTGGCCACCAGCAGGCGATTCATCGCGCCAGGGCTTGCTGCTGCAGAACAAAAAGCTGCTGGATGCCATCCATTGCCAGACTCCGCATGGCATCCATCTGCTCGATGGTGAACGGCTCAGCCTCGGCAGTACCCTGCACCTCCACAAATCGGCCCGAGGAGGTCATCACATAATTCATATCCACCTCGGCACCGGAGTCTTCCTGATAATCCAGATCAAGCAGCGCCTGGCCCTCTACGATCCCTACGCTTACCGCTGCCACAGCCTCCTTGAGGGGCGAACAGGTCAAAAGGCCTCTCTGAAGCAAACCGTTGATGGCATCACTCAGTGCCACATAGGCACCGGTAATCGAAGCGGTGCGGGTGCCGCCATCGGCCTGGATCACATCACAATCCAGGTAGATGGTGCGCTCCCCTAACTTTGTCATATCCGTCACCGCCCGTAGTGAACGACCAATCAGACGCTGAATCTCAAGGGTCCGGCCGGTTTGTTTGCCCTTGGCAGCCTCACGGGATGAACGGGTATGGGTAGCACGTGGCAGCATGGCATACTCGGCGGTAACCCAACCGGTGCCTTTACCACGTAAAAACGGCGGTACCGTCTCTTCCACAGAGGCGGTACAGATCACGCGGGTGTCACCGAACTCCACCAACACTGCCCCCTCAGGGTGTTTAATAAAATGCCTGGTCAAGGTGACCGGCCGCAATTGTTGACTAGTACGTCCTGTGCGCGTCATGACAACTCCTTGCATCAAAAGAATGGGCAAAATGTACGGATTCAACACTGAACTGTCAACAAAAAGGGGGACTCGCCACGCGAGCCCCCCAGCTTACTGCAAACAGTTTAGAAACAATCAATCACCCCAGAAACGTATTGGCGCTCCGGGCCCGGTTTACCAAAATGGTCGTGTCAACCACCTCGCCACAACAGGTGCATCTCCAGGCATCAAAGGAACGAACAAAATCATAAAACTTCTCAGCGAACATGCGACCTTGGCAACGTGGACATTTCATGACAGACCCTCCTTGATGGGCAATGTAAACTGAATCCAGTGCTGAACAGGTAGGATTTCGTAATACACCATGCGTGCCAAGTGGGCGGTAATGCTGCCACATATTTTTTAGAGGTAAAAATGCTATTTATTATTCAAGGCTTAACAAAAGAACTGAGCTTTGCCAACGTTTTCTCACCAACCCCCTCAACCAGCAACAACTCCTCGATTTGTGTAAAATCGCCATTTTTGTGACGGTACTGGATAATCCGGTCAGCCAAAACAGGACCGATGCCTGGAACCAACGCTAGCTCTTCCAATGATGTACGACTCAAGGAAAGTGGCAGACCAAGCACCAACCGCTGCTGTGCCGGCAAGGGGTAAACCTCTGCATATCCACTCCCAGCTTTGTCTGGACAATGAATTGTCAGAGTAAGCGCGCTGTCATTATCAAGCATATCTGAAATAGTCGACAGGGGAAGAGCAGGCCAACACAAAGGATCAGCCATTTTTATGGCGGATATCGTCATATTTTTGTCGAAAACGGGATAGGTGCCGGCATAACCCACCATACCGCCAACCTGCACCCAACCGACAGGCCTGGCAGGCACAATAAAGGCCGCCACTACGGGTTCCTTCCCGCTGTGACGGCCTTTAACAAATGTAACAGCCAGCATGACTGTCGCCAACACCATCAACACTGCCCGCTGTCTGCCCATTAGGTTAAGCCTGAGCTGTTTCCTCAGATTTATGCAACTTGTAATCAATGGCATCGATCAACGCCTGGTACGAAGCATCTATAATGTTGTCCGAAACTCCTACCGTACCCCAACGGGAAGCCTTGTCACCGGATTCAATCAGTACCCGTATGGAGGAGGCGGTGCCTTGCCCGGCCGGCAGCACCCGAACCTTATAATCGTGCAACTTGACCTCTTTCAGCTTGGGATAAAATTTCTCCAACGCCTTACGCAGGGCGTTATCTAAAGCATTGACCGGACCATGCCCCTCTGCTGCGGTATGTTCCACCTTGCCCCCCACCTTGACCTTAACCGTGGCCTCGGCTGTGGGTTTCTGTTCGTCGGTCTGCTTTTCATCCAACACTCTAAAACCCATAACCTGGAAGTAATTCCGATGGGTTCCCAAGGCTTTCTTCATCATCAGCTCAAAGGATGCCTCGGCACCTTCAAACTGGAAGCCGCGATTCTCCATCTCCTTGATCTCTTCCAAAATTTCCTGTGTTACCGGGTCTTTACTGTCCAGGTTGATATGAAACTCCTCGGCCTTGGCAAGGATGTTGGATTTGCCGGACAAATCAGACACCAACACGCGGGTGCTGTTACCCACCAGTTCAGGGCGGATATGCTCATAGGTTTCAGGATGGCGCTGTATTGCGCTGACATGTACCCCGCCCTTGTGAGCAAAAGCGGATTTACCAACATAGGCCTGATGTTTATGAGGAGAGAGATTGGCCAGTTCATAGACAAAGTTGGATGCCTCACGCAGGCTCTTCAGCTGTTGGTCAGTGATGCAATCCCGCTTTAGCTTGAGCCTGATCGCCGGGATGATTGAACAAAGATTGGCGTTGCCGCAGCGCTCACCAAAACCGTTAATGGTGCCCTGAACCTGCACAATGCCACGTTCTACTGCGACAATGGAGTTGGCCACGGCGCACTCACTATCGTTATGGGTATGGATTCCCAACGGTATCTTGATCTGGGCCTGAACCTTGGTGATGATTTCAGCCACCTCGTACGGCATGGTGCCACCGTTGGTATCACACAGGATGATGCAATCCACCTTAGCGTCCTGGGCGGCCTGCAAGGTCTTGATGGCGTAGTCAGGATTGGCCTTGTAACCATCAAAAAAGTGCTCTGCATCGTAGAACACCTCGCCCACATTCTGCTTGAGGAACACCAATGAATCATTGATCAGCTCAAGATTCTCCTCCAACGAGATCCGTAACGCCTCACGCACATGAAAGTCCCAGGTCTTGCCAAAAATGGTAATCACATCAGGTTCAGCTGCGATCAGGGTCTTGATGTTGTGGTCTTTGTCAGGGGTAGTTTTGGCCCGGCGGGTGGAACCAAAGGCGGCAATTTTGGCCTGCTGTAATTTCTCCGCTTTGATATCTTTAAAAAAAGAGACATCCTTGGGATTACTGCCAGGCCACCCGCCTTCGATGTAATGAACCCCCAACTCGTCCAGCTTATGGGCAATTCTGATCTTATCCTCTACCAAAAACGAGATGTCTTCGGCCTGCGTGCCGTCCCGCAGGGTCGTATCATACAACTTCACCAAGCTCATCGTGAACGCCTCCTGTCTATTAAATCCAATTTATAACGATGTTAGACGATTTTCAGTATAGCATCACCCTGCCGCTGTCAAGCCTCATCTGCGTCAAGCTGCGTATCACGTGAACTCCCGGCTCACCATGGACGCCAGTTCCAGCAGGCGGGATTCCACTACGGGTGACAACTTGGTGTCCATCTCGATAATTGCCGGTTGTACGCCGATCAAAATCAACTCAGACGGCAACTGATCCATCAAACGTGCCACGGCCAGCAGGTCTTTCAGACCCATCTGGTGTGGAGAAAGCTTGGTTTCCAGAGCAAGCGGCACCGCATCACCGCTCAATCGCACCAGACTGCCTGGCGGCTGTCCGGTTTCCACCGCGTCCACGATAATCAGTCGCTGCACACCTTCCAGGCGGGGCAGCAGATCCAGCCCCAACGTACCACCATCCAACAACTTCACCCCGTCCGGCAAACAGCCCTGATGCAGCAACAGTTCCACAACCCTGGGCCCAACGCCATCATCGGCCATAATGGTATTGCCCAACCCCAGCACCAAAACATTTTCAGACACTCCACCCCTCCTTCAAACAAACAGGGCGGTCGCCCGCCCCGATACCCGATCAATACAACTGTCGAGAACATCACCACCTATGGTTTGTTTTTCCAGGGGAAAAAATCCCAGAAGCGACTTTTACAGACGGCATATTCACCAGTGGTAAATTTATAGCCACTAAACATGCTGGAAATCTCTCCGCCCTTTTCCTTGATATCCATCAGCCAGGCACTATAGACATGGTTGATCACAAAGCCAATAATCAGATACATGACCAGGTGATGATACAGGTGCATTGTTTGCGTCGTCATGATTGCATAAACCGGCCTTAACAGGCTGTGCATGGTTCCGCCGGGCGCATGTTCGGCATACATGGCAAAACCGGTCAAAATCATAAACCAGTACAACAAAAATACCGCAAAATAGGCGGTGGCAGCCATCGGGTTGTGACCAACCGTTTCAGGGGGGTGCTTACGCTGGAAGGTATAATACTGAAAGACCTTCTTCATCTCAGCACGTCCGGCTACGCCCAAAAAAGGGAAATATTCACGCCAACCGGCAAAACAGTTCCCCTGAAAGGTCCAGATCATCCGGGTTATCACGCTGACGGCAAAGGCATAGGCAAACACAAAATGAATAAAACGGATCCAGCCCATCAGGTAGCTCTGGGGGGCACTGCCAATGAAAACCGGATTACCGATCAGCACACCGGTGCCTGCAAGAACCACTATCGACAGCACATTGACCCAGTGACACCAACGTACAGGCAGTTCCCATATGTACTGCTTAAACTTGCAATGATGTTCTGCTTGCATGGCTGCCCCCTTTCCTAGGAGACCTTGATTCGCACCAGTTCGTTGCCGGTAGTATCGCTCACATGTACAGCACAAGCCAAACATGGGTCAAAGGAGTGTACTGTTCGCAATATTTCCAAGGGTTGATCCGGTTTGGCCATGGGAGTACCCACCAAGGCGGACTCATAGGGGCCACGCTGTCCTCTGGCATCGCGCGGCGAGGCGTTCCAGGTGGATGGCACAACAGCCTGATAGCTGGCTATTTTTTGATCCTTAATCTTGATCCAATGCCCAAGCGCCCCTCGGGGAGCTTCATGCCAACCATATCCTGACACCTCGGCCGGCCACTCTGCAGGATCCCACTTTTCATTGTTGTGAATCCGGTAATCCCCCTTGGCAATGTTGTCGATCAGCTGCTCCAGATACACCGGTGTCTGGCGAGCCATCAACAGGGCGTCTATTCCCCGGGCAGCAGTCCGTCCCAGCGTCGAAAATAGGGCCGCCGGCCCCACTCCCAGCTTGGCAAGCACCATATCCACCGCTGCCCTGGCCTCTTTCTGACCACCGGCATATGCCACCAGGATGCGGGCCAACGGTCCGACCTCCATGGGGGCCTCGTCGTAACGGGGAGCTTTGACCCAGGAGTATTTCTTTTCAACATCCAGGTGCTGATACGGTGGTTTGGGCCCGGTATAGTTAGCCTCGGTCTCACCTTCCCATGGATGCAGACCTTTCCCCTGACCACCGGAATAATCATACCAGGAGTGGTCCACGTACTCACCAATCTTCTGTTGATCCACCGCAAGCAGCTTGGACAGGTCCTTGTTCATGATCGCACCGGCAGGCATCCAAAGGCTGCCGGTCAGCGGATCAGGAAATTCGCCGAACGACATGTAGTTGCCGACACCACCACCGATTGCAGCCCACTCCTTATAAAATCCGGCAATGGCCAGCAGGTCGGGGATGTACACCTTTTCCACAAAATCCTGAGCCTTTGCCAATAACCGCTTGATCGTGATCAGCTTGTCGGCATTCAGAGCGTTTTGCGAATCTGGATCAATCGGCAAGGACATCCCGCCCACCAGAAAGGTCTGGGGGTGAGGGTTCTTACTTCCCAGAATGGCGTGAATCTTGATTACCTCTTTTTGCCACTCCAGCGCCTCCAGATAGTGAGCTGTGGCCATTAAATTAGCCTCTGGCGGAAGTTTGTAAGCCGGGTGCCCCCAATACGCATTGGCAAAAGGTCCCAGGCGTCCAGTACCCACAAAGGCTTTCAACTTCTCCTGCACCGCCTTGAAGTGGGTGGCTGAGTTATTGGGCCAGTCCGACAACGAGGCTGCCAAAGCGGAGGTTTTGACCGGATCGGCCGTAAGGGCCGAGGTGATATCCACCCAATCCAGGGCATGCAGATGATAGAAGTGAATGACGTGATCCTGCACGTTCTGTATGCCAATAATGATGTTACGGATCAGCTCTGCATTGGGGGGGACCTTGATTTTAAGTGCGTTTTCCACAGCCCGGATCGAGGCGATGGAGTGCACTGTCGTGCAGACACCGCAAAAACGCTGGGTCCAATACCAGGCATCCCGCGGGTCCCGCCCTTTCAGGATTTTCTCAATACCACGATACATGGTGCTTGAACTCCATGCGTCCTTGATTTTGCCGTTTTCAAGCTCGGCCTCAATCCTTAAGTGGCCTTCGATTCTTGTAATCGGATCAACCACAATCCTGGCCATGATCTAGTCCTCCCCTTGCTGATGATCGTCGGTCGGTTCTTTGTCTTTACGCAGTGCATTCATGGCACCATGGATGGCAAAGGCCCCGGCAACACCAGCGGCAAAGCCCAGGCCGATCTTGTCGGCGCTCTGCTCGATGCCGAACCCGGGCACATTAGGCAGACGTCGGTACAGGGGTGAGGTGTCCCAAAACTGTGGTTCAGAGCAGCCCACACATCCGTGGCCACTGGCTACCGGCCAACTGACCTTTTCGTTAAAGCGCTGGGTGGGACAATTATGAAAGGTTGCCGGCCCCTTGCACCCCATCTTGTAGAGACAGAACCCTTTACGGTGGGCATCATCTCCCCAGTGTTCAACATATTGACCGGCATCAAAGTGAGGCCGGCGCTCACAGTTGTCATGAATCCTTTTTCCGTAGGCAAACAGCGGTCGACCATGTCCGTCCATGGCAGGCAGTTTGCCAAAGGTTAAGTAGTGCACCACCACAGCAGTCAGATTATCGGCATTGCATGGGCAGCCCGGCAGGTTGACGACCGTGGCTCCCGGCACCGCCCTGGTGACTCCCACTGCGCCCGTGGGGTTGGGAACCGCAGCGGCAATGCCGCCAAATGCGGCACAGGTACCCACCGCAATGGTGGCAGCCGCACTGCCGCAGACCTGCCGCGCCCGGTCGAGGTGGGATTTCCCCCCTACACATCCATACACACCACCATCCTTCATCGGGATGGAGCCCTCAACAATGCAGAGGTATTTGCCCTTGTAATCGGTGATGGTCTTTTCCAGTGTGGCCTCAGCCTGGTGCCCGGCAGCGGCCATGATGGTCTCGTGATAATCAATCGAAAGGATATCCAACACCAGCTCGCCTACCGTGGGGTTGGCAGACCTGAGCAGTGCTTCGGTGTCGCCGCAGCAGTCCTGGAACTCCATCCAGACCAGCGGAGGGCGCTGTACCTTGTCCAGCGCGTGGGCCACCTTCGGCACCATGGTGGCTGGCAAGGCCATCGCTGCGGTGACGGCAGAACAAAACGCCAGAAACTCACGGCGGGAGACTCCCCGTTCTTCCAACAATCGTGCGACCGAGAACCTGCCTGATGGCATAACATCCTCTTGTGGCCTGCTCATGGCTTCCTCCTGCGATTGTTACTTTGCTGAAAAAGCAAATGTTTTTTTTATTTTAACACAGATCAATCCGATTGCAAGTTGGCCCAGATTGTTTTAAGCATACCGACTCAATAGAGTAATCAGGTATAGAAACCAAGCGTGGTCTTTTCCCTTGACAGTACTGAGGCGGCCGCGTAAAGTTCGCTAACTATTTAATCACATTAATATATTTTTAACTATATGCAAATATAACGATTTAGGTTCCCTTCAGGGAAATATCACCTTACAAGGAGGCATCATGAGCATTCGTAACAGACTGGCCGCCAGCTTGGCAACACTGATGACCGTGGCTCTGCTGGCAGGCTGCGAAACCGGACCAGAGGTCAAGAGCGAAGCCCCGGCACCCCAGACCGTAGCTGCAGCTAAACCTGCAAAACCTGCAGGCCCGGTACTGCCCAAAGGTGTCACAGTTATTACCGTTGATGAATTGAAGACTTTGGTGGACAAAGGACCTGAAGCTGGCAACTACCTGCTTTTTGACAGTCGCCCTGCAGGACGTTTCCATGCAGCAACCATCCCAAACTCATTGAGCTTACCGGACACAGAAATGGTAAAGCTGGATCAGGAAGGGAAAGCCCACCCGATGTTGAGCCCGGACAAGAACAAGCTTCACATCTTCTGGTGCGGGGGCCCCACCTGACCGTTCTCCATTAAAGCTGCCGGTCTGGCAGTTAAACATGGTTACACCAATGTCAAGGTTTTCTCCGGCGGCGACCCGGCCTGGGCCAATGCCGATCTGCCCTTCCACTCCTCACCGAAGTTTGTAAAAGACGAGAACATCCTGTTACTAGACCTGCGTACGCCTGCAAAATTTGCTGCTGGCCACATCCCCCGAGCACTGAACCTGCCTGCTGCAGATTTGAACAAGTACAAGGAAAGCAACTGGCCATCCTTCAAGGGTGCCTCAATCGTTTTTTACAGTGACAATCAAGCTGATATCGACAAGGCACGGGAACTGATGTTCGACTACAACCTGTCGAAAGCAACCGTCTTCCCGGGTGGATTCGAACGGTGGCAAAAGCTGGGCTACCCGGTTGAAACCGGTGCCAGGCCGGCTCCAGCCAATCTGACCTTCGTGCGGGTCCTCAAAGCCCATGACATTACCATTGCAGACTTTAAAAAACTGTTGAACGACCCGTCTATCGTCATCCTGGATGTACGGAACGATGCAGAACAGGCAACCGGCAGTTTCAAGGGTTCACTGCATATCCCCTTTGAACAGGTTGCAATGCGATACAAAGAGATCCCCAAGGACAAGACAATTATTATCCACTGCGCCACCGGCATCCGTTCCAGCACAGCCTATGAGACCTTGAAGGCAAAAGGACTCACCAATCTGAAAGTGCTGAATGCAAACGTGAAGTTTAAAGGTGACAACTACGAAATCTTTGAATAACGCATCCTGACTTATTTAAGGATAGTAGCGGGGCGGAGTAATCCGCCCCGTTTTTTTGTCCGCCAGGTTGCCGCAAAGCCTCTTCAATGCGTTGCAAGCTCATGCAACACGTTGCAAACACGTTGCACTAACTCAAACAAACAATATAGCCTACTTAGGTATGAGTACGCACGAAAACGTTGCATATGCAACAGCATTCCTCTCATACAACAAAAAACTCAACATAAGCAACAACACATCACAACTAACCGTTTATTAAGCTTATTTTTTTATAAATTTTTTACGTATGTGGTTGGCACGTATAATGTATTGGTAATAGACAAAACGCAGTAAATCATTATGAGGACACCATGACCACCGGCAAGATCGCCATACCCTACTACGGAAGCCTGACTCATCCCACCAGCGGTTTTGAACGGATTTTTTTCATTGTTGAGCAGGCTGGACAAAAAAATACGAACGGACAGCAGGTCAGCATCGGCATCTGGGACGCTAAAGAATCCCAATTACTCCCAAACTGGCTGCATGAGCTCGGAGTACACCAAATAGTTTGCCGTACTCGCCCGGAAGGGGCATTGATCGATACGATGGTCAAATCAGGCATACGGGTCTTCAGTGAGGGAAGTGAGGCAGCTCGCAAGCTGCTTAAACAGCTCAACATCATCTGACGCCAGTTATCAAGAGCTATCTACATTAACAACGGCGCTTACCTGCGAAAGGAGTAACATCATGAAAGCAAAAAGCAATTTTTCAACCCTGGTAGCCGAGACCACCGCACGTGGCAGTCTGGCAGTTTTTGCCGGCATCACCATTTTCCTGGCAGGTTTTGTAACCTGGTCAGCGGCCAGCGCAATCGGCGCTATTGTCAGCCTTTTCAGCTAACCTTAAAGCAGTGACAACAATAACCTCGAAAGGAGCTTCACTATGAAGGCAAAAGTCAGTTATTCCGATCTTGATGATCGCAAGTACATTGGCAAGGTACTTGCGGTAGCCGGAGTTTTCGCCGCCGGAGCCGGACTTGCAGTGGCCTGGCCCGCTCTCTCTCATATAGCGGTCAAACTGATGAGCTGAAAACTGCTCACTCGCAGTAAGACAGGAAGGTTTTCCTTCCTGTCTTTTTGTGTCTAAAAAAAGACTACACCAGATTTTCGGACTACACCATCAAACCGGACGAAATCATGACTGTTTTAGCTTCTACAACGCCTCACTGTCCTTTCTGCGGCAGAGGCAAAACGTATCATCTTGAGGATGGCAGGATGAAATGTGCCCAGTGTGCCCATAAATTTACGCCGATTACCCGCTATTCGCACCTACCGGAAGAGACTATCCGCATCATCGCGCAACGTTTTTGGGAAATGACCACCACCACCTCTGTCGCAACTGAGTTAACTCTGAACATCAAAACGGTACAGCGCTACTTTCTGCGGGCACGTGAGGGGATGGCGCACTGTTGTGAAGAATCTGCCCTGGCCCACTTCGGTGACTACCGGGTACCCTCACGTCTGTTTGAAACTGACGGATCACGCCCTGACTGTGGCAATCTGGCCCGACCTGTCTGCGCAGTAGCCTCCTCGCTGGAAACCATCTGGTTGCTGTTCTGCGACGACAGTAACGACCTGAAAGGCACACCGAATACGTCCGACATCAGTGGCTGGCTGTATGGCCGTTCCCCGGAGAGCATCGAACGCCACCTGTTGGACCAGATGCATCTGTATCTTCATGAGAATCAGCCGTCAGAGCTTCCCCGCCAGTTCTGGCAGTTTGCAAAAAAAGGGCTGGCACGCTACCAGGGGGGCTTCCGCCACAACTTTCCCCTGTTTCTGCGTGAAATGGAATTCCGCTTTAAGGTACGACAGCGCGCCGATGCTGCAGACCTCTGTTGTCAATTGTTGATTGATCACACTACCCTTCAGGAGTACTAAACCATGCGACACCTTGCCTTCCCGTTTCTGATCCTGTTCGTCCTCCTGGGTCTTCTGTCTGCTCCGGTTGCCGGCTATGCCGAGACCAGCAGCATGGCCTACGATCCCGAGAACTGCCTTGGCTGTCACGGCGCCACAATCAACCTTGACAAGTTCGGCGCCTCGCCCCACGGCAAAAACGGCTGTACCAGTTGCCACCTGCAGAGCGCCGACCTCAAAAAACACATGACCGGCAGCACCAAGCTGGAAAAGGTCAACTGTGCGCGATGCCATGGCAACGAAGCCAAAGAATTTTCGAAGAGCATCCATGCAGACAAAGGGCTGATCTGTGTCTCATGTCATAACGATATCCATAGCATGGCGATTAAAAAAGGCGACAAGAAGGCAATTCTTACCTCCTGCCTCAAATGTCACCCCAACAACAAGAATTTCGAGGCTTCGGTCCACGGCAAGGCGGTCATGAAAGGGAGCAAGGATGCCCCGGATTGCTCCAATTGCCATGGCCTGCACAGCATCAAAAAAATTCAACCGGCCACAACCGTCGAGGGCCGGATGTTCCACGTTGACGCCTGTATCAAATGTCACGCCGACGAAAAAATGATGGAGCGGAATCACGTCAACCACACCTCGGTAGAAACCTACCTGGAGAGTTATCATGGCAAGGGCTACCGCCTTGGTATGTTGCAGAAGGCTGCTGGCTGCTCCGATTGTCACACCGCTCATACTGTACTGCCCAAAGAAGACCCGGCCTCATCGGTGCACCCGGACAACCTCTACAAATCGTGCCAAACCTGCCACGCCAAAGCTACACCTCTGTTTGCAAAGTACTATTCTCACGGCAACCACTCTGACCGTCAGAACTACCCGTTGCTCTATTGGACCTTCATGGCCATGGTAGGCCTGTTGGTGGGTACCTTTGCCGTGTTCTGGGTGCATACCCTGCTGTGGATGTTCCGTGGTTTTGTGGAAAATCGTGAAAAACAACAGGCGCTGGCTGATGGCCATGTCCACCATGTTGAAGAACCTCACAAACAGTACCTTCGCTTCAAAAAGCGTCATATTTTCCTGCACGTTACCGTAATCATCAGCTTCCTGGGCCTCTCCCTGACCGGCTTACCGCTCAAGTTTGCTGACCAGACCTGGGCCAAAACCCTGATGTCCTTCTACGGTGGCGTCGAGTATGCCGGACTGATCCACCGTGGCTGCGCTGTGTTGACCTTCTATTACTTCCTTGGCGCCCTGTGGATGAGTATTGACTTCCTGATCCTACGCAAAGACATCAGAGGTAACTTTCTGCAACGGATGTTCGGTCCTGACTCCCTGATGCCCAACTTCCGCGACATCAAGGATGTGGTCGGCATGGTCAAGTGGTTCCTGTTCAAAGGCCCCAAGCCGACCTTTGAACGCTGGACTTATTGGGAAAAATTTGACTTCATCGCTGTCTTCTGGGGTATGTTTGCCATCGGCGGTTCCGGTCTGATTCTGTGGTTCCCGGAATTTTTCGGCATGTTCCTGCCAGGCTGGATGATGAATATTGCAACGATTGTTCACTCTGACGAAGCCTTGCTGGCCACCGGCTTCATCTTTACGGTACACTTCTTCAACACTCATGGTCGTCCTGAAAAATTCCCGATGGATTTCGTGATCTTCAACGGTCAGATGTCCAAGGAAGAATTTATCGAAGAGCGAGGCGACCAGTGGAAGCGTTACGAAGAGCAAGGCATCACTGAGAGTTTCGTCTGTGAAAAGCCCAGTAGTGTTGCATATGATTTTATCTTTAAAACCTTCGGCTTCCTGGCAGTCTTTACCGGGCTGGCCCTGGTAGTAGCAATGATCTTTGCCTTTATGAAGTAGCACCAAGTCTGCAAAGAGGCGCAGGCAACCCCTGCGCCTTATTTTTTTATTTACGCAGGAGAATACTCACCATGAAAGTAGCGCAAACAGTTCCCATCCTTGCCCTGGTGCTGTATATTTGCGGCGGCATCAGCACCTTTGGCGGTGTAGGCGTTTTGGCCATCAGCTCCGCTGCCTACACAACAACCGGCTTCACCCTATTAATCGGCGGTGTCCTGCTCTCCATGACAGGTGTCATGTTGATGCGGATCTCACGCAATCGTACGGAACGACTGTTACGCTGCACAACCCCCAAGGTCTGATGGTAGAATTCCACCTGTCCCGGAGGGAGAGGTAATGACGAAGAAAAAAGACTGTGAACATCTCGAATATGTTTCCCACATCATGGACTCGGTGGCCGACGGGGTATTTACCGTTGACCGGAATATGAAAATCATGGCTTATAACCGGGCCGCCGAACTGATTACCGGCATTCCCCGTGAAAGCGCCATCGGCAGACCCTGTCACGAAGTCTTTCGCACGGCGGTCTGTTTCAGCAGATGCCCGGTGCGGGAGGCGATTGAAAAGGGCAAACCGGTGCTCAACCGGGAAGTGACCATCCAGAACTGCCAGGACGATCCGGTGCCGGTATCAGTCAGTGCCTCAATCCTCTATGACGGTGAAGGCAACCCGATCGGCGGGGTGGAGACCATCCGTAGTCTGCGTCGAATTTACGCGATTATGGATTCAGTACCAGATGGACTCTTCACCGTCGACGAAGGGATGCTGATCACGCATTTCAACAGGGCTGCCGAGGAAATCACCGGAGTTAGCCATGATGAGGCGATCGGCAGACCTTGTTATGAGATTTTCCGCACCGAGGTCTGCACCGGTGCCTGCCCGATGGTGGAAGCCATCGCCACCGGCCAGTCTATTCAGCGTGAAGTGGACATTATCGACCGCTCCGGGAGAAAAAAGCTGATCTCCGTCAGTGCCTCCACCCTGTACGACTGTGCTGGAAAGGTAATGGGCGGTATTGAAACTGTCCGGGACCTGACACCGATCACCAGCATGCGTGAAGAACTGCGCGACAAGTACACCTTCCGCAGCCTGGTGAGCCGCAACCCTGGCATGCGCCGCCTGTTTGATGTGATGGAGGATATTGCTGCCAGTGATGCCACCGTCTTTCTCCATGGCGAGTCAGGTACCGGTAAAGAGCTGTTCGCCCGAGCGATTCACGAGCTTTCTCCCCGGCGCAACGGACCACTGGTAATTGTCAACTGTGGTGCGTTGCCTGAAACCTTGCTTGAATCTGAAATTTTTGGTGTTCGGAAAGGCGCCTTTACCGGTGCCACCGAAAACCGCCCTGGTCGTCTGGAGCTTTGCCAAGGCGGTACTTTTTTTCTGGATGAAGTTGGGGATTTGCCGCTACTACTCCAGGTAAAACTACTCCGTGTACTTGAAAACCACGAGTTCCAGCCCCTGGGCGCCCGTGCTCCCATCAAAGCCGACGTACGTTTCATCACGGCAACGCACCGCAATCTGGAAGAGATGGTCGCAAACGGAACCTTCCGGCAAGACCTCTATTTCAGGATTAACATCGTTACCCTCAACATCCCGCCGCTACGGGAACGCCGCGAAGATATACCTTTATTGGTGGATATGGCCCTGCAACGGTTCAATATAGCCTACAACAAAAAGGTCCGCAGCGTGGCCCCTGATGTGCTGAAGTTGTTGCTGAACCATAGTTTTCCCGGTAACGTACGGGAGCTGTTAAACCTGCTGGAACAATCAGTGATCCTCTGCAAAGGGAATGAAATCACACTGGAACAGCTGCCAAGCAATTTTGTTGATGCCAGCACTGTAAATGCTGCCACAGAACCACGCAGATCCGGCCGGATCCCCTCTGCTGATGAAATCCGCAACATACTGGCAGCCCACGATGGCAATCGCAGTGAGGCAGCACGGGAACTGGGTGTGGAGCGGACCACACTCTGGCGGTGGATGAAACGGTATGGATTGAGTGACAACTGAGAGGAGTGCCGATTACGTGAAACGGGCCGAACTACAAAAACTCGCAGCCCAGATCGATGATCTGTATGACCTGGGACGAATCGAAGAAGGACAGCAGTTGCTCACTCAAGGGATTACTGCTGCTGCCGGCGACAAAGCGTATGAACGGTATTTCCAGGCCGAATCAGCCTGGTATCATGACCGCAGCAGCAAGGAACAGGGACGGCTGCTCCAGGAGGCTGTAGTCCTTGCCCCGGATGACGTTTTCCTGCAGCGTGGCATCGGCATCTGGCAGCTGATGAATAATAAAACCTGGAGTGCTGTACGCACCTTTGACAAGGTACTTGCACTTGATCCCCATGATGCCGACACCCTGCGCTGTATGGGAATAGCCCATTCCCGGCTTGACCGTGATCGCAAAGCAATTCGTTTCTTTGAAGCAGCCTTGGCTATCAACCCGAATGATGGCGACGCCTTGCGGCAGATTGGTGTATCCTATTCCAAGGTTGGGGAGGATCAGGAGGCCCTGGGCTGGTTTAAACGGGCACTGATGGTGAATGAACAGGATTACGATGCCATGCGCCAGTTAGGAATCTCACTGGCTATGCTGCATGATCTGGATGGCGCCCTGGAATGGCTGCGCTTGGCGCAGGCGGTCAACCCCCAGGATTATGAAACCCGCCTTAACCTTGCTTTGGTTCTCAAAAAACAACGTGGTGATGAAACCTGGCTGGAAAAGGTATCCATCCGCTTGGGGCGCTGGTTCAACCGAATGTGGGGAAAATTGTTAGACATGGCAGGACTGCGCTAGCAGGGCTCCCAGGCCACCTCTCCAGCGGCATCCGCAACCTGACGTTTCTGCTGTTGACCGGTGCCATGGACAGTATCAAGACGGCGCATGGCCACTTGCAGCGCCTCTCGTACCGCAGCTCGTGCATCCTGTTCGTGACCGGACTGGTATAACTCATCTGCACGCTGCAGCAATGTTTCACCCCCGGCAATGGAAACCGTTTCCTGCAGGGTGAGTCCGCCTACCGGCACCATACCGACCAGGCCTCCATAATTCGCTTTTGCTTTCATACCGACCTCCTATATCTGCGAAACGCCAAGTCCCAAAAGCCTGATCAACACGAAGCATACCGACCAGAGCACATACCCGAACAGGGCCAACCCGATGGCAAACAGCGTCCATTTTGCCAGGGGATGTAATGGTGCCAAAGATGATTCCCGCATAATCTGGCTATGAGTGGTCATGGCACACCTCCCGCAGTCTTTTGGTTGACAATATAGCTAGCACTAAACGTGCCGAACTAAAATTTTATTTGATTACAATATGTTACACATGAAGACTTCCTTATTTTCACGTTGCAACCGCAACATAATGCACGCAAATGGAAAAAACGGTTGTAATTTCATTGTATTACAATACAGCAACAGCCTTGCAACGCAGACGTTGCAGTGCAACGCAACGAATACCTCGTATCAAACTGTTTGAGAGCGTTATCTGGGTGGCAGGTTGGCTTCAGTTCTACTGATGGCCAAACCTGTTTTTCTATCGAACTGCCGCTGACACCTGCCGCTACGACGTAACTACTTTCCCCGTGCAATACGCTTTTTCAGGCGCAGCGCATCCTTGGCGGCTTTTTCAGCCGCTGCAATCAGCAGTTGGTGCAACCCACCCTGCTCGCTCTCACCCTTGGGGCGACGCTGGACATAACTGCCATCCGACAGCATATCCCAAGCCGAACGCCGGTCAGCGTCATGGCCATCCAGTATCGCACGCAACTGCAGACGCAGTTCCGGTTGTTCCACTGGTGCCAGTATCTCCACCCGCGATTCCAAATTGCGCTTCATTGCATCGGCCGAGCCGATCAGATATTCCTCATTCCCATTGTTGCGGAAATAGTAAATCCGGCTGTGTTCCAGAAAACGCCCCACAATGCTGACCACCCGGCCAGTTTCGGAGAGACCTGGAACAGCAGGCCGAAACCGGCAGGAATCACGCACATACAGGTCGACCTTAACCCCGGCCTGCGTGGCCCGATACAGTGACTCAACGATATCCGCATCCTCAAGGGCGTTCATCTTGAATTGCAGATGCCCGCCACCTTTTTCACGATGTAAGATAATCTCACGCTCAATCTTCTCCTGGAGCGCCCGTTTAAGGTGTTTGGGTGCCGGCAACAGCTTGAGATAGGTGCGGCGCGGCATAAAACCGGTGGTCAGGTAGTTGAATAGTTCCGTTATATCGCGGCCGATGGCATCGTCACTGGTGAACAGGCCCAGATCACTGTAGATGCGAGCTGTGTCACCATGATAATTACCGGTGCCAATATGCACATAACGCCTGATCCCGCTGTAATCCCGCCTGACCACCAGGGTAACCTTACAGTGGGTCTTCAGGCCCACAACTCCGTAGGTGACGTGGATACCAGCCTCTTCCATCCGTTCAGCCAGATGCAGGTTGGCCGCCTCGTCAAACCGGGCCTTGAGTTCTACGACCACCGCCACCTGCTTACCGTTTTCTGCAGCCCGAACCAGGGCGTCCACCAGACGGCTCTCACGCGAGGTGCGGTAAAGTGTCATCTTGATTGCGCAAACCTTGGGATCGTCAGCCGCCTCGTTCAAAAACCGCTCTACTGAGCTGGAGAATGATTCGTAGGGGTGATGTACCAACAATGCCCCGGCATCACGGATCACATGGAAAATGTTGCGATTGGTAATGAGCTGTGGTTGATCCACCGGATGATGGGGCGGATCATGCAGTTTGGGATAGTTGAGGCGAGCCAGCTCGAACAGATCCCGCATGGCCAACATTCCCGGGACCTCAAAGACATCACTCTCCTCATCCAGCTCCAATTGGGCCGCCAGGTGGCCCTTATGCACCGGGTCCATACCAGTGGCCACCTCCAGCCGTACAATCGGGGCGAACTTGCGTTCCTGCAGCTCGGATTCGATCATCGCCACCAGATCGTCGGCCTGTTCCTCATCCTTTTCAGTATTGGCGTTCCGGGTAACCCGGAAGAACTCACAGGAAACCACCCGCATGCCAGGAAACAGCATCTCCAGGTTGGCGGCCATCACCTCCTCCAGGCGAATAAACCGATCACCTTTGCCCACCTGCATAAAGCGGGGCACCCCGGGGCCCAAGGGCACCTTGACCCGGGCCAGGGAGATTTCCTTTTCGCGCAGGTAACGCACCGTCACCAACAGATTAAGGGAAAGGTTCGAAACAAAGGGGAACGGGTGCGCCGGGTCAACGGCTTGAGGGGTCAAGAGCGGATAGATATCCTGGGCATAGCGCTCCCGCAAAACTTTCTGCTCCTTGATGGTTAATCCCTTCCAGGAGACGATCTCAATCCCCTTGTCATCAAGCAACGTCAGCACCTTCCTGAACAAGGCTTCTCGCTGGCTATCGAGCTCACGGATCAGCCGGTGGCACTCCACCAGTTGCTGACGGGGGCTGCGCCCATCCGGGGTCAACTCCTGAACACCGGCAGCCAGCTGCTGCTTAAGACCACCAATCCGCTTCATGAAAAACTCATCCAGATTTGCGCTGACAATGGCCAGGAATTTAACCCGTTCCAAAAGTGGCGTACGGGGATCGGCAGCCTCGTACAATACCCGCTGGTTGAAGCTCAACCAGGTTAGTTCACGATTAAGATACCACTGACTGTCATCCAGCTTGATCCCTGAAGAACCTGGCGGCATCGACTTTGAATCAACCGACTTTTTCACCGCCACAGGCTTGGCACTCCGCCGGGTCTTAGGGCCGGAACTGCTGCCGGCTCCCTTGGTTGACGCCGTTTCAGATGCATCGCTTGGCAGGGGGGTACGAATATTTTTTTGCCCTGGATTGTCATCCATCCGTTTTTTGCCTTTGGCAAACTTGATACCAGCAGCCACGATGGCCCTCCTGATGAGTAGCATGTCATGATTCTACCCGGTTGTTACAATCATGCAACAATAGTTCTCATCAAGCAGCAATTGCACTCTCCCCCTCATATGTGATACACCCTACCCCCCATGGCACGTCTCAACCCACAACAATATGCAGCAGTTCATCATACGGAAGGTCCCTTGCTTGTGCTGGCCGGTGCCGGTTCCGGCAAAACGCAGGTTATCACCAGCCGGATTGTGCATCTCCTTAAAAACAAACGGATACCACCAGAAGAAATCCTGGCGGTTACCTTCACCAACAAGGCTGCCAAAGAGATGCAGGAACGGGTCACGGCAGCGGCCGGCAAGGCCTCCCAGGGGATGGTGATCAGCACCTTCCACTCCCTGGCGGTCCGTATCCTGCGGCGCGACATTCGCCGACTGGGCTATAAACCCAGCTTTTCGATTTATACGGAAAGCGATCAAAGCGGGGTTTTGCGTCAGGCGATGCGCGACCTGGAGCTTGACCCCAAGCAGCACAACCCGGACAGCATCCGTTGGCGGATATCCCTGGCGAAAAACCGGTTGATCAGCCCGGAGGCCTACCCCAAAGATTCCACCGATCCATTGGACAGTGCCACGGCAGTGGTGTATCCCCGCTACCAGCGACTACTCAAAGCCTTCAACGCCATTGACTTTGACGACATCATCATGCTGGCGGTGCAGCTCCTGGAGACCTTGCCAGAGGTACGGGATTACTGGCAACGCCGCTTCCGCTACCTGATGGTTGACGAATATCAGGACACCAACACCTGCCAGTATCGCCTGATTGAGCTACTGGCCGAGCTCCACGGCAACCTTTGTGTGGTGGGGGACGATGATCAATCCATCTACGGCTGGCGAGGAGCAGAGGTACAAAACATCCTTTCCTTCGAGCAACAGCGCCAGGGTTGCCTGGTGGTGAAACTGGAACAGAATTATCGCTCCACCGGCACGATCCTCGCTGCCGCCAACGCGGTGATCCGCAACAACCGGACCCGCAGTGACAAGGCCCTCTGGACCGCCAGCGATGAAGGTGAGACCATCGGCCAGATCGTGGCCGATGATGAGGAGAGTGAGGCCCATCTGGTGGTGGAACAGCTGCAACTCGCTCAGTACCAGCAACGTCGCCCCTGGCGTGACTTTGCCATTCTCTACCGCAGTAACACGCAGAGCCGCACCTTTGAAGAGGCATTACGGATGGAGGGGATACCGTATATCCTGGTAGGAGGTCAAAAATTTTTTGAACGCAAAGAGGTTAAGGATACCCTGGCCTATCTGGCCGTGCTGGCCAACCCCCAGGATGAGGCCTCCCTGGTGCGGATCATCAATTTCCCGCGCCGGGGAATCGGTGACACCACCATGCTGCGGCTCAACCAATGGTCACTGGAACATAACACCATCCTGTTTAACGCCTTGGCCCGAGTGGCCGAGATCGAAGGGATTGCCGAGGGAGCTCGCAAGACGGTCAGCGCTTTTCACAGCCTATTGCGCCAGGAGTTGGCAAACCTAAAGCCCAACCAACTGGCAGCCCAGGCCAAGGCGCTGTTCAAGCGACTTGGCATCGATGACGAACTGCATCGCACCCTGGGTGATCATAATCAGGCCCGCAAACGGATAGAAAATATCGAACAACTGGTGAGCGCCCTGGCAGCCTTTGAAGAGCGTTACCCTGAAGCTGGCATAGCTGACTTTTTGGAGCGGATCGCCCTGACCGAGGACAACCGCCGCGAAACTGGCGAAGACAAACAACCCCAGGATGCTGTCACCCTGATGTCGCTGCATGCCAGCAAGGGGCTGGAGTTCCCCCACGTCTACCTGGTGGGCATGGAGGAGGGGCTGCTGCCCCACCACCGCTCTGCCGACGAAGACCCGGAGGTGGCTGAAGAGCGCCGCCTCTGTTACGTGGGCATCACGCGCGCCAGAGAGCGGTTGACCATCTCCCGTTGTCTCACTCGGCGCAAATATGGCACCAAGGAAGAACGCAGCCCCAGCCGGTTTCTGGCGGAACTACCGCCACAACTGCTGGCAGGCGGACGGTCTGAGGTCGAAGACGCCCCTCCGGCAGACATGGGGATGGATTTCTTTGCCAGGATGCTGACTGAATAAATCTCGACCTGTTCGCTTGTGCTAAAGAAATTCACCGTTATACTGTTGCGTACCTGATCGTATACAATCACTTGCCGGTGAGATGCTGCCATGCACCTGAGTTTTCTTGAACAGTCCGATGACAAACTCTCCCGTTTCATCGAGGGCAGCCTTAGCCTGATGACCCTTGCTGATCTGACGCAATGGATTGAAGTGTCACGACGTTCAGGCACACTGCTCGTTGCCAATGACGAGCACACCAAACGGTTTTTCTTTCAGGATGGAAGGCTGATATTCATCTGGTCGGAGAAAGAGGGAGAACAGCTGTGCGAGGCATTGCACGAAGCAACTGACCTGCCCCTGGAGCAGATTCTGGAGGCATTGCATACGGCCGAACAACTGGGTATATCCTGCATAGGCTACCTGTCCAGTGAAGAAGGTATCCCACTGGAACGGCTGACCGCCGTCATCAGTTCCCTGGCTGAACGGGCGATGGCCGACGTGATTACCTGGAAAGCAGGCCGTTTCCGGTTTAGCGATACCCTGCCGACAACCGTTCTTTCCAGCCCGATCACACTGACGACCAGTCAGGTACTGATGGATTCCGCTGTGCTGATTGATGAGACTGATCTGGCTGGAAAGGCCAGCACCAATACACTGCTGGATGAGGTTTTTGATCTGATCCGCAAGGGAGCCATCAACATCCCCCCGCTGCCCAGCGAGATGCAACTGTTGATGAATCGGATCAACAATCCCAACATGGTGGTTGACGAGATCATTGAGTGCATTGCCGATCCATTGCTGGTATCCAAGGTGTTGAAAATCTGTAATTCAAGCTTTTATGGCCGTCGTAACAATGTAGCCACCTTGCGGGATGCGGTGGTCTACATGGGATTAAAATCCCTGCTCAGCATTGTGACCGTGCATGCCCTAAGCGGCTTTTCGCCGCGCAACACAGCGAAAGTGCAGTCATTACTGCGCCATTCCCTGGCAACAGGCATGATAGCCAAACAACTGGCCCGCGATCTTGGCTATAATCATGACCAGGCCTTCATCTGCGGCCTCCTGCATGATCTGGGCTGGATCATCATGCTGGAACTTTTGTCCGAATATGACCTGCCGACAGAAAAACGCGATCAGTTGATTAATGACCATCATACGGTGGTGGGAAGCCTGGTGGCAAAGAAGTGGAACCTTTCAGAGGATATTCAGGAAGTGATTCGCTGCCATCATGATCCACTCAATGCACATAACTACACCAAGCTGGTTGAGATCGTGCACATTGCAGACCTCTTGACCAAGAGCGATTTTCCTGTTCAAGATCTGGTATTGTCACCGTTAGCCCCGTCAATCAGCGTGATCAACACACCGTTTGCCGATCATCTTGAGGAACTGGATAAGGAGATCGAGGCGATCCTGGCACCCATGTGAGCAGGTCACAAATCTAGATTCAAAAACTGCTCAGGCGTAGAGTGACTGAACCGTTTCCTTCACCTTCTGAACCATTGTCCCCAGTGACTGGCGGAAAGCCGCCAGATCTTCGACACCCAGACGGCCCAACTGCTGTTCAAGTTCCTGCAGATGCTCACCGTAGATCCCGGTGCCATTATCCCGCACAGGCTGATTTAACTCACACTTAAGACGCACGTCGGCACAGATTTGATCGGCCAGACTCACGATCTGAATCAGAGGCGATTTCTGCTCGATCTGCGCACTGTGATGATGAAGAATCACCTGCAGAAACGGTTCAGGGAACCGCCATTGTTCCGCCAGCAACGCACCGACCTCGCAATGGCTGGTGCCAAACTGTTCCATCTCGGCATCATGCAGATTAACCTCACGCTCTAAGGACAGCTGCATGGCCTGCCGGAATTGCTCGGGCAGCTGCTGACTCAGAATCACCTCGCCAATGTCATGCAGGATACCAGAGACAAAGGCAAGCTCAGGTTTTACCGCGCCACTCAGTTCAGCAAGATTACGCGACACCAACGCTACGCCGAAGGAGTGCTCCCAACAACTCTGCACGCGCAGACACTGGTTGCCGCTATTGTCCGTCAACTCAAGAAAACATGAGGTAAGGATAATTTCGAAAATTTTCTGCGGGCCCAGATAGATCAAAGCCTGTTTGACTGAATCAATCTCATGAAGCAGTTTGTAGAGCGGTGAATTGATGATTCGAATCACCCGGGCAGCAATTACCTGATCTGCCAGAACGATATCCGCCACTTCGGAGAGGTCAGGGTCAGGTTCATTCAGGATCTGAATAGCTCGTGCCGCTGCCGCAGGAATCGTCGGCAGAGTCTGGAATGAGGCGATAATCTTCTTGGCGGAAAGGTGAGAGCTCTCAGACACAGACATAACTCCCTTTGAAAATATTTCATATCAGCTACAGGGTTTATGTATACCATAGCTCCGGCAGGATGAAAACCACCTAAGCCGAATTTTATACACAGGCATCACACCCAGCACCGTTTTGTTGGCACTTGACAGTCGCTTAACCCTCCGGTAGGGTTGCTCTGCCTTGAGACTTAACTGGCGTTTGGAGGCATAATCTGTGCGGGTAATCTCCGGTACAGCCGGTGGTCTGAAGCTGACATCCCCTACAGGCACCGGAACACGTCCGACCGCAGACCGGGTCAAGGAAGCTCTCTTCAACATCCTGCAAAGTCACGAGATGTTGACCAGTGGAGTCCGTGTTCTGGATCTGTTCGCCGGCAGTGGCGCCTTGGCAATCGAAGCACTATCCCGCGGCGCAGCTCATGCCACCTTGGTGGACAAATCCCGCCCGGCGCTGGATGCACTTCGTAAGAATCTACTGCACACCAAACTGGCAGACCAGGCAACAGTGCTGCCGCTGGATGTCTTTCAGGCCCTGGATCAACTAACCCGTCAGTGTGCCCGTTTTGATCTGGTACTGCTTGACCCCCCCTATGCCTTGGGACTGCAGGCAAAGGTTTTAGAACGGATTACCCCGTTACTGTCAGCCAAGGGAATGATGGTTGCCGAAGCAGCCTCCCGTGAGCCACTACCCGAACGGGTAGGAAGGTGTTGGCGCATTGATCGCCGGGTGTACGGCGACACAGCACTTGAGTTCTTCGTCCCGGAGGGGAACGATGCCCCATAGCCGCATAGCCATCTATCCAGGCTCTTTTGACCCGGTCACTTATGGCCACCTGGACATCATCAAACGCAGTCTGCGGATATTCGACAAGGTAATCGTTGCCGTAGCCCGCAATTCCCAAAAAAACTCCCTATTCAGCATCGACGAACGAGTACAGCTTCTTCAGACAGTACTCAAAGCTGAACCGAGGGTCTCCGTTGACACCTTTACCGGGCTTCTGATAGATTATGTAGCCGCACAAAAAGCACATGTTGTCATTCGTGGATTGCGGGCAATATCCGATTTTGAATATGAATTCCAGATCGCCCAAATGAACAGCACCATCGGTAACGAAGTCGAAACACTGTTTATGATGACCTCGGTCCAGTACGGCTACCTCTCTTCTTCCATTGTGCGAGAGGTTTGCTCTCTGGGAGCCAATGTTGACAGCTTTGTCCCACCTGAAGTCAAGGCTGCCATGCTCGACAAATACAACATTACCACATCCTGAGAAACCTGGATTAATCAGCATTCAACACGAACGAAGGAGATTTCCATGAAACTCGCAGATCGCGTAAACAAGATTCAACCCTCCCCTACCCTTGCCATTGACGCCAAGGCCAAGGCCCTCAAGGCCCAGGGAATAGATGTCGTCGGCTTTGGCGCCGGCGAACCTGATTTCGACACCCCCGTAAACATCCGCGAGGCCGGCAAAAAGGCTATTGATGCTGGATTTACACGCTATATGCCGGTGGGCGGCGCCGACGATCTGAAAGACGCCATCATTGCCAAGATGAAGCGTGACCACGGTCTGGAGTATACCCGTGACGAAATTTCGGTGGCCTGTGGCGCAAAACACACCCTTTACAACATCTCTCAGGCACTGATTCAGGAAGGTGACGAAGTCATCATTCCTGGTCCTTACTGGGTTTCTTATCCCGATCAGATTGTACTGGCCGGCGGAACTCCGGTCTTTATCATGACCGACGAATCCACGGGCTTCAAGATTACCCCGGCGCAGCTTGAAAAAACGATTACTCCAAAAACTCGTTATCTGATCCTCAACTCACCTTGTAACCCGACCGGCTCTACCTATACGAAGGAAGAGCTGGCTGCGCTGGGCCAGGTTCTGCTCAAGCAGGAACATGTGCTGGTGGTGGCCGACGATATCTATGAACGCCTGATCTACGATGGCTTGAGGTTCTACAACATCGCCCAGGTGGTGCCTGAATTGAAACCCCGCACCATCGTGGTGAACGGCGTTTCCAAGACCTACGCCATGACCGGCTGGCGGATCGGTTACGCCTGCGGGCCGAAAGAGCTGATGGCTGCCATGACCAAGATGCAGTCTCAATCAACCTCCAACGCGACATCCATCGCCCAGAAAGCATCGGTGGAGGCCCTGAACGGCTCCCAGGACGCCGTGTCCGCCATGTGTATCGAGTTTGAGAAACGCCGCACCTACATCGTTGATCGTCTGAATGCGATGCCGGGCGTGTCCTGCTTCAAGTCCAACGGCGCCTTCTATGTGTTCCCCAATTTTTCCGGTGTCTACGGAAAGACAACCCCGGCTGGCAAAAAGATCGAATCTTCATCCGATTTTGCCGCGTATCTGCTGGAGGACGCCAAGGTAGCCCTGGTGCCGGGCGTGGCCTTTGGTGACGACCGTTACGCCCGTCTTTCCTATGCTATCAGCATGGAAAACATTAAAAAAGGTATGGATCGCATCGAAGATGCGATTAAGAACCTTAAGTAGAACGACCCCGCGGGGACGCTCCGGCGTCCCCTTTTTTGTAGCACCTGCCTGTACCGAGAGAGGTCTGCTCATGATCACCAAAGAGATGATTATCGGCGACATCATCCGGCAATATCCCGCCACTGTTGAGGTTTTTGCCCGTTATGGCCTGGAGTGTTTCGAGTGTCAGATCGCCGATCTGGAAACTCTGGAACACGGGGCCGGATTTCACCAGCTTGACATTGAAAAATTACTGCGAGAGCTGAACGCAGCTGGCCGGGGCTGACCCTCTCCATGGGAGACTACGACAAGTATATCGAACACTTCCCGGCCGGGATGAAGGTCAACGTAGGCATTCCGGTCCCCGGTGGCTCGATATTCCATGACTGGGCCATCATTCTTGCTATTGACGAAGACCTGCTCGAACTCCAGCTTTCCCGTGATGTGCTGCCGGCCGGTGTACGTCTGCTGGTGGGTACGATCCTTGATATCCGAGGTGGCAAAGATGATAATGCCTATTGCTGCCGAGGAATCATCGTCACCGAAGGTGACCGCCGTGAGGTGCTGCTGAGACTGATCGGTGAGATCGTCTCTGATGAACTACGCGAGTTTTACCGGATTGATGCCTTCCTGCCGATCAAATACTTCATCACGCATAGAACCAGCGAATACGCCCTCAAACTGGATTGGCAAGCAAAACGTGAAGCTCGTGCAAAGCTTGAGCGTGAACGGCGTGAAAATGAAGTAAAACCCTGGCAACGCCTGATGCTTCCCCAGCAAGAAAACTTTCCAGACGAAGAGTTTGACGCGACGGAAGAAACCAGTGAAGAGCTTGATGAAGGCTTTACCGAAGCAGATGACAGCAGGGACCACAGCTGGGACGACGTGATCCCGCTGGCGGCCAATATCAGTGGCGGCGGCATCAGAATTCTGCTGCACCATCAATTCAAGGCCGGTGACCTGATAATCCTGGAAATTTATGTCCCAACGGAACCACAGCCGCGCATAGTGGACGCTGTCGGCACAGTGGTCTCCTCTCTTCAGAACCATGCGGCATCAAAGCAGATGCAACGGGACAGCTACAATACCAGCATTGAATTTCTTTTTATTGACGAGCGTGACCGGGATACCATCGTCAGCCACATCGCAAATGTTCAACTGAAGAGGATCCGGCAACTACGGGAGCACTATCTCGGCCGTGGTTTAAACACGGAAGATCACGAACTGACCGACACCGAACGACTGCGTTTGAAGATTTTGCAGATTATACTTGCGATCATCGTCTGCCTGCTGCTTGGTGGCTTATCCATCTATTTCAAACACTACGTTGAAAACCGCCCCAAGGGTGACATTGAACTGATTTTCGAAAAGGGGTTCATGGAATATCTGAAAAAGAGCGGACGGCAGCCCGGAGCCCCTCCCCAATGACCATCAATACAACGCAACAGCCAACCGTAACAGCATGTTTCAACGCCAGCCAAGCACCTGATAGCCCTTTTCATACAAACACTGCTCCACAAACCGCATAAAGATCGGATCAGGTTCCCTGACTCGGAAAAGTCCGCTTGTCAGGGCAGCTGTGCCACCGGCTGCGGCACCGATCAGACTGCCACGCCCGACCGACCCGCTGACAGCCCCAACCACTGCACCGGTAGCCCCACCAACGACAGCTGACGTGCCTGTACGCGCAGCCAGCTCCTCACCTGCATCACCTTGTGTGCCAGCCTTTTCAGCCAACGTTTGACACGTTTCGATATCCTGCCGGGCCACTGCTTCACCTACATCGGTGTAATGGCCATTGGGATACAACACTGGACGTTTGGTTCCACAACCAATCACGACGAACATACTGAGCATCCCGAAAATAAGTTTCAAACGCATGGTTGAGACTCCTGACTCTCTGGCGTGATAACCTCATGCACTATGATCATACTACCGTTATTCGTTTGACTATCCAACACTCAAAAAACGCCGCCCGGCACAAAGGCCGGACGGCGTTGACAACTCACCACACAACGTATGAAAACTACTTCTTTTTACCTGCCTTAATGACACGGCCGCCCATCTGCATCGGATCACCCTTGTAACCCAGGGCCTTCCAGTCCATCCGCTTGGCACCCATGTGGCATTCGCCGCACTGCAGAGCCTGCTCCTTGGGAGCAACTTCGTGACCGGCGCTCAGGTAGGACTCCGTCTTGACGAACTGATACTTACCACTGTAGGGAAGGCCTTCAGGACTCTTGGCACCGTTGACCAGAGCCTTTTCCCAGTCAAAGTTCACCCACAGCTCCTTGTACTGCTGGAAGGTGCTCAGGTACTTGAACTTGCTGTCCATCGGCTGGGTGCCGGTGTAGTACTTGTAAGGATATATCTTGGCAGTCTTGTCCTTGATGCTGCCCACCGGCTTGGTGATGGTAACCGGCTTGGACGGATCCTTGATCTTGTCGCCCACCATGTAACGCTCGATCTGACCGTTATACCAAGCATAGGTCGGCACAAAGTTCATGTTCCACTTGAAGGTACCCTTGTGCTTGGCAAAGGTCTCTTTGTCAAACTGCTCTTCAGGCTCAATCTTTTTGCCTACATCGGACCAGTTCCACATCACTTTGGTTGCCTGGCCACGGGAGAGGGTCGGGATGTGGCAGGTCTGGCAGGCGACTGAAGCGGTGTGCTTATCCAAAATAGTCCTGTTTTTGGACTTCTGGTGAGGAGCCTTGGCACCACTGTGGCAGTCGATGCAGTTTACACGGCCTTCATAGTGAGCCATCATACTGGATGCGCCAGCGATCTTGTGATCCTTGGTCTTGTGGCAGGCCTGGCAAGTGAGAGCCGCGCCGCCTTTGGCCTTGCTGGCCATATGCACATCCTGATCCTTGCTGGCATACTCCAGGGTGGAATCCAGACCAGGCACCTTGACGGCATCGCCGCCGCCACCATAGAAGTGGCAGTAACCGCAGTTTTTCAAGGTCGGAGCGCCCACGCTCTGGGCAGCCTCTTCCAGATTCATGGAGCCCTTCTTGATGGCGGCCTGATCTACATCAGCGCCGACACCGGCACGGGCATAGTTACCCTTCTGGGCATGGCAGACCAGACAGTCGACCCGGGTCTTGTCGGTCAGGTCGAACTTGGTACGGGTCCAGCCATAACCGGCGTGACACTTGTGACAGGATTCACGCACCACACCGTCAGGTCCGTTGAACACGGTGGTGCAGAAGGCGTTAATCATATTGGTCTTGCCGTACTGCTTGGTGCTCTTTTCCATGCCCTTGACATGGTTAGGGGTACCGGCCCAGGTCCAGTGGGAGGTCTTCATCACGTCAGCAGCCTGCTGCTCGTGACACTCCAGACAGACCTTGGTCACCGATTGACCATCCTTAAACGGACCTTTTACAAAATCCTTGTGGTCCGGCCCGGCAAACGCCTGGAACGCAACCAGGACCAGCGCGGCAGTCACTACTGCCATCACAGCTTTCATCCCCTTCATACCCTTCCCCTTTCTCATGCTGCTAGATAAATAAACCCGGCATTAGCGCCGAGCACTGCAGAAATAGAAAAATCGACCTATAGAAACATATTCATCTATGAATGTCAATCATCGGGAGACAGATAACCAACTAACAACAGGACAGTTATTGTCCACTAGTATGGCCGGTTTTCTTCAGAGCAGGCAACTGGAGCACCATCCAGACGACCAGACCAACGCCAAAAAGCAGAGTTACCAGAAAGAACACCAGTGGCGACCACTGTACCTTGACGGGAACCATGCTCATATCAAAGTAAGGCGCCAGATAACCGGTGCGAACGCTATCACGCATGAAGGACATCACATACACCAGTGGCAGCGTCAACCAGACCGTTGGCCAGAGCATCCGTTTGAATCCGGTGAACAGTGTTGCGACTGCCAGCAACATGCCCGCCGCAAACAACGCTGTTGCCCCCACAGTGCCCCCCATGAAACGCTTCATGATCTCTGGTGACAATGCCAGCAGGAACCACGTGCCAACCACAATCTGCAGCAGTGTTAACCAACTGAATACTGTCATACCCACTTTAATTCCTGCTTCAGACACCGCAGATTCACCCTTGAGTACGGTTGCCGAGTACAGTGCGACAAACAGACCGCCGACGGCCAACGAACCGGTCATCATATGCAGATAACGAGCGAACAAGGTCGGATCGGACAGATTCAGCAGAGTGCCGCCAGGTGTCGTAAACCAGCGGGTCCAACTGGCTGGTGAGATCATCATGGTCATATTGTTGGTAAAAAGAAAACCGACCACCAGCAACAGCGCCAGGACCAACAGCACAACAAACATGGCCAGATTGCCCAGTCGCTTGAAGCTGAAATCATACAGGTAGGCCAGGTAGTAGGCAATGATCAGGACCGGGATAATCGCCAGCCAGAACAGCCCCATCAATACCGTGCTGGAATACAGCATCTGACCATACAGTACATTGACAAACAGCAGCGGTGCTACTCCAAGGTTGACAGTGAAAGCCACCAGAAAAGGCAACGACTTGGCCAGTTCATGGGACAGGCCCCGGTGCTGCTCACCAGGCATCAGGTGCGCAATAACGGCAACCAGCGCGGTGCCCAGCATGGCATTCATAGCAAGCAGGTGCAGCGGAAAGGTCAGCATCAAAAAAAACTGAAACCAGCCCCAGTGAGCCACCAGAGCATCGGCTGTCGGGATCAAACCAGCGGGGTTCATCGGGCACCTCCTGCTTGTTTCGCCAGATAGTCGGCCAGCGCATCTTTTTCAACGGCTGTGCCGGTATAGTCGGGCATGGCCGGGTTAAGAGCCGATAATTTGTCAAGTGACGTGCGCACCTTCGCCCGCGACCACCCGATCAACTTGGGTTTGATCAGATCAAAACCATGACAGGCGGCGCAATTCTCCTCATACAGGGTAGCGCCCTGGTCTTGAGCCGGTGCCGCTGTCTGCGGATTATTCAGGCCAAACAGGTAGCCGGCCATGGCTTCCTTGTCTGCGGCCGGGGCATTATAGTCGGGCATGGCTGCATTAAGAGCCGGCAGTTTATCCAGGGCAGCACGAACCTTTGCCTGTGACCAGCCGGACATCTTCGGCTTCAAGGTATCGGCACCGTGACAGGCTGCACAGTTGTCATCAAAGAGGGTCTTGCCATGAACACCGGCTGTGACAGCCTCGTCGGCCAACGGCTTTTTATGCAGTCCAACCGTCAGGTAGGCGGCCAAAGCCTTCAGTTCAGCCTCATTTCCCACAAAGGGCGGCATGAAGTAACGTTTTTCATGGATGGTGACCAGATATTTGCGCATGGCGCCGTAGCTCATGTTTTTAGTACGGCTGAGAATATCGTTATTGAAGCCCCCCAGGCTATGACAGGCAAAGCACTGATGCAGAAACAGCTCACGCCCGGCCTCAAGCTGATTGGCCTCGGTTACCTCTTTGTGCTGGACCCATTTGGCGTTCTTCAGAAAACCGTCCTGATTGATCCGTTCTACATCCTTTTTAAGGATTGCGTTGGAGTACATGACCTGATTGATGACATAAGGCCGACGGGCAGCCTCGCGAGACCATTCAAAGGCCCCCAGGTATCCCATGGCAGCTATCATAACCACTACGGTAAGGGCCCTGGACCGGGATTGCGGGCGCAACAGGATCAGAATGATGACCAGGGCAGCCAGGGCAGCCATTGAGAAGGCACCCACGGTTGCAGCCCGTGTGATGGTGGGGGAAGCACCAACCACCAAGCCCTTTGCCTTCTCCGGCAATACTGCGATGTACCACCATCCGGCAGGGACCGAAAGAATCAATGAAGCCAGCGCCCAGACACCTGAGTAACGAATCATCCGGTGACGGGCCTGTTCATCGCGCAGAAAGGTTGCCGTTACAAAACCATAACAGCCAGCCAGCATGAAGCTCATGAAACTGCGAAAAAACAGCGATGGCCAGAACGTCGGATTGAAAAACCCCGACCAGAAGTTGGCATCTGCAAGCCAGACGCCGGGTGTCAGCATAAAATCGATGATACCGTTAATCAGAAACAAGCTCATCCAGGCGGCGCCAAAATAGATCCAGCCGATGGCCTGGTGGGTACGATCGTCCATTCGTCCGAAGGTGTAAAAATAGATAAACAGGGCCACGATCTCCACCAGGAAGAAGACCCACTCTGCAGCCCAGCCAAAGACAAAGGTGTGGATCAGAAGTGAGGTGGCCGCCGGGTGAATCAGAGAAATCACAAACCAGATAGCAACACCGGTCAGACCACCGAAAACCATGGTTAACAGCATGAAAAACCTGGTGTGTTTCCGGACAAAATCCATGATGGCCTGACTTTTTTCACGCAAGGCCTTACGTTCAGCCAGCACCAGATAGAGCCCGCCCCCCACGGCAAAGTGGGAGACAAAGACGTGCACAATCGCCACCATCGCAATCAGCAGGCCACCACCAAACGCAGGGACGTACCAGACCGGATAATTCATGCCTGTTCACCTCCTGTGATAACTGCCGCCAAGGCTGCTGCATCTAGACAGACGGTTTGCTGACTGCCGTCCTCCATCCGTTTGAGGGTAACCTGACCAGAGGCAACCTCATTGTCACCAAGCACCAAGCAGAAGCGAGAGCCCAGCTTGTCAGCACGTCGCATCTGGCTCTTCAGGCTTTTCCCTTCGCAGTCGGTTTCCACCCACAGCCCCAGCTCCTGCAATCCTGCCATCAGACTGAACCCAGGGCAACGGACGGCATCACCGGCCAGTGCAATAAACAGGTCCGGTGTTCGAGCAGGATAACGATCACCCAACAACAGGGCAACCCGCTCAACGCCAAGAGCAAAACCGATCCCCGGAACCGCTGGACCGCCCAGCTGAGCCACCAGACCATCATAACGCCCACCGGCGGCAACGGCTGCCTGAGTGCCCAGCAGGCAGGTTATCAGTTCAAAGGTTGTGCGGGTATAATAGTCGAGCCCACGCACCATCCGGGGGTTAAGGCTGAATTTAACCCGGGCAGCGGTAAGATAGTTTTGCACTGCATCAAAATGTTCAGCACACTCGCCACAGAGATGGTCAAGCATGGCAGGAGCGCCACTGGTGGCATCAACACAGCCGGGCACCTTACAGTCAAGGGCTCGCAGAGGATTGGAGGATTGTCGACGCCGGCAATCCTCACAGAGTGCATCCTGACGCTGGGAGAGAAAGGCCACTAACGCCTCGCGGTAGGCGGGACGGCAAGCCGGGCAGCCTAATGAGTTCACCTGCAGACGTGGTTCATCGAGGCCGAGTTCTTTAAAAAGGCTGCTGACCATCAACAAGAGTTGCGCATCCACGATTGGATCGCTGGCACCGGTCATCTCGGCACCAATCTGATGAAACTGACGATAGCGCCCTTTCTGAGGCCGCTCGTGGCGAAACATCGGCCCCATATAGTACAGCTTGTTGACAGCATCCAGGGCATACAACTTGTGTTCGATCAGCGCCCGCATTACGCCGGCGGTTCCTTCTGGACGCAGGGTCAAACTACTGCCGGCTTTATCACAAAAGGTATACATCTCTTTTTCGACAATATCAGTGGTATCGCCGATGGAGCGACAAAAAAGGCCGGTCTTTTCAACTACCGGCACCCTGATTTCGCTGAAACCAAACCGGCCGAAGACCGATCGGGCGGTTGCCTCGACAAATTGCCAAACCGGGGTTTCGACCGGTAGAATATCATTAAACCCCTTGACGGCTGTGATACTCATCGTTACTCCTTGTTTTGACATCTCCCCAATAGTTTGGCTAGTAAACTACCGGAAATGCATATGGCCCATCACCTGCAGATGTGTAAAGATCAAAGAAATGTAGCCCAGCAGACCGTCGACTGTCAAACAAAAGAGCCTCGCTAGCGTCTGGACAGGTTTGTCGTGACCCAATAGTTGACGCCGTCACTTTGCACCTGGATAGTGCCATCCTGATCCGTACGATAAACCTGTGCGCCATGCTGTTTCAAACAGGTCAATGTTTCTGGCGCAGGCAGACCAAAACGGTTTGCTGCCCCTACCGATATTACAGCAAGCTGCGGGCGGGTCTGGTTAACAAACGGTTTACTGCTTGCGCTGCGACTGCCGTGGTGACCAACCTTCAACAGGGTAGTCGCCATTAGTCCTTGTTGCAACAATTGCTGTTCTGTCTGCTGACCGGCATCGGCCATAAACAGAGCACTGAAACGGCCATACTCAAGACGAAACACCAAGGAGGCCTCATTGCCTGTCTCACCGTCCCAGTGAACCGGCATCCCTGCATCTGCCGAAGCCAACACTGTTATCAGGCTACTCCCGAACCGCACGGGTTGGCTCCTGCCGGTAAACTGTCGAATAGGAACCCCCTGGTGTTTCAGGGACTTTTGTAGACGGGCATAATCACCACCATCCGCAGCCCGCCAAGGACCTTGCCAGAACTCTCCCACCGGAAACTGTTCAACAACGGCCGGCAACCCGCCCATATGGTCAGGATGAGGATGAGTCAACACCATCCGATCGATACGGTTGATTCCTAAACGGTATAAGGCAGGCACCAGATAGCGTTCTCCGAAGTCATGCCCGGTATCCCGCAGATATCCGCCACCATCTATCAGCATGGTACTGCCATCGGGGAACTGGACCAGGGTAGCATCACCCTGCCCGACGCTTAAAAACGTCAGACGCAACACTCCGTCTGCACTTGTAGCGGGCCATAGATGCACCAGCAGGGTAATGACAACCAGACCAGCGATCAGCCCCCCACGCATGCGACGTGACACCACAAAACTGAGTACCGCCAAGACAGCCACGGACATGGCCAGATCAAAGGTTCCAACCTGATAGGAGCGCAACACTGGCAGCTTTGCAACCCAGATCACAAAATGATTGGAGAGCTCCACGAGCCAACCGGTCAGAGCAAAAAGCTTGGTTGCCAGCCAGGGAAAAGCAAAGACCAGCGAAGCAGCAACAGCACCCAGCAGCACAGCTCCGTACCCCAGCAGGGGAACCACCACAAGATTTGCCAACACGCCGGTCAATGATGCCTGATGAAATGAAGCCAGGGTTGCAACTGATGTAGCCATGATTGCTGACAGCGATGAGGCAAAAAACAGGGCCACCAAATGGCGCCAACCCACCAAACGGTCTTTTAGGGGGGCCAGAAAGAGTGGCGTCAATATCACAATTCCCCACAGGGAGAGAAATGACAACTGAAATGAGAGATCAAACAGCACCGATGGTGTCATTAGCACCAGCAGCAATGCAGCCAACAACAGGGCGTCCAGCACCTCACTCTCACGTTCAACCCACAGGGCCAACACGACCGCAGCCAGCATGACCACCGCGCGGGCCGTGGCCGGTGCCCCGCCGGTAAACAGCAGATAGCCCGCCATACAGGGCAACGTGGCAAGCAATACGTTTCTGCGCAGATTCCAGCGCAACGTCAGCCACTCACAGCGCAGCAGCAGAAAAAGCAATCCTTGCCCAACTGCCGCTGCAAGTATTGCCACATGGAATCCGGATATGGAAAGGATATGAGAGACGCCGGCCCGGGCATAAGCCGTTGACAGATCGGAAGGAATGCCGGCCTGACTGCCGGTAACCAGCGCCATGAGAACCGCTGCTGCTGCCGGATCTGGAACAGACTGGCGGATCGTCTGATTGCAGCGCTGCGCAGCATGGTCAAGGAACCGGAACCATGAAGGGCGTGCAGCAGCACGCATTACTACGACATGGTCAACATCCTTTACCAAAAAAGTGGCAGCAATCCCTCGCACAGCCAGGTATCGGGCATAATCAAATTCGCCAGGCAATCCCAGTGGCTGTGGCCTCCGCAGAGTGCCCTGCACCCTGATCCGATCTCCAGGCAGCCACGTTCCTCGTCCTGTCGTAATAGTGACCAGCACGATATCCTGCACCACAAGCTCACCCTGTGGGGTAATCATCCGTTCCAGCTGTAGTTCAAAACGCTGCCCCTGCGGCAGCTCCAACGGCCTGCGGAAGACGATCCCCTCAACAATCAGCTCACCTGAAACGGAAGGCGTTCCCACAAATAATGGTCGTTCAAGGGCCGTAACCAATGGCCCCATGGCTGCCACCCCCAGACAGAA
The DNA here is from genome assembly GCA_002419465.1 of Geobacter sp. UBA5730. Lineage (GTDB taxonomy): Bacteria > Desulfobacterota > Desulfuromonadia > Geobacterales > Pseudopelobacteraceae > Trichlorobacter. The sequence goes on along the minus strand of DIGE01000016.1, from coordinate 188,209 downwards.
ACAAAAAAGCAGCAGAACCACACGAAAACAGAGTACCGCCCCCCAAAAAGCTGCCAGTGTCAGGAACAGTGCCGCGAGGAAAACCCACCACCACGACACAGACCATAACCAGTACAGGCCTGTACTGACACCACCCAAAAGGCCGACAACCGGTAACAACAGGGGATGTTCATCAAACATCTGCATGAGAGAGAAGAGCTCCGTATCAAACTGTTTCCAATAAATGAGCATATATACGACGACTAGCACTTGACAGTGTGTTTACATGCGTTAGAATAGCCAGCGTTGTCTAGGCATCACATGGATAGTGGTCAGTATACCACAGCGTTTGTGCGGGTCAGCCCGCCATTTCACCGAGAGGGAAACCTACCATGTTTCTGCTTCCCAAAGGAAACCCGCTAGCCAAAAACGTTCCCGTAGCAAAACTGCAGCTCCCCGAGGCGTTGGACAAACTAAAAAACGGCAACCTGACCGGGTGCGCCATCTTCGATTTTCCCGGTGCTGACTGTGCTCTGGTCTATGATGGGGGCAAACTGGTCAGCGCCGTTGTACACCGGGAGAACAAGGAGCTCAAGGATCAAGCAGCCTTACAGGCACTGGTTGATCTGATGGTCCTGGCGAACAGCGGCAATTTCAGTGTCTATGGTTTTTCACGAGAAATGACATTGGCAGTGCTCGGCCTGCTCAACGGCACAGCCGTCATTGAAGGACAAGAGATCAAGCAGATTGACTTCAAGGCTCTGATGGACCGGATCAAGAACGAACAGATGACCGGCGCACTTCAAATTCAGACTGCCGATCGTACCGGGCTGATTTTCTACAAAGGGGGTGCCACCATTGGATTTTTCCATGACAGGTCCGCCACCGTAGAAACATCAGCTGGTGAAGTTCAACAGATCGCCGGCTTGCCTGGGGCCCAGGCAGACCTGTTTATCATACAGAACGAACAAGCCTTTTCAGCGGATCTAACCGGCAAGATGGATATTCGCAAACTATGGGAGGCAGCTTCAGGAAACATATTTGCCACACCGCCCCCTGCTGCGGCAACGCCTGCCCCGCCGGCTGCAGCACCTGCCACCAGCGCGGTGAACTCAGCCGACCTGGAAGCAACCATTATTGAACTGGCCAACCAGTTCCTTGGTAAACTGGGAAAAACCCTGGCAGAAAAAGAACTGCTGAATATCGGTGGTATCAACGCCCTCAAGGATGGGGGCAAGCTGAATGAATTCCTTGCAGCACTTGAAAAAGGTTCCAAGCTGCTAGCCAGTTCAAACAAAATCAAAGAGATGAGTGCCGCCATCTCAAGCGAAGCAGCAAAACTTTAATTTTCGCCCATCCTAGAGGAGGCGTTGTATGGACCTGACCGCTTTTTTCCAATATTTAACCTCAATTTTTACGTTTTTGCCAAAAATCTACAACCCTGTGAGCATAAGTCTTACTGAACTTTTCATCGTGTTCTGCTGGCTGGTGGCCGCCTCGCTCGCCTTTTACTTCAGTATCAACAACTCGCGAATCTGGACCAGTATCGGCATCGGTTTTTTCCTGCTGTTCTGGAGCCAGTCCTATCAGCTGAACCCCTGGTCAGAATCCTTTACGATCATGACTGCTATCCACTACATGATCGGTACAATTGCTATTTTGATCGTCAGTCACGGTATCCAGGAGTACTACCTGTTCACCCGCACCCTGGAAATCACCGGTTCAAAAAAAACTATCTATATTAGTGCCCTGCTGATCATCCTGATTGGTATTATAGTTATCAGTCTTAACCCGAAACCGAGCCAATATGTACTGCGGAACTACCGGATGATGAACAATACCATCTGGTTTTTCCTCTGCATCCTCAACATTTATTACATATTCAAAATTTACCATGAGATGAAAGACTCGCCGATAGTGAACGGCATCATCGCACTGGGCGTGGTGTTCGTGTGTGCCCTGATCTGGAAAGGTGCCGGTCTTTACCTGATCATGTATCAATGGGATAAGCCGTGGCTGGACATCATCGAGTTTACCGGTGAGAGCACTGATATCCAACTGCATATGGCCAAGGTAGAAGTTGCCCGCTGGCTGACGCAGACCTTCAACGTCTTGACCAGCTTCTCGGTGGCCGGTACCTTTGCCTACCTGTTTAAACTGTTGCGCTAACGAATCCTTTACAGATCAAGCCAACTCACAAAAGGAGGGAACGGTGCACAACCGTTCCCTCCTTTTGTATCTTTTGCACACGTAACCCGGTGTGAGTACCAGACAGTTGACAGCATGTTTGCTTCGTCAAAGGCTGGCTAAAATCGCTGTCTGTTCAGGACTGAGGGCGTGGTTACCAACCTCTCGATACCCCGGCGTTTACGAGTTAACCGCACTCCCTTTTTAGGAAACAATCCAGTAAAACAGGTGAAAAACTACAGCCTAAAGCGATGCACCAGTGACTGCAAATCTGCCGCAAGCTTGTTGAGCTCCGCTGCTGCCGTGGCGGACTGTTGGGCACCGTTGGCGGTCTGCTGAATAACATCGGTAATCTGCTGGATGTTGTGACTCATCTCACTGGTGGTAGCCGTTTGTTCCTCTGCAGCAGTTGCTACCTGGCCGAGCTGCATGGAAAGGTTATTAATCTGCTCCATAATGTTTTGCAGGGCTGCGCCAGACTTGGCTGCCTCTGCGGTACCCTGTTCAACCTCATGCACGCCCTCTTCCATGCCGACAACGGCGGACCTGGTTTCCCCCTGGATGCTACGAATCATACCGCTGATTTCTTTGGTCGCTCGGGTGGTACGTTCAGCCAAGGCGCGCACCTCATCGGCAACCACTGCAAAGCCCCTGCCATGCTCGCCTGCCCTGGCAGCCTCAATAGCAGCGTTGAGCGCCAGCAGGTTGGTCTGATCGGCAATATCTTCAATCGTGCCGACTATCTGACCAATCTGATCAGAGCGTTGTCCCAGGCTAGCCACGGTAGTAGCCGTTTCGTGGACACGACGGGCGATCAGACCCATTGCTTGCACGGTCCTATCAACCACCGTCGAGCCTTCACTGGCGCTGGTCGAAGCATCCAAGGCCCCGCCCGCAGCACTGTTACAGTTGTTGGCGATATCATTGGAGGTAGCAGCCATCTCTTCACCGGCTGTCGCCACCGTCTGAACCTGATTCACCATCTCTTCAGCCTCTGAGGCGATCCTCTCTGACGTAGCAAACAGTTGGTCAGCAGATGAAGCGACCAACCCGGACGTATCGGCCACCTGACGGATTGTCTCGCGCAGGCTGTCAGCCATGGCACTGAAGGAACGGGCCAGCTCACCGATCTCATCACCGGTAGTCGCCTGAATTCGGACCGTCAAGTCGCCGGAAGCAATTTTCTTCGCATCTTTAGCCAACACGGCAACAGGCCTGACAATGCTGCGAGAAAGAAGCAAGCCAAGAATAACTGCCAGCACAGCACCGCCAATGGCCAAACCGATCATTATCCAGCCGGCGTTTTGAGCCAACAGATTGTTGGCCTCCGACACCTGCTTGCCCTGCACCATCTTTGTTTCAACCAGTTTTTCGATCGCCTTCTGCAGATTGCGGGCAGTGCGATCATATTCATCAACTATCAACTCGTTGGCTGCTGCCTTATTTCCTGCCATCACAAGTTTGTTCAAGGACTCAAGCTGAACCACATAATCTGCCAGCGATTGGTTGAAGCTGGTGAACAGCTTTTTGTCCTCAGCATTAATCAGGGTCTTTTCATAGGCCTGAGCCCGCTTCTTGATGATATCGATTAATTCAACGGAGCGCTCAACCATTGATTCGTGTTCGTCGATGTCGTCAATTGACAACATCTTGTGAGAGTTGACTCGAACCCGCTGAAACTCAGCGGAGAGCAGGGTTAAATCGCCCAAGGGGCGGGCTACCTGTCCATAGATCTTGACACTGCCAGCATTAATACGATGGAGATTAATATAGCCGCCCAAGCCGATAGCAAAGGCCACCAAGGCCACAATAAGAAAACCGCCGATTAGCTTGGTACCAAGCTTCACATTATGTAACATTGACCAACCTCCCTGGCTATAGTTGAAGATCACCTGCTAGAGATACCTACTCCCATTCCTTTTCCGGCCCATCTTCATCATCGAAGACGCTATACTCGTCATCGTCTTCTTCGCGTTCTTCAGGGTATAGCTCATCATCGTCATCATCGTCGTCTTCAATAGGCTGAGCAGGCCGGTCCTCAGGCTCTGCCAAAGCCTCAAAACGGGCCAGCAGGTCAGCGTGAGTACAATAGCGACCATCCTTGAAGCTGCATCGTTCCAGCTCGCAGAGATCAAACAATTGAATCTCGCTGCACAGGCGGCGAGGCAGCTCCTCAACATCCGGTTCAGCAGTTGTCAGCAGTTCCTTCGTCGTCACGCACAAACCCCATTCAGAAATTCGGTAGCCTTGGCTACGTCCTCAGTGCAGCCGATATAGATCGGCGCACGCTGGTCAAGCCCCTTCGGCTGCATGTCCAGTATCGGCTCACAACCGTTGGTGGCGGCGCCACCGGCCTGCTCAATCAGGTAGGCCATCGGATTCAGCTCAAACAGCAGTCGCAACTTGCCGGAGGGTGCATCATTCAAGGCAGGGTACATGAAGATTCCCTTGCCCTTCATCAGCACCTGGTTGATATCCGGTACAAAGCCGCCGGAATAACGTAGCTTGGCTCCCTTGCCCTCCAGATAGCGGATATAGGCCTCGTTCTCAGGGGTATATTTTTTGCGAAGCCCGCCAGGAGAATAGATATCACCAGAGGGCTGCATCTGGATATTTTCCCGGGTAAGGGTAAACTCCATCAAATGGTTCATGGTGAATTCGTAGACACCTTTACCCACCGAATAGACCATGGAGACCCGTGGACCATACAGGATATACATTGCCCCCACCATGCTACGACCGGGTTGCAGGAGGTCATCACCCTGGTAAATGCCAACAATGGTGCCGACGGCCAGGTTGACATCCACCAGTGATGACCCGTCCAAGGGATCGTAGGCAACCGAAAACATACCTTGGGGATTACTGGTGACCTGAAAAATCTCATCCATCTCTTCAGAAGCGATATTGCACACCACGCCCGAGTGCATCAGACGTTTAAGCAAGATACGATCGGAAAGCACATCCAGAGCCAACTGTTCCTCGCCATACAGGTTGGATGTGCCGGCAACACCGAGATCGCCGGTGCGAACGGCATTAATCACATATTTGCTGGCCTCGGCTATCTCACACAGCAGGTGAATCAGGTTGTCACTGATGTTTTGCTGCCGCAGGTGGCGACGAAAATCAATCTGGAATTTGGTGCTACCTGGCTCCTTACCCATGGAAAACGTGCCTCCTGAATCAATTTACGGTAGTTAACTGATTAAAAATACCTTAGCCAACGGCTCATTTCAAGGGGAATCAGGCCTGTGTTAGCAGGGTTGCCAGAAAAGTAATCAAGCCATCCAGCAGCACAATGGCAAACAAACTGGTAATCACAGCCCTGGTTGCCGCCTGGGGAATCTCAGTGGCGCTGCTGCCGACGGACAGGCCGGCATGACAGCAAATCACCGGAATGGCGAGACCAAAGGCACAGGCCTTGATCCCCAACACCACAACCTCTCCGAGACCAAGTGATGCCACGACTCCTTGTACAAACTGTCCGTAAGGAATGTGGTGGCCCAGGGAGGCGATCAAAAAACCACCCACAAAGGCAGTCAAGACAAAGTAGGCGGTCAGCACAACAACAGCCGCAGCCACGCCAGCGATCCGGGGCAGGATCAGGTAGCGCTCGCCGGGGATTCCCAACATCTCCAACGCCTCCAGCTCACCGTTGATCTTCATGGAACCAAGCTCTGCAGCAATGGCAGTACCGCTCCGGGCAACCACAATCAGAGCGGTTAACAGTGGACCCAACTCACGGAACACCACCCAGACCAGTACCTTGCCGGTCAGGGAACCGTTCCCCCCCCCCACCACTCCGACGACCTGACTGACGATCACGGTCCCCAGAATCAGGGCTACCGACACGATAATCTTCCAGGCCTCAAACCCGGTGAAATAGACCTGTTTCAACAAAACTGACCGGATCGCGCCGTTTTCCAGCGAAGGTCTGCTAAAGGCTGAGTGCAGGGTTTGTTCAAACAGCTCAAAGATATCCACAAAAAAACGACCGCGTAGCAGACTCCAACGCCCGGCTTGTTCTGCCGTTCCGACCAGCCATTTAAAAGTCGTAGACGTTGCCATCCCGTAATAACTCCATCTGACCGAGACCCAACGCATCAACCTCTTCACGGATCTGTGCATAGTACTGAGGTTTGGGGTGGGTAATCAGGATCCGTGTGGGAAGCACTGCCATCTTGGCCAGTTCTTGCTCCAGTTGTGAACAGCACAGGTGCCTGGTCAGGGTTGCCATAGAGGCCATGCTGTTCGGAAATGAAACCTCCACAATCAAGGCATCCGCGCCGCTGGCCGCCTGCCAGATAGCATCGGTAGGCCCGGTGTCTCCGGTATAAACCAGCCGTACACCATTTTTTTCAACACAGTAACCGACTGCTGGAACCGTATGGTTCACCTCGACAGCCGTCAGAACGTAACCATCGGAACAACGACGAACATGGTCATAACAGCCAAGGGTCAATGGTCGGCCAGGGGTAATGATGTCGTAGCGCAAAACCGGTTCGTCCGGTGTGGGAAGCGCGGTGAAGTCAGGCCAGATGGTGCCGTTCAGCAGGTGAGTACGCAATGCATCAATCACCGGCTCAGTCCCGTAAACCGTCACCAGATGACGCAAGCTTTTGATGATAATATTATCTGCCAGGGCCGGAATGCCCCGGATATGATCCAGATGGGCATGGGTGATAAAGATGGAACGAATCTGCCATTGTTCTTCTTCCGTCAGCACGGCACTGATGGTTCCAGCATCCAACAGCAGACTGTCATCAATCAAAAAGGCTGGCGGCCTGAAATCAGGAAACTCGGCACCCGCACTACCCAACACACGCAGCTTCATCAGTCCTCCCTACAGCGGTAAGTGGCGTTTTAAAGCTTCCTGCGGCTACTCGGCATGCTCTTTCAACTCACGAATTATCTCCACCTGACGGCTATAGATAAACTGAGAGACCAGCTCTTCCATCTTGGCATCCAACTCAAACTTGAAGGTGTGGAGATGCCCATGCTCGACAACTGCGGAACGGACCAACACGGCCTTGACCGCCAGGGCGGTGCCCATAAGACTCAGCTTCAGCACACCTTCTTCCGGCAATCCCGTCGGCAGCTCCTCTGATGAAACCACCGCCAGTCCGATTACCGAAATATCCTTCAACTCACCAACAAGGGATTGATTCTCTGCCTGAAAAATCGTTCCGATAGACACACCGACATTGACCCTGACCGCACTACGCCGCTCGGCCCGGATGGTTGCATAGGCAAACCGCCCCAATACAGCCATGCGATTGCGCACGTTGACATACTCAACAAAACAGTGCACCCCACAACCACCAGGAAAGTGCCCGCTTTTCATCAAGGTCTGTTTCTGCAACCCAAGTGCTGCTGCCTGGGCCTGATGCACGGTGCATTCGACAGCGTCTTCATCGATACTTTCCAGAGTGACACCATAACTGACCGGCACTTCATGATAGTAATTCAACAATTTAAGGTCATTTTTTAACGCTCCATCCATGATTTTACGCAGCACGGCCAGGATTGCAGCAGTATCTTCCTTGCCGTTGGTCTGTGTCACAATCTGGTACGTATCCTTCACACCTACCCCCCACTACATCACTTCAATTAGTTCATTGGCTGACATGACGGACACAGGTGTGTTCCCCGTTGTGCTACACGCAGCTTTACAATTGAGGAACCGCATACCGGGCACGGAGTGCCGTTGCGCCCATACACCGCCACCGGAAAATTGCCGGCCTCAAATACTCCATCAATATTTGCGCCCTTGCAATCAACGGCCTGCTGCAAAACTTCGTGCACCGCTGCAAACAGCCGTTCACGCTCGTCACCACGCAAACCGGTTACTGATTGCAACGGATGAAGCCTGGCCCGAAACAAACTCTCATCAACGTAGATATTGCCCAGGCCTGCCACAAATGACTGATCCAGCAACAACGGCTTAAGTTGCCGCCGTTGTCCTGACAAACGCTGTAAAAACATGTCTTTTCCGATTGCCAGCGCATCGGGCCCCAACCTGGATATAACTTCAGCCGGATCAGATACCAGCCAAACCCTGCCAAAGGCGCGCGGATCATCAAAACGCAACACCTGGCGATTTTCCAGATGCAGTACAAATCGTGTATGCGGGGCGATAGCCGACTCTTCAGACACCAGGAACAATCGACCCGTCATGCGCAGGTGTACTGCCATCCAACAAAAATTTGTACCACGTGCGTTGCTTAATCGAAAGAAAAGATACTTGCCGTGCCGGAAAACTTCATGAACCGTCGCACCCTCGACCTGTCGCCGCAACTGTTCCGTTGACAGTCCGTCGACCACAGAGGCTCTCAAAATATCAACATTCCACACCACAGCGCCCAGCAGTGACGGGGTTCCATCAACAAGGATTCGCCGCACACTTTCAACTTCCGGTAATTCAGGCATTATTTACTCTTAGCCGTGTACACCCCATCCCAGTCGGCCTGGGGCGGTGTTTCCAGATACTCGCTGCAACGGCTGCTGTAAAGCCGCGATGGGCCATCCTGATAGCGTTGCGCCAGTTCTTCAAAAATCTGCCTGGCAGCCTCAAAATCCTTGGCGCGATATCGCTCCAGGCCCTGCTCAAAACGGGGCAACAACTCCTGATTACTCACCATCAACTCATACATCACGATCGGCAGATGCTTACCCTTGACCCGTACCCGGTCCACTTCCCTGAAGGTGAACACCCCTTGCGGTATCAGTCGGCAGGTATCCTCGCTCACCAAGATGTGTGAGCCATAGTACTTGTTCAACCCTTCCAGCCGTGAGGCCAGATTGACCGCATCGCCGATGGCAGTGTAGTCGAAACGGATATCAGCCCCCATGTTACCGACTACCGCCGGACCGGTGTTGATACCCACGCCGATATCAAGGGTGTGCATCCCCCGTGCGGAAAAACCTGCATTCAGCAATTTCAGCTCGTCCAGCATCCGTACTGCTGTCCGGCAGGCATGCACCGCGTGTTCCGGCACATCAAGCGGGGCATTGAAAATCGCCATCACCGCATCACCGATAAACTTATCCAGGGTACCCCGCTCCTCCAACACAATACGGGTCATGGGCGAGAGATACTCATTCAGCAGCTTGACCAGTTCAGGCGGGGGCAAACTCTCCGACACCGTCGTAAAGCCACGGATATCGGAAAACAGGATCGAAAGTTCCCGTTGTTCCCCTCCCAACACCAGTTTGTCAGGATTTTTCTCAATCTGCTTCACCAGATCCGGCGAGACGTAGTTGGAAAAGGCCTTTTTGAGTTGCCTGCCTTTCCGTTCCACCACCAGATTGCGCCAGGCTTCGCTCCCCAGATAGGTCAGACCGATCCCCAACAGGGGATAAATCAGGGTCATGTCCCGCAGCCCTTTGGAAAATGCAAAATAATTCAGAGCCCAATACAAAAGGGTTGTTCCGGCAAAGGCGATCAGCCCCACCAAGGTACCCGGTGCAAAGGCCAAGGCAATCCCCAACAACACCGGCAAAGCCAGCATACATGTGAGCTCAAGTATCTGGGTGGTGCCGTCATACCGCAGGAAACGACCTTCCAGTGCGTTGGCCGCCACCGTGGCATGCAGTTCAACCCCTGGCTGGACAGGATCAAACGGGGTGGGCCGGATATCAAAGATACCGATCTCCGTGGCTCCCACAAAGGCGATGGCCCCTTGCAGCTGATTGGGCTGCAACCGTTTTTTAAGCACATCAGCGGCAGACACCATTCGAAAAGACCCGGCAGGTCCATAGTAGTTCAAAGCCATGGTGCCATCCTCGCGGACCGGCACGCGCAAGGAACCGGCCTGGATGGCTTCCACCCCCCAGGTTTTAACGTCCACCATCACCTCCCCGCCGAGATAGTGGCTCAAAGCCTTGATTGCCAGCGAGGGATAGATGTCTCCATTATAGAGCAGCAACAGAATCGAGCGCCGGTAGAGACCATCACCATCAGGGCGGGCATTGAAAAAACCGAAATCCCGCGCCCCCTTGCCCAGCATTGCCAGATTGAGATCAGCCGAACGGAATTCGGTCAGAGGGATCGACTCCACGCCATCGGCGACCTTGACCAGCTTGACCTTGGCAGCCTCCAGCTGTAGCTGGGCCACAAGATCAATAGCCTGCTCCTCATCACGAAAAAAGTAGCCCATAATCACGTTGCCCGAACGGGCGACTGCAGCGGCCAGGGCAGTATCACTGGATTGATTCTGGGGCTCAGAAAAAACAATATCCAGGGCAGTAACCTTAGCGCCATACAGCGCCAGGTTCTCGACCAGCCGCGCCGTCACCTCCCGGGACCAGGGCCAGCGGCCGATTTCCTTGATGCTCTTGTGGTCAATGGCAACCACCACCACCTGGTTATCTGGCTTGACCGGACCCCGCACCAGAAAGCGGGCGTCCTTCAGGCGATAATCCAGCTGTTGCAGGGCCGGCGGTGCCTGGCGATAGACAACAAAGGTCAGCATAGCCGCCACGACACCAAAGAGGATGAAGATCAGACGCTTCTTCATAGACAGCCCTTACTTGCCCAGATTTTGCAGCAGGGTCTCGGCACTGCTGCGGTGCTTACCCTGGGGATACAACTTCAGGTACTGTTCAAAGCGTACCCTGGCCTGCTCAATGAAGCCCAACTCAACCAGGGTCTGAGCCGTGTTGAGCAGAGCGGTCTCAGCCTGTGCCAACCCTGGGTATTCCTCCAGCACCAGCAGGTATTCAGCCAGGGCCAGTTCAGGGTTTGACAGGAAACGGGCATAGACTGCGCCCCGTTCCATATGGGCATCGGCCCGCACAGCCTCCAGCTTGGTCAGATCCAGAGCAATCTGGAAAACATGCAGGGCATCCTGATACTTGCCACTGTCGGCCAGGTAATGACCGTAATTGATATTCCAACGGGCGATGATGTCGGCGATCCGGCCCGAATCAGTCCACTCGGCCGGAGGTTCGGCAGCGGTCACCTTATCGAAAAGATCCTTGGCCTCGGCAATCGGGGTGCCCGCCTCAACCTTCAGTGGATCCACCGGTGTGATACCCCGGGTATTCTGGGTCATGGTACCAGCGGTCAAGGGCTGTTGCTGGCCTGTAGCATCACCAGCCACACCAACCTTGCCTTCATTGCCAAAGAAGACGTTGGCCTGGCCCTGGGAGAGCATCAGAAACTCGGTTCCCTTGATGCCGGCTACAGCGGTGCCGCTCCTGACCGTCATACCGCTCTGGCGGCCACCGAATTTAACCACCGAGGCCCTCAACTTACCCTGGGCCAGGCTGAAACTTCCCTCTCGCCGATTCTTGGTCAGCAAAAAACTGGTTACCTCGAACTCGGTATTATTGGACAGGGTAAACTTACTCTTATCGTTCAGGGTCAGCTCCACCCAGCCGTTGGCGCCGGTCTTGATCCAGTTTGCCTGACTGATCACGGCTCCCTTGCGCAGGGGTTTGTAAGGCAATCCTGATTTGTCACGGCTCTGGACTGTTCCGGAGAGACCGGTGATGATTCCTACCGTGGCTGCATGCACTGACAACGGTGCCCAAAGCATGGAAACCAACACAAGACACAGAATTTTTTTCATACCACGCACCTCCCAGGGGGCTTGTTCCAAACGGGGCATTCAGACGGTTAAATTGTAACAGCATTCGCGGCTGAGTCAAACAAAGACAGGTGGATGAATCAGATTTAATCCCTTGTACATTGGTGTTTATCTGGTATCGTTTACGCTATAACATGAACGGGCATACCGCATTCTGAACAGACAGGACAGATTATGGACATGACACCCACTGCCGATACCAATCTGCTCAGACAACAGCTGGAATACCGCAAACGGTTGATGGATAAGATCAACGAACTGCATTCCGCTGAAAACCTCAACACCATCCTGCTGCATATCAAAGACAGTATTGCCGCCCTGTTCGCGGCCCAGCGGATCACCATCTACCTGGCAGACGCCAAACGTAATCTGCTGATATCCAAGGTACTGTCCGGCAGCGAGGTAAAACAGATCGTGGTGCCGATCTCCGATGCCAGTCTGGCCGGTTTTTGCGCGGTTTCCGGCACGGTGCTGAACATCAAGGATGCCTACGACGATCATGAACTGCGCATGATCAGCTCCAATCTCAAGTTCGACAAATCCTGGGATCAAAAAACCGGCTTCACCACCCGTCAGGTACTCTGTATCCCGATGAAGTTCCAGCGCACCCTGATCGGCGTGATTCAGATCATCAACAAGCAGGATGGCACCCCCTTTAACGACACCGACATCAACTATGCGCTGGAACTGGCTACCTCCCTGTCGATCGCCATCCACAACATCTACCGCCTGCAGGTCACCTCAAAGATCATTCGCCAGCGCAGCCGTTACAACTACCTGCTGGACAAGAACCTGCTGGATGAAAAGACCATTGAAAAGGCTTCCAGTCATCCCGATGTGGTCAAGTTCGGCCTGGACGCAGTGTTGATGCGTGAATGTGGTGTCCCCCGTGATGAGATGGCCAAAGCCTTGTCGCTGTTCTTCGGCACCGAATTTGTCAACTACGAACCGGCTGTCCCCCCAATGGAGGAAGATCTGCTGAAACGGGTCAAGCCGGACCGGCTGGTGAAGGAGTGGTGGGTCCCCTACAAGGTGGAAAACGGCGTATTGTCGATCATCATGGACGACCCCACCGACCTGGGGCGCCAGGACATGCTCAGATTCATCTATCCTGAATACAAGCGTATCAGCTACGTGGGAGCCTTTCGGGACGACATCCAGAGTTTTATTGCCCTGTTTTACAACAAAGGGGCTGCTCTGACCGCTGGCGGCAGCATTGACGAACTGATCAACAGACTGGATTCCACCGATGAACCGGAGATCGAACTGGAATCATCCAAGGTCTCCGAGCAGGACAGCGTGATTGTACAACTGGTCAACAAGATCATCATTGACGCAGTTCAGGGCAGGGTCTCCGATATTCATATCGAGCCTTATCCCGGCAAAGAGGATGTGATTGTTCGCACCCGGATTGACGGCCGTTGCAAGGTCTATCAGCGGATACCCTACAAGTATAAATATGCCATCCCGTCACGGATCAAGATCATGTGCGGCCTGGATATCTCCGAGCGCCGTAAACCCCAGGACGGCAAGATCGATTTCAAGAAATTCGGGCCGCTGGATGTGGAACTGCGGGTGGCCACCGTACCCACGGCCGGAGGACTTGAGGATGTGGTAATGCGGGTGCTGGCCTCCGGCGAAGCTGCGCTGCCCTATGACAAGCTGGGGCTGACCGAGCGTAACAGCAAGGTGCTGCTACAGTGCGTCAACCAGCCCTACGGCCTGATACTGGTGGTGGGCCCCACAGGATCCGGCAAGACCACCACCCTGCACTCGGCCATCTCGGTGATCAACACACCGGAAACCAAGATCTGGACCGCTGAAGACCCAGTGGAGATCACCCAGCGGGGTCTGCGTCAGGTGCAGGTCCATCCCAAGATCGGTTTCACCTTCGCTGCCGCCTTGCGTTCCTTCCTGCGGGCCGACCCCGACGTGATCATGGTGGGCGAGATGCGGGATCAGGAAACCGCCGAGATTGGTGTTGAATCATCGCTGACCGGACACCTGGTTTTTTCCACCCTGCACACCAACTCGGCGCCGGAAACCGTCACCCGTCTGCTGGACATGGAACTGGATCCGTTTTCCTTCTCCGACGCCATTCTCTGTATCCTGGCCCAGCGTCTCTGCCGACGGCTGTGCTCCTGTAAACAGGAATACCAACCGGATCGCAAGGAACTGGAAGAAATCATCATGGAATTTGGTGTTGAAGCATTCAAAAAAACCGGGCTCAACCCTGACGAGATCAGGCTCTGTAAAGCGGTCGGCTGCGCCAAATGCGTTGATTCCGGCTACAAAGGGCGCCTGGGCATCCATGAACTGTTGCAAGGCACCGACAAAATGAAATCACTGATCAAGCGCAAGTCCGAGATTGAACAGATCCGCAATCAGGCCATTGCAGACGGCATGACCACCCTCAAGCAGGACGGCATCCTCAAATGCTTCCAAGGGTTGACCGACTTAAAAGAGGTCCGCAAGGTCTGCATCAAATAGCTACTGTTTTTTACAACTGACATACAGCTTACGTTACAAACAACGCCTGAATGCTCGGTCGAGCGACAAATTCAGGGCAGCGTGCTCTCAGGTGCGTGATGTGCACTTCCACAATATTTGCAGGTAGACCGTTTCCAGGGATAGGTTGCGCCGCAGAACTGGCATTTGTGGAAATACCCCGGCACTTCATGGTCCGGCTTTTGAAACCAGAGCACCAGCAGCACAAACGGAAACAGGGCTGAAAAAAGACCCCATACCAGCGGATTTTTCTCGCGCCCCTTGGCCATCCAGGCCCCAGCGATACCCGGCAGACCCCAAAAAAAAGTTATAAACAGATATTCATGGATTCCCATTGACGACCTCCAAGTGACACCATACCTGCAAGACTCGGTCAAGAGCAACTATAGATCAATGGAGCGGGCTGTTTCAGGATAGAGTTTCAGGATAAAGCCTCAGGACAAGATTTATATCTGCATTAGTATTAACTGCATTCATCTGCTGCCGGTGAGCATCATGGCCTGCCTGGCCATACCGGCACTGGTTCCGAGTGGGTATTTAAGACCGCCTGCCAACAAGCCAAAACCTGAAAGCAGCAGGGGTGCCGTGCCGTGCAAGGCTTCCTGCTCAGCAAGCCGCTTCTCGCTGACGAGCTGTCTGTGCTGCTCAATCAACCCAACCTGCGGGTACTTTGACTCCTGTACCCCCTGCGGATGGCGTAACAATACGATAAACGCAACCATACGCCTTCCCCTTTTTACCGCAAAGAGCTATAACGACCATCATCCCAACTGAAGGGGTATTGTATGCGTGGTTACCGTTTTATCTGTGTGTTGAGTGTGATGTTAGCAACAGCGCTTGTTGCTACCGTCTGTCCCTGCAGCGGCAGTGCATTAGATGATTACTACCTGAACGCCTTTGGCCACGGCGTTACCCGCGCCAAAGGCTTAACAACCGGCAGTCCTCTGCCCGGCTTCCGCTGCGGTACCCCCCTCAAACGTGGACTGCAGCGGGACTTCAAGCAACTTTCACTTCCCACCCAGACCACCCTTGCCAAGTATCTGTCAGCGCCGGTGCTGACCAGCGAAGCCACCTATCTGTCACCTTCCGGTCACTTCAGGGTTCACTACGCCACCTCGGGCAGTGACGCCCCCCCGCTGACCGACACCAACGGCAACGGTGTTCCCGAGTGGGTAGAATCGGTGGCTGCAGTTTTCGAGTTCGTGTACGGACGCTACACCCTGGTCTACGGGTATCGCCCCGCACCGGTGGTGAATAACGCACCCTATGACCTCTATCTGCTGGATCTGGCAGATAGTGAGGTCTATGGCCAGACCACCTCGGGGGCCCAGCTGGCCACAACCGGTTTCCCCTACGCCTATGGCAGCTTCATCGAACTGGACAATGATTTCCTGAACGCCATTTACAACACCTACACACCGCTGCAAAGCCTGCAGATCACCGCCTCCCACGAGTACCACCACGCCATCCAGTTCGGCTACAATTTCTACTACGACATCTGGTACGGCGAGGCCAGCTCCACCTGGTACGAAGATGAACTGTACGACAGCATCAATCAGCTCTATGTCTACCTGAATCACTGGACCTTCAACAGCAGCCTGCCACTGGATGACTTCAACGCCACCAGTGCGGTCCTGGATGGCACCGGTTACGGCCGTTGGCTATTCAACCGTTTTCTGGCAGAACGTTACGGCACCGGCTTCGTCAAGGCGGTCTGGGAGGCGTTGGCGCCGCTGACGCCCGAGGGCGATGCCGATATTCCGATGGTGCCGCTGCTGGAAGAGCTCAGCCAACGGTACAGCAGCAGCCTGAGCAGCGACTACTACGATTTTACCCGGCGTCTCTACCTGCGGAACTGGCAGACCCACACCAACGACATTTTCAGAATACCGGCCTGGCTGCCACAGACCACGTCAACCAGCTACCCGGTTTCGGCAGGTGTCCTCCCCATTACCCTTAACCACTACGCCTTCAACCTGCACCGTTTTCTGCCCGACAGCAGCTCTCCGGCGCTGCTGTCGGTGACCGTGCGTAGCACCAGCGGCATCAGGGCAACCCTGTTCCGCAAGACGACGGGCGACACGATTGAGGAGTTTCCCTTCAGCATTTCATCCAGCGGTTCAAGCGTGACAACGACCTTCACCCCCGACACCACCAGTGAGGTCATGCTACTGGTGGCCAACGCCACCAACGTGAACAGTCACCAGTACTCGTACAGCACCGACGGCAGCACCGCCACCACTCTTGAGCCATTATCAACACCAGCCAGTTCATTACCGCCCACGACCACCAGCACCACGACCACCAGCTCCTCCGACGGTGGCGGAGGTGGTGGCGGCTGCTTCATCGCCACTGCCGCCTACGGCAGCGATCTGCACCCCAAGGTGCAGCTGCTGCGAGACTTTCGCGATCGTTTCCTGTTGAGTAACCCTCCGGGCAGGTTGTTTGTTCGGGCCTACTATGCCATCAGCCCGGCAATGGCCTCCGTCATTGCAGAGCATCAAGGACTACGCACCGCGACACGCTGGCTGCTGACGCCGCTGGTTTTGGGCGTGGCACACCCGCTGGCGGCCGGCTGCCTGATGCTGGTGCTGATCGGTGGCTCAACAACCCTGCTATGGCGTCGGAAACGGTGTAAACTCAAATGTACACGATACTAGCAATACAAACCGGGCCTTGTGCCCGGTTTGCTTTTAGGTGAAGGAATTACTGCCAGCGTCCTGTTTTGTCCCCTGCTGATCGCGTAGTAGCGCGATAAACGCCTCTGCCGCAGGTGAGCGGCTCGTGCCACGCCGGGTGACCAGATAAAACAGCTGTCTGATTTCAAGTCCAGGTATCGTCACCACCACCAGACTTCCGTCCCGCATCTCCCGCCCAACGGCCAGTGACGAGATAAATCCACAGCCCGCCCCCCCCAGAACAGCCCGCCGCACCGCCTCACTGCTGCCCAACTGTGCCAGAACACGCAAGTCAGACAAATTGATGCCCGCCTTGAGCAGTGCTGCATCAACCACCTGCCTGGTTCCTGAGCCGGGTTCGCGCACAATCAACGGCACCTGTGTAAGGGAACCTGCAGCATCCAGATGATCCGGTACCATGCCAGGGCGAGCAACCAACAGAATCTCTTCACTACCGATCGTCTCAAACTCCAGCTGATCAGCCTGTTCTATCCCCCCCACCAGCGACAGTTCAACGCTGTCACCCTGCAGCAGACCCAAAACCTCGCGGGTATCACCCTGCACCAGTTCAAGACGCACCCCAGGCCAGGCGGCGGTAAACGCCCCCAGCAGATCCGGAATCAGACAGGCCGCCGGGATGGTGCTGGCACCCACACGCAAAATCGCCTCTTCCGCCCCCAGAAACCGCCGCATGGCCAGCTGGGCATCGGTACAGGCGTCACTGATCCGGTGGGCATGCTGCTCAAACAGGCGCCCTGCTTCGGTCAGGTGCACCCCGTTTTTTGAGCGGTCAAACAGACGGCAACCAAATTCTTCTTCCAGACCCCGAATATGCTGGCTGGCGGTCGACTGCACCAGATGAACCAGCTCGGCGCCTCGAGAAAAACTACGTTGGGCAGCGATTGCCAGAAACAGTTCCAACTGTTTGAGTGTCATGTCAGTCCTATCGTATTTATCGATTCAAATGTTTAATTTTTACCATATTATCCATTTGCCAGACAAGCCCACTGCTGATAAACATATGCAGCTTTTCGAATACAATCACACTCACCCCCATACAAAAAAGGAAGCAGGCGGTGCGCCTGTGCTGGTAGCATTATGATCTGGACCGGATTGTTAGTAGGCATGGCACTGGGTTTTGTCATCCAACGGGGCCGTTTCTGCACGGTTTCTCTGGTACGGGAAAGCCTGCTCAAGCGACCTGTTGCGCTTTATGGGGTGGGAATCATTGTGCTGATTCACACGGTGGGGGTACATGTTTTTGCAGCGTTCGGACTGACCAGCCTTGCGGAAATTTCCTTTCAACCGATCAGCGCCGTCATCGGCGGCCTGCTGTTCGGGGTCGGCATGATCATGGCCGGGTTCTGCCCGGCAACCTTATGGGTGCGATCCGGTGAGGGCATTATCACCGCATGGGCAGGCATCGCTGCGTTCATGCTGGGGGTTGAGGCAGCCAAGGCCGGTTTCCTGCAGCTGGTGTACGACAGCCTACGAGAGTATGAGACCACTGACAGTTACGCCTATCAATCGCTAGGGGTCGCCCCGTGGTGGCTGGTCGGCACACTGGCAGCGGCCTGTCTGGCCTGGGTCACCTATGAGCTTACCCGCCCGAAACCAAAGCCGTTCGTTATGGCGCCAAACTATTCAGGGCTGCGGCACTGGCTGTTTGAGGCCCGTTGGCACCCTGCCCTCACCGCAACCTTGATCGGTCTGCTGATACTCCTGGCGTGGCCCCTGGCCGAGCTGTCAGGTCGAACCAGCGGCGTTGCCTTTTCCGGCCCCAGCGGCAACCTGCTGGCCTGGCTGACGAGCGGCAAACCGAAACTGCACTGGGGCATACTCTTCGTGATCGGGGTAATGCTGGGAGGTGGTGTTGCTGCACGTGGCGCCGGTGAGTTCCGTTGGCGTATTGGTGATGTAAATGCTCTCGTGCGTGCCATTCTGGGTGGCCTTGCCATGGGACTGGGCTCCGCCATCGCCAGCGGCTGTGTTATTGGTCACTGTATCATCAATGCCTCATTGTTTCTCTGGCAAGGCATCGTAGCCGGCATTGCAATCATTATCGGGGCAACCATCACGGTATGGCTGCTCTATCGCACTCCACCCCAAATGAGGATCTGACATGAACTACGAAATCGACATGATGGGCAACCTCTGCCCTGCGCCGCTCGACGCTCTGATTGCGGCCAACGCCAAGGCCGCGCCCGGTGACACCTTTACCATCGCCTTCGACTGTGCCCAAGCCACCGAGAACCTGCCCAACTGGTGCGCCGCAAACGGCCATACGGTCTTGTCTTTGGACAAAACCGGCCAGGCGCAATGGCGCATCGTCATCCAAAAGGGGTGACCTGCCATCAGGATGAATGTACGGCACGTAAACGGGAATACGGGAAAATGAAGCCCTGGAGAACGTTCAAGAAGGCTGCTGAGCGGGAAACCAGTTAGACCTTGCTTTGGCCATTTTCTACAGCTTTCAGCGTGACAGCCTTGCGCATGACCTTGTCAGCAGGAATCTGCTCCGGCAGTTCACCTGAGGCCAGCAACGCCAGGTACCTCAGCCACAGAGGCGGTCGGACAATCGCTGGACCTGTTCATCCCGGAAAAACTGCGCGGCCGTCACTGGGAAGGCTATCACCGGGTGATGGCCAGCGGCGAGACCAAGTACAAAACCGGCCTGCTCTCGTCACCCGGTCTCCGCAAGGATGGCAGCCAGGCATCTCTGGAGTTCAGCATGGTGCTGCTGCATGATGAACAGGGAACCATGCAGGGCTGCGCCTCGATCATGCGGGATGTGACCGAGCGCTGGCTGAAAGAGCAGGATTTGAAAAAAAGGCTGGCGGATTGCAGCTGATCAAGATTGCTACTGCCACTGCACACAGCGGTGTGCTATCTTGGCCATACATAGCTATAACCACGGTCACCCGCTGCCACTACAGCACAAAGGATGCCCTATGCCTCTCATCGAGTGGAATAAAGAGCTTATACTGGGATTTGATCAGATTGACGCCCATCACCAGCAGCTTGTCAACCTTTTAAACAAGGCTCACGACTCATTTGTCCAGGGTGTGCAGCCAGGCACGATCGATGCGACGCTTACAGAATTGGCCGACTATGCCGACTACCACTTTGCGGTAGAAGAACAACTGATGCGGCAACAGAACTATCCTGACCTGGCTGCGCACCAGCAAGATCATGCAACCTTCCGCTCAAAGGTTCTTGAGATGCGCCATTCCTGCAGCAAAGAAACCTTACCGGCACAGCTTGAAATCACCGTTTTTTTACTGGAATGGCTGGTGATGCATATCAAGATCACTGATCGCAAAAGCCTTGTCCGGCAAACCGCCTGACCTGGATGGTGCCGAACCAGAGGATGTCCTTGCTTTACCCGATCGCCAACCTGTACCTCGAGCCATTTGACCCGACCGGCAGAGGTGGAGCCAATCCGATAGCTGTAACGAGCCTCGACTGTACCAACGCCAAACAAGGCCGGACTGATCTCACGAGCTTGCGCCGTGATGACGGTTACCGCCACCGGCGCCAGCGGCCCCGACCGCAGTGCCACATATACGAACAGCACCAGCAACGGCACAACCAGAATCAACAGCACCAGGCTGCGACGTTGTAGAACTGACAGCTTCATAACGTCACCTTTTGTAAATTAAAATTCACATTACACCTCTCGTTTCAATCGACCAGCAATGCCCTTAAGTTACGCCACAGTGCCCTGACATCAGCGATCAGATCCACCTCCGACTGACGGGCCACCCAGCGCAGCACACAGAACTGAACCATCGCCATAATGGTCAATGCTGTCTCCCGTGGTGCAATGCCGTTATGTACAGCCCCTTCCAGACAGGCCGCCTCCACCAGGCCGGTCAGGATCGCCTGAAAACTTTCGACCCTGCTGTTCATAATCTCTGCAATCCTGCCGCCGGTGGCGATGCCGCCATCGGAAAACAACAGGCGCGGTATGCCCGGATTTTGGGCTATCAGGGCGGCATGTCCCAACACGACCTGCTCCAGCTTTTCCAAAGGTGGACCGCTGGAAGCGGCCAGCACGGCAGCCCGGCTGGTGACCTGGCAACCGATAAAGGTCACCACGGCACTGACAATCTCCTGTTTGTTGCGAAAATGCCGATAGATATTGGCCTCACTCATGCCGGCAGCCTTGGCCACGCCATGAATAGTAAGGCCGCTGACCCCCAGGCGTCCGATGACCCCCAGAGCCGCCTGCACGATCTCCACCTGCCTGACCTGAGTCGCTTTTTTCCCCACCGCTGCATGTGATTTCATATTCACATTACTACGCGAATTTCATCGCAGCCGTCAAATCCATTCATCATCCATGCCGCAGAATTCACCCATAAAATTACGAAGAATTGACTTGGGTCAAATGTATGGCACAAATAGTTGTGTATACGAGAAGATACAAATCACGGACAGCAGATCAAATCAGACTGATTTCACGCTGAAAGGTGGTGAAGGGATGGGCATTTTCATTCGTAATACGCAGCTTCAGATCGCAGTGATAGCAGTAATCTGCGCCGCACTCTTGGGGCTGTACCTGGTGCTGGGACCACCGCACCTGATCGCCATGTCGGAATCGCCCGCATTCTGTGCCAGTTGTCACGTCATGGAGACTCAGCACACCGCCTACCTACACGCCGGTGCCCATCGTCGCTTCAAATGCGTGGACTGCCACCTGCCTAACGACAATCTGGTCTCACACTACGTCTGGAAATCAATCGACGGCATGAAAGACGTGATCGTCTTCAATTCTGGCAAGATCGCCGACCCGATCAAGATTTCAGAGCACGGCGCCAAGGTACTCAAGGCCAACTGTGTCCGCTGCCACAGCACGCTGGTATCGCAGATGGACACCTCACGCAACTGCTGGAGCTGCCACCGTCGCGTCACCCACACCGGAACCGGTGCCATAGCAACCAAACCGATTTAGCACACAGCACCCAGGAGGAAAAAACATGAAAACGAAGCTGTTGGTAACCCTGCTGACCGCGGCCCTGTGTGGGATTCTGGTCACCGCCTGTGCACCTCCCAAGGCCGAACAGGCCAAGATCGCCGAAATTCCCGATGGCACCATCGACCCGGCGGTGTGGGGCAAAAACTACCCCGAAGAGTATGAAGCCTGGAAGGCCACTGCCAAACCGACACCGGAAGGCAAGAGCAAGTACAAGAAAGGTAACGATGGCGGCAAGGTCTACGACAAGTTGTCTGAATACCCCTTCAACGCCTTGCTGTTCAACGGTTGGGGGTTCGGTATCGAGTACAACGAGCCACGCGGCCACGTCTATATGATGAAGGATCAGATAGAGGTTGATCAATCCCGAGTGAAGGCTGGTGGGGCCTGCCTGACCTGCAAAACCCCCTATGCCCCGCAGCTGGCTGAAAAACATGGTTTTGATTACTTCTCAAAACCGTATAACGAGGTTAAGAGCCTCATTCCCAAAGAACACCAGGAACTGGGTGTAACCTGCATCGACTGCCACAACAACAAAGACATGGGCCTGAAGCTCTCCCGCGGGTTCACCTTGGTAAAGGCACTCAACAAAATGGGGGTCGACCAGACCAAACTGACCAATCAGGACAAGCGTAGTCTGGTCTGTGCCCAGTGCCACGTCACGTATGTGGTACAGAAAACTGACGAAATGAAGTCGAAGGATGTATTCTTCCCCTGGGACGGCAGCAAGATGGGCAATATCCCGATTGAAAACATCATCAAGAAAATCCGCAGCGACAAGTCTTACGGCGAGTGGACCCAGGCGGTAACCGGCTTTAAGCTGGCCTTTATCCGTCACCCTGAATTCGAGATGTACTCCAACCAGAGCGTACACTGGATGGCCGGCGTCTCCTGTGCCGACTGTCACATGCCCTACACCAAGGTGGGCAGCAAGAAGATCTCCGATCACCGCATCATGAGCCCGCTCAAAAACGACTTCAAGGCCTGCCAGCAGTGCCACAGCGAATCACCGGAATGGCTGAAGCAGCAGGTGATCACCATCCAAGACCGGGCCGCTTCTCAATTTATCCGCTCCGGCTATGCCCTGGCTACCGTGGCCAAGCTGTTCGAACTGACCCACAAACAGCAAGCCGCCGGCAAGCAGATCGACCAGAAGCTCTACGATCTGGCCAAGGACCACTATGAGGAAGGCTTCTACCGCAACCTGTTTTTTGGTGCGGAGAACTCGGTCGGCTTCCACAACCCCACCGAGGCCCTGCGAATCCTGGGCGATGCCACCATGCATGCCGGCAAAGCCGAGGCCCTGCTGCGTCAGGCCCTGACCAAGGCCGGAGTTGACGTACCGGTCAAGGTTGACCTGGAGCTGCACAAGTACCTCAACAACCGTGGTGCCAAGAAGCTGATGTTCAAAACCGAGCAGGAGCTGAAAGACCCCTACGGACCACAAAAATAGCAGAGTATGCAACAACCGCACAGCGGGGTGGCGGCTACTGTCGTCACCCCGTTGCGTTCTCACGCAGCAGCCTTGACAAATGCCGTTAAATCACTGAAAGATGGCAGCTCTCTCATCACACAAGGAGCTGCCATTTTTTATGACCACCATTGATCTGTCCTGGAACACCGCCCTGCTCTACCCCGCCCCGGACTCACCTGAACTGGAAGCCGATCTGTCCTCATTTGAACAGTTGGCCAACGACTTCCGCGCCACCTATTTCGAGAAACTTGCCAGCCTGGACGCCCCGGCCATCCTGCAGGCCATTCAGGAGTATGAAGCGATGCAGACCCGCATGGCCAAGCCGTTTTGCTATGCCCACCTGCTGTTTGCGGCCGACTCCGCCAACGAGCTCCACCGGGCACTCTCACAACGCTGTTCCGAGCTGGGCAGCCGCCTCTCCCAGACCCTGTTGTTCTTTGATCTGGAGCTGATGCACCTGCCGGACGAACACTTCAGTCAGCTCTGCACCCTGCCCGGTGCTGCGGTCTACGTCCATTTCCTGGAGGGTATCCGCAAATTCAAGCCCTATACCCTGCAGGAAAATGAGGAACGTCTGCTGACCCGCAAGGATCTGACCGGCAGCCGGGCCTTTACCAAGCTGTTCGACGAGCTGTCTGCCTCACTCAAGTATCAGATGGAGTTTGAGGGGGAACTGAAGCAGTTCACCGGCGAGGAGCTGCTGTCCTTGCTGCACCACCCCTCGCCGGAGGTGCGCTTCAATGCCCAGACCTGCTTCCTGGAAAAACATGCCGAATCGGGCAATGCCCTGGTTTTTGGCACCGTATTCAACACCATGGCCCTGGATCATGGACAGGAGATGGAACTGCGGGGCTACGGTTCACCCATCCAGCCCACCAACATCGGCAATGAGCTGTCCGATGAGGCGGTGGAACACCTCATGCAGACCACCGAGGCCAACTACGGCCTGGCACAGGACTACTTCCGCCTGAAGGCCAAGCTGCTGGGAGTGGAAAAACTGCGCAACTGCGATGTCTATGCCCCCGTGGCCGAAGTACAGAAAAAATACGGTTTTGATGAGGCCCGCGACCTGACCGTGACGGCCTACCGGGAATTTGACCCGCAATTTGGCGCCATTGTACAGGCCTTCTTCGACGAGCGGCGGGTGGATGTGCTGCCCCGGCCCGGCAAGTCGGGCGGCGCGTTTGCCATGGGCATCTCGCCGGTTGACCCGCCCTTCCTGCTGCTCAACTTTACCAACAACCTGCGGGACATCGCCACCATCGCTCACGAAACGGGCCATGGCCTGCACTTTGTCTTATCCCAGAAACAAAACAGCTTGAACTACCACGCCCCGCTGCCGCTGGCCGAGACCGCCTCGGTATTCGGTGAAATGCTGCTGACCCGCATGCTGCTGGACAAGGAACGGGATACGGAAGTCCGCAAATCACTCTTATGCGCCAAGATTGAAGACATCATCGCCACCACCTTCCGCCAGACCGTGCTGACCCGCTTTGAGCTGCGGCTGCACACCGAACGGCAGAACGGCCTGTTGTCCAACGACCGGATCAGCCAGATCTGGCTGGAGGAAAACGGCAAGCTGTTCGGTGACGCGGTGGAGATGATCCCGGCCTACAGCTGGGGCTGGTCCTACATCAGCCACTTCATTCACAGCCGTTTCTACTGTTACTCCTACACCTTTGCCGAACTGCTGGTGCTGGCGCTGTATCAACAGTATTGCGAAACCGGCGACGCGTTCAAGCCGGGCTACCGTGCCCTGCTGGAGTCAGGCGGCGCCCTGTCACCGGCCAACACGGCGCAACTGGCCGGCATCGACATTGAAAGCTCCGGTTTCTGGCAGAAGGGCTACAACTTTTTGGGTGGTCTGATTGAAGAACTGAAAGCGACCATCTAACCATTGCCATTATCCTGTGACTGGAAAAAGCCGTGCACCCTGAACCGATCAATGTAGCTGTCAAAACACCAAAGAGTTCTGACTTTGTCAGAAAGTACCTGACCGGCATCTTTCTGGTGATCGCCCTGATCCTGCTCTCGGTCTTCTGGGGCTTCAGCTACCGTTCCAACGCCTTGATCAAGGGCCAGCTGCTCAAGCAAGGGCAGGCCTTTTTCGAAGAGGTAGTCATCACCCGCGAGTGGGCGGCCAAGCACGGTGGCGTCTATGTCAAGGTGACGCCGGACAACGTGATCAATCCCTACCTGCTGAAGATCCCCGGCCTGAAGGTGGTGATCCATGATCAGGACGGCGTGGCCTACACCCTGAAAAATCCGGCCCTGATGACCCGTGAACTGTCAGAGCTGGCAGCCACCAAGGGTGTTTTAAGGTTTCGCATCACCAGTCAGACGCCACTGAACCCGTCCAACCGGCCCGATCAATTCGAAACGTCAGCACTGCAGGCGTTCACCGCAGGCCACAAAGAATTCTTCTCCTTTGAAAAGGAAGGGGATCAGACCTTTTTCCGCTATATGGCGCCGCTGATCACCCAGAAGGTCTGCCTGAAGTGCCACGCCCAGCAGGGTTACAGAGAGGGCGACATCCGCGGTGGCATCAGTGTCAGCATCCCTGCTACCGAGATGCTGGCGCAGATCAACGAAAACCGCTACTACATCATCCTGATCGCCCTGGCAATCGTCGGCTTGATCTACGGCATCATCCGCTACGTCTCGCGGGTGTTTATCGGCGACCTGAACCGGGCCGAACAGCAGTTGCAGGAGATGGCCAGCCGTGATTTCCTGACCAGCCTGTTAAACCGCCGCGAGACATACCGGCGGATTCATGAGGAGATGGAACGCACCGCACGAACCGGTCAACCGCTGTCATTCATCCTGTTTGACATCGACCATTTCAAACAACTGAATGACAGCTATGGCCACAATGCGGGCGACATGGTCCTCAAACAACTGGCGGTCAAGTTGATGGCCACCCTGCGGGATTATGATATTGCCTGCCGCTATGGCGGTGAAGAGTTTCTGGTGGTGGCCCCTGAAACGGACATGGAGCAGGCCTTCAGACTGGCTGAGCGGTTACGTGCCACGATTGCGACAACCAGCTTCAGCGCTGAAGACCAGACCCAGGATCTCACCATTACCATCAGTATAGGCATTGCCCAGCACAGCAAGGATGAATCGATGGAAAAAGTCATCTCCCGTGCCGATGTGGCCCTGTATCACGCCAAAGAGACCGGGCGCAACCGGGTGGTGGCAGGTTAACCTTCAGACTAACCACTTACGCACCAGACAATAACAACCCTGTAACGAACAGCAGCGGTCCCACCGCTCCTGTTCGTCTTTCTGGGCATTGCATCTCGGCTGGGCAATTCACGGTTCTCTGATATACTATTGCTGTAAGTATCCCATTGTGAAAGGATGGTGCTGTCCGACACCGCTGTCAGGTATCGCAACACCCGTCAAGCCATGACGTACCGCACGATAGTATCGGTCATCAACGAACACAGCGGATCCACGGTCACGGCCAGTTATGCGATCGCCCTGGCAACGACCACCAAGGCTCGTCTGGTGCTCTACGCCGCCCATCCCCAGGGCACCGGCGAAACCATCCTGCATCACACCGAGCGTCATCTGGACCACCTCTTTGCGGTCGCCCTTGACCATGACATTGCGGTTACACGCATCACCGAGGTTGGTCTGCTCACTCGACTGCTACCCAAACGTGTCTTGGCGGAAAATGGCGACCTGGTCTTTTACCCCTTGCTGCCAAACGAACAATACGGCGCGCCCCTGCAACGGCAGAACGTTCATCAGCTGCTACGCAGTATCAAGGCCGATCTTGCCATCATGCGGATCATGCATATGGGCAAGCCTCACCCGCAGCACATCCTGGTACCGCTGGCCAGCGGTATACCTGACCTGACCCGGCGCGTATCGTTTCTCGCCCTGCTGGCGCAAAGTTTCCATGCCCAGATAACCCTGTTCCATCGACACAACGACCGGGGGCAAAAAGTGCCCACAGACCTTGGCAAGGTATATACTGCGTTGAAGCAACAGCATCTGCCGGTGCTGGAGCGTACCGGCACCGGCCCGACTGCCAAGGCGATCGCCCTGGAGGCGATCAGTCACCACAACGATCTGATCGTACTGGGCGCCAGCGAGCGCAGCCCACTGCGACGCCTGTTTTTCGGCAACCCGTCCGGTGATGTCATGCACCGCCCACCCTGCAATGCGATGCTCTTCCGGGCTGTTGCCAACATGCCATGAAGATCCAGACCCTCCACCATGATCAAGTTTTCGCCAGCCTGTTAAGCAGGCCCCAGGGCCTGACCACCGACGAGGCGACCCGCCGGCTGGCAGAATACGGCCCCAACGAGCTGCACGAGGTGCGGGCCCGGTCACTGGCATCCCGTCTGCTGGCGCAATTTACCCATTTTCTGGCACTGCTGCTCTGGTGTGCGGCTGCACTCTGTTTTTTTTCGGAGTATCTGCATCCCGGCGAAGGTCTACAGCGGCTCGGCATCGCCATCCTGGTAGTCATTGTCATCAACGCGCTGTTCACCTTTACCCAAGAGTACCGGACCGAAAAAGCGATTGAAGAGCTGCGCAAACTGCTGCCATTCAAGGTTTCGGTGATCAGAAACAGTCTGGAACAGGATATCGATGCGCGGGAGGTCGTGCCGGGCGACGTGATCTCGCTCCGCGAAGGTGACAAGGTGCCGGCCGATGCGCGGGTCGTGCTCTCGAACCGTCTGACGGTCAACAATGCCCCCTTGACCGGCGAGTCTGACTCACGTCTGCTCACCGCTGCAGCATGCGATGAAGAGGTGTTGGAAAGCCGCAACCTGATCTTTGCCGGAACACTGGTGGTTAGCGGCAGTGGCAGTGTGGTGGCCTACGCCACCGGCATGGCGACCGAATTCGGCAAGATAGCCCACATTACCGGCAAGGTGGTGGAAGAGATCAGCCCCTTCCAGGTTGAGATCACCCGGGTGACCCGGATTGTCGCCGCCATAGCCGTTGCCAGCGGCGCGGTTTTCTTTGCGTTGGGCGGTCTGGTGGGACGGAGCTTCTGGGCCAACTTCCTGTTTGCAATCGGCATAATCATCGCTCTGGTTCCCGAAGGCCTGCTGCCCACGGTCACCCTGTCGCTGGCCATGGGCAGCCAGCGGATGGCACGCCGCAACGCGCTGGTCAAAAGCCTGAACGCTGTTGAGGCGCTGGGATCCGTGGATCTGATCTGCACCGACAAAACCGGCACCCTCACCCAGAACCTGATGACCGTAAAGAAATTCCAGGGGCCGAATGACGGCACTATGGCCTGCACCGTGGCACTGCTCTGTTCCAACGTCACCGAGACGACAGACGGTATGACGGGTGACCCGACTGAAACGGCACTCTACCGCTACGCCAAGGAGCGGATTTCCGTTCAGGCGGAACGCCTGGCCGAGGCCCCTTTTGATACCGAGCGCAAGCGGATGGCCACCCTCCATCGGGTAAATGGGCAACTCCTGGTACTGGTCAAGGGAGCCGGTGAAAGCGTGCTGCCACTCTGCACTGCATTCCAGCAGGATGGCGCGAATAAACCGCTAGACCCTGCCACGGCGGAGGCGCTGGCCGGACAGAACCGCAGCATGGCCGCCGAAGGGCTGCGCGTCATCGCCCTGGCCTATCGGGAACTGGAGGTTGCGCCCGAAGGGGAGCTGCCGGAAGAAGGCCTGACCTTTGCCGGTTTCATGGGACTGGAAGACCCGCCCCGCAAGGAAGTGCCGCTGGCCCTGGCAAACTGCCGCAGTGCAGGCATCCGGGTGATCATGATTACCGGCGATGCCGGGCTGACGGCAGCTGCCATAGCACGGCAGATCGGTCTCTTAAGCGGCGACCCGCTGATCATTGAAGGCAGACAGATCGCCAGCATGCCGGACGAACAGCTGCGGGAGGAACTGCAAAAAGACAATCTGATCTTTGCCCGGATGTCCCCCCAGAACAAGATGCAGGTGGTCAGCCTGCTGATCGAACAGGGGCACCGGGTGGCGGTCACCGGCGACGGCGTCAACGACGCACCGGCCCTTAAAAAGGCCCATGTCGGCATCGCCATGGGTATGTCCGGCACCAGTGTAGCCCGCGAGGCGGCCGATATCGTGCTGTTGGACGACAACTTCGCCTCCATCGTGCATGCCATCGAAGAGGGCCGCAGCGTCTTTGAAAACATCCGCAGTTTCAGCACCTATATCCTGGCCTCCAACATCCCGGAACTGGTTCCCTATGTCGGCTACATCATCTTCAATATTCCCTTGCCGCTGACCATCATGCAGATATTGGCCATCGACCTCGGCACCGACCTGTTCCCGGCCCTGGCCCTCGGTTCGGAACGGCCCACCCCCGACATCATGCAACGTCCGCCCCGGCCAAAGTCCGAACGGCTGCTCACCAGTGGCGTGCTGCTCAGGGCCTACCTTTTTCTGGGGATGTTCGAGGCGCTGGCCGGTATGGCCGCCTACTTCTACGTCATGTACAACGCCGGCTGGCACTGGCCGCAACCGGTCCCCCCCGCCACACCGTTCTATCTGCAGGCCACCACCGCCTGTCTGGCCGGCATCATCGTGACCCAACTGGCCAATGTCTTCACCTGCCGTTCTCCCAACCTTTCGATCTTCACGCTGGGGTTCTTTTCCAACCGGTTGGTGCTGGCCGGCATCGCCATCGAACTGGCACTGGCAGCCCTGATCATCTATACCCCGGCCGGCAACGCCCTGTTCGGGTGTGCGCCGATAGATCTGCAGATCTGGCTGTTACTGATCCCCTTTGGACTGTTGCTGCTTGGTGCGGACGAAACCCGCAAGGTTTTTGCCAGACGTACCATCGGCGCGCCTTGACTTACCGGGAGGTCGTGCTTACTGATTAGGTAGCAGCCGGATACAGCAATGAAAGGAACACCCTATGGATATCAACCAACTCACCCAAAAATCTCAGGAAGCCCTGGGCGCAGCCCAGGCCAAGGCCACCAGCTACGGCCATGTGGAGGTGGATGGTGAGCACCTGTTGTGGGCCCTGCTGGACCAGGATGGTGGACTAGTGCCGCGTATCCTGGCCAAAATGGATGTAGACCTGAGCGCGTTACGGAAAGCCGCCGAAGCAGAATTGGATCGCCGACCCCGTGTCTCCGGTCCCGGTGCCGAACCAGGCAAGATTCATGTCTCGCAACGGTTTTCACGACTGCTGGTGGCCGCCGAAGCAGAAGCCAAACGGCTGAAGGATGAGTATGTCTCGGTGGAACACCTGCTGATGGCCCTGATTGCCGAAGGCGATGGCAGCGGCGCCGGTAAGCTCTTGAAGCAGCACCAGGTCACCCAGGAACGCCTGCTGACTGCTCTAAGCGAGGTGCGGGGCAACCAGCGGGTGACCTCGGCCAACCCGGAGGAGACCTACGAAGCGTTGGAGAAGTACGGCCGCGATCTGGTCAAGATGGCCCGCACCGACAAGCTGGACCCGGTGATCGGCCGTGATGAGGAGATTCGCCGGGTGATCCGGATCCTGTCCCGCAAAACCAAGAACAACCCGGTGCTGATCGGTGAGCCAGGTGTGGGCAAGACCGCCGTGGTGGAAGGATTGGCCCAGCGGATCGTCAAAGGCGACGTACCGGAAGGATTGAAGAACAAAACCATTTTTGCCCTGGACATGGGCTCGCTGATCGCCGGGGCCAAATACCGCGGCGAATTTGAAGAACGGCTCAAGGCGGTGTTGAACGAGGTCAAACAGGCCGAAGGGCGGATCATTCTGTTCATTGATGAGCTGCATACCATTGTGGGGGCCGGCAAGGCCGAAGGGGCCATGGATGCCGGCAACATGCTCAAACCGATGCTGGCCCGCGGTGAGTTGCACTGCATCGGCGCCACCACCCTGGATGAGTACCGCCAGAACATCGAAAAGGATGCCGCCCTGGAGCGACGCTTCCAGCCGGTGCTGGTGGAACAGCCCACGGTGGAGGATACCGTCTCGATCCTGCGGGGCTTGAAGGAACGCTTTGAGGTGCACCACGGGGTCAAGATTCAGGACAACGCCCTGGTGGCGGCCTCCGCCCTCTCCCACCGTTACATCACCGAACGGTTCCTGCCGGACAAGGCCATCGACCTGGTGGATGAAGCCTGCGCCATGCTGCGCACCGAGATCGATTCGCTGCCCTCAGAGCTGGACACCATCTCGCGCCGGGTGATGCAGCTGGAGATCGAGGAGCAGGCCCTCAAAAAAGAGAAGGACCCGGCCAGCCGTGAGCGGCTGGAAAACCTGCGCAAGGAGCTGGCCGAGGAGAAGGAAAAGGCTGCCAGCATGCGGGCCCAGTATGACGCCGAAAAGGTGGCCATCCAACGGGTGCAGGGTCTGCGGGAACAGATTGAAAAGACCCGCCGCGAGATTGAGCAGGCCGAACGTTCCTACAACCTGGAACAGGCTTCCAAGCTGAAATACTCGGAACTGCCCGGCCTGGAAACGGCCCTCAAGAATGAAGAGGCGGCGCTTAACACCAAACAGGGAGGCCAGAAACTGCTGCGTGAAGAGGTGACCGAAGACGAGATTGCCGAGATCGTGGCCCGTTGGACCGGCATTCCGGTCACGCGGTTGGTGGAGACCGAACGGGACAAACTGCTCAAACTGGACGAAATTCTCCACCAACGGGTGGTGGGTCAGGATGAGGCTGTACAGTTGGTGGCCGATGCGGTGCTGCGAGCCCGCGCTGGCATTAAGGACCCCAAACGTCCGATCGGCTCGTTCATCTTCCTGGGGCCCACCGGGGTAGGTAAGACCGAACTGGCCCGCACCCTGGCCGAATCGCTGTTCGACTCGGAAGAGAACATGGTGCGGATCGACATGTCGGAATATATGGAGAAGTTTGCGGTATCGCGACTGATCGGTGCCCCTCCCGGCTATGTTGGCTACGAAGAGGGAGGACAACTGACCGAGGCGGTGCGGCGCAAGCCTTACTGTGTGCTGCTGTTCGACGAGATCGAAAAGGCCCATCCGGATGTCTTTAACATCCTGCTGCAGATCCTGGATGATGGCCGGGTCACTGACAGTCATGGTCGCACGGTCAGTTTTAAAAATACCGTGATCATCATGACTTCCAACATAGGAGCTCCATATCTGCTGGAAGGTATCACCCCGGATGGCGATATCCGCGAGAGCGCCCGGATTGCCGTGATGAATGAGCTGAAAAACGCCTTCAGGCCCGAATTCCTCAACCGGGTGGATGACATCGTGCTGTTCAAACCGCTGCACCTGGACGAGGTGACCCGGATCGCCGGACTGCTGGCACAACAGTTGGTGGAACGGCTGAAGGAACGCCGGATCACCCTGGAGATCAGCGACGAGGCGCTTAAACATATCGCCCGGGCCGGGTATGATCCGGTCTACGGTGCCCGCCCCTTGAAGCGCTACCTGCAGCGCGAATTGGAAACCCGTGTGGCCCGGGCCATCATTTCCGGGCAGGTGGGAGATGGCGGTACTCTCAAGGTCGAACTGGAAGAGGGTTCGCTTTCAGTGCGCTAGCCTCATCAAAGCAGTCAGCCGTACCCTAGAAGCGCCCTGTCTGCGGGCGCTTCTAGGCATTTGCGGCATTTATCCCCAAAACATCCGCTTGTACATTCCCCGAAAAAACATGAAGGCCGGTCATCTCATTTGCAAAAATGCAATTCAACAAAACCAGATTGCCGAGTTTTGCATATTTGCAAATAAACAAATAACCGCCACCAACCGGTATTCAACCAAAAAATCAACAGGTTATGAGTTAAAGCAATCAATATCTTGCGTTTTCAACTCTGGCACACCAGTTGCTAAGTAGTTCCTCATGCAAAACCGACCGATCTGCCCATACTACGGCTTAAACGATGATTACTGTGATGTGGGCTGTGGCTATATCTCGCCCCACGACGTCAACATGATCATCCGCTATTGCAGCAAGCAATTTACCGAGTGCGTCAAATACCTTGAGTTGTCTGACCGCGTGCCCTTGCACACGGTGGCGGCTGCCGCCTGAGGAGAATAATGATGCTCTATCACCTGACTACCAGCATGCATCCCGCACTACTAGGGGGAGCCTTCGCGGCAACCGCCCTGTTTATCGCTATTATGAGCGTAAAGGAGAAAAAACATGACCCAGAGAGAGCTTGAATTGATGCAACGGATTGAAGAGCTTGAGCGCCATACCTGGCGGAACAGCTCTATCCTGCGCGCAGTTGCCATGGTTTCGTTCACCGCCATGGTGGGGATCATTGTAGCAGCAGGCGTGATCGGTGGTGGTCACGGCAGTCACTGGTCCGGCCCGGCCTGGAACACGATGTGGCTGTATGGCCTGTTTGCCGCCAATGCGGTCTCGATGTTCTGGACTACCCACAAAGACTAGGAGAACTGCCATGCCGATGAAACTCTCTCACGCCGCCCTGTTGCTGGTGGTCTGTATCCTCTGCGCAGCGTTCAGCATGCGCCTGTTCCAAGGCCTTGACGAAATGATGGGCAGCGACTACTGGGTCGTCCAAACCTCTCAGGGCGACCATGGCTGGTACGCCATGGGCCTGCTGCCCCATCTGAAAAATGTGCCCAAGGATGTCGTTACCGCAGTCAACACCGACGACGACCCCAGCAATAACATGATCATCTACGCCCAGAGCGGTGATTTTGCCGGCAATTCGGTCTATGGCATCACCTTCGGCATCCCGCTGATCATGTACCTGATCTGGTTTGCCTTCATCCTCGGTTTTCCGGATCGGGTGGACCCCTACCTCTTGCCACGCCGAATCTTTACCATCGCCGTGATTATTGCCTGCTCGGTGGTGGTGAACCTCTTCCTGATGCGGATCGCAGCCGACTTCATCCGGGACCCGATGTCACGAATCGCCAATGTGGCCGGCAACCATTCTTCGCTGCTGTTCCATAATGCCGGCATCTGGTTCGCCATCCTTTTTTCGGCCCTGGGTACCCATAACCACTCCTACAATGAGGCCCCGGCACCTGACAGCCGCAACTGGCAGACCCAGGCTTCCGAAAAATTCAACTGGATGTTCACCCTGCTGGCCGGTGTTACCATCCTTGAAGTGGCCCTGGTAAAAAACAAGCTGGCCCTGCCCGATGCCGCTGTTGACTATTCGGTCTGGATCATCTGGGTGGTGATCTTTATGCGGATGTACGGCTTCTCCCCAAAATACTGGGTGAAACGACTGCCCGGCATCTCGATCATGATCGTCGGCACCCTGCTGACCCTGCCACTTTTCTATCTGCTGGAGCGGGTCACCGGAACACTGGGCGCCGGTTTCGCTTCCCCCATCCTTGCCAAGGCGCTGGGCGCCGAGAACCAGAACATCGGTCTCTCGCTGATGATTTCGATCTACCTCGTCTTCTGGATGGAGTTTGCCGCCGCCATCCGTCGCAACGGTCCAGTGAAAAAGGCGGTACCTGAAAAGGCTTAACAAAACGTATTTCCGCCATGAAATACGGAAAGGCCCTGGCGTGGGAACCAGGGCCTTTCGCTATTTGAGAAACACGTACTATAATTCTCAGCCCCGAGGTTCATGATTATATCCAGCTGCGCCGCTTACCAGCAGCTTTACCAATGAACCGGGCACCAGAGCTGCATCTAAAGCAACACGTACCCACAACGGAAACCGTTCATATTCACCTCACACAATCAATCCATTGCCAGACAGCCACCAGTTGCCATCGGGTGGCGTGTGTTGCTCAAGAACAGATGATGAAACAGTGTCTGGCGTGTCAGAAACTTTGAAGTGATGAAAATCGCCTTGTATCAAACAGTTGGCAACTGAAGCTATCCACAGATTCTGCTGAAGAGCCTTATTTTTTACTACCCTCTACCCACAGATTCTGCGGAAGAGGCGATTTTATCAACATCTTCGCCACGGGCAGTCAACATGATAGCAGGTGTGTCCACTTTGGTACGAATATGCCGTAACACCTCAAAGCCGTTCTCCCCTGGCAACATGACGTCGAGCACAACTAAATCGTAATCTCCACTGCACGCCTTCGCAACGCCCTCTCGTCCGTCATGTACCGTTTCAACTGAAAATCCTTCGGCTGTCAGATATTCCGAAAGCATAGAGCAGAGTTTCGTATCATCATCGACCAACAACAGCTTCTTCATCGAATTACCCCGTTTGTTGATATCAGTCGAAAACTATACGCCAATCTTCTCAAATAAAAAAAGGGCGGGTCTTAACGACCCGCCCTACCACACAGAAGGAACTGCCTGTTACGTCCTAGAAGTGTACTTCGAAGGTACCATAGATGTCATGAGCGGTCTTAACCGGAGCTTGCAGCAACATACCACCATTCGCAGTAAATGTGTCAAGGTTAGAAATCTTGACCGGAGCGCCAACCCAGTTGTTGCTGCCGGTGTAGTTGAAGTCATAGTACTGATAACCCAACTTGAAGAAGGCCTTGGCAAAATAGGAGGAGACCGGCTTCAGGTTCAGCTCCTGGATGACGTACGGCTCGAACACATGACCACGGGTACCGACCTTGCTGGTCCACATATCGTCAGCAGCAGGGGAGAAGGTGATCCAGTTCTTGGTACCGTAGTTATACTCAAACCCAAGTTTGGTACGGCTGGGCAGGTCATAGCGTACACCAGCATATACGGCATAACCGGTCTTGCTCTCAGGAGCCTCGGGGCTAAGCGGTGAGCCGGTCATCAGGCCTTGGAACATGGCCTGACCAGACACATTCTGGTTGGGGTGGGTCACGCTGATACCACCGTCCAGGAAGAAGTTCAGATCGCCGGGGCCGACCTTCTTGAGGGTTGACATGGCGCCCAGGCCGTACCAGTCGATGGAACCCAGGTTCACCGAAGGAGCGGTATTACCAAAGGCGGTGTCCTGCATGACCGGGAAGTCAAAGATGTTCATGCCACGGTTCCACTGCATCCAGATCCGCAGAGGATCGGTATCCACCGGGATGACGGCGATACCCAGCATGTCGGTGTCTTTGAGGCTGTTGGTGACAGTGCCCCGGAAACCGGAGTCAAAACCGCGGCCGTAGCAAATCTTGGTGTAGAAGCCGGGCAGCATGTCGATGTCCGGGGCATAGCCCAGGGTCATGCCGTCAAAGGCATAGTTGACCAGCAGGGCCGGGGTGCCGCCGTTACCGGGACGCTCGTTGTTGGACTTCAGGTTGCCGGGGGCGCCATCAGTGGAGGGGCGACGGCCAATCGACAACCAGATCGGCTGATCCAGGATGTTGCTCCAGGTGGCATAGGCGCGGTCAACGTTCAGGTAGCTGCTGGAAGGCACATGGCCCAAGGTGCCGTCGAAGACGCCGGTGCGATCGGCAAAGAAGGCGTTGCCGGTCACAGCGTTATCATCCTGGGAACCGAACACCTTGTACATGCCCAGCTTGACGTTGACGGTCACATCCTGGGTAGCCTTGGCCTTCAGGTCCAGGGCGAACTTGTTGGTGTAGAGGGTCTCATTCTTTGGCTTGTATGAGGCTTTGTAATCAGCAGCTACAGTCCCGCCCATAACAAGCGGACCAATTACTGAGTTAAAATAGGCTGCGGTAGGCACTGCTGCAGAATATTTTGTCGTTGACATCAGGGTATCCTGCATACCCATGGCTTGCATGTAACCGGCAAACCCATAAGCACCAGCATAATAATTCGCCACATTGGTAAAGGTACCCATTGCGTCAGTATACGCAGCGGTTTTGCCATGCAGACTGTCCATGCGGAACTGGTAGCTGCCGCCAATGGTCAGCCATTTACCGAGGGACTTATCCTCGATCTTCTGAACCTGGCCCTTCAGGTCCTCCATCTGTTGGGACAGCTTGTCGATCTTGACCTGCAGGTCAGCCTCGGCGGCCAGTGCGCCGGTGGGCAGTGCTACAGCCAGTACGGCAGCCAGCATCAACTTGTTTGCTTTACGCATGCATCTCTCTCCTTTTCCATGGAAAATGTGCTGCTTGGAATATGGTGCTACAACATGAATCAGATTTGTTTCACCCCAACTCATCCGTGTTCTTGGACGGTTACGGTATACAACGCTTGATTGGTATTGCGTAAGCGTGGTTCTAATACACCAAAGCAAACGATTAATGCAAGCAAATATTTATTTATATTCAACAATTTAAATATATGAAGACATAAATTGCCATGTTTTTACAAATGGTTTGGTACAGTTCTTCCCAGGTTGCAGCTGTTAAAACATGTTGCACATCCAGCACACAGAAGGCGGTTTTGCGACAGATCTTGCACTGTTTGCAACAGCCCTTGACCTTGACATCCAGCCCTGGAAACTCGGCGGCTAGTTGCTTCACCAGCCTGCTTTTACCTTTGGGGCTATGCTCGCAGAAACGGATTTTCACGGACGCACTTAGGCCACCTGGATCGGGACGGTGGCGCCCGGCACCGGTACAAACACCCGCTGCCCCAGTTCACTGTCGATCATCAGCACACCCTGGCCGTTGTTGCCCACCAGCTTGAGCTTGGCGATGATGTCGCGGTCGTTGTTCTCTTCCTCAATCTGCTCGGTGACGAACCACTGCAGAAAAATCTGGCTGGCATGGTCCTTTTCTTTCACGGCCTGCTCAGTCAGTTCGTTGATGCAGGAGGTAATCAGCTGCTCATGCACCAGGGTCTTCTCAAACATCTCCAACAGGGTTTTGTAGCTGTTGGGCACGGCCTTGCCGGCCGTAAAGGTGACGTTAATCCCCTGGTCCACCAGGTAGCGATAGAACTTCATGAAGTGGATCATCTCCTCCTGATACTGCACCAGAAACCAGCTGGCGGCGCCTTTCAGGCCCTGTTCGTTTGCACAGGACGACATGGAGAGGTACAGGTGGGCGGAAAACAGTTCCAGGTTCATATGCTTGTTGAGACTGTCGGCCATTTTGGGGCTGATCATGGTGTTCCTCCTGACAAGTTGTGTTTCAGAGCTTGGAGTATACCCCAGCCACAAGGATTTTCAATCAAGCGCTTCCACTTTGTGCAGGATACGGTATAGTTTCAGTCAGACCACCGGACAGAAGGAGACCGCCATGAACGGTAAAACTGTTCTCAACTGGCTGCAACAACACGGGAAAAAACTGGCCATCCGGGGTGGCGGAGCGTTGGTGCTGATCCTTGTGCTGATTGTGCTGGTGTTGCCAGGAATCCTGCGTGTTCAGGCTGAAAAGGGAATCTCCAAGGCCTTGAACCGTAAGGCCAGCATCGCCAAGGTGCGGCTCAACCCCTTTGGCATGACCGCCACCGTAGAAGGTTTCCGTCTGTTCGAGCCGGACGGCACCACCCCGTTTGTTGAGCTGGGGCAGCTGCGAGCCTCACTGAGCACGGCATCAATCTTCCGTTTTGCCGCAGTGGTTGATGAACTGTCCCTTGGCGCACCCCGGATCCGGCTGGTGCGCACCGCTGCCAACCGCTACAATTTTTCCGATATCCTCGATCATCTGGCAAAACAACCCAAAGCCGAAAAGAAAAGCGCCACCCGTTTCTCAATCAACAACATCACCATCACCAATGGCAATCTTGAGTTTGACGACCTGGCCGTGGCTGGCGGTAAAAAACACACGCTGCAGGACCTGCAGCTGGCAATCCCCTTTATCAGCAACATCCCTCACCTGGCGGAAAGGTATACCGTCCCTCACTTCTCGGCAATGGTAAACGGCGCCCCGCTACGGTTTGATGGCAAGGCAAAACCCTTGGCCAAGGCGATGGAGGCCACGGTCAATCTAAACCTGGACCGGCTGGATCTGCCTTTCTACCTGGCCTACCTGCCGGCCGGTCTGCCGGTCAAACTGGACAAGGGCAGCCTGACTCTGCATTTGGCAGTAACCTACCGGGTGCACGCGTCAAAACAGCCGGAGCTGACCATTAGCGGTCTGACCCGCCTGGACGGGATCAGCGTGGCGGAAAAAAATGGCACACCGCTGGTGTCGTTTGCCCGCTTTGACGTTCAGGCCAAAGCGGTAGAGCTGTTCAGTCGTCTGGTGGATCTGGAACGGATCAGCCTGGATGGGCTGACCGTCCATGCCAGCCGTGACCCCCAGGGCAGGCTGAATTTCCAGCGGCTGCTGCCAGCCCAAAAATCGACCCCCAAACCCCAAAAACAGGATGCTCAATCAGACAAGCAAAAGGCCGACAACGCCCCTCCGCTGAAGCTCAAGGTGGCTAATCTGTCCCTGACCGACGGTACGGTTCACTTCTATGATCGCCAACCCAAAGGCGGCTTTAAGGCCTCATTATCTGAAATTACGGTTAAACTTGCCAACCTCTCCACAGAAAAGGATGCCAAATCCACCTACGAGTTAGCGCTGAAGGGTGACGGGGGTGAGCAGATCAACGCCTCGGGCACGGCGATCATCACCCCCCTGGCAGCCACCACCAGCTTTAAACTAAGCGATATCAAGCTGCAACGAGGCTGGCCCTATCTGCAAAAGTTGCTGACCAGGCCGGTCAAAGGTACCCTGGGGCTGACCGGCGCTGCCGAGTTTACGGCGGCAGACGGTCTGAACGCCCATGATGTGGCGGTAACCCTGCAGAACCTGACGGCTGAATTCGGTAACAAGGACGGGGTGAACCTGTCGCGACTGGAGGTGAAGGGGGCCGGCTTCAATCAGAAGCAGAACCGGGCCGAGGTGGGTGAGGTGAAGCTGTCCAAAGGGACGGTGAAGCTATCCCGTGAGCTGGATGGCTCGTTGTCGGCCCAGGCCCTGCTGGCGCCCCAACCGTCCCTTGCAACCACCGGCCAGCCTGTCAGACAAACCAAAAAGAGTGCTGCTACCAAAGGGGAAGCCAGGCCGTTTTCCTGGCTGGTTAAACAGATCGATCTCAATGGTCTGAACATTGGCTTCAAGGACAACAGCTTTGAGGAACCGCCGGAGTTCAAGCTGCGCAACATCCGGCTGGCCACCGGCAACCTGCAGGGGCCGAAATTCGCGCCGATGCCGTTGAAATTCAACGCCACCTTCGGCACGAATGCCCCCCTGTATGCGCAGGGCACCCTGACCCCGCAGCCGTTCCGCTACCGGGGCTCGGTCGGCTTCAAGCGTCTGCCGATCAGAAATTTTGAGGCGTATGTCCCGGAAAACGTCAATATCTTTTTTGTGGGCGGCACCCTGGACAGCGCCATGCGACTGGATCTGGGCATGGACAAGACCGGCAAGCCGACCGGCAGCTTCAGCGGCAACGCCGGTCTGCGCAACTTCCATGCCGTGGACACGGTGCAGGAGGAGGATCTGCTGAAGTGGGAAAGCCTGCAGCTGGACCAGATCAAAGGGACCATCGCCCCGTTCAGGCTGGCGATCAGCCAGATCGCCCTGAACGATGTCTATTCGCGGATTGCGGTGCGTAAGGACGGCACCCTGAACCTGCAAAATCTGGTATCCAATCCAGAAGCGCAATCGGCCGCCGCAAAGGTCACACCACCACCGGCCGCAACGCTCCCGGTCTCATCGACGACGACCACAACGACACCAGCCACAACGCCGGCACCGGCAGCCCAGATCAAGATCGATGAACTGACCATCCAGGACGGCACCATGGCCTTCAGCGATGCCCACTTGCCACAGCAGTTCAAAACCACCTTCCACAAGCTGGGGGGCCGGGTGACCGGGCTTTCGTCAGAGATGAACCAGTTTGCCGATGTTGACTTGCGGGGTAACCTGGAAAACCACTCGCCTCTGCTGATCAAGGGGCGGATCAACCCGCTGCGTGACGATCTGTTCGTAGATATCACCATTTCGTTTAAAGATATCGAACTGTCGCCAGCCAGCCCCTATTCCGGCACCTACCTGGGCTACGTGATCGACAAAGGCAAGCTGTTTCTGGACCTGAAGTACCATATCGAAAACAAGCAACTCAAGGCAGAGAACAAGATATTTGTGGATCAGTTCACCTTCGGCCCGCCGGTGGCCAGCGACAAGGCCACCAGCCTGCCGGTGCGTCTGGGGGTCGCACTTTTGAAGGACCGTAACGGTGAGATTCACCTGGACCTGCCGGTGACTGGCCGCACTGACGATCCCAAGTTCAGCATCTGGGGGGTGGTCTGGCAGGTGGTGGTGAACCTGTTTGTCAAGGCGGCCACCTCTCCCTTTGCCCTGCTTTCCTCAATGATGGGTTCCAGCGAGGACCTAAGTGCTGTCAACTTTGCCTTTGGCAGCAGCATCCTGACGCCGCCTGAACAACAAAAGCTGCTGACCCTGGCCAAAGGGTTGAATGACCGGCCGGCTCTGAAGGTTGAGATCAAAGGTTTTGTGGACCGGGAGCGGGATGCCGAAGGCTACCGCAGTGAGCTTTTGAGCAAAAAAATGAAGCAGGAAAAATACCGTGAACTGGCCAAGGCCGGCAAGGTGGCTCAAGGCCAGTCTCCTGAGCAGGTGGCCATACAGCCGAATGAATATTCCCGCTACCTGAAGGCGGTCTACCTGAAGGAGAAGTTTCCCAAACCGCGCAATTTCATCGGCATGTTGAAGGAACTGCCCGACGCCGAGATGCAGAAGCTGATCATCGCCAACACGGTAGTGGGAGATCAGGAACTGAAACAGCTGGCTGCTGACCGGGTGGCTGCCGTGCGCAACTTCCTGACCGGTTCAGGCAAGATGGCTCAGGAACGGCTGTTCCAGAAGGCGGACGATATTTACAAACCATCCAAAAAGGAAAAAGGGGTTGCCAGCCGGGCTGAGCTGGACCCGATCGCCCCATGACCAGACGCGTTGCCATTGCCACCCTGGGATGTAAGGTCAACCAGTTTGAGACCGCCGACATGGCAGAACAGTTCCGTGAATGCGGTTGGGAACTGGTACCATTTACTACACAGGCCGACCTGTATCTGATCAATAGTTGCACGGTTACTGCCAGAAGCGATGCCGAATCGCGCCGTCTGGTGCGCCGGGCCCGGCGCACCAATCCCCAGGCCAGGGTGGTGGCCACCGGCTGTTACGCCCAGGTGCAGCCCGAGGCGCTGGCGGCCCTGGCAGAGCTTGACCAGGTGCTGGGTAACGAGGAAAAACGGGAGATCGTCGCTGCAATCGCCCGTGGAACACATCAGGTAACCGACCTGTCCAGACTCAAGCAAGCCGGACCATTGCGGCTGACCAGCCACCTTGAACACACCCGGGCCTTTCTGCAGGTGCAAAACGGCTGTGAAAACGGCTGCAGCTACTGTATCGTGCCATCCGCCCGAGGGCCGAACCGCAGCGTCCCCCCGGATGAGGTTGTCACGTCAGTGCAGCGTCTGACCGCTGGCGGCTATCAGGAGGTGGTGCTGACCGGCATCCATCTGGGAGCCTACGGCCTGGACCTGACCCCGCCAAACAGCCTGACCGGGCTGATTGACCGTCTGGAGGACGATACCCGCAACCCCCGCCTGCGGCTGGGCTCCATCGAACCCAACGAACTGACCGATGATCTGCTGGCGCGCTTTGCCAAATCCGGGCGGCTCTGTCACCACCTGCATATCCCCTTGCAGAGCGGCTGCGATACAGTGCTGGAACGGATGAAGCGGCGCTACACGGCAGCCTTTTATCAAGACCTGCTGGAACGGGCGGCTGTAGCCCTGCCGGATGCCTTCATCGCCGCCGACCTGATCGCCGGTTTTCCCGGCGAAAGCAAGGCCGAGCACGAGGCCACCTGCCGTCTGGTGGAACTGCTTCCCCTGGCGGACCTGCACGTGTTCCCCTACTCACGACGACCCGGCACCCCGGCGGCTGAAATGCCGGATCAGGTGCCACCGCAGATCATCACCAAACGGGCGGAACAGTTACGCTGTTTGGCAGCTGACAAACGCATGGTTTTTCAGCAACGCTTCATCGGTGGAACCTTGGATGTGCTGGGTCAGCGCCATGATGCAAAACAGGGAATGGTGACCGGCCTGTCACGCAACTATCTGGAGGTGCAGTATCCAGGTGGGGAAGAACTGGTGAACCGGGAGG
The DNA here is from genome assembly GCA_002419465.1 of Geobacter sp. UBA5730. Classification (GTDB taxonomy): domain Bacteria; phylum Desulfobacterota; class Desulfuromonadia; order Geobacterales; family Pseudopelobacteraceae; genus Trichlorobacter. The sequence goes on along the minus strand of DIGE01000016.1, from coordinate 144,949 downwards.
TGACGGTACTGGTGACGGGGATCGAGCAGGGGATACTTATGGGACGATGCAACCTTTAACGTACTAACCACAGAGAACAGAGGAAAAACGTGTTTGTGGTCCCCCTGCAACCGTAGACCAGACTTGGTTCTGGAATGCCTTTGATCCTTGTTGTTTTCACAGTTGCTCTGTTGCTCCGTGTTTCACGATCACACCGAGGTCTGTTCCACCCGGCACAGCGCCTGACCACGGGTCAGACGCAACCGCAACTGCTGCCCCCTCGTGAGCTGTGCCACATCCCGCACCACCGTGCCGTCCGTGGTCGTTTCCGCCACGCTATAGCCCCGGGCCAGGGTCTGGAGGGGCGAAAGCGTATCAAGACGGGCCGTGGCCTCACCATGCTCACGGCCCAGATGATCCACCAGTGCCGTCACCCTTCGTTCAGCGCGCTCCGACAGGATAATCAGCTGTTGGCGCAGGCCGGCTACCCTGACCGCGGGATGCTGGCCGGCCAGTTGCTGTTCAAGCCGCGCCAGCTGCTCGAGCCTGCGCCCCAACAGATTGCGCAATCCATTGTCCAGACGTTCCGACAGGTCATCCACCCGCTGTCCAAGGTGGCCCAACAAGATACTCGGATCGTGCAAAGCCCGTTGCAAACCTTCGAGCCGTCGTTGCATCAAAGAAAGCTGACCCTGGATGGTTTGCAGTAAACGGTGCTGCAGGCTGTCCAGTTGTTGTTGTAGCTGTTGGCTGCTGGCACAGACCAGCTCGGCAGCCGCTGAGGGTGTCGGGGCCCGCAGGTCGGCCACAAAATCACAGATGGTCCAGTCGGTCTCGTGTCCCACCGCCGAGATAACCGGTATCCTGGAGCGATGCACCGCGCGAGCGACCGTCTCTTCATTGAACGCCCACAGGTCTTCCAGAGAACCGCCGCCACGCCCCACGATCAGGACATCGACCGTCTTCAAACGGTTCAGGTCGTCGATAGCCCGGGCGATCTCAGCCCCGGCCCCCTCCCCTTGTACCCGCACCGGGTAGAGCAACAGATCCAGTGCGGCACAGCGTCTGCCCAGCACATTCAGAATATCGTGGATTGCAGCGCCACTGGACGAGGTAACGACCCCGACCCGTTGCGGCAAGGACGGCAGAGGTAACTTGCCGGCCTCATCAAACAGCCCCTCCCCGGCGAGCTTCTCTTTCAACTGCATGAAGGCCAACTGCAGGGCACCAGCGCCCCGTGGTTCGAGGTATTCGCAGATCAGCTGGTACTCACCCCGTTGGTCGTAGACCGAAAGCCGTCCCCGCACCACCAGGGCCATTCCGTCTTCCAGGCGCAACCTGAGAGCCTTGGCGCTGCTGCGGAACATGACGCAACGCAGCATGGCGCCGCTGTCCTTGAGCGTAAAATAGAGATGTCCAGAGGCCGGCTGGGAGAGGTTGGACAGCTCGCCCTCCACCCAGACATGGCTGAAATTCTCTTCCAACACATCCTTGAGCAGCGTAGTCAGACGGGAAACCGAGATGATGGTTTGTTCACCGAAGAGATCCATGGCAACAACCTAGCACAGGGTTCGACCGTGGTCAAACCAGCCGGTCACAGCAAGGTTGACCCTGGCAGAGGTTTTGCCTATGATGCGCGCCATGAACAACTTCCCCTTTATCCTGACCATCTCCTCTGAAAAAGGCGGGGTCGGCAAAACCACCCTGACCACCAACCTGGCGATCTACCTGAAGGCGATGCTGCCAGACCTGGCAGTAACCATTATCTCCTTTGACAACCATTTCACCGTGGACAAGATGTTTGAGCTGAAGGGTCAAACGAGCAAAGGCACGGTTGAGCAGCTGCTGACCGGTACGCCGGCATCAGAACTGGTACTGCAGGGACAATATGGGGTGGATTATATCCCTTCATCCAACCATCTGACCGAGTTGTACCAGGAGTTCAAGGGACCGATGGCGCTCTGCCGGATGATGGCTGAATCCGGCTTGTCAGGGATCGTGCTGATCGATACCAGGCCCGATCTGAATATCCTGACCCAGAACGCCCTGTATGCTGCCGACCGCGTACTGATCCCGGTAAAGGATATGTCCAGCCTGGAAAACTGCAAGCATATCTTTGCCCTGTTCGACCAGCGGGGTATTGACAAAAAATCCCTGTCATTGATCCCTTGCCTGATCGACAACCGGATCAAGTATGATGGCATCTTCAAGGATCAGCGCGACCTCTTGAAAGGCTTTGCCATTAACCGGGGCTACCGCTGCCTGGAGACCTACATTTCCAAGAGCCCCAAGGTAGAGAGCCTCAACACCAACCCGGACGGCAAGATCTACCCGATTCTGACCCATGCCCGTGAAACCGAGGTGCATACGCAGTTCACCGAGTTGGCCCAGGATATCCTGAACAGTTACCATCACACGCCTGAACCCCGCGCCTGTCTGTATCACTGCTGGCTGCAGGAGCAGGAAACCCAGAAGAAAGAGGCATTCCTGGCCAGGCTGGAGGGGATACCGGCCCACTGCGTGATCTGCGGCAGGGCATTGGAAGGGCCAACCGGCAAAGGTTTTTTCTATGAATCAGCCGACCGGAACGCGCGTGGTTTTCTGCACAGTGACTGTTTTGTGGAGATGCTGCGGGGGACGCTCTACAACCTGCCAGCACCGAACGAGGAGGTCCATGCCCTTTCACTGCAGATGATCCGTGAAAGTGCACGGGAGTCAATGTCGGTATTTTTGCCGCAAAAGACCCCTGACGGTGACTACCGGCTGCGCTTCATACAGTTTGATCAGCGAGGCAGTGCTCTGCTGGAGCGCACTGTTTCGTTGACCGGCTTTACAGAAGGCCGCTTTGACGGCGTGCATGATCAGCTGTATCTGTTATTGAATGAATCACTGGCAGGAGATGGCGGTGGATTGCGGAACAGTTGGCTGGCGGTACATCCGGTGGATGAGCAGCGTCCCGAACTGGTGCTGCAGGAGCAGCACTATCGCCAGCTACAGGAGTTACACCGTCGAGTGGCAGATTTCCTGGCCCTAGCAGGTCGTTGAAATTCGACTTAATTGGGAACAAAGGATTCAGGCGTCACATGTGCAAATAGTGCTTCTGTTTTACTGTCGTGTCTGAGCATAACTTTTCTCAATGATTCAGAGATGTTATACGCAAAAATGTATTATAAATCAGTGTAACTGACTCGTTAAATTTCAACAGCCTGCTAAGCGCAGTATTTGTGCCAAGGCCCTCTCCCTTACCGTATGTTGTGCAACACGACCATCTGCATCACACCGTGACAAAAGCACGGCGTCTGTCAAGTTCAAACCCGCCGCTCCAACAACGCCACGTTTTCCACATGGGGAGTCTGAGGGAACATATCCACCGGCTGCAGTTCGCGACAGGCATAGCCCAGCCCGTTCAGAATATCCAGGTCGCGGGCCAGGGTCTGAGGCGAACAGGAAACATGGATGATCCGCTGCGGCGCGAGTTCTGAAACCTGCTGCAGCACCTCCCGATCGCAGCCCTTGCGGGGCGGGTTCAACACCACCAGATCAAACCGTTCGCCATCCTCGGCCAGATCAGTCAACAGTTCAGCCACATCACCGGCCTCAAAACGGCAGTTGCGACGGTTGTTCAGCTTGGCGTTGCGCCGGGCATCGGCGACTGCCTCGGCATTTACTTCAACGCCCAACACCCGTTTGGCGTGAGGCGCCAGGGTCATGGCGATACCGCCGATGCCGCAGTACAGATCCAGCACCGTCTGCCGCCCATCCAGTCCGGCCCGCTCCAGCACCGCGTTGTAGAGCAGCGCCGCCGCCTCGTTGTGTACCTGCAGAAACGAACGGGGCGAGATCAGCACCTCCACCTCACCAATCCGGTCCTGGATAGTCTGCTGCTTGGTCAGAAAGTGATCGTGGGAGCCAAAGATCACGTTGCCTTCGCTGGAGTTTACGTTCTGACAGACCACCACCACCTGCGGTATCCGCTCCTGAACATAGCGGGCCAGATGATGAATCTCGTTAAAGGCACGGCGAGAGGTCACGAAGGTCACCATGGCCGCACCGGTGCTGGCAGAGACCCGTACCACCAGATAACGCAGGATCCCGGATTTGTTCTTCTCCTGCCAGATCGGCACCTTGAGCTTGCTGATCCCCTCACGGGTGGCCTTGATCACCCGGTTCACCAAAGCATGATGCAGGGGGCACTCCTCCAGATCGACCACATCATGGCTGGCCCGGCGGTAGATACCGATGTACGGCTCGGCATGGGTGCCGGCCACCGCAAGCTTGGCGGTGGTGCGATAATGCATCCGCTGGTTGGGACTGAGCACCGGCTGCACCGTCACCTTTTGCAGGGTCGGGTAGGTTGCCAACTCACCCCGCACCTGTTCATGCTTCCAGGTGACCTGCTCAGCATAGCGCATCCCGATCAACGCACAGCCCAGACACAACCCGGCATCTCCACAGATCGGCTGCTTGGTGCGCAACGACGATGGCAGCACCATCCTGACCAGATCGGCATACACCGCCGTCTTGCCCAGGTGACTGATCCGCGCCATGCAGCGATCCTGCGGCAGGGTGCCGGCCACCAGAATGGTTTTGCCCTCAAAGTGGGCCACCCCCAACCCTTCCGGGTCGAGCCGTTCAATGGTCAATTCCAGTAGCTGGCCGCGCCGTGGGCCTGAACCCGGATCAACGTCCTTGCCATGGGGAGCGGCAGTCGTCTTTTTAACCGGCTTGCGTTGCAGTTTCATGGCGTACTCCGCTGGCGGGCCGCCTCGAACAACACGATCCCTCCGGCCACCGAGGCGTTCAGGGAGGATACCCCGCCATACTGCGGGATTGCCAGCAGCACGTCACACTGTTTGCGCACCAGGGGCCGCAAGCCCTCACCCTCGCCCCCCACCACCAGCACCAGACCGCCACGCAGGTCAGCCTGGTAGATACTCTTGTCCGCACCGCCATCCAGGCCAAAGGCCCAACAGCCGGCCTGTTTCAGTCGCTCCAGGGCCTGGACCAGATTGGTGACCTGGATCACCGGCACCGTCTCCACCGCACCGGCTGAGGCCTTCTCCACCACCGGCGTGACGCCACAGGCCCGATCCTTGGGGATGATCACCCCCTGAGCACCGGCACAGGCCGCGGAGCGGATCAACGCGCCCAGGTTCTGGGGATCCTGGATGGCGTCCAGCATCAGCAGAAACAGCGGTGCATCCTCGCCTGCCCGAGCCGCCAGAAAATCATCCAGATCGGTATAGTCAAAGGGCGCCACCCGCAGCACCAGTCCCTGGTGATGGGAGTTACCAGCCAGCCGTTCCAGATCGGCCCGTTCGCGGCGGCGCACCGCTATGCCCTTTTCCTCGGCCAGGGCAACTATCTTGGCGATGCGGTGGTCACTGCCGCTGGTCTGCACAAAAAGCTCAAAAGCCCTGCGGTTTCCACGCAGGGCCTCACGGACCGGGTTGACACCATACAGGATGTCGTCACTCATACTGTCCCTTTCACAATCTCATCCACAATCAAATCAGCGGCCTGCACCGGATCAACCGCCTTGGCGATCGGACGACCGATCACCAGATAGTCGGCCCCCGCCTGCACCGCTTCGGCCGGGGTCATGATCCGCTTCTGGTCATCCACCGCAGCAAAGGCCGGCCGCACGCCCGGGGTCACGATCAGGAAGTCCGGCCCGCAGGCCGCCCGGATGGCCTGAATCTCCAGTGGTGAGGCCACCACGCCGTCCATGCCGCTCTGTTTGGCCAGCCTGGCCAGCCGCACCACCATCTGTTCCACCGGCAACGCGATCCCCACCGCCTGCAAGGTCTCCTGGGTTGACGAGGTCAGGATGGTGACCGCCAGCAGACGGGGGCGCCCGGCATCCGTAAACTGTTTACGAACCGCTGTGGCGGCCTGCTCCATCATCTCCGGCCCGCCCAGGGCATGCAGATTGGCCAGCTTGACCCCCAGCCGTCCGGCGGCAAGCATGGCCTGAGCCACGGTGTTGGGGATATCGTGATACTTCAGGTCCAAAAACACCTCACCGCCGTGGCGCTTGACCGCCTCCACCGCAGCCGGCCCGGCCGAGGTGAACAGCTCCTTGCCCACCTTGAACATGCCCACTTTATCGGCCAAAAGCTCCGCCCAACGGTCGATCTCACTCAGTTTATCCACATCCAGGGCAAAGATGATCTTATTTTTTGCTTCGTCGCGGGTCATGTGCATCTGCCTCACTATTCTGTTTCCTTCTTATAATCAGACTTCATAGCATTGCTAACCAGGCAGTTGCAAGCGACTTCATGTAAGGCCATTTAACATTTGACATGTGTCACGTTACAGATTACAGTCAAGCCATGATCAAGAGTTTTGCCGACAAGCAGACCGCCCAACTCTACACTGATGGCACATCAAAACGACTGCCGCCTGATGTTGTCAAACGAGCCTTGCGACGCTTGGAATATATCGAACTGTCAACATCGCTGGATGACCTGAAGGTTCCCCCCAGCAACCGGCTGCATGCCTTAAAGGATGACCGCACCGGACAACATGCCATCTCAATCAACGATCAGTGGCGCATATGCTTCAGATTTGTTGATGGCGATGCATATGATGTAGAAATAACCGATTACCATTAACGAGGACCAACCATGAGCATAGAAAACAAAAAAAAACGGATGACCGCTCCTACCCATCCTGGTGAAATGCTGCGGGAGGACTTTATGCCCGATTTTGGCCTGAATGTCTCCACCTTGGCCACGTCGCTGGGGGTTTCACGTCAGACCGCCAACGAACTGGTACAGTGCCGCCGGGCAGTAACCCCGGTAATGGCGTTGCGCCTGTCGCACCTGTTCGGCAATTCATCCCAGTTTTGGTTGAACGCCCAAAACACCTATGATCTCTGGCATGCAGAGCGGAAATATCAGCGGGAGTTAGAAGCGGTGGTACTATTGAAGGCAGCGTAAAGCGGGCGGCAAGCTGAACTGCCTTGAGTTATGTATCATGTCCCCTGAATTCAATTCCATTCCTGAATTCCTCGGAATTCCCTCCACCGCAGCCGGCCCGGCCGAGGTGAACAGCTCCTTGCCCACCTTGAACATGCCCACCTTATCGGCCAAAAGCTCCGCCCAACGGTCGATCTCACTCAGTTTATCCACATCCAGGGCAAAGATGATCTTTTCACGTGCCTGCTCAGGTGTCATATTATCGCTCCCAAATCTCTTTTTTATCCTTGCCCAGATAGGCCCGCTTGACCTCGGCGTTTTCCAGCAGCTCGTCCGCAAGCCCCTCCAGGATCACCTTGCCGGTCTCCAGCACATAGCCACGATCTGCCAGTTTAAGAGCCGCCTTGGCGTTCTGTTCCACCAGTAAAATGGTGACACCCCGTTCATCCCGCAACCGTTGCAGCACCCGGAAGATTTCCTGAACGACCAAGGGCGCCAAACCCATGGAAGGTTCATCCAGCAACAATAGCTTGGGGCGGGCCATCAGGGCCCGGCCGATGGCCAGCATCTGCTGTTCGCCACCGGACATGGTGCCTGCGGCCTGGTTGCGCCGTTCCTCCAGGCGGGGGAACAGCTGGAAGATTTCCTGCTTGTCCTTCTGTATCCCGGATTTAAGATCACGGGCCCGGTAACGCAGGTAGGCCCCCAACTCCAGGTTATCCTCCACGGTCATCGGCTTGAAAACCTGCCGGCCTTCCGGCACCTGTGAAACACCCAGCTTGACGATCCGGTCCGGTGCCAGGGCCTGAATCTTTTCCTTCTGAAACAGGATATCGCCGCCACTGGCCGGAATGACCCCGGAGATGGTGTTGAGGATGGTGGTCTTACCGGCGCCGTTGGCGCCGATCAGAGTCACGATCTCCCCTTCCGCCAGATGCAGGGAGACATTCTTCAGGGCGTGCACCTTACCGTAGTAGGTATTTATGTTTTTAAGCCGTAGCATTATTCGTCGTCACCTAGATACGCAGCAATCACTTCCGGGCTGTCCTGAATCTCCCGCGGCGTGCCTTCGGCCAGTTTCTGCCCGAGATTCAGCACCACGATCCGGTCACAGATATCCATCACCAACTCCATGTCGTGCTCCACCAGCACCACGGTGACCCCCAGATCGCGAATCTTGCGGATCAACTCAGCCAGGCCCAGGGTTTCCTGAGAATTCAGCCCGGCGGCCGGTTCATCCATCAGGATCATGCGGGGCTTGCAGGCCATGGCCCGGGCGATCTCCAGCATGCGTCCCTTGCCGAAGGGCAGGTTGGCAGCCGTGACTCCGGCCAATTCTTCGATACCGGCGAAGCGCAGCCACTCCATGGCCTGCTCACGGATGCGCTGTTCTTCCCTGATGGCCCAGGGCATCTTGAAGGAGCAGGCGAACAGGCCGCTGGAACTACGGCTGTGCAGGCCCACCATTACGTTTTCCAGCACGGTCATCTGGCCGAACAGTTCGATGTTCTGGAAGGTACGCACCATCCCCAGGCTGGCCAGCTGCTCAGCCGGGATGCCGCTGATATCCCTGCCCTCAAAGATGACCCGGCCACTGGCCTGCTGGTAGATGCCGGTGACGATGTTGAACAGGGTGGTCTTGCCGGCGCCGTTGGGCCCGATCACGCCGGTGATCTGATCGGCACGGATGCTGAACGACACCTCCTGCAAAGCGGTTACCCCGCCAAAGATCTGGGTGATCCCCTGCAGCTCAAGCATGGGCTGCCCCCTTCCCTTTCCGCAGGCCCGACAGCTTGCGGAACAGGGCTGGAATCCCCCGTACCAGGCCGCCCGGCATAAAGATGGTCATCACCATCAACAGACCGCCATAGAACACGATGTCGTAGTCGTGCATGAAGCGCAGGAACTCCGGCAAGAGCGTCAGCAGCAAGGCCCCCAGGAACGAGCCGTAGATGCTGCCTAAGCCCCCGATTACCACCATGGTCAGCAGTTCCACCGAGATGTTGAAACCAAAGGAAGGGGGCGCGATGAAGGTCATCACATGGGCGTAGAGCGAACCGGCAATGGCGCAGATCATGGCCGAGAGGGCAAATATCTGCACCTTCAGCAAACGCGCATTGACCCCCACCACCCGGGCGGCCACCTCTGCGTCATGGATGGCCCTGCACGCCCGGCCAATCCGGGAGTTGGCCAGGTTGACCGACAACAGCACACAGCCCAGCACAAAGCTCCAGACCAGGTAGTAGTTCTTCAGGTCAGTGTCAAAGACAAACGAACCGATCGAGAGACTGGGAATGCCGGAAAAACCGGACGGCCCGCCGGTCAGCTCCACCCATTCGTTAAAGACGATATAGACGATGATCCCCATGCCAAGGGTGGCCATGGCCAGATAGTGACCTTTCAGCCTCAGGATCGGGAAGCCGATGCCAAAGGCGATGCCACCCACAACCAGGGCCGCCACCAGCATGGTCAGCCAAGGGTTCCAACCGTAGGTGGCGGTCAGTACCCCGGAAAGATAAGCCCCCAGCCCAAAAAAAGCTCCGTGCCCCAGCGAGATCTGACCGGCGTAGCCCAGCAGCAGGTTCAGGGCCACCGCCAGCATGGTATGAATACCCACAAAAACCAGCACATTCAGCAGGTAACTACCTGAAAACTGGAGCGGCGCCAACAGTACGACGGTGGAGAACAGGGCGTATTTGATCAATTCCTTGTGCACCTGCCTACACCCGCTCACTTTCAGGTTTCCCGAACAGCCCCTGGGGACGCAGAAACAGGATCAAAAGCAGGATGACAAAGGCGATGGCATCCTTGTAGCCGGAGGAGATCAGGCCCGCCCCCAGCGACTCCAGCACCCCCAGAATCAGTCCACCGATCACGGTGGGCAGTCCGCTGGACATGCCACCGATGATGGCGGCGCAAAACCCTTTCAGCCCCAGCATCACCCCCACATCGTAGGAGGTCATGGTAAGCGGGGCCACAATAATTCCGGCCAGGGCTCCCATGGCGGCGCTGATCACAAAGGAGAGCAGCACCATCCTGCGCACATCGATCCCCACCAGTCCCGCGGCCCGCGGGTTGTAGGAACAGGCCCGCATCGCCTTGCCGCTGATGGTATGGTTGAAAAACCACCTGTTGAGTACGATCAACACCACCGTGATCCCCAGTATCCAGAGATGCTGGGGCAGGATGGTGGCTCCTGCCAGCATGATCGGCTCGTCGCCGGAAAAGGCGGGCAGGCTGTGGGTATCCTTGCCCCAGATCAGCATGGCCAGCCCCCGGATCAGGATCGAACCGCCAATGGTGATGATCACCAGCGAGATAGGCGAGGCTTTGCGCAGGGGGCGGATGGCCAGCCGCTCAAAGGCCAGACCCGCCAAAGTGGCCAGCAGGACAGCCAGCGGGATGGCCGCCCACAGCGGCAGCTGCAACACCCCCATCAAAAAAAGCGTCAGCATGCCGCCCAGCATCACAAATTCGCCCTGGGCAAAATTGATGATGCCGGTGGCGTTGTAGATAATGGAATAACCGATCCCGATCAGGGCGTAGATCGCCCCGGTGGACAGCCCCGACAGCAGATATTGTAGCAGCTGAGTTCCTAGTTCCATGCGTCTTTGTGCAACCTTTAAGACGGAAAGACAGGCGGATGCCTGCCTTTCCGGTGATCAAACAGCCTATAAACAAAAGATTAAAATGGTGTTACTTGGCCAAAATCCAATCTGCGTTTCTGATTTCCACCATCACAAAGGCGTCCTTGGTCAGGCCGGCGTGGTCTCGGGACGAATAGGTAAAGGTACCGCCGATACCGTGAAAACTGCGGGTCGTTTCCAGCCCGCTGCGGATTGCTTCAGCGGTGGTGGCGCCACGCTCGATGGCCCCTTTGAGCAGCATAACCGCATCCCAGGCATGGCCGCCAAAGTGGTCGCCTTCCTGCCGGTAGTGGTTCTGATAATCTTTCACAAAAGACAGCAGAGCGACCTTTTGGGGGTCTTTTTTCGGCAGCGCATCGGCCACGATCACCTTGCCGGAGGGCAGCTTGACCCCTTCGGCAGTGTCACCGGCCAGGGCGATGAATTTTTTGGAAGAAACCCCGTGACTCATGTACAGCGGCAGCTTGAGCCCCAGCTGTTTGGCATTCCTGGCGATCACCGCCGGGCCCGGATTGGTGCCCCAGACGATCAGAGCCTGCGCCTGTGAGCCCCTGATCTTGGTCAACTGGGCGGTCATATCGGTGTCCTTGGGGCCGTAGGTATCATCCACCAGCAACTGGATTCCATACTTGGCTGCCAGGAGTTTCAGCTGTTCGCGTCCCGAGGAACCAAAACCGTCGGACACCGTCAGGATCGCCACCCGGTTGATCTTTTGCTGCTGCAGGTGTTCATAAATTTTGGAGACCGCCAGACCGTCATTCTGGGCGGTCTTAAAAACATAGCGTTTGACCGGATCAGTGATCCTGCTGCCGGCGGCGCAGGAGATCAACGGCACCCGCTCCCGCTCGGCGATCTGGATCACCGCCATGGTCTCGCCGGTGGTGCTGGGACCGATGATCGCCACCACCTTGTCATCCCTGATCAGTTTGGTAGCCATCTGGACCGCTTTGGTGGCGTCACCGGCCGTGTCGTAAACGATCAACTCCAGCTTCTGTCCCTTGATACCACCAGCCTTGTTGATCTGATCCACCACCATCTTGGCGGTGTTGCGTTCCGGTTCACCTAGAAAAGCCGGAGGACCGGTCACGGAAAACAGGCCGCCGATCTTGATGGTGCCGGCAGCACAAGCGAACGAAGCAGAGAGAAGCAGCAGGGCTGCCATGGTCATGGTCATAAATCGTGTGCGCATCAAAAGCCCCCTATTTCAGAATTGCCCAATCGCCCTTGGTTACTCTCACCATCTCGAAGGCTGACAGATCAAGGCCGTTGTGATCAGTTGCCGACATGTTGAAGATGCCGGAGACACTTACCAGTTTCTTGGTCTGCTCCAGGCCGTCACGAATCTGGGCCGTGGTAGCACCTTTGGCCTTGATGGCGTTGGTTACCAGCAGGAAGGCATCATAGGCATAGCCTCCGAAGGTAGAAGCCTCAACACCGTAGGCCTTGCGGTAAGCAGCATCATACTCCCTCAGCAGCTTCTGCTGGGGATCGTTCTTGGCCAGCATGTCATAGATGGCCAGTTTGCCGGCCGGCAGCATCACCCCTTCAGCAGCGGCGGCACTGGCCAGTTCAATGTACTTTTTGGAGGCCACGCCGTGACTCATGTAGACCGGCATCTTGATTCCCAACTGTTTGACGTTCTTGGTAATGATGGCCGGTCCGGGGTTGGTGCCCCAGCAGATGATCGCATCGGCCTTGCTGCCGCGAATCTTGGTCAGCTGCGGGGTCATATCGGTGTCCTTGGGACCATAGGTCTCATCAGCAACGATGTTGAACCCTTTCTGAGCGGCCAGGGTCTTCAACTGTTCACGCCCTGAAGCGCCGAAACCATCCGTCACCGTCAGCAGGGCAAGGTTCTTCTGCTTTTGCTTGGCCATGTAGTTGAGATTTTTTTCAGCAGCCACATGGTCGTTGGCCGGGGTCTTGAAGGTAAACTTGCGATCCTTGGCCGGTTCGGTGATCTTGATGCCGGCGGCACAGGAGACCAGTGGAATTTTTTCCTTTTCGGTCAGGGCCAGCACCGCCATGGACTCGCCAGTCGTGCTGGGGCCGATGATGGCCACCACCTTGTCATTTCTGATCAGCTTGGTGGCCAACTGCACCGCCTTGGTGGCGTCACCGGCGGTATCGTAAATCACCGCTTCCAGCTTTTGCCCATTGATGCCGCCCTTGGCATTCAGGTCGGCCACCAACAGCTCCAGAGTCTTTTTCTCCGGCTCTCCCAGAAACGAGGCCGGCCCGGTCACGGAAAACAGGCCGCCGATCTTGATGGTGCCAGACGCTGCCAGTGCCATCGATGCCGAACAAAGCAGCATGGTTACCAGACTACAGAACGTCACGAACTTTTTCATGGCCCCCCCTTTGATTGCTACATTGAGTAGAGTCGCTCACCGGAAAGCATATTAAAGCTGTTGGCGGAGAGTGCAGTGATGGCCTTATCGGTTTCATCAAAGCGGAAGATGATCACGGCATTACCGCCGCAGCGTTCCACAAAGGCGTACATATATTCCACATTGATCCGGTCACGGTCCAGGGCCTGTAGAATGGTGGACAGACCGCCGGGCTGGTCCGGCACCTCAACCGCCACCACCTCGGTCTTGCTGACCGTGAAGCCCTTTTCCTTCAGTACCGCATTGGCCTTTTCCACATCGTTGACGATCAGCCGCAGGATGCCGAAGTCAGAGGTATCTGCCAGGGACAGTGCCCGAATGTTGATGCCGGCCTCACCCAGAATGCGGGTGATCTCGGCCAGCCGGCCGGACTTGTTTTCGATAAAAATGGAAATCTGTTCGACTTTCATACGTTGACTCCTTAATAAGAAACGAGGCCGTTTTTACAGCTTGCGATTGTCACGTACCCGTTGGGCCTTGCCTTCGCTGCGCTGGATGGTCTTGGGCTCCACCAGCTTGACGGTGGAAGTCACCCCCAGCATATCCTTGATCTCCTTTTCGATCGTGCGTGCCAGGGACTGCAGCACCTTGATCTCATCGGAGAACATCTCCTCGTTGACCTCAACCTGCACCTCCAAGGTATCCAGGTTATCCTTGCGATCCACGATCAGCAGGTAGTGGGGCTCGACACCTTCAACACGCACCAGGATCGACTCAATCTGTGACGGGAAGACGTTCACGCCGCGGATGATCAACATATCGTCGGAACGGCCGCTCAGACGGGCGATCCGGCCATGGGTCCGGCCACAGACACAGGGGGTCCGGTCGATACTGGTGATATCACGGGTGCGGTAACGGATCAGCGGGATGCCCTGCTTGGTGATGGTGGTAATCACCAGTTCACCCTTCTCCCCCGCGGCCACCGGCTGGCCGGTGGCGGGGTCGATGATCTCCGGGATGAAATGATCCTCCCAGATATGCAGACCCTGCTTGGCCTCAATACACTCGATGGCCACGCCCGGCCCCATAATCTCGGACAGACCGTAGATGTCGATGGCGTCAAGCCCCAGGTTGGCTTCAATCTCGCCCCGCATCGCCTCGGACCAGGGCTCGGCCCCGAAGATACCGACCCGCAGCTTGGAAGACCTGATATCCACCCCCTCGGCAGCGGCTTCCTCGGCCAGATACAGCGAATAGGAAGGGGTACAGGTCAACACGGTTGAGCCGAAATCCTGCATGATCATAATCTGGCGTTTGGTGTTGCCGCCTGAGATCGGAATCACCGAGGCGCCCAGCCGTTCGGCGCCATAGTGGGCCCCCAGCCCGCCGGTGAACAGGCCGTAGCCATAGGCGTTATGGATGATGTCACCCTTGTGTGCCCCGGCTGCCACAAATGAGCGAGCCATCAACTCGGTCCAGGTGGAGATGTCCTGCTGGGTGTAGCCCACCACGGTCGGCTTGCCGGTGGTGCCGGAGGAGGCGTGGATCCTGACGATTTCCTCCAGCGGCGCTGCGAACAGACCATAAGGATAGGAATCCCGCATATCCTGTTTGGTGGTAAACGGCAAGCGCTGCAGGTCTGCCAGGCTTTTGACGTCTTCCGGGCCGATACCGGCAGCATCGAAGGATTGCCGATAAAACGGGACCTGCGCATAGACTCGCGCCACGACAGCCTGTAGACGCTTGAGTTGCAACGCCTCCAAGGCAGCCCTGGGCAGGGTTTCGAATTCTTCGTTGAAGTAGTTGGCCATTTTTGTAACGCTCCTATAGCGATCTTCCCGATTGAAACGCCTTGAGATTAATCTCCAGGGCCTTCCTGGGCACCATCTTCTCCAGGGCTTGCTGCCAGATCTCTTCGGCAATCATCAGCCGTTTGGAAACCGCTCCAAGCAGTACCGTGTTGGCAGCCCGCACATCACCGGCTGACAACGCCATCCCCTGGCCATCCACCAGCAGCAGGTCGGGAAACTTTTGCCTGATCTTGTCTGCCAGACCTTTGGGGTACTCGGCCTGCCCCAACAGGACGGCCGGGGGCAGAATCCGGTCATCGTTGGCCACCACTGTGGCACCGGGACGCAAGAGCGGCAGGGCGCGGTAGGTTTCCAGCAGTTCGAAGCCGAACAGGATATCGCCCTCCCCTTCCGGCACCACCGGCGAGAAGACCTCGGTGCCAAACCGCACATGGGAAACCACGCTGCCACCCCGTTGGGACATGCCGTGAATCTCACTCTTTTTGACATCGTGCCCGGCCAGCATGAAGGCCTCGGACAGAATCTCAGAGGCCAGCAGGATTCCCTGCCCGCCTACCCCCACCAGGAGGATGTTGGTTACACTGGTGCTCATTGTTTTCCCCCGATGGCGCTGAATTTACACAACTGCTGACAGACACTGCAACCGGTGCAGAGCTGCGGGTCAATAAATGCCTTGCCCTTGTTGACGTCCGGGTTGGGCTTCCACTCGATGGCCGGGCAGCCGATCCGCAGACAGGCCTTGCAGCCGGTGCACCTGCCCTGATCCACCTCCAGGATGGTGCCCTTTTCAAAGCGCCCCGGTCCCTTGATCAGACAGCAGGGCCGGTTGGTGATGATCACCGACGGCTCGGGGCGATGCATCTCCTCATCCAGCACCTGACGAGTGGCATCCAGATCATAGGGGTCCAACACCCGCACATGCTTGATTCCCAACACCCGGCAGAGCTCCGGAATATTCACCTCCGAGGCCGTCTGGCCATCCAGGGTATGGCCGGAGGCCGGGTTTTCCTGACGGCCGGTCATGGCGGTGATCCGGTTGTCCAGAATGATCACCGTGGCCGGCGCCTTGTTCCAGGCCATCTCCATCAGGGAATTGACGCCAGTGTGCAGGAAGGTGGAATCACCGATCACCGCCACGACCCGCTGCTGCTCCTCCGCTGGCAGGGCCCGGACAATGCCGGAAGCGTTGCTGATTGAAGCGCCCATGCAGACGCAGGTATCCATGGCGTTCAGGGGGGGCATGAAG
Organism: Geobacter sp. UBA5730; assembly: GCA_002419465.1. GTDB lineage: Bacteria > Desulfobacterota > Desulfuromonadia > Geobacterales > Pseudopelobacteraceae > Trichlorobacter. Next base: position 129,013 of record DIGE01000016.1, on the reverse strand, counting down.
CCCAGGGTGTAACAGCCGATATCGCCGGTCACGTAGGCATTGGCCCGGTTCAGTTGATAGAACACGCCGCGATGGGGGCAGCCGGGGCACATATTGGGAGGACGAGGCGGCACCGGCTCAAGGGTGGTTGTATCGTGCTGTTGCGCAGCAATCAGGCTGGCCTTGGCAAAGGCGGCACGAATACGACCCGGCGACAGCTCGCCGCACCGGGAGATCAGATCCTTGCCACGGGCGGCAATGCCCATCGCCTTGACCTGTTCCTCGATAAAGGAATCCAGCTCCTCAATCACAAACAGCTGTTTGACCTTAGCGGCAAACTCCTGAATCAGATTATCCGGCAGCGGCCAGACCATCCCCAGCTTGAGCACGCTGGCCTCGGGCAGTGCCTCACGGACATACTGATAGGTAACCCCGGCGCAGATTACGCCGATCTCATCCGAGCGCAGCTCGATCCGGTTAATAGCCGCAGTATCGCCGTAAAGCGACAGCTTGACGGTGCGCTTTTCCACCAACGGGTGCCGCACCCTGGCATTGCCGGGCAACATCACCAATTTGGGGGCATCCTTGACCAGTTGAGGCAGCGGCAGTCCGGTCACCCGCTCACCCAGCTCGACAACCGACTTGCCGTGGGAGATGCGGGTGCAGCTGCGCAGCATGACCGGTGTGTCAAACTGCTCAGACAGTTCGAAGGCCAACTTCGTAAACTCTTTACACTCGCGGGAATCAGCCGGCTCCAGCATCGGCACCTTGGCAAACCTGGCGTAGTTACGGCTGTCCTGCTCGTTCTGGGAGGAATGCATTTCCGGGTCATCGGCCGCCACCAGCACCAGACCAGCCTTGACTCCGGTATAGGAAGCGGTGAACAGAGGGTCGGCAGCCACATTGACCCCGACATGCTTCATACAGGCCAGGGCGCGGGCACCACCGAAACAGGCGCCGATCGCCACTTCCAAAGCCACCTTTTCGTTGGGAGCCCAGGAGGCATTGATCTCCCGGTACTGGGTGACCTGTTCCAGAATCTCGGTGGAAGGGGTGCCAGGGTAGGCACTGGCCACGAGGCAACCCGCCTCAAAGGCGCCACGCGCAATGGCTTCGTTACCGGACAGAATCTCTTTCATCGGATAGGCTCTCTCTTGCGACGGACAATAGTTATAAAAAAGAGTATTTTATACACGCCAGCCCGGTGCATTGTCAATTCGTTTACTTTTGTTCAGCCCGTTCAAACGGTGCTTTGAAGGCTATTTGTACAGCGACCGAGTTTGTGGTATGAAGACGACATGGCTGCCGTGCTCCACCTACACAATGTTGCCCTGGACGATCACCAGGGTGAGCTGACCCTGGAACTCGAAACAGGGATGCAGGCGCTGTGCATCACCTCCGACGACCAGGAGCTGCACCAGCTGCTACAGCTCTGTACCGGCAGCAGCCTGCCGATACAGGGGCAGGTGCTGCTGAACGGTGCCGACACGGCACAACTCTCACGGCAGCAACTGCTGGAGTTACGACGGAGCTTCGGCATTGTCACCGCCTCAGGAAGCTTGGTTGCCAACCTCAAACTTTGGGAAAACATCACCCTGCCGCTCAAGTACGTACAAGGCCATGTCCCGGAAACGGCCGAACAGCATGCGCTGGAACTGCTGGCCGCCTTCGGCTACCGTGGCAACCTGCTGTCCCTGCCAGGACACCTCTCACTGTTTGAGCGCAGAATGACCTCCTTTATCCGGGCTGCCATCGGCAGTCCCTGCTTGATGCTGTATGCCGGCTGTTTTGACAACCTGACCGCTGACCAGCGCACCCTGTTGCTCAACCAAGCCCAACAGTTACAACAAACCCTGCCCGGCCTGGCTTCGCTGTATCTCACCACCGGCAGCACTGTCCTGGAACAGCTACAGCCCGATGTCAGCTGCAACCTGAAACTTTACGCCACCCGCCCAGCGAGGTCTGCATGATCAAGGTAGAGGATCCCAGATTCAGAAATCTGGAACGAAAAATCGGCCTGTTTATCCTGGTTGCCCTGACCGGGATCATTCTGGTGGTTGCGTTGGTAGGCGTGCAACGGGGCGTCTTTACCAAAACGTATACCCTGCACTTTACAGTTGATCGGGGCACCGGTTTTTCCAAGGGGATGCCGGTCAAGCTGTCCGGTTTCAGAATCGGCCGGGTCACCGACCTGGCGCTGAACGAACAGGCCATGGTTGCTATTACCATTGAGGTAGACCACAAATACAAAAAATGGATTCGCAGCGACTCAACAGTCAAGCTGGTCAAGGAAGGACTGGTGGGTGACAGCATCGTCGAGGTGGCGGTGGGTTCCCTGAACAAACCGGAGATCAGGGATGGCGAATCGATTAGCTACGTCAAGACCAAAGGGCTGGATGAAATGGCTGATGAGATCGCCGAAAAGGTTAAACCGGTTTTACATGAAGTGCGCGAGATCATCGCCTATGTCAACGACCCCAACAGCGATCTGAAAAAAACCATCCATAACCTGGAAATCCTGACCCGCAACCTGGAACAGACCAGAGGGCGGGCTGATCTCCTGCTGGCCAGCACAACCCGCAACCTGGAGACCATCAGCCAACGTTCCACCAGCCTGTTGGAGACCACCACCCGCAAGATCGACAGTCTGGATGTTGCCAAGCTGAACACCAGCCTGGAAAAACTACCGCCGCTGCTGGAAAAAACCGATACCGCCATGGCCACTGTCAACGCCATTTCGGCCGAGACCAAGAAGCTGGCTGAGCAGGCCTTCCCACAGATACCCGGCCTGCTGTCCCGCACCGACGAGCTGCTGTTCAACACAGACCGTCTGATGAACAACCTTAACAACTCCTGGCTGCTGGGAGGTGGCGCTGCCAGCTCGCCACACCGGTCAATCAGCGCAGGTGACAGTCATGACTAAAATCCTCGGTTGCCTGCTGATCTCCCTCACGCTGGCCAGCTGTTTCGGCGGTGGCGCCGTCACACGGTCAGTATCCCAGCAACGGCTGACTGACCTGCAGCAGCGAGCCCAGATCAGCGCTGACAAAGGTTTTTACGATGATGCCCGGCGCCTGCTACAGGAGGCGCTACAGCTGGCCGGCTCCCTGGATGACCGGCAGGGTCAGACAGCCGTTCTGGTGCAACAGGCGCGCCTGGCCCGTCAGAACAACCAGCAGGCGCAAGCCGGCCAGGCTGTGGCGCAGGCCCTGAACCTGTCAGTCGGCAGCGACCTCCATGCTGACGCGGCGCAGGAAAAGGCATTGCAGGAGCTGGCCGCTGGACGGACGGATCAGGCACTCAACTGGGCGGAGATCGCCCTGCGGGAAGAGCGCGGCGACCGGCTGGCCCGCCGTCTCAACCTGCTGGCCCGGCTGGCGTTGCTCCAGGGCAGAACCACTGACGCCGCAAACCTGGCGGAGCAGGCCCTGAAAAAATCCGGGGCAGAGCCGATGGCCGCTGAACGGGCCAACGCCCTGCGGATGCTGGGAACGGTACGGGGGCAACAGCAACGGTATGCGGAGGGAGAACAGCTGTTGGGTCAGGCACTGGAGTTGGACAAACAACTGGAGTTACCGGACAGGATCGCCGCCGACCTGGAAGCACTGGCCGTGGTGGCCGCATTGCGCGGGGATCAGGTTCGTCAGCAGGACTACCGGCACAGGGCGCAAACAGTGATGGACAGCTTGATCAAACGGCGAAAAACCCCTGGGACGCCGCAGGCCGGACAGAACCGCTAACCGGTTTACCGCAACGCGCTGCGCCAGGCATAGGCCTTCTTCTGACATTCAAGCACCGCCTGCGGCGAGACACCCAGGCGTTGCAAACAATCAGCCGCCTCATCCAGTTCAAGCCGCTCCATCATCTCGGTCACACAAAGCAACGTACCCAGATCACCACCCCGGTTGACCAGGGCATCCTGAATCTCATCAGTCAGGTTCAGGTTCGCAACTATCTCTGACATGCTGATATCATAAATATCCTTCAGCATGGAGAGTGAACCCACCATAAACGACTCATCCGGGTGGGCATGGCGCAGCAGCTTGGAGTTTTTCAACTCCAGCCGTGCCAGTTCCTCCATGAAAGCGGCTCGCACCGCAGCCATATCCATCAGCGGATTGTTGAGTCCCTGCCCGCCCTCCTCGGCAAAAATTGCCAGTTGCACCCAACGCCTCAGGTTTTGTAACCCCACCTGAGTGATGGCATGACGAACGGTACGAATCTTTTCGCGGGGGGAAAAGGCCACCGAGTTAACCAGCAGCAACAGCTTATAGGTCATGGCGGGGCTTTGCTTGAAGGTCTCTTCGATGGCGGCGATCTCGGCATCGCAGGATAACTGCTGCAACAAGCGGAAGAAAACACCGGAGGCTTTTGCCATACGAATCTTTTGCACTACCGTGGGACGAGCGAAAAAATAACCTTGAAACAGCTCAAATCCCATCCGGCGAGAACGCAGGTAGACATGCCGGCTATCCACCTTTTCCGCCAGCAACATGACCGGATAGCGTTTGAACCGCTCCACCTCCTGATACAACTCTTCCAGTGGTGTGGCAATCAGATCCAGCTTGATAATATCAGCCAGCCCCTCATAAAACGGTTCAAACACTGGTGCATAGCGGTGATCATCCAGTGCCAGCTGAAAGCCTTTATCCTTTAAATCACGGCAGCGGGCAATGATCTCAGGCGTTATCACCACATCTTCCAACAACTCCAGGCTGATGATATCATTGGGCAGCAGCTCGATGGAATCACTCAAGAGCATTTCAGCGTTCACATTGACGAAGCCGCGGTGTTCACCCAACACCTCATGGATACCGAAACTGGTCAGGATATCGACAATTATCTGGGAACTGGCCTGAACGTGACTTTCGAAATTGGCCGAGGTTAACGACTGGGGGGAGCGAAAAAGCAGTTCATAGCCGACGATCTCTTCCAGACCGTTCAGGATTGGTTGCCTTCCCATCAAATGGCAGTCATGGCCCATTACGTGTGCCTCTTCTCAATCCCGTTCAACCGGCTTGAGACAAGCATACCACAGTTAGGGAATCGTGCAGCCGTAGCCAGAAAAAAGTTACGGCAAGCCTTGCGTCACCACCAGGCCTTCCAGCAGGCCGTAATCGCTGACCTTCATCCGTTCAAAGCCAAACCGTTCCAGGGACAGCAGGGTGATCAACACCCCGGCAATAATCAGGTCCTCCCGGCCCGGCTCCAGGCCGGGCAGCTGCAGGCGTTCGGACGGCGCAAGCGGCAGCAGCAGCTCATACAAACGCTGGATCTCGGCCTTTTCCAACACAAAATTATTGACCTTGCGGTAATCGTACTCAGCCATTTTCAGGCTGATGGCCGCCAGGGTGGTGGCAGTGCCGGCGGTACCCACCAGTTGGCAGCGTTCCGGATCGATCATGATCCCGTCACGTCGCATCTGTACAACCAAACCATCCAGCTCGCGACCGATCTTTTCGGACATGGCCGCAGGCTCACCTTTGCCTTCGGTCAGCCGCACTACCCCCAAGGGCAGACTGCGCACAAAACCGGGGCGAGTTCCCCGAGCCACCGTGTATTCAGTGCTGCCCCCTCCCACGTCAAACAGTAGCAGGTCATCCGGCCGTTGATCCAAGCCTGACAGCACCCCCTGCAAGGTGATGCTCCCTTCGGTCAGGCCGTCAATCACCGCCAGCCGGATGCCGGTTTCCCTGACTACCCGGGCCACAAAGGCAGGACCATTGGCGGCATCCCGCACAGCGCTGGTGGCAACAGCCCGCACCGTCTGCACTTCCAGCCGGGCGATCTCTGCGCTGAACCGCCGCAGGCAGTCCATGGCCCGCTCCATCGCATCCGCAGCCAGACCCTGCTGACGACAAAAGCCACCGCCCAAACGGACGATGGCTCTCATCAAAACAACCTGCTCGAAACGGCCATCGGGAAAACGGTCGGCAATCAGCAGCCGGGCCGTGTTGGTCCCGAAGTCAATGGCGGCAATCCGTTCCGGCATGGACTACTTACCGAAAATCCGCTCCTTAAGCTCTTTGCCCACCTTAAAGAAAGGCAGCTTCTTGGGGTTGACCTTGATCGGCTCGCCTGTTTTGGGATTGCGGCCGGTATAGGCGCCGTACTCCTTGACAACAAAACTCCCCAGACCGCGGATCTCGATCCGCTCGCCATTGATCATCGCCTCACTCATCGAGTTGAAGATCATGTTAACCACCTCTTCAGCACGCTTATGGGAGATGTCACGCCGGGCAGCAAAGGTTTCGATCAGTTCTGATTTGTTCATGGTCAACTCCTTCAGGTGTATGTTGTCAATACGCTAGTTGGCAAAAATCAGGTACGGGTCAGGCAGGCAACCGTTTCCAGGTGGCCGGTCTGAGGAAACATATCCAGCGGCAGTGCCGATTCCAGACGATAGTTCCCTGAGCCGGTCAGGGATGCCAGGTCACGGGCCAGGGTACCGGGGTCACAGGAAACATAAATAATCCGTGACGCCCCAAGCAGCGGCAGGGTCCTGACCAGGTCAGGGGCGCCGCTACGAGGCGGATCCAGCAACACCGCGCCAAAACGTTGCTGTTGTGTGATCAGACGCTGTAGTTCGGCGGCTGCATCAGCACACCGGAAAGTGCTATTATTTACACGAACTTGACGGCTGTTGTCAACAGCCGATGCAATCGAAGGCTGATATCCTTCAATACCGACCACCTCACTGCATTGCTCAGCCAATGGTAGCGAAAGGTTGCCGTTGCCGCAGTAGAGGTCCAGCAGACGGTCCTTTGGCGCAGGGTGGAGCAACTGGTGCACCAGCCTGATCATGGCCTGATTCTGTTGGCGGTTGACCTGGGAAAAACCACCGATGCCGTAACCAAGCAGCAGCTCGCCTGCCTCACCGGACGGGACCCGATAGGTAATCCGCTCGTCCCCGAAGACCGGTGTCAGGTTCTCCTTGCGGCCGGACTGCAGGAACAGGCCTGCCAAATTGAGCAGACCGGCCTGTTGTCTCAGGTGGGCGGCCAGCCGCTGCGGGTCGCTACCTGTGTACCGCAGCATGGCATGACAGCCCTGCTCGCCCTCTTCAAGACTGATCTGCGATACCGAATCAGCATCCGGCAGACTTTCCAGCTGCTGCCGCAGGCGCGCCAGGGCGCTATTGATGGCCGGGGTAACCACCGGGCATCCCTGGGGCAGGTCGATTACCGACCGGGAACCACGCCGATAGAAACCGGCCTTGAGGCCATCTGCTGTCTGATGCAGCTTGAACTGGGCTCGAGCCCGGTAGCCGTATGCCGCCGGGGCCATCACGGTCTGACCGACCGGTGGTTCCACCAGCTTGCCGACCCGTTGCAGGGTCTCCAGCAGGATCGAGCGCTTGGCCTCCGCCTGCGCCGCATAGTGCAGGTGCTGCCAATCGCAGCCGCCACACTGACCGAAGGCAGAGCAGACCGGCTGCACGCGGAGCGGCGAAGCCTCGCGCACCTCCACCAACTCGGCTTCCAGCCAGGAGCGGTGTTCCTTGACCACCCTGACCGTCAGGCGATCACCAGGCGCGCTAAACGGCACAAAGCAAACCTTGCCGTCAATCCGTCCCACACCGCTGCCGCCAAAGGCCAGCCGTTCAATGGTCACTTCGGACAGCTTCATGACAGGCAGGGGATACCGCGGTTGGGTTTACAACGTTGCCGATACTCGCTGGTCAGAAAACGATCAATAAAACGTGGATGACTGGTCAACGGGATCATTTGACCTTCAAGGCGTTGCAAAAGCTCGGTCCGGGTCTGTTCGACCCGTTCCAGGGGCACCGCCATCTGATCGATACCGCGCACAAAGGGAACCGGATCACCCAGCAGGCGGCGAATATCTCCCAGCAAGGTCTGATCGTTGAGACCAGCAGACGACAACGGCACCAGACAACGGGCCTCCAGGGACAGCCGCCAGTAGCCGCCGTAATAGTGCCGGGAGGTGTCGAATATCTCCAGGCACAGGCCATTGGACAGCGCATGCACGGCCAGCGGCACGATCTCAGACATACTGCCCCGCCTCAAGCGCCCGCACGAGTTCCACGACCTTGGCCACCACCAGCCGCTCGAGTTCAGAGCCTTTTTCCGCCGTAGCCTTGCCTGGATCGCCCCAAACCCCTCCCGGCCAATAGGCACGTTTGTCACGCACCAGGATGCCAAGGGGAAAACTCGGATATTCCGCAGGGGAGCTGCCCTGCACCAGCCGGGGATGGCTGTGCATGATCCGGGAGGTTTCGATCTCACCGGCATGGGCATCGTTGGGCGTCTCCACCAGCCCTCGGCCCTGTTCCCTGGCAAGTTCGTACTCGGTCACCACCGCGATGCGCAACTCAGACAGTTCATCCAGCAGCTCTTCACCGGCATCCTGCAACGCCATCCGGTGAGCGCCCCCGGCATGCCCGGTCAGAGCAATCACATTACGGATCCCCTGTCGATAAAATGAGCGCACCAGATCCTTTATCACGGCCTTCAACGTAGCGGTTGTAATGGAAATAGTGCCGGGATGCTGATTGGTGGAGCGACAGTTCCCATAAGGAATTGGCGGCGCAACAAATAACGGCACCAGCCGGGCGGCAGATTTACCCACCTGGTAGGCCTGAATGGTGTCGGTGGAGAGCGGCAGATGGCTGCCATGCTCCTCAAGCGCCCCAAAAGGAATGTAAACTGTTTTACATATTTTGAGGCCGGCCTCCACCTGGGGCATGGTCATCTCTTCCAGAATCACAAGGCCTCCAAAAAACGGTGCATCTGAGGCAACACCCGCACGTCGGCAAGCTGCCTGCTGGCCAGGGCCTGATAGCGCAACAGGCGCAACGCCGGCACAGCTACCCGGCCATTACGATCAGTCACCGGCTGAATAATAAAGGGGATCTCATCATCGACACTGGCAACCAGTTTACATGCCGCAAGCAGATCCTGCTCCGTGCTCAGCTCACCCACGATTACCTTGATCGAGACATCCCGTTCCTGGGCGATCTCGAGAAAACGCCGGTGTTCATCCCACAAAGCAGGGGTGGCCGCCGAGCTGGGCAGCTTGATGTCCATACTGATGATATCCAGATGCTCAATCAGCCTGGGCAAAGGGTCCGGCAGACTACCGTTCGTCTCCAGATGAATCGGCAACAGGATGTTCAGCTCCGGCAGCCACTGGGCCAGCAGGTCGGCGTGCAGCAGCGGCTCGCCACCGGTAATGCTGATGGAGTGATGGGCATCGGGCAGCTCTTTGCACCAGCGCTGCACGATATCCAGCAGCTTTTTCAAGGAGACCGGCTGGGCAATTTCCTGAAACTGGCCACTACCCGGAGCGGTCTCCACCCGGCAGACCGGCGGCACCTCGATACCGGTATCGCAATAGGCACAATCCAGGTTACAGCCGGGAAACCGGACGAATATCTGACGATAACCGGCCAGCACCCCCTCCCCCTGCAGTGAGGAGAAGACTTCGATCAAAGGCGTGGCGCTATTCATAGTACTCGGCGCAGGCATTGTCAGATTCCCAGACGCCAATCTTCTCTACACTGATATTGGCGTTGTTCAACCGCTCCGACAGCCGTTGATAGAGAAAACGGGCAATGTTCTCGGAGGACGGTGACAGTTCCTGAAAAAAGGCGTGCTGGTTGACGTACTTGTGATCCAGCTCATCCAGCAGACTGTTGGTCTCTTTTTTCAGCACCTTGAAATCAATGGCCAGCCCTGCCTTGTCCAGCTCCCGGGCAATCACCGTCACCTCCACCTTCCAGTTATGGCCGTGGAGGTTCTCGCAGTCACCCTGATAGTTAATCAGATTGTGGGCGGCGGCAAAGCCGGTCTTGATGGTCAGACGATACATGGATTCCCTTTCATTTATGCAACTAGGCGGACATAGTACACAAAAACAAGGGCGGCTGCAAGGCCGCCCCTGAAAAACCGACACCACTAAACAACATTCAGCGCCTGCCTGGTGCTTCGCTATCCCTGGAGCGCCTGATCCAGGTCGGCGATAATATCCTCCACACCTTCAATACCCACCGAGAGCCGGATAAAATCAGGAGTCACCCCGGCAGAGCGCTGTTCCTCATCGCTCAGCTGTTGATGTGTCGTACTGGCCGGGTGGATCACCAGGGTCTTGGCGTCACCGATGTTAGCCAGGTGTGAAGCCAGCTTGACCTTGTCAATGAAGCGCACTGCCGCTTCTTTGCCCCCCTTGATACCGAAGCCGATGATGGCGCCGGCCCCGTTGGGCAAATATTTTTGAGCCCGCTGATGGTCAGGATGGGAAGCCAGCCCAGGATAGTTAACCCACGACACCAGGGGGTGCTGTTCGAGCCACTGTGCCACCTTCTGGGCATTTTCCACGTGACGGGGCATGCGAACATGCAGCGTCTCCAGGCCTTGAATCAGCTGGAAGGCGTTAAACGGGGACAGACAGGCACCCAGGTCCCGCAGCAGCTGCACCCGCATCTTGACAATGAACGCAAGATTGCCCAGCAGCTCCCAAAAGACTGCGCCGTGGTAGGCCGGATCAGGTGCCGTGAACTCGGGAAACTTGCCGTTGTCCCAGGGAAATTTGCCGCCATCCACCACGCAGCCGCCGATACTGGTACCGTGACCACCGATGAACTTGGTCAATGAGTAGACCACGATATCCGCCCCATGTTCCAGGGGCCGGAACAGTACCGGCGTGGCCACCGTATTATCGACCACCAGCGGAATACCGGCTTCATGGGCGATCCTGGCAAGCTCTTCGAAATCATCGATGTTGTTATGGGGGTTACCGATGGTTTCGCAGTAGATCAGGCGCGTATGCTGGTCAATGGCCTGACGGACCTGCTCCGGCTTGCCGCTGTCCACAAAACGGGTGGTGATCCCGAAACGTGGCAGGGTATGGTGCAGCAATGTGTAGGTTCCGCCATACAAGGACGATGCGGCAACAATATTCTCTCCAGCCCGGGCCAGCGTCATAATGGTATAGCTGATGGCTGCCTGGCCGGAAGCCAGGGCCAGCGCCCCCACCCCGCCATCCAGAGCAGCCATCCGTTTTTCCAGCACATCGGTGGTCGGGTTCATCAAGCGGGTGTAGATATTGCCGGACTCTTTCAAGGCAAACAGGTTTGCGGCGTGTTCGCTGCTTTTAAAGAGGTATGAGCTGGTCTGGTAAATCGGTACAGCCCTTGAAAGAGTGCCGTCTGCTGCGGGATCGTGCCCGGCGTGCAGGGCGAGGGTTGCCAGTGAAGGTGCAGTCGCCATAATTCACATCCTTTTCGTGCGAGATACCTCACCCTACAATTCACTACGCTATTGGTCAAGTATTTTACAACCCTTTAAAAAAAATTAATCAGGAATGGCCCCATAGCCCCGCACCTCATCGCGGCCACCCTCTTTGGCAGCATACATGGCGGTATCAGCGGCGCGGATCAGCGCGGTTTTATCGGAGGCATCATCAGGGAAGGTAGCCACCCCGAAACTGGCGGTCATGGAGATTATCTCGCCGCTATCGGCTTGAAACTGTTGAATATGCAAACGCTCCAGCATCTTGCGGGCCATCACCAGCGCCCCCTGTTTGCCGGTGTTGGGCAACACCACCACATATTCATCACCGCCATAACGGGCAGCCCGGTCAGAGGAGCGAATATGACCACGGATCAGATGTCCCACCTCCGAGATGATCCGGCTGCCCACCAGATGGCCATAGGTATCGTTGACGTCTTTAAAATGGTCAAGATCAAGAAACAACAGCGACACCTGGCTGCCGTAACGCTCAGCCCGTTCAACCTCGTACTCGATCAGTTCATGAAAATGGCGGGCATTATACAGACCGGTCAGATCGTCGGTAATCACCAGCTCGCTGATCCGTTGATAGCTGCAGGCGTTGTCGATGGCAATAGCTGCAAAGTCTGCAACAGCTCCCAGCAACGGCATGTTATCGGGATTGAACGGCTCATCACCCTGCACGCCAATCAACTCCAGCACCCCCAGCACCCGTTCACGAATTTTCAAAGGTACACAGGCGATTGAGGCCACCGGGTATTCCACCGAGAGCGCCACGTGCCGGGCAAAACGCTCATCCTTTGAGACATCGGAAACCAGCAACGCCTCACCGTGCTCTGCAACCCAACCGGCAATGCCTTCCCCCGGCTGCAAACGCATCCCTTTCAACTCGTCAGACACCGGCGAGACCGCAATCTCGAAGCTCAACTCGCCGGTTTCCTCGTCTTTCAGCAACAGCGACCAGATCTTGGGCTGCAACAAACGTTCAAGATGGGCCATGATCCCCTTGAGGACATCCCGCAACTCAAGAGATGAGGTCAAGGTCTTGCCGATCTCCAGGAGGGATGCCAGTTCAGCATTTCTGCGGGACAACAGGTCCACAATCTGCTCAGGGTGACGTGTCTGCACAGGTACCATAGGCTCCCCCAGAGTCTGGACTACAGGTTCAACCAGCTGATGTCGCCGGCGCCTTGCCGCAAGAGCTCCGGCTGGTCACCCACCAGGCTGATCACCGTGCTGACTTCGGTGGTGAGCAGACCGCCATCCACCACCAGGTCAAGTCCATTGAACTGACGGTCAATCTCAAACGGATCGCCCACCGGATCATCGCCGGACAGGTTGGCGCTGGTAGTGACGATCGGGGCCCCCAGGGCCTGCACCATGGCCAGACAGATACGGTTGTCAGGAATTCTGATCCCTACCGTTTTCTGGCGGGTGGTCAGCAGATCCGGCACCTCGCGGCTGGCCTCCAGCACGAAGGTGTAGGGGCCCGGCAGACAGCGCTTCATGATCTTGAAGGCCATATTGGAAAGCCGGGCATAGCACGATACCTCCGAAAGATCGCTACAAATGAAGGAAAACGGCTTGCGCTTGTCCCGTTGTTTGACCTGATAGATGCGTTCCAGCCCTTTTTTGTTGAAGATGGAACAGCCGATACCGTAGGTGGTATCGGTCGGGTATGCTATCACGCCACCTTCCCGCAAACAGCGGGCGACCTGCTCGATCAAACGAGCCTGGGGGTTATCCGGGTTGATTTCCAGCAGCATGGTTACTTCTCCGGGTTGAGCGATTCCAGTTCCGGCAGTACAAAACGTCCCTTTTTCTGGATCAGACGGTCATCAAACCAGATCTCGCCATCCTGCATCAGCCGCACCATGTCCCAGTGCACCGCGGAACAGTTGCCGTTGTCAGCCTCGTCGTAGGCCTGTCCGGGGGTAAAATGAATCGAGCCGAAGATCTTCTCGTCAAACAGAATGTTGCGCATCGGGGTGCGGATATTGGGGTTGACCCCCACCGCAAACTCACCCACATAGCGGGCGCCATCGTCGGTATCAAGGATTTTGTTGAGGGCGTCGGTCATGGCGCCGGCGGTGGCCTTGACGATCTTGCCGCCCTTAAACTCCAGCCGGATGTTGTTAAACTCCTTGCCCTGATAAATGGTGGGACAGTTGTAGGTGATGAACCCCTGCACCGAATCCTTGACCGGCGCGGTAAACACCTCGCCGTCCGGGATATTGAAGCGGCCGTCGCACTTGATGCTTTTCAGCCCCTTGATGCTGAATGAAAGCTCTGTGTCGGGTCCCCTCAGGCGCACCTTGTCGGTCTTGTCCATCAGCTTTTTCAAGGCCTCCATCTTGCGCGACTCAACCGCCCAGTCCACGTTACAGGCGCTGAAGAGGTAATCCTCATACTCCTCCAGCGACATACGGGCCTCTTGAGCCGAGCCATGGGTGGGATAACGGGTCACCACCCACTTGGTATGCTTGACCCGCTGGTCCACCAGGGGGCGGGTCAGTTTCTGGTAAGCCACCATGGACTGCTGATTGCTGGTGGCATTAACCATCGAGTTCTCACCGGCCGAGATACCGATATAGGCGGTCAGGGTCTTGTAGAAATCCAGCTTGTGCTGAGGGAATACCGTCAACTGTTTCCTGGAGGCCAGATTATAAAGCTGCCGGTCAATCTCCGGCAGGTTAAAGCTGTACTCCACATAGTCGGCCCCCCGCTGTAGACAGAGAGCGTACAGTTCCTTTACCAACGGGGCTGCCTCAAAACCGGCCGCCGAGATCAGCACCCGGTCGCCCTTTTTGATACGGGTGGAATAGTCAACCAACACCCTGGCCATCTCGACCACGCGGGGATCACGCATACACAACTCCTTGCACTGTTTTTGCTTTGCCTGGCTGGCACTTTACGCTAAAACGCTTATACGTCAGCCTTCAGAAGGGATTTACTACATGAAATACCGCGAGATTGAAACCAAAATCATGAACCCGCTGATCGGCGCCACTATCCCGCTTCCGGCCTACGCCACCGACGGGGCGGCCGCCATGGATCTGCGGGCCTGCCTGGAAACTGCCATCACAATCGCCCCCGGCGAGACGATCATCATCCCCAGTGGCATCGCCATCGCCATCCATGACCCCGCTCTGGTGGCGATCCTGGCCCCCCGTTCCGGCCTGGGGATCAACCATGGCATCGTGCTGGCCAACACCATCGGCGTGATCGACAGCGATTATCAGGGGGAGATCAAGGTCGGCATCCGTAACCTGGGGCAGGAATCCTATACCATACAACCCGCTGAACGGATCTGCCAGATGCTGTTCATGCCGGTGGTACAGGCCAGTTTACGGGTGGTGGGGCAGTTCAGCGAAGAAAGTGCGCGTGGAGCGGGTGGATTCGGCCACACCGGCCGGGAGTGATGGTTGCGTGGTGCGGTCTGCGGCCGCACCACGCAACCGCTACAACATAATCAGCTCGCGGTTCGTGTTGAAGCAGGCCGGATCCACCTTGCCCATCACCTGCACATTCAGGGAACTGTCCAGAAACAGCCTCCCGGCCAGCTGCTGCAGATCAACGGAACTGACCGCATCAAATCCGGCCATGATCTCATCCAGCGGCTGATAACGCCCAAAATAGAGGTAACTGCGGGCCAGGCGCGACATATAGCTGTCACTGGACTCCAGTGACATCAGAATCTTGCCCTTGATCTGCTCCCGGGCGGCGTTCAGTTCATCCTGCGCCACCGCCTCATCGCGCAGCCGGGCCATCTCACCCAGCATGATCTTGACCGCCTCACAACTCTTCTCCCGGTCAGTGCCGGCGTAAACCGTCAGGGCGCCGGCATCGGCGTAGGAACTCAGGTAGGAATAGACAGAATAGGCCAGACCCCGCTTTTCACGAATCTCCTGAAACAGACGGGAGCTCATGCCGCCTCCCAGGATAGTGTTCAGCACTATCAAGGCGTAGCGGCCGGGATCGTTGTGGGGCAGGCCGTTCGTTCCCAGACAGATCAAGGTCTGCTCAAGGTCCCGCTCGCAAAGCTCCGTCACCCGCCCATTGGCTGGACGGCCGCAGCCGCCGGCCGACCGGCGCGCTTCGCCGGGGATCAACACCGAGAAAGCGCCTTCCAGCAGATCTACCAGCTGTTGATGTTCCACCCCGCCGGCAGCGGCGATCACAATCTCGCTGGGACGGTACCAGTGTTGTTTATGGGCGATAATGGCATCACGGCTGATGGCGCTGATACTCTCAGTGGTCCCCAGGATCGGCTGCCCCAGGGGGTGCCCCTGCCAGAAGCTCAGGTGGAAACGGTCGTGGATCGCCTCCTCCGGGGTGTCATCCCGCATCTTGATTTCTTGCAACACCACCTTGCGCTCTTTTTCAATCTCGTCAGCAGGAAAAGTCGAGTTGAGGAACATGTCGGTCAGGATGTCGGCCACCTGAGGAAGAAAACGGGTCAGCGCCTTGGCGTAGTAGCAGACATATTCATGACCGGTGAAGGCGTTCAGCACCCCGCCCAGGGAATCGATCTCACGGGGAATCTCCCGGGCGCTGCGCCGCTCTGTCCCCTTGAACAGCAGGTGTTCGATAAAATGGGCCACACCGTTGGTGGCGGGCTGTTCCTGGCGAGCGCCGTTGCCCACCCAGATCCCCAGCGATATGGTATGCATGCCGGGCACCTGTTGGGTCACCAGCCGGACACCGTTGTCAAAAGTAGTTTCCTGAACCATGGATGATAGCCTATCGCAGTTTTCCAAATTATCTACTCCTTTGATCAGTTTCTTGCAGAAGAGCTGCCCGATCTGGTATGACAGCCCATATCGATCCCTCATGAGGTAGCGTATGCAATGCATCACCACCCCCCTGCCCGGCGTTTTAATGCTCGAACCCAAGGTGTTCGGGGACGAACGCGGTTTTTTCTTCGAAAGCTTCAACCAACGGGTCTGGCAGCAGTTGACCGGCCTTGACCGCAGCTTTGTCCAGCACAACCACTCCCGCTCCGCCAGGGATGTCCTGCGGGGCCTGCACTACCAGATCAGCCAGCCCCAAGGCAAACTGGTACGGGTGGTCAGCGGCGAGGTCTACGATGTGGCCGTGGATATCCGGCGTTCATCGCCAAGCTTCGGCCAATGGTTCGGCATCACCCTCTCCGCGGAAAACAAACGTCAGTTATGGATTCCCGAAGGATTTGCCCATGGTTTCTGCGTAACCTCGGACAACGCCGAATTCCTGTACCTGACCACCGATTACTATGCGCCGGAACATGAGCGGACCATCGTCTGGAACGATCCGTCCATCGGCATCATCTGGCCCTTGCACGGTGAACCGCGTCTGTCTGCCAAAGACATCCAGGGCTGCCTGCTGGCTGAGGCTGAAGTTTTTGCCTGACCAGCGCAAAAATACCGGCTGGTTGCTGCTGCTTTGTGGCTGCCAGCTGTTCATCATGCTGGTATTTATCAACTACTCCGCCATCCTGCCGCTGTTAAAAACCGAATGGGGCATGAACAACACCCAGGCCGGGGTGATCTTCTCAGTCTACCAACTGGGTTACATCTCCTCGGGGGTACTGCTTTCAACCCTCTCCGACCGGCTCAACATCCGCAACATCTTTGTCACCGCGGCGCTCTGGTCCGGCATCGCCAATCTGCTGTTCGGCCTGTTCGCCCACGACTTCACCAGCGGTCTGCTGCTGCGGGGCCTGACCGGCATCGGCATGGGAGGCACCTACATGCCGGGCCTCAAGCTGGTGGCGGAACGCTTTGAGAGCCACCAGCGGGGACGGGCCATCGGCATCTATGTAGGATCGCTGGTCCTGGGAGCCTCCCTGTCGCTGGTGGTGCCGGGAATTATCGCCGCCCGCTGGGGCTGGCGCAGCGCCATGGTGGTCTGTTCACTGGGCGTCTTCCTGGGGGCCGGACTGTCGTTGACCGTGTTTCGCGGCTATCGCCCTGCCCCGCTAGAGCGCAGCGTCAAGGGCTTTTCCGGCGAAATTGTCGCAAACCGGCCAGCCTTGCTGATTATCCTGGGGTATGCCAGCCACATGTGGGAGATGTACGGCATGCGCAGCTGGCTGGCCCCGTTCTTTGCCGCGGCCCTCACCGGCTGGGGTGTTGCGACAAACACCGCCACTGCAACAGCAGCCTTTATTGCCGCCCTGCTGGTAGGAATCGGCGCCTTTTCCACCGTCATCACCGGCAGCCTTTCCGACCGATTCGGACGGACCACCACCATCAGCCTGGTAATGCTGGCCAGTGCCGGATGTTCCTTCCTGTTCGGCTGGCTGATCAACACCAACCTCTGGCTGACCCTGGCGGTTGGTATCCTCTACGGCTGGCTGGTTGTGGCGGAATCGCCGGTTTTCTCCACCGGCCTGACCGAACTGGTGGCACCGGGCTACCTGGGGGCCGCCATGGGCATACAATCGCTGATCGGCTACACCATGGGGATGATCTCGCCTACCGTCTTCGGCTGGGCACTGGACCGCTTTCAGGACTGGCAACCCTGGCCCGGCGTCAACGGCGCCTGGGGGGTTGCCTTCACCACCGTAGGCCTGGGCGCCCTGTGCGGACCGGTCTGTATGTGGTTGTTGCGCCGACACCCCGAAAGCAGCCG
This sequence comes from Geobacter sp. UBA5730, assembly GCA_002419465.1. Taxonomy (GTDB): domain Bacteria; phylum Desulfobacterota; class Desulfuromonadia; order Geobacterales; family Pseudopelobacteraceae; genus Trichlorobacter. Next base: position 111,167 of record DIGE01000016.1, on the reverse strand, counting down.
GATGGCCAGGGGCAAACGATAAGTTACACAGGTGTTGCCAGCGATCAGAGGGGCCCTGCCTAGTCTTTGCTCGGAAGCCGCCGATACAGGAAGGCCAGACAGAACAGACCGAAGGACAACAGAATGATGGTGGCCCCGGACGGCAGGTTGAGCAGAAACGAGAGCAATATCCCACCCACTACCGCCACCAGCGATACCAGCACAGCCAGCAGCACGGTCATCCGGAAACCGCGGGCCACCTGCAACGCAGTTGAAGCGGGCAGGATCAACAACGCCGAGATCAGCATCACCCCAACCAGTTTCATGGCCAGCACTACGGTCAGGGCGGTCAGCACCGCCAGCAATACGTTCAAAAACCTGCTGCTGACACCGCTGACGGCAGCCAGCTCCTCGTTAAAGCACAATGCCACCAGATCATGGTAATAGAGCCATAACAGCGTCAAAACGGCCACAAACAGCCCAATCGCCATCAACAGTTCAGCCTGACTGATGGCCAGGATGCTGCCGAACAGGTAGCTGAACAGGTCCACTCCGTAGCCTCGTCCCAACACCGCCAGCATCACCCCCGAGGCAACGCCCAGCGATGAAACAATTCCGATGGCAACATCCCCGCCCAGCCGGGCCTTATGGGCCAACCTCAAGATGCCCAACGAAGCCAGCACCACAACCGGCAGGGACACCAGCAGCATGGCGGCCCCCTGCAGCCCGGCAAACAGGGCCAGGGCCACCGAACCGAAGGTGATATGGGCCAGGCCGTCACCGATCAACGACAGGCGCCGCAGCACCAGAAAAACCCCCAACACGGCGCAGAGCACGCCGATCAGCACACCGGCCAGCACAGCCCGTTGCATAAAACCGTAAGAAAGCATCTCGAAAAGCTGCATAGTCATACTCAATTCTGGTTCATGCAACATGACGTGACTGTAGAGGGCCGCCAGCGCAGCCGCTAGTGCCGATGGCAGATCAGGTGCTGCGAGTATTCACCGAAAAACGCGGCCATCTCGGGGGAGTGGCAGAACTGTTCAAAGGAACCCCAAAACAGGACTTTCTTGTCAAGGTAGAGCATCTGGGAGGCGTACAGGCCGATGGTGCCGGTGTCATGGGTTACCAGCAGCACGGTGACGCCATGCTCCCGGTTCATCTGTGCAACCAGGGCGTAAAACCGTTCTCGCATCTCCGGGTCCAGGGCGGCGGTAGGCTCATCCATCACCAGCAACTGCGGCCGGTTCACCAGAGCCCTGGCCAGCATCACCCGTTGCTGCTGACCGCCGGACAGTTCACCGATCATCCGCCGGTGCAGCCGTTCGATCCCCAACTGTTCCAGAATGAACTGCACCTGCTGGCGGTCCTGGCGGCTGAACCGCCGGGGCAGTTTCTTGACGGCCAAAAGACCCAGCCGGACCACCTCTTCAACCGTTGCAGGGAACGACGGGTTGAGTGGACCCAGGTTCTGGGGCAGGTAGCCCAGTTGCCCCCATTTACTGAACCGTTCACGGGATTGACCAAACAGGCTGATACTGCCCTGGGCGATCGGCATCAACCCGAGCAGCGCCCTGACCAGGGTGCTCTTGCCGGAACCGTTCGGGCCGACAATCCCCAGATAATCACCACGATTCACGCTGAAGCAGACGTCGGAGAGGGCCTCCACCGCACCGTGACGGCACGAAAGCTGTTCGACCCTGATCAGTTCTTGCATGCAAGACCAGCCTGCAACTGGGCCAGGTTCTGATCCATCAGCCCGATGAAGCTCACCCCCTGCTGGAGCTCATCCCTGCCGACATTATGAGCGCCGTGCAGCCTGCGAACCGTGACGCCGGTCTCGGTGGCAAGGGTTTCGGCCAGACGGGGCGAATCCAGCTGCTCGACAAACACCGCCTTAACCTTGTACTCACGAACCTGTTGCACCAGCTCGGCCATCCGGCGCGGTGTCGCTTCCAGCTCGGCGGTCACACCGGCGGCAGCCTGATAGGTCAATCCATACCGATGGGCAAGGTACCCGAAGGCAGCATGTCCACCGTGCAACAGCACCCTGCTTTCACAACTGGCCAAGCCCTGCCGGTAACGCTCGTCCAATGCGATCAGCTGCCGGACGAGAACATCAGCCCGCTGACGATACTGATCTGCGCCAGCCGGGTCGACGGCACTCATCGCCGACGCTATGGTGGCGACCATGGTCTGATCTGCGGCGAAGTCCAGCCAGACATGGGGATCGTTGGCGGCTTGCGACCGCTGGTGCTGATGGCCATGGACACCACCGGCATGGGTCGGCGCAGGCAACAGCGGTATCCCCTCAGCCGCGGCAACCACCCGCAATTTCTGGCGATCGACGCCGGTGATCACACGTTCGGCCCAAGGCTCCAGGAACGGGCCGATATAGATAAACAGGGCTGCCCGGTGAATCCGGAGCAGGTCGTCCGGTCTCGGTTCAAAGTGATGCGGCTCCAACCCCGGCGGCAGCAGCAGCTGCACCTCCATCCGGTCACCGGCCAGGATGCGGGCATAATCGTATAAAGGAAACAGTGTAGTCACCACCACCGGCCGGACAGTGACTTTCGGAGGGACATCCTGACGGTTGCAACCGCTCAAGGCAAACACCGCCAGCAACAAACCGACCACCATGACATTTTTTCCCATGCAAAATTCTCCCGTCGTGTGTCAGGCATCATACCCTGTCATGCTGCTGCTTGCAATTCCCCTCTTCTCAGATATAGTGTCAGCACACTCACTCAATGGAGGCAGCGCATGGGATTTTTTGGTGGCGGATCGAAGCAGGAACTGCTTGAAAAACAACTGGAAATCAAAAAATTGATACAAATGCTGGATAATGTGGACAATATCGTGATGTTGTGTGACACCACCCCGGACAACACCATCTTCTACATGAACCGCCGCGCCAAGGAGCTGATGCAACGCTTCCGCAGCGACCTGAACGACGGACTGCAAGGAGCCGATGTTGCCAACGCCATGGACAACTCGATTCACCAGTATCACAAGGATCCAGGCCGCGTCCGCCGCATCTTCGGCGACCCCCGCAGCGCCATGCCCCACAGCGCCGACATCCCGATCGGCGCCGTGACCCTGCGGACCACCGCCTATCCGATCTGGGATAGTAGCGACTCCTCCAAGGTGCTCTGCTTCATGGCCTGCTGGAGCGACATCACCGCCGAAAAGCAGGTGAAGGAGCAGCAAACACGGGAGATCGAGCGCAAAAACTATCTGGAGGAACGGGTCCATCAGATCGCGACGGCCATGGAAGAGATGAGCATGACCGTCAACGAAGTGGCGCGCAACACCTCTCAGGCAGCGGATTCTGCCGTCCAGGTGACGGAAAATGCTCACGAAGGCCAGAACGTGGTCAATCAGGCGGTGCGGGGCATGCAGCAGGTGGCTGAGGTGGTCCGCTCATCAGCCCAGATCGTGGGTAATCTCGGGGCTACCTCGGAGAAGATCGGCGAGATCGTCAATGTGATCAATGAAATTGCCGACCAGACCAACCTGCTGGCCTTGAACGCCGCCATTGAAGCGGCACGGGCCGGTGAACACGGCAGAGGGTTCGCGGTGGTAGCCGACGAGGTGCGCCGCCTGGCGGAACGGACCATGAACTCCACCAAACAGATCACCACCATGGTGGCCGAGATCCAGTCCGGCACGCAAAAGGCGGTGAAATCCATCGAAAGCGGCAAGACCGAGGCGGAAAAGGGTGAACAGCTCTCCCACCAGGCCGAGGCGTCGCTGATCGCCATTGTCGAATCCATCGAGAGCATCAAGAACGTAATCTCTCAGATCGCCACGGCTTCAGAGGAACAAGCCGCCACCGCCACTGTGATTGCCGGCAACCTGGAGGAGATTTCACACTCGCACTAAGAGCGCGCAACAACTCACGCCAAACAGGAAAAGCCGGGGTCATCCCGGCTTTTCCTGTTTCACCAACGGCTATCGGCCAAACGGCTACTCGGCCACGCTGCCGAAAAACTCCCGCTCTTCCTGGGAAAACATCCGGTCCACATCCATGATGATCAACAGCCGGTCGGCATGGTTAAATACCCCGGTGATGAACTCCTGATCGATATTGCCAGACACCATGGTAGGCGGTGGCTGAATCTCGCTGGAGTGAATCCGGATCACCTCGGAAACGGCATCCACGATAAAACCGGTCAGCCCGCCCACCACATCCATCACCATAATCCTGGTGTGGCTGTCATAGTCTGATTCCGGCAAACCGAACCGCTTACGCATTGAGATGATCGGGATCACCTTGCCCCGCAGGTTGATGATTCCCTCCACATAATGCGGTGTATTGGGCATCTTGGTGATGCCGGGCATCCGGATGATCTCGCGGACCTTCAACACCTCTACGCCATACTCTTCTTTGCTCAACATGAAGCTCACCAACTGAATCAGCTGATCGCCGCCTGTTGCAACGCCACCGGACTTCACGAGCGCCGTGGTACTCATTTGAGGCCTCCTCGGAGGGGAATCGAACTAATTTTCATGAAATACTAGCATACTTTTAAAAAACACAAAGTCAACTTTGCTAGAGCGTTCAAAAGAGCCCTGCCAGCGGACCGCCGTGAGCGGCCAACGCCTCTATCCGTTGCACAACCGCCGGATCCTGCTCCAGCGGCGGCGCATGGAACGGCTTGCAACGGGCGTCGATGACCAACGACCCCCGGCAGCCCCAGTGCTGAGCCTGCCGTTCAGCTGCGACCCCATACAGGTCGCTGGCAGGATTGGAACGGGTAAAGGTAACCCACAGGAAATTGGCAAGTGAACGGGCGCAGAACCCGCTGTCATCAACCAGCACCACCAACGGCAGCCCCTGGGGCAGTGGAACCTGAGCCCAGAAGCGGCACAGTTCATCGACCGCCGGATCATGTGAGCCACGCTCCTGGCTGGCCAGCGGCCCCTGCAGCACCATGACCCCGGGCAACGCCAGCCGAGGTTCTACCCAACCGGAGGGCAGCTGTACCTCAACAGGCAGTTCCGTATCCAGGCTCCGCCGGACCGGTCCTGCGGCAGCAATCACCAGCTTGGAACCGCGGTTCAGCCCGACGCCGGAATAATCCAGGGTGTCAATGGTGGTACTGGTCTGAAAATGCAGATCCCGCTGCCAATCCACCCGTTCAAGCAGGTGCCCCAGCACCGCACCGGCATCGTGAATATCCAGGCCGGGATTATCCTCTCCAGCCACGATCAGCAGGTACTTGGCCAAGGAAAGTTGCCCCTGCCCCAGGATGGCGTTGGCCTGGGTCAACAGCTCCATCGGCTGCCGCACTCCGTCCCAGGGGGTATAGCGTTCACTGCCGATGGCCAGCAGCAGCGGGTGCACCCCGGCGCAATCCACGGCATGCACCGCTCTGACACCGGGCAGCACGCTGGGGATCAACTCGCCGGTCAATTCATGGATAAAGGTGCCGAACGAGGTATCCTCCTGCGGGGGGCGTCCCACGGTGGTAAAGGGCCAGATGGCATCCTGGCGGTGGTAGACCGCCTCCACCTCGACAAAGGGAAACTCATGACACAGACTGTAGTAACCCAGATGGTCGCCGAAAGGCCCTTCCGGGAGTGTGGCGTGAGGATCAATGGAACCGGCGATGCAGAAGTCGGCCTGAGCCGCCACCAGCAGTTGACCGTGCAGGGCAGCCATCTCGATCCGGTGACCCGCCAGCAGACCGGCAAAGGACAACTCCGGCATCCCTTCCGGCAGCGGCATTACGGCTGCCACCGTCATGGCCGGGGCGCCGCCGACAAAGATATTCACCCGCAGCCGCTCACCTCGCGCGATCGCTTCGCTGTGATGCACCCCGATTCCCCGATGGATCTGATAGTGCAACCCCACCTGACGATCCGGCTGATACCGGTTGCCGGCCAGCTGCACCCGGTACATGCCAAGGTTCGACGTGCCGAATCCCGGTTTGAGAGGACTCTCGCTGTACACCTGCGGCAGCGTAATGAACGGTCCGCCATCCATGGGCCAGGAGGTCAGACGGGGCAGTGCGGCCAGGGTGGTACGGCAGGCAAACACCGGAGCGCGGGAGGCGGAGATCCGTTTGGGCAGAAGATGCAGAGCCGCAGCGGGCAGTAACAAGGCAGCCAGCGGCTCCTTCAGCAGAGAAAACGGATTGACCTTGGCAGCCACCATCCGCTCAATGGTCTGCAAGGTATCCCGAAAGAGGAAACGGGTGCGTTCCAGAGTGCCGAACAGGTTGCCCAGCAGCGGAAACCGGCAGTCGGCGACATTGGTGAAAAGGAGGGCCGGCCCGCCGGCCTGATAAACCCGGCGCTGGATCTCGCCGACCTCCAGATGGGCGGACAGCGGACAGTTGATCCGCCGCAACATGCCGTGACGCTCAAGATCCTGCACACACTGTTGCAGCGTATGGTAGCCCATCACTCACTCTCATTTCCGGGTAGCGTTTCGCGTCAAATAAGGTATCATTCAGATTCCCGCATGGCAACTCTGTTGATGATTTCCGGACACTGACACGATGATCCGCCCCACCATTTTCAGAAAATTTCTGTTTGCAACCCTGGTGATCGCGCTGACGCCGATGCTGGCGGTTTCACTGGTCCTGCTGGCAGGGGTTGAAGAGGTGCGGGACCGCTTGGCCCTCGAAATCGGCTCCAGCTCTGAGCGGATGGCTGCCGAAGGCCTCCAGACGCGGGCTCGCCAGGTGGCCGAAGCCGTGACGAATTTTCTGCATGAACGGGAAGGTGACCTGCTGTTCCTGGCCGGACTGGACCACAACCGCCCGACCCTGCGGCATTACTACAACAGCCACCGTCGCGAGGTCTGGGAACAGACAGGACCCCAGCAGACCAAACGCGAAATCCGGGAGCGGATTCCGCTGTATCGTTCAATCGCCGTACTGGGAGCTGACGGCCAGGAACGCCTGGTCATCAGGGACGGCAGATTTCTCGACACTGCAGAGCTGCGCAACGTCGCCCGTCCAGAAGGCACCGAATACGGCAACGAGACCTATTTTCGTGAAATCCGCTCGCTCAAGCCAGGCCAGATCTACCTCTCCCACGTGATCGGCCGCCATATCACCATTGCCGAGCAGGCTGCCGGCAAACGATTCAACGGTGTGATCCGTTTCGGCACCCCGCTCTTCACGCCGGATGGCCGGTTTGACGGCGCTCTGGTGCTCTCCCTGGACCATCGCCACCTGATGGAATTCACGCAACATATCGATCCCGGCCCCGGCTTCGTAGCCAGCGCCCCCACCTACGAAAGCGGCAACTACGCCTTCCTGTTCGACGATCAGGGCTGGATCATCACCCACCCCAAACTGTGGGACATCCGTGGTCTTGACCCCCAGGGCAGACCGGTACCCCCCTACCGTGAGCAGTCCGGCAGCGCGGCGATCAAGGCCGGCAGAATCCCCTTCAACCTTGACTACGCCGGATTCATCCATCCCAACTACCCCAAGGTGGCCGAACAGGTCAGGCTACACCATACCGGGGTATCCACCCTGACCAATGTGGGTGGTGCCCGCAAAATCATGGCCTATGCGCCGATTATCTACAACCGCGGGGTTTACCAGAAACACGGTATCTTCGGCGGCGTCACCATCGGTTATCAGGCCACCCAGTTTCAGGAGCAAGCCCTGGCCGGCAGTCAATTAATCAGCAGCCAGCTGAAGCAGTATCGCACCCGCAGTGTGCTGATCCTGTCACTGGCAGCCCTGCTGGCTGGCCTGGCGGCCTGGCTGCTGGCCCGGGGGATCACCAAGCCGCTGCAACGTCTGAACGAGAGCGCCCGGCGACTGGCAAGCGACGAGACCGGCGCCCGGGTACCGGTTACCGGCAACGATGAGCTGGCCGACCTGGCCCTGACCTTCAACGCCATGGTGGCTGAACTTGAGCTGCGCAAACACAATCTGATCTCGACCCTGGACCAGCTGCGGGAGTCCCGCCAGGAGATTCTGGACGAGCGCAACTTTAAAGAGAGCATCCTGGAAAGTATCTCCAGTGCCATCACCACCTTTGCACCCGATGGCACCCTCACCTCCAGCAACAGCACCGCCCACCGCTTCCTGGGACGGCGCTGGCCCCTGGAGAGCCATTACGCCACCGTCTTCGCCGAGTGGGGTGCTCTGCCGGCCCGCATCGCCAGAGCCTTTACCGAAGGGATCGGCTATGGACGCGAGCTGCAGCAGATCAGCGACCACGGCAGCACCCGCCACTTTGATGTGGGTATCTTCCCGATCGGCGTCAACGCCGAACTGGGGCTGACCGTCACCCTGCGGGAAGAAACCGTGCGGGAGGAGCTGCGGGAGGAAACCCTGCGCCTGGACCGGCTGGCTTCACTGGGCAAACTGGCCGCCGGTATCGCCCATGAGATCCGCAACCCCCTGACCGGCATCTCGCTGCTGCTGGACGATCTGCATGATCGCTCACACCTTTCCAACGACGAGCGGGAACTGCTGCGCAAAGCACTGGACGAAATCGAACGGATGGAACGCCTGATCACCTCGCTGCTCTCCTTTGCCGCCCCGCCCCGGGCCGAGCTGCGCGCCGGAGACCTGACGGCGGTGGTAGCCAGCCTGGTACTGCTGGTGCGCCGTCCCTGTGAAAAACAAGGGGTCCGCCTCAGCGTACAGCTGGCAGAAGGTCTGCCAACCTGCCGTTTTGATGCAGAAAAACTACAGCAGGCGCTGCTGAACCTGATCAAGAACGCCCTGGAAGCGATGCCCGGCGGCGGTGAGCTCAGCATCCGGGTCAGCCACGAAAGCGACGGAAACCTGATCAGCGTCAGCGACAGCGGAGCCGGCATCGAACCGGCTGATCTGGAGCTGGTCTTTGAACCGTTCTTCACCCGTAAAGGGGCAGGCACCGGGCTGGGGCTCTCCATCACCAAGCGGATTGTGGAAGAACATGGCGGCACCCTGTCGGTGACCAGCAACCCCAGCCAGGGAGCCTGCTTCTGCATCCGCCTGCCGGTAACCGGCTAAAACGGTATTTCTGACTGACAGCCCCGGTGAATAGTGCTACATACAACTCAGCACGCACTCCGAACGGATAGACCACCATGCCGATGCCCGGACGACCCTCACAGCTTCGACTCTTCCTGGAACGGTTCCTGCCGCTGACCTTTATCATCATGCTTGTGGCAGGGGGATTCTGGCTGGTGGAGCAGCACAGTCACCAGCAACTCCTGTCCGGAACCGCTATCGGCATCAATCCCGAGCAAGCCAAACACCTGCTGGCCCTCTTTAACGCCCACCAGGCTGAATCGATCGGCGGCGTTACCATGCTCGCCCTGCTGGTTGCGGCCCTGACAGCCTGGTACGGCGCAGACATCCAGCGCCGCCGGATGCTTGTGGAACAGCAGAACCGGGAGCAACTGCGCAAGATCGAACTGCTGCTGAACTCAACGGTGGAAGGGATCTATGCTGTGGATTGCAGCGGGAACTGCATCATGGCCAACCGGTCCTGCGCGCAGATGCTTGGATACCACGCGCCTGCCGATCTGCTGGGGCAGCAGATGCATACGCTGGTTCATCATACCCGTGCCGACGGCTCTCCGTACACGCTGGAACAGTGCAAAGCCCATCAGATCATCGCAACAGGAGCTGTTGCCAGCGCCAGCGACGAAATTTTCTGGCGTCGGGATGGCAGCGCTCTGCCGGTATCCTACACTGCTCACCCGATCAGGGATGACGAGCAGATTATCGGCATGGTCTGCACCTTCGTGGACCTGACCGGCCAGAAACAGGCCGAAGCCAAGCTGGGAGACCTGCAAGAACAGTTGCGTCAAGCCCAGAAGATGGAGGCCATCGGCCAGCTGGCCAGCGGGGTGGCCCACGACTTCAACAACATCCTGCAGGTGATCTCCGGCAATGCCCAGCTGCTCGAACTGACCGACAGCATCGAACCACCCCTGTTGCAGAGCAGACTGGCCGAGATTGTCAAAGCGGTGGAACGGGGCATCAACCTGACCCGCGCCATGCTGGCCTTTGCCCGGCGGCAAGCCATCGCACTGCGCCCGCTCGAACTGAACCAGCTGTTGCAGGAAACCGAACCGCTGGCACGTAATCTGCTTAACAAACAACAACATCTGAACCTGCAGTTGCACCCGGCGCCCTTGACGGTGATTGCCGACGCCACCCTGCTGCAACAGGTGCTGTTCAACCTGGTTACCAATGCCCGGGACGCCATGCCCGATGGCGGTAGTGTTACCATCGGCACCAGGCTGTCCGACCAGGCAGCGGAACAATTAAGCGGTAATGAACCGCACGTTGACAAGTATTATGCGGTGCTCTGGGTTCAGGATACCGGCCATGGCATTAGTGAAGAGATCCGCAACAAGGTTTTCGAGCCGTTCTTCACCACCAAACCGGTGGGCAAGGGAACCGGCCTGGGCCTTGCCATGATCTATGGCACCATCAAACAACATAAAGGCTTTGTGCGGATCGAATCCGAACCGGGCATCGGTTCCACCATCAGTGTCTACCTGCCCTATCGACCTGAAACGGTGCAGCACCTGTAACTGTTTTAAGGAGACAAACCATGGCCCGCATCCTGGTGATAGATGACGACACCCAGGTCAGACAGGTACTTGAGGGATTCCTGACCCATGACGGCCATCTGGTGAGCAGCGCAACCAACGGCAAGGAGGCCCGCACCTTGCTGCACAATCAGCCGTTTGATCTGGTGCTGACCGATATTGTCATGCCGGAGCAGGATGGCTTTGAGGTGATCATGCACCTGCTGTCGCAACCGGAGCGTCCCCGTATTGTGGCCATTTCCGGTGGTTCACCAACCCTGTCCCAACAGACATTGCTGGCCATGGCCACGCGGATGCCGATCGAGCGGGTGCTCTCCAAACCGATCAGCTACGAACAACTCTCGGCTGCGGTGTCAGAGGTTCTGTCCGTTCCCCCCAAGACATTTTCCCCCAAAACAGACTGCCGGTAACCATGGAAACCATCCTGATTGTTGATGACGAGGCCTTTATCCGCGAAAACGTCCAGCGGATTCTCAGTGAAGACGGCTACCGGGTGCTGGAGGCCGCCAATGGCCGGCAGGCCCTGGAGGTGATTACCGGCGAAGAGATCGACCTGACCCTGCTTGACCTGAACCTGGGTCCTGACGACGGCCTCAGCCTGTTGAACGCCCTCAAGGAACTGAACCCCGAGCTGCTGGTGATCATCATCACCGGCTTCGGCTCCGTGGAGTCGGCCGTGGAAGCCCTGCAACGGGGGGCCTACCACTACATGAAAAAACCGTTCAAGGCTGACGCCCTGCGGGTAATCGTCAAGCTGGCCCTGCAAACCCAGGAACTGCGGCGTGAGGTCAGAAACCTGCGGCGCACCAGCGACCTGGGCGAGCAAACCCGGCTGCTCGGCACCAGCCCTCTGTTCGTGAAAGCCCTGGAACTGGTGCGCGAGGTGGCCCGCATCCCCACCGCCACGGTACTGGTCACCGGCGAATCCGGCACCGGCAAAGAGCTGGTAGCTCGGGGCATCCACACCCTGTCGGACCGGCGGGAACATCCCTTTGTGGCCATCAACTGCGCCTCGATTCCGGCCGAACTGATCGAGAGCGAACTGTTCGGCCACGAGCGGGGCGCCTTTACCGGAGCAACCATCCGCAAGACCGGACTGTTTGAAGAGGCGGCCGGCGGCACGATCTTCCTGGACGAGATCGGCGACATGCATGCCGCCCTGCAGGCCAAGCTGCTGCGGGTGCTGGAGGAACGCACCGTGCGCCGGGTGGGGGGCTGCCGCGACCTGCCGGTGGATGTGCGGGTGATCGCCGCCACCAACCGCAACCTGGAAGAACGGATCAGGTCCGGCAGTTTCCGCCAGGATCTTTACTACCGCCTGCATGTGGTGCCGATCCAGCTGCCGCCGCTGCGTGAGCGGCGTGAAGATATCGGCCTGCTGGCAAAATTCTTTCTTGACAACTTCAGCCGTGCCTTCGGCAAGACCTTCCAGGGTATTGCGCCCGAGGCGCTGAAACTGCTGGAGGCCTATCCCTGGCCCGGCAACGTACGGGAACTCAGAAACATCATCGAGCGGATCACCATCATGGGCGATGGCCCGCTGCTGACCGTCGACCACCTGCCCACCGACCTCTCACACCAGCAACAGTCTGCTAGCAGCAGTCCGGCCGCGGTCTCCCTGGCATCCGTGCAGGGGCTCGAGCAGGCCGTGGCAGCCTTTGAACAACAGATGCTCAGCCAGGCCCTGGATGCCACCGCCGGAAATGTGGTCAAGGCCGCTGCACTGCTCAAGATCCCCCGGGGCACCCTGCGCTACAAGATGGAAAAATATGGCATCAGCTCCCCCAACGCCCAGCATGAGTGAGGCCATCACCGGCACACCGGCTGAAACCAGCCAGATCACCATCGGTTCACCCCGTTACCGGCAGGCCAATCTGGCCCTGTTCTGCGCCGGTTTCATCACCTTTGTCACCCTGTACGACATTCAACCGCTGCTGCCGCTGTTTACCCGTGAGTTCAACATCTCCCCGGCGGTCAGCAGCCTGCCGCTCTCCCTCAGCACCGCCACTCTGGCCATCGGAATGCTGTTTTCCGGGATCACCTCCGACGCAATCGGCCGCAAGCCGTTGATGGTGGTGGCCCTGCTGTGCACCTCGCTGCTGGCCATGGCCACCGCCTTCACAGCAAATCTGACCAGCCTGCTGCTGGTCAGATTTGCTCAGGGTGCGGTGCTGGCCGGTGTGCCGTCGGTGGCCATGGCTTACCTGGGCGAGGAGATGGACAGCACGGCCATCGCCTCGGCCATGGGGCTGTATATCAGCGGCAATGCCGTGGGCGGCATGTGCGGCCGGATCATCACCGCCATCATGGCCGACTACCTGCCGTGGCGCACCGCCATCGGCCTGATCGGCTGCGTCAGTCTGCTGATGGCACTGTACTTCACCACAATGTTGCCGGCCTCAACCAGCTTTCGCAGGCGGCCCTTCGCGCCACGCACGCTGATCCCCTCGCTGCTGCACCATCTGAAAGATCCCGGCATGCTCTGCCTGTTCGGCGTGGCGTTTTTCTGCATGGGCTGCTTCATCAGCATGTACAACTACATCGGCTTCCGCCTGCTCGATCGACCCTATAACCTGAGCCAATCCACCACCAGCCTGATCTTTCTGGTCTACTTCCTGGGCTCCTTGAGCTCAGCCATGATGGGTCGCCTGATGCAGCGTTTTGGACGGCGCCTGGTGATTCGGATGACTATCGCCGCCATGGCGCTGGGCACCCTGCTGACCCTGCCGGACTCCCTCGCCTGCATCGTCGCCGGTGTCGCACTGTTCACCTGCGGTTTTTTCGGTGCCCACAGCATCGCCTCCGGCTGGGTCAGCCGGCGGGCCACTACCTACCGCGCCCAGGCCACCTCGCTCTACCTGTTCTCCTACTATCTCGGTTCAAGCATCTCCGGCACCCTCGGCGGCCTGTTCTGGGTCAGCTTCGGCTGGTCCGGCGTCTCGGCCATGATCTGTCTGTTGCTGCTGGCCACGGTTATCTGCACGGAACTGGTCAGCCGTTTGTATGACGAACGTCTGGCGCCAGGTGGCGGAAATTGACCACCCGTTATGGCGGTTTCCCGCCACTTGCGACGCAAAAAGTGACGGACAACTATCCCTGCCAGAACGATCACTCAACAAAACAGCAGATTAGCTCGATTCCCATTTTTGGCACTTGCGTTGCTTGATAAAACAACATTCTGCGATACAATGCTGCAATCCATGTTCAGGTAGCATACCTAAAAAGGAGGAACTCCCGATGTTCAAAAAGATCACTGTAGCCGTTCTCACCCTGGCTCTGGCCCTGCCGCTTGGCGCCCAGGCCGCCCCGATCATCATCAAGTTCAGCCATGTGGTTGCCAATGACACCCCCAAAGGTCAGGCAGCCAACTACTTCAAGAAGCTGGCTGAGGAGCGCACCAAGGGACAGGTCAAGGTAGAGGTCTACCCCAATAGCCAGCTCTTCAAGGACAAGGAAGAGATGGAGGCTCTGCAAATGGGCTCCGTGCAGATGCTTGCACCTTCGCTGGCTAAATTCGGGCCTCTGGGCCTCAAGGAATTTGAGCTGTTTGACCTGCCGTTTATCTTTGACGATTATGCCGACCTACACAAGGTAACCCAGGGACCGGTGGGTGCGAAACTGCTCAAAAAGCTCGAGACCAAAGGCTTAATAGGTCTGGCCTACTGGGACAACGGTTTCAAGGTGATGAGCGCCAACAAGCCGCTCAAGGAACCTGGCGATTTCAGAGGTCTCAAGATGCGGATCCAATCCTCCAAGGTGCTGGATTCCCAGATGCGCGCAGTTGGTGCTATGCCACAAGTCCTGGCTTTCTCCGAGGTCTATCAGGCTCTGCAGACCGGCGTGGTTGACGGTACCGAGAACCCTCCTTCCAACCTGTACACTCAGAAAATGCATGAGGTACAGAAGTACGTAACCATGTCCAACCACGGCTACCTGGGCTATGCCGTATTGGTGAACAAGAAGTTCTGGATGGGTCTGCCGGCCGACATCCGTGCCGCTCTGGAAAGCTCCATGAAGGATGCCACAGCTTTTGCCAACAGCGTTGCCAAAAAGGACAACGATCAGGCCATGGCAGCGGTCAAAAAGTCCGGCCGTTCACAAATCATCACCCTGACCTCTGCTGAGCGTGCGGCCTGGAAAAAAGCTATGGACAAGGCCCACAAAGAAAACATTGGGCGTATTGGAGCAGACACCGTACAAGAGGTCTACAAAGAAACCGGCTATAAACCGTAACCAAAACGTTATTTGATCAGCAAAGCCGCTACGGTTACCCGTAGCGGCTTTTTGACGAATTTTTCAGGAGACACCCCCATGTTGAAATATCTCGATCACCTTGAGGAATGGATCATCACCTTCCTCATCGGCGCTGCAACGATCGTCATTGCTGTTGCCGTTACCCGCCGCTACCTCATGGGTATCCCTGTGCCTGCCTTCCAGGACTGGCTTCTCAGCTTCAACATGGCCTGGGCTCAAGAACTGTGCATCTACATGTTTGTCTGGATGGCCAAGTTCGGGGCCGCCTATGGCGTACGCACCGGCATTCACGTGGGGGTAGATGTTTTGATCAATCGTCTGCCTGAAAAATGGTGCAAGACATCAGTATTGGTCGGCCTTGCCAGCGGCGCATTTTTCACCTGCACCATTGCAGTACTGGGGACGCGTTTTGTTTGGGAAAACGGTATGCATTACTACCTGTTCAATCTGTTTGGCATGGAGATGGGTGACTTGTACGAGGGACCGATCACTCCGGATTTGGAATGGCCCACCTGGATGGTTTATCTGGCCATTCCGCTGGGATCATCCCTGATGTGTTTCCGTTTTTTACAGGTGGCCTGGAGCTTTGCCCGGACCGGTGAGCTGCCCCACCATGACCACAGCCATGTTGAAGGGTTGGACAATGAGACTGCCAACGCAACCGAAGCACTTGAGGAATATGAGGAACATAAATTCGAGGAGCAGACAGAGAACGGGGGGGTCAAATGAGTGCACACACTGAAACTCAGAAACTTATGACACCCCAAAAGGCGGCAACCTGGGTGATTGGGCTGTTAGTGGCACTGGCTGCCATTGCATCATTCGGCAATGCCGGTATTGTGTTCGCCCTGCTGATCGGCTTGATGCTGACCGGTATGCCGATCTCCATCTCGCTGGGTCTGACCGTGCTGACCTTCTTGTTCTTCATGTCAAACGTACCGGTTGAAACCGTTGCCATGAAACTATTCACCGGCATTGAAAAGTTTGAAATCATGGCGATTCCGTTCTTCATCCTGGCTGGCAACTTCCTGACCCACGGCGGCGTGGCCAAACGGATGATCAACTTTGCCACCTCCATAGTGGGCCACTGGTACGGCGGCTTAGGTTTGGCAGGGGTGATGGCCTGTGCCTTGTTTGCTGCGGTTTCCGGTTCCAGCCCGGCCACCGTGGTGGCGATCGGTTCCATCCTGCTGCCGGCCATGGTCAAGGCAGGCTTCCCCCGCAGTTTTGGCGCCGGTGTTATCACCACCTCCGGGTCACTGGGCATCCTGATACCGCCTTCAATCGTGATGGTTATCTATGCCGTAGCCACCAACTCCTCAGTCGGGGCGTTGTTCATGGCCGGTGTTATACCCGGCCTGTTGCTCGCCACACTGTTGGGTTCGGTTACCTGGTATCGAGCCCGCAAAAACGATTATCCCCGTCTGCCAAAAGCAAGCTTCAAGGAGCGAATAAAGGCCTTCAAGGAAAGCGTCTGGGGGCTGCTGCTGATCGTGATCGTCCTGGGCGGGATTTACAGCGGGGCGTTTACCCCTACTGAAGCAGCAGCCATGAGTGCGGTCTATGCCTTCATTATTGCAGTCTTTGTGTACAAGGATATGCCGTTCAAGCGTATTCCCAAGGTACTGCTCGATTCAGCCAACATGTCATCCATGTTGTTGTATATCATCACCAACGCGGTACTATTTTCGTACTTAATGACCTCTGAACAGATTCCCCAGATCATGGCTGACTGGATCATCGGCCACAACCTGGGCGTGGTGACGTTCCTGGCCGTCACCAACATCCTGCTGCTGCTGGCAGGCAACGTAATGGAGCCTTCCTCGATTATCCTGATCATGGCGCCGATCCTGTTCCCGGTTGCCATGAAACTGGGAATTGATCCGATCCACTTCGGCATTTTGATGACCGTCAACATGGAGGTTGGCATGTGCCACCCACCGGTAGGCCTGAACCTGTATGTGGCCAGCGGCATCACCAAGATGGGGATATCGGAACTGACTATGGCGGTGCTGCCCTGGCTGATCGCCATGGTAGGCTTCATGCTGCTGATCACCTATGTGCCGGCCATCTCACTGTGGCTGCCGCACATGCTCGGCTATTGATCAACTCCCGCTGAAACCTGTGCACCACACCACCAAGGGCCTGTCAACATCGACAGGCCCTTGTCTTTTTATCTACACTTCAGCGGTCGGTCGGCAAAGAGGAGCAGTGCAACGACCCGACAACATGGATTTTCCCTGACCTCCCTTCACCTATAGACAAATCCCTGGCCGTTCCCCCTGTTCCTCTCATGTATACAAAATGATTGACAGTGCCTGCCGATTGCACTAATTATTTTTGTTGCTCAAACTCACCAAATTACCACAGCAGGGCCGCACCTCCAGGGCCCCCACTTCAGATCGAACCGAGGGAGAATCAAGAGCATGGAACAGTATGCAGTGTACTTTGCCCTGGCCTGCGCCGCGGCAGCCGTTGTCTACGGCCTGATTTCGGCACAATGGATTCTGGGACTGCCCCAGGGCAATGAGCGGATGCGCCAGATCGCCGCAGCGATCCAGGAAGGCGCCGGCGCCTACATGAAACGCCAGTACACCATCATCGCGGTGGTGGGCGTAGTGATGTTCGTGGCCCTGGCTGCCAGCCTGGGCATGAAGACCGCGGTCGGCTTTGCCGTTGGCGCCATCTTTTCGGGCCTGACCGGTTTCATCGGCATGTTTGTTTCGGTGCGGGCCAACGTTCGCACCACCGAGGCAGCCAAGTCCGGCATTCACAAGGCCTTGAACGTTGCCTTCAAGGGCGGCGCCATTACCGGCATGCTGGTGGTTGGTCTGGGCCTGCTGGGTGTCGCTGGCTACTATCTTGTCCTGACCAAACTGATGCCGGAGGCCCCGATCAAAGAGGTGGTCAGCCAGCTGGTTGGCCTGGGCTTCGGCGGGTCGCTGATCTCGATCTTTGCCCGTCTGGGTGGCGGTATCTTCACCAAGGGTGCTGACGTGGGCGCCGACCTGGTGGGCAAGGTGGAAGCCGGCATCCCCGAGGACGACCCCCGCAACCCGGCGGTGATCGCCGACAACGTGGGCGACAACGTGGGCGACTGCGCCGGCATGGCTGCCGACCTTTTTGAGACCTACGCGGTCACCCTGATCGCGGCCATGCTGCTGGGGGCCATCGCCTTTACCAACAACAGCGCCGCTGTCAGCTATCCGCTGATTCTGGGCGGCATCTCCATCATCACCTCGATCATCGGCACCTACTTCGTCAAACTGGGTAGCAGTCAGAAGATCATGCCGGCCCTGTACAAGGGTCTGATCGCTTCCGGCCTGCTTGCTGCCGTTGCTTTCTACTTTGTGACTATCCAGATGTTCCCTGGCGGCCTCACCAATGCAAACGGCGAGACCTTCAGCGCTGCCAGCCTGTTTGTCACCTCACTGGTCGGCCTGGCGGTGACCGGCGCCATCTTCTGGATCACCGAATACTACACCTCAACCGACTACGGCCCGGTCAAGCATATCGCCCAGGCCTCCACCACCGGCCACGCCACCAACATCATCGCCGGCCTCGGTATCTCCATGAAATCCACCGCCCTGCCGGTGATTGTGATCGCTGCCGGCATCATCGTGGCCTTCAACTTTGCCGGTGTCTACGGCATTGCCATTGCCGCCGTCTCGATGCTGTCACTAACCGGCATCGTGGTGGCCATGGACGCCTACGGCCCGATCACCGACAACGCCGGCGGCATCGCCGAGATGGCCGAACTGGACGACTCGGTGCGTGCCGTCACCGACCCGCTGGACGCCGTGGGCAACACCACCAAGGCCGTCACCAAAGGCTACGCCATCGGCTCCGCCGGTCTGGCTGCCGTGATCCTGTTCACGTCCTATGTGGATGAACTGAAACTGGCGGGCAAGAGCATTGACTTCAACCTGGCCGACCCCTACGTGATCGTCGGCCTGTTCATCGGCGGCATGCTGCCCTACTACTTCGCGGCCCAGTGTATGGAAGCCGTTGGCAAGGCCGGTGGTGCGGTTGTGGAAGAGGTCCGTCGCCAGTTCCGCGAGATTCCCGGCATCATGGAAGGCACCGGCAGGCCGGACTATGCCTCCTGCGTTGATATCGTCACCAAAACCGCCCTCAAGGAGATGATCATCCCTGGTATCATTCCGATTGCAGCTCCGGTGATCGTCGGCTTTACCCTGGGGCCCAAGGCGTTGGGCGGGGTGATCGTCGGCTGCATCGTGACCGGCATCTTCGTGGCCATCTCCATGACTACCGGCGGCGGCGCCTGGGATAACGCCAAGAAGTATATCGAGGACGGCTACTTCGGCGGCAAGGGCGGCGAAGCCCACAAGGCTGCCGTCACCGGCGACACCGTGGGTGACCCCTACAAGGACACCGCCGGCCCGGCCGTCAACCCGATGATCAAGATCATCAACATCGTATCGCTCTTGATCGTGCCGCTGCTGGCCAAAATGTAGCGTGTTAAAATCTCTTTCACTAGACAGGAGTGATCTGACATGAACGATGCACAATTAATTCTGACCATACCCCACGGGAATGTAACCGCCACCAGCCTCGGCATTGACGGGTTGGCCAAACGCCGCAGCCCCGGTTCCGGCAAACACTTTCGCGGCCGCAGCATCCTGATCGACCTGGCCTGTGATGGTGTAAAACCAGGCTTCAGCTACCTTGACGAAGGTGGCTGGCGTGATGCCCAGGGCGACTCAGTGGCCGCCCTGGCTGGCGTCAAGGCCGGCAGCCGCACCAAAACCGCCCTTTCAAGCGTCGCATTCAGCGCAGTACCGATCAGCGCCTTCCAAAACTGCAGCCTGGTCAAGACCGGCGGCGAAGTAGTGACACTTGCAGCCCCCCGCCAACTGATCAGCTACACCAACCACGGTTGTAACGAACGGATGACCTCCGAGCAGGTGGCCGACACCATTGGCCAGCCCTCTCCTGCCAAGCGTACACCGCGCCTCTACATGGTGATCGCTCCGATCCAGTTTCTGATGCTCTCCAACCTGACCCCCGAAGAGTACGCCTGGTACGCCACCCACCGGCCGGGCAAGATGTTCAGGCAGGTGATGTTCACCGAACTGGGCCATGAAGAACAGCATATTGCGGCCGAGAGCCGTTACAACGACGCCAAGCGGGAGCTTATCGAAAAGGTCACCAAAAAGACCAAGTCCATCGCCTTCGAGGACTGCATCAACCAGATTCCGTTCCAGCACTGGGTCGGTTATCATAAAAAATCAGAAGGCGGGCTCTACGTGGGGGACCGCAACGGTTTGTCACTCTATCAATTCCCTGACGCCATCCCCCATGCCTGGGATAGGTGCGAGGGCTGACAACACACATTATTCGTGTCAACGCCGTCACCATATCCTCAGAAAGCTCACCAGGGATATGGTGACGGCGGCATTTTCGCCCCCATGCGGGGCCTCCCGCCACTCAGCGGGCGATCATGTCCAGCTTGTAATGACTCCGCAGAATCTGCAACAAGGTATCCACTCCCCGCAACGCAGCACGCAGCTGAATCCGGTTTCGCTCCGTCATCACCAGCGGATCGATACAATTATCAGCTTCCTGATTGGCAGCGCGGGCGGACAGCTGCCGGCCCAGGCGCATCCGCACCAGCGTGTTGAACGACTCTTCGATCGCCTCCAGATCCGTTGAAGAAATCAGGTTGAGTGAGCGCAGCCGCTCGATCTTCTCCCAGGTACTCCCTCCCACAATACCGACCTCCAGCGCCAGCAGGCCGATACCCCGCACCATGGCGAACATGCCGCCCTTTTTCAGATCAAGCTTGCCGCGACAGGGCCCGCTCTTTTCCACCAGCAACCGGCCAAACATGCCGATGGGCGGCTTGAAACGCACGATGTTGCGGGCCATGCTGGGGAAAAACAGACTTTTGCTGCGGGCAGTCTCATAGATATGCGTGCGCAATTCGGACTCAAAACGCTGCTCACCATGCAGCACCCGCATATCCTGGAACATGCCGAAGTTGACCATGTTCTCCTGCAACGGGGTACTGATCCAGGTCTCCAGGATATCCTTCCAACCGGAAAGGGAGCGGCGCCACTGCGGATTGCTGGCCATGGTATCACCGGGACAACGGGGCACTCCCAGCTGCTCCAGACCATCGATCAGCCGCTCGGCAAATCGCTCCAGCTGGGCCAGCTGCTCAGCCGAAAGATCATCACGGTAGACGATAGCGCTATCCTGGTCGGTCCGGAAGGTCTGCTCGCCGCGCCCCTCGCTGCCAAGACTCAGATAGGCCGCCCCTTCCGGCAGCACCACCCCTTCATTTGCCTGCAACAACCTGATCAGACGCTGGGTAAAGGCATCGTTGAAGTGGGCCAGCAACTGCACCACCCCCCTGATCTCGACACCGGCCCGGTAGGCCAGATTGACCATCTCATACAGCCGCGTACTCAGGCGCTGCAACTGCCCAATACTGGCAGCATGCTCTATCTCGGTAATCAGATACAGCGGAGTGCGGGTTTGAAAGGTCAGCAGGTCCGTATCGGTCAGCATGCCGACCAACGCACCACCGGCGTCCACCACCCCCACCCGGTGGAAGTTGTGACGGGACATCAGCGAGATGGCGTCGAACAGATAGGCATCCTCATGCAGGGTAATCAACCGGGGGGTCATACAGTCCCGCACCACGAGATCGGCCGGGTTGCCGTCACCGTTCGCCATCACCCGGCGCAGGTCCCGCACAGTGAAGATACCGGGCGGTTGATCCTGCCCGGCAACCACCACACAGGTAATATTACGCTCCTGCATGATCCGGGTTACCGCACGCAACGTGGTGTCGGGGCTGCAAATAACCGGTGGCCTCCGGCAGATCTTGCCGATCGACACAAAATACAGCCCTTCTTCGCTATAGGCTGCCTCATAAGACATGGCACGGTCCCTTTCCACAAACTGATCCAGTAATAATAACCCATATTTTTACGCTTGCAATCAGCTTTCTGCAGGCAACACCGGCAGCACGAACGTTGTTATGTCTAAATTTAACACCTGCTTTCAGGTAGTTATCATAAAATTTATCGCATAAACCACGTGAAATAAGAAATTTTTGACGCGCTCAAAGACATCGTAACAACTATGTTAAATCCTTGGCACATCGTAGACATAAAATAATAGAACAGTTTGTGATCTATTTTTTATGAATATTATCATATAGTTACAAACTGATAAAAAAAATAAATTCGCAAGTAAAAAAATAATTGTCAAATTTTATAAAATTGTTATATAGAAAAAACAGTAAAAAATATAAAACCATTTTGGGAATGTATGAAATCTGTAATCTGAGTTGATTGAGACAGGGCACACAAGCAGGCGAAGCCGCCAGAAAATCACCGCCATGAGCAGATTTCTGACACAACTTGTCATCTTCACCATGATCCTGACCGCCCCGCTTTCCTACACCGGGGACCGCTGTCCGGATTTCAGGCCCGACTTCGAGGTTCAGGTCCGCATCAACGCATCGGAACAAGCCACCGCGGTTCGCTCCCAGTCAATCGCATCCCACCCTGCCGCAACAGCATTGCCCAGCCCTGAACGCTCCGTACTGCTGCCTTCACCGGTTGTATCCCTCTATGTTTCAGCGCACCTGCACACCCTGCACGATCGAGCCCCGCCACGCCATTCCTGATTACGGCCGTCCCCCTGTTTGCACCTATTCTTTTTTGCTGCGCACCGAGATCCGCTTTTTTCAACGGTGCCGGCCCGTTCGATAACCATGCAATCAACATACAGGTGCCATGATGTCAAAACGACAGCAGCAGTTACAGACATCAGTATATTCGGTTAAAAGCGTCAAAAACGCACTTGAGGTACTCGAGGTGCTGGCCGAATTTGAATACGGCGTACATCTGAGCGAGCTGGCTACACGCTTGAAGCTGTCCGCAAACTGCACCTTCAGGATCATGAAAACCCTGTGCGAAAAGGGGTTGGTCGAGCACGATCAGCAGCAATCGACCTATCGCCTGGGGGTCTATTCAGCCACCCTGGCGCACAAACTGCTGAAAAGTGTCAGCGTGGTCAGCTCTGCCCACCCGGTGCTGGAAGAGTTGGTGCGCAGACACGACGAAGCAGCCTACATGGCGGTCATCCGTGACAACGAGGTCCTGTTCCTGGATATGGTTGACTGCCTGCAGCCGACCAAAACCACCCCGCTGGTGGGCCGCCGGATGCCGTTTTTTACCAATGCCGCCGGCAAGGTGATGCGGGCCCTGGATTCGCGGGACCTGCTGGAGAAGCTGCTCAAAAAGAGCGGCCGCCGCAAGGAGCTGCCCGACATGGAGGCGCTGGACGCGGAACTGCAGCAGATCCGGACGAGCGGCGTCGCCATCGACCGGGGTGGCCTGGGAGAAGGAATCATCAGCGTGGCGGTGGCGGTACGGGATTATGCCGGCAAGGTGGTGGGCGCCATCACCCTGATCGGCCCTTCGTTCCGACTGTTGAGTGATCGGCTGGAGCAGGAGATCATCCCTTCCATGCTGGAGGAGGCCGAGATGCTCTCGATGAAGTTCGGCTATACCCGGGCCTATGCCTGAACCAGGCAAAAGCCGGCAAGATTTGGCAACGACACGGTGGCAGTTTCATCAACACTGACAAAGACGGCAGGGACCACAGACCGATTGTGGCCCTTGGTAAGGAAGGAGGGGAGCTCACCACCAGGCCGTCACTACCCGTTTTCAAGCAGTTTTACTTCTACAGAGGAGGTCGTTATGTCAGTTCATGCAACCAAAGAGTTACAAGCCTACTGGAAAGAAAACCTGGTGATTATCGCAGTGCACCTCGCCATCTGGTTTTTCGTCTCATTTTTCTGCGGCATCATGATTGCGGATCAGCTCGATCAGTACATGCTCGGCGGTTTCCCGCTGGGCTTCTGGTTCGCCAACCAGGGATCAATGATTATTTTTGTCATTCTGATCTGGTCCTATGTGTACATGATGAACAACCTGGACAAGAAATATGACGTGCATGAAGGCTAACTACGAAACCAACCACTATTACGAGGTGACACCATGAGTATTCTTGCCTGGACCTGGATTCTGACGGGCCTCAGTTTTGCCCTCTACATCTACATCGCCTACGCTGCACGGGCAAAGACCACCGGCGACTTCTACGCTGCCGAGCAGTCGGTGCCGCCGATCCTGAACGGTATGGCCACCGGCGCCGACTGGATGTCGGCCGCCTCCTTCATCTCCATGGCCGGTATGATTTCGTTCATGGGACGTGACGGCTCCTTCTACCTGATGGGCTGGACCGGCGGCTATGTGCTTTTGGCCATGCTGTTCGCCCCCTACCTGCGCAAGTATGGCAAATTTACCATCCCGCAGTTCATGGCCGACCGGTACTACTCCAACGGCATCCGGGTGATCGCGCTGATCTGCGCCATCTTCGTCTCCTTCACCTACGTGGCCGGCCAGATGCGGGGCGTGGGCGTGGTGTTCTCCCGCTTCATGGGGGTCAGCATCAACATGGGTGTGATCATCGGCATGGCGCTGGTCTTTTTCTATGCCACCCTGGGCGGCATGAAGGGGATCACCTACACCCAGGTAGCCCAGTACTGCGTATTGATCGTGGCCTACCTGGTTCCGGCCGTCTTTATCTCGATGCAGTTCACCGGCAACCCGATCCCGCAGCTGGGCATGGGTTCAGTCGTCACCGCTGAAGGCGCCCTGAAGCTGAACGACGCCTCCACCCAGGGCAAATACCTGCTGGACGTCCTGAACAATATCCAGCTGGATCTTGGCTTCAAGGAGTACACCTCCGGTATCAGGCCGCGGATTGACGTCTGGTTTATCACCATGTCGCTGATGATCGGCACCGCCGGTCTGCCCCACATCCTGATCCGTTTCTTCACCGTGCCCAAGATGCGGGATGCCCGCACCTCCGCCGGCTGGGCACTGCTGTTCATCGCCCTGCTCTACACCACCGCGCCGGCCATCTCCGTGTTCGCCCGCACCAACTTTGTCAAGTCGATCCATAACGTCAAGTACGAAGAGGCCCCCTCCTGGTTCAAGAACTGGGAAAAAACCAAGCTGGTGGCTTGGAAAGACAAGAACGGCGACGGCATCATGCAGATCGCCAAGGGTGCCTGGGACAAGCCTGACACCAAGAACGAAGTCAAGATCGACCAGGACATCATGGTGCTGGCCAACCCTGAAATCGCCAAGCTGCCCAACTGGGTGGTCGGTCTGATCGGCGCCGGTGGTCTGGCAGCCGCGCTCTCCACCGCGGCCGGCCTGTTGCTGGTTATCTCGGCCGCCATCTCGCACGACCTGATGAAAGGTATCATGACGCCGGACATGTCGGAAAAGGCAGAGCTCTGGTGGGCCCGTGGCGCCGCCGGCGTGGCGGTCTGTATCGCCGGTCTGTTCGGTATCTATCCCCCGGGCTTTGTGGCCCAGGTGGTGGCCTTTGCCTTTGGACTGGCTGCGGCCTCCTTCTTCCCGTGCATCCTGATGGGTATCTTTAACAAAAAGGCCAACAAGGAAGGCGCAATGGCCGGCATGATCGTCGGTATCATCTTCGTAGCCGCCTACATCAGCTACTTCAAGTTCGTCAACCCGGCCATGAACAATGCCCAGCATTGGTGGTTCGGCATCTCCCCCGAGGGGATCGGCACGGTGGGCGCTGTTTTGAACTTCGTCACCATGTATGTAGTAGGCAAATTCACCCCGGAACCTCCCCAGGAGATTCAAGACCTGGTGGGCAGCCTGCGCTACCCCGGCAAACTGGTGACCCCGCCCTCGGCTGGCCACTAGCATGCAGCTGTTATATATGAACTGAAATGGGCGGCTGTCGGCAACGGCAGCCGCCGTTTTTAACATGGCGATCTGCCGTTAAAGGAGGTAAGGTATGCCGGTTGGCACAGCTACCCTGGAGAACCGAGGCACCATGATCCTGAAAACCATCCGTAGTTTCAATGCAGGCATTGTGAAGTTCATCATGAGCATCCGCTTCCGCGCCATCGGCGCCACCCTGCTCAGCAGTTTTGCGGGCCTGAGCCTGACCTCCAACATCATACCGTCGGCCATCTCCTATAGCGGCGCCATGGACAGTTTTTCGGCCCGTTGGGCCCTGGGCGGCTTTGCGGTCTACTCGATGATGGCCTGGGCCGTGGGGGGCTGGGCCGTACAAAAGACCGGCGATCGGAAACTGGGGGCCATCATCCTGGGGATGGTGGGCCTGGCAACCGGCCTGCTGTTCACCGGAATGGGCATCGGCAGCGAGTTCAAAATGCTCCTGATCGGCGGCGGCGCGGCACTGCTCTACGGCGGGATCGGCGGCATGATCATCGGTGATGCCCTGCGGGACCCTGCTGCGGACCCCAACGACCCCGCAGCCTCTGTCGGCCGGATCGGCGACCTGGGGATGTTCAGCTATTTTAAAAACAGCAATCACTAGCCGTTTGGAGCGCACGCATCCGGCAGTCGAGTCGTCTGTAGTTTAACAGCACGATACCATTATATCTTTCGGAGACCTCACCATGCTCACCGCCCTTGTCATCGTCTTTGTGATCGCCTACGCTGCCATCGCTCTGGAGCACCCGTTGAAGGTCAACAAATCAGCCTCGGCCCTGATCGGGGCCGGCCTGCTCTGGACCATCTACGCACTGTCCACCGGCGATCATCAGCTGGTGAGCGAGCAGCTGGGTGAATCGCTGATGGGCACGGCCCAGATCGTGTTCTTCCTGATGGGAGCCATGACGATTGTGGAGGTGGTGGACGCCCATAACGGCTTTGAGGTGATCACCTCCCGGATCAAGACCACCAAGCTGTCCACCCTGATGTGGCTGATCGGCTTTGTGACCTTCTTCCTGAGCTCGGTGCTGGACAACCTGACCACCACCATCGTGATGATCTCGCTGATCAAGAAACTGCTGGACAAGCATGACGACCGGCTGTTCTTTGCCGGCATCATCGTGATTTCAGCCAATGCCGGCGGCGCCTGGTCACCGATCGGCGACGTCACCACCACCATGCTCTGGATCGGCGGCCAGATCACCACCCTGGCCATCATGAAAGGGGTCTTTATCGCCGCGATGATCAACATGCTGGTGCCGCTGGCCATCACCAGCTACATCCTGAGAGGGCGCGAAGTGGTCAGCCCGACCAAGGCTGTGGAGTTTGGGCACCATGCCAAGACCACCCGCTTTGAACAGAACCTGATGTTTACCATGGGGATCGGTATCCTGGTGGCGGTGCCGATCTTCAAGACCGTCACCCATCTGCCCCCCTTCATGGGGATCCTGTTCGGACTGGGAATTCTCTGGCTGACGGGTGAACTGCTGCACAGCAAGAAGGAGGACGAGGCCAAGGAGCACCTGACCCTGGTGCGGGCCTTGAAGCAGATCGACATGAGCTCGATCGTGTTCTTCATCGGCATCCTGCTGGCGGTAGCCACCCTGGAGCATACCCACATCCTGACCAATCTGGCCAAGTGGCTCACCCAGACCGTGGGCCGTGAGGATGTGATCGTAACCATCATCGGCATGGTCAGCGCCATCGTGGACAACGTGCCGCTGGTGGCCGCCTCCATGGGGATGTACAGCATGGCTCAGTATCCGCCGGACAGTTTCCTCTGGGAGTTCATGGCCTACTGCGCCGGTACCGGCGGTTCGATCCTGATCATCGGCTCGGCAGCCGGTGTGGCGGCCATGGGCCTGGAGAAGATCCACTTCTTCTGGTATGTCAAACGGATCAGCGGCCTGGCCCTGGTGGGCTATTTCGGCGGCGTGGCTGCGTACATCATTCAGTACCGGCTGTTTCACTAACCGCTGATTGACCATGCCCCCCCTCAGCTCAAACGCTTTGCACCAGGAGCAGCTGCCCACGGCTCGGGTGAGCTGGTCCACCCGCGTGGCGATTCTGCTGCATCTTTTACTGGGACGGGCGCCGCTGCGGCGCCTGTCCCAGTCGCTGATCCTGATCCTGCTGTTGATCTCCCCCTTGTCCTTTTCTACGGACAAGATCACCAACTTCACCTACGAATGCCCGGTCTCGGCCGGTTGCTCCATCAAGGACAACCGCTGCGTCGGCATCCAACGCCGCATCGCTCCCCCCCCCACGGTTGGCCTGCCCGCAGCAGCACTGCACCACGCGCTGCCTGTGCCGCTCAATCCTCCGGCCACGCTCTTCTGCATCGCCTCTCCCTGTCGCGCCCCACCTGCCTGATCGTTCCACAGTAACTCCCCAAAGGGTTATTTTTTTGTTCTGTCCACACTGCTCACCGACGAGGAGGAAGGACATGTACGAAACATTCAAGCGTCTGCTGCGCCTGGACAAGGCACCGGCGGCTGCGACGCCGACCATCTGCGCCTGCTGCGGCGATTGCTGCGCCTCGTTCGGAGGGCATCTGCACGCCTCGAAACACGACCTGGCTCGCTGGCAACGGGAAGGCCGGACCGATCTGTTGAGCCGGGTTAACCGCCTGGACTGGATCTGGGTCGATCCTGAGACCAAGCAGCTGCTGGACCCCTGCCCGTTCCTGCAACCACTGGACGAGCAGCACAGGGTCTGCAGCATCAACGACACCAAACCGGACATCTGCCGGGACTACCCGACCATGGCCCACGGCTTTCGCTGTCTGCGTGGCGGGTTTCTGAAACTATGAAAAAGGATACCCACATGAAACTGGCATTTCTTCAGTTTTGCATATTTTTTCTAACCGCCTTGCCGACCTTTGCCGCTGATGGCAACGAGATCATCGACATGACCCGTACCGGCATGGGGCTGTTTGCCCTGGTACTATTTGTAGCAGCCTACGGGCTGGTGATCATGGAAGAGAAGCTGCACCTGCGCAAGAGCAAGCCGGTGATTGTGGCGGCCGGCATCATCTGGGTGCTGGTGGCCTTGGCTTATCAGGCCATGGGCAGGCCTGACCATGCCCATGGCGCCATTCTGCACAACCTGACCGAGTACGCCGAACTGTTCCTGTTCCTGCTGGCGGCCATGACCTACATCAATGCTCTGGAGGAACGAAACGCCTTTCGTGCCCTGCGCTCCTGGCTGGTCAACAAAGGCTTTACCCTGCGGACGGTCTTCTGGATGACCGGCCTGCTGGCCTTCTTTATCTCACCAGTGGCCGACAACCTGACCACCGCCCTGTTGATGGGTGCGGTGGCCATGGCGGTGGGTGGCAGCAATACCCGCTTCGTGGTGGTGGCTTGCATCAACATCGTGGTGGCGGCCAATGCCGGCGGAGCCTTCTCCCCCTTTGGCGATATCACCACCCTGATGGTCTGGCAAAAGGGCAAACTGAGTTTCTTCGAGTTTTTCGCCATCTTTGTGCCATCGGTGATCAACTGGTTGATCCCGGCAATCTTTATGAGCTTGGCAGTTCCCAAGGAAAAACCGGCGGTCAGCGATGAAACCGTAGCCATGAAGCTGGGTGCCAGGCGGATCATGGCCCTGTTTCTGCTGACCATTGTGACGGCCGTGTCGTTTCACAACTTCCTGCACCTGCCACCTGCCGTGGGGATGATGCTGGGGTTGGGCTACCTCTCCTTCTTCTCCTACTGGCTGAAAAGGACCGAACACCGCCTGCTGTCCGGCGATAACCCCCTGGATATGACCGGTCACCAGCACGAAACCTTTGACCTGTTCCGCAAAATCGCCAAGGCCGAATGGGATACCCTGCTGTTCTTCTACGGGGTGATCCTGTGCGTGGGCGGATTGGGTCAGTTCGGCTATCTGGCCATTACCTCCAACTTCATGTACAACGGCCTGGGCCATACCAGCGCCAACGTGTTGGTGGGTATTCTCTCTGCCATTATCGACAACATCCCGGTCATGTTTGCCGTACTGACCATGGACCCCCAGATGTCCCACGGCCAGTGGCTGCTGGTGACCCTGACCGCCGGTGTCGGAGGCAGTTTGCTCTCGATCGGATCCGCTGCCGGGGTGGCGCTGATGGGATCGGCCCGGGGGATCTATACCTTCGGGGCCCATCTGAAATGGACCTGGGCCATCGCCCTGGGCTACGCTGCCAGTATAGCGGCACATCTGTTTCTGAATGCCCGGTATTTCACCCCCTGAGGGGCATGCTGCTTCCATCCGACACCGGCCTCCTCATTAAAACCAGTGGACAGCACCTGGGATTATGGCCTATAGATATGGGCGATATTCAACAGAGGTATCCGACACCAATCAGCACAGATGAACCAGAACCATCAACCAGGAAAGAGAGGAATCAGAGCATGCAACTGCAGATGGTAGCACCGATCTTGGGAGTAGTTGGCCTTGTCATCGCTGTCCTGATCTATCGCTTCATCGTCTCACAACCAGCCGGTAATGAGAAGATGCAAGAGATCGCTGATGCGATCCATGCTGGCGCCATGGCCTTCCTCAAGCGTGAGTACAAGGTACTGGCCATTTTCATGGTTGTGGTTTTTGTGTTGATGCTGCTGGCCCCGGCCCTTGGCTGGCGCACCGGCGTCGCTTTCCTGGGTGGCGCTTTCTGTTCGATCTTTGCCGGCCTGTTTGGTATGCAGGCCGCCACCAAAGCCAACGTCCGGACCTCCGAAGCGGCCCGCGACAAAGGGATTGCCGCTGCTTTGATGGTCTCCTACAGCGGTGGCTCGGTGATGGGTCTGGCAGTGGCCAGCCTTGGCCTGATCGGGGTTGGCATCGCGTATCTGGTCTGGGGTGACACACAAAATGCCCAGTACATCAACGGCTTT
The DNA here is from genome assembly GCA_002419465.1 of Geobacter sp. UBA5730. Taxonomy (GTDB): domain Bacteria; phylum Desulfobacterota; class Desulfuromonadia; order Geobacterales; family Pseudopelobacteraceae; genus Trichlorobacter. The sequence goes on along the minus strand of DIGE01000016.1, from coordinate 80,691 downwards.
GCCATGGGCGCTTCTTCCATCGCCCTGTTTGCACGGGTGGGTGGCGGCATCTACACCAAGGCCGCCGATGTGGGTTCCGACCTGGTGGGCAAGATTGAGGCCGGCATCCCGGAGGACGATCCCCGCAACCCCGGCGTGATCGCCGATAACGTGGGTGACAACGTGGGTGACATCGCCGGTATGGGGGCTGACATCTTTGAGTCCTACGTCGGTTCAATCATCGCCACCATCGCCATCGCTGCCACGGCCAGCGCCAGCACCATCGCCATGCTGGGCGGCGGGCAGGCAAACCTGATGTTTCTGCCGATCCTGATGGCGATGATCGGTCTGCTGGCTTCGCTGGTGGGCGTCTTTTCAATGAACGTCCTGAAAAACTTCGACCCGGCCGCAGCGCTACGTTACTCGACCTTCATCGGCGCCGGCCTGTTCATTGTTGGGGCCTGGTTTGCAGTCTCAGCCCTGGAAATCAGCACCGGCGTCTTCTGGTCGGTGCTGTTGGGCACCGTAGCGGGGGTCTGCATTGGCCTGATCACCGAGTATTACACCTCATCCACCCCGGTCAACCGGGTTGCAGAAGCCTCCAAAACCGGACCAGCCACCAACATCATCAACGGTCTGGCTATCGGCATGGAGAGCGTTGTGGCACCGGTCATCATGATCTGTATCGCAATCTATGTCTCCAACCTGAGCGCCGGTCTGTACGGCGTGGCCCTGGCCGCTGTCGGTATGCTGGCCACCGTTGGTGTTACCATGACGGTGGATGCCTACGGCCCGATTGCTGACAACGCCGGTGGTATCTCCGAAATGGCCGAACTGGGCCCCGAGGTGCGCAAGATCACCGACAACCTGGATGCCCTCGGTAACACCACCGCTGCCATGGGTAAGGGCTTCGCCATCGGTTCTGCGGCCCTGACCGCTCTGGCACTCTATGCCGCCTATGCTGCCAGCGCCAACGTCACCTCCATCGACCTGACCAAACCACAGGTCGTGATCGGCACCTTCATCGGCGGTTTCGTACCGTTCCTGATCGCTGCCATGACCATGACCTCGGTGGGCAAGGCCGCCGGCAAGATGGTGGATGAGATCCGTCGTCAGTTCCGCGAGATTCCCGGCCTGCTGGAAGGCAAACCCGGTGTTAAGCCAGATTCACAAACCTGCGTCGACATTTCAACCAAGGCAGCGCTGCAGGAAATGATCGCCCCCGGCGTGATTGCCATTATTGTTCCTCCAATCATCGGTTTTACCTTGGGCAAAGAGGCACTGGGCGGCACCTTGGCTGGTGCCACCGTAACCGGCGTGCTGATGGCGCTGTTCATGGCCAATGCCGGAGGCGTCTGGGACAATGCAAAAAAATTCATTGAAAAGGGTGAATTGGCAGGGGAGAAAAAAGGTAGCGACGCCCATAAAGCAGCCGTGGTTGGCGACACGGTCGGTGACCCCTTCAAGGACACCTCCGGTCCTGCCATGAATATCCTGATTAAACTGATGAGTATCGTCTCGCTGATTATTGCACCGCTGCTGAAGTAAACAACCCGCTGGACTTGCGACACACCAAAAGGCCGGTCAGATTATCCTGACCGGCCTTTTGGTGTGCTTCTGCCTTGCCATACCGTTCAGATCAAGCGAAAAAGCGCTTCCTTTAACCTCCCGCCAAACGGCTGATCATGTAACCGGCGGCCACGGCAGTGCCGATCACCCCGGCCACGTTGGGGCCCATGGCATGCATCAGCAGGTAGTTCTGGGGATCGTACTCGGCCCCCACGTTCTGGCTGACCCTGGCCGCCATCGGCACAGCCGAGACCCCGGCCGAACCGATCAGCGGGTTGACCGGGTTCTTGGGGGAGAGCTTGTTCATCATCTTGGCCATCAGCAGACCGCCGACCGTTGAAAGCCCGAAGGCCACCACCCCCGTCGAGATAATTACCAGCGTGGTGGGCCGCAAGAATATCTCGGCCTGCATGGTCATCCCCACCGCCGTACCGAGGAAGATAGTAGTGACATTGATGATCTCGTTCTGGCAGGCCTTGACCAGCCGGTCCACCACCCCCGATTCCCGCAACAGGTTGCCCAGCATCAGCATCGCCACCAGGGCCGAGGCATCCGGCACCACCATGATGCAGAGCACCATCACCACCAGTGGAAACACGATCCGCTCCAGCTTGCTGACCTTGCGCAGGCTCTTCATCCTGATCCGCTTTTCCGCATCGCTGGTCAAAAGCCGCATGATCGGCGGCTGAATCAGCGGCACCAGACTCATGTAGGTGTAGGCTGCCACGGCGATCGGCCCGATCAGGTGCGGAGCCAGCTTGTTGGCCAGAAAGATCGAGGTGGGACCGTCAGCGCCCCCGATGATGCCGATGGATGCAGCCTCGCCCAGCGTGAACAGGCCGGAGGCAACGGCGCAGAACATGGTGGCAAAGACCCCCAGCTGGGCAGCCCCGCCCAGCAGCAGGGTGCGTGGATTGGCGATCAGAGGGCCGAAATCGGTCAGCGCCCCCACCCCCAGAAAGATGATCGGCGGAAACAGCTCCAGGTGGATACCCTGGCTGATGAAAAAATACAGCCCGGCCGTGGGGTGGAACATGCCGTCAATGGTCCAGCCGCCGTCGTAGAGGGCACGGGTGGGCAGGTTGGCCATCAGTGCCCCGAAGGCGATCGGCAGAAGCAGCAGCGGTTCATACTGCTTTTTGATGGCCAGATAGAACAACAGTCCGCAGATGGCCCACATGATCAGCATCTTGCCGTTCACCAGATGGAAACCGGTGTCATGGACGAACATCTGCATGACTTCGCGCAGCACGTTGAGCATGGCCGGTTACCCCTCGATCTCCAGCAGGCTGTGACCTTCATCCACCGCATCACCCTCCTTGACCAGCACGGCCCGCACCGTACCGGCCACCGGCGCGTGCACCGGGGTCTCCATCTTCATGGCATCCAGCACCAGCACTACCTGATTGAGCGCCACCACGTCGCCGGGCTTGACCAGGCACTTGAATACCAGCCCGGCCATGGGACAGGCCACCAGCCGGCAACCGGCTGCCGGGGCAGGCGGCGCCGCAACCGGCGCACCAGTGACCGGAGCAGACCCGCTCTGCGCTGGCGCAGGCGAGAACGCCCGGACGGGAGCAGCGGGCACCGCCTCGTTCAGCAGTTCGACACCGACCTCATAGGTTTTTCCTTCCAGGGTGATCCGCAGCATCTTCATGGGGTCAGGTTCCTTTCACAGCGGGACTATTTGAGTTGATGGGATTGCAAGGTGCTGCGGCCCTGGGCCGCCCAGTTCCAGTCCCTGGCGGTCAGTGGACGGAAGCGGTCGACACGGACCGGACTGTTCAACACCTCGCAGGCCGCAGCGGTCAGCAGCACCACCAGCTGTTGATCGGTCAGGCCGGGATGGATGGTGCTGGCCGCAAGCGGCGGGGGGAACGAAACCACTGGTGCGACACTCGATGCCTCAACAGAGGGCCGCTCCAGCTGCTTGATCAACCGGCCGATGACTGCACAGATCAGGCTCAGACCGGTCAGCACAACAATAACTACGATCAGCCCGGTTAGCTGAAACTCTGCCAGACGCCCCAGGGTATAGGGCACGACCTGACCATCCTTGGCCTGGTACTGCTCGCCATACCTGACCTGGGAAAGTTTTTTGACCGTTACCACGCCCTGGCCTGTATCCTTCAGCTGCTGTGCGGCCTGTTCCGCCTGCTGACAGGTTCTGTACAACACGGTGCCGTCCGGCAGCACCGTGAGAACGGCTGGATCCTTCACGGCTGTAGCTGAGCTTGAGCCAGACATGCGACGCTCCCTAAAGCGGTATCAGGCCGTGCTTCTTGGCCGGCCGGCTGACCCGCTTGGTCAACGATATCCGCAAGGCCTGCGCAACCCGCGCCCGGGTCTCGGACGGTTCGATCACGTCGGTGATCATATCGCGGGAAGCCGCCTGATACGGGGTGGCAAAGTGGTCGCGGTAGGACTGCACCAGCTCGGCCTCTTTGGTCTTCTGGTCTTCCGCCTCCTCGATCTCCCGTTTGTAGATGATCCGCGCGGCGCTTTCAGCCCCCATCACGGCGATCTCGGCGCAGGGCCAGGCAAAGATGAAGTCGGCCCCCATATCCTTTGAACACATGGCCAGATAGGCTCCGCCGTAGGCCTTGCGCATGATCACGGTGATCTTGGGCACCGTGGCGGCGGCATAGGCAAACAACATCTTGGCGCCGTGACGGATGATCCCGCCCCGCTCCTGGGCAAGGCCCGGCATGAAGCCGGGCACATCCACCAGGTTGACCAGCGGCACGTTAAAGGCGTTGCAGAAACGGATAAAACGGGCCGCTTTGTCGGAGCTGTCAATATCAAGGCAACCAGCCTTGTAGGCCGGTTGATTGGCCACCAGCCCCACCACCATGCCATCGATCCGGCCAAACCCCACCACGATGTTCCGGGCGAATTCACGCTGCACCTCCAGCCACTGTCCCGAATCCAGCAGACGCTCAATTACCGTTGTGACATCAAAGCCGGTTTTGGGGTCATCCGGCACCAGCTCGTTCATTTGCTCATCCCGTTCAAGGCTGATCTCATCGGGAATATGGTGGGGAGGGTCCTGCAGGTTGTTGAGCGGCAGGAAGCTGAGCAACTGCCGGGCGATGGCGATGGCGTGGCGGTCATCGTCGGCGACAAAGTGAATATTGCCGCTGACCGTGGCATGGGCCTCGGCAGAGCCGTACTGCTCAATCGGCGCCACCTGGCCGGTGGCGGCCTTGATCACCTGCGGGCCACAGATGAACATGCTGGAATGGGTACGGGTCTGGATCAAAAAATCCATCAAGGCCGGACTGTAGGCTGCGCCACCGGCGCAGGGGCCGGCAATGATGGCGATCTGCGGCACCACCCCGGAAGCGGCCACGTTCTGATAAAACACCTGACCATAGCCGGACAGGCTGTGGATCGCCTCCTGGATGCGGGCACCGCCGGAGTCATTGATGGCCACCACCGGGATGCCGGTCTCACAGGCAAGCGTCATGATGTCGCAGATCTTCTTGGCGTGCATCTGACCGAGGGCGCCGCCACCCACCGTGAAATCCTGGCTGTAGATGGCCACCGGACGGCCCTCCACATTGCCGGTGCCGGTTACCACGCCATCACCCGGCATAAATTTTTCAACAAACCCCGGCATATGACAGGCATGGTTGACATGCATGCCGAATTCAGTAAACGATTCCCTGTCAAACAGCAGCTCAACCCGCTCACGGGCACCCAGCAGGCCGAGTGCGTGCCGCTTTTTCATCTTATCCTTGCCGCCGCCTGCCAACGCCTCCACCCGACGCTGTCGCAACTCGGCAAGCAATTCTTTTCTGATCGCCATGCACAACTCCTTGAGCGAACATTTGATTGATAATCTCAAATGTAACTATAGAACCAGGAATCTGATTTGCAAGCGACCCTCCCCATCTGAACTTGGGTTGATGCCGGATCACCAGCCAGCAACAGCATCGGGCCAGTGCGACAAAACAAATCACAGCGCCAATACCACCAAGTTTTTGATGTATTCAGCTGATTGAGCCCTCACACAGACGTATGTGCTGAAGGCTGTATTCCCATGCTGGCAATCCGCTCGGCAACCAGCGCCTTGAAGGCCAGCAGGTTGGCCTTTGACACCGGTCGAGCCGACGGCGATTTGATCTTCAACGGGTTCACAGCTCTGCCGTTGCGGTACATACGGAAATCCAGGTGTGATCCGGTTGACAGGCCGGTGTTGCCGACGTAGCCGATCAACTGACCCTGCCCGACCTTGCTTCCTTTCCTGATGCTTTTCCCAAAACGGCTCAGGTGGTTGTACATCGTCACCCATCCGCCAGGGTGTCTAACCTTGACGTACTTGCCGTTGCCACGATTGTAGGCGGCCACGCTGACGACACCGCTGCCGACTGTATGGATCGGGGTACCGGTAGGAGCGGCATAGTCGATAGCCGGGTGTGCCTTAACCTTCCGGGTAACCGGATGCAGGCGTCGCATGCTAAAGCCGGAAGAGATGCGGCGATAGGAGAGCGGAGCCTTCAGGAAGACTTTTCGCAGGTTGCGGCCATCCTGGTCGTAGTAGCCGGGGGTACGGTCACCATCCTTGAAATAAAAGGCCTGGTAGGTCTGCCCCTGCACCGTGAAGTCCGCTGCCAGCAGCCGTCCGCTCCCCGCAGGCTGACCGTTGCGGTAGCGCTTCTCAATAACGGCCTTAAAGCTGTCGCCAGGCTGGATGTCGAGAAAAAAGTTGATGTCCCAGGCAAAGACATCAGCAAGCTGCATGGCCAGTCCCTCACCTCCACCGGCGTCCAAAACAGCCTGAAACAGGCTTGAACTGATGGTTCCCTGCACTACGGCCTGCTTGACCGCATAGTCTATCGGTATCCGTATAACTGAAAATTCATCACCATCCCGTGCGATGATCAGCTGTTTGTCAGCATCAATGTCATAGGCAAAACGCTGAAAGGCACCTCTCTCCAGTGTCAGTTCATAGGGCTGGCCAACGGCGATCTGGTTAAGCGGATAGACCTGGCGGCACTGCTGCGCCACCTCATGAATCTGTTGAACGCTCAACAGGTCACTAACCAGGGACGACAGGGTTTCACCAGGTTGGATAGTACCGCGGATTGTCTGCTGTCTGTTTTTGCCGGCAACACTGTCATCAGGTGTCCTGGAGCTGCCTCCCGACACCATCAAAGCAACCCCACCAAGGCATACCAGCACCAACAGTGCCAGCAACCACTGTGAAAATCGTCGCGAATTCAGGTCCGGCAGGTTCATAGCCATCTTCTTCACAATCCTTTCGTATCCGAATCCAGGCCCGATCATGCGTGCCATTGTCTAAACCGCTAAAAAACTAAGAAATACTATTCACGACTTGACGCGAATGATTAAATTTGCAATGCTAAATATTAGCAATGCTAACTAATGTGTCAAGTCTTTTGGTGAGGGCGTACCTATGAAACGGAACCGGGAGTCAGGTGTGGAGATACTCGACAATCTACGAAGGGTGTTTCAGGCGATTAACGAGTATTCACGGTGCGCCGAACGCACGACCGGCCTGACGGCTCACCAGCTCTGGGCCTTGAAGATCCTGGCCAATAGCGAACCGATGAAGGTATCTGACCTGGCCCGGGCGATGCATCTGAGGCCTCCGACCATGGTGGGTATTCTTGACCGTCTTGAGGCCAAGCAGCTGATTCAACGGTCCGCTGCAAAACATGATCGCAGGGTGGTGGAACTGAATCTCACACAACAGGCTCGGGAGATCGTCACCGGAGCACCTGAGGTTGCTCAGGACATGCTCCAGAAAGGCTTGATCGAGCTGACTGACGAACAGTTCGAGTGCGTAAAGCAGGGGATGAAACTGATGGTTCGATTGCTCAATGCGGAGCACCTCACCCCCCAACCGCTGCACAGCTGAGACACGACAAACCATCACACGACAAAGTGCAAACCTATTAAGCAGGACGTTAGTCAGCATAGACAACCAAAGGGAGTTCTGATGGCATTACTGGAAGGCATGTACCTCGGCAACCGATTACAGGAGTGGCTGATCGCCATCTGCACACTGGTTATCGCATTCCTTGTGCTGAGCAGTGCGAGACAGATACTGATCACCAAGCTTGCCAGGCTGGCATTGATCACAGCCCACGAATTCGACGATCTGCTGGTGGCAGTGCTGAAAAACACCAAAACGTTTACCCTCTTCGCTACCTCCACGTATCTTGCTTCCACCATCCTCACCCTAAAACCGGCCATAATGGCTCCCGGACTAAAACTGCTCGTACTGACGCTTCTGTTGCAGGGCGGTTTCTGGGCAAGCGCCGGCATCTCGTTCTGGCTTGAACGAACCATGCAAAGACGCATGGATCATGACAAATCCAGCGCCACCACCCTCACCTTTCTGGGGTTCCTGGCCAGGATCACACTCTGGGCAATTGTTTTGTTGCTGATACTGGATAATCTGGGGGTCAACGTCACCGGCCTGGTTGCCGGGCTCGGTATCGGCGGTATTGCCGTTGCACTGGCGGTACAGAACATCCTGGGCGATCTGTTTGCATCGCTGTCGATCGTCCTGGACAAACCGTTTGTGATCGGTGACTTTGTTGTAGTCGACACGTTTTCTGGTACCATTGAACATATCGGACTGAAAAGCACCAGAATCCGTTGTCTGAGTGGTGAGCAGCTGATCGTCGCCAACAACGACCTCCTTAAGAGCCGTATACGCAACTACAAACGGATGACGGAACGGCGCATTGTCTTTAATTTTGGCGTCATTTACCAGTCTTCGCTCGAAAAGCTTACAACTGCCAAGTCAATTGTCAGCGGAATCATTAACCGTCAGGAGAACACACGACTCGACCGGGTACATTTTCAGGCATTTGGTGATTCATCACTGAATTTTGAGGTGGTCTATTTTGTAACCGACCCGGACTATACGCTCTATATGGACGTTCAGGAGCAGATCAATCTGGCAATCTTCCGTAGCTTCGTGGAACAGGGCATTGAGTTTGCGTATCCGACCCAAACCCTCTTCCTGCAACGAGAGGCTTAGCAGGAATACGTATGCAGAACAATCAACCAGCCATTGGCGCAACACCGCTTGGAGATGGTTCAACCAGCTTCAGGGTCTGGGCTCCCCGTGCGCATGAGGTTGCCGTTGTTCTGCCGCAAAGCGACCTTGCGCCGTTACCATTACAATCAGAAGCCAATGGGTACTTCAGCGGTACATTCGCCGGTGTAGCGGCCGGGACCCGTTATTTTTACCTGCTTGACGCAACACTGAAACGTCCGGACCCAGTATCCCGCTATCAGCCTGAGGGAGTGGACGGACCGTCTCAGGTCGTAGATTTGAGCACCTATCAATGGATGACGCCGGAGTGGCGGGGACTTCCGTTGGAACAGTTCATCATCTATGAACTACACGTGGGGACCTTTACCCCTGAAGGCACCTTCGATGGCGTGATCAACCGCCTGGACTACCTCTGCGAACTGGGCATAACCGCTGTGGAACTGATGCCGGTGGCCCAATTCCCGGGTCAGCGCAACTGGGGGTATGACGGCACCTTCCCGTTTGCACCCCAGAACAGTTATGGCGGTCCCGATGGCTTGAGGCGCCTGGTAGATGCCTGCCATGCTCGGGGACTGGCCGTCATCCTCGACGTGGTCTACAACCACCTGGGCCCGGAAGGTAACTACCTGCATGCTTTTGGCCTTTATTTCACTGACCGCTATCAGACCCCATGGGGAGATGCTGTCAATTTTGACGGACCAGAGTCTGATCCGGTCCGCCAGTATTTCATCACCAATGCCCTCTACTGGATTGCAGAATTCCAGATTGATGCCCTGCGACTGGACGCCGTCCACGGCATTTACGATTTCAGCGCCCGTCACATCCTGCAGGAGCTGGCCGAGACGGTGCATGGTTTTGCTGCTGACCGGGGGCGGCAGATCTATCTAATCGCAGAAAGCGACTTAAACGATGTGCGCCTGATCAAACCCTCAGACGTGGGAGGCTTCGGGCTGGATGCCCAATGGAACGATGATTTCCACCATGCCCTGAGGGCCCTGCTGACCAACGACCGGACTGGCTATTATCAGGACTTTGGCACCTTCGCCGATCTGGTAAAGTCCTATCGTGAAGGTTTTGTGCTCGACGGCGCGTACTCAGCCTACAGAAAGCACCGCCATGGTAGCTCATCGGCAGACGTGCCCACCAGCACGCTGGTGGTCTTCTCACAGAACCATGATCAGGTGGGCAACCGGATGCGTGGGGAGCGACTGACTGCGCACCTTACCCCCCACCAGTTGCTGCTGGCCGCCGCAATGGTGCTGCTCTCACCCTATATACCGCTGTTATTCATGGGCGAGGAATATGCTGAAACAGCGCCATTCCCCTACTTCGTCAGCCACAGTGATGCTGACCTGGTGGCGGCGGTGCGGGCGGGACGTCTGGAAGAGTTCGCCGCCTTCACAGATCAGGGCACGACTCCCGATCCTCAGGCGGAAGCGACCTTCCTGTCGGCCAAGCTTGACCCTGAGCAGCGCCACCAAGGCCATCAGCGCTCAATTTTCGATTGCTACCGCGAACTGATCCGGCTGCGCAAGGAATGCCCGGAGCTGACCGATCTGAGCAGAAATCGGCTTGAGTTGCATGCTGACGAGGCAAAACAGCTGCTGGCGGTCAGGCGCAATGCAGGAATCAACTGGATACTCTGCCTGTTTAACTTCAGTAACCAGGATTGCATGGTGCCGCCCTTTTTGACCAACGGCACCCTGCGGCTTCTGTTCGACTCAACAAGCCGTATGCCGCCCGGCACTGAACATACGATCTACGGGACCCGCCCCGCAAGCTACCTCTCCCTGCCCCCCTACAGCTGCCGGGTCTATCGAATCTAAGGGGGTACCTGATGGAGCGATTCATCTGCATTCATGGTCATTTCTACCAGCCTCCGCGGGAAAACCCCTGGCTGGAGACCGTCGAGATTCAGGATTCGGCCTACCCATACCACGACTGGAACGAACGGATCACTGCCGAAACTTCGCTGAACCTGCCAGTACAGGCCGCCGTGCGAGGTACAAAATGAACGGCAGCGGGCTACGCATACCAACGGCCACCTATCGCCTGCAGTTCAACAAAGGCTTTTCCTTTCGCACTGCACAGGAAATCGTGCCGTACCTTCACAGCCTGGGCATTAGCGATATCTATGCCTCACCCTATTTCAAGGCCAGCCCGGGCAGCTTGCATGGGTACGACACCCTGGATCAAAACCAGTTAAACCCTGAGGTGGGCAACGAGGAAGAACATGCCGCATGGTGCGCAGCGCTGGCACGTTACGGCATGGGACAAATCCTTGATATCGTGCCGAACCACATGTGCATCGAGGGGCAGGGCAATCGCTACTGGGCCGATCTTCTGGAAAACGGTCCAAGCTCACGCTATGCTTCGTTCTTCGACATCGACTGGCACCCGGTCAAGCATGAACTGCACAACAAGATCCTGATCCCGATCCTGGGTGACCAGTACGGAACAGTCCTTGAACAGGGAGAGCTGCAGCTGGTCTTCGACGAAGGTTCGTTTTACCTCACTTACTACGAGCACCGTCTGCCGATAATCCCCAAGACCTACAGCAGAATTTTGACGTTACAGATTGCAGATCTGGAGCAGGAACTGTCAGCCGAAGCCCCCCAGCTTCAGGAACTGATAAGCATCGTTACGGCACTCAAACACTTGCCTCCCATCACAGAGCAGGCACCTGACCGGATCGCCGAGCGCTACCGTGAGAAGGAAGTGGTCAAGCGACGGCTCTGGAACCTGTATCAAAACAGTGGCGTGCTCAAGGCATTCATTGATCGCAATCTCAGTATTTTTAACGGTAGCAAGGGTGACCCCCGCAGTTTCGACCACCTTGACGCCCTGCTGCATGAGCAGGTTTACCGCATCTCACACTGGCGGGTGGCCACCGAGGAGATCAACTACCGCCGGTTCTTCGACATCAACTCGCTGGGCGCCATCAGGGTGGAGGACCCGGCCGTTTTTGATGCCACCCATCAGCTGATCTTTGCGCTGGTGAGGTCCGGCAGACTCAGCGGTCTGCGTATAGACCACGCCGATGGCCTGCAAGACCCGATGGAGTACCTCAAGAGGCTTCAAGCCGCTTGTTTTACCAGCATCTACGGCGCCGACCAGCCGTCTGAAAACGGTAACACCGGAGATGATTTCGGCCAGGCGATCGCTGAGAAATACGCGAAGATCCTGAAGGCTGATCCTTCCTACAAACCGTTTTATATCCTGGCCGAGAAGGTTCTGATCAAATCGGAGAAACTGCCTGACAACTGGCCGGTCTTTGGTACAACCGGCTACGACTTTACCAACCAGGTAACCGGGATTTTTATCGAAACCGCCAACGCCAGGCTGTTTGAAACCATCTATACCCGTTTCATGCACCACCGGATCGATTTCCACGACGTGGTGTACCAGAAGAAGAAGCTGGTCATGCAGGTGGCCATGTCCAGCGAGCTCAACACCCTGGGACATTACCTGAACCGGCTGTCAGAGCAGAATCGGCACACCCGCGACTTCACCCTCAACAGCCTGGTCAAGTCGCTGATCGAGGTTATCGCATTCTTTCCAGTCTATCGAACCTATATCGCCGGCTACGAGGTTACCGAACGCGACCGTCAGTATATTGAGGTTGCCACCAATCGCGCCAAACGACAGAATCCGGCGGTCAGTGCCTCAGTCTTTGACTTTATCCGCAATGTACTGACGCTCTGCTTTCCCGACACACTACCGGAACAGCACCGGGAATCATGGCTGGACTTTGTCAAACGCTTCCAACAGCTCACCGGACCGGTCATGGCGAAGGGGGTTGAAGACACCGCTTTCTATCTCTACAACCGCCTGGTGTCACTGAACGAAGTCGGTGGTTCACCGGAGCGGTTCGGCAGCACTCTCGAGGCGTTCCACGGTCAGAATATCGAACGCTGTAAAAACCGCCCCCTGGCCATGTTGGCTACCTCCACCCACGACACCAAGCGCAGCGAGGATGTCCGGGCCAGGATCAATGTGCTTTCCGAGATTCCTGAGACGTGGCGCGAGGGACTGATCCGCTGGGGGCGTCAGAATCGCAGGATCAAACTGGTGGTGGACGGCAAACCCAGACCGAGTCGCAATGAGGAGTATCTGCTGTATCAGACCCTGGTGGGAACCTGGCCGTTCTGCGGTCCGGCCGATCAGGAATTTGCCACATACCGCACCAGAATCAAGGACTACATGCTCAAAGCGATGCGAGAGGCCAAGGTTCATACCAGCTGGATCAGCCCCAACTCGCTGCATGAGGATGCTGCACTGTATTTCATTGAGACGATCCTTAAAAACTCTCCCCATAACAGCTTTCTGCAGGATTTTGCCTCGTTTCAGCAACTGACCGCCAATTGTGGCATTTTCAACTCATTGTCCCAGCTGCTGCTGAAGATCACCTCACCAGGCATTCCCGACATCTACCAGGGCAACGAGTTGTGGGACTTCAGCCTGGTGGACCCTGATAATCGACGCTTTATTGATTTTGAACGCAGAAAACAACTTCTGGACGAACTCATAAGCAGGGAAAAACGTGACGGCCCCCTGGAGATCGCCAAGGAGGTAGTTACAAACCGCCGCGATGGCCGCATCAAACTATACCTTACCTACAAGGCACTCAACTTCCGGCGTGCTCAACGGACACTGTTCGAATCCGGCCGCTACCTGCCGCTGGAGGTGGAAGGCAGCCGTTGTGAGCATGTCTGTGCCTTTGAGCGCTCATTGAACGAGTGTACCGTGCTGGTGGTTGTGCCGCGTTTCTACAGCCGGCTGATTGCAGATAGCAGCGGTCTGCCGCTGGGAGCCCAGGTCTGGCAGGACACCAAGATTCTACAGCCGTTTGATACGGCCACCTGTTCCTACCAAAATCTGCTGACCGGCGAACTGCTGCAACTTGAGCACCAGGATGGGCAATCAAGCCTGCCCCTGCACAAGATTCTGTCAACCTTCCCGGTGGCACTGCTGGTAAAAATCAACACCGCACAGGAGCAGTCATGCTGAACAAGCGCGGCTGCGGCATACTGCTGCACCCCACCTCCCTGCCCGGCCCCGGCGGTATCGGTAGCCTGGGGGACGATGCGCGGCGTTTCGTGGATTTGCTGCAGGCCACCGGGATGAGTTTTTGGCAGGTGCTACCGCTGTCGCCACCGGGCTACGGCAACTCCCCCTACTCATCCTTAAGCGCCTTTGCCTGTAATCCGCTCTTGATCGACTTGGAACAGCTGGTGGCCGAAGGGGATCTGCCGGCCATCGGGAACACACGTGGCTACCCCTGCCAGCGGGTCGATTTCGGACAGGTCATCCCCGACAAACTGCGTCTTCTGCATCAGGCCGCCACGACGTTTTTCTCCCAACCCGCCTCTCAGCGACGGGACGAATTTGAGCAATTCTGTCACTCTAGCGCCTGGCTTGAAGACTATACCCTGTTCATGGCCATCAAGCAGCACCAGCAGGGCGCCCCCTGGAACTGCTGGCCGGCCGAACTGGCCAAACCGACGCCGGCCACACGAGCGCGTTGCACCCGTGAACTGGCAGCGGAGATCGACCAGCAGCGCTACCTGCAGTGGCAGGCCTTCAGGCAGTGGCATGCCCTGCGACAGTACGCCAACCAGCGTGGCATCGCCATTATCGGCGATATCCCGATCTTTGTGGCCTACGACTCTGCCGACGTCTGGAGTCGCCGGGAACTGTTTCTGCTGGATACCGACGGTAATCCGACCGTCGTGGCCGGGGTGCCACCCGACTACTTCTGCGCCACCGGCCAGCTGTGGGGCAATCCGCTCTACCGCTGGGAGCTGCTGAAACAACAGGGCTATCAGTGGTGGATCGAGCGCTGCAGGGTGTTGCTTGAGCTGTTTGACCTGGTGCGGGTGGATCACTTCCGTGGCTTCGAGGCGGCCTGGCACATCCCGGCCAACGCCACCACGGCGGTGGACGGTGCCTGGGTGACCGGCCCTGGCGAGCGGTTGTTCGATGCCCTGCAGGCCGCCCTGGGTGAGCTGCCGATCATTGCCGAGGACCTGGGGGTGATCACCCCAGCCGTACTGGCTTTGCGTGACCGCTACCGGTTTCCGGGCATGAAGATCCTGCAGTTTGCCTTTGATGCCGCCATCGATGACCAGGACCTGCCCCACAACCACGAAAAACGCGGGGTGGTGTATACCGGCACCCATGACAATGACACCACAAAAGGGTGGTATACTTCCCGAAGTGGGGCTGAACGCGAGGAGATGCACGCTTACCTGGGCACCTCCGGCGAGGATGGTGTCGGCGACCTGCTACGAGCTGCCCTGATGTCGGTGGCCGACATGGCGATCATCCCGCTGCAGGATTTGCTGCGCCTGGACAGCGAGGCACGCATGAACATCCCCGGCACCCCCTCGGGCAACTGGGAGTGGCGTTTTACCTGGGAAATGATCCCGCCGGACCTGGTCGAGACACTACGGCAACAGCTGGGACGCTACGGCAGAATCCAACGAGGAGCACCATAACCATGTGCCGTAAAGATTCACTGCTCGAAGACAACCCGTTCTGGTACCGGGATGCCATCATTTATCAGGCCCATATCAAAGCCTTTGCCGATTCCGACGCCGACGGCATTGGCGACTTCAGGGGCTTGATGGGTAAACTGGACTATCTGCAGCAACTTGGCATCACGGCGCTCTGGATACTGCCGTTCTACCCGTCTCCGCTGCGGGATGACGGTTATGACATCGCCGACTACTACAACGTCAATCCCAGCTACAACAGCCTGCGCGAGTTCAGGCAGTTTCTGCGGGAGGCCCACAACCGGGGGCTACGAGTCATCACCGAGCTGGTACTGAACCACACCTCGGACCAGCATCCCTGGTTCCAGCGTGCCCGCCTGGCTAAACCTGGTTCATCACACCGGGACTACTACGTCTGGAGTGACAGCCCCGAGAAATACCGTGAAACGCGTATCATTTTTCAGGACTTTGAAGTATCAAACTGGACCTGGGACCTGGTTGCCAAAGCCTACTACTGGCATCGCTTCTACAGCCACCAGCCGGATCTCAACTTTGACAATCCCAAGGTGCAGCAGGAGATGCTGAAGGTGATTGACTTCTGGATGCGGATGGGGGTCGACGGCGTCCGGCTGGACGCCGTTCCCTACCTGTTTGAACGGGAGGGCACCAACTGCGAAAACCTTCCGGAAACCCACGAGTTTCTCAAAAAACTACGGGCACACCTGGATAGTTCCTACAAAAACCGGATACTGCTCTCCGAGGCCAATCAGTGGCCTGAAGATGCCGCCGCCTACTTCGGCGACGGCGACGAGAGCAACATGGCCTTTCACTTTCCGCTGATGCCCCGCATGTTCATGGCGATTGAGATGGAGGATCGTTTTCCGATCGTCGATATCCTGGACCAGACCCCGTCCATCCCTGAGGGGTGTCAGTGGGCTATCTTCCTGCGCAACCACGATGAACTGACCCTGGAGATGGTCACCGACGAGGAGCGGGACTACATGTACCGGGTCTACGCCTCCGACCCGCGGGCACGGATCAACCTCGGCATACGACGACGCCTGGCACCGCTGATGGGCAACAATCGACGCAAGATTGAGTTGATGAATATGCTACTGTTTTCCATGCCCGGAACGCCGATTATCTATTACGGCGACGAAATCGGCATGGGAGACAACTACTTTTTAGGGGATCGCAACGGCGTGCGGACCCCGATGCAGTGGAACCCGGACCGCAACGCCGGTTTCTCCCAGGCCAGCGCCCACAAGCTGTTCCTGCCGGTGATCATCGAAGCGGATTACCACTATGAATCAGTCAACGTGGAAAATCAGGAACGCAATCCTTCCTCCCTGCTCTGGTGGATGAGACGTACCATCGCCATGCGCAAGCGTTTCAAGGCCTTCGGCTGCGGCTCTCTGGAGATGGTACCATCTGACAACCCAAAGGTCCTGACCTTTATACGCAGCCACGCCGAGGAAAACCTGCTGGTGGTGATCAACCTTTCACGCTTCGCCCAGACAGCATCCGTTGATCTTTCACGGTATGCCGGCCTGATTCCTGAAGAGGTTTTCAGTCGCAACCGGTTCCCGATGATTCAGGAGGCCCGTTACCACTTCACCCTCGGCCAGTACGACTATTTCTGGTTTGCCCTGCGCAGCACCGAAGCATACTCCGAGACCAGTAGCAACGAATGCCTGAAACTCAAGTTGCGCGAGGGCCAGCCCTGGTGGGATGTGGTGAAGGGGAAAAGCGGAGAGCGCCTGTGTGGCGAAGTCATGCCTCACTACCTGCAGCGGGTCTTTTGGTTTTTCGGTAAAGGCCGGACAACCAGAAGGATCAAGGTACTCGACAGCTTTCAGATCCGTCAGGACGAGCACCTGTTTTTGCTGACATTGTTTCAGGTGGACTACACGGAGGGCGATGCAGAGACCTATCTGATTCCGGTGAACTGGCTCTCCAATGATCAGATTCAGACCGTGACCGACCGGCACCCGCTTTCGATCATCACCACGCTCACCCTCGGCGAAGTGGAGGGCGTACTGTGCGACGCAATTTATTTCGAGGAGTTCAGAGCAATCCTGTTCGGCTTGATCAGCGACCGCTCGAAGCTACAGGGAGCTGGCGGTTCACACCTGCACGGATTGCAGGGCAGCGGAATAACCAAAACCTCTCCGCCCAGAACAGAACTGTTCCCCAGCCGGGTAGCGGCGGTACAGCAAAACAACACCAGTATCCTGTACGGTGCTCACCTGCTGTTCAAGATGTACCGCAAGCTTGATGAAGGGATCAATCCTGAACCGGAAATCCTCAAGTTTCTGGCCGGCAAAAACCGCTTCCAGCATGTGCCGGACTATGCCGGCAAAATTGAGTACCATGCCGCTAATGGCAAAACCTATGATCTTGGTGTTCTGCAGACCTATATTGAATGCCACGGCGACGCCTGGCGCAACACCCTGACCAGCCTGTCCCAGTTTGTTGAACACCTGCTGTCGCACCGGCATGACCTGCCAAAGCTGCCGGCTCAGCTTCCGACCCTGCTGGAGGTGACCGAAAGCGGAATCCCTGATCAGTTCCGGGACCTTGTCCGTGGTCTGCACCTTGAGATGGCTCTGCTGCTGGGCCGCCGTACCGCTGAGATGCATCGGACATTGGCGTCCGGAACGGTTAACAGCCCGTGGACCCGTGAAGAGTTTTCCACCCTGTATCAGCGCTCACTTTTTCAGTCGATGCGCGGACTGGTGCGCAAGAACTTTCAGAAGTTGGCCTCAGAGCTGGCAACCCTGCCTGAGCACGTTCAGGAACGGGCCACCCGGGTACTGGCTGCAGAAAAAGAGCTGATCACCATCCTCCAGAAGATCACCGGCCGGCGGATTTCCGCCATGAAGTGCAGAATCCACGGCGACCTGCACCTGGGCCAGGCGCTGTTCACCGGCAAAGACTTCGTGTTCATCGATTTCGAAGGCGAACCATCGCATTCTCTCAATGAACGGCGCCTGAAACGTTCTCCTCTGCGAGACGTAGCCGGCATGATTCACTCATTCCATTACGCCGCCACGACCATCCTGACCCACCACGATGCCAGCCATCTGGAAGACCGTGCATTGCTTGAGCCATGGCTTGATGCCTGGTATGTCTACGTCAGCGGAACCTATTTAAAGGCATACCTGCACACCATGAAAAACTCGCCGCTGCTGCCTGAAAACAAGGCACACCTTGCGATCATGCTGCGCTGCTACCTGATCCAGCGAGTAGTTCACGAACTGGGGCATGACTTGTATAATAACCCGGAAGGCATCGAGCTCTCGCTGCGCGGCATCGAGATGCTCCTGAAAGACTAGGGGGCGGAGTATGTACACCGAACGAAAACGTTTTCCTGAAAGGGTACCATCATGCAATTATTCCTGATTACGGCATCTGATCTTGCACGACAGATGGCGCCCTGTGCATCACAAAAACCATAGCGGCGCGAAACGTCTGCACCAACGACCGGAGCTACCTCACTATGACCAGTGCGCAAATCCGCTACTACACCAAAAAGTTGAAGGACTACCTGGCGCTCAAGACCGAGATGGTCAGCCATCAGGCTATCATCAAAGAGGTGGCCTCAGGGGTCGAACGTTCCTGGGTCTACTACCTGATGCTGCTGATGTCAGGCCTGATCGCCCTGCTGGGCCTTCTGACCAATAGCGTGGCGGTGGTGATCGGCGCCATGCTGATCTCGCCCCTGATGGGACCGATCATCTCATCCGGTCTGGCACTGACCATCGGCGATCTGCCCTTGGCCCGGCGCGCCTTTCGCACCATCGCCGTCAGCGTGGTCCTGACCGTGCTGGTGACCGCCCTGATGACGCTGCTTTCACCGCTCAAGGAGCCCACCAGCGAGATTCTGGGCCGGGTGCGGCCCAACATCTATGATCTGTTTATTGCGGTACTATCCGGCATTGTGGGAGCCGTAGCCCTCTGCACCAAACGCAACTACCTGATCACCGCCACCGGCGTAGCGGTGGCCACGGCAGTCATCCCCCCCCTGAGTGTGGCGGGCTACGGCCTGGGCACCGGCCAGCTGATGCTGGGCATGGGCGGCTTCCTGCTGTTTTTCACCAACTTCGTGGCCATCGTGCTGACCTCGGATCTGGTCTTCTTCATCATGGGTTTCCGCACCAGCCATGTGAAGACCATCCAGTATTCCCAACGCACCCGGCTGCTGGTGATCGGCGGGCTGCTGACACTGATCTCGATCCCGCTGGTCTACACGCTGGTGGTTGATATCCGCAAGGTAAACGCCAAAAAACGGATCGAACGGGTGCTGAAGAAACACCTCAATCAGCAGCACGCCTCACGCATGACCGGCTACACCTACCAATCCCGCAAGAACGAACTACAGATCAGGGCAACGGTCAATACCGTCAGGGTGATTCCGCAAGCAGTCGGGAAAAAAATCGAACAGGATCTGCAGGCAGACTTCAAAGCACCGGTCAACCTCTACCTGGAACAGGTGCTGGTGGCCTCGGAACGGCTGCCTGAACAGGTTGAAACCAGTCAACCCCGTGAAGAATCACCCACCGAGGTACAGGCCAAGGTTGCGCGGCTGGTGAACCAAGCCGAGCGGGAACTGACCACCCTGCTGGCCCCGTTTCCGGTCAGAAACGTGCGGCTCAGCTTCGCCACCCAGGCACAGCCGCTGGGGCTTTCGGCAGTGGTACGCCGTGATTGGCCGGTCAACGAAGACGAGCTGCTGCAGTTGACCCGTCAGCTGGAAAAGGCCCTGCAGCTGCCGCTGATTGCCTCGTTCAGGACTGCGCCCCTGCTGCCGACGCTGCTGCTGGACGACGATGGCAGCCTGGCACGGGAAAGCCAGCAGGCCTTGAGCCTGATTGCGCAGTTGCCGGGTGGTGTGTCGGGCTACCGCCTGCACCTGGAGGCCAGCGGACGCAATGACCGTCTGCTGGCAACCGTGGTCCGGCGTCACCTGACAACCTCGCTGGGGGTGCCGGAATCCTCCATCAGCACCCAGTACAAGCGCAACACCGCGAGACAGCCGAAAGCCACGCTGCGGATCGTGAGACGCTGACAAACAGCGCCTGGCTGTAGGGCCAGCTGGAAGCAGATCTTCCGAAAGGAGCACGTTAGCAACCATGAATACAACTTTTTCCCTACGATCCCTGCACTTGTCGCTGCGCTTTGTGATACCGCTATCCATCGCATTAGCACTTGTGGCCTATGCCGTGGTGCCGCTGTTTGACGACCTGACCCTGCGCTGGTTTGCACGGGATCTGAACATGCGCTCCCGGCTGATCAGCAGTACCCTGCAGGACCCGCTGACGGAACTGATTCAGAAGGGTGAGCGTGGACGGGTCAATGCCCTGCTGCAACGGGCCACCCAGGACGAACGTCTGCTGGCGGTGGGGGTCTGTAACAGCGAGCGCAGGCTGCTCTACCGCACAACCGCCTTCCCCCCCTCCATCAGCTGCAGCTCTGATCTGCCCGACAGCCAGGAGATGCTGCACCTCCTGCAACTGCCCCAGGGACCGGTACATGTCTTCAATGCGCCGCTGGAGCAGGACGGCACTGAGATCGGCACCCTGGTGCTGGTGCATGACATGAGCTACATCCAGCGCCGCAGCGCTGACACCCGCAAATACCTGTTGCTGCTGTTTGCCGTGCTGGGGGTGGTGATCTCGCTGATCACCGTGTTTGTGGCCCACTTGAGCTGGCGTGGCTGGGTGGAGGGGGTGCGGGCCATGATGCGTGGTGAGGGGATCCTGCGGCCCTTCAGTCAGCCGGCCGGTGCCGATCTGCAGCCGTTGGTGGGGGAGATGCGCACCCTGCTACGGAACCTGGAGACCGAGCGACGCCATGCCGACGACATGACCACCACCTGGAACCCGGCCACCCTGCGGACCCTTTTGCATAAGCAGTTAACCGGTGATCAGGTACTGGTGGTCTCCAACCGTGAACCCTATATCCATCTCAAGTCAGGACAAGAGGTAATCGTACACCGCCCGGCCAGCGGACTGGTGACGGCGGTTGAACCGGTGATGCGGGCCTGCTCCGGCACCTGGATCGCCCACGGCAGCGGCTCGGCCGATCGCGAAACCGTTGACCGTCACGACCATGTCGGGGTGCCGCCCAGCAAGCCGGAATACAACCTGCGCCGGATCTGGCTGACAGAAGAGGAAGAGCAGGGCTACTACTACGGCTTCGCCAACGAGGGGCTGTGGCCGCTCTGCCACAATGCCCATGTGCGGCCGATCTTCCGCAGCAGCGACTGGGAATGGTACAAGATCATCAACCAGCGCTTCGCCGATGCAGTGGTCAAGGAAGCACGCAGCGACGATCCGGTGGTACTGGTACAGGATTACCACTTCGCTCTGCTGCCGGCCTTGATCCGTCAGCGGCTGCCCAAGGCCACCATCATCACCTTCTGGCATATCCCCTGGCCCAACCCGGAATCGTTCGGCATCTGCCCCTGGCGCGAAGAGCTGTTGCAGGGGATGCTGGGCAGCACCATTTTGGGTTTCCACACCCCGTTCCACTGCAAGAACTTTCTGGAGACGGTGGATCGTTACCTGGAGACCCGCATTGAGCACGAATCATCCACCATCTTCCACGGCGGACAACTGACCATGGTGGAGGATTATCCGATCTCGATCCAGTGGCCGCCCGCCGGGCAGGATACCCTGCCGCCGGTGGAACAGAGCCGGGCTGAGATTCTGGCTGAGCTGGGATTACCGGAGGGGCAGCTGCTGGGGCTCGGGGTGGACCGGATGGATTACACCAAGGGGATTCTGGAGCGTTTCACTGCCGTGGAGCGGATGCTGGAACTGCATCCCGAACTGGTGGGCCGGTTCACCTTCATCCAGATCGCCGCCCCCAGCCGCTCGGCCCTGGAAGAGTACCAGAACTTCGAACAACGGGTGCATGCCCTGACCGAACGGATCAACCAGCGCTTCAACCGTGACGGCCGCCCGGCTATCATCCTCAAGGCCGAACACCACGAACCGGACCAGGTCAACCGCTACTACCGCGCAGCCGATGTCTGCATGGTGACCAGTCTGCACGACGGCATGAATCTGGTGGCCAAGGAGTTTGTGGCGGCCCGGGATGACGAACGGGGCGCCCTGGTGTTGAGCCAGTTCACCGGAGCCGCCAATGAACTGCACGAGGCGCTGATCGTCAACCCGTACCATGTGGAACAGACTGCCGAGGCCCTCTATCAGGCGCTTACCATGCCGGACTACGAACAACAGGAACGGATGCGCAGCATGCGTTCCCTGGTGCGCGATTTCAACGTCTACCGCTGGGCCGGACGGATGCTGCTGGATGCGGCCAGGGTTCGCCAGCGGGAGAAACTGGCAGCCCGGATCGGACGGGGGCTATGATCGAACTGTTCAGCGATACCGGAATGGCGGAGATCGAGCGGTTTGTCGATGCGGATACCCTGTTTGCCTTTGATCTGGATGGCACCCTGGCACCGATTGTGGACGACCCGACGGCCATAGAACTGCCCGGGCCGGTGCTGAGGAGTCTGACCACCCTCTCCAGACTGGCGGTAACGGCGGTGATCACCGGCCGATCCCGCAACGATGCCCTGGCCAAGCTGGGTTTCCAGCCGCGCTATCTGGTGGGCAACCACGGCATGGAGGGGCTGCCCGGCGTGGCGCGGCCGCAACAGGAACTGCAGGGTCAGGTGGCTGGCTGGCACCAGCAACTGAACCGTCTGCTTGCACCGCAGATCCTGTCTGGTACCATCTTTGAGCAGAAGGGCTGCTCATTGTCGCTGCATTATCGCCACGCCTCAGACCCCCGGCTGGTCCATGCCGGCCTGCTGGCAGCCATTGAGCACCTTGAGCCGACCCCCCGGCGGGTGGGCGGCAAATTCGTCGAAAACCTGCTGCCCCAGGGAGCGCCCCACAAAGGGGATGCCCTGCTGCAACTGATGGCCCACAGCGGCTGTTCAAAGGCCCTGTTTGTGGGTGACGACGAGACCGATGAGGATGTGTTCCGCCTGCACGATCCCCGGATATTTTCGATCTGCGTCGGCACGGAGCGGACCAGCGCAGCCGACTTTCACCTGCGTGATCAGGCCGACATGGCCAGAACCCTGGAACATTTGATTAACCTGATAAGGAGCCTGTGATGCAGAAGAACCGCTTTATCATAGCAGCCGCCGTGGCAGCGGTGCTGTTCGGTCTGATTTCGACGATGCTGGCCTACTACACTGACTGGCTGTTCTTTGTGGAGACCGGCTATACCGCGGTTTTCACCACCGCACTCTGGGCCCAGACGATCTCGGCCCTGGTGTTCGGCACCCTGGTGCTACTGTTTGTGCTGGCAAACCTGCAGGTGGCGCAGCGGGCTACATTCGCTCCCCGCAGCGTGGTGCTGGGAGACGGCAGCATCTACCAACAGCAGCTAGGTGGGCTGATCCATCTGGCCGGCCCCCTCGGCATGCTGGCAGCCCTGCTGCTGGCCTTGCTGGCAGCCCGCTGGGGTGCCCTGCAATGGCAGAACCTGTTGTTGTTCACCAACAGCATCACGACCGGCATCAACGATCCGATCCTGGGTAAGGACCTGGGCTTTTATCTGTTTCAACTGCCGCTGTTGGAGCAGATCAAGGGGTTCAGCGGACTGATCGTGACCTTGACCGCCGCGCTGGTTGGCGCCCTCTACTACCTGCGGGGCGGTCTGATCCTGACCGATCGCAAAATCGGCCTGGAAGCTGCTGCCCGCAAACATCTGGCGGTACTGCTGGGGTGCTTCTTCCTGGTATTAGCCGCCGGCTTCTACCTGGAGGGGATCAGACTGCTGTATGACGGCAACAGCCTGGTAAGTGGCGCCGGTTTCAGTGACGTCAACTCCCGGCTGCCCACCTACCGGATCCTGGCGCTGCTAACCCCGCTGATTGGCGCTGCCTGCACCTACGGTCTCTGGATGGGCGCCTGGCGGATCGCCCTGGCTCCGCCGCTGATCCTGGGTCTGTTGTTCGGCTTGGGGGTCAAGCTCTACCCGGCCTTGCTGCAGAAATTCAAGGTGGCCCCCAACGAGCTGGCGTTGGAGACACCGTTCATCGAGCACAACATCCGCTTCACCCGCCTGGGCTACGACCTGGACAAGATTGAAACCGTGCCGTTTGACGTCGATACCAAGCTGACGGCAGCAGATATTGTTAAAAACGATGCCACCATCAAGAACATCCGGCTATGGGATCATGCCCCGCTGTTGAAGACCTACAGCCAGCTGCAGCAGATCCGCACCTACTACAAGTTCTTTGATGTGGATAACGACCGTTACCTGGTGAACGGCCAGTACACCCAGGTGATGCTCTCCCCGCGGGAGCTGTCCTACGCCGACCTGCCCAGCAAGAACTGGATCAACGAACGGCTGATCTTCACCCACGGCAACGGCATCACCTTCGGCCCGGTCAGCCGGATCACCAAGGAAGGGTTGCCGGAGTTCTTTGTCAAGGATATCCCGGCGGTCAGCCTGGCTGACATCACGGTGACCCGGCCGGAGATTTACTACGGTGAGCTGTCCAACGACTACGTGGTGGTCAAGACCAAGGTGCCGGAATTCAGCTATCCCACCGCCACCGGCAACATCAACACCACCTATGGCGGTTCCGGCGGCGTGGTGCTTGACTCACTGCTGAAAAAGGCGCTCTTTGCTGCACAGTTCAAGACCGAAAAGCTGTTGTTCTCGTCGGATATCACTCCCGAGAGCCGTATTCTGTACTACCGCAACATAGGCCAGCGGATCCGCACCGTGGCGCCGTTTCTGCGTTTTGACAACGATCCGTACCTGGTGGTGACGGCGGACGGCGCCCTCAAGTGGATGATTGACGCCTACACCTCCTCCCAACGCCTGCCCTACTCCCGGCCGCTGAAGGGCGGCATCAACTACATGCGCAATTCGGTCAAGACGGTGGTGGATGCCTATGACGGCTCCATCGACTTCTACGTCAGCGATCCAAACGACATGGTGCTGAAGGTGTATGCCAAAATCTTTCCCAGTATTTTCAAGCCGCTGGCCGCCATGCCGAAAGACCTGCGCCAGCATGTCCGCTATCCGCACCAGCTGATGCAGGTACAGGCCGCCATGTTCGCCACCTACCACATGACCGACCCCAAGGTGTTCTACAACAAGGAAAACCTGTGGGACATCCCGACCCTGGGAGAGCAGCAGATGGAGCCCTACTACACCATCATGAAGCTGCCGGGCGAGAAAAAGGAAGAGTACATCCTGCTGCTGCCGTTCACCCCCTCCAAGCGGGACAACCTGGCCGCCTGGATGACCGCCCGCTGCGACGGCGACAACTACGGCAAGCTGCTGGCCTACACCTTCCCCCGGGACCGGCTGATCTACGGCCCCAAGCAGATCGACGCCCGGATCAACCAGGATTCCTACATCTCCCAGCAGCTGACCCTTTGGAACCAGCGCGGCTCACAGGTGATCCGGGGCAGCATGCTGGTGATCCCGATCGAGAAATCGCTGTTGTACGTCCAGCCGCTGTTCCTGGCGGCGGCGGACAAGGCCGGCCTGCCGGAACTGCGCCGGGTGATCGTGGCCTTCGGTGACGAGGTGGTGATGGAGGAGACCCTGGAACTGGCCCTGCAGCGGGTCTTTGGCGGCCGCCAACCTGCTGCCGTTGCAGCTGCAACCCAGCCCGATGGGGTGCACAAGGCAGCCTCGACCTCAGAACTGGCCCGTCAGGCCATGGCCAGCTACGAGAAGGCGATCAACCTGCAGCGCCAGGGGGATTGGTCCGGCTATGGCGAGGAACTGCGCAACCTGCAGCGGGTCCTGAAACAGCTGGCAAAATAGACGCAGCTGCAAGCGGAGGTAAGGCCCATGCCTGAATTGAATGCACAAATGACCGAGGTTCCCATGCGCCACCATCAGACTTTTGTGACCATCATACTGACCGCGACCCTGCTCCTGCTGACCGCCCTGAGTGCGCCAGCAACCAGCCGGGCCGCCTCTGCCGAGGTTCAGCTTTCCGCAGGGCAGACCGTCTATGTACCGGTCTATTCCCATATCTACAGCGGTCCCCGCAAGCAGCCCTTCCAGCTGTCGGCCACCTTGAGTATCAGGAACACCGACCTGCAGGATTCCTGCAGAATCACCGCCATCGAGTACTACAACAACGATGGCAGACTGGTGCGCCGTTTTACCCCGAGACCGGCCACCCTCGGCCCCTTGGCATCGTCCCATGTGCATATTGAACAAAACGACGTCAGCGGCGGTTTCGGTGCCAACTTCATCGTCCGCTGGGATGCTGACCGGCTGATCAATGCCCCGGTGATCGAGTGCATCATGATCGGCACCTCCATTGGTCAGGGCATCTCTTTTGTCAGCAGTGGGCAGGAAATCAAGGAATCTACTGTCCCAGCCAAAGGAGACCAGCCATGACCGCAGCACGACTTGTGATTATCGGCGGCGATGCCGCCGGCATGAGCGCCGCATCCAAGGTGCGCCGCGAAGACCCTGAGCGGGAGATCGTGGTGTTTGAGCGCTCCCCCCACACCTCCTACTCGGCCTGCGGCATGCCCTACCTGATCGCCGGCCTGGTGGATTCGCCCGAAAAATTGATCGCCCGCTCCCCGCAGAAGTTTCGCGAAAAGTACAACATCGATGCCCGCACCGGCCACGAGGTAACCGAACTGAACCTGACAAGCCAACGGGTGCTGGTTCGCAACCTGGAAACCAACAGCGAAGGTTGGGAACCCTACGATCAGCTGCTGATCGCCACCGGCGCCGAGGCGACGTTTCCAAGACTGCCGGGCAGCGACGCTGACGGCATCTTCGGTCTCTCAACCCTGGCCAGCGGCATCCGGATTCAGCAGTTCATGGATCAGCAGTTGCCCCGCCGGGCCGTGGTGGTGGGGGGCGGCTACATCGGCCTGGAGATGGCCGAGGCGCTGGTGCGGCAGGGCCTGCAGGTCTCGCTGGTGGAACGGGGTGAGCAGGTGATGGCGACCCTGGACCCTGACATGGGGGCGATGGTTTCCGAGGCGCTACGGGAGATCGGGGTGTCCCTCTATCTGAACGAATCACTGACCGGCTACGAAACTGCCAAAGGACTGGTGACCGGAGTGGTGACCGATCAGCGCACCCTGGCGGCCGATCTGGTGATCGTCGGCCTGGGTACCCGCCCCAATACCGCCCTGGCTGAGGCAGCCGGCCTGACCCTGGGGGAGAAAGGTTCAATCCGGGTCAATCCCCGCATGCAGACCTCGGCCGCCAACGTCTGGGCCGCCGGCGACTGCGCCGAGAGCTTCCACCTGATCAGCCGCAGGCCGTTCCATGTGGCCCTGGGCACCGTTGCCAACAAGCAGGGCAACGTGGCCGGCATCAACCTGGCCGGCGGCTATGCCACCTTCCCCGGCGTGGTCGGCACGGCGGTCAGCAAAATCTGCAACTATGAGGTGGCCCGTACCGGCCTGATGGAGCGGGAGATGCACGACCTGGGTCTGGCGTACAAAACCGCCACCACCACCAGCAAGACCCGTGCCGGCTACTACCCCGGCGCCGGCTGGATCACGGTCAAACTGCTGGCTGAGCAGGGCAGCGGCCGTCTGCTGGGCGGCCAGATCGTGGGACTGGAAGGGGCCGCCAAACGGATCGACGTGCTGGCCACGGCCCTGACGGCCAACATGACGGTCCAGCAGCTGGTGGATCTGGACCTGTCCTATGCCCCGCCCTTCTCGCCGGTCTGGGATCCGGTCCAGACCGCTGCCCGGCAACTGGCGGGTTTATTACGATGAACAACGAGCGCCACAATATGGATTCACAACCCCTGGCATGGTATCGCATGGATGCCAGACAGGCGCGGACGGAACTCTCCAGCAGCGAGGAAGGGCTCTCAGAGCAGGAGGCGGTCAACCGGTTACGCCGCTATGGTCCCAATGCCCTGACAGATGAGCAGCAGATCAGCATCATCAAGGTGGCGCTGCATCAGTTCACCAGCCCGCTGATCTACCTGTTGCTGATTGCGGCGTTGATCACCTTCCTGCTTGGGGAGTATATCGACACCGGCGTGATCATGGCAGTGGTGGTCATCAACGCCATTATCGGCTTCATGCAGGAACTGAAGGCAGAGGAAAACGTCCGTTCACTGAAAAAACTGGTGGTGGCAAAGGCCAGGATCGTCCGTGACGGTCATGAGAAGGAGATCAATGCTGCCGAACTGGTTCCCGGCGACTTGGTGCTGCTGGCTTCCGGGGTCCGTGTGCCGGCCGACCTGCGACTTGTGCAGGTTAACGAGTTGAGAATCGACGAGGCGATGCTGACCGGCGAATCGATGCCTGCGGACAAGACCGTTGACACTATTGCCGCCGAACATCTGGTGCCGGCCGACCAGCTCAACATGGCCTTCATGGGCACCGCTGTGGTGAACGGCCGGGCCAGCGGGCTGGTGGTGGCCACCGGCCGTACAACCATGTTGGGCAGCATTGCCAGTGAAGTCCGGCAGATTGGTCAGGTCAGGGCGCCGATCCAGGATACCATCGATCGTTTCGCCCGGACAGTGGGCCTGCTGGTGATCAGCACCTCAAGCCTGCTGTTCGTGGTGGGCCTGTTGATGGGCAACAGCGCCAAGGAGATGTTCCTGACCGCGGTTGCCGCCGCAGTGGGAGCCATCCCCGAGGGGCTGCCGATTGTGGTCACCATCGCCCTGGCGGTGGGGGTCTCCCGCATGGCCCGCCAGAATGCCATCGTCCGCAGACTGCCGGCGGTGGAGACCCTGGGCAGCACCACGGTAATCTGTTCCGACAAGACCGGCACCCTGACCAAAAACGAGATGACCGTGACCCGCCTGTTTGACGGCGAGCATGACTACGAGCTGACCGGCAGCGGCTACGACCCGCAGGGTGAGCTGCTGTGCCATGGGGCGCCCCACTCGACCGGAGAACCGCTGCGGCGTCTTTTGCAGATCGGTCTGCTCTGTAATGAATCAGACCTCTATGAACGGGATGGCCTGTGGCGGGTGGACGGCGACCCAACCGAGGCGGCCCTGATCGCCAGCGCCATGAAGGGCGGACTACAGCCGGAGGCTGAACGGGAAGCCCTGCCCCGCAGCGCCATGATTCCGTTCGAATCGGAGCGGGCCTGGATGGCGACCCTCCACCAGCAGGGGACAGGCGGACTGATTTTCGTCAAAGGCGCTCCTGAGCGTCTGCTGGCTCTGTGCGACCTGGACATGACTGAACAGGAGGCGCTGCTGGAACGGGCCGAGACCTATGCAGCGGAGGGGATGCGGGTGCTGGCCCTGGCCTGGAAAACGTTTGAAGGTGACGCCGGGCAGCATCTCGCACCGCAGGACCTTGAGCAGGGCCTGATCTTTGCCGGACTACAGGCCATGATCGATCCGCCCCGGCCCGAAGCCATCGAGGCGATCAAGGGCTGCAAACGGGCCGGAGCCCGGGTGGTGATGATCACCGGTGACCACCGCGTGACTGCCCTGGCCATAGCCAGAGAGTTGGGCATCGCCGATCAGTCCTCAGCCGTGCTGACCGGCAGTATGCTTGAGACGATGGATGATAACGAGCTGTACCGGCAGGTAGGCCAGGTATCGGTCTATGCCCGGGTCTCGCCCCAGCACAAGCTGCGGATCACCCGGCAGCTGGTCAGCCGGGGCGAGATCGTTGCCATGACCGGCGACGGGGTCAATGACGCGCCGGCCCTGAAGGCCGCCCATATCGGCATCGCCATGGGGGTGACCGGCACCGACGTGGCCCGTGAGGCCTCTGACATGGTGCTGGCCGATGACAACTTTGCCAGTATCTTCAGGGCGGTCAAGGAAGGAAGGATCGTCTTTGACAACCTGCGCAAGGTGGTCTTTTTCCTGATCCCCACCGGAGTGGCCGACCTCTTCTCGATTGTGGTGGCCGTTTTGCTGGGACTGCCGCTGCCGTTCATTCCGGCACAGATTTTATGGATCAACCTGGTCACCAACGGCATGCAGGATGTGGCCCTGGCCTTTGAACCTGCCGAAAAGGGGGTTTTAAACCGCCCGCCACGCCCGGCGAACGAGGGCATCTTCTCCAGCCTGCTGGTGCAGCGCACCATACTGGTAGGCTTGGTTATCACCGCTGCAGTGATCTACACCTTTACCCAGGCGCTCCGCTCAGGTGCTACCCTGGAACAGGCCCGCACCGTGGCGGTCACCACCATGGTGTTCAGCCAGTTTTTTCAGGCCTGGAACAGTCGCTCCGAGACCGAATCGGTCTTCGGTCTCAATCCGTTGAGTAACCCGATCCTGTTCTACAGCATGATTGCCGCCTTTTTTGCCCAACTGGCGGTGCTGTATGTCCCGGCCCTGCAGTGGGTTTTCCGTACGGTGCCGCTTTCAGCAGCTGAGTGGCAACAGATCGTGGCCGTATCCTGCAGCGTGCTGATCGTGGTGGAACTGGACAAGTGGTTGCGGAGAAGTATCGCAAAGGCAAGGGTATCCCGACAGTACATCGCCAAAGGAGGAACATGATGAAACCAACCGATTTGCCCAGAACGATCCCGCTGTTTTTTGTAAAAACCTGCTGCTCGCATCAGGCACGTTTCTGATGCTGGCTGGCTGTGGCAGCAACCAGCAGGCGCTGCGTGACCACTGCCTTGCCCTCCAAGGTGTCATTGGAGAGGAACATGACAACCTGGACAGACCTTACGAGGTCTGTATCACGCACAGCATCGCCAGCTTTGACGATGGTGAACAGGAACTGGAACAGCGCTGTGAACTGCAAGCTTTTTTTGAAAACCGCTGCGCTGAAGGTCCAGGGCTGGATAACGTATCGCAACAGGTTACCAGAAAACAACCTGCCACCATCCACGGAAAGGTGGATGCCAAGGTCAAACAGATTCTGAACAATCTTGAACATACCGGCTATCGTACCAACTACAGCAGCAAAATGACCGATGCGACAGTGGTGATCGGTCGCCCACTGACCTGCCTGCCCCGCACTGATCAAACGGATTGAGCAACGCCTCAAGCCCGCGCAAGGGCGGAGCAGGTGCCACCGACATGGCACCACCGAACTACTATGAATAAACCGATATAATCAGCCAGTACGCACAAAGGCCGCCCCCGGAATCCGGGGGCGGCCTTTGTGTCTGCAATGGTATCAACAGCGCCGGGCTGTCGTACTACCAGTTCTCTCCCAGCAGCTCGAAGTGAGCCTTGGGGTGAGCACAGGCAGCACACTGCTCCGGTGCCTCGGCATTGGTATGCAGGTAACCGCAGTTACGGCAACGCCAGACCACAATCTTGTCCCGCTTGAAGACCCGGCCGGCCTCGATGTTGGCCAACAGGTCGCGGTAGCGCTTCTCATGCTGTTTCTCCGCCACCGAGATAAAATTCCAGACCGCGGCGATCTCGGCGAAACCTTCCTGCTTGGCCACCTCGGCAAAGGCAGGATACAGTTGCGTATGTTCCTCATGCTCACCAGCGGCGGCAGCCAACAGGTTTTCGGCAGTGCTGCCGATCACCCCGGCCGGGAAACTGGCGGTGATCTCCACCATGCCGCCCTCCAGGAACTTGAAGAACCGCTTGGCATGTTCCTTCTCCTGGTTGGCGGTCTCCTCGAAAATATCAGCGATCTGGACGTAGCCTTCCTTTTTGGCGGCAGCCGAAAAATAGGTATAGCGCATGCGGGCCTGACTCTCGCCGGCAAAAGATTTCAAAAGGTTCTGCTCGGTTTTGGTGCCTTTGACTGATTTCGACATCTTAAACTCTCCTTTCGGTCATATAGTAGTGCGAAACCTTATAACAGAATCAGCAGGGCAATGCCACCGCCGATAACTCCCAGGTTACCCGCAGCCGATGCGCCGTGCAGCTTTCTGAACTGCTGCCGCAACGGATGGTCGGCAGGGGTGGTCACAAAGGAGGGGATCTCTTTTTTGATGGCTGCGGCCCTGGGCTCGATCACAAAGGCCTGCAGCGAGGTAACCACCAGCATGGCAACAATGATCAGTGACGAGACGGCCCAGTGCCTGCTCCTGGTGAACAGCAGACAGGCCAGGGCAAACACCCCGCAGATCAACCCCCACTTGAAATAGCCGGGAAACAGCACGGCGACGATACTGCCGGCCTGGTCACGATCAAAGCTCCTGAACAGGGTGGGTGTCAGAACAAAGGTGAACAGGGCGGCGCCGCCCACCCACAGAGCGATCAGCAAACGATAGAGAATGGATAGATACTGCATTCGAACACTCCTTGGGGTACATCGCGAATTTACCAACAGCACGTTTCGGTGAAAAGACCGCTGCCTGGTGGACAGCGGCCACGGGTTGGTTGCTTCATTACGCCATCCGTCAGCCTACACGCCGGCCGGACCGGACTAAAAACGATCGGCCTGCATCACCTTGTTCCAGGCCGACACAAAGTCGTGCAGGAATTTCTCCGGTGAGTCCTCACACGCAGTGACCTCAGCGATGGCCCGCAGCTGGGAGTTGGAGCCGAAGACCAGGTCGACCCGGCTACCGGTTTACTTGAGTTCGTTGCCGGTGCAATCAGGAATAATACCTATCTAATAACTTGTCAAGACTAAAAATATCCTTTTTCTCGAAACAAACAGAAAGGGGCTGCGCCCACAAAATCATTCAGATCAGCTGTTGATACTGTACCCCGCTTTTTTGCAGATGCAAGCTGACCACGCTGTACTGGCCGTCACTCCAACAGAGTTTTCTTGACAATTTTACTTTAAACGATAATCTTTCTTATCAAATACTATTAAAACGGAGTGCTGCCGTGGCGACCCCCCATACCCAGGAACAGCTAGAGCAGATGATGAAGCAGTTTATCGCTGCCTGCCGGCAGGCAGGCCTGAAGGTCACTCATCAACGCACCGAAATCTATCGCCAGTTATTGCTGATGCCAGACCATCCCACGGCAGAAACAGTCCACAAACGTCTCTTGCCTGCCCTGCCCTCCATCTCGCTGGACACGGTCTACCGTACCCTGACCACCCTGGAACAACACAACCTGGTGGCGCGCATCCAGACCGCTGAAAGCCAGGCCCGCTTCGAGGCGGTCTACGCTCCCCACCACCACCTGATCTGCAGCCGTTGCAAACGGGTCATGGATTTCCACTGGCCAGCCATCGACACGCTTGCGCTGCCGCCCGACCTTGCCAAATGGGGTGTCATTGATTCAAAGACCATTGTGATATACGGCGTTTGCGCCAGCTGCGCAGGCCGATAACCCTTGCGTTGCTTACTCCACCCCGATAAAATTGACGCCACCAAGAAAACTGTTGACACCTAGCCCGCAAACAGATATTGATAACAAAATTCATTTGCAAACAAGGAGCCAGTTGTGGCATTTCACCATCAGCCCGCTTTATTCGAACGTCACAACGGCACCCGGCCCTGCGGCAGAAACCTTCAGCAGCTCTGGCAGACTCACCAACGGCAACTGACCACCCGGATCAACCCGGTTGAGTTTCTGGTACTACAGGCCAGAGAAAAGCCTCGATCTTGCTGAACAGTTCCGTAATACATGCATCTGCATGGGAACCGGCTCCTGAACTGCACCGATGTTGCCCTTTGCCTTGCTTCGCTCAAGTCAGACCAGCAGCTTTTTTTTGATAGCAATTTGATAATGTGATTCAATTGCAAGTTGCGGGGGTTTGTAGCACCAGCAGCTGAATTTTTCGGAAAGGAGGTAATCCAACAGGATGAAACAGCGCACTATCTCCAGCGCAGAACTGTTCGGCACCCAGCAGGAACTGATCATCCTGCACGCCGGTGAGCAGTACCGCCTGCGGATCACCAGCAACAACAAACTGATCATGACGAAATAATCCACCACAACCAGCCAGCCACGCGTTCCCCTGACGACGCAGCCAGCCAAAACATTCTCTCTCACGAAAGGGATCTGTTTATGACTGCACTGCGTAGCACAATCACCGCCCTAACCTTTGCCCTGTTGACCGCCCACACTGCCCTGGCCGGACCGCCGCTTATCACCGATGATGCCGGAACCGTTGCGGTCGGCAAAGCCGAGCTCGAACTGAACGGCTCCTACACCCACGACAAGGAGACGTCGGGGGGAATCGCCTGCGAGACAAACGCAACCGACGCCGAGATGAAGATCAGCACCGGCCTGCACAAGGATCTGGGTATCTCGCTGGCGATCCCCTACACCATTCGTGCACGCGAGAAAGAAGACGGCGCACTGACCGGCACCAGCGACGGGTTGGGCGATATGACCCTGGAGGTCAAGTATGCCTTTGCCGAGTTGGCTGATCTCAATCTGGCCATAAAACCATCGCTCGTAGCGCCGACCGGCAGATATTCGAAAGGCCTTTCAGAAGGGCACTGGCATGGCGGCCTTACCCTGATCGCCAGCAAGGAGTTTGCTGACGGTGCCTACGCCCTGCACGCCAACCTGGGATATGAACATCACCGCTACCGCACCCAAACCCTCAGATCCACCACCCACGGCAACCTCTGGAGCGGTTCAATCGCCGGTGAGGCCGAGCTAACCAAAGGGCTGGTTATGGTCGCTGATCTCGGTTTGGCCAGCAACCCCGACAAGGGCTCCGCTGAACTGCCGGTCTATGCCCTGACCGGCGCCCGCTACGAGATCAATGACCTGCTGGATATCAACGCAGGCGTCAAGTTCGGCCTGACCGGGGCCGAAGACGATGTCACCGCACTGTACGGCCTGGTGCTGAAATTCTAGACCACAAGGAGATTGAATGATGCCACTTGAACTGCTTACTCCCGGTGAACGGGGCGAAAGAATGGAAGTACGACACTGCGGCGGTTGTGGCGGCAGCTGCCATCACTGATCACTGGGCAGGAGCTGTTGTGGTTTGCAGCTCCTGCAGCACCAGTTCATCGCCCCATTTGGCTACCAGCTGCTGTACTTTATCGAGCCTGCACTCGGCCCGCAAAAAAGGAGCAAGCGTGGTGCGGAACTGGCGGGGTACGCTGCTCAGCCGCACCAATTCCGCACTTCGGGCAGCCGCACGACCACTGCCCCTTACCCCGGTGATCGCATCGTAGCACTCAAAAGGGGCCTTTAAGTCCATGCCGACCCAGTTCAGGAGTGGCAGGCAGGCTGCCAGCCGGTCGGGATACGGTCCGGCGGTGTGCAGCCCGGTCAGATAGCCCATCTGACGCACCTCAGTCAGGGCTGCAACCAGACCTGCCTGCAGGGTTGGCTCCCCACCGCTGAACACCACTCCATCCAGCAGCCCACGGCGGTGATGAAGAAACGCCATGATCTCATCCCAGGCCATGGTTCCAGATTGTCCAGCATCCAGCAGGTGTTGGTTGTGGCAGTAGCCGCACCGCCAGGGGCAGCCCTGACAGAACAGTACCGCAGCCAGCTTGCCGGGATAATCAATCGTGGTAAAGGGGGTTAGCCCACCGATGCTGAGCATGCTGTTTCCGTAAAAAATCTCCGGTCGGCATACTCTGATTTCTTGCCGGTGTTGAAGGAAGCCACCGGACGGTGGTAGCCCATCACCCGGGTCCAGACCTCGCAGGGTTGGCGTTGTTCCTGGGGGAGTGCTGTTGACGGTTGTTGTTTGGTGTTCATGGTGTTTTCCTTTCTGTTTGACTAGGATTGAACGCTGTGGTCATTCCGACTGCTTCCTTGCCAGTTCCTGATCACAAAGCGGGCAGAACTGGTGTTCCCCGCTCAGGTAGCCATGCCTGGGACAGATGGAAAAGGTGGGGGTGATGGTGATGTACGGCAGCCGGAACCGCTCCAGCGAGCGCCGCACCAGATTCTTGCAGGCATCCACGCTGGAAACCTGTTCCCCCAGGTAGAGGTGCAACACCGTGCCACCGGTGTATCTGCTTTGCAGCGGTTCCTGACGTTGGAGCGCCTCGAACGGATCATCGGTGAACCCTACCGGCAACTGGGTGGAGTTGGTGTAGTACGGGGCTTCAGCGGACCCGGCCTGCAGGATCGCAGGAAACCGCTTTTTGTCCTCCCGCGCAAAACGGTAGGTGGTGCCTTCCGCCGGGGTGGCCTCCAGGTTGTACATAGAGCCGGTCTGCTCCTGAAACTGCACCATACGCTGCCGCAGGTGATCCATCAGCCGCACGGCCAGTTGATGTCCGGTTGGCGTGGTGATATCCTCTGCATCCCCGCTGAAATTGCGGATCATCTCGTTGACCCCGTTGATGCCGATGGTGGAGAAATGATTGCGCAGGGTGCCCAGATAACGCTTGGTGTACGGAAACAGGCCGTTGTCCATGTGGCGCTGGATCACCTTGCGTTTGATCTCCAGACTGGTGCGGCTGATCTCCAGCAGGTGGTCCAACCGCTGCAGCAGCCCTGCCTCATCACCCTGGTGCTGATACCCCAAGCGGGCGCAGTTGATGGTCACCACCCCCAGTGAGCCGGTCTGCTCAGCAGAACCGAACAGACCGTTGCCCCGTTTGAGCAGCTCCCGCAGATCCAGCTGCAGGCGACAGCACATGGAGCGCACCATATTGGGGGTCAGCTCTGAATTGACAAAATTCTGGAAGTACGGCAGGCCGTAGCGGGCGGTCATGGCAAACAACAACTCGGCGTTTTCGCTTTCCCAGGGAAAATCAGGGGTGATGTTGTAGGTGGGGATCGGAAAGGTAAACACCCTGCCCTTGGCATCTCCGGCGGTCATCACCTCAATATAGGCCCGGTTGATCAGGTCCATCTCCACCTGCAGATCACCGTAGGTAAACGGCATCTCCTCGCCACCGATCACCGGCACCTGTGACTTCAGGTCATCCGGGCAGGTCCAGTCAAAGGTCAGGTTGGTGAAGGGGGTCTGGGTACCCCAACGTGAAGGCACATTCAGGTTGTAGATCAGCTCCTGGATATACTGGCGCACCTCCGGGTAGCTCAGGCGATCCTTGCGCACAAAGGGTGCCATATAGGTGTCAAAGGAGCTGAAGGCCTGGGCTCCGGCCCATTCGTTCTGCAGGGTGCCCAGAAAGTTGACGATCTGCCCCACCGCGCTGGACATATGGCGGGGCGGCCCGGCCTCAACCTTGCCCGGCACACCGTTCAATCCCTCATGCAACAGCATCCGCAACGACCAGCCGGCGCAGTAACCGGCCAGCATATCCAGATCATGGATATGGATGCTGCCGTCACGATGGGCCTCCCCCACCTCAGGAGGATAGACCTGGGAGAGCCAGTAATTGGCGATTACCTTGCCGGACAGGTTCAGAATCAGGCCCCCCAGTGAATACCCCTGGTTGGCGTTGGCGCTGACCCGCCAGTCGGTCTGCTCTAGATACTCATTCACCGAAGCGGTCACATCCACCACGGTCTTGCGATCCTGGCGCAGACGGCTGCGCTGCTCACGATAAACCGCGTAGGCCCGCAGGGTGGTGAAATGATTCGCCGAAATCAGGGCCTGCTCCACCACATCCTGAATCTGCTCAATCTGGGGCGGCTCCTGGGGAAAGCGGTGGCGTAAGACCTTCAACACCTGGCTGGTCAGCAACAGGGCCTCGTCATCGCCGAACTCGGCGGTAACCTTGCCTGCCCGCTGGATGGCGGACTGGATACGGGCAGGCTCGAAAGCGACGCGGGTGCCATCGCGTTTGATGATGGAAACGGGTGCTGCAACTACGGGCTGGTTCATGCTGTAGACTCCTTTGAATACTCCTGCACGAGCAAATAAAAAAACGTCCGCAGCTGTTTCAAACAGCATGCGGACGTTCCGAATTTAACGTCGCCTGATTCCGTTATTCACCTACTCCCAGTCCCCGGAGAGTAATGTTGTGTACTGGATCAAGGCAGGTCTTCTGGCTTGCGAATCGTCCTCCAGGCACCTTCCCAGCTTAGCCAGCCAGTGGTCTGTTGCCCTTTGTCATCGCTTACAGCGGCGGGTCCGCGGGGGAATGGCTTTTTGTAAAGCTTCACCCCTCTTCCCTATCAAGCCCCTACGGGCACCGTTGATCGTGTATTCTGCTTCCGCCCAACAGTAGCGGAATATGTTGTGGCAACACCACTATCACACCACAATATATAGAGTCAAGCCCCGATATTTATTTCATCAGCAGCAGGCTCAACGCCATCACCAGCATGCCCCCCATCAGCCCGAACAGGCTGTCGTGGCCCTTGCCGTAGGCCCGGCTGGTGGGCAGCAGCTCATCCAGGCTGATGTAGACCATGATGCCGGCCACGCCGCCGAACAGGATACCCATGACCTGTGACGGTATCGCGCCGGTATCCCCCCCCACGAACAGACGCAGCAGCAGATAGGCCACGATGGCCCCCACCGGTTCGGCCAGGCCGCTCAGCACTGAATAGAAAAAGGCCTTCTTGCGGTTACCGGTGGCGTAAAAGATCGGCACCGAGACCGAGATCCCTTCCGGGATGTTGTGCAGGGCGATGGCGATGGCGATGGCGATGCCAAGTTTCGGGTCCTGCAGGGCCGCCAGAAAGGTGGCCAGACCTTCAGGAAAGTTATGGATGCCGATGGCCAGAGCGGTGAACAGACCCATCCGCATCAGCTTGGCATGTTTCAGGGAATGGTCATGTTCACCGGCCACGGCGTTGCCGTCCACGGAAAAAGACGGGAACGGCGCGGCAAGATTATGCAACGGCGCGGTTTCTGTCTCTGAGTGGGTCTCGTGGGGGTTTTCCGCAGCCGGAATCAGATTGTCGATCAGACCGATCAGCAGAATACCGCCAAAGAATGACCCCGCGTTAACCCAGTGCCCCCAGTAATCGCCGTAGGTGACGGTCAGGGCGCTCACCCCCTTGTAGAATATCTCGACAAAGGAAACATACAGCATCACGCCGGCCGAAAAGCCGGTGGCAACGGAGAGAAAACGGTAGTTGGTCCGCTTGGCCAGAAAGGCGATGGCGCTGCCGATACCGGTGGCCATGCCGGCAAACAGTGTCAATCCCAGTGCAAACCAGACCTCCTGCATTGCCGATTACCCCCTATCCTTCAAACAGATGCGCCGCAAAGGTAAGCTGGTCCGACGAACCCAGGGTCAGCACCAGGTCATCGTCCTGAAATTCCCAGACCGGATCGGGGTTGGAAATTACCTTGTCCCCCCGCTTGATCACCAGCACCGTGGCGCCGGAACGGTCCCGCAGCAGACCGTCTTTAAGCTGACTGCCCGCAAGAGGCGAACCCGGCTGCACCCGGAAGGTGGCCAGCTCAACCCCGGAAAGATACCCGGAGATACCGGTGGCATGGCTATGACGACGGCTGATGGTACGGAACATCTGGTAGGAGTCGCGGCGGATCTCGGCGATGCAGTGATCGATCTGGTCGTGGGGCACCAGGTAGCCACGCAGCACCCGCGAAAAGATCTCCACCGAGGTCTCGAACTCCTCCGGCACCACGTCGTTGACCCCCAGCTGATAGAGCGGCTCCATCTCGGCCACGTAGCGGGTACGCACGATGATATGGATACCCGGCTTCATCATGCGGGCCTGGGCCGCCACCCGGCGGGTGGCGGTGGCATCGGAGACGGCGATCACCAGCATGCGGGCCTTGTCGATCAGGGCATGGGACAGGATCTCGGCCTTGGAGGCGTCGCCGAAGATGATCCGGGTGCCTTTCTTGCGTTCGGCCTTGACGGTGTGGTGGTTGGTTTCAATGGCGATATAGCGGATGCCGTTGCCGTTCAGCACCCGGGCCAGGTTTTTGCCGTTGACACCAAAGCCGACGATGATCACGTGATCTTCCATTGGAAAACGGTCGTGGCTGACGCCGGTGACCCGTCCACCAGCTTTAAGGATCGCCGGCAGCCAGGTGGACATCCGGTTGGCCAGCGGTTCGGCATAAATGAGCGCAAAAGGGGTCAGGGCCATGGTGGTTACCGAGGCGGCCAGAAACAGCTGGTACTGGTCACCGCTCAGCAATCCGTACTGCTGACCGGCATGGGACAGCACAAAGGCAAACTCACCCACCTGGGCCAGCATCAGGCCGCTCATCAAGGCCGGCCGGGGCGGGAACTTCAGTGCCAGCGCCGCACCGGTGGCCACCAGCCATTTGACCAGCACGATCACCAGCACAATCAGCAACACCGTCAAGGGATGGCGTAACACCACCGTTGGATCGAGCAACATCCCCACTGAGATGAAGAACAGACTCATAAAGGCATCCCGGAACGGGATGATATCCCCCATCACCTGATGGCTGTATTCCGACTCCGAGATGGCCAGACCGGCGATGAAAGCGCCCAGGGCCAGGGAGAGCCCCACTTGAGCCGTCAGCCAGGCCGTGCCGAAGCCGACAAAGATAATGGTCAGGATGAACAGTTCTCGGCTGCGGGTCCTGACCACCTGGTTAAAGATCCAGGGCACCGCAAAGCGGGCTCCGAAGTGGGAAGCCACCACCACCACCAACGCCTTGGCCGAAACGATCATGATCCCGGTCAGGCCGTTGCCGGCCCCGCCCAGGAAGGGGGTAAACAGCATCAACGGCACCACGCAGAGGTCCTGAAAGATCAGAATGCCCAGGGCGGTCTTGCCGTGGGGGGTGTCCATCTCGCCGGCATCCATCAACAGCTTCATCAGGATAGCGGTACTGGACAGTGAAACCAGAAAACCGAAGAATGTGGCCTGCTGGATCGGAAAACCGGCGGCCACCCCGATCAGTGCAACCACCACAATGGTCAGGCCGACCTGAAAACCGCCCCCCCACAGCACCAGATATTTGATCCGCAACAACTCCTTCAGCGAGAATTCGATGCCGATGGTGAACAGCAGCAGCACCACACCGATCTCGGCCATCTGTTCAACCTGGTGGGTATCCTTGATAAACCCCAGGGCATAGGGGCCGGCCACGATGCCAGTACACAAAAAACCGATAATCGAGGGCAGCTTGAACTGACGGAACAGGATCACGGTAACCAATGCCAGGCCAAACAACAGCACCATATCCCTCAACAACGCATAATCCATCAAAACCTCCGCAGCATCATGACCATTGTGAGCAATAGCCTGCCACATCAAACTTGCGCTTGCAACCATCAGCGCTCATGAATTTGATCTTGCCGAAGACGGGACACTCGCCCAGGCTGGTGCGGACCCCGTCCGGGCCACACTCCAGCCGATGGATGCGGCGTTGACCGGTCAGATCCCTCATATCTGGCCCAAGGCCTGTTCCGCTTCCACCAGCACCCGCCAGAGGTCTTCGCTTTCCCCCATCCCCACCTGAATCAGGTATGAGGCGATGCTCAGGTTGGTACGGGCACGAAACAGCTCAACCTGCCAAAGAAACTCGTCTCCCACCGGCGGCCCTTCGTCCAGGTAGGCCTCCAGAAAAATCGATTCAGGCAACCGCTCCAGCAACTCGCGCTGGGCGAACAGTTGATTGCGGAACTGGGCCAGGAAGCAGCCGACATCAAAGGCCGGTGGCAACATCAGCGAACTGCCGAAGTCGATGGCTGCCACAAAGAAAGTTTCACGCTGATCCTGGTTATCCTGGCCGATCATCACATTCTTGGGGTGATAATCGCCATGGCCCTGCACCAGGCAATCGGTACCGCAGTACAGTTCCCGATAGGCCGCCAGCAGACGTTCGACAATCTGGCGGGCCCGGCCGGAGTGGCGATGATTGATAGTCTCAAAGCGGGAAAGATAATGCCTGAGCCGCCCTTCCTCCCGCTGACCAAATTCGTCCGGCCTGGTGACCGCCAGGGCGGCCTTGTGCAGCCGCCCCAGCCAGTGGCCCGCCAGCTCCAGATACCAGCGGGCGTCGTCAGGGCTGGCGCTGAGCAGCTTATCGTGCAGTGAGCGGCCCCTGATCCCCTGTTCAATGATGGTCATCCGTTCCTGGTCAATCTCGATCGGCCTCGGCACCCGGTAACGCCCCTCACTGAATCCGGCCGCTGCCACGGCAGCCATGATAGTCTCGGCCCGGGCGGTGCTTTTCCATTTTTTCTGATCCGTCAAGGTGCGGATGATGATCCGCTCACGGTTTTCATCACCCTCCTTGGTGCCGAAGGTCACCTCGGTCACCAGCGCGTTGGCGCCGGAGCGGGGTATCTCCTTGAAAAACGGCCGACATCGCCCGGCCTTGAGTTCATCAGCCAACTCCTGGATATCCTGCAGCGGATGATCAAAGATGGTCGGATAGGCCCCGGCATACTGCGCGCCATGGGTATCGGTGCCGGAAATGGCGGTAAAACGCAGCCGGTGCCAATCGGCCAGCCCCCGGCTGTTCTCAGCCACACCGTGGTTGGAGCTGAAGATCTCGACCCCGTCCAGCAAAGGATCGGCCAACTGATCATCGGTCGGATGCCGCCCCTTGCGGTAGGCATGGGCCAGCACCAGGGCGGCCCCGGGCCAGGCGGCCCGGATATCCTCCAGCGGCGCCCCCTTGGCAATGGCAACCGTGGCGCCGTAAACCAGCACATCGCCGTGGCGGGCCGTGGTCACCTCCTGGGCGCTGAAGATTCTGAAATGGTCCGGCACCCCGGCCGAACGCCGCAGTTCGGCCAACTCGGTCGCCTTCCAGACCGCGTGGTGGTCGGTCAGCACGATCCCCTGCAAGCCACGGGCCTGCACCCGGCGCACCAGCTCGACGGCCGGCACCGAACTACAGGCGGATTTTTCAGACGTATGACAGTGCATCTCAAACAGCATGATCAGGTCCCTCCCTGTGATCGAGCAAGCGTCTGCCTGGTGCGGTGGGTGGCCGGTGCGTTCCAGGGATCATCCGGCCAGGGATGCTTGGGATAACGGCCCCGCAACTCCTTGCGCACCTCAGGATAGCCCCGCTGCCAGAACCCCTGCAGATCGCGGGTCACCGCCACCGGCCGGCCAGCCGGTGACAGCAGATGCACCAACA
The DNA here is from genome assembly GCA_002419465.1 of Geobacter sp. UBA5730. Lineage (GTDB taxonomy): Bacteria > Desulfobacterota > Desulfuromonadia > Geobacterales > Pseudopelobacteraceae > Trichlorobacter. Next base: position 37,840 of record DIGE01000016.1, on the reverse strand, counting down.
GCGCCTGACGGCCCCGGCAAACCGTGGGTGAAGAGGCCAGACCGAACAGCTCCTGCAGCTTGACCGCCAGCACCGGTCCCTCGTCTACAGTATAATCCACAGCGGCCTTCCGTCCACTGGGCACCTGCAGATGGGTCGGCGCAACCGTGTCGAGCGCCTGCAGCAACCGCCAGCCAAGGATCTGCTGCAACGCCTGCTGCAGATCAACCTTCTGGATATCCTGCCAGGAGCGCACCCCCAACAGTTGCGGCCCCAGCCAATCGGCCAGCTGACCTGCCAGCCAGGTATCGGACAGATCGGGCCAGCCCTCCTCCGGCAGCAGCCGGGCAGCGCACCCGACCCTGCCCTGCAGCTGACGGGCCGCCGCTGACCAGTTCAGGCCGGCAAGGCCACGGCGGCTGACCTGCTCCAGCAGCAGCGGCAAAGCCTCGGCATCTGTAACCCCAACCTGGCGCGAGGCCAGCACCACTGCGCCGATCCGTTCCTGCTCGGCAGCCGCGACCCGTCCGGCGGCCTCATCCCAGGTTACCTGCCGCTGACGCAGCACCAGCTGCGGCACGGTCTCACGGATTTGTTCCTGCGTGGCCGCGGCAAGCTGGTGGATCAACCCCTCGGCCCCGGTCCCGCCATCCACCTGCAGCGCCACTCCCAGGGCAGGCCGGCTGAGGCACGATTTTGACAGCAGCGCCCCGCGTCCCGATGCCAGCAGGTAGCGGTCCTGATCACCCGGCCGATGCTGGGCGATCCGGTCTGGCCAGGCCGCGAGGTAGAGCGGCGCCATCAGCAGATCATCGGCCAGAGTTGCGCTGTTGGTGCCACGCACCCCCATCAGCTGCCGCAGCTGGCGTTCTGTCCGCTCGATTGCCGCACCGGCTGAGGCGCGGTTGGAAAGCTGCGCCGCAAAACGACAGGCTGCAGGCAGCTGATCCCGCGATTCAGCTTCCAGCAGCAGCCGGGCCAGGCGGGGATGCACCGGCAGACGCACCATCCGGCGTCCCAGCGGGGTGATCTGCCCCTCCCCGTTCAGGGCCCCCAACAGTTGCAGCAGTTCACCGGCCGCAGCCAGATGGGCCACCGGCGGCGGGTCCAGCCACTTTATTCCGGGGACAGTATACGCAACTTCCATAGGGTCCCCGGAATTAACCCGTATCCCCCAGGCTGCCAGCTCCAGCAACAACGGCGCCAGATCGGCGGTCAGGATCTCCGCTGGCGAAAAGGCGGTCATGGCCTGGAAGGTCTGCTCGCCGAACAGCCGGTAGCAGACACCGGGGGCGGTACGGCCGGCCCGGCCGGTGCGCTGTAGTGCCGAGGCCCGTGAGGCCCGCACCGTCACCAACCGCTCCAGCCCGGTGGCCGGATCAAGCTGCAGCCGCCGCGACAGACCGCAGTCCACCACGATCCGTACCCCGTCGATGGTCAAGGAGGTCTCGGCAATGTTGGTGGCCAGCACCACCCGCCGTTGTGAGCCGGGCAGGATGGCCCGCTGCTGCTGCTCAAACGGCAGATCACCGTACAACGGGCAGACCATTACCTGCGCCAGCCCCTCCAGCTCACGTTGCACCGCCCGGATCTCGCCGCTGCCGGGCAGAAAGGCCAGCAGATCACCCTGCTGCTCAGCCAGCGCCTGCCTGATCGCACCCGCCATTCGCCTGGCCAGCGGCAGGCGGTCAGCAGCCGTTCCATAGCGCAGCTCAACCGGAAACGACCGTCCCTGGGACACAACGACCGGCGCGCCGCCCAACAGCCTGACAAGCGGGCCGCAGTCCAGGGTGGCCGACATCACCAGCAACTTCAGTTCAGGCCGCAGCACCGACTGACTCTCCAGACAGAGTGCCAGGCCAAGATCGGCATGGATCGAACGCTCGTGAAACTCGTCAAAGATCACACAAGCCACACCAGACAAAGCCGGATCATCCTGCAACCGGCGAGTCAGAATCCCCTCCGTCACCACCTCGATCCGGGTGTTTTGCGAGACCTTGCGCTCGAAACGGATGGTGTACCCCACGGTCTGCCCCACCGCCTCCCCCAGGCTTTCCGCCATGAAGCGGGCCGCCGAGGCCGCCGCGATCCGGCGTGGCTCCAGCATCACGATCCGTCCGGCCTCAGGCGGAAACAGCTCCAAAAGCGCCAGCGGAACCTTGGTGGTCTTGCCCGCCCCCGGCGAGGCAGACAGCACCACATTGGCAGAACGTCGCAGCGTGGCAAGCAGTTCCGGCAGGATGTCATCAATCGGCAGGCGGTCGGTCATGATCAGATTCTATCCAGCGGCGAGGTCACTCCCCTGCCCCCTTTGTTCAGCACATGGGTATAAATCATGGTGGTCTGCACATCCTTGTGCCCCAGCAGCTCCTGCACGGTGCGGATATCGTAACCGGCCTGCAGCAGGTGGGTGGCAAAGGAATGCCGCAGGGTATGGGGCGTCACATGTTTCGTCAGCTCTGCATCAACCGCGGCTTGCTTAATCGCCCGCTGCAACCCTTTTTCATCCAGATGATGCCGCCTGGTCACCCCGGAAGCGGGATCAACCGACAACCGGGCCGACGGAAAGACATACTGCCAGATCCACTCCCTGCCTGCACTGGGATACTTGCGTGCCAGGCTCTCGCTGAGCCAGACCTCACCATGTCCGTTTGTCAGATCCTGCTCATACAGCCGCTTTACCTGCACAAGATGGTCTTTTAGCGGCAGGATCAACGTCTGTGGCAGCATGGTCACCCGATCCTTACCTCCCTTACCATCACGAATCAGGAGCTGATTAGCACTAAAATCAACATCCTGCACCCGCAGGCGCAGCCCCTCTAAAAGCCGCATGCCGGTACCGTACAACAATCGTCCCAGCAAAAGCCAGGTATCAGAAAGCTGTGCCAGCAGCGCCTGCACCTCCTGCTCAGTCAGCACCACCGGCATCTTCTGCGGCTTCTTGGCCTGCTCCACATCACCAAGCCACGGCAGCGTAATCCCTAACACCTCTTTATACAGAAACAAAAGCGCAGACTTGGCCTGATTCTGGGTAGAGGCCGACACCTTGCGGTCGCGGGCCAGATAGGTTAAAAAATCTTCGATTTCTTTTTTACCCATCTCTTGCGGATGGGTTTTCTTGTGGTAAAGTATGTACCGCTTTGCCCAATCAAGATACGCATCTTCTGTACGCCTGCTGTAATGTTTCAGGCGAATACGATCACGAACTTGATCAAGTAATTTCGGTTTGGCAGGCTGGTTTTCCATGTCGTTTTTTCCTGAGATTTAGGTCGTTTTTATTTTTTGTTAGGTTAAGCATAACAGGTAGTTAAAAAAATACAATCGGCTTTTCACGGTGTTTTTGTCGTTTTTTCCTGAAAATTTAGGGTGTCTAATACACGTTAGNNCGTTAGAGCGCAAAACATGGATACGCAGACTATCGAGATTTTGGGGCGCAACCGGCTAGTTAATGAGTTACTGGTTGCTGGGCTGGAGGTCGCTATTCCACTGAGAGATAGAGGCATTGACTTAATCGCATATGTTGACCTTGCTGCGAAAGCATCAAAGTTTGCTGCGGTTCCAATTCAAATGAAAGCTGCATCTACTCGCGCATTCTCCATTGATACCAAGTACGCCAAGATTTCCAATCTTGTTATTGCATACGTCTGGGGGCTTCACGCACCAGAGCATGCCCAGATATTTGCACTCACTTATTCCGAAGCAGTTGACATTGCCAAGGCTATGAAATGGACTGCTACAGCGTCATGGGCAAAAGGCAGTTACTCCACGTCTGCGCCGAGTAAAAAGCTTTGCGAACTTCTGGCCCCTTTCAAAATGTCGCCAGATGCTTGGTGCAAGAAGGTCTCACGTGTCAGCCAAGTTGCGCTCTAACATTGCGTTCGAGAGGGACGCGCCAAAAGCGGCGCGCCCCTCAACTTTACGTTAGGGGCAAAAGGAGAGTTTATGCTGAAGATTCAGATTATTTTAGTACTTTTCATGTTTTTAGCAGGGTGTGCCACAACACCAGTTCACATCAATGACGCTAAGCTAGCCCCTTCCGATAGAGTTCTGGCATTTCAATCCGAAGCCCCAAACAAATCATCGTTAACAGTTATCCGAGACGAAGGCTTTATCGGAAGTGCCTGCTATTATGGCTTGTGGATCAACAACGTTCTCGCTGCAAGGCTAGACGTAGCTGAATATGCAAAGTTCTACTTGGAACCGGGTGAGATACTTCTTAAAATTAGCCGAGACCCTCAAGGCAGTGGTCTTTGCGGAGTTGAGCAGAGTAACTGGACTCAAAGAGAAACCCTAATGAAGCCAGGCGAGAAAAAAATATTCAGAATGTCAATTGACGCAAACGGGAAACTCGATATCAGTCGCTCCGACTCATAACACCCCTAACAGCTCAATCAAGTGGGACTGGCTTACTGTGCGTTGAATTTTGCAATGTCCTTGTCGTACTTTCGGTGTTTCCAGGGCTTCGAATCGCCAGCCCCTTATCTCGTGAACGTTAGGGGCTTGTCATTCTCGCTATGGAACACTTCATCGCATATCACAGCGCCCAGAAAATGGGCTACGAACTCGAATCCTCCAGCGAACTCCGCTTTCTGAGCCGAAAGCTTGGCGTCCTCAAGAAGGCTATCGGCAACACCGTATGGGTTGTCCAGGGCATTCCTGATGGAAAGAAGACGGCATTCTCTCTTTGTGGCGCTTACGTTGCTGACCGCATAGATGTTGAAGACTCACTTTCCAATCTTCACGTCATTTCCGGTAAACGGGTGAAGGAGTTTTCCCCACCTGTGCCGCTGAATGGCCTTGATTGGTTCCCCTCACTACTGAAGTCTCAAAGCAACTTCAGTTTGGGTTTCAACCGCCTCAGCGACGAAACTGTCGTTCAGGCCCTCACTGCCCTTCAGGCCGAAGGCAATCAACCGTCCTCTTCATCTGCTCTTCCCGACATCGACCTTCCCGCCGCAGGTGCCGAAGGCGCAACTCGTCTTGTGTCCCATCTCCGCCGGGAACGGAATCGCGCGCTCGTCGATGCAAAGAAAACGGTAACACTCAAGGCCAAGGGGCGTCTGTGTTGCGAAGTATGCAGCTTTGACTTCTCGGCTACCTACGGTGCCCTTGGGGAAGGTTTCTGCGAGGTTCACCATCTGGTGCCACTGTCGGCCTCCTCGGAGCCAGTCACAACGACGCTCGATGATTTGGCTGTCTTGTGCTCCAACTGTCACCGAGTCATTCACCGTTCTACGCCTATGCTTTCCGTCGCTGAGCTATCTAAAGTGGTTTCCCGTGGCCGCCCCTAACATGGCGCTCAACCTCGCTCCCTTCGGTCGCTGGACGCTGCGCGATAAGGCCGCGCAGCGCCGGTTAGCTCTACGTTAGAACCCTCGGTAAATTGCGATGACAAATAGACCGCAGCTCACGTATGGACCATTACCGTCATGCCACACTGGAGTCCACGCATGTAGCCAGCATCGGCGAGCACGGCTAGGTAGCCACGCGATAGTCCACTTCGCCTTTTTGCTTTCGCGCTTCATGGCGCGTATTCCAAGCCACACGCTTTTCACGTCCACCAAAAAATCGCTCATGCCGCTTTCCTTTCTTTGTATAGAGTCGGGTTCTAACCCTACGCTCAACCCGGACGGCGCAAAAGCGCGCCGCCTGTTAGCTCCACGTTAGGCATCCGTCCATCAAAGGAGAGAATATGAGCAATCCAGTTGAGAGCTTTTTTTCGTGCGTGGGCAACGGCGATGCCGCTGCAGCACTTGAATTCGTCCATGAAGGCGCAGTTTTTGAGGCTCAAGGCCCAAGTTCGGTCCCAATCTACGGTATCTTTAAAGGTCACGATGGCGTAAAGCAATTTCTGGCTACACTGTCGGAGCTTTTCGATACAGAAGCTTTTGAGTTTTATAAATGGGCAGTGGCGGACAATTACGTTTTCGCTCATGGCTACATGCGGCATCGAGTCAAAAAAACTGATCGAGTATTCAAATGCGAGTGGGTGCTCGTGTGCGCCGTAGAGAACGGCCTTATAACATCTTACAAGATGTTCGAGGATACGGCGGCACTTCAAGCCGCGTATGCCTAACGAATCGTTGGAGCGGGACTTTTGCTACGCAGACTGCGCCTGCTCCGCAAAAGCCCCTCAACTCAGGCGTTAGCTGTCAAAAGGGATTTTATGAATCACAACTATTGGGTGGTAGGAGCAATGTGGGGCGGCAGTGATGATGTACTACCCACTTTCCTTGAACGTGGCTATTGGTATTGCTGGGATATATCTGAAAAACCTGACACATCATCTGGTGAGGGCAACTCAATTAAAAACCAACAAGAACGTTTTTCACAAATTGTAAAAGGTGATCGTATTGCAGTTAAGAAACTATTAGGGCGTGGTTCAGCTGAAATGGAAATTCGGGCAATAGGCATCGTAAAAGACATCGACTTAAAGGAATGGCGCGTTTACATCGACTGGTTACCAATTAGCCAATCAGGTAAAGAAATTAACCGCCGAGTTAGTCTAAAAGGCTGCACAGCTTCCATTCATGGTCCATTTCAATATGCCGACCCTTGGGTTCAAGAGGTTTTCTGTGTATAAAACAGCTAACCCATCATTCAAGCGGGACTGGCTAAAGCCAGCCCCTTAATTCAAACGTTAGAGGTCTTACCCATGATCACTAAGGAGTTTGCCGAACATTTCGCAAATGAATGGATTGAATCGTGGAACACCCATGATTTAGACCGAATTCTTTCGCACTACACCGATGATTTTGAAATGTCCTCTCCGGTCATTACCAAAATCACCGATGAAGCTTCTGGAACGCTGAAGGGAAAAGATAAAGTAGGGGCCTATTGGGCAAAAGCCTTGCAGCTAAACCCTACTCTCCACTTCGAGCTCATCACAATCTTGTTTGGCGTAAATAGTATTACCCTCTATTACAAAGGAGCGCGCGGTTTTTCTGCAGAAGTTTTTCACATCAACCCCGAAGGGATGGTTGAAAAATCCTATGCTCACTATACCTATGACCTCTAACCCTACGCTCAACTCGGACACCCTACAGCAAGCTTCGCTTGCTTTCGGTCGCCGGTTAGCTCCACGTTAGGGTGTTATTTTTGTTGCAACATTTATATTGACATAATTATTTTTTGTTGCCACAAATATCCATATGAAGATCGAATTTGATCAAGCCAAATCAGATAAAAACTTGCATGAACGTCGGCTATCATTCGAGCGTGCAAGCGATTTCGACTGGAGTTCTGCGGTTATCGCATCCGATCTTCGCAATGAATATCCTGAAGCACGCTATATTGCCGTCGGGTATCTCGACAATCGTTTACATGTGCTTTGTTTCACCCCAGCGAACGACGCAATCCGAGTAATCAGTTTCAGAAAAGCTAACAGAAGGGAGGCAGAAAAACATGGCAAGCCGCTTACCATTGACTAACAAGGACGGAGAAGTCCGTGAGCTTACTACCGAAGACTTCAAACAGTTCAAGCCTGCCAGCGAAGTGCTTCCGCAGCTATTTCCGAAAGAAGTCGCCAAAGAAATGCTTACCCCAAAACCTGGGCGCCCTCTTGGCAGCGGAACCAAAGTTGCCCAAAACATCCGTTTTGACGCTGAAATACTTGCTGCGTTCAAGGCAACCGGCAAAGGCTGGCAAACCCGCATGAACAATGCTCTCCGTGACTGGCTCAAGACCCATACGCCAACTCCTTCCCCCTAACGGCTCAATCAACTCGGACTGGCTTACTGTGCGCTGAATTGCACCAGTTTCTCAGTCGGAAGTATGTCGGCAGTTCAGGCAGCACCGCTCCGGCGTCGCCAGCCGGTTATCTCGTAAACGTTAGAACTTCCCGTGCCATTTTGCTATGATGTCAGCAAGGAGATAAAGCCATGAATTCAACTTACACTGCCGTAATTAAACAAGACGTTGATTGGTGGATTGGCTGGATTGAAGAAGTACCCGGCGTTAATTGCCAAGAATCGTCGCGTGAGAAGTTATTAAAGTCACTTCGAGAAACGCTGGCCGAGGCAATCGAATTAAATCGAGCCGATGCGCTGGAAGCTGTCGGTAGTGGCTTTGAAGAGCTATCTATCGCCATATGAAACGGCGAGATTTACTGTCACATCTTACTGCACATGGTTGCGCATTGCTCCGCGAAGGCGGCAGCCACTCTTGGTGGCGTCATTCAAGCACAAACAGGCGAAGCGCCGTCCCAAGACACAACGAAATCAATAATCACTTGGCAGTTAAAATCTGCCGTGACCTTGGCATACCAGAACCAAAGAAGTTCTAACCTTACGTTCGAGAGGGACGGCGCAAAAGCGCACCGCCCCTCAAGCGGAACGTTAGAAACTGAAAAATGGATTCCTACGTATGATTTTCATATTGCCAGCATGTATCCAATCGATTACACTCTAACCATGTACATAATCAAAACTATCCCTGAATTTGATGCTTGGCTTGACGGCCTAAAAGACCGCACCACCCGTCTGCGCTTAAGCCGACGCCTTGACAAGGCTCAGCGTGGTAATTTGGGTGACATAAAACCGGTTAGCGACGGTGTGTTTGAAATGCGGGAGCATTTTGGCCCTGGTTGGCGTATGTACTACGTTCAGCGGAATAATGTACTTATCGTAATGCTGGGCGGAGGCAACAAAAGCACGCAGACTAAGGACATAACAAAGGTCATCGAACTTGCCAGCACCCTGGAGGACTAAACAAATGAAAAAAAAGACAAAGATTTCAGATCTGCCTGAATTTGACATGGCAAAACAGCTAAAAAGCGAAGAAGATATTGCGGCTTATGTAACTATGGTTATAGAAGAAGGAGACTCTTCCGAGCTTGCCCATGCACTTGGGGTTGCAGCACGTGCACGCGGCATGAGTGAAATTGCACAAGCAGCAGGCATTACAAGAGAAGCCTTGTACAAAGCTCTCCGCCCAAACGCTCAGCCACGTTTCGACACAATAAACCGTGTATGTACAGCCCTTGGTGTACGCTTGGTGGCTCAGCCCACACATATGTAGACACCAGCACCCCCGCTTCTAACGGCTCAATCAACTCGGGCTTGCTTACAGCGTGCTGAATTTCACTAATGTCGGGGCAAGCTACGCTGTCAGCGCATGAACTTTCTTCTCCGCTGGCCCAGCAAGCCGGTTATCATCTCGTAAACGTTAGGCGGCGCAATGACCCGTCACCGCAACTTTGAGGTTCAGTTGGAAAGCTTTCGGCGCGAATCGGCTACTGCTGCACAGTACATCTATGCCGAGATGGCAACACAACACGCCGCATCGAAGTCAAAAAAGCTGCTGAGTAGGCTAAACGACACCCCAACATTTTGGCTCTCGTGCAGTGGCGCGCTTCAATCGTCGGCGTACATTTCGTTGGGGCGAATACCCGAGCGACCGAACACGAAATGGGAGTGGTTGCCTACCGGTCGCCTATAGTGATTTCCCACCAGTTCCCAAAACGACCGTGGCGCTCTTGCAGAGCATGAACCGGCGGTACCGTGTGCGCGAGGCATAACCACTCCGTCAACCGGACGCCGGTTACGTCGAACGTTAGGGATTCAAAACAATGATATCGATATTTGATTGCACACTTGCCAGCACTTTGATAACCTTAACCCATGAATAAATCTCACCGCACCACGCTGCTTTCCATTTTTTCACTTCCTGTTCCATCAACTTTGGAATGGCGAAAAATTGAGTCATTGTTCGTCGCACTCGGTGCACAAACAATTGAAGGCAACGGTTCAAGGGTCAGGTTTGAGCTAAACGGCATTATTGGTACCTTTCATCGCCCGCATCCATCAAAAGAGGCCAAACCATATCAAGTTAAAGACGCAAGAGCGTTCCTGGAGAACGCAGGAGTAAAATCATGAGCACAATGACATTCAAGGGGTATGCTGCAAAAATCGAATATAGCGACGAAGATGCATGCTTTATCGGTCATATTGCCGGCATCAAAGATGTTATCGGTTTCCATGCAGAAACCGTTAAAGAACTGAGAGCAGCTTTTGAGGAGGCGGTTGACGACTATCTTGCGACCTGTGAAAAACTTGGGAGAGCCCCCCAAAAACCATACTCCGGCAAGCTTATGCTACGTGTACCACCAGAAATCCACGCTCGGGCAGCTATGATGGCACAGGCTCATGGCTTAAGCATAAACCAGTGGGCGTCTGACGTTCTTGCACATGCTTCCTAATCAGCCACTCAATCTATCCATCCCTAACTACCCAATCAACCCGGACTGGCTTACTGCGCGCTGAATTGCACCAGTTCCTCAGTCGGAAGTATGTCGGCATCCATCGCTCCGGCTTCGCCAGCCGGTTATCTCGTACAGGTTAGGTGTTGAGTCAGTATGTTGCCATATGTTCTCAAAATTTTTATATCAGCAATCATTCTGGTTGCTGTATCCGAACTGGCGAAGCGCAGTTCTTTTTGGGGTGCGGCTTTAGCTTCTTTACCACTTACTTCTCTTCTTGCTTTCGTTTGGCTATACATCGACTCTGGAGAAGTTCAAAAAGTTTCCGCTTTATCTCAGGGCATTTTCTGGCTGGTTTTGCCTTCGTTGGTATTTTTTATTGCATTACCTTTGTTATTGCGTGGTGGAGTTGGATTTTGGCTCAGTCTATTTCTTTCCTGTTTGGCTACAGCAGTGGCATATTTGGGCATAATCAGGTTGTTGGCGGTATTAGGCATCCGAATTTAGCCAATCAACACCTCACGGCTCAATCAACTTTCCCATACGTAACGTGGAGGCCGAACAAGAATCATAAACGCACGTCTGATGAACCGTAACGAAAGGAAAATTTCCTACAGAAGCCGCCGTTAATGAGGCGCTGAGGTCTCTTATTAACGTTGCCCAGAAATCAACTGGCCTAACCACACACTCAGCCGGACGCGCCGGTTAGCAGTGACTGGCTAGGCTGCGCTGAGTTTTACAGGCTCACTCTGCACCGTGACAATCGGCATGACAGGAAGATCAGATCACATCTGGTCATGACACAACGAATGCTAAAACGTAAACCAGTTTACGGATTCTCTATGCCCACTCTTGAAACCCTGCTGACCTTTTTTGCTGCGTCGGTGCTGCTGGCCTTGGCGCCGGGGCCGGATAACATCTTTGTGCTGACCCAATCGACCTTGCGGGGCAAAACGGCCGGTCTGTCCGTCACCCTGGGGCTGTGCACCGGCCTGATTGTCCACACCACCGCGGTGGCGTTGGGGCTTGCCACTATCTTTGCTGCCTCGGCGCTGGCCTTTACCGTGCTGAAATTGTGTGGCGCCACCTATCTGCTCTGGCTGGCCTGGCAGGCCTTTCGGGCGGCATCAACCGAGATAGCGGCGGCGGCGGGGGATCAACTGACGGTCTGGCAACTGTACCGGCGGGGGATTCTGATGAATATCACCAACCCGAAGGTTTCGATCTTCTTTCTGGCTTTTCTGCCCCAGTTCGCCGACCCCGCCCGAGGATCGCTGACCCTGCAGATGTTGCTGTTGGGTGGCATCTTCATCCTGGCCACGATTCTGATCTTCGGGGGAATTGCTCTGGTGTCCGGCACGCTGGGCGGCTGGCTGAGCCGCTCACCCGGCGTGCAGCGGGTGATGAACCGGCTGACCGGTTGCGTGTTTGCCGCTCTGGCGTTAAAACTGGCTTTTAGTGAGCGCTAGCCCGCCCTATCAAAAGATTGTTGAAAATAGTAGTTTTCCTAATAGGTCATGCTGGCGGCGTTCAGAATGCCGATGGCAATGGCGAACGCGGCCAGCAGCGTGGCGGCAGCCAGTTGATTTTCCTCGATATGTTTGACCAGATCCTTGAAAAAGAAACGCACGATGGAGAACACCAGGATCTGCACCACCATGGCCACCAGGGCCCAGATCAGCATGTCCACGAAACCGACGCTGTTGGTGATGGCGCTGTACAACGGCAGCACAAAGCCGATGGTGGCGCCGCCAAAGCTGATAGCCGGGGCAAGCTTGCCCTCACGCACCAGCTTGAGTTCATCATACGGGGTTACCTTGCAGTAGATGGAGCAAAACAGCAGCAGATACCCCAAGGCAGCCAGAAAATACTTGGCAAAATCAAACAGCCCCTGAAACGACTCCATGGCAGTCCCGTTCATCATAAACCTCCGTTTTCTGGTAGGGTCTTCATAGTAGATCAAACAAAATAATGCGGCACAAACCGGCTGGCGTTGGTGGTGACCAGGGTCCGATCCTCGCGGATACCGATTCCGGCCGCCTCACCGGCGATCACCCAGGAACCGATCACCGGGTAATTGCCATCAAGACAGGGGATCGACGCCAGCTGCTGATAAACTGCCGCCTTGCCGCCGTAGCTGCCCTCCATTTCATGCACCTGGCCATTACGATGGACGGTGATGTTTTCGCCCTCCCGCGACAGGAGCGGCTTGACAACGTAGTTATCACGGAAGACACCCTGTTCGAGACTGGCCGGCAGCAGGTTTTCGTGCCCCTCGAACAGCTCCCAGAGTATCGCCAGCAGCCCCTTGTTGGAAAGCAACATCTTCCAGGCCGGTTCAATCACCCTGATCCCGGCCGTTGCCAGCTTGCGACCGAAATATTCGTTGACCAGCCACTCCCAGGGGTACAGCTTGAACATGCACTCGATGGGCGATTCGTCCAGATCCACATAACGCCCTTCCACCTGTTCAAAACCGATCTCGTTGATAAAGAGCTGGGTGGTCTGCAAACCGGCCTGTATGGCGGTATCCCGCAGGTATTCCAGGTTGCCCAGATCCTCAGCGGCATCGGCAACACAGCAGAAGTGCAGCCCGGAGTTGATCGCCATCCCCTTCCAGGCATCAATCAGCCGTTCGTGAATCGAATTGAACTGATCAGCCTGCGGCTGTTGCTCCTTGAGCCAAAACCACTGAATGACGCTGGCCTCCAGCAGAGCGGTGGGGGTGTCGGCGTTGTACTCCAGCAGCCTGGGCGCTGACTGACCATCATAGGCAAGGTCGAAACGCCCGTAGAGGGACGGTTCGTCCCGTTCCCAGGAGTCGACAATCAGCGGCACGGCATGGGGCGGTATCTGCAACCTGTTGAAGAGATCCTTGTCAATGATATGCTGGGCCGCTTCAATGCAACGTTGCTGTAGTTCGTTGCCGGCATCTTCCAACAGATCTATTTCAGCGCTGTCAAACCGGTAGGAGGCGGTCTCGTCCCAGTAGGGCTCGCCGTCAATGGTATGGTAGAGCAAGCCTTGGGATTCGACGGTTTCCTGCCAGTTTAGACGGGGTGGATGAGTCTGACGCTGCATGAACTAGCCGCCAAAGGATGAGTGGAAGCTGGAGAGACTGCCGAAACCACCGCGGGAAACGGAGATGGTGCGTACCGAGCGGCTACCCTGTCCCGGATAGGTTCGTCCCATGCTAAAGCGAGGCCCATAGAAAAACCCGTGACCATAACTGCGATAGTTGGGGTCGTTCTGCTTGACCTCTTCGCAGTTTTTTTCATCATTACCCCAGTCTTCCAGACAATCCTGCTTGCTCTTGTAAACATGGCGTTCTTCTTTTTTACCGCAACCGCCGGCCACCAGCATACTGCCGATCAGCACCAGGGTAATCTGCAAGGTACTCCGTCTGCGCATATCGCTCTCCGGACACTTTTTCAGTAACAAACTGACAGGTTGTTATTTCGTGGAAAGTTGCTGCAAGACCTTCACCAGCTGTTGTTCGAGCTTTGGCAGATAGCCCCCCAGGACTGCGCCGTCCCCTGCGCGGCCCGCCATCTCGGCCTTGCGGGCCAGTTCGGCCAGTTCCTCAGCGCCTACGTTCGAGGCCATGGATTTGATCGAGTGGGCATAACGGGTGGCAATATCCAGCGTACCGCTGGCCAGTTCGGTTCGCAGCCGATCAAGCATTATCAAACCGTCACGCTGGAACAGCCCGCAAATCTCGGCATACAATTCCTCATCGCCACCCAGTCGCCCCAACACCTCTTCACGATTGATGACCGCCATGCCAACTACCAGACCTTTCCGTAATCTACTTACTAATTGCCGAAATGCCAACACACGATATACTTTAATCTCTATAGCATCGTTTTAGCAATCCGCAACCAGGGGGTGGAAAAATGCCAACAGCACTGTTGTATGAAAAGCTTCCCGACCGGTCGGTGCGCTGCCAGCTTTGCCGCCACCGCTGCAGCATCGCTGTCGGTAAACGGGGGCGTTGCCGGATTCGCGAAAACCAGGGGGGAGTGCTGGCAGCCCTGGCAGATAGTCTGGTGGTGGCCGAGCAGATTGACCCGATTGAGAAAAAACCGCTTTTTCATCTGCTGCCCGGTTCCCGTAGCTACTCCCTGGCCTCGGTGGGTTGCAATTTCAAATGCCTGCACTGCCAGAACGCAGCCATTGCCCAGTATGACGATCAGGATAGCGGCATACTGCCCGGCAGACAACTGGATCCGGCAGAAGCGGTGCGCAGGGCGCTGGCCGGAAATTGCCGTTCAGTGGCCTATACCTACACCGAGCCGACGGTCTGGTTTGAATATGCCCTGGCCACGGCCCGCCTGGCTGCAGAGGCAGGGCTGTACAACATTTTTGTCACCAACGGTTACATCACCCCCGAGGCGTTGACGATGATCGCTCCGGTACTGCATGCGGCCAATATCGATCTGAAGGGTTTCAGCGCTGATTTCTACCACAGGGTCTGCGGAGCAAAACTGAGCGAGGTGCTGGACTGCATCAGGGATTACCGGCGCCGCGGCATCTGGATCGAGCTGACAACCCTGGTAATTCCGGGTGAAAACGATGACCAGCAGCAACTAAACGGCATTGCCCGTTTCATCGCTGAGGAACTGGGTCCTGACACACCCTGGCACGTCTCTCGCTTCTTCCCGTGTCACCGGATGCTGGATCATCCCCCCACCCCGCTGACTTCGCTGGAGCGTGCGGTGGAAGCTGGCGAACGGGCAGGGCTGCGCTATGTCTATGAGGGCAATGTATCAACCGGCCGCGAGCAGACGAACTGCCCCCACTGCGGGGCGCTGGTTGTGGGGCGCAGCGGTTATGCCATTACCAGACTCAACCTGCGGGACGGCTCCTGTGGCAGTTGTGGACAGGCGATCGCCGGCCTGTGGGGATAATGCCGGTCAGCGTGGTCAGATACCCAGACGCTTCATCTTTTCCACCAGGGTGGTTCTGTTCAGCCCCAGCAGCAATGCGGCCTTGGCCTTGACGCCGCCGCCCAGTTCAAGCGCCTTGCCAATCAACTTGCGCTCCAGATCGGCAATGGCATCGGGCATGTCAATGCCTTGCGGTGAGAGGTCCAGGCAGAGGCCGCGGGAACCACGTCCCTGATCGACGATCTCTGCCGGCAGATCCTCGGGGGTAATGGCATCCCCCTCGGTGAGGGCCACCAGCCGCTCCACCACGTTCTCCAGCTCCCTGACGTTACCGGGCCAGTGGTAGCGCTCCAGAGCATCCAGGGCAGCCTTGTTCAGGCTAATGGTGGGGCGGGCCATCAAGTGGCGGAATTTATCCAAAAAATGGTTGACCAGGGGCAAAATATCTTCGCGGCGCTCACGCAACGGCGGCAGATGCAGGGGGATGACATTCAACCGGTAAAACAGGTCCTCCCGGAAGGTCCCTTGGCGCACCTGTCCCTCAAGGTCGGCATTGGTGGCCGAAATCACCCGCACGTCAAGCTTGACTGTTTTGGTGGAGCCGATCCGATCCACCTCCTGTTCCTGCAAAACCCGCAGCAGCTTGGACTGAAGATGCATCGGCATGGTGCCGATCTCATCCAGAAAGATGGTGCCGTGATGCGCAGCTTCAAACTTGCCGACCTTGTCCCGGACTGCCCCGGTGAAAGCTCCCCGTACATGACCAAACAGCTCACTCTCCAACAGAGCCTCAGGGATGGCACCACAATTGACCGCCACAAAGGCATACGCCTTACGCCGGCCGTTATGGTGCAGAGCCTTGGCCACCAGCTCTTTACCGGTGCCGGACTCGCCAAAGAGCAGCACCGTTGAATCGGTCTTGAGAATTCGCTGCATCCGCTCAAATACCCGCTGCATAGCGGTGGAACCACCGATGATGTTGTTAAACTGAAACCGTTCCAACAACTGTTTTTTCAGATAGACGTTTTCAGAAAGCAGCCGTTGCGTCTCACGGGCCTTGGCAATAACAATCTTTAATTCATCAAAATTAACCGGTTTGGTGATGTAGTCAAAGGCTCCCTCTTTCATGGCGGTAACCGCAGTCTGGGCCGAGGCATGGCCGGTGATCACCACCACCTCGATCTCCGGTGCCAGCTGACGAATCTCCCGCAGAATCTCGATCCCGCTTTTATCCGGCAAAAACAGGTCAACCAGCACCAGATCGGCCGCCCCATCCCTGACCAGGGCAACGCCATCTGCACCATTATTGACGGACTGCACACAAAAACCGGCCTTGCGCAACAGCAGTTCCATCACCTCACGGCTGGGGTCATCATCGTCAATAACCAATACCCTGAACTGATTGTCCATGAGTGTCTCCTCGTGTGGGACGTACTATGTCATACCATTCAGGAAAGACGCAACGCTTTCATAGGTTCTGTGCTGGTAATAATGAGAAAACCTGTTTATACTTTTATCACCCACGCGGGAGGGTTTATGGAACCAACGGCATCAACTGCAACGAGCGATGCGAAACAGGACGGGCAACGTTTTTACCATGCCCAGCCCAACAGTTATCAGTTGATCTTCAATCTGTCCGCTGATGAGATGGAGTGCATCGGTCACCTGGATATCAGTGAAGGCGGCACCGCACCGTCTGTTGCAGAAATTCTCGCTTTTCTGTCTGCGGACGGCATCACCACCGGCGTACTGCAACCGGCGGTGGAACAGTTGCAAAGCGAGGCACGGCCGGGCCGCAGCACTACCTGTACGATTGCGTCAGGCATCCTGCCGACTCCTGGTGAAGACGGCAGGCTTGAATACGCACTCTGCCCCCTAGAACCCCCTCCCCAGAAAAACGATAGCGATGACGATGATCAGGCCAATCAGGTTGACTTCCGCTCGGTGCAACGATTCATCAACGTTGACCCTGATCAGGAGATCGGCCGGATTATCGCCCCCACCAGCGGCATTAACGGCAAAACGGTGCGCGGCAAGCCGGTACCGGCCACGCCCGGCAAACTGCTGCAGCTCAAACTGGGCAAAAACGTTCACGCTGCAGGCGATGACCTGAGTTCGCTGGTGTCCGAGATTCACGGACGCGTCAAGCTGGACGGCGATACCATCATGGTGGTTGAGGAATACGTCGTGGACGGCGACGTGGACTTTGGCATCGGCAACATCCGCTTCAACGGTTTCGTAGAGGTCCGCGGTGATGTCCTGGACGGATTTCAGGTCAATGCCAGCAAAGGGTTGAAAATCACCGGCAACGTGGGTAGCTGCCAGCTGACATCCCTGGGTAATATCGAATTCTGCGGCATGGATGGCCAGGGCAAGGGCACCATCCATTGCGGCGGAAGCATCACTGCCAACTTTATTCATGAAAGTGCCGTTGAGTGTGCCGGCCATCTTGAGGTACACGTGGAACTGCTCAACTGCACGGTGCGCTGCCGTGGCACTGTCAGCGCCGGTATGATTTCCGGTGGTGCCTGCATCGCCCTGGGTGGGATTGATGCAAAAAAACTGGGGGCGCCTTCCGGTGTCAAGACCAAGGTCCAGGCCGGGTCCGATTACCATGATCTGGAGCGGATGCAGGAGCTGTTCACACAGCTGACCAGCACGATTGAAGCATTCAGCCAGGCCAGGTCAATGGATGAGATGAACCGCCTGCAAGCTGAAAAACAGCGGCTGACGAGCTCCATTGTCGAGGTGCGCAACCGCCGCCCGCCCGGCGCTAACCCCAAAATAAATATCAGAAACAGGCTCTATGAAGGGGTCACCATCCAGACAGGCAACGGGGTGGAGGAATTTACTGCCCAACTGGAAGGGCCGCTCTCGATGATTGAAAACAGTGTCGAAGGTGGTGTGCGGCAGGTGGCTTTGAGCGGGCTTGAGCTGCACGCCGATCAGGTTGAACGTATGTACCTGGATGAACAGCAACGGCGGCAAGCGGAGGAAGCTGCGGAGACGGCAGCAGCAGAGGCCGCTGTGTCTGCCGAACCATCGGAGGATCAGCCATCCCCTGAAGCCGACCCGAAAAAAAAGACCGAAGACTAGCCGGTTACCTCATCAATCGCCCGCTGCATCCCCAGCATTAAAAAATCAAGCTCTTCCGGCTTGATTGCCAACGGTGGAAAAATAACCAGCGTATTGCCCAGCGGACGGCTGAAAATGCCGTGTTTACGAGCTGTCAGACAGGCCCTGATGCCCCGCTTTTGTTCCCACGGGTAAGGCTGCCTGGTGGGCTTGTCTTGTACCAGCTCAATCCCGGCAGCCAGACCACACTGACGCACATTGCCGACCTGTGGATGTTCAGCCAGTTGTGTCAACCAATCCCTCAACTGTGTAATCTTTGGTTGGAGCGCCTCCAGCAGATGATCATCCTCGAACAGCTCCAGACTTTTCAGCGCCACGGCGCAGGCCAGTGGATTGCCGGTAAAGGTATGGCCATGAAAGAAGGTCTTTAACTCAGCATAGTTGCCAAGAAAAGCCGCATAAATCGCCTCAGTGGCCAAGGTTGCCGCCAACGGCAGATAGCCGGCGCAAAGCCCTTTGGAAATGGCCATGATATCGGGAATCACCCCTTCATGCTCACAGGCGAACATCCGGCCGGTGCGCCCAAAGCCGGTAGCCACCTCATCGGTGATCAGCAGCACGTCATAGCGGTCACAAAGCTCACGCACACCTTTGAGGTAACCCGCCGGGTGGGCGATCATCCCGCCGGCTCCTTGCAGCAAAGGCTCCATCACCATACCTGCCAGCTGGCCACAGTGCTCGGCCATCAGCCGCTCCAGCTCAGTAAGACAAGCCATGCCACAGGCAGATGGTTCACTCTGGCCCAGCGGACAGCGGTAGCAGTAAGGGGCTGGAGCCTCAATGGTCGCAAACAGCAACGGGCTGAAGGTGGTGTGGTAGATCGGGATACCGCCGACACTCATCGAACCGATCGTGTCACCGTGGTAGGCGTGTTGCAGACGGATAAAACGGTTACGGTGGGGTTGTCCCTGATGACAGTGGTACTGATAGGCCATCTTCAAGCCTACCTCGACCGCCGTTGAACCGTTGTCGGAATAAAAAACACGGGTGAGGCCCTGCGGTGCTATTTCCACCAGACGCTTGGCCAGCAGGATCGATTGCTCGCCGGAAAGCCCCAACAGGGTGGCATGCTCGATTTTAGCGGCCTGATCAGCCAAGGCGCGGTTCAGGGCAGGATGACTGTGCCCGTGCACATTGGTCCACATCGATGCGACCCCATCCAGGTAACGCATGCCATCGGAGTCATACAACCAGCAGCCCTGCCCCGCCACAATCACCGGTGTATCCTCTGCCAGCCAATCACGCATCTGGGTGAAGGGATGCCAGACATACTGTTTATCCCAGCTCTGCAGTTGCTGTGTCGTAGGTGTTGACGGCATCAGCTTACGCTCCGCAACTGCTACAGCCTGCGGAACAGTTTGTTGCGTGTGCGCCAACGCAGCCGTCGTCCTCAGCGCCACCCAATATACGCAGTATGATATCCGACTTGGGATCGTTGTTGAATTGCTCAGCCAGCCGCTCAACCAGTTGTTCAGGGGAACCTGTCAGATCACTCCAGATGCCAAGGATCGGCGCTCCGCACAAAGAACCGATCTGGTGCGGCGCGGCCTGCTCGGCCAATCCTGGTGCGGCAGGGAAACGATTGACGATTACCCCTTTTACCTCCAGCCCGATCTGGCCTGCGGCAAAACAGGTCAAAACCGTGTGATTGATGGTGCCAAGGTCTGGCCGGGCCACCACTAATAGCGGCAGCTTGAGATGAGTGACCAGATCGGCAACCAGCAGACCGCCGTTCAAGGGGACCATCAAGCCGCCTGCCCCTTCCACCAGCACGACCTGGTGACGGGCAGCCAGCCGCTGATAACAGTCCGCGATCCTGCTGAAATCGATCTTCACGCCGTCACGTTTGGCTGCCTCAACCGGCGCCAGTGGTTCTTTCAGACGATAGGGCGCCACATCGTCGTCACATTCCACACCGGCCGCCCAGGCCAACAGCTCGGCATCCTCCGAGAGCAACTCGTTGTTGCGCTCTTGGCAGCCGGCAGTCACCGGCTTCATCACCCCCACATGAACGCCCCGCAGCCGGAGGGCTCGCGCAAGTGCCGCGGTTACAATAGTTTTACCAACTCCGGTGTCAGTGCCGGTAATAAACAAGCCATAACTCATCGTAGCAACTCCTCTGCAAGGATAAGCCCCAGGTCGGCGATCATCTGCCGGTCATCTTCAGGTTGACGCCCCTCTTTGGTCAGATAATTGCCGGTCATCATACCGCTTGCGCCAGCCAAAAACAGCCACGATTGAAGCTCCCGCAGATTTTTCTCCCTGCCGCCGCAGATCGTGATGTGTACGTGCGGCAGGATCAAACGAAACAGCGCGATCGTGTGCAGACACTCCATTGGTGTCAGCCGGTCGCTGTTTCCCAGCGGTGTCCCCGCCACCGGGTCAAGGAAATTGATCGGCACCGAATCAACCGCAAGTTCACGCAGGGTAAAGGCCAGCTCGACCCGCTGTGCCATGGTCTCACCCAGCCCGAACAAACCGCCGGAACATACTCGCAATCCGGCCTGTTTTGCCAGCCGTACCGTAGCGACATCGTCCTCATAGCCGTGGGTAGTGCAGATCTGGGGGAAAAAGCTGCGCGATGTTTCAAGATTATGGTGATAGGTTACCAGACCGGCAGACTTCAACGCCTGAACAGTGGCTTGATCCAGCGTTCCCAGCGACGCACCGGGAGCGATCAGACCCTCGGTACGAATAACCCTCACAGCCTCACAGACACGATCAAGTTCATCACCGGCCCTGATGCCGCTGCCACTGCTTACAATGCCATAGCAGCCCGCACCACATGCCGCAGCGGCCCGTGCGCCTGCCACAAGCTCCTCCTGACCTAGCAGAGGGTACTGTGGCGCGTTGGTTGCGTGGTGGGCCGACTGCGCGCAGAAGCTGCAATCCTCCGGGCACAGTCCCGACTTGGCATTCACGATAGAGCACAGCGAGACATTCCGGCCGAAGCCACGCTCACGAACACCGCTTGCAACGGCAAACAGTCCGGGTAACTCGTGAAATGGCAGGTTAGCCAGCTCAAGGGCCTGGTCAAGATCGATCACGGTATCGGTATGTTGTATCTTGCAGAGCGTAGCTAGAACTTTTTGCATCAGTTCCCGTACCATAGTGCTTAACAGATTGTCAACCGCAAGAAATTACAAAGTTTACAATCAGTCATTTGGTCATTTTCATCAGACACAGACAGACAAAGCCCCTCTGCCGGAAAACAGGGGGGCTTTGTTACAACAAACGATGAACAGTATGTGCTGTTGCAGCTAGATGGTATTCAAAATTCTGGGGGTAATGAAAATCAGCAATTCACTTTTTGATTTTTCAGTATTGGTTGATTTGAACAGGTGTCCCAGGAAGGGAATGTCCATCAACCAAGGCACTCCATCAGCGCCTTCAGTGTCACGGTCAACGTAAATGCCGCCTATAACCGTTGTTTCGCCATCGCGCAACAACATCTCGGTGGTAGCCTGTTTTTTGTTGATAGCTGGCGTCGTTGTACTCGTTGAGCGATCAGGTGAATCATTCTTTGCATCAATCTTGAGTACAATCGTACCATTTGAATTGATATGGGGCGTTATTTCCAGCGACAAGGCAGCCTCGACAAACTTTGTCTCAATCTTGTCGGACGTAGAAGAGGTATAAGGGATCTGTTGCCCCTGCGCTATCTTGGCTGTTTTATTATTGAGTGTGGCGACCTTGGGGGTAGAGATAATCTTGACCAAACCTGCTGTAGCAGCAGCGTTCAGACGCATGGCCAATTTTACGTTAGCCCCGATGGTGCCGAAAGCGATATCGGAAAAAGCGCCGGGTTGAACCGTAAACAATCCATCGGATGATGGTGCGGTGTTGGTCAAGCCACCAAAGGAGGAATCCATACTGGCGATGCCCAATCCACCACCGATGTTCGGGTCGGTGCGGAGCCCCCAGTGAATGCCGAGTGACTTTGTAAAGCTGGTAGAGGCTTCAATAATGCGTGCTTCTATCATGACCTGTTTTTCAGGCACATCCAGATTCTTCAGGAGCAGCCCCATATCGTCAAGGGCAGTCGTGACATCCTTGACAATAACCTTGTTGGTGCGCACGTCTGAAGTAATGATGCCACGATCTGTCTTGAGTGCATTAAATTGGGTAACAATCCCTGCAAGGTCGGCATAGTTTACATCAAACATCTTTGTTTCCAGTGGCTCATTTTTCAGGGCCGCTTTACGAATTTCAAGTTCCTCATCCAAAAGCGACTTGAATTTGCCTTTCCCGCGCACAAGGATGATATTTCCTTCCTCACGCTTATCAAGGCCTTTGGTGTCAAGAATGATATCAAGCGCTTGGTCCCAAGGCACGTTCACCAATTTAAGGCTGATTGCACCGGTAACCTCGTCGCCAAGTACGAAGTTTTTATTACTGACCTCGGAGAGCAACTGGAATATCTTGCGAACTTCTGCATCAGCAAATTCGAGGGTGACCTTGCGCCCCGTGTAGACCCGTTTACCTCCAACTGCAACCGGTTGGGTCAACTGTTGTTCAACAGCCGCTACCTCGGTTGCGGCAGTCTTGGGAGCTTGCGCAGCCTTGGCACCGCTGCCAGCCGCTTGAGCGGCAGGCAGATTGGCGTGGCTGAACTCAAGGTACACCATGTCAGCCTCTTTCCGCAGGGTGAAATCTGCATCTGACCGCATGGCAACACGAATGACGGTATCTTCACCTTTTTTGCTTCCAACCTGTATCGGCGTAACACGCAACACCGGGCTCCTGAATTCACGAGCCTCAAGAGACCGTTGGAGGCTATTCGGCAGTATGGCGTTTACAATCTTGAAGGATACGAAACCCGCTGTCTTGATCGGTGTCTCGACAGTAAAATCACCACTGACCTTAACCGTAACGCGAGACAAGGTGTCCATGGCCTGAAAATCTATCGCCGCAATCAGAGCTTTGCCTGACAATGCAGGTGAACTTGAGGATGATTTTACCGTTGCACTCGGACTCGGCTGGACAGAAGCGGCTTTTTGTTGACCAACAATTGGGCCATTAAAACTTACTGCCACACCAGCGTCGTTTTTTTCAACGGTTGCGTCAGGCAGACCTTTTTGTGCTGCGTCCAAGACGACCCTGACCTTATCAGCAGAGCTGCCAATACGTGCCGTGGCAATGCCGGCAGCATTCAGCAGAACAATCTTAAGGTCTGACACTGCTTTTGCCCCGGCCAGATCAACAATCACACGTTCCGGCTTGTTAAGCCGAAAGGTTTTAAAACTGGTTACCGGACCGTCAACCTGAATCTGAACAAGATCACCACGAGCAACAACACCGGTGACGGTGGGGCTGGTTGTTGAGCCTAGCGGCGACTGTGCACTCGTTGCGGCGGCTACAGGCTGCTGAACATCGGCAACTACTTCTGCTGCTGGTGCATGGTAACCAGGAAAGCTGATTCGCAGGGTATTTGGCATACCAGCAACAGGCGTTATAACAGCCTCAGTATCCTGCACCAGCTCAACTTCCATCCTGGTCAGGCTACCAGCCTCCGTATCATAACGTTTCACCGTTACTTGCTTGACAGCACCTCTACCGGCAAATAAGGCACCTAAACCATCAACCGGCACGGCCTGTGAAAAGTCAACGACAAATCTGACCGGTGCGATAGCCTTATAGCTGGTGTACTTGAGCGTAGTTGAACTTGTGATAATCAGCTCAGCCGCAGCTCCTTCACCAACAACCCGTACAGACTCAATAGTTGTCTGTGGCTTGATACTCGTTAGTGTCTGCGGAACGGCAGCAGACACACAATCAAGCGGAACCGTTACAGCAACTACTGCCAACGCTACTGTCGTACATAGAGCCTGTAAGCATTTTGAAAATTTCATCGGGGGCGCTCCTTACGGTTTCCTCAGCAAGGGAATTCGTATCGTCTCTTTACGTAGTTTGCCATTTTCATCCCGGAACTGCTCGACAACATCGATGCCGCCGGAGCCTATCGTGGTAATCTTGCCTTCATTTTTACCGATGGTCATCCCCAGTCTCAGCACATAGGCCTTGCCCGATGGATCAACCACCATCGCCTTGTTGCCTCTGGGATCAGCGACCATCCCAACGAGACGGAACTGAGACACGTCAAAGCTGTGTATCGGCAAAACATCCTTGCCAATAACCTTCTTGCCTTTTGCACCGGACTTATCAACTACTACAAAAGGCTTGAACGGATCCTTTTTAGAACTGAAATCGAACTGATTAGTCTGGGCAGGGGGTAACCCGACCGAGCTTACCTGCTTTTGCACAGCAGGCGGCAGAGGAGTCGCTACCGCCTTGACAGGCGCAACCTTGGCTTGAACAGCAGGGGCGGCTGATTTTTTGCTGAAACTGTCACAGCCAACCAGTGCAGCCAGTGAACAACTCAACAAAACAGCATGTCCAATATTACTTTTTCTTAGGTGCAGGCTTTTTCTTATCATCCTTGATCTCTTTCTTGTCGAGGAACCGGAAGGTAGTAGCCAGGCAGTTCACCTTGGTCATCATACGGTTGTTGACGTTCTTAACCTCGGCAAAATCGACATTGGTGATGTTCACAATGCGCGGCAGATTTGCTACAGCTGCATAAAAGTTCGCTACACTGAAATAGGAACCTGCAATGACAATATCAACCGGTACTTCAGCGTAGAAATCCTTGGGCAGCTCTGGTTTCGGCTTGAAGATCAAAAAATCCAACCCGGCATTCTTGCCCAATGACGTAATACTGGTGAGCAGTGACGGTATCTCCTTGGAGTTGGGAAGTTCGGTCAAGGCTCTGGCCAGCTCAACATTCAACTCGTCAAATTCTTTTTTTATTTTCGGCAGATTATTGGCGATTTTTGTTTTTTCCGCCACCTCGCCCTGGAGCGTTGTGAGCTGTGTCCGCAAGGCTGTCAGCTCTTTGTGGCGGGGCAAATACAAAAACCAGACCAGGGCAGCCGCTTCCAAAACAAGAATCAGCGCCATGATGCCAATCTTTTGTTTTGTGGGCAGTTTAAGTACTTTTTCTAGTCTTGGATCCATGGACGAACCCTTTTCTTTAAATGAGCTAGGCTACTTTTTCGCTACAGGTGTCGCAGGAGCCGATTCAGGCGGCTTGGTCCGCTCAAGCGCAGAGGTAAGCTCAAAACGCTTCAGCTTTGTTCCGCCTAAATCTTTCTGTTCAGAGACAACCAACTCAACACGTTCGTAGTCAGTGGAAGACTCAAGCGCACGAATAAACTGGGCAATCAACTCCTCATTCATGGCCAGACCGGCAATCTTGATGGTATCTCCGGACTCCTTGTATGATTCAAGCCATAACTGATCAGGTGCTGAATCACTCAGGGTTGCCAATCGCTTGGCAGGTCCTGCTTTATTTTTGCGGAGCTCTGCCAGCACATCCAGCTTCTTCTTGACCTCATCCTTCAGCTTCTTGATTTCATCAAGTTTGCCGATTTTGGCTTTGAGTTCACTGATCTTCGCATTAGCCGCAGTTATGTCCTTCTTGGCACCGGATATTTGCCCCAGCCTCACAAAGAACATAATCAGAACCACCGCCAGCACCAGCCCAAAACCAATCCCAAATATGGCCAGCTGTTGGAGTACGGATTCCTTCTTTTTTGCGGCGCGAACCGGGAGTAAGTTTATTCTGATCATTTATCCCCGACCCTCCGTATGGCCAGCCCCACGCCAACCGCCATCAAAGGGGCTATCTCCTGTAAGTACTCCGGATCGAAATCCTTCTCGTTATATTTTATGGCAGCAAAGGGGTTTAAAGCTTCAACCTCCATGCCGAGGCGTTCCTTGACTGCTCCACGCAGCCCTTGCACCTTTGAACAGCCGCCACTGATTCTTACTGCGGTTACCCGCTCGTCGTTGGCTGCTGAAGCGTTATAAAAATCGATGGATCGTCTGATTTCCTGTGAAATGGCATCGTTTACCCGTGCTATCACCTCACGCAGAGGTTGCTGAGCAGATTCAGGCGCCAGCTTTTTCAGCGATTCAGCTTCTTCAGCACTGACCCCCAACTGCTTCTGAATCTCTTCGGTGTACAGATTGCCACCCATCTGCACATCGCGGGTGAACAAGGAGGTATCACCCTTGACGACATTGATATTCATGATGCTGGCGCCGATATTGATCAAAGCCAACGATTCCTCGGCGGAAGCCGTACTTCCCAGCTCCCAGGCATTCTGCACGGCAAAGCCATCCACGTCCATTACGGACAGGCTCATCCCGGCATCCGCAAACACCGACACATAATCGTTAATGATATCCTTTTTGCTGGCAACCAACAGCACCTGCATCTTGTTCGGATCAACCTGATCAGGACCAAGGATCTGAAAATCCACATGCACGTCCTTGATATCGAACGGTATGTACTGTTCAGCCTCCCAGCCGATCTGATCTTCCAGCTCTTCACTGGTCATGGTGGCCAGCAGAATTTTACGGATGATCACCGCATTACCCGAGATAGAGCAGGCTGCATCCCTGGTCTTGATCCCCAGACTGTCAATCAGGTTCCTGACGGCGTCCACCACCGTGGCGGTGTCCATCAGGCTGTTGTCAACAATCGCCTCAGGCGGTAACGGCACAATACCAACATTCTGCAGGTGGTAGCCGTCCTTAGCCTGCCAAAGCTGCACCAGCTTGACCGAGCTGGAGCCAATGTCAATTCCGACCAGATCCTTTTTTTTGTTAAACAATCCAAACATGGCTCGTACCTGTCACCCCTGTTCTTGAAAGATCATATCCCGATCTTCCAGTGTGAAGCCGAGCGCCAGAATAATCTTGCGCATCGTCTCAAGACGGCATGCCTCACCCTTCTCAACCCTGTCAATGGTAACAACCGAAACCCCTGCCTTGCGGGCAAGCTCGGACTTGCTCATCAATTTTTTTTCACGCAGTTCCCGTACCTTATTTCGCATTTTCATAGGCTTTCCCGCACAGTATAATAACTGTCACCCTATTTACTGCAATTCACGGCATTGTCAATAAATTTTGTTAAATTATATACAAATAAATAAACCGATACCAAGTTATGTGGTATCGGCCTATGGGTTGTACTATATATAGTTAACAAACGGCTTTTCAGTAGGCGTACACCACGGTCATGTTGCCTTGTTCCACTGCGTTTGTCGACCGTTCCGCCTGGATCTCCATGCGATAGACATACGGAATGTTTTGGGGCGTAACAACCACCGTGGTTTCGGCCACCCCGGCGCCTTCAAGTTGGAGGCCACTCATATCAGTGTTGCCCTTGAGGGTATCGACGATCTTAGCATAGACGGTATAGGGGGCGCCGCTCATCGCCTGCATATTAAACTGCAGATCTGGAAGCTCCTTGGGATTCACCGACAGGTTTGCGGCAACGCATTTGTCATCCTGCCACTCTGATACCTGCAGGATTAGTTTACGTTGAAAGCATGATCGCATATCCGCATCAGGATTTACCACCAGACTGATCAACGAATATTTGTCCTCAAGATCGGCAAACAGCGTGGCAGATTCGGCGTTTTTCAGGATTTCAGGAATCAGCTCTTTCATCATGATATCAGTGCCGCCATAGGAGGCTTCCAGGGCGGTTTTATACCGTTTCACCATGCCCGACTGCTGCACACTCTGGGTGATCATATACATGACCGCCATCACGATGGTCAGCGAGATCAAGGTCAGCATGAGTGATGTTACCAAAGCGATCCCCTGACGGTTTTTCATAAAGTTCTTCATATCAGCACCATTGTCCTATTGGTTGCTCTCCAGGTTCTTCGGCCGCACTGCAAGTTGATAAACCTTCCAGCGGTAGTTGCGCTGAACCGCCGTCAGATCATACCTGTGTGCTACAAAACCGTCGAGGGGATTACCAACAAAAATTCGTTGGGGTTGACCAGCTTCATCACTACCCACAAATGTGTAGTTGCCGTCTCTTCTGCCAACCTGGGCCAGCAGGTATACCTTCACCACCTTGAGACTGTCACGCAACAAAATATCTGGATCGCTGTTTGCCAGTGCGGTCTGTACCTGTGCTTGAGTAGCAGGCGGAGTCGCACCCGCGGCCGCAACCGTAACTCCTTCCGGGGTGGACCAGGTGTCAATGAGTCCATCGCGTCCCTGATTGCCCATACCATCGGTCAGATCCCAACCGAACACCAGCTGCATGTCAGCCACGCAATCCAAGAGCGGCATCGGCTGCAGTGCCCCGCTAGCATAGCCGGTTGAAGCCGTTTCGTTGTGGGTCACCCGCGCTTTGTACAAGATGCCTGTATTGGGGGCACAGTACAAAGGCATCCGGTCTGAAACATCAGGTCTGGCAACAAAATAATCTGACCGGTTGAACGGCATGCTTAAACCCGTATTGTTGTCCTTGCCTCCTATGCCATAAATATAATAGACCTCTTCAGGCAAGGTTGGTGCAAACACAGGTGCAAGACCGACCGGATCAAACGTAGCCCAGTAGGTATCAGGCGTAGTGGGCTCATAAATCATCTGATTAACGATTCGGGATTTGACAACCGTCTTTTTAACCACGACCACCCTGTCATCTTTCACCAGATTCAGGTACGCCTCAGTCCAGATGCGGGGTTTTTTCAGACCGGTGATGCCGCTGTCAAACGGCAAATAGGTCCACTTCTGGGCGGTTTCGTTCATCCCCAGGGTGGTCCCCTTGAGGGCCAGGTAATCGGTGCCGGCTAACAGCTCATAGGTCACCCCGTCAACCGCATCTGCGACCTCCGCCCCGGCCAGCAAATCATTACCCGCCACCACGGCCCTCGGCAAGCCGCTGGGGGCATCGTTGTAGTCGTCAGCCGGATCGATGGAGGCCTCTCCATAGGCGGGCGGTGCCGCCTCCATGTAGGCATCCGGCAGACCAAACCCGACCTGTTGCAGATCGTGGCGCAGCATCTCCAGGCCCACCACCCCTTCAATGTTGCTTTCCTCTGTCTTGGTCAGCTTGGTCATTTGCGTCAAGAGCACATTGAAAGAGCTGGATGCCGCCATGATCACCAGCATAAACATCGCCATTACAATGATCATCTCAACCAGCGTGAATCCTTTTTTACCATAGTGCATGATGAGCGCCCCCGTTCTCATCTACTGGACCGTGTCGGTTACTAGTGAAGCAACTGAGTGGGTATAGGTGATCTGCTTATGGACCCAACTGACGGCTATTTCGATACTCTTTGACTGCGGCGTCGGGCTCCTGACGGTTTCAACAACCGTAAAGGTCTTGTTCGATCCGTTCACCAACCGGTCCACGGTTGAGTTGGTAACCTCGGTGGGCAGTGCATTAAAATCTGCAATCGAATCATCGAAAGGAGGGGCCGTAATGTCGGTATACGGCTTGGCCTTCTCCAGCGACAGCACCTGATCAGCCACCAAAGTGGCTTCCTGGCGCAATTGAGTGGTGAGGTTGTGATTAAGCGCATAGATGACCGTCTGCATCAAGCCCAGCAGGCCGACGGTGAGAATAACCACCGCCACCAGCACCTCAAGCAGCGTAAAACCTGACTTATTGCAACTGGCAGGTGTTGTCATTGGTATTGATCCTCCCGATGTTGACCCGCGCATCAGCTATAACCAGACAATCATAGGCCGGACCGCTTGTATCACCAAACGCTACCGCAATAGTCATGCGTGTGGTTGCATAGCCACGATTATTTATAATGATGGGGGTATTGTCGAATGGTGTGACTACTCCCGCCGTGTACTGCTGAATACCGAATCGTAATGCTCGACGAAACTGGCGGTCGGCAATGGTCTGCCCCGCAGACGTCACCACCTGCCCGCCCGATGCAGCGTCTGTGGGTTCAATTCTGACAACCTCTGCCTCGGTGTCTTCATAACGAACGGTGGTGTAGGCCTGCGGGTTCAGAAAAACCCGGTGTTCCCGTTTGGTTTGAATAGCCTGCATCCGCACGTTGCTGAGATCGGCCAGCATCTCTTTTACCTGCCCTTCAATCGCATATTTACGTTGCCATTGACTGAAGTTTAATGCTGCAATCGTGGCCAGAATACCAATTATTACCATAATAACAATTAGTTCTATCAGTGAAAAGCCGTGATTTGACTTCATAAGCACCCCCGCCAGTACCTTTGCAGGGCGCCCGAAAACCGAGCGCCCTGCGATACGCTGCTATTTTTCATGAATCTGCAGAATCTTTTTGACCGGCTTGGGTGGCGACATCAAGGACAAGCCCTGGGCCTTGGGCGGCACACCCTGAATGCCATCGGTCGAGCGCCGTCCGCCCTTGGCCTGCATCTGCGATGAGAGTGAAACCTCGGCAAAGGCGCCGGTTGACACCTGGATCATCACCTTACCAGCCATGGCGCTGGACCTTGGAACTCCGCCGGTTGCATAATCAACCGCCCAGATGAAGGAGGTGCCTCCAAAGCTGCAGACGTCATTGGTCGGCTTGAAAGTCGTAAAGAACACGGCCCCGGCCGGCGAGGCCACCGGGTCGGTGATCAACCGTTCAGCAGAATCGTTGCCGGACTTTGCGTCCAGATCCACGTACCAACCGTTATCGGTCACACCCAGCACCTCATCAATGGTGGTGGTCTGGTCTTTAATTGTCCCTGCATAGGCTGTCGTGCAGCTCGGACTGATGTCATTACCCTGATAACAGGGTTCTTGTATACCGTACAACCTACGTTGGTTGTCAGGGTCATCAGTGCCTGTGGGCAACTTATAAAAATACCGTCCAGTGCCGAAATACAACCACAGTTTACCACTGGAGCGGTCCTGCAACTTTGCAATTGCCGTGGTGACCGGCCCGATGCCGTCAATCACCGTACTGCCTACCCAGTTGGCAGGGTTGCTATCCTCTTTGGTGATGACACGATAGACCCCGCCACGGGTCCATGTCTTGTCAGTTTCGCCATCGTAATCAACCTTGGTCGTACCTTCAAAGTATTGCACGTACCCCAAATAAAGGGCGTCGTCTTTATAATAGCCTTCGAACCAAGGCTTTGAACGATCGGTATCGATGGCGCCGTTGGACAATGAACCGGCAAAGGCTTTGGCAATACCGGTATCGATGGTGCGCACCAGGCTGCCGGTTGCCAGGTCCACCACAAACAGTTTCAGATTTTGATCCGAGTACCCCATAAACTGATGGCTCGTGATGTCGATCGGACCGGTGGGGCCTGAGCCGAACACGGCAAACCAACGGCCGTTCTTGTCCTTTTCACCTGTTCTGACGATCACCGGCCCGGAGGTGGCAAACCCTAAATTACCGTTCGTAGCCACGCCGAACTCATTCTTATCACCGGCAAACTCCCACAGGTACTTGGGATGGTTGGGGTTGGTAACATCCAGGGCGAAGTAGGTTGAATAGCCCAGGCCGTCCACCGGTGTCTTGACA
Source organism: Geobacter sp. UBA5730 (assembly GCA_002419465.1). Lineage (GTDB taxonomy): Bacteria > Desulfobacterota > Desulfuromonadia > Geobacterales > Pseudopelobacteraceae > Trichlorobacter. Next base: position 6,299 of record DIGE01000016.1, on the reverse strand, counting down.
CAGTTGGTGCCTGGGTCGGTGGTACAGGTGGCCGTGCTGTTCCGGCTGGCGCCACCGGTGCCGGTGCTGCCGATCAGGATGGTGCGCCAACTGGTTTTGGTCAGATCAAGGTTGTTGGTGCCATAGTCAGTCCTGAACCTGGTCTGTTTGGCACAATCCCAGTAGTTGGTCTGTGTGCAGTCAGAATTTTTGTTGATTGAGGCGTCAATCACCAGCGAAGGGCCATCCACATAGAAGAGATGCGGATAATCAGGATCAGCCAGGTATTTCAGGTACGGCAGCATGTGCGAGGGGATAAAGGCCCATTCTTCACGACCCAGGTCGTCACCCGTTGTGGCCTTGGTACCGGCGTTAACCCCATTCCTCGAATTAAGCACAGGTGACGTGCTGATGGTATCGTAATTATTGATCTGGGCCTTGTCTGCGGCACAGGTAGCCGGGTTAGCGCCAGTGGCACGACAGGGGTCGGTCAGCTCCTGCAGCACACCCATCCTGAAGGCGTGCAACATACCATCATTAGCCCCGACATATACCATGCCACGGTTTTTATAATCATTGGAAGAAATGAACTTGTCGTATGAGCCGTCGGCATAGCCGGTGGGCGATGACTTGTCGTAGGAATTCAACCCCGCATTGGCCTGAATCTTGGGGGTAGAGTTGATAATATCACCCAAACGCCAAGTACCGGATTCATGGACGCCAGTAGTATTGTTTATTATGGTAACCGTCCGATTACGGTAATCTGGCTGGTCTATGCCCCGGATGTACTGAATAATCTTGCCCGCTTCTGTGGTATCGGCAGCCTGCAGGTAGGTTTGGATGGTCGGATCAGCCTGCAGGCTGACGTCAAACAGAGAAAGTCCCGTCGACGCTGCATCGAAGGTAGCCAGCCCGGTCCGCGTCAAAATTTTGCGGTCGAGAGTGCTGAGATTCCTGCTCCACAACTTACGCCCGGCTCGCCAGAGGCTCTTGACGTTGGTTGTATCATCAGGGCTGAAAGAGTTGCCGATCAAGGTCAAGGTGCTGCCGTTGCCAGTGGTGTCCTTCAACAAGCGGACCAGGGTTTGCGACTGATTTGTGTCGAAATAGAAAGCGGCAACATAGTCCTGTAGCAGGCTCAGCTTGTTGTCTGCCACGGTATCAACCCGAATGGAGGTGCTTTGCAGATAAGGGTCCAGATAGAACCAGAGGTTCTGCATCTCGCCAATCCAGCTGGCCTCAGTACCGTCGTCAAAAGGTTTTTTGGGGTAGAACACTGCCTGCAATAGACTGGCGCCGCTGCCTTCGCTGCTGTTAAGGATTGACGCAGCCGTACCCGAGGCAACCCTTGTAAGGATCGCGTTGAGCGCCTTTTCCAGCTGTTCATCCAGCTGTAACGGGTTACTGACCGGGAAGTAGGTATCGGGCGTACCGTCGCTGTTCTTGTCCCACTGGTCCGTTGTTTGCGGGTAGGTAGACCCGGTAAAACCGCCCCACTTGGCAGCGTACCAGAGCGGGTTTTTCAGATAATTGCCGGTGGTGCTTCCTGAAACCGAAAATGTTTTGTTCCACTCGATCGGCAGACCGGAAATCGCTCCATCCCCCGTGTCAACATCCTTGATGACAAGGTAGGGACCATCCTCAGTGGTTCCGGAGACAATAAAACCGAGCAACTGGGCAATGCCACCAGCTGCGTATTCGGATTTTACCTTGATCTGCAAGCCTGAGATGGTGCCGGTACAGCTGCCATAGTTGGCGGTGGCAGCCGCCTGGGTGCAGAGTTCATAGGAGGCGATGGCGTCCATGTCATGGTCGGCCCCCTGCTCCACATCCTCAAAATTGATCCTGAACTTGGCATAGATGATGTTGTTGCTGGCGTCGTACTTCATATCATCCATATAAAAGTCCACCAGACTGTTGGTGGGGCAGAACGACGCACCGGGTGTTGAAGAACAGCCGGTTATTTTTTTGCTACCACTGGCATCGGTGGTCAAGGTACAGCCGCTGGTGGCTGAATCCAGGCACTTGTCAACCCCGCCACCGTAGACCGACTTGCCAAACGGCACCACGTTCACATAGCCACTGCCGGCCTTGACCTTGATATCAGCAAAGGGTGATGACATGGCAACCACAAAGGTGGAGAGAGCGCCATAACCGGTTTTAGCCGAAAACTGCGTCTTGCCGTAATAGGCCAGGGCAGCGGCATAGTAGGAGCCAAGCTTGGTGGGTTCTTCCGGGCACATCCCCCGTGCTGCGCTGAGGTTGGCAACCGTCTTTGCCGAGCAGATAAAGTCGGTGGAACCGCCGCTTTCGCCAATGAACCAGCCATTGCCGTTCACCCCCTCGATCTGGCCGATGTAATCGGTCAACTGATTCAGCAACGACTTGCCGTCGGTTACCGTGCCCAGACCAAGTTGGGGCGTGGCAGCATCCTCGGCAAAGAACGTGCCGTCGGGTTTGGCATACAGACTGCCGGGGATCTGATCTGCGTCAAAACTGGTGTTGACATCGCTCAGGATCAGCATGAACGGTTGCGAGCAGGTGGGATAGATTTCAAAGGGTTTGTAGTAGACAGAACCTTTATTATATCCCCACTTAGGTTTCGATAGGGAGAGTCCGGAATCGGCAGTTGTAGAATAATCAAATTCAGGCGTCGCCCCCCCTCCATCCGTTGTTCCTTTGCCGGCAAAATAACGCAGCGATTCATACATCATCTCGGCGATCGGGTTGCCCCACATCTTGCACTCGACCTTAGTCTCATCAGTCCCCTGATACATCGCCCGGTTTGTAATCCACCCGCAATTGTCGTAGGCATGATCGCCGTAGTCAAAATCAATCACTTTCATACGATTGAGGCTTGTGATCAGGTTGCCCCGCTCGTTTTCCGAGGTCTGCATCTTGCCGTCATTATTATTCACCTCGTCAAACACCGGGCCCGGATTTTTGCGCAGCACCCCGCCGGAGGTATTCTTGGTGTACGACGTGGTAAACAGGCCAAAGTACATGGGAGCCTTGGTAAAGCACAACCCTTCACCGTCTCCGCAATCGTTGTCGCCATTACAGGTCTTGCCCATGCTTTTCGAGCAGACCTTCACTTCGTCGCCGGCATCGTCAAATTCTACCTCGCCATATTTCTGGAACAGGCCCACCGGGACATAGCTGCCGCCGGAATAGGTACGTGTGCTGACATCAAAGGTACCGCCGTAGCTACGGCAACGCTCGAAGCGGTCATCCATACTCAAGGTGCCCACACCTGCCTTACAGACCTCAACCTGCACCGTATAGTCAGTACGATTTGTTACGGCACTGGTCCCGTCGGTAAAGGTTTCGCCACAGACTGGACGCTCTTTGGATGCCCATTCCCAGATGCGGTGGTTCGAGTCCTTGAGCAAGCGCAGAATAGGCACACCACCATCTGACAGGGTGGTATTACAAACCAGGTGCCGGGCCGGGGGGCTGATAGCGGCACCGGTATCTGCAGGGTAGCCCGTTACAAGAAAAGTATCACTCTTCAGGGTACAGTCGTTGTTGCCCACCACGATGTCGGGGGCCCGCACCGTCAGCTTGGGGGTGCCATTTCGATAGCCGTAAGTCGTCCAACTTGTTGCGCCTGGTTTTTTAAACCAGACCTTGACACCGTCTTGACCAGTGTTCTCAGCGTGCCGTACAATCATGCGGTACCACATGCCTGCAGTAAGTGTGAATGTACCATAATGACTTTGGTTGCCGGCTGCGCTGTGTGAGCCGTAGTAGGCGACCCAAGGCTTTGTATCCGTCGGATATGTATCGTTCGGGTTAACTATCGTTGGTGAAGCAGCTGATGTCTTGATCACCAGCTCAGCGCCATCATCACTATCAATGGCAAAGGACCAGACACCCCCCTCTGTACTGCCCACCAAGAATTCAGAAACTACTATCTGAGCATATTCATCACCATGACTTACCGAGGTATCAAAGATCGAATCACTGAAGTCGGTCACATATTGCGGAGAAAACCCTGAATAAAACTGAGTTGTATCAAAGGCGTCCATGATATCATCATGGTTTGTACCAATATGACCATCATCGTTTGGATAACGAACCACCAGCAACTTCTTTTCACCCAAGGATGCCGTACCCCAACTGGGCGTTAAGCCGGTGCAGTTGAGAGCGCCGGTCGGCGCTGCCATGCCCAGCAGACTGACCGACTTGTCGGTACAGGCAGAGCCTGTGTCACAATCGCCATCCGCATAACACATGGTCTTATAGGTGCCACTGGTGGAGTTATAGCAGAGCTTGCCGGTGTACTCCTTGCCCCAGCTATGGGCATCCTGGGGGATATAGGCGCGATTTAATAATATTCGGGGGGTTTCTGCCGAACGTTGCCCACCGTACATGACCTTCCTGAGCACATCCATACGGGACATGGCCATCCAGTTCAGGATGTTGCCGCCCCACTGGCCTGAGCTACAAAAACGGTCGGTGTTGGTTGCCACCGGGGTAAAATAATCACCGCTTGCTGAACCACTGGAAGGTGCATAGCATTTATAAGGGTTAAAATAGCCATAATACTCGATGGAGTGGTCGTAGGTGCGATCGATGCGGCCATCCCCGTCAAGGTCAACCCCATCGTTGTACGCCTCGTAATACAGCTTATGGTCACGTCCCACCTCAAACATGACCATGGGAGGCACCGATTGAGTGATAAAGGGTGGCTTGACGCAATAATTCTGCATGGGGGCCGTTGCAGCCATAACCGGCCTTGCAGACATGACCACGAAGAGTGAGAGAAGAAGACCGCTTCGCAGCAGGTTTACAGAAAGGCTCATTGGGGTTTTCATGGCTCTCACCTCGACACCTGTTTTTCAATCTCGGTTACTTCACCGTTTATAACCTTGATGGTGATCTTGTTGCCTGTACTGATATCAGAAAGCCTGCCTGATTTTTCATGAATGGCGCCGTTACTGCCCACCACCCGCAAAATTACCTTGATTTTAGGCGAGATGAGATATTTTTTGTCATGCATTGTCAGCTGATTACTGAAAAGTGATGTGACAACACCAATGTAGTACATATGGGCAGCATGGCCGATACCTGCTGACAGCAGCAGCGCTGCAAGAACCACCACGATTTTTCGCTGTAGAGATTTCATCACCGCTTCTCCTTTACACAAAGCTACTGGCCTGCTACGAGTTTTTTCAGACTCTCTGCGTCACGAACGCCCACCACAAGCTTCCCATCAGGCATCACCAGCGTTGGCGTACCGGTCAGACCATGTTTTTGGGCAAACCCCTGAATAGCGTCAATGGCAGCTTTGCCTTCATCTACCATTGGCCGAGGAATATCTTTGCCTTCAAACGCCTGATTCAGCAGTTGTTTATCCTTCCTTGCAACCAGCAGGCGGGCTTTGTCATAGGCCTGGGGATGCATTGGCAAGGGATACAACATGATATGAATGGCAACATCAGGCGCTATTTTTTCAAGTTTAATGAGTTCAGCGTGGAGGGTGCGGCAGTAGGGACAATCAGGATCGGTGAAGACAATCAGTTTTTTCGCAGCGTTGGGACTCCCCATAACCACGGAGTGCTGCAACGGCACTTTTTTGGGATCAATAACAGAAACCTTCTCCAGTTGCGGCGGTTCCTTGGTGTGGGCAGTAATGGCTTCCATACCCGCAATCTTAACGACAACCCCCTGCATGATATGTTTTTTCGCAAAATCAACATAAATAACGCCCTGCTGATCAGCACGATAGGCCAACACCTCGAACATGCCGAGTACGGGAGCCGGTTTTATCGATTGAATGGTTACATTCAGGGGCCGCAACAGTTCACCTGCTTCTTTCGAGCTCAAGGTGTGACACTTGGTACAGTCTTGGCCAACACATGCATCCCTGCCATTCGGCGACTTTGCAGACACACTACCGACCATTGTGCTACCTGCAATAACTATCAGTACAGCTATGATCTTTCGCATTCCCAATGACCTTTCCCTTATTCAAGTGCTTTCTTTAGTGCTGCCGCATCCCGCTGCCCCTGATACACCGTGCCATCAGTCAACAGGATGGTGGGGGTTGCGGTAACGCCCTGTTGCTGGGCAAACTTGATCACGGCATCCACCGCAGCCCTGCCGGCATCAGCATTGGGCCTGGGCAGCTCTTTTCCCTCAAAGGCCTTGTCGAGATTGGAACGGCTCTTGGTCGACAAAACCACTCGGGCCTTGTCATAGGCCTGGGGATGCAGCTGCTGCAACGGATAGAGCATGATATGGATCGCCAGGTCCGGCATCAGCTTCTCCAGCTTGGCCAGTTCGGGGTGCAGGGTACGGCAGTAGGGACAATC